>NZ_JAMYJX010000002.1:0-677063 GCF_024136965.1 Haladaptatus sp. AB618 | reverse complement strand
GTTATCTCCCCGGCGCGAGCGCGTTGGAGTTGTGTTTTCGGCATCGATTACTAGGCCTCGGGTTCGGGTTCGGGTTCGACGGTCTCCGGCTCTTCCTCGGGTTCGGGTTCGGGTTCGGACTCCGATTCGTCCGCCGTTTCTTCGACTGTTTCGTCAAGTTCTGGTTCTTCAACCGTTTCCGGTTCTTCGTCAGCTTCCGATTCTTCGTCCGCTTCCGGTTCACCGACTTCCTCCTCGTCCGAAACAGCGTCGGGCTCCGGTTCCGGTTCGGTTGCTTCGGTCTGTGCCGGTTGCCCAGCTTCGGCGGACGGTCCGGTCGCCTCCGCCGGTTCCGCGGCCGTGTCTGGTTCCGCAGTCGTCTCGGATTCAGCGGTTGTGTCTGGTTCAGTGGCTGTGTCTGGCTCTGCCTCCTCGATATGGTCGGTCGGTTCCCCCGTATCGACCGGCTCCTCGGTCGAAACGGTCGTGTCTTCCGCGGGGGACTCCTCGGACATTTTCACTGCTTTCTCTGATTCCACGTCGGGCTGTGCTCTCGTCTCGGTCGGTTCACGCTCGATTGTCACACCGTTGTCACGGTTGCGCGTTTTCGACCGCTCATCGCCAAGACCGAGCAGCGATTTCAGCCGTGTGATAAGCCCCATTACAGGACTGTACAAAGTCCCTTCACTTAAAGCCGTCTTCGCAGGGCGGCGTCCATCCGCTCGACCGGTGCATCTCGACCGGTCCATAGTTCAAATGCGACGACCCCTTGAAACAGAAGCATCCACGCGCCGTCGATGGTCGTCGCCCCCCGCGCGGACGCCTCGCGGAGCAGGCGCGTTTCGAGCGGGCTGTACACGGCGTCCATTACCGCGAGGTCGGCGTGGAGCGCGTCGGCGGGAACGGGCGTCTCGTCCGAGTCCATCCCGACGCTCGTCGCGTTGACCAGCACGTCCGCGTCCGCAACGAGTTCCGGGAGTTCGTCCAACCCGTGTGCCGTCGCGGTTTCCTCGCCACCGACGCCGTTCACCGCATCGGCCAACGACGTCGCGCGCGCTACGGTCCGATTGGCGATAGCGACGGTCGAACCCTCGTCGGCGAGCATGAACGCGACCGCTCGCGCCGCGCCACCCGCACCGACGAGGACCGCGGATTTCCCGTCGAGTGAAACGTCGTGCCGTTCGAACGCTCGCCGCGCACCCGCCGCGTCCGTGTTGTGACCCGTCGGTGGGGATGTTGAGAAATCGATGGTGTTCACCGCGCCGATGCGTCCGGCGAGCGAATCGGGGTCGACGTGCGCGAGGACGTCCTCTTTGAACGGGATCGTGACGTTCAGTCCGCGAATTCCGAGCGCCTTCGCGCCCTCGATTGCCGGGGCGATAGCGTCCGGTTCGAAGGTGACGTAGCGGGCGTCCATGTCGAGTTCGTCGTACGCGGCCTCGTGCATCGGCGGGGAACGGGAGTGACCCACCGGGTTGCCGAGCAGTCCGTAAACGTTCATGGCGGCAAAAGGAAGGGGAGGGACTTAATCGGACGGTCGAATGGACAAGAGGTGTACGAATCGGGGGACGGTTACGCCCCGAGCATGACGAAGTAGACCGCCAGTGCGAGGAAGACGACGTAGAAGGCGCCGCTTCCGAGGAACGGCGTCGGGTTGAAGTCTCCCTCGCCGACGCGCCGTGCACGGAAGAGGACGATGCATCCGGCGGCGATGGCGAACAGCACGGAAATCGCGTTCAGGAACCCCGGCGTCCCCCACGTGAGGTTCAGGTTCCACGGGGTGAACAGGATACCGAGAGTGACGGGCAAGGTCCCCTGAAACGCCATCGCGCCGGTGATGTTGTTGAGCGCGAGGGTGTCCTTGTCACGTGCCAACCAGAGGACGCTGTTGAACGCTTCCGGAAGTTCCGTCGCGATGGGTGCGATGATGAGCGCGACGATGGCGTACGGGATTCCGATGGAACTCGATACCCACTCCACTTGATCGACGAACAACCGAGCACCGATCACGATGAAGGTGAGCGCGATGAGCGTTTGAAGCGCCGTGAGGACGAAGTGCGGATCGGAACTGTGGTCCTTGTCGGGTCCGCTGCCGAACCGTTCGAGGATTCCTTCGACGGCCAATCCGACGTGGAGGTCGTCCATGTCGTCGTCGTCCGCGAGTTCGCCTGCCCGAAGAGAGAGATAGAGGTAGCCGAGATACAGCAGAACGAGGAAGATGGCGATGAAGTCGCGGATCGGAATCGTGGCGATTTCGGTGCTTTTGGGGATGAGCGCGGCGATGAACGCCAGCGAGTAGCCGATGAGGAAGAACGTCAAATCGCGCTTCGTCGACCCCTGGTTGAACTGAAGGTCGGTGTCGTTGGAGCGGCGGTCGGCGAAGTAGTAGACGCTGGCCCCGACGAGGAACATGGCGATGGTGGCGAGCATGAACGGCGCGCCGAGGATGGCACCGACCCCCACGTCGGAAGCCCCTTCTCCACCCTTCAGAATCGCGATGACTGGAATCGTCGTCTCAGGGAGCGCGGTTCCCATCGCGGCGAGGATGCTCCCCGTCGCGCTCTCGGAGATTCCGAGGCGATAGCCGAGCCATTCGACGCCGTTCGTGAACACCTCCGCACCCAGTAGAAGAAGACCGAAGGACGCGAGCAGTAACAGTCCTTTCGTCCACGACTCCGAAAGCGCGAGCGGCGGCATATAGCCTGTGACTGGAAGAGACATTATGGATTGTAGTTCCGATGGGGGTCAATTAAGCTATTCCATCTGACCAGACTGGTCAGTGACCTGCGATACCGCCGACGTCGAGGACCACGACGTGGTAGACGACGATGGCGATGAACAGCAGGTAGAACAACCCGCCGACGAGGAACGGTCGCGCCGTCATCTTCTTCCCGTTGATTCGGCGTGCCCGGAGGTACAGCAGGCCGCCGCTGACGATCGCCAGGATCGCGGAGAGTCCGTTCAGGAATCCCGATGTTCCCCACGAAAGACTGAGGTCCCACGAAGTGAAGAGGATGCCGAACGTGACGGGAAGCGTCCCCTGGAACGCCATCGCACCGGAGATGTTCCCGAGCGCGAGGGTGTCCTTGTCGCGGGATATCCAGATGATGCTGTTGAACTTCTCGGGGAGTTCGGTCGCCAGCGGCGCGATGAGGAGCGCGACGATGGCCGTCGGAATGCCGAGCACCTCCTCGGAGACCCACTGCGTCTGGGAGACGAACACCTGCGCGCCGCCGATGATGAGGCCGAGCGCGATGAGCGTCTGCACCGCGACCAGGATCGAGTGAGGGTTGCCGGAGTGATTTCTATCCGTGTTCCGTCCGGGGAAACGGTCGATGACTCCCTCGATCATCAATCCGAGATGCAGGTCCTCCAAGTCCTCTCCCTCGACCAGTTCGCCGCTCTTGAGCGAACGGTAGAGGTAGAACAGGTAGAGGAGGACGAGCACCGCGCCGATGCCGTGGGAAATCGTGTCGTTCGGAATCAACGCGGCGAGAAACGCGAGCGTGTAGCCGACGAGGAAAAAGGAGAGGTCTCGGCGGGTGGACTTCTCGTTGAAATGCATCTCCTGACCGTGTGTCCGGCGCGTCCCGAAGTAGAGAACGCTGCCCCCGACGAGGAACATGGCGATGGTGGCGAGCATGAACGGCGCGCCGAGGATGGCACCGACGCCGACTTCCTCGGCGGCCTTCGTCCCGCCGCCACTCCCGAAGACGGCGATGATCGGGATCATCGTCTCGGGGAGCGCGGTACCCACGGCCGCGAGGATGCTCCCCGTCGCGCTTTCGCTCACGCCGAGTCGGCGGCCGAGCCACTCGACCGCGTTGGTGAACACCTCCGCGCCGAGGAGGAGTAGGAGAAACGATGCGAGAAGCAGGAGGGAATTTTCCCACACTGGTGGTAGAATTGCCATCGAAACTGTGGATAGCGGGGTCATCGTGGTGGTATTTTCAAAATGGCTCTAATTAAGTGGTTCCCTCTGCGCCGGATGTGATTTTTTGGCCGAATTCGTCCGACGAAAGAACCACAGATAACGACATCAGGGAACGGTCGTCACGGGAATGTCACACGATTCGAGGACGGTCTTCGCGGCGCTTCCGAGGAGGAACGCCCCGATGCGTCCGGTGCCGTGGTGGCCCATGACGACGTGGTCGTAGTCGTCATCCTCGACCACGGCGATGATGTCCTTTCCGATCCGGTCCGACACCTTCAGGCTCGCGAGGTGGACGTCCACCGACACGGACGTGTCGCTCTCGACCCCGGAGTCGGCCAGTTTCTCGTCGATCCGCGTTTGCAACCGGTCGGTATCCTCCCCGCGAACGTCCGTGAAGTGGACGACGCTCAGGTCGGCATCGTATCGTCGTGCGAACTCGATGGCGAAGTCGAGCGCGCGCATGCTACATTCGGAGCCATCGACTGGAGCGAGAATCTTCATGGTCGAACACACTTTCCCCCCGGGCTTAACGCTTTCCGGGTTCGACGGACTTTTTCGCCGTGCGTTCGGAGGGTCGTTCGTGATTGCCGTCGTCGTCAGCAGGGCCGATTACGCCTCCGAACACATCGGCGAGTTCCTGCTCTCCGAAACTGAGTGGAACGTGCACGAAGACGAATCCCGCCCCGACGCCGAGGGTGGTGGCACCTACTACCGAACTGACGGGTTCGAACTGCGGGAATTCGACGCGCTCCACCTCGACATCGAGGACGCCGCCGAACCGTTTTCGGACCCTGAGATGCTCGTGTTCGCCTCGCGCCATTCGGGGGACACCGGCCCGCTGCTGACGGGCCACTTCACGGGCAACTTCGGCCCGGCGGAGTTCGGTGGAACCGACAGAACGGTGGCCGAGGCCTGTCCGAACGCCCACGCACGACTGCTCGAAGCGTTCGACGAGCACGCGCCCGAGGGGTACGACGTCGGAATGGAGTGCACCCACCACGGGCCGAGCGAAGTCGGCGTTCCCTCGATGTTCGTCGAACTGGGAAGCGACGACGAACAGTGGGGCGACCCCGATGCGGCCCGCGCCGTCGCCCGCGCCATCCTCGACCTGCGCGGTGTCGCCCCCCACCGGGAGCGCCAACTGGTCGGTTTCGGCGGGGGCCACTACGCCCCGCGATTCGAGCGAATACTCAGGGAAACGGACTGGGCGGTCGGACACATCGCGTCCGACTGGAACCTCGAAACGTTGGGATTGCCGGAGGCACATCCGAAAACGATCCGACAGGTGTTCGAGCGAAGCGGTGCGGAGTACGCCGTCTGCGAAGGGAAAACGGACGACATCGCCGAGGTCGTCGCCGACCTTGGCTACCGCGTGGTGAGCGAGACGTGGGTCCGGGAAGTGTCGGGCGTTCCGCTCGCGCTCGTCGAGGAACTGGAGTCGGAACTGTCGTCGGTGGAGTCGGGGCTACGGTTCGGCGAGAAAGCGCGTGAGATGCCCGCAACGGAGCCGTTCGAAATCGTTTCGCTCCCCGGGAAACTGCTCGACGCCGTTACGGGAATCGACAGGGACGCCGTCTCGGAACTCGTCGCGGCGCGGACGGTCGCGTTCGAAACCGACGAGGGAGGAACGCAGGTCGCCGGGCGTGCGGCGGTTCTCGATACGGCGGACTTCGAGGCCGTCATCGACGGACTGGTCGAACTGCTCGACGGAAAGTACGACGATGTGAGCCGGAACGGGGACGAAATCGTCGTGCGTGACGTGGGGTTCGATCCCGAGAAGGCTCGCAAATTGGGCGTTCCGGAGGGTCCGGCGTTCGGAAAGCTCTCGTCCGGGGTCGCGGTGGAGGTGAACGGGACGACGATTCCACCCGGCGAGGTGCAAACCGAACGGACACGCGTCTTCCCCGTTCGGTGAATCCCGGGAATGAATCAGTGCTTATAGCTTTTTTTCACGGTGGAGTGATATGAGTCAGACAACCGTCGCCCAGAGGGGAAAGATAATTAATGTGCGTTCGTAAAAGAAGCTTCAAGGATGGATTCAATCGTTGAAGACGCCATTGAGGAGGCGGAAGGGCAACAACAGGATGCCCCCCAATCGCAGGTCGGTGGTGTCTCGCAGGACACTAGTCTCTCCGGGACAATGACCGACGAGGAACTACAGGACGTACTCAAGGAACTCCAAACCAACATCACCGTCGTCGGGTGCGGCGGCGGTGGCGGGAACACGGTCAACCGAATGGCCGAAGAGGGGATTCACGGGGCGTCACTCGTCGCCGCGAACACCGACGTTCAGCATCTCGTCGAAATCGAGGCGGACACCAAGATTCTGATGGGCGAACAGAAGACGAGCGGGCGCGGTGCCGGGTCGCTCCCGCAGGTCGGCGAGGAGGCCGCCCTCGAAAGTCAGGACGAAATCTACGACTCGATTCAAGGCTCGGACATGGTGTTCGTCACCGCCGGTCTCGGCGGCGGCACCGGCACGGGGAGCGCCCCGGTCGTCGCCAAAGCCGCGCGCGAGGCTGGCGCGCTCACCATCGCCATCGTCACGACGCCGTTCACGGCGGAGGGCGAGGTCCGACGCACCAACGCGGAGGCCGGTCTGGAGCGTCTGCGCGACGTGAGCGACACCGTCATCGTCGTCCCGAACGACCGCCTGCTCGACTCGGTGGGCAAACTGCCCGTCAAACAGGCGTTCAAGGTCGCCGACGAAGTGCTCATGCGCTCGGTGAAAGGCATCACGGAGCTCATCACGAAGCCCGGCCTCGTCAACCTCGACTTCGCCGACGTTCGCACCGTCATGGAGAAAGGCGGCGTGGCGATGATCGGTCTCGGCGAGAGCGACTCCGACCAGAAGGCACAGGATTCGGTCAAGAGCGCCCTGCGCTCGCCGCTCCTCGACGTGGACATCAGCGGCGCGAAATCCGCGCTCGTCAACGTCACCGGTGGCAACGACATGTCCATCGAGGAGGCCGAAGGCGTGGTCGAGCAGATCTACGACCGCATCGACCCCGACGCCCGCATCATCTGGGGGACCTCCATCGACGAGGACCTCGACGGCACCATGCGCACCATGATCGTCGTCACCGGCGTCGAATCACCACAGATCTACGGCCGCAACGAAGCCGAACGGGCACAGGCGAAGGCCCAACAGCAGGCCGAAGACATCGACTACGTCGAATAATCTCTTCTTCGTTTTTCGGATTTGTGGCGGAGAGCCGTGGGTTTTCACAAAAATCGAGACGAGTTCGGTACGAGCTTCGATGCCGTTTCGACCGATCCCCCCTCGAACGTGTCCCAACCACGTTTCGCTCTCATCCCTCTGTAGTAAGATAGAAAAAGCCCGATGGCCAAGCACAACCAACAATGGACGTTAAGCTTGACCTCGCGTCGTACCTGCGGGTGCTCAAATTGGCGAGCACGCCGTCGTGGAACGAGTTCTCGAAGATCGCTCAGATTGCCGGTGCCGGTATTCTGCTCGTTGGACTGCTCGGGTTCGTGATCTTCGCCATCATGAGCTTCATCAACGCCGCCCCCGTATAGGAGAACAAATGCCTATCTACGCAGTAAAGACCACGGCAAGTCAGGAACGTACAGTCGCGGACATGATCATCAACCGCGAGGAGCCGGAGATTCACGCGGTCCTCGCGCCCGACGCGCTCACCAGCTACGTCATGGTCGAGGCCGACGACCACCGCGTCATCGACCGCGTGCTGGAGGAAATCCCCCACGCGCGGAGCATGGTCCCCGGCGAGAGCAACATCTCCGAAGTGGAGCACTTCCTCTCCCCGACGCCCGACGTGGAGGGTATCGCGGAAGGGGACATCGTGGAACTCATCGCCGGACCGTTCAAGGGTGAGAAGGCCCAGGTCCAGCGTATCGACGAGGGCAAGGACCAGGTAACGGTCGAGCTGTACGAGGCCACCGTCCCGATTCCCGTCACCGTGCGCGGTGACCAGATCCGCGTGCTGGACAGCGAAGAACGGTAGCGCTTCTGGCTCTCGTTCGCTCCTCCGTCGCTCACGAGAACAGCGAGGAACGGTAGTTCCTCTGGCACCCGTTCGCTACGCTCACGAGAACAGCGAAGAGCGGTAAGCACAGCGCACCGCTCCGTGACACGGAAGCGAGCTTCCCGATTCTCTCGGCTCCTCCGACCTCCTACGAGCGTGCAGTATCCGTGTTCGCCGACTATCTCGACGAATCGTCGCGGGCGTGAACCGCGAACTCCAGCGCGTTGACGAGATAGTGGGCGACCACGACCACAACCATGCTTCCCGTCAGGACGAACGCGCTGGCGAGCGCCGCACCCAGCGTTCCCGTGACGAGCACACCGGCCGGACCCTGCGCGCCGTGGCCGACAGCGAACGCGACTGACGAGGCGACGACGAGGAACCACGGCGAGATGCCGTAGCCGACGGCGAATACGCCCACGAGGGACGACCGGAACAGGAGTTCCTCGAACCCCGCGATGATCGGGAGGACGAGAACGAGCAAAACGATCCACCCGCGCACCGAATCGGGGGTGAGCATCTCCCGAAGGCTGTCCTCGTACTCGATTCCGGCCGCGTCGACCACTCGCTGGCCGAATTCGTTGGCGACGTAGAGCGCCACCCCGAGAAGTGCCCCGACGCCGAACTGGGTCGCCGTCACGCTCCCCACGCCGAGCGCGTCGGCGGGAATCGCGGTCAGCACGGCGGCGACGACGAGTATCACGCCGAACAGTCCCTGACTCAGCGCGACGTTGACCAGCAGCGTCCCCGGCGTGAAATCCTCCACTGGAGTCGGAGACTCGACGGCCGGGAACGGTTCGTCGGGAATCGGCGACGAAACGTCGGTCGGTCGGCGGCCCTGGTTCTCGAAAGTGGAAACGTTCGATTCGTTGGCATCCTGGTCGTCGTCGTCCCGTTCGTCGTCGTTCCTGCTCCGTTCGTCCTCACCCCATTCGTCCCCGCCGTTCCGTACGCGTCGGTCGGGCGTTTCGACGCTCGCCTCGGATTCCTCCCATCCGTCTTCGTCCTCCCCGACGAACATGGCCTGCGAGGCGCGAGCCAGCGCGATGAGGACGACGAGGACAATGAGGGTGACGCCTGCGAACGCGTTCCAGTTCGGCGTGACCATTCACGTTCGTGTTCGTACGCTGACGGTGAAAAACTATCTACTACGGCGACGCGGTCGCTGCTCGTGTCGGAGAACGGA
Source organism: Haladaptatus sp. AB618 (assembly GCF_024136965.1). Classification (NCBI taxonomy): domain Archaea; kingdom Methanobacteriati; phylum Methanobacteriota; class Halobacteria; order Halobacteriales; family Haladaptataceae; genus Haladaptatus; species Haladaptatus sp. AB618. The sequence goes on along the minus strand of NZ_JAMYJX010000002.1, from coordinate 667,957 downwards.
AAAAACGAATTCTCGTTCGCCCGCTACTGCGGACTCGGGTTGCTACCGGGCTTGGTGCCGCCGACCTTGCGGTCGAGGGCGTGGCCGGTGATGTCCTTCAGCCGGTTGATGAGGCTGTCCTTCTCGGACTCGCCCGTGAGCGCGACTTCGAGGACTTCGCTGATGTGCGAGACGGGGACGATTTCGATCATCTCCTTGTACTCGTCCTCGATCATCACGTCCTGCTCGTTGGCCTTCGGGATGATGACCGTCTGGACGCCCGCTTTCGCGGCCGCCTCGATTTTGTGCGTGACGCCACCGACAGGGAGCACGTCGCCGCGCACCGACAGTGATCCGGTCATGGCGATGCTCTGGTCGATGGGGATGTTCTCCAGCGCGCTGATGACCGCCGTGGCCATCGTCACCGACGCGGAGTCACCCTGGACGCCTTCGTAGGATTGGACGTACTGGATGTGGATGTCCTTCTCCGAGATGTCCTCGTCACTGAACTTCTTGATGATGGCGCTGACGTTCTGCACCGCCTCCTCGGCGATGTCCTGCAGTTTCCCGGTGGCGATCACCTTGCCGGGACCCTGCGACGGCGCGACTTCGGCCATGACGGGCATGACGATACCGCTGTCCTCGCCCATGACCGCCAGACCGTTCACGCGGCCGACCACGTCGCCCGCCGAAACGGTGAGTTCGTAGTCCTTCCGGCGTTCGATGTAGTCGTCGGCGATCTGTTGCTCGATGGAGCGCGAGCGCTGTTTCGCTTGCAGCACGTGGTCGCGCGTGGTGTTCTCGGCGTCCTCCGCGCGAGCGATGTCACCGGCAACACGCACCAGTCCACCGAGGTCACGCAGTTTGAGCGTGAGGTGGTCCTTCCGCATCGCACGGCGCTGGGCTTCGAGGATGATTTCCTCGACTGCCGTGTCCGTGAAGTGCGGGAGCCGACCGTCCTTTTCGACTTCCTGTGCGACGAAGCGCGCGTATTTCCGGCGCATCTCCGGCGTGTCGTCGATGGTGTCGTCCATGTACACCTCGTATCCGTACCCCTTGATACGCGAGCGGAGTGCCGGGTGCATGTTCTCCATCGCGTCGAGGTTCCCCGCCGCGACCATCACGAAGTCGGTCGGGACGGGTTCGGTGTGAACCATCGCACCGGACGAGCGTTCGGACTGTCCGGTGATGGAGAACTCGCCCTCCTGAATCGCGGTCATCAGCTTCTGCTGTGAGCGGATGTCGAGGGTGTTGATCTCGTCCACGAACAGGACACCTTTGTTGGCCTTGTGGATGGCTCCGGGTTCCACGCGGTCGTGGCTCGGCGTTTCCATTCCGCCGGACTGGAACGGGTCGTGGCGCACGTCGCCCAGCAGCGCACCCGCGTGGGCACCCGTCGCGTCCTCGAACGGCGCGCTGGTGACGTCGCTGTTGTTGACCAGCAGGTTCGGAATCATCGCGTCGGTGCCACGCGACCCGTAGCGGAACGCGAGGTAGATGACACCCGCAGCGAGGATTCCGAGGAGCGGCTTGCCCGCGATGAGGAGCGCGTAGCCGACCACGATGGCGATGATGACCCACATCAAGAACGAGCGCATCTGGTTGCGCTTGCGGGCCTCCTCCTTGTGCGCCTCAATGATTTGTTCGCCCTTTCCGGCGGGAACGGTCCGAACCTTCGGTTCGTTCCCGTCGTCGGGGTTGTGATAGACGAGGACGTCTTGCAGATCCTCCTTGGGGAGGAGCTGACTCATCGCCTTCGCCAACATCGATTTCCCGGTCCCCGGCGACCCGATCATCATCACGTGGCGGCGCTGTTTCGCCGCCTTCAGGATGATATCTCGGGCGTGATCCTGCCCGATGACCTGGTCGACCAGTCGATCCGGAATCTCGACCTCTTCCGTACTTTCTATCTCCAACCCACCCAGCAGATCGTCCTCTGCAATATCGTCGGCGACCTGGGCGTCCACCTCACTCCCAAGGCGGTCGACTTCTTGCTCGGCTTCTTGCTCCGGTGGTGAAGCATCGGTGTCGTTACTCATAGAATTCGTTTTGTGTAGTTGAAAACATGGCTGGAGAACTGATATACTTTCTCCCTCCCTGTGTTCCGTCCCACTCCATTTCAGCCCGTCAAACGTACGAATAGAAGGAATCGGGGAAGATAAATCTCCTTCAAACCATCCGCGCCGTTAATCGAGAACGCGAACGCACGAACGAAACGAAGGGTGGTAGAACACGAACTCACGAAACGCCGCCCCACGAGCGACTCGTCACTCTTATAAAAACGCTACACGACAAATCTATCATGACTCGCGGGTTCTACATCGGGCGCTTCCAACCCTACCACAACGGCCACCACAACGTGGTCGAGACCATCGCCGAGGAAGTAGACGAACTCGTCCTCGGCATCGGGAGCGCGGGCGACTCACACAGCCGTCACGACCCATTCACGGCGGGCGAACGCATCATGATGATAACCAAATCCCTCGTGGATTCCGACCTCGTGACGTACGCCGTTCCCATCGAGGACTTGGACAGGAACTCCGTTTGGGTCAGTCATGTCCAGAGCATGAGCCCGGATTTCGACGTGGCCTACTCGAACAACCCACTCGTCATCCGCCTGTTCGAGGAAGCAGGCGTGGAGGTGCGCCAATCGCCCATGTTCAACCGCGAAGTGCTGGAGGGAACCGAGGTACGCGATCGGATGGTCGAAGGCGGCGATTGGCAGCGACTCGTTCCCGACCCCGTCGTCGAAATCGTCGAGGAAATCGGCGGCATCGACCGTATCCAACAGGTCAGCGACTCGGATTCGAACGGGATATGATAACCCTCTCGTCCGATTTCGGCACGCCGTACCCGGCGGCGATGAAGGGCGTTTTGCTCCAGCACAGCGATGCGCGTCTCGTGGACGTCGCCCACGATTTCCCGCGACAGGACGTTCGGACGACCGCGTTCTGGCTTCGGGAAGTCATTCCCTATTTTCCGCCCGCCGTCCACCTCGTCGTCGTCGACCCCGGCGTCGGTACCGACCGCGCGGCGCTCGCAGTTCGAGCAGGGGGCCACGCCCTCGTCGGCCCGGACAACGGCGTTCTGCTCCCGGTCGCCCGCGAACTCGCCGAGTCGGAACAGTCCGACGCCGACGGGTTCGAAGTCTTCCGCGTTTCCTACGGGGACGCGGACAGCGCGACCTTCCACGGACGGGACGTGTTCGCGCCCGCCGCCGCGAGGATTCACGAGGCGGGAATCGAGGACTTCGAAACCCTCGACGATATCGAACCCGCGGAAGCGTTCGAGGACCTCCGGTTCCCGGAGCCAACCGTGGAGGACGACTCGGCGGTCGGCGAACTACTCGTCGTGGACGACTTCGGAAACGCCATCACGAACGTTCCGGGCGACTTTCTCGACGGCGTTGACGAACTCTCGGTCAACGGCCAGTCCGCGCCGGTCGAACCCGCCTACGCCCACGTCGAACCCGGCGAGCGACTCGTGACCGTCGGCAGCCACGGAAACGTCGAACTCGCGGTCAACGAGGGACGCGGCGACGACGTGTTCAACATCGGAATCGGGGACGAGATTCGGTTGGAGAAATGATCGCCATCATCACACGACCGTAACGGTGAACCGACCCCGGAATTCCTTTTGCGTATGGAGACGACGCGCCACTTCACCGCGACCACGTACGTCGTGAACGACGGCGAGTGCTTGCTTCACGACCACGAACGGCTCGGGATGCTTCTCCCGCCCGGCGGTCACCTCGACCGCGACGAACTGCCGCGCGATGCGGCCCTGCGCGAAACTCGCGAGGAAACCGGCTTGGAGGTGACACTGCTCGAACCCGAAACGAGCGTGACGGCCGACTTCGGTCGGGAACTCGCGCCCGCGGAACACATCATGCTCTACGACGTGGACCAGTTCGACGGGGAAGTCGCCCACCAACACATCGACTTCGTCTACTACGGCGAGGCGGTAAACCGAGACCTTGCTCCCGACGACGACGAACGAAGGGCCGATTGCTGGCGATGGTTCTCGCCGGACGACCTGCGGACGCACGAGGCGGTGACCGAGGAGGTCGTCACGCTCGGCATCGAGGCCATCGAGCGCGTCGAATTCCAGCAGTAGAACCGATTAGGTGGTGTATAATAAGGTCTATACGGTGAATTCCACAGTTCATGAGTATCATTGATCGTCTGCTCGGCACCGACAAGGACGGCGACGACGACCCGCGACCGACGTACGTCTGTACCGGCTGTGGCAAAGCGTTCGACGGTGACCGGAAACTCTGTCCCGACTGCGGAAGCGAACAAGTGGTTTCACCCCGACACTGAGGGGAAACAAACCTGTTCGATACGCGCCATTGACATTTCCTTTGAATGAGTGGAAGTAAGGGATCTTATCCCACGAGAAACGGTGTTTCGGCGACATTATTCGCCGGATAATAATGACACTGCTAGTTGTCGAACAAATCGAGAATGGGATTTGTCAGCCGGGTCAGTCTGAAATTTGGGAGCGGTGATTCGACGCGGTTCGAATGCAAGTCGTGCGGGAAATCGTACGAACTCGACCGGCAGATGTGCCCCGATTGCGGCGGTCACTGCATCGGCTACCGTGAATCGTGGCTCCAGCAGAAACTCGGTCCGCAGTCGCGCAAGCGCTTTTACTGATCGGCCGATTCGAGACGGGAGCGGACGTACTTCGTCACGTGATCGTCCATTCGTCGTTTGTAGCCTGCCTGCCGCGCGAGGCGGTCGAGTTCACGTGCGACCAGGCTGCCGTACTGCACCGCCTTCTTGTCCCGCGTTGCGATTTCGTCCGGAACGAACGCCCGAGCGGACCGTCTGAACGTCCACTTTCGGACGTCGTCCGAAACGAGCATCGACCCAGGTAGCCGAAGCGCTTCCCGGACGACATGGTCGTCGAGAAGCGGTGCGACGGGTTCCACGCCAGCGGCACGGAGCGTGAGGATGTCCCGCGGCAACTGTTCGGCGAGCGTTCGGATCGTCTCGCGGGCCGCACCGCGTACCGTCTCCGCCTCGACGCGGTGGTCCGCACGGGCGACTTTCTCGTATCCGCCGAACAGTTCGTCCGCGCCCTGTCCCACCGCAAGTCGGTCGTAGCCGTCCGCCCGCGCTCGCTCGGCGGTCAGATAGAGGGGTAACGCGATCTGCACGTCCATCGCGTTGGTCCGCCCGATGGCGCGAGCGACTTCGGGAACCGCACGCTCGATGTCCTCGTGTGAGACCTCGACGATCCGTAGATCACGGTCCATCAGGTCGGCCGCGGTGCGCGCGGCTTCCACGTCGTGACTGTCGCGAAAGCCAGCGACGTACAGCGGGCAGTCGAACGCGCTGGCGACGACGGCGGAATCGACCCCGCCCGAGAACGCGACTGCGAGACCGTCGCCGGACACGTCGCCGAGACTTCCCTCGATGGCCTCCCGAATCGCAGAAACGGCATCCGCCTCGCCCTCGAACGGTTCCGGACTGGGGAGGTCCCACAGTCGCTCGTCGTCGTTCCCGTCGTCACCGATTTCGTCGGTTATCGTCCGGGCACAACCCGCCGGAACCGGGTTCGGCGACTCGAGGTCGGTCGGGTCGTGACTCCACGTCGTCGGGTCATCCTCCTCGGAGAACAGTGGATAGCGACCCAGCACGTCGCGGACGAGACGCCCGTCCACCTCGCCTGCAAACCCGTTACCGCCCGGAAGCGCGTCGGCCGTGTCGATAGCTCGACGAACGACGTCGGTCGATGCCCCCTGCATCAGAGATAGTGCCCGACGCGGTTGATAATCCGCCGTTTCACGCCGCCTGCGGCCTGTCGAAAGCTGATCCGCCACGGCGTTCGTTTCCCGTCGACCTCCGTCCGGCCATCGACGATGGCACCGAGGATGGCCCGCCTGTCGCGCGTGTTCACGTCGATTTCCGTCACCGCCTGCCCGACCATCTCGCTGATGTGGGCGTCGCTTCCGGCCGTCATCGGGACGCCGTGGTCGCTGGCGAACGACCGCGCTCGCCGGTTGCCACGTCCCGTCAACAGGCGCGAGTTGTACACCTCGATAGCGTCGGCCTCCGCGAGTTTCTTCCCCGTGATGTTCGCGGCGACGCCGCTCCGGGATTTCTGAAACGGGTGAGGAACGATGGCGACGCCACCCTGCTCTCGAATTCTGTCGAGCGTCTCGCCGAACGAGAGACCCGGCGGAACGAGTTCTTCGATACCTAACCCCAAGACGTGGCCCGCGCGTGACGTAATCTCCATACCGGGGATGCCGACCAGTCCGTATTCGGGTGCGAGTTTCGCGGCTTCGAGGCTCGCCTCGATTTCGTCGTGGTCGGTCACGGCGATGGCGTCCAAATCGACTGCCTTGGCTTGTTCCAAGAGCAGTTCGACCGGATCACGACCATCGTGGGAAAGTGCGGAATGACAATGCAACTCGACCGATAGCACGAGGGAACGTTCGCAGTACGTCGGGAAAAGCAACTCGGTCCGTCGTCGATGGTCGTCGATCTACGAAAAACGCCGTAGCTCCATCGTGAACTCAGTTTCTTCTAGAGAGGAATCATGAATTAACTACTCTGGCGCATGAGAGAGGGGCGATGGAGGCAGCATCGCCCATCGAGTGGTGGGTGAAAACGGTCACTCGCGCTTCATGCAATCATAGGCATCGATGTTTGTCGGCGGTACGGGTCCTATTCATCCCCTCCTTCTCCGATCGTCATTGCAGTAGATACAACGCCCCACACCATATTTAGGTATTGTGGTGAAATAGGGCTGTCGAGAGAACATCGTACTTGCAAAATGGAATACTTCCACAAGAGTTGTCCAAAATACGGGCAAAAATAAATCAATCGTCCATAATCAGTTTGTAGCCGTTGTGATCGCTCGCCGAATACGTTCCGCGTGCCCTTGTTCGCCCAGCGGCGACCGAGTTCGCGCGGAATGACATTGTAACACAAAGTATTTGCCGGGAGATTTTCTGCTCACTAGTATGATGGCAGATACACGAACGGGTCTCGAGAACCTAACGTTGAAAGCGGTGACGTACGCGACAACACCGGCCGTCGTCCTTTTCATCGGCCTGGTGATGGCCAGTCAAGGACGGGTGCGGGAAGGGTTCCAGTACGTCGGTGGCGACTGGCGTCAACCGGTCTGACTTACGCGACAACGACGCTCCGTCGTGCGTTTCAGGAGGTCAGTATCGAACACGCGGACGTGACGGTCGTATCGACGTGTATTCGTGTATGAGGACACGTCGTACTGTCGTCCCCCACGGTACGAACGTCCAACTTTTGCTCGTCGTCTTCCCCTGATTCCGAATTAGCAAGCCATCTCCTTAACCAGGAGCGTGACCAATATACATCGTTGGGGGTGGTACCGTAGGTCGAAGTACACGAATCTATCACGTCACTGTCGGGAATCGGACGGTTCCCGCTCGAACAGCAATTTCTCCCGAAGCGTGGGGTGTTGTGCTCATTCATCCCCACGTTTCCTCGAATCGTAACGCGAACCCCTGAACGTATGCCTCGTTTATGAGTAGTTCCACTGTAAGGAGCGTTGTCCACCTCCCGCTACCGCGAGCGAACGTGTGTGACAGACGCAAACTCGGTTTTGATTATACATATTTCCGGCCAAAAGAACAATGGAAGTTACGAAGGAAGAACGGTTCGTCGGGGTGCCCATGGTTATGATTGCCAAAGCCTCCCCCCGACGATCGTGAGGACGTTCACGACGACTTCACCCACCTATCCTCACGTTCGATGTAGAAGACGCTCCTGTCATTCGTCACGGCCATCCGAATCCACACACGTTCGTGCACATGGAAAGGCATTAATCCGCCCTGTTTGTACAAACCAGTGAATGAGTTTGGACGACTCCGACCGAGAGTTGGTCGTCGCGGAACTCGGCCGCGACCCGACATCGGCCGAGGAAGCGCTGTTCGAGAACCTCTGGAGTGAACACTGTGCGTATCGGTCGTCGCGGCCCCTGCTGTCGGCGTTCGAGTCCGAGAGCGACGACGTTGTCATCGGGCCGGGTGACGACGCCGCCGTGGTCGAACTTCCGTCGGCCGACGCCGACTCCACTTACATCACGATGGGTATCGAGAGCCACAACCACCCGTCCTACGTGGATCCGTACGACGGCGCGGCGACGGGCGTTGGCGGCATCGTCCGCGACACGCTGTCGATGGGTGCGTACCCCATCGCGCTCGCGGACAGCCTCTACTTCGGCGGCTTCGACCGCGAGCACTCGCGTTACCTGCTGGAGGGCGTCGTGGAGGGTATCGCCGACTACGGCAACTCCATCGGCGTGCCGACGGTGACGGGGAGCACGCAGTTCCACGAGGACTACGAGGGGAACCCGCTCGTCAACGTGGCCTGCGTCGGACTGCTTCCCGCGGAGCGTCTCATCACGGCCGAAGCGCAGGAACCGGGCAACAAACTCCTGCTCGTCGGCAACTCGACGGGGCGTGACGGACTCGGCGGCGCGAGTTTCGCCAGCGAGGACCTCGGCGAGGACGCGGAGACGGAGGACCGCCCGGCGGTGCAGGTCGGCGACCCGTACACTGAAAAACTGCTCATCGAGGCGAACGAGGAACTCGTTGACGGGAGCCTCGTCGAATCCGCACGCGACCTCGGCGCGGCGGGACTCGGTGGCGCGTCGAGCGAACTGGTGGCGAAGGGCGAACTCGGGGCCGACATCGAACTCGGCCGCGTCCACCAGCGCGAACCGAACATGAACGCGATGGAAATCCTGCTGGCCGAATCACAGGAGCGCATGGTGTACGAAGTGCGTCCCGAGAACGTCGATGCGGTCTCCGAAATCGCCGACAAGTACGACCTCGGTTGCACCGTCATCGGCGACGTGACCGACGGCAACTACGTCTGCGAGTTCGAGGGCGAGACGGTCGTGGACGTGCCCGCCGAGTTCCTCGGTGACGGCGCGCCGATGAACGACCTCCCGTCGGAAGCGCCGACGCAACCGAACCGCGACCTGCCGGACGCCGACGTGCGCGAAGCGTTCGAATCGGTCGTCGGGTCGCCCAACTGTGCGAACAAGTCGTGGGTGTACCGCCAGTACGACCACGAAGTCCAGACGCGGACCTCGGTGCTTCCGGGCGACGATTCGGCCGTCCTCGCGATTCGCCGCGCCGAACTCGGTCTCGCGTTCTCATCCGGCGCGAACCCCAACTGGACGACGACGGCACCCTACGACGGTTCCCGTGCGGTCGCGCTCGAAAACGCAACCAACCTCGCGGCCAAAGGCGCGACGCCGCTCGCCGCGGTCGATTGCCTGAACGGTGGCAATCCCGAGAAACCGGACGTGTACGGCGGATTCAAGGGCATCGTGGACGGTCTCGCCGACATGTGTTCCGAACTCGACGTGCCGGTCGTCGGCGGGAACGTCTCGCTGTACAACGACTCGCCGAGCGGCCCGATTCCGCCGACGCCAACCCTGGCGATGACGGGGACGACGGAGGGGTACGACGCACCACCGACGGAACTCGCAGGCGAGGGAACCCTGTTGCTCGTCGGCGAACCCGCCGCCGAACTCGGCGGATCCGAATACCTCGCACAGGTCGGCGGGAGCGACCGCTTCCCGACGCTTCCGGAGAACGCGAGCGAACGCCTCGCCACCCTCCGCGATGTCGTGACAGGAGACGCCACCCTCGCCGTCCACGACGTGAGCGACGGCGGTCTCGCGGTAACGCTCGCCGAGATGGTGTCGGACGACGCCGGGGCGACGGTTTCGCTCGATGACGTCGACGCCCACGAGTCGCTGTTCAGCGAACTCCCCGGTCGTGCCGTGGTCGAGACGACCGATCCGGACGCCGTCGTCGAAGCATTCGACGGGGTCGCCCCGGTCACCGAACTCGGAGAGGCGAACGACTCGGGAACCCTCCAAATCGACGCCGATGTCGAGGGTCTCCGCTACACGGCGGACGAAATCGCTGAGCTACGGAACGTCCTCGTTCGGGAACTGGAGTAAGCCCGTCTCAGCCGTAAGGAAGATCGCCACACAGAATTCTTTTCACGGATCTCTCATCGGAACTGTCGACGGGAAGCGGACAGAAACGAGTTTAGATCAAGAGCGGAACGCCGAACACGAGGATTGCGCCGATGACGAAGACGACGAGTCCGGTCGTCACCTGTCCCATCGTGAACTCCTGCATCGGGGAGGTCAATCGCGTCATTCCGTCCGAGTGCTGTACCGGGTCCGTGTCTTCCGTGCTCATGAATGAGTTTCAGTCCGTGCGGTACTTCGATGTATCGGTGTTTCAGCGCCGTCGTGCGGGACGGGTTTCAGAACAGGAACAGAAAGTTGTGAACCCCGAGGAAAGAGTACCAAGCGCCTGCTGAGAGATAGATCGTGGTTCTGAAGGCGGCCGGGTAGCCGGTCGGTACCCACGAACTCGGAAATACACGCTCGAAAAGGAGGCCGCTCTCGGCGAGGAGGGTGACGCCGATGACGGCGAACAAGAGGGTGAGGAGCGACCCGGCAACCATACCGAAATGATCCATGAGCGTCCGGGTGAGCCACACCGATTCGAAGACGTCCGTTCGGAGTTTGAGGACGGTGATGGTGCTCACGGCGTCGAGCGTCTTCCCCCCGACGAGTGCCGCCAACAACCACGCCCGATTCGGAGCGAGCGCCGGCCACACGTGGCGCGTCTCGAATCCGTCCACGGAGCGGTTTGACATACACACAGGGACACCGTTTCGACTCTTTGTTATGGCACGATTAAGTTCGAATTAGGATAGCTCTGTCAGCAAATTTTTCGATTAATAGCCCGTTAGTGGAACCGTAACTGACGGGTGGAAAGCTATTTTAGACACATCGGAGACATGTATCCCATGACTGATTTCATCCTGCCGCCCGCACTCGAATCGGGCGACGACGTGGCCATCGTCGCTCCCGGAACGAGCCTCGCAACGGTGTTCCCGGACGTCTACGAATTGGGACTGGAGCGCCTCGAATCGGTATTCGGCCTGAACCCAGTCGAATTCCCGACGGCGACGAAATCCCCCGAGTGGTTGTACGACCACCCTGAAGCGCGGGCGAAGGACGTGATGGACGCCTTCGCGGACACCGACATCGCAGGCGTCATCGCGGTCATCGGCGGGGCCGACCAAGTTCGAATCCTGCCACACCTCGACACGGATGTGCTCCACGAGAACCCGACGCGGTTCTACGGCATCAGCGACAACACGAACCTCCAGATGGCGCTTTGGAACGAGGGAATCGTCTCGTTTTACGGCGGTTGTCTCTTCGCCGAGTTCGCCATGCAGGGGTCGATGCACGAGTACACCGTGGAGTATCTGAAGCGGGCGATGTTCGAAGATTCGTTCGGCGAACTCCGCCCGTCCGAGCGATTCACCGACGAGGACCTGGACTGGGACGATCCCGAAAATCTCCACGAACGTCGAGAAATGGAACCGAATCCAGGATGGGAGTGGCGCGGCGGCGGCAGCACTGTCGATGCGGACGAAACCGTCACGGGCAGAACGTGGGGTGGCTGTCTCGCCGTCGTCGACCAGCAGTTATCCGTCAATCGCTATCTCCCCCCTGTCGGGGAACTCGACGGTGCGGTTCTCCTGCTCGAAACGTCCGAGGAACTGCCGAGCGAGTTCGACGTTCGCTGGACGCTGATGGGAATGGGCGAACGCGGACTGCTCTCGCGGTTTTCGGCCGTGCTCGTCGGACGGGCGAAAGCGCGGGCCGTCGAGGACCAGCGACCACCCGAAGAACGCGCGGCCTACCGCGAACGCCAACGTGACGCCATCACCGACCTCGTCGGCGAGTACAACCCGGATGCGCCGGTCGTTTTCGACCTCGACTTCGGTCACACCGCGCCGGTCGCCCCGATTCCAGTCGGCGGCAAAGCGACGGTCGATCCGACGGAAGAACGGATCACGTTCGAGTACTGATAATAAGATTCTAATAGCGATCCGGTGCTGAGTTAATACATGACCGTCGTGAGCGTCTCCATGCCCGACGAACTGCTCTCTAGAATCGACCAATTCGCCGACGAGCACGGCTACACCGGACGGAGCGAGGTCGTCCGCGAAGCCAGTCGAAACCTCCTCGGCGAGTTCGAGGACCGCAGGCTCGAAGACCGTGAACTGATGGGCATCGTCACGGTGATGTTCGATTACGAGACGACGAACGTCGAGGAGCGGATGATGCACTTGCGTCACGAACACGAAGGACTCGTTGCCTCGAACTTCCACAGCCACATCGGTGACCACCACTGTATGGAACTGTTCGTCCTCGAAGGCACGCTCGAAGAGATTTCGACCTTCGTCGGCAAGATTCGCGCCACGAAGGACACGCTGACCGTCGATTATTCGGTGACACCCGTGGACGGCTTCTCGCCGCTCCAGGACATCGAGTAGAGTTATTCGATCAACCGAACCGAATCGCCGACCGACACGTCGGCGGCACTACCCGCTGGCAGTTCGAATAACGTGTCCGCCTCGGCTTTTCCCAGTCCGGTCCACGCGGAGAGTCGTTTGACGTGCTGGACTTCCCCCTCCGTCGCCCACACGGCGTCGAGTGCGAACGGAACGAACACCATGTGCACGTCCCGGGCATCGACGTCGCCGAACCGGAACGCCAGCGCGTAGTCGTCCGGAATCGACCGCCGGAACATCAACCCCTTCGCCTGCGAGAGAAACGAATCCGCCGTCTCGACATCGTTCGCTAGCGTCTCCGACCGTCCGTCCGATTCGTGTACGACGCGCACGTCGCCAACTCCTCAGGCGGGAGACAAAACTTTTGTGCGAGAGCGCCGCCACCCACGACCATGGAGAAAACCCCGTCGGGGACCGCCGTCGGCGTGGACGACCCCTACGAACACGCCGGACTCTGTGATCACCTGACCGACGAGGGAAACTGCCGCTACGCGTTCGAGCATCCGGAACACGACCCCGAGTTCGCCCGCGAACGTCGAGAGGAGGAGTTTCGCTGTCCTGTCGCGGACCCGGACGGCGATTGGGAGTGGAGCGACTGTCCGCACTATCGCTGTCGCAACCGCGACCGCGAATGCATCCGCTGCGGTCTCGAAGAGCGGCGGATGGCCCACTCCGACGAACGCCCGCTGCTGGAAGAACACCACCTCTCGTACGCCGGAGGCGGCGAGACGCTTTCTCACGAAATCACGGTGTACCTCTGTCGGTGGTGTCACGCGAAGGTCCACAAATCGTGGGCGCGTATCGACGACGACGTGAATCCCGACCCGGAAGCCATCGCCGAGGCCGAAGGACGACGAAGTAAGGAACAGGTCGAAACGGCGTTCGAGACGGCGGCCGAGCGGTACGACCGCGAGAAGTAGCGGACCGATTAACTGCTCGAATCCGACGAATCGCTCGAATCCGATGAGCTATCCGATCCGGACGAACCATCCGAGTTCGTCGAACTATCCGAATCCGATTCGCTCGATCCGGACGAACCGTCCGAACTCGACCCCGAGGAACTACTTGACCCGGACGAATCGCTCGAATCAGACGTGCCAGCCGACCCAGACGAGTTGCCCGAATCCGCCCCGTTCGACCCCGACGAACTATCCGCATCCGACGAACCGCCCGCCGTTCCCGACCCCTTCTCCTTGCTTTTCTTCGCCTCGGCGCGTTCGACCGCCCGCTTCAGTAGCGACGGGGTCAACAGGACGGAGATAACGAAGACGACCAGATAGGCGACGAAGATCTGGTTGCCGACGATGTGTTGGGCCACGCCGAGCGAGACGATGGCGATGCCGGATTCGGAGCGGGGCAGCAGCGCGAATCCCAGGATGAGCGAGTGTTCTCGCTGCCCGCCCGCGATGATGTTGCCGACGTAACCCGCGATGAAGTTCGACAGGAGACCGAACACCGCGAAGACGACAATAAAGGTGTTGACGGTTAGCGCACCGAGATCCATTCGTGCGCCGATGGCGACGAAGTAGAGCGGGATGAACACCCCGTATGCGATACCGTACACGTCCGACTGGAGGCTCTTGCCTTCCAGTCGCTTGTTCGTGGAGACCACCAATCCGATGGTGAGCGCGCCGATGAAGTACGAGAGGTCCACCGCGTCGGAGGCGTAGCCGAAAATGAAGAGAAGGCCGAGGATTCCGATGAAGTCCGACATGCCGACTTCGGATTTCGACAGCAGGTCGGAGACGGGGTCGAGTAGGAAACGGTAGAAAATCGCCGCGGCGACGAAGAACAGCGCGGCCAACCCGAGCGCGGAGATGGTTCCCATGGCCCCCCCGGCGACGAAGAACAGGGGCAAGATGGAGATACCCAGCAGGCCGACCACGTCGTCCACGACCGACGCGCCGAGGATCCAGCGACCGTACTGCGTGTCGAGTTTGTTCAGCGACAGCAGGGTTCGGACGACGATGGAGACCGATGTCACCGAGAGGATGAGGCCGAGGTAGAGGCTCGATTCCAACCCTTGGCCGAAGTAGCTCCCGATGATGTAGCCGACGATGAACGGGAGAAAGACGCCCGACAATCCGATTATCAGCACGGGACGAAACGCGGCCAGCAGGTCGCTCAGGTCGATCTGCTGATAGCCGACGTCGAAAAAGAGCAACAGGCCGCCGATGGTTGCGATGAGGATGAACGGGCTGTTCTCGGCCGTGCTGCTGATGAGCATGGCGACTGACGGTCCGAGAATGACGCCCGCGAGAATTTCACCGAGAAATCCCGGTTCGCCGAGTCGTTCGATGGCCTCGCTGAGAACGAGCGAGAGCAACAGACTCACCCCGATGACGAGGAAGATTTCGAGCGACGCCATTATCGACTCCTCCCGCCCCCCGAACGATTCATGTGAGAATACTGGTCGGTTGGGATTCGCATAAGTATGGGGCGCGTATGGACGGAAACGGACGATTGTTCGACGGTACCATCATCGAAATGGAACTAGACCACCCTTTCTTCCCAGTACCATCGGCTTGCGTGGGCCGCCACAGCGTACATGCCCATGGACGATGTCGCGTCATCCATGGAGAGTCTCAATCCCGCAACGGGCGAGGTAGTGGGGACGTACGACGACGACGACGGGAGTTCGGTGGACGAGAAACTGCAGCGCGCAACCGAAACCTACGACGAGTGGCGACACACGCCGATAGAGGAACGCCAGCGACTCATCGGGGAGGCGGGGGACGTCCTCCGCGACAACAAGGAGGAGTACGGCGAGTTGATGACGAAGGAGATGGGAAAACCCCTCGACGCCGCGATTTCGGAGGTCGAGAAATGCGCGTGGGTGTGTGACTACTACGCCGAGCACGCCGCGGAGTTCCTGCAGGACGAACACATCGGCACGGAGGCCGAGGTGGAATCGTACGTCTCGTACGAACCGCTCGGGCCGGTGCTCGCCGTGATGCCGTGGAACTTCCCGTTCTGGCAGGTGTTCCGGTTCATCGGACCGAACATCACGGCGGGGAACGTCGGCCTGCTCAAACACGCCTCGAACGTTCCGGGGTGTGCCATGGCGATTCAGGAAGTGTTGGAGGAAGCCGGTTTCCCGGAGGGCGTGTTCACTACCCTGCTCGTCGGGTCTGACACGGTCGAGAGCATCATCGAGGACGAACGACTCGAAGCCGTGACGCTGACGGGGAGCGAAGGGGCCGGACGCGCCGTCGCCGAAACGGCCGGGAAGAACCTCAAGAAGACAGTCCTCGAACTCGGCGGGAGCGACCCGTTCGTCGTCCTCCCCGACGCCGACGTCGAGGACGCGGCCACGACGGGCGCGCAGGCCCGCTGTATCAACAACGGCCAGTCCTGTATCGCCGCGAAGCGGTTCGTCGTCCACGAGGACGTGTACGACGAGTTCCTCGAAACGTTCACGGACGAGATGGAGTCGCTGACCATCGGCGACCCGATGGACGACGACACCGACATCGGCCCGCAGGCCCGCGAGGACCTGATGGAGGACCTCCACGAACAGGTCGAGGTGAGCGCGGACGCGGGCGCGACCGTCGAACTCGGCGGCGAACCGCTCGACAGGGACGGGCCGTACTACCCGCCGACAGTGCTCACCGACATTCCAGAGGGCAGTCCCGCCGCGGACGAGGAACTGTTCGGTCCCGTAGCCTCGGTTTTCAACGTTTCCAGCACCGAGGAAGCGATTCGACGCGCCAATGACACCACCTACGGACTCGGCGCGAGCGTCTGGACGCAGGACAAACGGCAGGCGAAGGAGGTCGCCAGCGAAATCGAGTCGGGCATGGTGTTCGTCAACGAACTCGTCAAATCCGACCCCCGTCTGCCGTTCGGCGGCGTGAAGGATTCGGGCTACGGCCGCGAACTCTCGAAACACGGCATCCACGAGTTCGTCAACAAGAAGACGATGTGGCTGTCGGACGTGTCCCACTCCGAGGGCGGCGTGGAGTAGAGAATCGGACGATTTTCGCTATCGGTAGGGGTAGCTAGTTTTTACTCGTCAACAAATATATGCACGCATGAATGTATAGCATACAAACAAACCCATGATTAGAGATCTGCGTGAATTCGTGACGGCTCATCCGTGGGCGTACGCGCTGCCCGCGGGAGTCATTTCGGCCGCTTACGTCCTAATCAACGCACCATACCCCGGAACGCTCGACTTCGGCATCGTATTCTGGACGGGACTGCTCGGCGGAGTAGTAACCCTCGGCGGAAAGAAAGAAGCGCAGGGAATCGGGTTTCGAACCGGATTGGTCGGGTCACTTCCGATCTTGTGGGATATGGTCCCCACGGTCGGTGAGATTTTACAGTTCGACCAGCCCGTATTTTTCGGAGCCTTGGAGGTACTCATCGTATTGGTACTGATCGCGTTCGTTGCCGTGATGGTCGGTGTGTCCGGGGCAATCGCCGCGATGATCGGGAGATGGCTGTCACGTAAATTCGGTTCGGAGAAACCCGAACCAGTCAGTAGCTAAAACCCAGTTTCACCGTCCCGATTCCGCCGGGTCGACGACCGTACCGTTTTCCACGTCCACCCCGACCTGCTCGCACAGATCCGCCATCGGGCATTCCTCCTCGCCGTCCAGACACGAGGGCTTCCGGGCGGAGCAGTACTCACGCCCGAACTGAATGCTCGCCGTGTGTCCGAACCCGCATTTCTCGGCCGGAACCTCGTCCTCCAGCACCTCTCGAACTTCCTCGTGGTCGGCGTCCGGCGGCGCGATGCCCATCCTGCGATAGATCCGGTGGACGTGCGTGTCCACGGGGAACACGCTCGATTGCCCGCCGGAAAAGAGAAGCACGCAGTCGGCCGTCTTCGGCCCGACGCCGTTCATCTCCAGTAGGGCGTTTCGAACCTCGCTCGGTTCCTCCTCCCTGACGAACTCGTCGAACGCCGCCGCGCTCCCGTACTCCGCGAGGACGTTCTCGGCCGATTCGATGATCACGTCCGCCTTCTGGTTGTACAGTCCGGCGGAGTGAATCGTGTCCGCGAGTTCGCCGTGCTCGGCCTTGGCGAGGTTTTCGGCGAGGTCGTCGCCGCCGTACTCGACCACGAGGTCGTCGTGGGCCGGTTGGCTGGCCACGTCGCTGGTGTTCTGGCTGAGGATGGTGCGGACGAGGCAGGTGAAGGCGTCCTGCCCGCCATACGATTTCTGCCAGTACAGTTCGCCGAGTCGGTCCACGACCTCCTCGGCGCGGGTCTCGGCGTCCGCGGGTGTGAACTCGGCGGCCATACCGCCGCCGTCCTCCCCGCCGCTGATGTTCTCGGCGGGTTCCGGGTCGTCGCTCATACACCACTCTCGGGTCGCTATCGGATAAAAACCATCGGGCGGTGGACCGTCGCGTTCGGTCGGTTTCGGACTACTCCACTTCGACGGTGACGACGGTTTCCAATCCGTTCTCCAGCGCGGTCACGAGGTCCCGGTTGAACCCCTCGGCGGCGAACTCACAGCAGAGGACGAACGTTCGCTCGTCCACGTAGTCGCTGGTGCGGCCGACCATGCTTCGGTCGCTGTCGAATTCGAGGTCGGGATGGCCGTGGCCGGTGACGGTCTCGGAGTGGTCGCCCGCCTCGACGGTCACGGTTATCGTGGCGTCCTCGTCCCGGCAGGCCTCCACGAAGTCGGGGTCGAAGTCGGCGGGTGCGCGGTCGGCCTCGATGGCGAGGATGCAGTCACCCGCGGGCGTGAGAAAGTCATCGGTCGTGATTTCGAACGTGCTCGCGTGGCGAGCGGATACGTTCTCGTGGCCGCGTGCGTGGATCGTTTCCTTCATGCGTCGGCTTTCCACGGGGGCCACTTCAGCGTCGTCATTTCCGGTTCGTGTTTGGGTGTCGCGGTTGGGGTTCGCGTTCCCGGTCAGCGTGTGACCGTCACCGTAACTGCGCCACAATCACACTCGTATGCGCGGCGCGTACCCGCGCTGGTCTGCATCGACAACATCAGATGTCGCTCGGCCAGTTCGCGGTCGCAATCCGTCGCTTCACACGTACATCGGAGCGCTTCTATCATACCTCGATTTCCGTCCGCCACCCACGTTAAATCGACCCGTATCCGGAGTGAAAGTGAAAATCCGACGTAGCGTGCCTCTCTCGGGCATTTTCCCCAAATAGGAACGATGTTGCTTCAATTCGTCCGCCTCTACCGCTTGCATGTGCCAACCATTCTTTATAAACTCCATTGGAGGTGTGTGTCAACCGTTTCCACGGGGTACGGAGCGTGTGCTAGGCGTTTCCACATAATTTGAGGGCACAACTTTTAAATAGCTATGCCGAATACTTCGTAATACCTGAACGCTTCCGGCGTCACGGTAGCACCGCGCGTCAACCAATGATATGGGAATATTGTCATCGGATGGTTGGAACTCGTAGAAGAGTAGCGATGCTATCATTTGCCGGAGTGGAAGGAACCGAGGTTTAACTAAGAATGGTAAGCGTAACAGAAGAGGATCTTCAGAACAAGTCGAAAGGTGAACTCATTAAACTCGCAGGACAGCTCCGAGACCGACGAAACGAGCTGAATCAGCAGGCGAGCAAACGCGCGTCCAAGCGTGATGACTTGAACGCGAGCACACGGGAAAAGGTGGATGAGGCCCAAGAACACCGAGAAAAGCGTGACGAACTGAACGAGCAAGTTCAGGAACACAAAAAGAAGCGCAACGAACTCAACGCCGAGGCGAACAAACTGTTCGACCGCGTTGAGGACCGCAAATCCGACCTCGAACTCGACGAGGGAAAGGATTTGGAGCAACTCAAGAAGGAAATCGAAGAGCTTGAGTTCAAACAGCAGACGGAAGTCCTCTCCACCGAGGACGAGCGCGAACTCATCGAGAAAATCGAGGCCAAGCGCGACGAGTACACGAGCCGCAAGGAAAAGCTCGATCAGAGCGACGACCTCGAAGAACTCGTCGAAGAGGCAGAGGAGGTTCGTGCCGAAGCGAGCACGCACCACGAGAAAGTGACGGAACTCGCGGACCAGGCCCAGCAGCATCACAACAAGATGATCGAGGCCTACCGCGAAGCCGACGACATCCGTGACGACGCCGACGCGATGCACGAGAACTTCGTGGAAGCCCAGGAAGCCGCCGACCAGCACCACGAGGACTTCGTCCGCGTCCAGAAGCGCCTGCGCGAACTCGACAAGAAAGAGGAAAAGGAGCGCAAATCCGAGAAGGCCAAGGAGCGCGAAGAGGCCAAGGCCGAGGCCGAGGAAATCTACCAGCAGTTCAAGGAAGGGGAGACCCTCGACACCGAGGACCTCATGAAGCTCCAGAAGACCGGTCTGCTATAATCTGCTGACCCTTTGCTAGCGAACTTTTAACGCCGTCGCCCACCCATCTATCGATATGGCAAGCGGACGCTCGTCGAACGGGGGTGGTCGTGGGCAACGGCTCGCGATCGTTTTTGGCGGAACAGTGCTGACAGTTGTCGTCGCGTGGTGGCTGTTTCTCGATTATGCCTACGACCTCGCGGACGTGGTAGGAATCGTGTTCGTACTGCTCGCGGGAGTCATGGGAGCGCGAGCAGCCGCCCGGTTCGCGGCCCAGCGGTTTCCGTCGTACGACGTGGCAGAAGTCGCCGTGGAAGGGCCGATACGTCGGGACGGTGGCGGTGGCGGGCTCCCCTCCAGAGGTGGAACGCCAGCCGACGACATCGTGGAACAAATCGACCGGGCGAACGACGACACGAACGCGAACGGACTGTTGTTGCGGTTGAACACGCCCGGCGGCGAGGTCGTCCCCAGCGAGGATATCCGCCTCGCGGCCGAGCGATTCGACGGCCCCACGATAGCGTACGCGACGGACGTGTGTGCCAGCGGCGGCTACTGGATTGCAAGCGGGTGTGACGAACTGTTCGCCCGCGACGCCAGCATCGTCGGCAGCATCGGCGTCATCGGGTCGCGGGTAAACGCGTCCGAACTGGCCGACAAGGTCGGCCTCTCGTACGAACGACTGGCGGCGGGCAAGTACAAGGACGCTGGTGTCCCCCTGAAGGAGTTGGACGGGGACGAACGCAACTACTTGCAGGGAATCATCGACGGCCTGTACGACGACTTCGTGGAGCGCGTGGTCGCCGGACGCGACCTCGATCCCGAGACGGTTCGGGAGACTGAAGCCCGCGTATACCTCGGCGAGGAAGCGCGCGAACTGGGTCTCGTGGACGAGATCGGGACGCGGGAGGACGTCGAAGCACGACTGGCCGAGCAACTCGACGTGAGCGAGGTGTCGGTGCAGGAGTTCGAACCGACGCCGCCGCTCCGACGTCGGTTGAACCTCGGCGCGCGGGACATCGCCTACTCGTTCGGCGCAGGCGTAGCGAGCGTGCTTGGCGGCGAAACGGGGGACGCGAACGGATTCGAGTTCCGCGTTCGATAACGGGATTCACTCGACGAGCGCGTCGAGCACGGCTTCCTCTTTCTCGCGATCCGGTCCGACATCCTCGCCGATCCGTCCGGATTCGAGGTGTTCCTCGACGGTTCGAGCGATGGTTTCGGAAAGCGGCGTGGACTCCCATCCGAGGGACCCGAGTTTTTCGGTCGATGCCAGAAACGGCGTCGGCGTGTACAGCGGGAAGTCGGCGGACGAGAGGCCGTGTGTTTCCAATTCCCGCTCGCTGGCGTGGACGAGTTCGACCGCCGTGTCCATGGCGTCGGCCGCGAGTTCCAGCGAGCCATCGAGCGACATCGTCTCGCGGTCGGCGAGGTTGTACGCTTCACCGGGCGTTCCGCGCTCGGCGACGATTCGCAGGGCGCGAGCACCGTCGATGGCGTAGGCCCGGTGAAGCAGGCTCCCGCCGTCGCCCGGTACGAGAACGCGGTCGAACGTCGAGACGCGATGGAGCCAGTAGTCGAATCGCTCCGTGTAGTCGTACGGACCGTAGATGAGCATGGGTCGGACGACCATCGCGTTCACGTCCGCCTCGGCGGCGGCGAAACAGACGCGGTCACACTCGGCCTTTCGCGGGCCGTAGCTCTCCATCGACTCGTCGTCGGCCTGTTCGTCGGTGCAGTCGTGCAGCGTAGCGTCCTCCCGGATGGGTATCGGATACTCCGCGTACGCGCTTCCGCTGGAGACGTAGACGTACGCGTCCACGTCGGCGAACAGGTCGGTTGCCGTCTCGATTTGCCGGGGATGCATCACGCAAAAATCGATGACGATGTCGGGGTCGACGTCGTCCCGTGCGACTTCGAGCGCCTCGCGGTCGTTTCGATCCCCACGGATGTGTGAGACGTCCGCTCGGTCAGCGAACGGGTTGCCGGATTCGCCGCGTGTGAACGTCGTCACCTCGTACTCGTGATCGAGCAGTTCCTCGACCGTGTGTCGTCCCATGAACCGTGTGCCGCCGACGAGCAGTGCGCGAGCCATACGACTGGTGCGAGTGACTGGCCGATAAACCTACAGGAACCAGCGAATTCGACAGTCTCGGGGACGACACGTCGGACGACGTATCGCCACGCGAGCACCGCACGTGACGAGCGCTTCGGAGAGAATAATATATTTACAATACTTTCCACTTGCTACCACAATCAGGACACAATCGAACCGAGTAGACCTCGGATGGATCGTTTCTTGTTTTCAAGGATTCTCGGCAGTCCGAGCACGAGAGTCTCCCGTACGTGTCTTTCTCGACCTCGCCCTTCCGTAGACCACTTCGAACCGATTGCATTGAACCGTCATACATCAGCTGTTGACATATAGGCATCGACGGAACTGGTTTTCAGTTTACACGCTCGGCTCGGTGACGAACGACGACGTTCAGGTGTGTCGAGTGGGAACGAACACCGCGGTCAAACGTATTCTCTTGCCCGTTTCGGAAGGTTTGACTACCCCCTCTCGAAATCCACGCCCGTGTCTCGGGGTCGTCTGTTCGCGTCGCTTAGCTCGATGGTCTTCCTGGTCAATTTCGCCCGCGTCGTGTTCGCGCCGTTGCTCGAACCGCTCAAGGCCCACTTCGTGGTTAGCGACACGACCATCGGACTCATCGCCACGCTCGTCTGGCTCGGAAGTGCTCTCCCGCGCATTCCGACGGGCTATCTCCTCACCCGCGTCGCACGTCATCGCGTCGTGCTCGGTGCGGGTATCGTCCTGACCGTTTCCACTGGACTCACCGCGTACGCGTCATCGATCACCACGCTGGCCATCGGCGCGTTCGCCATGGGGATGGCGAGCGCGATCTACTTCATCGCCGCGAACCCTCTCGTGAGCGAACTGTACCCCGACCGGGTGGGGCGAGCCATCGGCATCCACGGGATGGCCAGCCAACTCGCCGCCGCCATCGCACCGATCCTCGTCGGCCTGCTGTTGACGATGGTCGGGTGGCGCGACGTGCTGAAACTGTTCATGATCGTCGCCGCCGCCGTCACCGTCGTGTACTTCGTGGTCGTCGGGAGAACCGAACTCCCCGACGCGGGGGCCACCGATAGAGATCTGTTGACGGCGTTCCTCCGCCAGTGGCCCATCATCCTCAGCGGCGTCGCCATCATCGGCGCGACGGGATTCGTCTGGAACGGGCTGTTCAACTGGTTTCCGAGCTACATCCACCAGACGAAGGGGCTTTCACTGACGACCGGACGGACGCTCCTGACGGTCGTCTTCGCTGCGGGCGTTCCGGCGTTCTTCCTCACCGGGCGACTGGCGGACCGGGTCCCACACGTCCCGCTCATGCTGTCCATCCTCGGCGGGTTCATCGTCTGTCTGCTCGCGTTGACGGCGGCACAGGGACTCGCCGCCATCATCGGGGTCTCGCTCGTCCTCGGCTACGTCATCCACAGCCTGTTTCCGGCGCTCGACACCTACCTGCTCGACTCCTTGCCGGACGAGAACAGGGCCAGCGCGTACGCGGTGTACAGCGGCCTCGCCATGATCGGACAGGCGGCAGGCAGTTCGATAGTCGGCGCGCTGTTGGACGCCGGATTCCTGTTCGATACCGTGTTCCGGACGTTTTCCATCGGCTTGATCGCCATCCTGTTCGTCCTCGTCGCGCTCCACCGCGCCGACCGACTGCCGACGGCGGCCGCGACCAGCTAATTCGAACTTCGAAGACCCCGGTAACCGAGACGGTTCTGCCGACTCCACGCCCTTTTTCATCCTCCTGACCGAAGCCATCTCCAATGGAGTACGTGCAGGAGCGGGTGACGACGCTCCACGACCTGAGCGGGCGGGTTCCCGACGCGCCGACCGACCGGACGTCGGTCGTCGTCCCACTGACCGACCGGGAGTACGGGTCCCGGACGGCCGAACGCGTCTTCGCGGCGCTCGAAACGGTCGCCCCGAATCGCGTCGTCGTTCCGCTTCGCGCCCCCGCTGATTCCGTCGGCCGAATTCACGACTGGCTCTCGTCGTTCGACCTGTCGCTCACGCTGCTCTGGTGTTCCAATCCACGGGTCGAGACGTTGTTGGACGAGCACGGGCTTGCAGGCTCCGCCGGAAAAGGCCGGGACGTCTGGTTGGCGCTCGGCGTCGCGGCGGCCGATTCCGCGTTCGTCGTCTGCCACGACGCGGACACCGAAACGTACGACCCGTCCATCGTCCCCCGTCTGCTCGCCCCGCTCGATACCGGATTCTCGTTCACGAAGGGCTACTACGCTCGCGTCGAGGAGAACCGCCTCTACGGTCGGTTGTTCCGACTGTTCTACGCGCCGCTCGTTCGTACGCTACTGGGAGCGAACGACGGAGAGATTCTCGACTACCTCGGCGCGTTCCGCTACGCGCTGGCCGGGGAGTTCGGCATGACCGCCGACCTCGCCACCGGAATGCGCGTCGAGCGCGACTGGGGACTGGAGGTCGGCACCCTCGGGAGCGCCTTCGAGCACGCCGGATTCGAGGGAAGCGCACAGGTGGACTTGGGTCGCTACGAACACGCCCATCGCGGCGTGGCCGGCCCGGGCGGCCTCTCCACCATGAGCGAGGGCGTCGGAAACGCCCTCTTCCGGGTCTGTGAGAACCACGGCGTCGCCCCCGAGTACGACACGCTCCCCGCCCGCTACCGCGAAACCGGCCGCGAGTTCGTCCGGCAGTACGCCGCCGACGCCGCGTTCAACGGACTGGAGTACGACCCGGTGGCCGAGCGCGAACAGGTCGAAACCTACGCCGACGCCATCCGGCCGCCGGAACGTTCCGGTGGAAGTGGGGTCCTTCCGGCCTGGGACGATGTTGCGATTTCCCCTGCGGACGTTCTGGACGCCGCGCGTGCGGAACTTTCGGGCCAGCGCCACTGAGGAATAGATGCGTTTGATTCCGGTTTTGCGAATACAGCGACTACGAGAAAGACCTCGAAGTTCGTCGTTCGCTACGAAAAAAGGTGTATGATGGGGTTGTGATTACAGTAACTGAGAAGATCACCTCGAAAGCCCCCGTCCGTTCGCGGTCCTCCGGAAGACGTTCCGGCTCACATTCGTTCGCGGGCTGCGACTTCCGTGGCCACCCTCACTACGTTCGCGTGACGCTCGAACGACATCTCACTTCGACTCGCTCCGCTCGTCTTCAGCGAGAGGGGTCGGCGAGACGACCACGCTGTACGCGAACGGGCGGCCCCTTTCATCCCCACCCGACCGCCTCCGCACCGCACCACGAGCCTCCCCAGCCGATTCGCTTCACTCCCTACGGTCGTTCCGCTCATCCCTCGCGCGATAGCCAGTCAGGTCCTCGGACGAACTGTCCTTGGACCTGCTGGCCCGCGCGCCACCCAGCTGGACGGGGTGGCCGATACTCGTCAACCGCACGTCGCGCGAGGTTTTCGTGAGTGACGCAGGAGCGAGCGAACAGCTCGTCAGAGCTGTGCTCACATCTGTTCGTAGCGGACGGTAGCTCTCCAAACGAAAAACCCCAGCCGAATCCGTCACTCGAAGCCGAGCGAGCGGTTCGAGGAGAGGTCGTGCGTGATCGAGGAGCCCTGTTCGACGAACTCGTAATCGTCGTCGGTCAGGTAGACATCCCCGTCCTCGACGGTGATCTCGACTTCGTCCAGCACGGCGTCTTCGCAGGGGCCGTAGGTGCAGACCCCGGTGTCGGCTTCGAACAGCGCGCCGTGTTTGCCGCAGACGAGTTCGCCGTCGCGCATGCTCGCGCCGTCGCCCTTGTCGAGGCGCACGTCGGTCCAGTGCTGACAGTAGTTTCGCCACGCTCGGACGTCGCCGTCGTCGTCGGCGACCAGGATGGCTTCCTCCTCGTCGAAGCCCTCCCGAATCGTGAACAGGAAGGTGGTGTCGTCCGGGAGCTCCTCGACAGCGGCGATTCGGCTGTGCTCGTCCATCGACCGGGATTTGCGACCGAGGGAGTTTGAGCCTTTTCAAACGGGCGCTCTACGCGTCCGGATCGTAGTGGCGCGCTTCGACCAGCGCGTCGAACGCGGCGGCGAGTTCGTCGGTCACGGGTCCGCCGCCGATTTCGACACCGTCGAGGGAAGCGAGCGAGCGGAGTTCCCACGTCGTGTTCGTCAGGAACGCCTCGTCGGCCCGTCGAACCGCCGCGGGGTCGTAGCGCCCCGTCTCGCTCGGGATTCCGGCGTCGTCGGCGAGCGAGCGGACGACGTCTCGCGTGATTCCGGGGAGCACGGGACTCGAGAGCGACGGCGTGTAGAGAACCCCGTCGCGGACGAAGAACAGGTTGCTCGTCGCGCCTTCCGTCACCGCGCCCGTCGAATCGAGCATGACGGCTTCGTCCGTGTCCGCATCGAGTTCCAGACGGGCGAGAATCCCGTTCAGGTAGTTGTGCGTCTTCGCGTGGGCGGGGAGCGCCGCGTCGGGCACACGCTGCGTCTTCACGACTTCGGCGGTCGCCGGGGCGTCCCAAACCGGGGTCCCCTCGCTTCCGCCGCGGGGGAGTTCCGAGACCATCACGACGACCGTCGGATTTTCCGTCGGGCCGGGCGAGAGTTTGCCGGGTTGAGGGCCTCGGGAGACGGAGAGTTTGACGTAGGCGTCACGGAGGTCGTTCGCGTCGAGCGTGTCGCGGATACGTTCCAGAAAGTCCTCGTCGGAAATCCCGTGGTCGAGCGCGAGCACATCGCAGGTCGCTTCCAGACGCTCGGCGTGTGCCTCCCATTCGAACACGGTTCCGCCATAAGCGCGCAGGGTTTCGAAGGCCGCATCACCGTACATGAAGCCGCGGTCGCGGACGCTCACGGTCGCCTCGTCGGCCGGAACGATGTCGCCGTTCACGTGGTAGTACATGGTCCTCCCGATTCACGCTCCCGTTCGTCTTCGCACAGTTCACAGAAGTTCCGCACGAGGCGTTTCCCCTCGTCGGTGAGGATGCTCTCGGGATGGAACTGCACGCCGACGTGCGGGAGGGTCGCGTGCCGAACCCCCATCACGATGCCGCGCTCGTCCGTCGTCCGCGCCGTCTCGACGAGCACGTCCGGAATGTCACCGTGTTCGACCGCCAACGAGTGGTATCGTCCGACGTCGAACTCCGTGGGCAACCCGTCGAAGATTCCCTCGCCGTCGTGTGTCACCGTCGATGGCTTCCCGTGGACGACGTCCGGCGCGTGGCCGACCCGCGCGCCGTGGGCCGCACAGAGCGCCTGATGGCCCAGACAGACGCCGAGCGCGGGATAGGTGGTTTCGGAAAAGACGGCCATCGAAACCCCCGCGTCGTCCGGGGTTCCGGGACCCGGCGAGACGACGATTCCGTCGGGGTCGAGGGCGCGGATACCGGCCACGTCGATGGCGTCGTTCCGCCGGACGACGACCTCGTCGGCGAACTCGCCGAGATACTGGACGAGGTTGTAGGCGAACGAGTCGTAGTTGTCGATGACGAGAATCATTGTGGGATGGGCGACGGTGATGGTCTCTATGTCGTCGGTTGGCGGACCGGCACGTAAAAGCTGACCTTTCGGGGGCGATTCGAAATTGAACGATGACCGCCCGAACTCAATCGTCGCCGTTCTCGAACCGCACCACGTCGATGTCGGTGCCGGTGTCGGGGTCGCGTTGGGCGACGATGGAGAGCGTCTCGCGGGCGAGGGCTTCCACGTCGTCCAACCCGCGGTCCGTGTCGACCTGTTCGAGGGGGCCGAAGGCGACGGACGCGCCGCTGCCGAGCGCGGTCACGTCGGACGCGAGCACGAGGCCGTCGCTCCCGACTTCGCGGAGGCCGACGTCGCCGTTCGAATCCAGCCCTACGACCAACCCGTCGAGACCGAGTTCACCCGTCAACTCGCTCGCAACCTGCGCGATTCGGTCGATGTGGACGTCGTCGCTCTCCTCCCGACTACGGTCGAGTTCGATTCCGAATCGGCGGTCGAACTCCTCGATAGCCCCGACGTCACCGACGACGGCGGCACCGGCGTCGTCGTACTCGAACACTCGCCGTACCCCGTCCGAAGTGACGGCGTCGTCGCTCGTGACTCGGCGGTCGCCGGCGAGAACGGTACCTTCGGCACACCGAATTCCGATAACGGTCGCCATGAATGGTGGTCGGGACGGAGCCAAAAGAGGATTGTTGCCGCCGGGTCGCCGTGGTACCGCGCGCCTCGACGAACCTACGCCTCGGCGACGGGCCGACGGCGGGTTCGGTAGACGCTCATCGAGGCTATCGAGAGCGCGATGACGAGCGCGACGACGGCGCTGCCGACGAAGAGCGGATAGTAGCCCGTAATCTCGGCGAGCCCGGCGAACAGGATCGGCCCCGCGGCGCGCCCGAGAAACGTCGTGCTGTTGCGCAGGCTCAGCGCCCCGCCGCGCAGTCCCGCGGAGACGAGGTCGCTGATGGCGGCGTCCACGGCGGGCATGGAGAGGCCGAGACCCGCACCGAGGACGAGCATCGTCACGCCGATGAAAACCGGCGAGGGTGCCAACCACGCGCCGAACAGGCCGACGGAATAGCAGGCGAACCCGGCGGCGATGAGGCCGTAGTTCGACGTGTACCGCGCGAACCAGCCGTTCTTCGCGGAGACGATGACCGACGAGAGTTCCGCGACCGAGAGCAGGAGTCCGATGGCCAACGCCGACATGCCGAAGTCCCCGGCCAGCAGGAACGGCAGAATCGTGAGCACCGTGCCGAACAACAGCAGTTCGGTCATGCACGCCGCGCCGTAGCAGACGAGCGCGTCGGGTCCGCTGAGGACGCTGGCGGCGCGGCGCAGATAGGCGAGCCCCTTCGAGTCGCGTTCGTGAGCGGGTTCCTCCAGATGCCGAACCGCGTACAGCGCGAGCGGCAGGCCGAGCAGGTAGGCGAGGTACGGCACGTTCCACGCGACGGTGGCGAGCGCGCCGCCGACGATGGGGAAGAGCGCGGCCCCCGCGGACAGCACCGCGTTGTTCATCCCGAGTACGGAGTTCCGTTGGGTGCCCTCGAACGAATCCCCGATGAGCGTGACGGTGGTGATGAAGATACCGGCGGCGGCGGTCCCGCCGATGGTTCGCAACAACAGGATGGCCTCGTAACTCGGCGCGACGGCGATCGCACCGCCCGAGATGCTGAACGCGATCAGCCCCCAGATGAGGACGGCCCGCCTGCCGATTCGGTCGGCGAGCATGCCGATGAACGGCGACAGGACGATTCCGGTCAGGAAGTAGGTGCTGATGAGCAGGCTCGCCTGTGCGTCGGTGATGCCGAACGCGTCCCGAAATACGGGTAGCGTCGGACTGATGAGCGGGACGCCGAGCGGCGCGAGGAGCGTCGCCGCGAGGACGATCTGGACCGTGGACGACCGCCACGGGGACGTCTCCTCGTCGGTATTCGTGTTGCTATCCCCGGAAGCGGACGGCTGTGGCGGCGTCATGGTTCCCCCCGTTCTCCGGCAATCCGTGCCTGCTAGAACTGACGCTGGGGAGGTAATTAATCTCAGCCCTACCGGCGCGTCGTAACCGTCCCGAAACGGAATTTTCGCCGATCAGTTGACGTACGCGCCGACCA
Source organism: Haladaptatus sp. AB618 (assembly GCF_024136965.1). NCBI lineage: Archaea > Methanobacteriati > Methanobacteriota > Halobacteria > Halobacteriales > Haladaptataceae > Haladaptatus > Haladaptatus sp. AB618. The sequence goes on along the minus strand of NZ_JAMYJX010000002.1, from coordinate 638,699 downwards.
ACCTCGACTCGATTCGCTGGAGTCGCTCGCTGACGGTCCCCGTCGAGAGGCCGAGTTCCTCGGCGAGTTCCCGGTGGGTCGTCTCCCGGGGAACCTCGTAGTAGCCCTCGCGGACGGCGAGGTCGAAGAGCGTCTCCTGCCGCTCGGTGAGTATCGACGAGAGCTTTCCCATGTCGGGTTCGTACTCGCCCATCCGTTCGAGTTTCAGGGAGATACCGTTGGGAACGTCACCCGCGGCCTGTCGAATCGCATCGCTGGTTCCGATCACGGTGAGTTGCAGGCCGTGTTCGCTCCCCGTGTCGATGTACCCAATCGGCCAGTCGAGGACGATTTCGTGTTCGCGCAGGATGGTGAGCAGGTCATCGACCAGACCGCCGGTTCGACACTGCAAGTAGAGGACGCCGTAGCCGTCCTCACCGACGATGTCGTATTCGATGGTTTCGGGCGAACCGGCCAACAGTTCCCGTGCGACGTCGAGGTCACCGCGGAGTTCCACGAGTTCCACGTATCGCCCCTCGTACACCGGTCCGACGTACCGAATCGTCTCGACCGTCACGTCGTCGGTCTCGGAGAGCAGGTCGTCGATGGGATGAACGGCCGTGTCGTCCTCCCACGTCATGACTATCGTCGCGTACCGCATGGGGAACGATACCGCACGAGAGTATTTAAACACACCTAGGATGCTCGGATATAGAGATAGACCGCCGGGGGCAGTACTAGGTAGCAACCATGAGTAGCGACACACCCCCCACGGGGGACACGCCACCGGGACCGGATGGCCTCCCTATCGTCGGAACGCGATGGGATTTCATCCGCGACCCGTTCGGCTTCATGACGGAAAACGCCCGCGAGTACGGGGACATCGTTCACTGGGAAGAACTGTCGGGACCGATGTATCAGCTCAACCACCCCGACTACATCGAGCAGGTGCTCGTCCAGAACAATCAGAACTACATCAAGGGCGAGGGGTTCCAGAACATCCTCGGGCCGGTGCTGGGGAAGGGTATCCTGAACAGCGAAGGCGCGGTCTGGCGGCGCAACCGCCACCTCATCCAACCCGCCTTCCACCCCCAGGAAATCCAGCGATACTCCACCATGATGACGGAGTTCACCGAGGAGGAACTCGCCACGTGGGAGGACGGCGAGACGCGACTCGTCCACGAGGACATGATGGAGGTGACGCTCAAAATCGTCGCACGGGCGCTGTTCGGCGTCGATATCGACGACGAGGTCCACACCGTCGGGTCGGCGCTGGAGGAGTTCATGCTCGGTACCGAAAGCCTGGCCAACTTCATCCTCCCGCCGGGGATTCCGACGCCGTCGAGGATGCAGATCAAGGACGCGCGGAAGCAACTCGACGACGTCGTCTACCAACTGATCCGGGAGCGGCGCGAGGACCCGACCGGCGAGGGCGTCATCTCGACGCTCCTCGACGCGACGGACGAGCACGGCAACCACATGAGCGACGAGCAGATACGGGACGAAGTCGTCACGCTCCTGCTCGCCGGGCACGAGACGACGGCGCTCTCGCTGACGCTCACAATGTACGCCCTCGCGCAGTATCCCGAGGTGGAGGAGAAACTCGTCGCCGAACTTGACGAGGTGCTCGACGGCGAGACGCCGACGATGGCCGACCTGGACGACTTGACGTACACCGAAAAAGTCGTCAAGGAATCGATGCGACTCTACCCGCCCGTGCCGGGCATCGTCCGCGAGGCGACCAAACCGGACATCATCGGCGGCTACGAGATTCCGGCGGGTGCGACGGTGCAGATGAACCAGTGGGTCGTCCACCGCGACCCGCGCTGGTACGACGACCCGCTCGCGTTCCGACCCGAGCGCTGGACCAAGGAGTTCGAGAAGTCGCTCCCGAAACTCGCGTACTTCCCGTTCGCGGCCGGACCACGGCGCTGTATCGGCGACCGCTTCGCCATGTTGGAGGCGCGTCTCCTGCTCGCCACCATCTACCAGCAGTTCCACATCGAACTCACGCCCGAGGCCGAACTGGACCTGATGGCGACGATTACGGCCCGCCCGAAGAAGGAAATCCCGATGACCGTCCACCGGCGCTCCGACTGAGCGAATTTCGCGGACGACCCCGGTTACGACTCGAATTTTCGTCATCGTCGAAAAATTTCATCATCGCTGAGAACATACGCCATCGTATGGAGTGGAAACCGGATCGAGGGTTGCAGGTTCGGATGGTCGCCACGTTGTGTCTCGTCGTCCTCTTCGCGATTGCGATTCCGGCGACGCTCTGGCTTATCGTTACGGCGGGAGCACGTCTCGTCGCGCTCTTTACTGGAACGACGATGACCGCCGTCCTCATCATGGCGGGGTTGGCTGGCGGATCGAGCGTACTCGGCTTCTACGTCATCGAACGCTACGCGGGGAGTGATTTGACGGGGTTCCCGAAGGACGGAGACGACGAACCCGTCGTCGTCGAAGTCCCCCCGGAAGTCGAGGCGCGCGCGACGAAAATCGCCAGCCATCTGTCGGTCCCTCGACCGGACATCGAGTGTCGGACCTCGAACGTTCCGACGGCGTTCACGACCGGGTATTCGCCCGAGAGCGCGACCATCGTCGTGACGACGGCGCTCGTGGAGACGCTCTCGGCCGACGAACTCGAAGCCGTGCTCGCACACGAGTTCACCCACGTTCGCCACCGGGATTTCCTCGTCGTCACCCTCGCGTCGCTTCCCCTCCGTCTCGCCTTACGGGTTCGAAAGTACGCGGACAGACATTGGGCGTTGGACGCCGAGCGAGGTGCCCATCCGCTCGTCGGCCTGTTCTTCGCCTTCTCGTATGCGCTCTCGGCCGTCTTCAGTTTCGTCGGACGAGTCCTGCTCGCGCTCCTCTCGCGCTATCGGGAACTCGCCGCCGACCGCGGCGCGGTGCGAATCACCGGGAACGCGGGCGAACTCGCCTCGGCGCTCCGGAAACTGTACGACGCGACGGCGACGCGCCCGCCGGCGGACATGCGGGACGCCTACGAAATCCCGCCGGAACGCGCCATCGTCCCGCTCTCGATGGCGACGGACGTGGACGGAACGGATTCGGCGGACGCGGACACGCCGTGGCTCGAAACCCACCCGTCGCTCGAAACGCGGCTGGAACGACTCCGCGAGGCCGAAGAGCAGTTCGAACGGGCATCGTGATCCGTCGGTAGCCCGGAGAACTGATGTACCGAGCGGTACGACAGGTACTGACGATGGACGACGCGACGCCACGGGCGACGTTCGACGCACAACTCGTCTCCGGCGATGTCACGTTCGACGCACGGGACGTGCAATTGCTTCGGGCGATAGACGAACACGGCTCGCTCAACGCGGCGGCGACCGCCCTCGGACGGTCGTACGCCCACGCACAGCGCCGAGTCGTGACGCTGGAGGACGGCTTCGGACCGCTCGTCCGCCGCGAACGCGGCGGGACGAGCGGCGGGGGGAGCACGTTGACCGACGAGGCGCGGCGACTCATCCAGCGATTCCGCCGACTCACGGCGGAATCGTCCGGGCTCGCCGACGTGGACGAGACGGTTCTCGTCGGCACCGTCGCCGAACTCGACGGCGAGTTCGGTCTCGTCGAGACGGACGTCGGCGTCGTTCGCGCGCTCGTCCCGGCCGACGCCGACGCCGTGGAGGTGCCCATCCGCTCCGACGTGATCACCCTCTACAGTCCCGACGCCGCGCCGCAGGGGGACGACACGAGCGCCAGAAACCAGTTTTCCGGAACGGTTGCGGCTGTCGAGGAGGGAGAACGAATCGCCCGTATCACCGTCAATGTCGGGGGCGAAACGCCGCTTCTCGCGCTCGTCACGATGAACAGCGTCGAGCGATTGGGCCTGGAACCCGGTCGACCGGTCGTCGCCTCGTTCAAGGCGACGACGACGCGGGCGGTTCCGGTGGAGTTGGGGTCCGAATAATCGGTCCGCATCGAGAACATCGCGGTCGGTTCGTTCGAAAATTTCCCGGTCAATCCGCGTTGAGAACTTCGCGGTCGGTTCGTTCGAGGGTATTTCTGTCGGTTCGTCCGAGGATTTCGGCACACACGTCCACGAGACGCTTCGCCGACTGGTTCCACGAGTAGCGTTCCGCGACGGCCCGTCCTTGCTCCGAGAGTCGCGCCCGTAGCTCCGGCGACGAGACCGCCGTCGCTATCGCCGTCGCCAACTCCTCGGGGTTTTCCGGCGGGACGAGCAACGCGGTCTCGCGGTCGATGGCGTACTCCGTGACGCCGTCGACCGACGTGGTGACGACGGGGGTGCCACAGGCCAGCGCCTCCATGTTGACCATGCCGAAACTCTCGTAGTGGGACGGCAGACAGGCCACGTCCGCGGCGGTGTAGTAGCCCGGGAGTTCGTCGTGTGGAACCGCTCCGAGGACGGACACTGACGACGCCAGTTCGTGCTCCTCGATTCGCCGCTCCACTGCGTCTTCGTCCCCGCGACCGACGATAGAGAGGTGAACGTCGGTTCCGGCGTCGCGGGCCGCCGCGACCGCATCGATGAGGTCGAAGACGCCTTTCGATTCCACGAACCGACCGACGAACAGCACCGTCGGTTCCTCGCGCTCGAAGGCGGGCGGCGCGTCGGGGTGAAACAGGTCGGTATCGACGCCCGGGTAGACGATACCGTCGGGTTCGTGGCCGTGTTGCTCGACGAACTCCGCGTTCGTCTGCACCGAGTTGACGACAGAGTGGCTGTCCGACAGCATCCCGTGGGCCGTCGTCCCGAGTCCCGTCCGCTCGAAGCCGTGGTACACGCGAATTACGGGGATGTCGAGGAGGTTCGAGAGGACGATGTCCTCCAAGTAGTGGTGTGTCACGAGCACGTCGAGGGTTTCGTTCATCCGCGCAATCGTCCCGTCGCGCATCGCGCCGAGCAGGGGAACGAGTTTCTCCGAGATGCCGGGAAACACGCGAGTTGCGGCGTCGAACGCGGGGTCGGACAGTTGGACGATTTCCGCGTCCGTCGTGCGCATCTTCGGCGTCAGTTCTCCGGATTCCGTGTAGAGGTAGGCCGACTGGTGTTCCGACAGCGCGTCGAGGAGTTCCTGCACGTACATCACGACACCGCCCGCGTCCCGCGTTCCCGCCTTCCGATAGTACATACCGATGGTCAACTCCGCCGCTCGCGCATCGCCCCGACGACGCGCGTCGCCGTGTTCCGCCGTCGTCCCCGTACTCCCGACGACACGCTGGGACGGTCGATTACCACTGCTCATTTCCCGATACCACAAGGGTATTACACTTTGTTATGCGTCGTCGGAACCAATCGGGCGACGCCGTTCACGCAATCAATTGAAACCACAAAATCGAGACGGCGACCGCTACGGCTTCGACAGGACCGTCGTGTAACCGTGGTACGGAATCCCTACCGGAAAAATACGTGTTCGACTTCGTTTTCAGTATCCACCCAGCAACGTCCGAAGCTGACCGAAATCGACGCAGTAGCGTTTGCCGTTGTAGGTGAAACAGAAGTCACGCGAACCGGAGGCGGCCGCGTTCTTCGTCCCCTTCTTCATCGCCGGATCGGTCGGTTTTTTCGCCTTCTTGCTCTTTTTCGCTTTCTTGGCCTTCTTGCTCTTCTTGCTCTTCTTTTTCGACTTCTTTGCCTTCTTACTCTTTTTCGCTTTCTTGGCCTTCTTCTTTGACTTGCCGCCGGTCTTCGAACTTCCGCCGGACGACGTCGAACCGGTTGCGGCCTGCTTCGCGGTCGTGGGTGCGGCCTTCGGCGCTTCGTGCGACGGGTTGCTGCCGACATTCGTCGTCTCGACGTTGCCGATGAGACCGCCTTTGATCTGCGAGTCTGTGACCTTGAACGTCGTGTGCGCCGCGACGAGCGCGGAGGCCCCGCCGTTGGTGTCCGCGTCGGTGCAGTCGATGTCGCAGTTCTCGAACGTGACGACGTCGCTCGTCGTCCCGTAGCCGTCGTAGACGCCGCGGGAGTTCACGACGCCGCCGTTGATCGGGTGGAGCGGAACGTCGTTCGTGTTGTAGATGACGGTGTTCTTCACCGTCGTGCCGTCCGTCGCCACGCGGAGGTGGCTGATGTTGTTGTTCTTCAGGAGACAGCCGTCGAACGCCAGTGTCCCGCCGCCGCCGCTGGATTTGGCCGCGCCGCCCGCGTAAATCGCGTTGCCCGTCCAACCGTTCATCGTGACGCCGGTGAGGTCGATGTGACCCGCGAAGGACGCCGGAATTCCGATCGCGCCCTTGCGAATCATGTCACCGGAGACGCCGTCACCCATGTAGACGTGCTCGATGGTCCCGGTTCCCGACGCCGTGATGAGGTTCGGGTAGCCACCGAGGTTCTTTCCCGGCGGGTGGGGACCGCTCACGTCGGACGCGCCGCTGAAACCGACGTTGCGGATCGTCCAGTCGGATCCGCTCGCGATGATGCGAACGTCAGCGCCCGACGCGCTGATGTCGATGAGTTTGTTTTCGAACGTCTCGCCGCTCCCGACGGTGAACTGCTTCGCCGTGTTCGCGGGAATCGTGATCGTCTCGTACTCCTTCGCCGCGCCGAGACCGGTCGCAGCGCCAGCACCGGCGGCCGCAACCGCGGCCGTGCCGGTCAGTTTCAGATACGAACGGCGGTCGAACGAACTGCCGTCCGCTCCGCTATCGTTTTTTGTCGTACTGCAATCGCGTGCCATGCGGTCTTCAATGCAAAGAGGTCGATTAATATTCTTTCGGTGTCGTTCTACACATATCAACCAATCTGAAGGTCACAACGAAACCGATGACCTACTGAAAATATCATGATTGTTGTTCACATGGCTCTGTCGGTGTGGGAGCGGGTGAGGCGGATGAGAGCGATTACTCCGCCGTACGGCGTCCATAACAAAGCCACTCGGCCGGTTTGATTGTCCCACCGTGAATCCGAGAACGCAACGAGGCCACGAGCACCACGCTTATCCACGGAACTTCCGGAATGGCGACGAGTGAGAACCACCTCTCGAAACTGCTGTCGAGTTCGGTCCTCATCGTCGTCGGCGTCATCGTCGCGTCCGTCGGTCGACTGATCGAGCGCATCATCGTTGCCCATTGGTTCTCGCCGCAACTCTACGGCGAGATGACCATCGCACTCGCCATCATGACCATCGGGGCAACGGTCTCGCTCGTCGGATTGAACGACGGGATTCCGCGATTCGTCTCCCGCTACGACGACGACCGGGACGTGCGCGGTGTGTGGCTGTTCGGACTGGGCTTCTCGCTCTCCGTTAGCATCCTCGTCTCGCTCGTCCTGTACCTGAACATCGGCCGTATCACGGCCGCGCTGTTCGAGACGAGCGCCGCGACCGACCTGCTCCGCCTGTTCATCTGCACGATTCCGATCACGACGGGGCTAACCGTCGGCGTGAGCGCGCTCCGCGGCATGGAAAACACGCGCTACAAACTGTACACGAAGGACTTTCTCTACCCTTGTCTCCGCATCCTCCTGCTCGTCGCGCTCGTCGCGGGTGGGTTGGACCTCGCGTCCATCGGCTACGCCTACCTCGTCGCCACGCTCTGCACGGTGGTCGTGGTCTACTTCCTCTCGAACCGCCTCGTCCGCCTCGTCGGCCCCGTGCGAACGCACACCCGCGAACTGCTGGCGTATTCGGCCCCGCTCATCGTGACGATGGTGCTCTCGATCCTGCTCACGCGGATGGACACCATCATGCTCGCCCAGTTTCGCACCTCGAACGAAGTCGGGATATACAACGCCGCCTACCCGCTGGCGAACAGCCTCCTCATGGTCATCTCCTCGTTCGGGTATCTCTACCTGCCGCTCACGTCCAGACTCGACGCCGACGGCGAGCGCGACGAGGTGACGAGCATCTACCGCATCACGACGAAGTGGATTTACGTCCTCACCTTCCCCGCGTTTCTAGTGTTCACCGTCTTCCCGGACGACACCCTCTCGATCTTCTTCGGGTCGGGGTACACGGGCGGCGGTATCGCGCTCGCAATCCTCTCGATCGGGTTTTTCACCAGCGCGGCGGCGGGACGAAACCGGACGACGCTCGCCGCGCTCGGCCACACGAAAGCGATTCTGGGGGTCGATATTCTGACGCTCGCGCTCAACTTCGTCGCCAACCTCCTCCTCATTCCGACGTACGGCATCGTCGGTGCCGCCGTCGCCTCGTCCGGAGCGTACGTCGTCCGAAACCTCGCACTCAATCTCGTACTCTGGTCGAAATGCGACATCACGCCGTTCGCCTCGTCCACGAACCGGACGTACGTCGCCCTCCCGCTCGTCCTCTTCCCGGTCGCCCTCGGCGCGTCCCACTGGCTGACGTTGACGCTCGTGACACTGCCCGTCTTTCTGGTCTGCACCGGCCTCCTCGGACTCGTCGCCGTCGTCCTCGCCGGGGGACTCCAACCGGAGGATGGCGCACTCATCGAGTTCGTCGAGGGAGCGCTCGGCATCGAGATGCCTACCATCGAACGCTACGTTCCCTGACTCGAATCGTTGCCGTTGCCGACAGCCTTTTTATCCCCGTGACGTTACGGAGACCATGGTCGCACAGACGATTGATCGCGTTCCGCGAGAACAGTAGCCAACTCGTTCTGATTACCGGAGGTATCGATGCTAACCAGTAGCCACGCCCTCGCCCGCACGGGACTCGACGCCGCCGCACTGAAACCCGCAGAGTGTGACGTGCGGCGAGCGCACGACTTGCCGTTCGAGACGATCACCATCGACTACGAAGGGCGCGAGCATCTCCCCGACGAGGCGGTGCTCCGCGAACTGGCGGCGGCGAAGAACGTCCTGATGACGGTGCCGATCCGGGCCGACGGGTTCGACCCCCTCGGCGACGATTCGCTGTTCGACCGACTCCCGGAGGCGGTTGGAACGGTGTTCGTCGCTGGACATTCGGCGTATCTCGACGACGAGGAGAAACGACGTGCGGTCGCGCCGCGCCTCGGCGCGGCGCTGGAGCGCTCGCCCGACGCGTGGGTCGGCACCGAAGGGATCGAGCGAATCGCCACCGCCACGGGCGCGACGCAGTTCGAACTGCTGTCGCGCTCGACCGACCGGGACGTCCGAGCGCTTCGCTCGGCCGGATTCGAGGGAACGGTCGCGGTGTACGCCCCAACCGTCCTCACGGACGACGAGGACACGATTCTCGATTCGGTCGGGGCGTACGTCTCCCGACGACGGCCCGTGGCACGGGCGCTCCCGGACGATGCACCGACGGATGCCAGCGCCGACGGCCGCGCACGGCGCGTCCTGTCGGCGGCGAGCCGTGATTTCGCGCTCGTCGGAACCGAACGGGAAATCGGCGAACGGGTCGAGGAACTGAAGACGGCCGGGGCCGACCTCGTGGTCGGCTATCCCGCCCGCGGACTCGACTCGTTCCTCGGTTGATAACGGCCGAACTCGTCCCGTACGTCCGTTTTTTCGCCCATCGCCGCGACACCCAGTTTCAAATACCACGGCTGCAATACAAACCGTCATGAGCCGACTTGCAGAACACACGACGACCACCGCGGACGACGCGCTCGCCGACGTGGACGTCGCATTACTCCCGACGGGAAGCGTCGAACAACACGGGCCAGCCCTCCCATTAGGAACCGATTTCATGGCGGCACAGGCGGTCGCGGGGGAACTCGCCGAACGCGACGACGTCGTCGTCCTCCCGACGATTCCGGTCGGGGTCAGCGAACACCACCGCCAGTTCGACGGGACCCTGTGGACCGACCCGACGACGTTCGAGAACTACATCTCGGACATCGTCTCCAGCATCGCCAGCCACGGCGTTCGGAAGGTCGTCATCGTGAACGGGCACGGAGGCAACGACGGCGCGCTCCGCCGGGTCGCGCGCCGCGTCCGACGCGAGGAGGTCGCCTACGCCGTCCCGTGGAACTGGTGGAGCGGTATCGGCGACGTGCTCGAAGACGAGTTCGGGATGGGGATTACGCACGCCGACGAGATCGAGACGAGCATGCTCCTCGAAGTCGCCGAGGAACTCGTCCGCGAGGCCGCACTCGAAGCGGCAGAGGCGGGCGCGAACGACGCGTGGGGCGAGGACGTTCACGGAGCCAACGTCGGGTTCGACACGGCCGACTTCTCCGAAAGCGGCGTCGTCGGGCACCCGACGCGCGGATCGCGCGAGGCGGGCGAACGGTTGCTCTCGACGTCCAGCGACGAACTCGCCGCGCTGGTCGAGTGGCTCGCCGAACGGGATATCGCGGATCTGTGGCCACAGGAGCACCGATGAAGGTCGGCATCGTCGGCGGCGGCGCTGTGGGCCTGACGGCCGCTCACGACCTCGCAGCACGCGGTGCCGACGTGACGCTGTTCGAGGCGGGCGAGATCCCGAACGAAGGTGAAAGCACCTCGCGAGCGGCGGGCGTGCTCTACGACGCCTTCGCCGCGCCGGAGGACGCCCGGATCGGGAGCCGGGCGATAGAGCGCTTCCGTGAGTTTTCCGGAACGGGAGGGTTCGAGTTCGTGGAGACGCCGTACGTCTGGTTCGCCCGCACCGGCGACGAGAAGCCCGCCGCCGCGATTCGCGAGCAGGTGCCTCGAATGCGCGAACAGGGGCGAGACGTCGCGTTCATCCACGCATCGGAACTAAAAGAGCGGTTTCCGACGGTGAACGTCGAGGACGTCGGCGTCGCCGCAATCGCCCGCAACACAGGCTGTACCGACCCCGGAAGCTACGCCGGGATGATGGCGGCGGAAGCGGAGACGGAGGGCGCTGAGATTCGAACCGAGACGCCGGTTCGTGTTCGACTGGGGGACGAGGGGTCGGACGACCCTCGAATCGTTCCGCTGGTCGACGGCGACGCTTCCGGCGAATCGTTCGACGCCATCGTCGTCGCGGCCGGGTCGCATACGAAACGCGTGTTCGCGGAGGTGGGAATCCCCGTCGCGCTCAAACCGTACCGCGTGCAGGCGCTCACCTGCGAGTTCGACGCCGACACGCCGATGCTGTACGACGCCACCGAAGGCTACTACCTCCGGCCACACCCCGAGGGACTTCTGGCCGGGGACGGCACCGAGGATGTCGAGAGCGACCCCACCGATTGGAAACACGAAAGCGACGACGCGTTCGTCGCCGCCATGGAGGAACGGCTCTCCCACCGGCTCGATTTCGGATCGGATACGGAACTCGAATCGGCGTCGGAACCGACCGTCGAACGCGCGTGGGCGGGGCTCTGCACCGCGACGCCGGACTACGACCCGTTGCTCGGCGAATTCAGACCGAACTGCTACGTCGCCGCTGGCTGGCAGGGCCACGGGTTCATGCGCTCCCCGGCGCTCGGCGAAGCCATCGCGAAGGACGTGCTCGGCGAGGGCGGCATCCCGGAGTTCGACCCGACACGCTTCGCTGGCGACGAGGAGTTCGAAATCGTGGAAGGAATGGCCGTCGAGTAGGTTATTCGGACTTCGGAACGGTCACGCGGAGCGTCCCCGAGTCGGTCAGCGTCGCCGTCGCTTCGTTCGCATCGACCTTCGCATCGGACGGGAGTTCGACCTCCCCGTCGAGCGACATTCCGCGACCGGGGAACACCATGTCGAACCCCTCGTGGAAGTCGCGGAAGCGGTCGATCCGAACGAGGACGGAGTCCTCGACGAATCGGACTTGCACGTCGCTACCGGTCGCACCCGCCGCATCGAACACGACGAGGTAGGCGTCCTCGCTTTCGAGCAGGTCGGCCGGGATGGGACGTGATTCCTGTACCTTGCTCGCGGCACGGCCGACCTTGGATGCGACGGCCGTTACGGTCGAGCGCCCGAGGTCGCGGAGCGTCATAGCTCGATGGCTTCGAGGCAATCGGTTTCGCCGCAGTACGGGCACTGGAAGTCGTCCACACCCACATCGTCCGGCATATCGTAGGTGTAGTGCAGTTCGAACATGTCCATCTCGCAGTCGTCGTCCGTACACTTGACCTCAAGCGTCGCAGGCATACGCATGGATACGTACCGAACGAAAATAAACGCGTGGACTTCGGCTAGGATTGGTGGTTCGGGGAGTACGAGTTGTGGTTGGTTTTGATTGTGTGATTGGAGTTACTGAGAGGCAGTCCTCGAAAGCCCCACCCCGTCCAGCCGAGTGGCGCACGCTGACGAGACGGCGAAGATAGTGGTCATCCTCGCCGTCTCGTCAGAATCGTGCGAGGGATGAGTGAGCGAGTGTAACGAGCGAAGGAATCGGGTGGTGCGGAGAGGCCAGAATATCCTGCACAGCGACCGCGAGCGGGCGGGGGCTTTCTGGGCCTTTTTTGTCACTCTTGAGTTCGCATCAGAGTTGGAGCCATTTCCTAGCGAACGACTTCCACACTTGCGTGTTCCCCGTCGTCGTCGCGTTCGACGTAGTCACCGTTTTATCCGCCCAGTCACAAAGGCGGGTAATGACTGACCCCGCGACTCTCGACGTGACGCTCGTGGACGGCTACGTCGACGAACCGGCTCACTTCGGCGTGCCGCCGTACATCTCGACGTACCCGCGCTACACTGCCGGGGCGCTGGTGGACGCGGGGGTTCCCGAGGAACGGATCACCTACCACACCATCGACGAACTGCGGGACGATACTTCGAAGTGGGCCGACGTGGCCGACGCCGACCTGTTCGTCTACATCGGCGGGATGACGGTGCCCGGCAAGTACGTCGGCGGGACGCCCGCCGAACCGGACGAGGTGCGGAAGATGGCGTGGACGGCCGACGGCACGAGCCTGATGGGCGGCCCCGTCAAGTTCGGCGTCGGAGACGAAAACGCGGGCGGAACCCAAACCGAGCGCGACGACCTCGACTTCGACTTCGTGGCGAAGGGCGACGTGGAAGCCGCCGCCGCGGACCTCGTGGAAAGCGGTCTGGAGGGTTTCAACAACCGGATGCGCGACAACGAGGAGATAGACCGCTGGGCGGCGGCGGGCGCGTTCGTCGTCGAACAGCATCCGAACCATCCGGAGTACCTCATCTGCGAGATGGAGACCTCGCGGGGCTGTCCCTACAGATGCTCGTTCTGCACGGAACCGCTGTACGGCAACCCGGCGTTCCGCGAACCCGAGTCCGTGATCGCGGAGGTGGACGGCCTCTCGAACCGCGGCGTCCGCCACTTCCGACTGGGCCGACAGGCCGACATCCTCGCCTACGGCGGCAACGGCGAGAAACCGAACCCGGACGCGCTCCGGGAGTTGTACGGCGGGATTCGGGAAGCCGTCCCCGACCTCGGCACGCTCCACCTCGACAACATGAACCCCATCACCATCGTGGAGTGGCCCGAACTGTCCCGCGAGGGCATTCGGGTCATCGCCGAGCACAACACGCCGGGCGACACCGCCGCGTTCGGATTGGAATCGGCCGACCCCGTGGTGCAGGAGCAGAACAACCTGAACGTCTCCGCCGAGGAGTGTTTCCAGGCGGTGGAAATCGTCAACGAGGAGGCGGGATGGCGACCCGGCGAGAGTTCGGAAGCGGCCCCGACGCACGGTCCCGACGCGACGAACCGCCTTCCGAAGCTCCTGCCGGGAATCAACCTGCTCCACGGGTTGAAAGGCGAGCGGAAGGAGACGTTCGACCACAACCGCGAGTTCCTCCAGCGGGTGTACGACGAGGGGCTGATGCTCCGCCGGGTGAACATCCGGCAGGTGATGGCGTTCTCGGGGACCGAGATGAACTCCGTGGGGACACAAATCGCGGACGATCACAAGCGACTGTTCAAGCAGTACAAGAGCGAGGTCAGGGAGGAGATAGACAATCCGATGCTCCAGCGGGTCACCCCGCCGGGAACAGTCCTGCCCAACGTCCACCTCGAATACCATCAGGACGGTCGGACCTTCGGGCGACAACTCGGCACCTACCCGCTCCTCGTCGGGATTCCGGGGGAACGCGAACTCGGACGGACGATGGATGTCGCCGTCGTGGACCACGGCTATCGCTCCGTCACGGGCGTTCCGTATCCGCTCGACGTGAACAGCGCGTCGATGGACGAACTCACCGCGATTCCCGGCCTCGGAAAACAGCGCGCCGGAAACGTCATCGTCAACCGCCCGTACGAGACGCCGGACGACCTCGCCGAGACGGTGGACGTGGACTTGAGCAAGTTCGCCGGGGGACCGGTCTCCAGAAACGCGGACTGAAAAAGGATTTTTCAGCGACGACGATTTTTCGGCGAGTGAGCGGCGCTCGCGCCGCTCACGAGCGAGAGGGCGGAAACAGGACCGCCAGAAGAAACATCGAACTAACCCCCGCTCACTGGCAACGCTGCCGGAAAATCGAAGATTTTCCGGGCCGACGACTGAACGAGAGCATGGAAGACGCTTCGCGTCTTCCAAAGCGAAGTGAAGAAGGAGTGCTTTTGGTCGAGCTTTTACAGGGAGACGGTTCGTCGCGGGTCGATTCGACCCGCGACGAACTCACGACCGTCGTAAAAGGTCGTTTTAGAACTCTTCCTCGATGATTTCGCCGACGGCGAAGTTCGATTTCACTTCCGTGATTTCGACCTTCACGCGTTCGCCGATCTCCGCACCGGGAACGATAATGACGTAACCGCGTTCGACGCGGGCAATGCCATCTCCCTGTTTGCCGATGTCTTCGACCTCGACGTAGCGGATTTCACCGGCTTCGACGGGTGGCTGTGGTTCCGACGAGACGGAACTGCCCGTACTCGGTTGCGTCGAAGTCGCGGTCGTTTCTTGTTCTTCGTCCGATTCCTCTTCCGTTTCTCGCGAGATTAGCGCGACACGGTAGGTTTCTCCCGGTTCGACCGAACCCGTATCGATTTCACGGCGTGGTATCGAGACAACGTATTCGTCGCCGTTGAGAGTAACATCACCGCTGAACAGACACAGGAGTTTATCAGAGATTTCCAAGGCTCGTAGACCTCCACGTGAAACCAAGTAGTCAACCATTAAAGAATTATCGAACGCCACCGTTTGCTGCCGTTAGAAGCCGAAATCCACACGATTGGCGCGGGTTTGGGCCTACTTTCGTGAAAACGTCCGAACCAGTAGCTTGCATCATCTCCCTTCCGAAAAACCGGAGGTCCTTCGATAGAAGCGCCAGGGACAGGTAATCGTCCGGTTCGTTGATTTCGGCGGCCGTGTCACCGACCTCTCGCTCGTGGGCGGCGCTCGCGCCGTCCACTCGCCGTGAGAAGATCACTTGCCGTACGTCGTCCCGTCGGGGTTTTTCGCGCCTTCGGAGTCGTGGACAACGATCTCTCCGGGGGCGGGGTCCGCGGGTTCGTAGTTGTCGCGCACACCGATTGCCTCTTCGAGTTCGCGGATGGCACGGGTTTTGAGCGCCGCCGCGAGTTCCTCCGCGTGTTCCCTGTCGATGTCCCGGCCGAGACCTTCGCATTCGTGGGCGCGAACCATTCCCGATTCGTCCACGGGGTCGCCCATCGGTTGGCTCGTTCCGCCGAGCGCCACGCTGAAGGGGTACGTTTGACAGATGAGCGGGCGGTCGGGATGCACCGAACACGCGCCGATACCGTCCTCGTAGAATTGGCAGTCGCCGCAGTCATCGGTTTGAAGCGCCCATTCGAACGTCTCGCCGTCGCCGTCCGCCGTCAGCCCGAACGGCATGGGCCGGGCCACGTCCCGGAAGTCGTACTCCGTCGCCGCCTGTAGCTCGCGCACTTCGTCGGGGAAGACGGTGGCGGTGTGGGGGTCGTCCGCTTCGCTCGTACAGCAGGCACCACAGCGCGTACACTCGAATCCGATGTCCTCGATTGCATCGGCGAGGTCGGCCGTGTCGAGCGAGTTCGCTCGTTCCAATTCGGCTTCGAGAGTTTCCACGGGGAACGGTTCGTTTGTGGAATGAAAATCGTTGTGGGTGTCGGCCGACTCAGTTCGGCACCGCGCGTTCGCCATCCCACGCCACTTTCCCCTCGACCGCCAGCTTTTCCAGATGGGCGGCCACGGTTCGCTCCGCGAACTCCCGGACGCCGGAGATGTCCTTGTCGTAGGCCGCGTCCGTGACCTCCGAGAGCGTTCGGGCACCGCCACGGACCGCGTCGAGAACGCGTCCTTCACGGTGCAGTCGGTGGTCGATGAGTCGCCAAATCGTCGCTCGTGGTTCCTCGATGACCGGCCCGTGGCCCGGATACAGCGCCGCCGGATTCTTTGCGTACAGTCTCCGGAGCGACGTGAGGTAGGCACGAAGGTCTCCTTCCCCGGCCGCGACGACGACGCTTCCCTCCGCGACGGCGAGATCGCCCGAAATGATCCCCTCGTCGGTGGCGAACGCGACGTGGTCCGGGGCGTGACCCGGCGTTTCGATGACGGTCAGCGGGCCGACTTTCGTTCCTTCCCGAAACGTCCGGTCGGGGTCGGTTCCAGTCGCGTCAGCGAACTGTTCTTCATGTCCGTACCGTGCCCATACCGTCGCGTCACAAACTTCGGCGTAGTGGGCGACCCCACCGACGTGGTCGGGGTGGGTGTGGGTGAGAACGATATCGGTGATATTCGTCCCGTTCACGGCCCGGTCGAGTTCCTCGGTTCGCCCTGCCGGGTCGATGAGGACGCCACCGACGACGTATGCGTTCGTCGCCCCATGAGGTGCCAGCGTCTCGGTCGGCACGGGAATCGGGTTCATGCGAGGGAGGTAGGACGCGACCGGGAAAGGCTTCCCGTTCGTGGGCGTCGCTCGTCAGGAAGAAGAGGGCCGAATATCGGCGAGAAAACCCAGGGAAGCGTAGTTTTAGTTGTTGAGGAGGTAGACCTGCTTTCGCGCGTCGCGGAAACTGTGGCGCGAGACGATGAGATCCTGCTCTTCGAGACGGGTCAGGGCGTAGCGGACGGTTCGGTCCGGAAGCAGCGATTCCTCCGCGAGTTCGCCCTGCGTCAGCGGTTCTTCGGTTTCCAGTACCTTGGCGACGAGTTTGGCGCTGGGGGGTAGTTCACGGAGTCGTTCACGAAATTCACCTGCTGGTTCTGGTACAGTCGTGCTCATATATAGCATGCGACCGGGGCAAGATGGTAAACGTTGGCTATAGGTGTGTACATACAATATCGACACCTTAAACGTCATTATATCACATTTAAATGCCATGATAGGTTGGGGGGAAACTACACCGTTCTTCACGGCGTGAGATAGGTATGGAATCGATACCCGAGGAGTTTCGAGACCTGTTCGAGAGGAAAGCGTTCGCCAACTTCGCCACCGTCATGCCGGACGGAACGCCGCAGGTGACGCCCGTTTGGGTGGGATACGACGGCGATTACCTCCTCGTGAACACCGCGGAAGGCCGACAGAAGGAACGAAACGTCAGGCGGAATCCGAAGGTCGGACTCTCCATCCTCGATCCGGACGACCCGTACCGATTCGTTTCGGTTCGCGGCGAAGTCGAGGCGGTCACGGAGGACGGCGCGGTCGAACACGCCAACGAACTCACCAAGCGGTACATGGGCCAAGACGAGTATCCGAACCTCGGTCAGGAGGAGGGTGCCCGCGTCATCATCCGGATTCGTCCCGATCGAGTCGTAACCGGCGGATGATCGGCCCACCCACTCTACCTACCGCTGGCGGTCGGTCTTCGGCGGTCCGCTGTGACGGTTGTACTGGCCGAGGACACAGCCACAGTCCGGACAGTGGACGATGATCATGGTTTCGTATTCGTGGCGCACGAGGTCCGCCGCGGTGAAGTCGCCACCACAGTGATTACAGGTCGTCATCGGAAACCCCGAAGGAGGTACGCGACCGACGTCTAAAATCGTTCCTCTACGGGTGTTGTCAGGTCGTCCGCCACGGGAAACGGATCCCGTGAGTGTGAACCCCGCCCCGCTATCTACATCCAGTACCGTTTTATCCCTCGGGTGAGGTTGTTCGGACGAAGAAAGTGTGAAGGGACAGGAGTGGTATCAGGCTACGGAGGTGGCCGAGGAATACGAAGAGAAGCGATTCTCCCGTGGCGGCCGACTCATCGACCGCCGCGAGAAGCAAGCAGTTCTCGACGCTATCGGCCCGGTCGAGGGGAAGCGCGTCCTCGAAATAGCCTGCGGTACCGGCCGGTTTACCGTCATGCTCGCCGAACGGGGCGCGGACATCGTCGGACTCGACATCTCGGCGGCGATGCTCCAACAGGGGCGTCACAAAGCGCGGAACACGGGGGTCGCCGATCACCTGGAGTTCATGCGCGGCGACGCCGCCCGGCTCCCGTTCCCGGACGACCACTTCGACACCGTGTTCGCCATGCGGTTTTTCCATCTCGCGAACACGCCAGCCTCGTTCCTGAGCGAGATGTGCCGTGTCTCGAAGGATCAGGTCTTTTTCGACACGTTCGCCGGACCGAGCACCCGAAGTCTCTACAACTGGCTGTTGCCGATGGGTTCGCGGTTGTACTCGCTGGACGACGTGCAGAAACTCCTCGGGGAGACCGGCCTCTCGTTGGTCGACTCCGAGCACGATTGGATCCTGCCCTACGGTTTCTACCGTAAGATTCCCGACGCCATCGCGACGCGCATTCGGGACATGGACACCACAATCGGGGAAACGGCTATCGGGGACCACCTCGCGTCCGTTTCCTACTGGAACACGAGCGTCGAGTAGTCGGAAACTGGTCCGTTTTTCCCGCGAGAGTTGACAACGACGTGCCGAATTGCTTTTACGTACTCGGTATCTGAAAAGCGGATATGGACTTGTCCGTGGTCGTTCCGACGCTCAACGGTCGTGAACCGCTGAGCGACGCCCTCGACGCGGTCGCCCGATACGTCCCCGACGCCGAGGTCGTCGTGGTAAACGGTCCCTCCACGGACGGAACCACGGGAATGGTGTGCGAGCGCGACGACGTGAGCGCGCTCGTCGAGATTTCCGACCGAAACCTGAACGTCGCGCGCAACGCGGGCCTCGCCGAAGCCACCGGCGAAGTTATCGCGTTCCTCGGCCAGGAGGTCGCCGTCGAGGAGTCGTGGTACGACGGCATCCGGAACGCCCTCGCGGACGGCGCGGACGTGGTCACGGGTCCCGTCCATCGGATGGTTCGGGCGGGGATGACGACCGAGACGATCGAAACGCGAACGATAGCGGGCCGGGACGTGACCTACTTTTCGAGCGTTAACGTCGCGTTTACCCGTGACGGCATCGAGGCCGTGGATGGCTTCGACGAAACGCTCGAAACCGGCGGCGCGCGCGACTGTGCCCATCGCCTCGCGGGACTGGAACGCTCCATCACGTGGGCTCCGGAAGTGGCCGTGCGCCGCGAGGATTCCGACGAGAAGGGTGTCGAACGCGATTGGGCGACGAAATACCGCTCGCTCTCCTACCGCATGGTCAAAAACTACGGGCCACGACTGACCGTGTTCAGACGGACCATCCACGACGCCGTCCGCGACGCGCGAACGGCCGGAGGGAACGTCGCCTCCGGCGATACCCGTCCGTCCCTCTGGGCCAGTTGCGGCAAGGAAGTCGCCAAGGGAATCGCCAAGGGTTCCAAAGACGGCCTCGTCGCACGCTTCCGGGACCGAGACGATACGCGAAACCCGAACGGACTGTCCGACCGCGCCGACCGCGCCGTCGAACGCTACGATTGGCGCGAGGTTGAACCCGAGATGGAATAGCAGTTCGACGACGAGAAAGAACGAACGTCGGGACCTATTTTACCCCGTCGCCGAACGATCATTCGTCCGGCGCGAGCGCCTCGACGACGCGACAGGGATTGTTGGTGAACACTTTTCGCATGGCATCTTCGGGCACGTCGAGGGTGAGTATCTCCATGACGGCGACGTTCGGATGGGCGTGGGGGGCACCGCTGCCGAAGAGGACGCGGTCGGGGTGCTCCATGACGGCGCGTTCCATCTGCTCGCGGTAGCGGACGAAACTCGTGTCCAGATAACAGTCGTCGTGCGAGTCGAGCAGGTCGATGGCGTCCTCCATCAGATCACGGTTCAGCGGAAAGCCGCCGAAGTGCGAGAGAACCACGGGGAACGAGCGGTCGAGGAGTGTCGTTGCGGCGGTTTCCGGGGAGAATCCGTCGCCCGCGGTGACGAGGACTGGAAGGTTCACGTCTTCGAGTCGGTCGAGAACCTCGTCGTCCGGAAGGCCGTCGTGGGTCGGGTCGAGTTTGAACCCGTGGAACCGGTCGTCGTAGGCGTACTGCTCGACGTCTTCGGGGGAGGTGTGCCAGTCCTTCCGGTGCGTGCGGAAGTTTCGGAAGCGCGCCGTGGCGCTCCCGTCGGGGTCGCGGGGACCGTTGATCCTGGCGAACGCAAAAAACGGGCGTTCAACGCTTCGCCGAGCGACGGCGTTGTTCGCTCGGAGATAGCTCGAACCCTCCTGGACGGGACCGGGGAAGACGATGGCGTTCACGACACCCGCCTGGTGGAACTCGCGCTCCAACTTGTCGGGCGAGATGGCCCGACCGCGCGCCGTAACCGACTCCTCGACGGGGAGTCGGGCGTGAACGTCCACCACACGAAACCGGTGCTCCAGTTCTAGCATCTGAAAATTCCTCGATGGCAATCGGGTTTGTATCTATCGGTCGATGCGTGTAACCTGCTCTCGTTCGGCAAACCGAGTAAAAAGATTTATATAGAACATCAATCATTCGTTATACGTATGTCAGAATCAGGATTCGGACAGCGACGCATGGGCGGACGACCGATGTTCATCCTCAGCGAGGGCACGGAACGGACACAAGGTCGGGACGCTCAATCCTCCAACATCACGGCCGGGAAAGCGGTCAGCGAGGCCGTACGCACCACGCTCGGCCCGCGCGGAATGGACAAAATGCTCGTCTCCGACGACGGCGACGTCGTCATCACGAACGACGGGGTCACGATTCTCGACTCGATGGACATCGAGCACCCCGCCGCACAGATGATCGTCGAAGTCTCCCAGACACAGGAGGACGAAGTCGGCGACGGGACGACCACGGCGGCGGTCCTCGCCGGGGAACTCCTCGCGAAGGCCGAGAACCTCCTCGAACAGGACGTCCACGCCACGACCATCGTGGAGGGCTACGCCCGCGCTCGTGACATCGCCATCGAGGCCGTCGAGGACCTCTCGCTCGACGTCGACATCGACGACGACCTCCTGAAGCAGGTCGCCGAATCCAGCATGACCGGCAAGGGCACCGGTGACATCACGACCCAGCGACTCGCCGATGTCGTCGTGAACGCGGTCCGCGGCGTCGAAACCGACGACGGACTCGACCGCGACGAGATCCGCGTTCTGACGCAGGTCGGCGGCAGTTCCAGCGGGACGGAACTCGTCGAGGGAATCGTCGCCGACGCCGAACCCGCACACAAGAACATGCCGCGCTCGGTCGAGGACGCGACCATCCTCGCCACCGACGGCACCTTCGGCGTTCGCGAGACGGAACTCGACGCCGAGTACTCCGTCGACAACGTCGAGCAGCTCACCGCCGCGATGGACGCCGAGGACAACCAGCTCCGCGACCTCGCCGATTCCATCGCCGACGCCGGAGTCGACGTCGTCTTCTCGCACTCCTCCATCGACGACCGCACGGCCTCGTACCTCGCCGAGCACGGCATCCTCGCCTTCGAGGACGTCGACGACGACATGACGAGCGCCATCGCCCAGTCCACGGGCGGCAAGCGCACGGGTAAACCGGACGACATCGACGACGACGACCTCGGCCACGCCGACTCCATCCGCGTCGAGAAGTACGGCGACGAGGACCTCGTCTTCGTCGAAGGTGCCGACGAGGCACAGTCCGTCACCGTCTTCGTCCGCGGCGGAACGGAACACGTCGTCGACGAAGTCGAGCGCGCCATCGAGGACGCCCTCGACGTCGTCGCCAACGCCGTCGAAACCGAGAGCGTCGTCCCCGGTGCCGGTGCGACCGAGATCAACATCGCGGGCCGCGTCCGCGACGACGCCGCGGGGATCGAAGGCCGCCAGCAGCTCGCCGTCGAGGCGTTCGCCGACGCCATCGAAATGCTCCCGCGAACCCTCGCGGAGAACACCGGCATGGATCCCATCGACGCCCTCGTCGACCTCCGTGCGGCGAACGACGCCGAGGAAGGCCGCGCAGGCATCATCTCCTCCGGCGAGACCGGCGAAATCGCCGACCCCGTCGAGAAGGGCGTCATCGACCCCGCCGCCGTCAAGAGCGAAGCCGTCGAGAGCGCCACCGAATCCGCGACGATGATCGTCCGCATCGACGACGTCATCGCCGCCGAGTAAGCGATCATCGAATAAGCGACAGCTGACCCCTCGACTTTTCGTCTCCGTGAACGGATGAGAGTGCCCACAACCGCGCTTCGAACGGTTGTGGAAGCGCTTGACCGTTCGAAGTAGCAAGCCCTAACCCGACTGGGTGTCAATCTCCGTCGATGAGCGAGCGTACCCTTTCGAGCCGTCGCATCTTTCTCGTCACTGCCGTAACGATCGTTCTCGTCTCGGGTGGTATCGGACTCACGGTCGGCGCGACCGGTCAAAACCGACACAAGATACTGCGGTTGTTCGGCGTCTCGCTGTTCGAGATGAGTCCCACCTCGATGGCGCTGTTCGGCATGGCACTCACGGCGACGGTTCTCATCGTACTGTTCGCGCTGGTCTCGTACGTCTCGCAGTACGACACCGACCGCGTAACGTGAGAGGAAAAAGATTATTCCAGTCGGCCGACTTGCACCCGATATGGCAACCGAAACACGTTCGCGCTCGTCCTCAGACGGGGCGACCGGCGAACTGCTGGCCGTTGCGGCAACGATTCTGCTGGCGAGCGCTCCAGCCCTCTTCGCGCTCTACGTCATCTTCGACACGTTTTCACCGACGGGTCAGACGGCGTCGCTCTTCGACTACGCCACGACGACGATGAGCGGTGCTATCATCTTCGCCGTCCTCTGGTTCGGACTCGTCCTCTTCGCCTACTGGCCGTCGCTGGCCGAAGCGTGGAACGACCGATAATAACGTAGTCGGTAGCTGCGAATAACGTAGTCGGTAGCCGCGGTCGGCGGTCAGCCAAAAGTCGTCCTTTTTCGCCCGTTCAGGGTGCGATCGTTCCTTCCTCGGCGTCGAGTAGTTCGTGGTAGCGGTTTCGGATGGTGACTTCGCTGATGTTCGCGACGTCGCTGACCTCGCTCTGTGTCACCTTCTCGTTCGTCAAGAGTGCGGCGGCGTACACGGCGGCGGCCGCGAGGCCGACGGGTGATTTCCCGCTGTGGAGACCCTTCTTCGTCGCCGTGTCGAGCAACGAGCGGGCACGTCGTTCGGTCTCGTCCGAGAGATCGAGTTCGGACGCGAACCGTGGGACGTAGCTCTTCGGGTCGGCGGGTTCGATTTCGAGGCCGAGTTCGCGGGCGATATAGCGATACGTTCGGGCGATTTCGTCCTTCTCGACGCGTGAGACGGCCGTCAACTCGTCCAAACTGCGCGGGGTACGCGCCTGTCGAGCGGCGGCGTACAACGCGCCGGTCGCGACGCCTTCGATGGAACGGCCCGGCAGGAGGTCTTCGTCCAGCGCACGGCGGTAGATGACGCTCGCGGTCTCCCGAACGGTGTCCGGGAGGCCGAGCGAACTCGCCATCCGGTCGATTTCGCCGAGCGCTTGCTTGAGGTTGCGTTCCTTGCTGTCGCGGGTGCGGAAGCGCTCGTTCCACTTGCGGAGGCGCTGCATCTTCTCGCGCTGGCGGGAACCGAGCGAGTTGCCGTAGGCGTCCCGGTCGCGCCAGTCGATGTTGGTCGAGAGTCCCTTGTCGTGCATCATGTTCGTCGTCGGTGCGCCGACGCGGGATTTCTGCTCGCGCTCGCTCGCGTCGAAGGCGCGCCACTCCGGCCCGCGGTCCACGGCGTCTTCCTCGACGACGAGACCGCAATCGTCACACACCCGCTCACCGCGCTCCTCGTCGGTGACGAGCGGGCCACCACACTCGGGACATCGTTGTTGCTCGTCGGCTCGCGTTTTGGTTTGCTCACCGGTGGTTTCGGTTTCGTCGGTCGGTCGGGTACGTGTATCAGTCATGGCGTACTATCAGGAGAGGGAGAGGGTCGATGGTGCACTACGAGAGTGAGAGAATCGATAGACATATCTTATAGGACCTACACCGTCTTAACTCCAGTGGCAAAAACACCCATTTTCCCGGTGCGTAAACTGGTGTTTTATCGGATATGGCACGGGAAGAATGCAGTATTCGATTTTCTCGCACGACTCCGCTGATGGCCTTCTTTATCAGCCATTCGGCAGTGAGTATCGAAACCCTTACCGCTCGTCCGAGGGTTCATGAACACATGAGCGACACGCCTCCCGGACCGGACGAGGTTCGGTACGTCGCACGGTTGGCCCGCGTCGGGGTTTCCGACGAGGAAGCCGAGCGATTTGCCGAACAGTTCGCGGATATTCTGGGTTACTTCGAAACGCTGGACGAGGTACCCGAGGTCGAACGCGAGGACGACCTCGTCAACGTCATGCGCGAGGACGAGGTACGGACCAGCCTCGACCAGGCCGATGCGCTGGAAAACGCACCGGAGACCGAAGACGGCTACTTCAAAGGACCCAACGTCTCATGAGCGATATATTCATCACCGAGGAAACTATCGACGGTGCGGACGACGGCCCGCTCGCCGGAAAAACCGTCGCCGTCAAGGACAACATAAGTACGAAAGGAATCCGGACGACCTGCGGGTCGGCCATGCTGGAGGAGTACGTCCCGCCCTACGACGCGACCGTCGTCACGCGGTTGAAGGACGCCGGGGCTACCATCGTCGGCAAGGCCAACATGGACGAGTTCGGGATGGGAACCACGACCGAAACGTCGGCCTTCGGCCCGACGGAAAACCCGGTCGCGGAGGGTCACGTCGCAGGTGGTTCCTCCGGTGGAAGCGCGGCCGCCGTCGCGGCCGGTGAGGCCGACCTCTCGCTCGGGACGGACACGGGTGGCTCGATCCGTTGTCCCGCCGCGTTCTGTGGCGTGGTCGGCATCAAACCCACCTACGGACTCGTCTCGCGGTACGGACTCGTCGCCTACGCGAATAGCTTGGAGCAGGTCGGTCCAATCGCACCGACGGTCGAGGAGGCCGCTTCCCTGCTCGACGTCATCGCCGGGCCGGACGACCACGACGCGACGACCCGCGAGGAAGGCGCGGACGCCGACTACGCGAGCGCCGCGGACGGCGACGTGGACGGCCTCGACATCGGCGTCCCGACCGAACTCGTGGAGGGTGCGGACGAGGGCGTCGTTTCCCGCTTCTGGGACGCCATGGACGAACTCGAATCGCAGGGCGCGACGGTCCACGAAGTGTCCCTCCCGTCGATCGAACACGCCGTCGAAGCCTACTACGTCATCGCCATGTCCGAAGCCTCCTCGAACCTCGCCCGGTACGACGGGGTTCGGTACGGCGAGTCCGGCGGCTACGACGGCAACTGGAACGAAACCTTCGCCGAGACGCGCGAGGAGTCGTTCGGCGACGAGGTGAAACGACGCATCCTGCTCGGCACCTACGCCCTCTCGGCCGGGTATCACGACAAGTACTACAAGAAGGCACAGGACGCCCGCTCGTGGCTCAAGGGTGATTTCGACGACGCCTTCGAGGACGTGGACGTGCTCGCCAGTCCGACGATGCCGACGCCGCCGTTCGAACTCGGCGAGAGTCTGGACGACCCGCTCCAGATGTACCTCGCGGACGCGAACACCGTCCCCGTCAACCTCGCCAACCTTCCCGCGATCTCCGTCCCGGCGGGCGAAACCGACGGGCTTCCCGTCGGCGTACAGTTCATCGGGCCGAAGTTCGGCGAGAAGCGCGTCGTCCGGGTCGGAAGCGCGCTGGAGTAAACGAACCGTTTCGGGTTTTTTCGGGGGACAGTCACGCCGGTTCGGAAGACGATAATCGAGGAGAGATTTCGTTTATAAATCGGTTGATACGTGTCCAGTTTTACCGGGCCATCAGTTGTACCGCTATCGAACCACACTGTTTGACGGTAGAATAAAACGGATGATAAACTAGGAATCATATTATATTATAAACGACATATTATTCGATGCGATTCCGATGATAGTCAAAGCAGAAGACGCGGATACGAACGAATTTCAGGGCGTGCAGTTCGACGTGCTCGCGGTCGGCGACGAATCGATGGTGACGAAGATGCACTTCGAAGAGGGCAACGACGTTCCGCCGCACAGCCACGAAAGCGAACAGAGCGGATACGTGATGTCGGGGACGTATCGGCTCCACATCGGAGACGACGAGGAAACGATAGAGAGCGGAGACAGTTATTCGATACCGGGTGGCGTCGAGCACAGCTACGAGATAATCGATTCCGGGGAAATCATCGACGTCTTCTCGCCACCGCGAGAGAAGTATCTGTGAGGATGTAACGACAGTAGTCGAGGGTGGAACGGACGACGTGAAACCTCTGCCAACGCTTATTTCTTTCCGGCAGTTCGATTGTCCGTATGGTAGGTACCGTCGTCGAAGTCGAGATTCCAGCCGACGAATTTGCGCTCTGGGAAACGTTGATGGAGCACGAAAACATCGAATTCGAGATCGAGCGCGTCGTTGCACACGAGAGCAAAAGGGTGATGCCGTTCGTCTGGGCGAGCGGCGGGGAGGGAGACATGGAATCGATCTTGGAGGAGGACACGAGCGTCGAGAACCTGCAGTTGCTCGCGGACCTGGACGAAGAACAGTTGTACCAGATGGAGTGGACCGACCGCATCCAGACGCTCATTCACATCCTCGTGGACGAGGAGGCAACCGTCCTCTCCGCGTCCGGGAACAGCAACCACTGGCATCTCCGTATTCTCTTTCCGGACCGGGACGCGTTGTCGGACACCTACGACTACTGCCGTGAAAACGACCTCACGCTCGACATTCGGAACATCTACGAGTTAGAACAGGGTCGGAAGGGACGGTTCGGCCTCACCGACGAACAACAGGACACGCTCACGCTCGCGTTCGAACGTGGCTACTACGACATTCCACGGGAGGCGTCGGCCGAAAACCTCGCCGGCGACCTCGACGTGTCACACCAAGCCATCTCCGAGCGACTGCGGCGTGGTCACCGCAGCCTCGTGAAAAACACGCTCATAATCGGACGAAACGCCGACGAACCGCAGTAGAATCGATTATTCCTCGTACGCGAGGTTCATGATCCACTGCGAGAAGGCGTCACTCTCGGGATCGATCTCTTCCTCCCCGATGAACGGCGAGAGCATGTCGCCCGCCATCAACAGCGAGAAATCGAGGTCCTTCGCGGCGGGCGTGATGAAGTAGGTGTTGTGCCCTTCGTAGACGGTCTCCTGTCGCTGAACGAACCCCTGTCGCTCCAACGACTCCACGATTCGACTACCCTTGCGCGACGAGACATCGAGGTTTTTCCAGAAGTCGCTCTGATGGATGCCGCCCGTCTCGCGGACGAGTTCGAGGCCGTTGTACTCGTCCTCGGTGAGGTCCTCCTCGGACGTTGCCGTGCTCATGTTCAATACAGGGAGGGGCGGGCGTTTAAATGTGACCTTCCACGTTATCGTAGGGGGTTTCACAAGGGGGGCCGTCGGCGAACTCGTAACTCCCGGTACCGTCCTCGAACACGGTCACGATGGACGACGAGCGGGTTCCGTATCCGTCGCCGTGGACACAGACGCCGATGTCGTGATTTCGGAGGATGTCCTTCGCCGATGCTCGCCATTCGGGGAGCGACGGCGGGTCGTCCACGGTCACGTCGACGTGCGGCAGAATCCGTTCGGATTTCGAGGCGTTCGCGTCGAAGCCACGGTTGACGACGACGTGGACGCCGGGATCGAATCGCGTCGTTTCGAGCGTGCCGTCCCACTCCAGGAGGGTCGCCTCGTTAGCGTCCGCGAGCAGGAGGTTGAATCCGGCGTATCGGTGTTCGTCGAGTTCACCGGTGACGAACTCGCGGGCGGATGCGGCCGACTCGTGGGCCAGCGCGTCGCGTACCAGCAGGCCACGGGAGCGCTCGCCCTCCAGTTCGACCCAGCGGTTCGTCACGCCGACGAACAACCCCGAATCGTTGTACCCGATCCACGTGCCGCCCGCCTCCTCGTCCTGCGGGGCGACGACCGTCGGATCCCGGTCGAGCACCCTTGGCAGGCGGGAAGGCCGACCGAACGCTTCGTCACGGTTCGCGGCCGCGACGACGGGTGCGTCCTCGAAAACCTGCCACGCGACGATGAGTGTACACACGTGGAGAGGTTAGTCTCGATTCGATAAAAGGCTTCGTCGGCCCCGCCGTTTATGCGAATCCTCGTCGTGACTACCCTGGGGAGTTTCGAACATGACACACAGACGCGATGTACTGAAGACCGGCGCGACGCTGGGGGTCGGGATGGGAGCGCTCGGAACCGGCGTCGGGTCCGCACAGATGAGCGGCAGTCCGTCGTTCAGCACGGGCGAGATAACGGGCGAAAATCAACCGAAGAACGTCAAAACGGACGCCAACGGGGTAGCAATGTTCACCCAGGCCGGGGAGAACGTCCGGTACGTCCTGCTCGTCTCCAAACTGGAGGACGTCACGGAAGCACACATCCACATGGGCCGGAAGGGACAGAGCGGGGCCGTCGTCGTCTGGCTGTATCCGAGTCCGAAAGCGACCAACGGACAGCAGTTCTCCGGCGAGTTCAACGGCGTGCTCGCGTCGGGAACGTTCGATTCGAGCGACCTCGTTGGGCCACTGAAGAACGAACCGCTAACACAGCTAGCGAGCGTCATCGAGACCGGGGAGGCGTACGTCAACGTCCACACGAAGCAGTATCCCGAGGGGGAAATTCGGGGTCAGATTTCGCCAGTTTCGAACGCCGAAGCGAAATTCAAGGAAAACCTCGACGTGAGCACGGGCAACGGGTTGGGAATCCAGCGCTCCGTGAGTCTGCAGATACAACAATCGTAAAATCGCCGATCACCGGAACCGCTCGCGAACCGCCTCGCGGTCGATGGTTCCGGAGGTCGTCCTGGGGAGTTCGACGGCGGTGTCGAGAAGCCGCGGGTGTTTGTACCCGGCGAGGCGACCATCGCAGAACTCGCGCACCGAGTCCAGCGTCACGGACGTCTCGGCGGCGGGCACGACCAGCGCCGCGATTCGCTCGCCCCACTCGTCATCCTCGACGCCGACGACCGCGACTTCCGACACGTCGGGGTGGTCGCGGAGTACGTCCACGACTTCGCCGGGATGGACGTTCTCGCCGCCGGTGACGATGCGGTCGGCGCGGCGGTTCAACACCCAGAGACGGCCACCCTCGTCGCGGTAGCCGACATCACCCGTCCGAAGGCCGTGCTCGCCGAACGCCTCGTCAGTCGCGTCGGGATTGCCGTAGTAGCCAGCCATCACGGTCGGTCCGGAGACGACGAGTTCGCCGGGTTCCCCGGTCGGTGCGAGCGTCCCGTCGTCGCGGACGACGGAGACGTCCGTGAACACGAGTGGTCGACCGACCGTTCCGAGGTGTGAAACCGCTTCGTCGGGGGTCGCGGTGGCGATCTGTGAGGCGGTTTCGGTCATGCCGTAGGTCGGACAGACCGGCACGTCGCGCTCCGAACACTCCGCGATGAGGTCGTCGCGGGCGGGTGCCCCGCCGAGGAGGACGAAACGAAGCGAGTCCGAGAGGTTTCCCTCGTCCAGCAACCGCCGGAGCATCGTCGGAACGAGCGAAACCCCGGTCGCCCTGTACGTCCGGAGGAACGAACGGGTGTCCTCGGCGTCGAAGCCTTCCTGCACGACGACCGTCGTTCCGTACAGCGCGGAGCGCAGGAGCGGTGCGAGGCCGCCCATGTGGTACGTCGAGAGACAGAGGTGCCAGCGGTCGCCCGGGAGGACGCCGAGGCGGAACGCCGAGGCGGTCGCGCTGGCGTACAGGTTACCCATCGTGAGCGTGACGGCTTCCGGGTTGCCGGTGGTCCCCGACGTGAACAGGAGGACCTGCGGGTCCGCACGCGACCACTCCGCACGTTCGAACTCCGCCCCCTCACACGCCGAAAGCGTGGTGTCCGTCGATACATCGACGGACACCACGGGGACGTTTCGAGTGTTTTCACCATCCATCCCCTCCGCAGCGATTTCGTGAGCCACCGTTTCGGTGTCGGCCTCGCAGACGAGGACTGATAGATCCGTCACCGCGACCTGTCGGCGGAGTTCCGGGGTGGCCAGACGGACGTTCAGTCCGACGAGCACACAGCCCAACCGCATCGCGGCGTGGACGAGCAGCACGCCCTCCATCCGGGTCTCCATCAGCATGCCGAGGTGATCCCCTTTCCCGAGTCCCAATCCGGCCAGCTTTTCGGCAATCCGCTCGACCGCCGAATCGAGTTCCGCGTACGTCCACTCGGTGCCGTCCGCCGCTTCGACGATGGCGGTTCGGTCGGGCGACACGTCCGCCCGATGCGAGAGCCAATCGTTCATCGGCGGTTCGTTCATCGGTCGCTCGTTTACTCCCCGTTCGTTCATCCCTCGCTCGTTCGCTTCTCGCTTGTTCATTCCTCGGTCGTTTACTCCTCGTTCGTTCATGACTCACCCCACGTATCCGCCACGCCGTTTCCGGGTTCCTGCGGAACGCTGACCGACCCGTCCACGAGTCGCGTCCGGTCGGGACCCAGATCCCGACCCAGCAGCGTCCCGGTCGCCACCCCGCAGGCGAGACGGTCGGGAATCGCGGCCGCCGCGTGAATCGCCGCCGTCCGGGCGACGACGCCGTCGATGGTGGTCGTGACGACCGGCGTGACGCCCTCCTCTCGGGCGCGTTTCGCTACCTCCACGACCCGGTCCGGCCCGCCGATCACCATCGGTTTGCAGATCAACACGTCGGCGGCACCCGCGTCGAGGACCGCCTCGGCCGACATTTCTGCGATGGACTCGTCCACGGCGACGCCGACCGACCGGCCGCGCAGGTCGGCGAGACCGTCGATGTCGTCGGCCGGAAGCGGTTGTTCGACGTAGGCGATTCGAAGCGAGTCGAACTTGTGAAACGCTTCGCGTGCCTCCGCGCGTGACCACCCGCCGTTCGCATCGACGCGGAGTTCGACGTCCGATCCGACCGCATCCCGAACCGCCCGGAGGCGGGACACGTCGTCCGTAAGCGAACGTGCGCCGACTTTCACCTTCACGGACTCGAACCCGGAATCGACCGCGTCCGTCACCGCCGCCACGGTCTCGGTACGCGAGCAGTCGCCGACGGTGGCGTTGGCCGGAACCGACTCGACGTGGTCCGGCCCGCCGAGAAACCGATACAGCGGTTGGTCCTCCCGCTTCGCCCACAGGTCCGCCAGCGCGAGCGCGAAGCCGTGTCTGGCCGCCGGTGTCGATTCAAGGGACGACAGTGCGCTCTCGGGGTCATCGACGTGCGCGATGGCCGCGCGACACGCCGGAAGGGATTCGGTCCACCCCGGAAGGGGCGTCGCCTCGCCGATGCCGACGTAGTCGCCGTCATCGATGCGGATGAGGATGCCTTTTCGGTGCTCGATGGGGCCGTGTGCCGTGTCGAGCGGCGACTCCAGCGGAAGCGAGAACTCGTGCGTTTCGACGATCATACCGTCATACCGATGGCGAAACAGACCGCGTGGGCGGCCAGCAGTTTTCCGGTCTGTTCGAGCGCGGGATTGAGTGCCTCGCCCGACGTCTTCGTGAGCATCGTCCGGGTGATCATCGCGGCGTACGGAACCGTGATGAGCGGCAGGAGGACGGCGAGACCGAACGCCGACGTGGTCGCGAAGTAGATGGGGACGAGGTAGGAAAGGGCGAGCATACCGATGAACTCGCCGCGACTCGCACGGTAGCCGATGAGCACCGCCAGCGTCTTTTTGCCCGCTTTCCTGTCGTTCTCCAAATCACGGACGTTGTTGACGACGAGGATGTTCGTCGAGATGGCCGCGACCGGGAGGCTCGCCAGGAACGCGGTCATCGTGACGGTTCCCCCCGGAATTCCGAGCGGGAACGGCGTGGCGACGAGGCTCGCGGCCTGCACGTAGAACGTCCCCATCACGGCGATGACGCCGAAGAAGACGAAGACGAACAGGTCGCCCAGTCCGTGTGAGCCGAGCGGAAACGGCCCGCCAGCGTAGGCGATGCCGCTGATGACGCTCGCGAGGCCGATGACGAGGATCGGTAATCCCCCGACATAGACGAGGTAGACCCCGACGACGATGGCGAGCAGGAAGGTGCCGTACATCGCCCGTTTGACCTCGTTCGGCGCGATGAGCCCCGACTGTGTCACGCGAGTGAATCCCGTCCGTTCGTCGGTATCGACGCCCTTCACGGCGTCGTAGTAGTCGTTGGCGAAGTTCGTCCCGATCTGGATCAGCGCCGCGCCGATGAAAGCCGCGAGCGCCGGAAGCGGCGCGAACTGCTTCTCGTGAAGCGCGAGCCCGATGCCCACGATGACGGGCGCGGCGGCCGCCGGAAGGGTGTGTGGCCGCGCCGCCATCAGCCACGCCTGCTTCCGAGAGACGTCTGTGGCCGTATCGTTCATTATCGAGATAGTTCCGGCGAGAGGTGTATAGCATCTACGGTTTCACAGGACCCTTACCGGATTTTCTCTCCGGAGAAACGGATTCGACGGCGTGACTGGGGGATTTCGTTTAAGTGCTTCTCGTCACAAGGTGGAGATATGGACGGAAGACGGCTCGTTCTGCAGGAGTAGATCGACTCGTTTCGAGTGACGACGCTCGTCACGAATTGGGGTTGATTGTAGTTCTCGTGTGATGTTTCGCGCCGATGAGAGGCTTCGAAAGCCCCTGTCCGGTCACGACGAACGTGGGGCGAGAGCGCCGATCAGTCCGTCTCCGGAATCGCGTAGGACCCGGCGAGGAAGAACAACACGGCGAGGGCGGCGAGGACGACCAAGTCACCGCCGACGGCCCCGTGGGAGTACGTCAGGGTTCGGACGCCGCGTGCGAAGTAGGTCAGCGGCGAGATGTTCATGATGGGACGGAACCACGACGGCAGGAGGTCCGGCGTGACGAACGTGTCCGAGAGGAACAACAACGGCAGGGCGATGGCGTTGCTGGCGGCGATGACGCCGTCCGAGGACCCGGCGTAACTCCCCAGCAGCGAACCGAGACCGCAGAACAGCGCGACCGCCAGCGCGATGAAGACCGCGACGGCGGGCAACGTGGCGAGGGAGACGCCCGTGCTCGTCACAAGGGTCATTAGCACGAGGATGATGACGCCCGCGAGGCCGATGATGACGACGTTGACGAGGGTGTGTGCGAGCAGCCATTCGGCTCTGGTGAGCGGCGTGGTCGCCAACTTCTCGAAGCGGTTCGACTCGCGGTGCCGGGAGACCGAACTCCCGACGCGCGAGAGGGGCGTGAACAGCACGACGACGGCGAGGTAGCCCGGCAGGTAGTACGCCGGGGGTTTCGAGAACAGGCCGCCCGAGCCACCCGAACCCGGATTCGTCTGCACCAGCACCGCGAAGATGAGGATGAGGATGACCGGGAAGAAGAACGTGAAGAACACGGCGGTGCGACGGCGGAGGAACGACCGCCACGCCGCACCGGCCTCCGACCGGACGCGACCGAACGACGTCATTGGTCACCTCCGACGATGGCGGCCTCACCGGCACGACGCGTGGTTTCCGGCCCGAGCGGTGCGCCTGTCAGTCTGAGGTACACGTCCTCCAAGTCCGGTTCGGTCCACGTCAGGGCCTCGTACTCGACACCGCGGCTGTTCAAGTCCGTGACGACCTCCCCGATGTCGGCGGGAGTGACGCCGTCGAACACCAGTCCGGATTCGGTCTCCTCGACGGTGTATCCCATCTCGACGGAGGACCGCGGGGTCGCGGTTTCCACGACGAGTCGGCTCTCGCCGCCGTACTCGCCGATGAGCGAGTCGGGCGTTCCGACGGCGACGATTTCGCCGTCCGCGAGGAGTCCGACCCGGTCGGCCAGTTGTTCCGCTTCGGCCATGTAGTGGGTCGTCAGAAAGACCGTCGTTCCGCCGTCCGCGAGGTCCTCGACGAGTCCCCAGAGCGCGCGGCGTCCGGCCGGGTCGATTCCGGTCGTTGGCTCGTCCAGAAAGAGGATGTCGGGGTCGTTGACCAGCGTCGCGGCCACACAGACCCGGCGTTGCTGTCCCCCGGAGAGGTTCTCGTACCACGTGTCACCCGTGTCGGTGAGACCGACGTCGGCGAGGGCATCGTCGGGGTCACGGGCACCGTCGTACAGGCCCGCGTAGTACGCGACGAGTTCGCGGGCCGAAAGCCGGGCCGGAGGGTCGAACGACTGCGGAAGCAGTCCCACCCGTGACTTGTCCACGTTACCGGGTGGTGCACCGAGGATGGAAACGCTCCCGCCGTCGGGAGTCATCGTCCCGGTCAATGACCGGATGAGTGTTGTCTTGCCCGCCCCGTTCGGCCCGATGAGCGCGAACACTTCGCCCGCGCCGACCGAGAGGGAGACACCGTTCAGTGCGACGGTGTCGCCGTATTCCTTCCGAACGTTCTCGGCGACGAGTGCGTCGGACATGCCCGGAACTTCTCGCCGTTGCTAAGTAAGGAGTTCGATTCGACCACCAAGCGGTCCGTCGACCGACATCACATCGAAAGCGGAACTGACTGAGCCAAGATAGTTTTGCCCGAATAATTATTCAGCATCGTCCACGTTCAGCCCATCAATCCGACCGATACCCGCTCCATCGACCTCCCCCAGTTCTCTCTCCATCGCCCGCCGCAGTCGCTCGATTCGTTTTTCGACGGCGGGTGGGATGCTATGAACTTTGTCGTCCCCACCGAATCGTCGGCCGCCAGTACAGCAACAGGACGGTGACGACGAACACGACCGTCGAGATGTCGTAGGAACCGGACGAAACCGTCGCGGCGAGTCCCGATCCCGCGCCAGCGACCCCCGTGATGAGCGACGCGACGATGGGCCACGAACAACTCACGCAGGAGAACAGACCGAGGAGCCCAGAAACCGCGGATCCCGCCGCGTCGAGGACGGTGGCGTAGACGAGATACGCGAGCGAGAGGTAGCCGATCAGTTTGAACGGCAGAATCTCGACGCGAAACACGCTGTTGTGATACAGCAGTGCGGGTCCCCATCCCGGCGGGAGCCACGAGATTCGAAACCCGTTCGCCAGCGAACCGGGGAGCGCACCGGTGCGGCCGAACAGGCCGCCGAAGTACGCGACGACGACGAAATACCCGATACCGATGGCGAGCGCGACCCACCGGTCGCGCTCGTTCGTTCGAACCGGGTTCGTCTTCCACACCGCGTACAGCCCGACGTTTATCCAGATGAAGGGGTAGAGCAGGTAACGGAAGCCATAGCCGTGGGACAGTCCCTTGACGGCGAGAAAGGCCAGCAGCGCGAACAACTCCGCGTTCAGCACGACCGCTCCCAACAGCAGCGATTCGTGGGACGGCCGATAGCGTGTGAATGCGGTGCTCATAGTACGAGTGAATCGACGACGATGGCGAGCAACAGCGCCCCGAGGTAGGCGTTCGACGCGTGGAACGAGCGGAACGCCGCCTTGTCGTCGCGTTCGCGGTGGAGTTGAACGACCGCGACCAGGAAGACCACCCCGAACACGATGGTCGTGAGCGCGTACAACCAACCGAGGGTCGTCACCGTGGCGAGGACCCCCGACGCGAGCAGCGTCGCACCCAACCACAGCAGGATGTGTTTTCGGGTTTCGGCCTCGCCGCGAACCACGGGCATCATCGGGAATCCACCGCGCGCATAGTCGTCCTTGTACGCCAGCGCGAGGTTGTAGAAGTGGGCGGGCGTCCACAGGAAGATGACGCCGGCCAGCACCAGCGCAGGCAGACCGACATCGTCGGAGACGGCGGCCCAGCCGATGAGCGCCGGAAGTGACCCGGCTAACCCGCCGATGACGGTGTTCTGCACCGTGTTCGGCTTCAGGATGAGCGTGTAGATCACGCTGTAGAACACGATGGCGAACAGGCCGAAGATGGCGACGAGCAGGTTCACCGAGAGGAAGACGGCCAGTGACGCGGCGGCCAGTAGGAAGCCGAAGGCGATGGCGTTCCGAAGCGGAATCTGTGCCGTCGCGGCGGGACGGTCAGCGGTGCGGTTCATCCGCTTGTCCACGTCGCGTTCGAGGACGTGGTTGAACGTCCCGCTCGCGCCGATGGAGAGGACACCACCGGTGAGCGTGGCGACGATGGTACTCACCTGCAACGTATCGGATCCGGCCGCGAGCGCCATCCCCGCCGAGGCGACGAGACAGAGCAACCACATCAAACGCGGTTTCATCAGGCGGAAGTAGGCGTACGCGGTCGCCGTGATGCCGACGAGGTCGCCGGTTTCGGTCGGTTCGTCGATGGGTTCCGGGTCGGTGAACGTCATACCGACCGCCCCGTCCGACTCTTCGGGTTCGAGCGTCCACGCGAGCGCGAGGACGACACCGGTGAAGATCGCCATGCCGACGACGAGGTGGATGTCGGCGAACGAGGTCGTCGTCGCGGAGGTGGCCGCATACGCGCCGAGGACGACCTGTATCGGGTAGAGTATCGCGGCGAATCCGATTCCCGCTTTCACGCGCGGTCTGGAGTTACGACGGAACGCCAGCACGGTCGTGGCGAACAACAGCAGGCCGACGACGAGCGCGACCACGCGATGGGTCCACGCGATGATGAGTTTCGGATCGTGGAACGGAACGATCCAATGGCCGTTGCAGGCGGGCCACGTCGGGCACGCGGAGACGGCGTTGACGAGCGAGGTCGTCGCACCGACGACGACCAGGAGATAGACGCCGACAACGGTCGCTGTCAGTGCACGTTCGAACCGTCCGGATGAGGAATCCTGCAATGGCACCGTTGTCTGACGAATTGTATCCCCGCGTACTTAGACCATCCGACTTTCGACGGCAGTGAAGTCAGCACATATTTATGGATCACTTCCGAAGGCTAGGCCAATATGGATTCCAAGCGGATGGGACTCATCGCGGCCCTCGGCGCGATGTTCCTCGCGGTCGCTGTCGACCCTGTAGCGGCCTACAATTCGACGACAGACTCCCTGATTCGGACGCTCAACAGCCAGTTGTTGTACGCGGCGATCCCCATCTCGATCCTCGTCGAGGGGATTCTCTTCTACACCGTCTGGAAGTTCCGCAACAACGACGACCCGAAACCGACGAAGGAGAACCGACGGCTCGAAATCACGTGGACGGTCGCAACCGCAATCGTCCTCCTCTTCGTCGGTGTCGCATCCTACGGTGTCATGGCGAACCAGTACGTCACGGTGACGCCGAAGGACACGATGAACAAGGAACCGAACGCGGTCACCGTCGACGTCATCGGTCAGCGTTACTTCTGGACCTACAACTACCCCGAGCACAACATCACGGGGTCGACGGACCTCTACATCCCGAAGGACAGACCGGTGTACTTCAACGTCACGTCGACCGACTGGATACACTCGTTCCACGTTCCCAAACTCGGATTGAAACAGGACGCGATACCGGGCGAGAACAACACCATCAAGACGAAAGTCACGAAGGAAGGCACGTATCAGGTGTACTGTGCTGAGTACTGTGGCTCCGGTCACTCGGTCATGCTGAGCAAGGTGCACGTCGTCTCGAACGCCAAGTACGAAAAGTGGCTGAAACAGCAGGAGAAGAAGAACTCCGGCGGAAGTTCGAGCGGCAACGGCGGGAACAACAGTTCGAGCAGCGGCGGTAACAACAGTACTGCGGGTGGCAACAACAGTTCGAGCGGTAACAGTACTGCAGGCGGCAACAACTCGTCGGCGTAATACCGATTTTTTCCGTTTCGATGATGATTCCGTAGTGATGACTCAGGCATACTGAAACCATCGCCGACAGTTCGTCCGACGAGCGCCTTTGGGTGCATTTTTAGTAGTCGGGCCGCAACCGTCTCTGTATGACGGTAACGGACGATTCGACAGAGGAGCACGGCCATCACCTCCCGGCCGTCGAAGACTGGCCGAAAGGCTTCGGCGAGGCGTCGTGGTGGCCGATCATCACGGTACTCGGCGCATCAGGGTTCTACGTCGGTGCCGCACTGTACATTCTGGGACACGGCGGGGACACCATGGTCGGGCCGAACGTCGGCCCCATCGTGTTCATCTGTGCCGCCGCGGTCTTCCTCAGCGGACTGTACGGGTGGGTGTATCACGCCTTCGTCAAGCACTTCTGGAGCAAGGAGTCATCCGGCTCGCCGAAGCTACGCTTCGGGATGATAATGTTCCTCTGCACCGAAATCGCGACGTTCGGTGCCGGGTTCGTCTACTACTTCTTCATCCGGGTCGGGACGTGGCCCCCGTCAATCGGAGAGGTTCCCGACGTCGTCAGTTCGATCGTGTTCATCAACACGATACTGCTACTGGCCAGCAGTGTCACGATTCACTGGGCGCACATCCAACTCAGAAAGAACAACAGGAGTGGATTCATCGCCGGTCTCGCAACGACGCTCGTGCTGGGTGTCATATTCCTTGGCGGGCAGGTGTACGAGTACTACGACTTCATCATCGAAAAGGGATTCACCTTCACCGGTGGCGTGTTCAACAGCGCGTTCTTCGGTCTGACCGGACTGCACGGGCTGCACGTGACGATGGGTGCGGTGCTCCTGGGCATCGTGTTGGTTCGTTCGCTGTACGGGCAGTACTCCGCGGATCGTCACGTCTCCGTGACGACCGTCTCGATGTACTGGCACTTCGTGGACGCGGTGTGGATCTTCCTCGTCGTCGTGATCTACTTCGGTTCGCAGATCGACTTCTGACCGCGAACTCGTTTTCCCGTTTTCCCCGCTCCCGAGCGCTCGCTGTCGAGCAGGTGCTCTCCAAGCGCCAGTTCGAACGCTCCCACCTCGATGCGGCGATCCGTGAACACGGAAACACGCGTTCGCAAGATTGAAACGCGAGAATGGAGAATTCAGTGGTATGGAACTGCGGGTTATCGAGAAGAGCGATACGGAACTCCGGATCGAAATCGGGGGCGAGGACCACACCTTCATGAACGTGTTGAAGGGTGCACTCCTCGAAACCGAGGGCGTCGCGGCGGCGACCTACGACCTGAACCCCGAGCAGTCGGGTGGACAGACTGACCCCCTCCTCACCGTCAAAACCGAGGACGGGGTCGATCCCATCGACGCCTTGGAGGCGGGTGCACAGAACGTCAAAGACAAAACGGGCGCGTTCCACGAAGCGTTCACGAGCGCCTGAGTTTTCGGGTTCGTATTTCGTTTCGGTCTTCGTGATGCACGACGAGTGACCGGAAAGTCACATCCGAACCGGCACGTCACGGTCCGCGAGGTACTCCTTTACCTCCCGAATCGAGTACTCGCCGAAGTGGAAGATGGACGCCGCGAGCGCCGCATCCGCGTTCGCGTCGGTGAACACCTCGTACGCGTCCTCCGGGCCGCCACACCCCGACGAAGCGATGACGGGCGTCGAAACCGAATCGCAGACGGCCTTCGTCAGCGGGACGTCGTAACCGTCCTTCGTCCCGTCCGCGTCGATGGAGTTGACGAACAACTCGCCCGCGCCGCGCGATTCGGCTTCCTTCGCCCATTCGACCACGTCGATACCGGTCCCCTCGCGGCCGCCCTTGACCGTGCACTCGAACCAGCAGGACTCGCCGTCCACCTGTTCGTAGTGTTCACCCTCCTCGTCGAACCGCCTGCGGGCGTCGACGCTGATGACGATACACTGACTGCCGAACGCCGTCGCCCCCTCCGTCACGAGTTCCGGGCGCTCCAGCGCGGCGGTGTTGATGGACACCTTGTCCGCTCCGGCGCGCAGCGTCTCCTTGATGTCCTCGCGGGTTCGGATGCCGCCGCCGACGGTCAGCGGGATGAACACCTCGTCGGCGACAGAGGAGACCACGTTCAACATCGTCTCGCGGCCGTCCGCGCTGGCCGTGATGTCGAGGAAGACGAACTCGTCCGCGCCCGCCTCGTTGTACTGGCGCGCCATCTCGACGGGGTCGCCCGTGTACTGTAAGTCCTCGAAGTTGACGCCGGTGTACACCGCCGGGTTCCCGTCGTCGTCCAAGTCCACGTCGATACACGGGATGATCCGCTTGGTGAGAGTCATTGGGAGTGGGTTGGGAACCGGACGGCAAAAGGAGACGGGTTACGGGAAAGGTTGCGAATAGGGTGGTGAGAAAACAGAGTGTCGAGTGGAGTGGATTCCAACTACATTCGCTTCGCCTTCGTGATGCCGACAACAGAAGGTACGTAAACTTCGGCCCGATAGCACCGGTATGGCCGAAATCGACGTGGAACCCGTCGAGCAAATCGACGAGGACGTCGTCCCCGCGGGGATCGATGCACCTGAGTACGTGCTGTACGGCGGCAAAGGCGGCGTCGGAAAGACGACGATGGCCGCCGCGACGGCGCTGGCGAGCGCGCGCGATGGAACGCGAACGCTCGTCGTCTCGACCGACCCGGCACACTCCCTGTCGGACACGTTCGAGTACGACATTCCGGCGGAAGCGACGCGCATTCGGGAGGATATTCCCCTCTACGCGGCGGAGATCGATCCGGACGCCGCGCTGGAGGAACAGGCCGGAATGATGGGCGAAGGGAGTCCGCTCGGCGGCATGCTCGGCGACGAGGAGGATGGCCCGATGGCGTCGCTCCTCGGCGGGGCGATGCCCGGCGCGGACGAGGCCGCCGCGATGCAGAAGCTAATCGAGTTTCTGGACGACGAGCGGTTCGACCGCGTCGTCGTGGACACCGCGCCGACGGGCCACACCCTCCGGTTGCTGGAACTGCCCGAACTGATGGACACGATGGTGGGCCGGATGATGAGCCTGCGCCAGCGATTGAGCGGGATGATGGACGGCGTGAAGGACGTGTTCGGCGGCGGTGCGGACCCCGAGGAAGGAATGGAGA
Source organism: Haladaptatus sp. AB618 (assembly GCF_024136965.1). Lineage (NCBI taxonomy): Archaea > Methanobacteriati > Methanobacteriota > Halobacteria > Halobacteriales > Haladaptataceae > Haladaptatus > Haladaptatus sp. AB618. The sequence goes on along the minus strand of NZ_JAMYJX010000002.1, from coordinate 598,031 downwards.
ATCTCGACGTGCTCAAGGAACGGATTCAGGAACTCCGGACGACGCTGCGGGACCCGTCGCGGACCGACTTCCGCGTCGTCATGATTCCCGAGGAGATGAGCGTCTTCGAATCCAAGCGCCTGCTCGCGCGACTGGAGGAGTTCGGAATCCCGGTCGGAACCGTCGTCGTCAACCGCGTGATGGAGAACCTCGCGGACGTGACCGATTCGGTCGATTCGGATCGGTTCGCCACCCCGAACCTCGACGACTGTGAGTTCTGCCAACAGCGCTGGGAGGTCCAACAGGGCGCGCTTCGGGAAGCACAGGACGTGTTCCGCGGGCACACCATCAAACGCGTCCCGCTGTTCGCCGACGAGGTTCGCGGCGAGGAGATGTTGCGCGTCGTCGCCGCCTGTTTGGACTGATTCGACGGGAACGCCAACATTTTACTGAGAACATAACTACCGCGACGACGACGTAGAAAGCCCCCGCTTGCTACGAGGTGTCTGTATTTTGAGACTGCAAGTACCGAGCCGCATGAATTACCGCATCCGCCCCGCAACCGCCCACACGCCTCCCCAGCCGATTCGCTCCGACGCTCCTTCCGTCGCGCGCCGTGCGGTTGAACCGTATCGTGCAGCCTATCCAACCGAGTGGCGCGCGGGCCAGCAGGCCCGAGGATAGCGGTCATCCGAGGGTCTGATTGGCTATCGCGCAAGGGATGACTGAGCGACTAAAAGGAGCGAAGGAATCGGCTGGGGAGGATTGTGGTGCGGGGCGGTGCGGTGGTGTGGGTGGGTTGAAAGGGGCCGCCCGCTCGCGTGTATCGTGGGCGTCTCGGCGACCTCTCTTGGTGAAGACGAGCGAAGCGAGTCGAACCAAGATGTCGGTCGAGCGGCCGCGAGCGGGCGGGGGCTTTCGAGGCGGTCTACGTCCCAGCAACTGCACTCGTAAAACAATCGAAAACAGCACAACGAAGCGAGCGGGGACTTTCGAGGTAATTATCTCCGGAACTGCAATCACAAAAGAATCAAACACGCCCACTCGTCGCGCTTCCCGAATCAGTCGAAGAACTTCTTGACCCAGTCATTGGTCGAGAGGTCGGAGAACGTCCCGTACAGTTTGTCGAGCCACGCGGCGGGAAGGATGCGCGCGTACTCGGTTATCCGCGCCATCGTCCCGACCTGATAGCGGACGTTCGGGTGCTGAACGTTCGCCGCGTCGAGGATGGTGTCGGCGACTTCCTTGGGGTGGACCGCGCCGGGCATGCCGCCGTCGATGGCCTGCCGGTCGCCGTACATCTTGTAGAAACTTTCGTATCCACCGGAGCGCTCGACGCCTTCGACCTCGTCGCTCGCGCGGTCGTAGAACTCGGTGTCGACCGGGCCGGGTTCGACCAACACGACGTCCACGTCGTACTCGGAGACTTCGCCGCGAAGGGAGTCCGAGATACCTTCCAGCGCGAACTTCGACCCGCTGTAGATTCCCATGCCGGGCACCGCCACGCGGCCGACCGCGCTGGAGACGTTGATGATGGTCCCTTTTCCGCGCTCGCGCATGTGCTCCAATGCGGCGCGGGCCAGTCGAAGCGGCCCGTAGACGTTCACGTCGAACTGCGCGTGAACCTGTTCGATCGGCACGTCCTCGACGGGACCGGGCTGAGCGTAGCCCGCGTTGTTGACGAGGCAGTCGAGGTGGCCGTGCTCGTCGATGATCCTCCCGATGACGCGCTCCACATCCTCGTCCTCGGTGACGTCGAGCGTCGAAATGGTACAGCCCTTCTCCCCGAGCGTCTCGATATCGGCGGGGTTTCGAGCGGTCGCATACACTTCCCAGCCGTCCGCGAGAAACGAGAGCGCAGCCTCCCGACCGATTCCCGACGAACAGCCAGTTATCAGCACAGTCTCAGCCATGGGGTTTCCTTCGGACGGGGGTGGCTAAGTATCAACGGTTTCCTTCACGTCATCAGCGTAGGCATCCGCCCGCCGCGTCGGTTCGGGAAGTTTGTAACCCGCACAGAGCTGCCAGACCAAATCCGCGGTCGTCTCGGCGCTCACGCGATGGCCCGAACTAACGTACAACGGGTTGATGTGGCGCTTCTCGGGGTTCGGATACTGACGCGACTGGAGCGCGTACCCGATGACCGTTCCGTCGGGCGCGCTGACCCGCGAGTTCGCAACGACCGGCACGCGCTCGCCTGCGTCCATGTGCCCCTGCGGCGGGTCGCGCAACTCGCCACAGAGCAGGTTCTTGGCGACGCCGACGGTCGGCAGGTCCAGCATCACGCCGATGTGCGTGGCGATTCCGGCCTGCCGGAAGTGAATCCGTCCGCTTCCGTCCACCACGGCGAGGTCGGGCGAGACGGTCAACTTCTCGAAGGCGCGCAAAATTGCGGTTCCCTCCCGGAACGACAGCAGTCCGGGGATGTACGGAATCTCCGTCTCGACGGCGGCGTGGACGCGCTCCACGACCTCCCCGTCCCGCGACGCGACGAGCGCGCTCACGGCGAGGTCGTCGATGAAGGCTTGGTCCACACCGACGACGACGGGGGATTCATCGGTTGTGGGCGTCTCGTCACCGGTCGGCAGGTGCGTCTGCTCCTCGTCGGTCGCTTCCGCACGAACGCTCTCCGCGTCGAAGTCGAACGCGTCCTCGAAAATAGCCGTCTCCGCCACCTCGTACTGGAGCGCTTCCATCTCCTCGCGCGAGAGCGACGCGTCCGGAACGAATTCGGGGTGGGCGAGGTCGGTCATTTCATCAGAACCGGCGGCGGCCTCCGCCACCCATCCCGCCACGTCCACCGCCCCCGCCGATATCGAGTTCGGAGGGACCACCCGTACCGCGGTTTTTCAACCAAGCGCCGTACAGCAGGCCGATTCCCAGCCCGGTCAGGTGGGCCAGTTGGGCGACGCCGTTCGCGCCTGGTCCGGCGGAGACGCTCACGAATCCGGAGTAGATGGCGAAGCCGATGGTCGCCACCCAGAGCGGCACCGGGAGGATGAAGTAGATGTAAATCTTCATGTTCGGGTTCAGAACCGTGAGGACCCCCATGACGGCCATGATAGCGCCGCTCGCGCCGAGAACTGCGGCGTTTCCGCCCATCAATCCGACGACGCCGACCTGTGCCAGTCCGGCGAGGATACCGCTCCCGAGGAACAACGCGGTGAACTTCTTGCTCCCGATGTACCGCTCCAGCACCTGTCCGAAGAAGTACAGCACGATACCGTTGAAGAGGATGTGGAAGAAACTGTATGGGTCGTGTGCGAAGATGGACGTGACCCACGTCCAGACGCGGGCGATGTGATTCGTCTGGAGGACGAACAGTTTGTCGAACAGCGCCACATCCCCCATCACGTTGAGGACGACGATTTCCGCGATAAACGTCCCAACCATCAGCGCGAGGAACACGAACGTCATATTCCCGCGGAAGTAGCTCAGCGGGCCGCCAGTGCGGGCGGCGGCGCTGAATCGACCGCCGCTGTTGTTCGCACTGTCATCGAAGCCACTGTCGAACACTCCCTCCGGGTCGTTCCACTTGTCCAACCCCGGACAGGAGTGATTCTCCGGGAGTCGGTGCTCGGCACAGAACGTCCCGCCGCACATCCGGCACTGGTACGGCATATTCTCGTTCTGCCCACACACGTCGCATTGCGCCATTGTTCCATGGTTTGAACCGACCGGTCAAATGGGTTTGGGTGCGTGGCGGACGTGGAAAATAGGGGACAAAATCGAGCGCCGAGAAACCGTCGAACGAGTCGGATTTCCGCGCACAGTAGACAGGGAAATTGTAGAACTGTCGGATGGTTGTCACCGGCCGAAGCCGGATTCCAGAAGCCACAGCAGTTGGTCGGTCAGCGTGTCCGGGTCGTCGTGGTCGTCGGCCGACCCCGAAAGTTCGGTCGGGTGATGTCCCGAGTACAGAGGGCAGGAAGCTTTTGACTGCTGGCCGAGGAGTATGGGATGTGAAGGAGTACGAACGAAAAGGACTGCTGGAGCGGGTCGAACGTGAAAGCGCGACCCTGGGCGCGTCGATTCCCGAGTCGATTTCGGTGCAGGGAGAGGAGATCGACCTCCGCGAGTTCGTCTTCGAAATCAAACGTCGGGAAACGATCCCGGAGGGCGAACGCGACCGCGTGGAGCGGGCGAAACGGAACCTGCGCCGCGAGCGCCTCCAGCGCAAGGAACGGCTGGAAGAAGCGGACATCACCAAGGAGGAGGGCGAACAGTTGGTCGAAAGCATCATCGGCATCGACCGCGCGCTGAACGCGCTCGAAAACCTCGGGCCGACGAATCTGGAAGCCGAAGGGAGTGCCAAGGAGGCCGCCGACCAGAAACGGTGGATGTCGTTCCTCCAGCAGGCGCTCGGCAACGAAAGCAGCGGGAAACGATCACGATTATGAGCCGAAACGAGGAAGTCGCGGCGTTGTTCGAGGAGTACGCCGACTTGGTCGAAGCGCAAGACGTCCAGTACAAACCGCAGGCCTACCGTCGGGCGGCGGACAATATCCGCGACTACCCGGAGGACATCGCGGAGTTGGCCGAGCAGGGACCCGACGCAGTCGGGGAAATCCCGCAGGTCGGCGACTCGATTGCGAGCAAAGTCATCGAATACTTCGAGACCGGCGAAATCGAGGAACTGGAGGAGGAACGCGAGAACCTCCCCGTCGAGATGGTTGAACTGACGCGCGTCGAGGGCGTCGGCCCGAAGACGGTCGGGAGCCTCTACGAGGAACTCGGTATCCGAACGCTGGACGACTTGGAGGACGCGGCCCGCGAGGGGGAGATTCAGGAGATCAAGGGCTACGGTCCCAAGACGGAGGAGAACATCCTCGACGGGATCGAGTTCGCCCGGACGGTACGGGGGCGGGAACTGCTCGGCGACGCTCGGCCGGTCGGGGACCAAGTGCTCGCCTTCTTCGACGGGATTCCGTCCGTCGGGCGGCACGAACTCGCCGGGTCGCTTCGGCGCTGGCGCGAGACCATCGGAGATATCGACGTGCTCGCAGAGAGCGAGGAAGACGAGAAGGAGGCGGTCATCGAAGCGTTCACAGATTGGGAGCGGGCGACGGAGGTCATCGAGTCGGGGACCGACAAGGCCGCTATCCGCGTCTCGGACATGCGCATCGACCTCCGCGTCGTCGTCCCCGAGGAGTTCGGCAGCGCGCTCCAGTACTTCACCGGAAGCAAGAACCACAACATCACCCTGCGGAACTACGCCATCGAACAGGGGTACAAGGTGAACGAGTACGGCGTGTTCGACGTGAGTGATGTCGAGAACCCCGACGCAGGCCAGCGCGTCGGCGAGAAGGTCGCGAGCGAGACGGAAGCCAGCATGTACGAGGCGCTCGGCCTGCCGCTCATCGCACCGGAGATGCGCGAGGACAACGGAGAAATCGACGCCGCGTTGAACGACGACCTCCCCGACCTCATCGAGGAGGGCGACGTGCGCGGCGACCTCCACCTGCACACGAACTGGTCGGACGGGAACAACACCATCGCGGAGATGATCGAGGGTGCGGCCGAGTTCGGCCACGACTACATCGTCATCTCCGACCACGCGACGGGGTCCGGGATGGTCGGCGGCGTCGGATTGGACGACGAGGAACTCGAAGAACAGATAGCCGAGGTACGTGCGGCCGCCGAGGACGCCCCCATCGACGTGTTCACCGGCGTCGAGGCGAACATCGATCCGGACGGCGGAATCAGCGTCGGTGACGACGTGCTCGCCGAACTGGACATCGTCGTCGCCTCGCCGCACAGCAGCCTGGACGGTGACGCCACCGACCGGCTGATTCGGGCGATCGAACATCCGAGCGTCGATATTCTCGGCCACCCGAGCGGCCGACTCATCAATCGACGACCGGGCCACGATTTCGACGTGCGCGAAGTGGCGAGCGCCGCCGCGGACAACGGCGTCGCACTGGAAATCAACAGCAACACGCACCGTCTCGACCTCTGGGGTGCGGCGGTGCAGGTCGCGGTCGAGGAGGGCGCGACCATCGCCATCGACACCGACGCTCACAGCCCCGGTGAGTACGGGAACATCAGGTACGGGATTCACACCGCGCGGCGCGGTTGGGCCGAGGCGCGCGACGTGCTCAACACCCGCGACGCCGCGGGCGTCCGCGAGTTCCTGCACTGATGGACCGCCTCTTTCTTGACGTGATGTTGGGAAAGCTCGCGACGTATCTACGGATGTGTGGCTACGACGCCGCGTACGCGCTGGACAGGGGTGTCGAGGACGACGACGTGATTCTCGAACTGGCCGAATCGGAGGACAGGACGCTCCTCACGCGGGACGTGGAACTCGCGGGGCGTTCCGAGGACGCGATTTGCATCGAGTCGCTCGACGTGGAGGACCAATTGGGAGAACTGCGGGAGCACGGATTTTCACTCTCGCTCTCCGAACCCGCTCGTTGTTCGGACTGTAACGGGCGACTGGTTCGGGAGCGTGAGGGAAAGGAGATACCGGAACACGTCCCCGACGGAAAGAGGGTATGGCGGTGTCGGGACTGTGGAAAGCTATTCTGGAAGGGAAGCCACTGGGAGTCGGTCGAAGAGACGCTATCGAAACTCTAGCGGTTGGACTGCCAGCGGTCGCAGGCGTCCATGTCGGTCATTCGCCGGTCGTGGAGTCCGCAGTACGGTGTCATCCCGGTGTCAGTACGGACGTAATCGAAGTGGACGCAGTTGCCGCAGTACGCGTCCGTCGGGCCCACCGGGGACGAAGCGGACGGCCGGTCGGTATCCATCGGCGAGGTAATGTCGTCGCTCGCCGCGCCGCCGTCACTAACGGGGGCGGTGGGGGTCGCTTTCGCGCTGGGCGATTCCATGCCGGTCGGATCGTCGCCGAAGACGCCGATGCCGCCAAACCCGCGCGGTTTCTCGACTTCGACGATTTTCGTCTCGCCCTTTCCCGTGACTTCCATCGTGACGGTCCCGCCGGGGTCGTTCCGCGTCTTGAAGTTGACGACGGCGGTGAACAGACACCAAAACGTCGTCATGAGGCCGACGAAGTAGACGGCGACGACGGGCAGCGTGAGGTGTTGGCCGTGTCCGGCCCAGTGATGCGGGTAGGCGTACCAGAACATGGCGACGCCGAGAACCGTGATGCTGGACCCGATGGCCGCCGCCGCGCGCACGCGGTCGCTCGTCGCCGGGAGGACGACGAACACACCGACGAAAACGGCGGGGACGCCCAGTCCGGCGGAGATACCCGCGAACTTCCGTGCGCCGTACATGTCCAACCCGACGGCCGAGAACAGGTTCGTCGTCGCCGCGAGGATTCCCACGACGACGAGCAACGACCCGACGAGAAACAGGCCGACGCCGAGATAGAGACGCCGGGGGCGCTTTTTCACGCCGCCGTGCCCTTCGTACGTTTCCCCGAGGCTTGTCATGTGTCTGCCATTGGAGTCCTCCTACTAAACTACTACGTCAGACAGCCATCAGAATTATTGTACATGGATTCGATAGTGCGTCGGAAATCGGATACTGAGACGACTATCTCTCTTTCTACTTTACCGACTGTTCTACGACCTCCCGGAAACAACTACGATCTGATTGGTCCAGAAGACGACGAGTCTCGAGCGACCGAAGGGAGCGGTAGGCTGGTGACGCAACCGCCCAGAAATCTCGCATTGACACAACCGCCAGAGTCAGCAACCGACACAGCCGCCAATCGCCAGAAATTCCATCGAAAGACCGCAGGTCTTTCGAGCCATCAAAATCGCACCACGATTTTGAGACTCCGGAAAATCGAAGATTTTCCGGGCCGACGACCGACCACCGGGAGGGAGGAGTGCTTTTGGTCCAGCTTTTACAGGGAAGCGACGGCGGTTTCGTGTCGTTTACGAAACCGCCGTCAACTTCCCGTCGTAAAAGGTGGGTTCGAAAAGCATAATCCGCGCCCTCGCAAACCCCACGGTATGGCCGACGATAACGAAGACGAGGGACCCGCCGTCGAACTCGGCGACGGTGAACCCGTCGATGGCGCACCTATCGCGCGAATCTCTTCGCGGCTGTTCTGGCCCATTCAGAAGAGCGAAATCGCGCGCCGGGAAGGAAGCGAGACGATTCGAACGCCGGACGGACCACAGCAACTCGACGCCATTCTGGAGGAAGTCGAGATGACGTACTTCCAGACCGAACAGGCGTTTACCGGCGCAGTTCGCGACGTTATCGGCACGGGTCCGGTCCCGACCGCCGACGATTCGTGAACTTCTCCCGAAACGTCGAGGACGGGTCGTTCGGCCTCTCGTGGGTACAGTTAACGTTCCTCGTCGGCGGGATCATCACGGTTTCGTGGTCGTACCTACCGAGCACGGGAGGCAGCCTGAACCTACGCGTCATCCGCGACACGACGCTGTACATCCTGATTCCCGGCGTACTGGCGATAACGCACGGCCGTCACCTTGGCTATCGGGTGGATCGAAAGGCGATACGCAACACGTTGATTCTCGCGGCGTTCGTGATTCCGATTTACGTCGTCGGGTCGTCGCTGCCGACCATTCGGACGTACTACCCGATGTGGGAGACGAGCGCGGCGCTCGGGAGCTTTCTCCCGCACTCGGTAAAGCAGTTCATCGTCGTGCTCGCGGCTGAGACCTACTACCGCGGGTTTCTCTGCGTCGGCCTGCGAAAGATCGGATACAAGAGCGCCTTCGTGAGTCCGGTGATCTATGCGTTCCATCACCTCGGAAAACCGCCCATCGAAGTCGTGCTGTCGGCACCGACGGACGTGCTGTTCGGCGTGGTGGATTTCAACTGCGATTCGTTGCTTCCGTCCGTCGTGGCCCACGGCGTCGGACTGATGCTTCTTGACTGGTTGGTGCTTCACAAGCCGCTCATTCCGCCCGAGAGGGTCGTCCACTGGCTCTCGTGGATTCCGGTGCACATGTGATGGTGGTCGATTTCCCGCAGTTCGTCGCTTTCCTCGTTCGGAACGTTCAACCGGCCCGCGGCGGAACCCCCACGTAATGTTCGGGATGGTCGAGCGCGTGGAGGACGAGGTGTCCCCGATGGCGGCCCTCGCGGTCGCCATCGTCGCGGTCAGCACGAGCGCCATCCTCATCGAACTCAGTCACGCGCCGAGTATCATCAAGGCGTTTTATCGGTCGCTGTTCACGACGCTCCTTCTCGCGCCGCTCGCGGTCACGCGGTATCGGGACGACCTGCGAACCTTCTCGGGGCGGGATCTGTTCATCGCCGTCGTCACGGGGTGTGCCCTCGCCGCACACTTCATCGCGTGGTTCGCGAGTCTGGACTGGACGACTGTCGCGGCGTCCGTGACGCTGGTCCAATCCCAACCCCTGTTCGTCATGGTCGGCGCGTGGGCGCTGCTCGACGAACGCGTCACCCGACGAACGATGATCGGAATTTTCGTCGCACTGCTCGGGATGGTGGCGATGTCGCTGAGCGGCCTGCTCTCGAACGCCGTCGTCGCCAGGGCGCGGCCGCTGTACGGAAACGGACTCGCAATCGTCGGGGCGATAGCGGCGGCGGGATACGTCCTCGCCGGGCGGTCGCTCCGCCAGCGCGTGTCGCTGATTCCGTACGTGACGGTCGTGTACAGCGTGACCACCGTCGTCCTGTTCGGTGCCGCACTGACCAGCGACGCGACGGTCGCCCTTACGGCCTACCGACCGACGGAGTGGTTCCTCTTTCTCGGGATGGCCGTCGGGCCGGGAATCTTCGGCCACACGATAATCAACTGGGCGCTGAAGTACGTCGAATCGAGCGTCGTGAGCGTCACACTCCTCGGCGAACCCGTGGGGAGCACGATCCTCGCGTTACTCATCCTCGGGCAGACGCCGGGGCTCGCGACCATCATCGGCGGAACCGTCGTGCTCGCCGGGATCTACGTCGCTTCGACCGGGGGAAAAAGCGCGGCGTCCCAGTAGTCAGTACTCGGTAATCAGTACTCGGTACTCGGTAGTCGGTACTCAGTACTCCGGTCGTTCCTCGTACTCGATCGGGTCGCGCACGCCGACGTTTCGGAACGCCTGCAAGCGAAGCGCACACGAGTCACAGGTTCCGCAGGCCGGTTCCTCCGCGCGGTAGCAACTCCACGTCAGTTCGTACGGAACGTCGAGTTCGACGCCGCGCTCCGCGATGTCCGTTTTGCGGAACTCGACGAACGGCGCGACGAGTTCGATGTTCGTCTCGTCCTTCGTGCCGGTGTCCACCACGGCCTGGAACGCCTCGAAGAACTGTGGGCGGCAGTCGGGATACCCCGAAAAGTCCTCGCTGTGTGCGCCGATGAAGACGGCATCGCAGTCGTTCGCTTCCGCACAGGAGACCGCCATCGAGAGCAGGTTCGCGTTCCGGAACGGGACGTAGGTGTCCGGCACTTCGTCGCTCTCCAAATCGGCGTCCTCGACGTCCATCTCGTCGTCGGTCAGGCTCGATCCACCGATCGTGGCGAGGTGGCTCGTCTCGACGTGCAGGAATCCGGCGTCGAGTTCCTCGGCCTGTCGCTTCGCGCAGTCGAACTCCTTCATCTCGGTTCGTTGACCGTAGGACGTGTGCAGGAAGTACGGTTCGTACCCGCGTTCGCGTGCTTCGTAGGCCACGGTCGCGCTGTCCATCCCGCCGGAGGCGAGGATGACGGCGCGTTTTTCGGTCTGTTCGTCCGTCGCAGTCGAGTCGTCCGATGAATCGTTCGATGTCATGAATATCGTGTTTCGTCTTTCGCGTTCAGGTTCCGGGGGCGTCGTTCCACAGGTCCACGTGCAGGCGCGGCGTATATCGATAGCCGTACTCCATCGCCAGTTCGGCGACCCGTTCACGGTTCTCGTCCAACCCGTCGCGGGTCGCTCCCTCAGGCATCAGGAGAACGTCCGTGTCGGCTAGCGGTTCGTCGGCGGCATCACGAACGGCCGAAACCAGGTCCTCTATCTCTTCCAGGTCGGCGTCGTCGGTGACGACGAACTTCAGTTGGGTTTCGTACGCGTCCACGAGCCCCGCGAGCGTCCCGACATCGATCCGTCGTTCCTCGTGTCGTTCCGCCCACTCGCCGTCGCCCTTCGGGTCGTTCTCCGGCGTCGGCGTCGAGGAGGCGAGTTTCGGGCTGACGCTCGCCAGATCGATCGGTGCATCGGGGAGGAACGTCCCGTTCGTCTCGACGGTCGTGTGATACCCCAGTTCCGAAAGCCGGTTGAGCAGGGTGACGGACTCCCCGTGAACCAGCGGTTCGCCGCCCGTGAGGACGACGTGGTTCGCGTCGTAGGACTCGACCTCCGCGACGATGTCGTCCAGCGTCATCCGGGCGTGTGTCGGTTCCCACGAGGTGTGATACGAATCGCAGAACCAGCACCGAAGGTTACAGCCGCTCGTCCGGACGAACACGCTCGGAACGCCCGCAAGCTTACCCTCGCCCTGCAACGAGTAGAACAACTCGTTGATGGGAAGCGACGGTTCGTCCGAGCCAGTTTCCTCATCGCGTTCGGTTTCTTCCGGACCGGTTGCGTTCACTGGCATGATCAGACCGGTGCACCACAGAGTTCGGACGTCTCGTTCACCTGTACCCCGACTTTGGAGACGTTGTCGGGCAACTCCTCCATGAACCGGCGTTCCAGTTCGAGGCTCATCACCTCGGCGGTCGGCGGGTCCTCGAAGAGGACGACGGCCGCCCCGTCACCGCTCTCCTCGAACGCCTCCACTAGCGGGTCGCCGTCCTCCAGCAGGAACATGTGATCCCATTCCGAGATTATCGACGTGATATCCCCCTTGTCCACGACCCACCCTTCCTCGGTGAGTTCGCCGACCACGGTCACCTCGATTTCGTAGTTGTGGCCGTGCGGTCGGCTACATTTCCCGTCGTGATGCAGCAGTCGATGTCCGGCGCTGATGCGAATCGGACGGTCGCGTCCGATATGCAGCGTTCGTTCCGGGGATGATTCGAGTAGCGAGTCAGTCATATCCGAAGATTATCGAGAGAATACTTAAACGCCACTACTCCGAGCCGTGGTACAAATGGTGACCGTCGATTACCCGCTGCTGAACGATATCGGCGAGGAGGAGTCACCTGTTATTCATCGCAACCGTAATATCTATATTAATTATCTTCATCTCCACCAACATGAAAAGCCCTCTCGAAACGTTGCAGAACTTCGGCGAATTGGAAGACCACGAGAAAGTTCGATTCCTCATCAGGGGAAGCGGGGTGATGATCGTCCTCCTCGGTGTCCTGCTGTTTTTCACGCTCGACGGGATGTTCGTCCCGGCGATTTTCATCGTGGTCGGTCTCCTCGACGTCACCGTCATCTCGACGTTCATCGCGAACCAACAGAAGAAATCGAACGAGAGCGTCTGAGACGGGATATCTCGACACCAGTTGTTGACCACATTATACACTTTGATCGAATTATATTTTTCTGAGGAGGTGGGATTATTAGCATAGTAGAGATGTACGTGTAATGCATGGGAAGTACCACGGAGTGGACCAACCCACTCAGCATCCTGGGTTTTGCTACGATCACAACTGCAATTATTGCATTTATACTTGCGTTTCAACATCCCTTGTGCCTCGATCAAGCAGGTCAAGCGGGTGGGTCCTGTGCCCCAAATATCAACTATTGGGGTCCGGGTTTACTAGCGGTGATTGCAGGGGCTGCTCTCGCAGTACTTGGGAAACGACTGGCAGAACCGACCTCTTAACCGTATACGATTCGAAAAGCGATGGACAGCGCTCCCATCAGTGACTTGTAAATCCAGCGAGTCCGAGTGCCGGACAATTTGATGGAATCGCTATACTACGGCGTGATACGGTCGTCCGCGTTTCGTGATTGACCTTGAGAGGCATGATACATCACTGGCCACCGCTCAAAACTGGGAGACGGGAAGAATTTGGATGCTCCGTCAGGGATTCGAACTCGCCGAGACGGTCCGGGCATGCGGCGCTCCGCGCCGTTCCGGGCGTGCGACTCGTCTGCTCGAATTCCTTCTGTGTGCGCTCTTTCTCGTCACATGGGAAGACAAATCGCGTCTTCCCTGCTCTCGTTCCTCAAAAGAGTGCTCCGTCAGGGATTCGAACCCTGGTCCTTGCCGTGAGAGGGCAAGATGATTGGCCGGACTACACCAACGGAGCGTGTGTACTCAATCGTAATCGCACGGACTGTTTAACAGTTGCGTTTCGGAAGCGCCGTGGCGCGGTATGACACATTCTGAAGCGGGAACACGCATCGCTCCCGATACAGTTCGCACCGAAAAAACCGATGGTCCTCAACGGTCGAGCGGCGACCCGGCGGCGTCCGGTTCGTGCCCGTCGAGGCTGATGATGTTCTCACGACCGACGCGGAGCTTACTGATATCGCCCTCTTCCTCCATCTCCGAGAGGAGCATGCTGACCTTGGATTTCGACCAGCCGGTCTCGTCCACGATGTTGACCTGCTTCATCCGGCCGCCGTTCTCGCGGAGGAGTTTCTTCACCCGTGCCTCGTCGGTCAGCAGTTCCTCGTCGCTGACTGCGGGTTCGGCAGGCGGAGTGTTCGACTCGCGAGCGACCGTGCCGCCGCCAGCACCACCACCGCCACCACCAGGTGTACTTCGACCGGACGATAGGGAGCCGAGGCTTCCCTGCCGCCACATGAACACCGCGACCAGTCCGATGAGGACCAGGACGGCGGCGATGAACAACATCATCGGTGACCGTGAATCGGAACCTTGGTTCCCACCGCCGGGTGGAACGCTGCTGTTGTTCGTGGTCGTCGTGGTCATCGTGCTGCTCGACTGGGGTGGTGAGGAGAACTTCACCATCGGATGCTGGTCGGTGAACTCCCGCGGACCGGTCCAGGACACGGAACTGCTTTCCGCTAACGTGTCTCCGGACATGTTCACTCCCTTCGTCGGGCGAACTTTCTCGAAGGTCATCCCGTCCGCGTGGTTGATGACGAGCGTCTGGTCTTTCCCGAGATAGAGGCCGCCCTTGAACACGTCGCCGATGTTCGTGACGTTGCCGCTACCGTACGCGAACGAGGACCACGTAAACGACATCTCGACGACGCCTCGGGTCGTATCTCCGTCGATCCCTTCCTGATTGATGTAGGCGTTCTTCGAGAAGTTGCTGGCGGCCATCTTCCGTTTCGTTCGGTTGTTCGCCGTCCTCGTGAGGTTGACGGCGTTTTCCCTGAAGCTCTTGTACATCTCGGTGTCAGAAGAGTTGAACCGGTTTGAAAATTCCTTGAACTGTTCGCGTTCCTGTTTGTTATTCAACGTTTTCTCGTAGCGAAATGTCCAGAGAGCGTCGGCACTGTTCTTATAGACGAAAATATGAAATTCGACATCATCGAACTCCTGGGAAGTGGTAATCTTTTGCGGAGTCGTCGGAGCATTGCTCTGTGCTGTCCCGGAAGCGGGAATCAGCGCGACGAGCAGCACCGTGATGAGGCCGACAGCCAGGAGCCGTCTCATGTACCTTATCGTCCATGGCCGGATATAAAAGACCTTGTGACGTGAGGACGTCACCGAACTATGCTACCATTGCTCATGATTTTTGCCGGGGATTGCCACGTTCGTTCGTCCTCACGGGGGTCGGAATCGAGGATGACGAGGTCCGCACGATAACCCTCCTCGACCAGTCCGACGTCCGACAACCCGAGGAGGTCGGCCGCGTTGACAGTCGCCGCCTCCAGCGCCGCTTCGGGTGACATCCCGTACTCGACCATCAGTTCGAGTTCCTCGGGAATATCGGCGTGGAAGTTGAACGGCGTTCCGGCGTCGGTTCCCATCGCGATGGGGACCTCGGCGTCCATCGCATACTCGAAGGCGTCCGCGACCGAGTCGATGGCGTCTTCGGCCTTCTCGACCGCGTATTCGGGGATACCCGCTTCCGTCCCGTGTTCGACGATACCGGCGGACGCCTTCGCGGTCGGCACCCAGTACGTTCCCCGCTCGGCCATCATCTTCGCCGCTTCGCGGTCCATGAACGTCCCGTGTTCGATGCTCGAAATTCCGGCACGAACCGCGTTCTTGATGCCTTCCGTCCCGTGTGCGTGGGCCGCCGTCGGCACGTGTTTCGCGGCGGCCGTCTCCACCAGCGTCGTCAACTCGGCTTCGTCCAGTTCGGGAGAACCGGTGATCGCACCGTCGGTCAGAACGCCGCCGGTCGCCATGCACTTGACGACGTCCGCACCGCGCTTGAGTTGCTCGCGGACCGCCTTTTTCACCTCCGCTTCACCGTCCGCCTCGCGCCCGTGCCAGTGGCCGTGTCCGCCGGTCATGACGACGTTTTGGCCGCAGGCGACGATTCGGGGTCCCTCGATGAGTCCGGCGTCGATCGCGTCCGCGGCGTCGAGCGCGAGCGTCGTCGGCGAACCGAGGTCGCGAACCGTCGTCACACCCGCACGAAGGGCGTCGCGGAGGTTCGATACCGCACGATAGGAGAGCATCATGTCGCTGTCGCCGAACACCGACGTGACGTCCGGCCGACCGTCCATCGACGAGTGGATGTGTGCATCGATGAGGCCCGGGGCGACGAACTTCCCGCTCACGTCGAGTTCCTCGTCGGCATCCGATACGTCCCCCACCGAGACTATCTCGCCGTCCTCGATGGCGACATCCGCCTCCCTGATCCCGTTTGCATCTACGACATCCGCACCGCGAAGTACGAGCATGAGCGGTGTGAGACGCGGTGACGAGATAACCGTCAGGGTCCCGGCAGGGTGGGTGGAAGTTCTCAGTTCGTTGGGGAAAGAGCGAATTCGTTCGACGTGAAACGGAGGAGTATGACGGAGACGACAACGACGAGAACGGCGCTGATAACCGGTGCGAGTTCAGGAATCGGGCAGGCGACGGCTCACGCCCTCGCCAGCGACGGAATGAACGTCGCGCTCGCGGCGAGGCGCGAGTCGGAACTGGCCGACATCGCGGAAGGAGTAGAATCCGAGTACGGCGTCGAGACGACGGTCTGCCCGACCGACGTGCGCGACGAGGAAGCCGTCGCGTCGATGGTCGAGGGGACGGTTTCGGCCTTCGGCGGTCTCGACGTGCTCGTGAACAACGCCGGACTGGCACGGGGCCAGCAGGTCGAGAATCTCTCGACCGAGGAGTTTCGAACCATGCAGGACACGAACGTGGATGGCGTCTTCTTCGCCACACGGGCCGCACTCCCGTACCTCCGCGAGTCGTCCGGCAACCTGATCTTCGTCGGGAGTTTCGCGGGGCGGTTCCCCCGACCGTTCAATCCGGTCTACGCCGCGACGAAGTGGTGGGTGCGCGGGTTCGCACACAGCCTCGAAGGACAAGTCGGCGAGGACGGTGTGGCCGTTACGGTGGTCAATCCCTCGGAAGTCCGGACGGAGTTCGGGTCCGAAGAGGGCGAGTCGTTCGAAGAACGGTTCGAACCCGGCAGCGTCACCGAACCGGAAGAGATAGCCGACGCTATCGCGTTCGCGGCGGGAATGAGAAATTCGACCGTCAGCGAAATCGACGTCTACCGCCGGGACAAGTTCTCGAACTTCTGACTATCCGTACCCTTCGTACTGGAGATGGTCCTCGGGGACTCCGAGGTCCTTCGCCGCGCTGGCGAGCATCGACACCATCGCGTTGACGCCGCAGGCGTACACTTCGAGGTTGTCGGGATCGATTTCGGCGTCGATGTCATTGGCCGGTTCGGTCACGTACTCCGCGAGGTCCTCCGAGAGGTTCTCCTCTGCGCCATCGACGAGGTACTTGACGAGCGTCTGCTGGACGTAGTCGGTTTCGCCGTCCCAGTCCGTGAGGTACTCCTCGCGCGAACAGGTCGGGATGAAGTGGAAGTTCTCGTGTTCCTCGTCCAGTCGCCGGAACTCCTCGAAGTGCGCCAAGTCGTCCTTCCACGACGCGCCGAGGAACAACCAGAGGTCCCGTTGTTCGCCCTCGTACTCGTCGCGCCCCTCCTCGAACGTGTACTGTATCATGCTCCGAAGCGGCGCGACGCCGGTTCCGGTGGCGAGGAAGGCCATGTCCCGACCGGACGGCTCTTCGAGGACGAAATCACCGTTCGGGCCGCGAATCGTCACCGTCTCGCCTTCCTCGATGTCCTCGAACAGTTTCGACGTGAGATGCCCGTGCGGGACCCGCCGAATACAGAGCTCGATACCGTCGTCGTTCGGCGAACTGGCGATGGAATAGACGCGGGGCGTATGTTCGTATCGCATCGTGGTGTACTGGCCGGGGACGAAATCGAACTCCTCGTCCATCTCGATGCGAAGGCTCATCAACGACGGGTAGGGTCGCTGATACCGGTCCTTCAGCGACGAGAGCTCCGTCAGCAAGTTCTCGTGCTGGTGCTCGTCCTCCTCCAACGTCGAAATCATCTCGTCCCAGTCCGGGTCGCCCGATTCGACCTCGTCCGCCCAGTCGTCGTGTCCGTCCACCCGAAGCAACTCGGCGGTCCGCTCGACGACACGGTCGGTGCGGTCCTCGTCGAGGTGATTCCGTTCGGCTATCGTCGCCGAGTCCGTCACCAGCGGAAGCTCCTCGGCTCGTCTGTGTTGTGAATGCTGTGATGGTATCTCCATAGCCGCGCTGGTTACGAAGATGTGTGCGAGCGACAAAACGCTTCTCGCTATTTCCCGACCCGCTAATCCTATCCGACGATTTTCCGGACGTTAGTCGAGCGCGTCGGCGACCTTCTGGATCGGGTGTGGCGGTTCCTCACCCTGCCAGTCGCCGAGTTGTGTCCGACAGGACGCGCCCGGCGCGACGACCTCGTTTCCGTCGCTCTCCTCGACCTGTTCGAACAGGATCGATCCGACCGCCTTGCTCATCGAGTAGTGTTCGGCTTCGTAGCCGAAACTGCCCGCCATGCCACAGCAACCGCTGTCGAGCGCGTCGACTTCGTAGCCCGCGTTGCGGAGGACGGCCACGGCGTGGCCGTCCTTCTTCGTCGCCTTCTGATGGCAGTGGCCGTGGTAGGTCAACGACCCGTCGCCCGACGCCGGGAGGTCGAACTCGAACGCGTCGAGGTACTCGCAGACGCCGTAGGAGTTCGCGGCGAGTCGCTCGGCCTCTGTTCGGAGGCCACCGGCCTCGGGGTCGGCGGAACGGGGTTCGGTGTACTGGCCGCTCGACGATCCGGATTCCTCGGTTGCCGGTAGCAGGTCGAGGTAGTCCGACTGGAACATCACCGCGTCGGACGGTTCGACCACGACCACGTCCCAACCGTCGCGCACGAACGGACTGAGTGCCTCGACGTTCGTCTCGGCCTGCTTCCGCGCCGTATCGAGCATGCCTTTCGAATGGGCCGGTCTGCCGCTCCCGGCGACGTCGGACGGAATTCGGACGTGGACGCCCGCCGCTTCGAGCACCCGAACCGCCGCCTTCCCGGCCTCCGGGTGGTTGTAGTTCGTGTAGGTGTCCGGGAAGAGCAGGACGCGGCGGGTAGCGTCGTCCTCCGAGACGCGCGTCCCCCGCTCGGCGAACCAGTCTTCGAGCGTCTCGCGGTGGAACGTCGGGAGGGTTCGGTCGCTGGCGATACCGAACAGTTCCTCGGCGACGAACCGAGCGCCCGGCAGTTCCGTCGCCCAGTTCGAGAGCGGCGCGAACGCGCTTCCCAGCGCCGAGAGCCGACCGATGTTGCCGAAGAGACGGTCCCGAACGCTCGTCCCGTGTCGCTGGTGGTACTCGTGTTCGACTTCGGCTTTCAGCTTCGCCATGTCCACGCCGGACGGACAGTCACGGGCACAGCCCTTACAGCCGATACAGAGGTCCATCACCTCGTGCATGAACTCCACGTCGAACTGCTCCTCGTCGGAAAGGGAACCGCTCATCGCCTGCCTGAGCATGTTCGCCCGTCCACGGGTGCTCGTGATCTCCTCGTCGGCCGCCCGGTAGGTCGGGCACATCACACCGCCGGTGACCTCCTGCCCACCGCGACAACCGCCACAGCCGTGACAGAGTTCGACCATCCCCTCGAAGCCGTTCTCGTTCTCCCAGTCGAGCACTGGGTCGAACCCGGCGTCGAACTCGTAGCTGGAGTCGAATCGCAGGTTTTCAGTCATGTCCACGTCGCCACAGACCTGCCCGGGGTTGAGCAACCAGTCCGGGTCGAAGGCGGATTTCAGGTCGCGGAAGACGCCCCAGACGTGGTCGCCGTACAGTTTCCGGTTCCACTGCGTGCGGGCGCGGCCGTCGCCGTGTTCGCCCGAGACGCTGCCGCCGTACTCGACCACGAGGTCGGTGACGGCGTCCGCGATGGATTCCATCTGATTCACCCCGGCCGGACTCTTCGTGTTGACGAGCGGCCGGATGTGCAGACAACCCGGCCCGGCGTGGGCGTAGATGCTGGCGAACGTGTCGTTGTCCTCCAGCACCTGTTGGAAGTCGGCGACGTATTCGGGCAGGTTCTCCGGCGGAACGGCCGCGTCCTCGATGAACGAGATGTGCTTCGCGTCCGTCGTGCGCGAGAGCAGGATCGGCAGGCCGGACTTCCGTAGTTTCCAGAAGCGGGCGCGTTCCTTCTCTTCGTGTGCCTCCAGCAGGGAGAACGCACGTTCCCCTTCGCGGGCCTCCCGCAGCGCCGCGACTTTCTCCCGGCCGTCCTCGTCGTCGGTCGCGTAGAACTCCACGAGCAGGACCGAGTCGGTTCCCTCCGGCAACATCTCCACCACGTCGTGGAACTCTTCGGTGTCGCTGGCGAGATCGATGAGCACGTCGTCCAGCACTTCGACGGCCGCCGGGCCGTGGTCGAGGATCGGCGACACGTCCTCCATGGCGTCGTTCAGGCTGTCGTAGGTCAACAGCGCCATCGCCTTCGTCTCGGGCACGGGTTCGAGACTCACCGTCGCCTCCGTCACGATGGCCAGCGTCCCCTCGCTTCCGGCGAGCAAGCGCGCGAGGTTGACGTGTCCCTCCTCGGCTTCCTCCGCCAGCCTGTCGAGGTTGTATCCCGACACGTTACGTTTGAGTTGCGGGAACACCTCCTCGATGGCGTCCGATTCCTCCTCCACAATTCGGAGCACCTCGGCGTAGATCTGGCCTTCGAGGGAATCCGCTTTCGCACCCTCTCGAAGCTCCTCCAGCGTCACGTCGCCGAAGCGCGTCACGGTGCCGTCGGCGAGGACGACCTCACACTCCTCGATATAGGCGTCCGTCTTCCCGTACTTCAGCGAGTGGGCACCCGTCGAGTTGTTGCCGATCGCACCGCCGATTGCGCTCTTGTCCCGCCACGCCGGGTCGGGCGCGAACTTCAAGTCGTACTCGGCGAGTTCCGCGTTCAACTCCCCGAGGATGGTGCCGGGTTGTGCGCGGGCGGTCCGTTCCTCCACGTCGAACTCCAGCAGGTCGCCCATGTGCCGGGTGAAGTCCAGCACGACGGCCTCGTTGACCGACTGTCCGGCGAGGCTCGTGCCGCCGCCGCGCGGGAGGACCGGGATTTCGCGTTCGGCGCAGTACTCCATCACCGCCGCCACGTCGTCCGTCGACGTCGGGAAGACGACGCCGATGGGTGTCACCTCGTAGGCGCTCGCGTCCGTGGCGTACAACTGCCGGGAGTACTCGTCGAACCGAACCTCCCCGTCCACCAGTTTCACGAGGTCAGAGACCAATCCATTGCGCGCGGTAGAATCCGAATGATAATCGTAATTCGCGTGTTCGTCGCGGGCCGGGTCTCCCGCGTCACGTGTTGCCATAGTAGGCCGTATGGAAGGGGGACCGAAAAGTCATGTGGGCCACGGCAACGACGGCGGGGAACACGGCGAAGACGGAAGAGGGTCAAATTTGGTTTCGAGAGTGCGGCTTCGGTTACAGAGAAGCAGACTGCCTCGAAAGCCCCACCCGCTCACTACGAGAAGTCTCTGCACCTACTTCGACTGAAACTACTGAGAAGACTACCTCGAAAGCCCCCGCCCGCTCGCGGTCCTCCGGAAGACGTTCCGGCTCACATTCGTTCGCGGGCTGCGACTTCCGTGGTCACCCTCACTGCATTCACGTGACGCTCGACCGACATCTCTCCGTCGGCACTTCGTGCCTTGGCAAGAGCAAAGCTCTTGCCTGCTCTCGTGCGCTCCTCTGTCGCTCACGAGAACTCCTCCGAGAGGGGTCACTGAGACAACCATGTAAACGCGAGCGCGCGGCCCCTTTCAACCCGCCGTCGGAGACAAGCTCCGACGAGCTCCCGTTCGCTTCACTCACGGGAACACCCAGACCACCGCAACAGCCCCACTTCCGCACCGCGCCACACCCACCCCAGCCGACTGCGTTTCTCGTTCGCGTTGCTCACTGCGATACTCATCCCTCGCACGAGCCTTCCGAGGCGGTTCGACCATCGCTCGGTCGAACCGCCTCTCCAGCGCGCGCCACTTGGTTGAATAGGTTGCGAGATACGAAACCAACAACACGGCGCGCGAAGGCGCACAGCAGTGCGTCCGCGCGAGGGACGACGAGCGTTCGCGCTTGCTTTAGTCGCCTGCACGGGCTACTATTTTGGTCGGGCGGTGTCGCCGTGAGTGAAGCGAGGGGCGGCTCGGGAGAGCTTCGCTCTCCCGTGCTGAGAGACCAAAATATCCCGTGCAGCGACCGCGAACGGTCGGGGGCTTTCTGGGACTTCTTCGGAACGACGGTTGTAGAAAGACCAGAGCAGGAGTCGTCTCGGGGCAAATTCAGTCAGAACCAGGATCCGTCAATGTCACGCACTCGTCGTCGCCCTCATCGTGCTAGCGGATGATGTTGGATTCCAGATCACGCGGGAAGTAGGTCAGCATCTCCGTCCCGTTCTCGGTAATGGCAACCGTGTCCGAATGCCGATAGCCGTACGTGTCGGTGTACAGGCCGGGTTCGATGGTGTAAACGTGACCGGGTTCCATCTCGGCGTCGTCCGCCTCGACGTGGTCGGTCCACCCGTGGTCGATATACGGCGGTTCGTGACCGCCCATGCCGATGTTGTGGCCGACGTGGTGGCGCGCGAGGTCGGAGACGCCCTGCTCCTCGAAGTAGTCGGACACCTGCTCGTCCACGGACGCCAGCGGGACGCCGGGGCCGAGGGCGTCGATGGCGATGGTCTGGGCTTCGAGCATCAACTCGAAGTAGTGGACCTGCTCGTCGTTCGGTTCGCCGACGAACATCGTGCGCTCCAGTTCGGAGTGGTAGCCATCGACGTTGGCCGCGGCACCCGTGATGAGCACGTCCCCCTCCTCGATTCGGCGGTTGGCGGTGTGGCCGTGGGGCAGGGCGGTCTGTGGACCGGTGATGTAGCCCGCGTGGGCCGGGCCGCTCCCGCGTGTGCGTGCGACGTACGT
Source organism: Haladaptatus sp. AB618 (assembly GCF_024136965.1). NCBI lineage: Archaea > Methanobacteriati > Methanobacteriota > Halobacteria > Halobacteriales > Haladaptataceae > Haladaptatus > Haladaptatus sp. AB618. The sequence continues at coordinate 575,835 of NZ_JAMYJX010000002.1, read as the reverse complement.
GTCCCCGAGTGTGTCGAGCATGGCGCGGGAGGCGTCCGTGGACGCGCGCTGGCTGACGGTCGCGGGATGAGCGCCCGGTTCGGTGTAGTCCGCGAGGTACTGGTGGGCGAGATTACCCCACTTCGCCGATTCCCGGATCAGGTCGATTTCGGCGTCCGACTTCGCCCAGCGCATGCGGTCCACCCACGCCTGTGACTCGACTTCGACGTGTTGTGAGAGCGCGGGACCGGTGTAGCCCATCACACCCGGCGCGCCGTCGGCGTCCGCCACGACGGATTCGGCTCCGAGTTCCGACAACATCTCGGCGGCCACCTCGATCGGTTTCCCACCGGGATAGTCGAAGTAGTGGTGGACCGCGTCGATATGGGGATTGGGCTGGACACGCTCGACTTCGAGGCGCGGCACCGTGATCTCCACGCGGTCGTCGGTGACCGCGAGGACGACCGGGCGCTCGGTCTGGATGTGGTCGAAGCCGGTGAGGTATTCGATGCTCGTCGCGCCGAACCAGACGCCAGCATCTGCACCACGGTCGCGTATTCGTTCGCGCACGTCCGAGAGACGCGCTTCGAACTCGGAATCGGGAAGCCGTGTCGACATGCGATGTCGTTCACAGGAACGGCCTAAAAGCGTTGACGTGCCGGAAACCGAGGAAAATCCGAAAGGAGCCGTTTCCAGTCGGTTAGTGGCTACTTAACTCGATTTCGAGTGAGAATTTTTCACTATCCAGTAGGCGTGAGTATGTCGAACGACGCCGCTCTGCCCGGTCGAATTTTGAGAGAAGTCCACCCTCACCGATTTTGTAAAACAAATCCGCCCTCCCCGATTTGAACAGCACGAGACGTTCCTGCTCGCTACGCTCGCGGGCATGCGACTCGTTGGCCCAAATCGATCGGTTGGACGTTCCACTGTTTACGTTGTTCGCAGGAAAAGTCCGCCCTCCCCGATTTGAACGGGGGACAAGTCGATCTACAGTCGACTGCTCTACCAATCTGAGCTAAGGGCGGGCACGCACTTTCACCTATCCGCGTTGCGGACTTAAGAATTATTATTCGGCTTGGCGCGTCCGACGGACGGAAGGTTCAAGTATGATAGACACAGTGTATCCGGAAACGGATCTATACGAGTGATCGAGATGAGTAAAATTACATTTCGCGCGGACGACGACCTCGTCAAGCAGATCGAATCGCTCGACGCTTCGAAGAGCGAAGTGATGCGCGAGGCGCTCCGCGAGTATCTCGACGGTTCCGGAAGCGAGGGCGAGGAGCCGACGCTCGATGCAGTAGTCGCCGACCGCGTGGACGAACTCGTCGACCAGCGACTCGCCACGGACAGAACACCTCGTGGCGACGGACGGGACATCAACGTCAACGTCACGCTCGAAGGCGCGGGCGCGGGAACGGCAAGCGCGCACCAGGAAGAAGAATCGTCGACGGTCAAGACGGAAGAACACGTCCGTTCGACGCCCACCGACGCGGCCCACGCCGAAAACACGTGCCAGCAATGTGGCGAATCGCTGGACACGAACCACGTATACTGCCCGAACTGTGGCGAGAAAGCCACACATCGCGTGTTCTGTGACTGCGGTGACGAGCTGCGCTCCGATTGGGCGTTCTGCCCCGGTTGTGGCCGACGAACGCCGTCCGCGGACGTTTTAGACTCGTCGTAAAACGATTGTTTTACAAACGCCGTTAATTATATATGCCGTGGCTATGTGGATACTTCTACGTAAGACGATTGTCTTACGCCATCTGAATACGGTCGAAGCCGGGTGTCTCGACCGCTAAAACGGCGTAAGACGGACGAAACAAAACCACCGCGTGTCGTCTTACCAAACAAGGGGAACCAACTATGGAGCGCGTGACACTACGAATCCCAAAGCAACAAATCGAAGAAGTCGAACAGATGGTCGAAACCGGCGAATTCCCGAACCGCAGTGAAGCGATTCGGGCAGCAGTGCGGGATATGCTCAACGAGCATGAGAACGCCGGGACCGAGACCACGAACAAGCGCACGTGGGCCAAGGTATAATCGATGCAGGATATCGTTCAAGAAGCGCTGGAAAACGCCGAAAGCGAGCAGCGTGAGATGGAAGCAGTGGACACGGGCGACGAGTTCGGCGACCCACGAATCGTCATCGTCGGCTGTGGTGGTGCGGGCAACAACACCATCAACCGACTGTATAACATCGGCGTCGATGGCGCTGACACGGTTGCCATCAACACCGACAAACAGCACTTGAAGATGATCGAAGCCGACACGAAAATCCTCGTCGGCAAATCCCTCACGTCCGGTCTCGGCGCGGGTGGCGACCCTTCGATGGGCGAGCGTGCGACCGAGATGGCACAGGGAACGGTCAAGGAAGTGCTCGGTGACGCCGACCTCGTCTTTGTGACCGCAGGTATGGGTGGCGGCACCGGTACTGGCGCCGCGCCAGTCGTCGCAAAGATCGCCAAAGAACAGGGCGCAATCGTCGTGGGGATGGTCTCCACGCCGTTCAACGTCGAGCGTGCCCGCACGGTGAAAGCCGAGGAAGGGCTGGAGAAGCTCCGCAACGAAGCGGACTCCATCATCGTCCTCGACAACAACCGACTGCTCGATTACGTCCCGAACCTCCCGATCGGCAAGGCGTTCTCGGTCATGGACCAGATCATCGCCGAAACCGTCAAGGGGATTTCGGAGACGATCACACAGCCGTCGCTCATCAACCTCGACTACGCGGACATGTCCACCATCATGAATCAGGGTGGCGTCGCCGTGATGCTCGTCGGTGAGACACAGGACAAGAACAAGAGCGACGAAGTGGTGCGCGACGCGATGAACCACCCGCTCCTCGACGTGGACTACCGCGGCGCGTCCGGCGGTCTCGTCCACATCACGGGCGGTCCCGACCTGACGCTCAAAGAGGCGGAGGGCATCGCGGCCAACATCACCGAACGGCTCGAAGCGGACGCCAACGTCATCTGGGGCGCTCGCATTCAGGAGAACTACAAGAACAAGGTTCGTGTCATGGCCATCATGACCGGCGTCCAGAGCGCACAGGTGCTCGGCCCGACGACACAGAAACAGGCCGACCGCTCCCGACAGAAGATGCGCGACGTCGACGCACAGTCGTACGACAGCGGTAACGAACAGTCCGAAGGGCGCAAAACGTTCGGCGCTCAGAGCGACGGCGGCCGGAGCGAATTGGAGAAGAACAACGGCCTCGACGTTATCCGATAACTGCTTCGCCTCATTTATTCTCGTTTTCTTCTGTTCTCAGTGCAACGCCAGCAAGTGGTACGATTCTTCCCCCGTCTGCGCGACGACGTACAACACGCCGTCATCGAGCACGGGACCGGGACCCACACGACCATGGAACGATTTCTCGAACCTGAGTGCGGGGCCGCCCGAGAGAGGCCCCGTCGATGGCGTCGGGTCGAAAGCGAACAGTTTGTCGCCGCCGACGAAGAGCGTATCACGACCGAGAACGGGCGCAGTGTAGCGCCAGTTACCCGTATCGCGTTTCCAGAGTTGGTCGCCGGATTCGAGGTCGATGGCACGTAATCCGCCAGTTCCCGACGCGTAGAGATGTTTCCCGACTGCGAGTCCGCCGTTCGCCCACCCGGTCTCGACATGCCAATCGACGTTCAACCGTGGCGTGCGCTCGGTTCGGATTCCGTACGTCTTACTATCGAGACAGTTGACGTAGATGCCGTCCGTATCGGCCGTTGGCGGTGCCTGTGGTTCCGAAGGCAGTTTCCACTCCGCGTACCCGGTTCCGTCTCTGTCGAGCGAGTACAGTTTCCCGGCCTCGGTCGTGACCGTCAAGCCCGTCATACTGCACAGTGGCGACCCGAGAATGGTACCGAACAGGCGACGGGACCACGCGATATCACCCGTCTTCGCATCTACTCGGTAGACGGTTTCACCGACCGGGACGTAGAGATGTTCACCGCCAGCGGTCGCCGGTGACAGAACCACTCCGCGGGCGTCGAACGTCCGTTTCCATTTCGCCTCCCCGGTTTTCGCGTCGAGTGCGAGAAGACGGTCACTGTCTCCCACATACACCGTTCCGTCCCGGACGAGTGGCGTCGAATACGGTTCGATTTTCTTCGTCCACAGTTCGCTGCCGTCTCGAACGTCGTACACGTCGAGTCGGTCCGGAATCGAAAGGAAGAGCCGACCGTTCGAAACGATCGGTTCGTCGTACATCGACTGCGGCACTTCGACACGCCACCGCTCGGAGACACCATCGACGGGGGCCTTTCCGTCGCTGATGCTTCGGGTATTACTGGCATTACAGCCGAAACTCGACCACTCGCCGTTCGCTCCGTAAATGTGTCTCGTGGGGTCTGGTTGTTCGTCCACACCCGCTTTCGGCGGGTCGTCGGCTTTCGTCATACATCCGGTAAACATCGTGGTTACACCGAGGGCAAGAAACGTCCGTCGGGAGGGCATATCCTCCGTGTTGATCGGTGACATAATAAGTTTTCTCTGGCGTCACGACGGATCGAAACTGAATATCGTCGGTCGCCTCTCGATCGTCAACTTCCACCGCATCCAATGACAATAGGTTGGTATGAGATCCCGTAACATCGTTCACCGACGGTCACCGAAGCGTGTACGACACACGGGAGACGGAGTGAAAACATGGAACTGAGAACCGGACTCGCCCCGTGTCAACCACCCTGTTTGGGAAGGGAGGTCGAGATGAGGTCGAATTACGCCGCGTGAATCGCATCCACGAGTGCACATTTCCGACAGACGTCCCGCGTCGTGGCCGCACCACAGCGTTCACACTCGTTGAGTTCGCGCTTTCCTTCACCCGCACCGAACTCGTCCGCCGCGAGTTTGGCGAGTTCCTCGTAGCCAGCCATGATGGAATGGCGCGTCCCCGGGTGATTCTCCTCAAGTGAGAGCATCAATTTCTGAATCTCGCCGCGGTACGCCTCGCTGGAGTGGGGACATTCGGTGATGTGTGCCGGGAGGTTTTCGAGGTGTGCGTACAGGGCGACTTCCTTTTCCGGCACGTCACGCAGCGGTTTCGCTCGGGGGACGAACTCGTCCTGTTCGCTTCGCTCGTCGAACCCCGCCAGACTCGCGTCGAAATGCTTTGCGACCTGTGCGACGTCCCCTTCGAGGAAGTTCATCAGTGCGGTTTCGGCTTCGTCGTCGAGGTTGTGCCCGGTGAGGAGTTTGTCCGCACCGTACTCCTCGGCGTACTTCGAGAGCAGGTCGCGGCGGAAGACGCCACAGTACGCACAGGCGGCCATGCTTTCCGGGTCCTTTTGAACCACGTCGTCCATCCGGAGGTCGAACTCCTCCTCGTAGGAGACGACCTCGTGGCGGATGTCGAGGTCGTCGGTGAGTTCGAGACAGGCATCCAAGCTCTTGTCCCGATATCCCTCGATCCCCTCGTGAATCGTCAGCGCCAGGAGTTCGATCCGCGGGTCCTCGGCGAACGTGTCGTGGAGAATCTTCGTGAGGACGACGCTGTCCTTGCCACCCGACAATCCGATGAGCCACACTTGGGGGTCGTCCGGTGTCGCCGAAGCGGGCAAGAGGTCGTCGTCACGGATGCGTCGGCGGAGTCGTTTCTCGACCGACCGACAGAAGTGGTCGTCACAGAGGTGAAGCCCCGAATACGCGGCGTGCATCACCGCCTCTCGGTCGCACTTATCGCAGTCCATTACGTGTCGCTTTCGTCGCGGGCCGTTTCACGGTTTCGCTCCGGTATAAATCGAATACTGCGATAGTAAATCGGCTTGTTCGTCGTCGATCTACGACGAAATCGGAGAGGCGGACGCTACTCGCAGCCCAAAGGCAAGTTCCCCCAGTGATCATCCACCACGCCGTTTTCAGTGGTATCAATGCGGAATTAAGTAGTGAGGTGCCAATTTATTTCTAGCGAATAAATATAAATTTATATTCTGTATAGCTGTATCTGGGTCAAAATACCGATGACGGATACCAACCGTACTGACCGACGATCGAGTTTCAATCGACGTTCGTACCTGAAGGCGGTCGGAGCGACGGGCGCTCTGTCGTTCGGAAGTGGAGTGGCCGGCGCCATGTCGTCACCGACGGACTATGTGTACGTCCCGCACGGGAAGAGAGTGCGGACGGAGAAGGTAGTCGCGCACGAGGACACGAATCGAATGGTGTCTCCGGCCGACGTTGCAACGATGCAATCGAAGCCGGAAGTGACGTCACAGCAAAATCCCGAAGTTCCCGACGTTCACGAGTGGCTCGCGTACACGCTCGGAACGTACGACTCCAACGATGGAAACGGGTTCAAGCGATACCAGGGATACCTCGTCGTTCCCACATCGCCGCCCACCTCGGGCGACGTCGACTTCCTCTTCCCGGCGTTCGAGGACGCCGATTACACGACCATCGTGCAACCGGTCCTTCAGTGGGACTGGGGTTCCTACACCGACCAGTGGACGTACTCGGCGTGGTGGGGTCCGGACAGCAGCGGCGCGTACCACCACGGACCGGTCAAGGCGGCCGACCCCGGAGATACACTGTACGGTTACATGAACGTCGACAGTTCGAGCGGCGGTCAGTGGTACATCGAGATGCAGAACATGGACAAAGGCACCTCGTCCAGCGTTTACTCGGACTACCTCACGCTCGACTTCACGCACGCGTTCACAACACTGGAAGTCGCAGCCTACAACTGGGGGCGCTGTGACCAGCTTCCGGGATACACGACGTTCTACAACCAGGCCTTCGAGAACTTCGCGGGACAGAGCGTGGGCGTCAATTGGAGCGGGATCGTCAACTCGAACGCGCAGTGTGACGTCAATGCGACGGCGAGTTCGTCGAGCGAGACGACGATCCACACACCGAACTGATCTGCGAAGGATACAGTTCGAACTGCGAACGTATTTTTGTGGTCCAAAGACATCTGGGACAAGTATTTTTCGATACGATTCCAGCTCCATGGCAAAACAGGCAAGTAAATGCGACCAATACGCTTAGATAACGTCACAGAACCGGCACTGAGAAGGGGCTCGAATGGCACCGTTCCGGTACGTGTCACTCGATAGCCGTTTGCTGATAGTAAACCATGAAAATTGAACGCGAAACAATAATCATCCTGCTGCTAATAGCCCTGGTGCTTGCACCGGTTTGGTATTTCTCGCTCGCAGCTGGCGAGGAGAAATCCCCGGTCGTCCTTAGCAGCAACAAGGGAAGTATTGCACCAAACGAAACGTTCCTGCCGACACCAGTAGAGGTCGGCGAGTTCGCTGCCGGTGTGGTCTCTTGGGCCGCACTGTTCGTCCTCGTCGGGATGTTATATTACACGAATCAATTCATCCGAGTTATCGGTCGGTCGAGCGGTTCGATAGCGACGGATGGGGGAATAAATCTCAACCTCCCATCGTACTTGACCAGCGATGGCCGATGGATAGCGGACTTCTGGCCCGCGGAGTATAGCACTCCCGGCATCATCGGGATAGCACTCACGGCGTGGTCCACGGTCGTGTTTGCCGCTCTCTTCGGACTGGAAACGTTCGGCTATGCGCGGACACAGTTCCTCGGCATCTACGCTGGTATGATGTTTCTCTCGATCGGCGCGATGACTGCTATCTACACGACGTGGTTCATTCCGGATATGGTCGTGGTCGAGGACCGCAGTCACTGAATGGAACAAAACAGGAAATCTGAACAATGACCAACGACGATTCCAACAAACCAACGGATGGATCGAACGAAGAAAACGAGGTGCCCGACGAGCGGAAAGGAAAGCTCGTCGAGCGAGAGGAGGGCGGATACGAATACCAACCTCCGGAAATGTCCCGACGAGCCGTCGCGACGTGGCTCGCAGGTATCGGTGGTGCTGCCGCAGTCGGCAGCATCGCCGTGAGCGCCGTCGCAGCGCTGTCGGATGCCGGTGTCGGTGCTTCGCGTGAGAACGTCTACGTAAAGGGAACCCACCTCGTGGACGAAAACGGCAAACGAATCGGCATCGATACCCTCAAGGAAGGATCCGGGGACGAAAAAGTCGTACTTCCGGAAGCCGAGAAGGGTAAGCCGCTCGAAACGGGTGACGCACCGACCCTACTGGTCCGGTTCTCCGAGTCGAAGTACAAAAAACCGACCAATATCGACGGAACGGTCAAGGGATACGTCGCGTATTCCATGGTCTGTACCCACGAGGGATGTCTCGTCTCGCAACGGGAAGGGGACGGTTTCAAATGTCCGTGCCACAACAGCGTGTACGACCCGCTCAAGGGTGCGGAAGTCACTGGCGGTCCCGCACCGCGAGCGCTACCACAACTTCCGCTCGGAGTCAGTAAAGACGGAAAGCTACTCGTCGCCACCGGGCCGTTCGACGGCCCAATCGGACCACAGTAACGGAGAAAGCAATGTTAGATCCATGGAAAAAACGAGACCGGAAATCGGCTAACGATCAATACGCGGGTAGTCGCGTCTACACCTGGTTGGACGACCGACTCGACCTGCAGGACGGCATGTTGGGTAAGGCCTTCCCCGAGGACAAGTACGGGTCGTTCCTCCTCGGAGAGGTCGCGTTGTTTTCGTTCGTTCTCCTCTCGCTGACCGGGACGTTCCTCGGACTTCTGTACGCGCCCGTGGCAACTAAGGGAATGGAGTACTCGGGACAGGTACAGTCCTATACCGGAAAAACCCTCCCCGGTGCGTTCGCATCCGTCCTCCGAATCAGCTACGACATCCGTCTCGGGATGTACTTCCGGATGATGCACCACTGGGCCGCGTACCTGTTCATCGCGGCCATCGCGCTCCACATGTTCCGGGTCTTCTTCAGCGGCGTCTACCGCAACCCGCGCGAACTGAACTGGATGGTCGGTAGCGTCCTGCTCCTGTTGGCGTTGGGTGAAGGGTTCCTCGGTTACTCGCTCCCGTACGACAACTTCAGCAAGACGGCGACTTCGATCGGGTTCGAAATCACTAACACTATACCGGTCATCGGTGGACAGTTAGTGAAGTTGCTCTTCGGTGGGGGCTTCCCCAGCAACGCGGACGTCGTGTTACCGCGGATATTCTTCCTCCACGTGTTCCTGCTTCCGGCGGCCATCGCCGCGCTCATCGCGGTGCACATGGGACTGCTGATCCGCCAGAAGCACACGGAACAACGTAGCGCGAGGGACGAAGTCGACGAGATCGAGGACAAGGACGACAAGAGCATCGTCGCCGGCGTCCCGCTCGTTCCGAATCAGGCCGCGATGACGGTGATCGTCTTCTCGTTCACCACGGCGGTCATCTCGTTCATGGCGGCATTGTTCCCCATCCAGCGGATCGCCATCACCGGTCCGGCGGACCCGCTCTCCACCCCGCCCGGTGTGGTTCCGGCGTGGTTCCTGATGTGGGTGTACGGTATCCTCAAGGTCGTCCCGAGCGGCTTGGGGTCGCTCGGCCGGTTCCTCGGCGGGGTCATCATCCCGACTATCGTCATCGGCGTCCTGGTGATCTGGCCGTTCATCGACCGGAGCGATGAACCCATCACCTTCGCAGTGAACCCACTCGACCGTCCGGCACCGACAGCGGTCGGCGTCGCGGCGATCACCTTCATCAACCTGACGTCGCTGGCCGGGATGAACTCGCAGATCGCGGAGACGTTCGATACCACGATCGGCGCGCTCGGAACGCCGCTCCTCGTCCTCGTCGTCGTGGTGCCGATCCTGTACGGACTCATCGTCTACTTCATGCTCCGTCGCCGACTGGAGCGAAAGGGTAAGACGACGGCAGCACAGATACAGCCCGGAGATTAACCGATGGCAGTCGCTCTCCCACCACGGCAGTATCGCGTGGTCGATTGGGGGTCGAAACTGGTCGGTATCATCGCCCTCGCGGCGGGGTTAGAACATCTCTTCGGGTCGCTCTCGATACCGGTTGCGGTACTGGGTCTCATCATCGGCATCGCAACCGTTTTCATCGACGTCGACGGAACCGACGCGTAACTATTCAGCTGTTTTCGGAAACGGACAACACTTGTCGAATACGAACGCCCACGAGCCACAGCACACAGCAGCCGAGAATGAGGATACCGACGATTCCGGTGAGGCTCGACACGAAGAACAACTGTGCGCTGAGGATCGCTTTCCCGGTGTATTCGATAGCGACGCCCGATGCCGCGATGAGAAACGAGACTCCCCAAAGCGCGATACCGGCGATAGCTATCGCCGCGATTCGTGGATGGACGAACCGATCCAGAAACGAGTCCGGATTCGATTCCGCGGAGTCGTCATCAGCAGACATTTGCAGTCGACTACGAATGGAATCGATAACACGATTGCGGTCGTGCGATGAACGGAAACGAGTAAATGCCCCCAGTCCAAGGGTTTTACTGAGAGATGGGTCGAGAACGGACGGTCACCGTCTACACGCGCGAGGGATGTCATCTCTGCGGGGATGCCATCGAAACCGTTCGCCGCGTCTCCGACTCGGTGAACCACGACGTCAGCCTCGACATCGTTGACGTGGATACGGACCCGGAACTACAGGAGCGCTACGGCGAACGTGTTCCGTACGTTCTGGTCGACGGTCGTCCACGGTTCAAATACCGTGTCGACGAGGACGAGTTCAGAGACCACCTAACAGGAGAGTAATACAAATGGTTGAACCGATGTCGGAAAGTACAGTACCCCGGACCACAAAGACCGAACCAACTAGCTAGATTGAGGGAAATTCGATGCATAGGAGATCATTTCTGACAGGAGTAGCGGCCACCACGGTGGGTAGTACTGCTATCGTTAGCGGTCAGAAGGGCGGTGGAAAAACACACACCGTCAAGATGGCCAACAAAGCAGGAGAGTACGTTTTCGACCCAATCGGCTTGTACGTCGAGCCGGGAGATACGGTGAAATGGGTCATCGACAGTGGCAAGCACTCGACGACATCCTACAGCAAAGGGAACCCGAGCGCCAACAACACGCTCATCCCGAAAGGGGCGAAGTCGTGGGACAGCGGCACGATCGGTAGTGGTAAGTCCTTCTCGTACACGTTCGAGAAGAAGGGGACCTACGACTACTACTGTATCCCGCACAAGACGCTCGGGATGGTCGGTCGAATCGTCTGTGGAGAACCGGGCGGACCGGCGGAAAAATCGGAAATCCCCGACAAGCCGGGCAGCGGAGTGATACCGCCGTCGGACGAAATCGTGAAGGAGAAATCCCTCTCGTACCCGTACATCCCGAACACGGGTCACGGCGGGCCACCGGCCCTCTTCTGGGGTGGGTTTAGCATCTTCTCCCTGACGAGCGTGTATCTGTTTTCGGTCTACGACCGAAAAACGGGGCGGTACGACCAGGCTTCGAACGCGGAAACCATCCTCAACGACGAGCACGACCGACCAGCGAACGACTGATCCGATTCGAGGATTCCGTTCGCGGTAAATGAGCCTTATTTGATAAAACCAGTCATAGACGCCTGCAACTGTTGTTCAGAAGGCCACAGCGGTCAGTTACAGGTGATTTAATTGCTGAATAATAATCTTAGTGGTACTCCTATATTCTTTTCATGGTCGACCCCTCCGACGAGACACGACGGACTTTTCTCAAACTGACCGGTGCTGCTATCGGGACGACAGGATTTGTGGGGATTGCAGCGTCCGACACGGCAACGACCACGAATCATGCGTGGTCGTCGTTCCAAAACGATACGGGGAACACGGGGAGTAGTTCCGATGGGAATGATCCCGGTCCAGGAGCATGGGTCGATTGGAGCGAACAGGTGAGTGATCGGGGTCTCTATTCCCCGACCGTAGTTGACGGAATCGCCTACGTTTCCGATTCGTCCGGAGGAATAACGGCGTTCGACGTCGACTCGCGGAACGCGTGCTGGACGACGCATATCCGAGGACTGGACTACGCACCGACCGTCGTCGGGGATATCGTTTACGTGGCCGGAACCGACCTCGTCGCCCTCTCCGCCGAGGACGGGAGCGAACGGTGGCGGTTCGAAATCGGCATCATCGAGTCGTCCCCCGTGACCGTTGCCGATGGCATCGCCTTCTTCAAGACCAGCGACGTGAACGGGCAGGGTGCCTGCTGGGCGATCGATACCGAGACCGGAACGAAACAGTGGCAGGTCCGTCTCCCGTCCGGAAAGGACGGCGAGACACCGAGCGCCGAGAACGTGCCACCGGCAGTCGTCGACGGAACGGCGTACTTCGCCGACAAGAAAACGGTGTATGCCCTCGATGCGACCGACGGACAGCCACAGTGGCAGGCCAGCACCGACGGGATGATCGACCACGCGCCGACCGTCGCAAACGACACCGTCTACGTCTCCGGACGGAAGACGTTCGCACTCTCGACGGAGGACGGAGCGGCACGGTGGACGACGGACCTCGGCGATTCGACGCGACTCAGCCAATCACCCGCAGTCACCGACGACACGGTCGTCGTGACCGACGGCGCTCGGGCACGGATTTGGGCACTCGCTGCCGACGATGGAACCGTACGGTGGACGGTCGGAACTCTCGATGGATCGGCCGGAACCCCATCGATCGCCGACGGAACGACCTACGTCCCCATCACACGGGATAGCGGCGATGGACTCGGCGCGTTCGACCTTCGGAGCGGCGACCAGAAGTGGTGGGTTCCGGTACGTAATCTCGATACCTCGTCGTTGCCGCCCGCTATCGACGACGGGATATACATCGCTGACCGGGAGGGCTTTCTCTACTCCGTCGCGGACCCCGAATGGCTCGACTGGCGAGCGAACGGGATCGGTTCGATGGACGTTGGAGAAAACGTCTACCTTCAGAACGACGCACTGCGCGCGCTCGACACTGAAACCGGAAAGAAACGATGGCGCGAAGAAGGCGATACGCCACCGGTTTCCGCGAACGGTATGGTGTACGAGACGGATTGGTCGGCGGTCGTCGCGTACTCACCGGACGGAACCCAACAGTGGCGTTCCGAATGTGACGGCGGAGTCACGACCGTTCCGGCCGTCACCGATGACCGCGTCGTCGTTGGCGGCGACGGATGGGTGACCGCGTTCGACGCAACGACCGGCGTGCACGCATGGACGAGTACCGGCGACTGTGGCGGACTCGGGTCGGTCGATACGGTTGCTACCCACGACAAAACGGCATTTGCACTCGTGAACGGTCGGGTCGTGGCGCTCGATGCCGAGGGAGAGCGGTGGTCCGCCGGGGATGGTGTGCGAGCCGTCGCAGTCGATGATGCGGTGTACACCGGTACCGATTGTAACGAAGTCGTCGCCTACGATTTCGACGGAACCGAACTGTGGCGTGTAACCCTCGAAGACGGAGACACAGTGACGAGTCTCGTCCCGGATGACGGTCTCTACGCCGTGACGAGTGACGTGACGAGCACCGGAACCGATAGTCGCGACTGGCTGGTTTCGCTCGACGACGGGAGTGTTTCGTGGACGTTCCACCCGAAATTCCTCCCGTTCGGGTCGCTCTGTGAACCGGTCGTCGCCGACGAAACGGTGTACGTCGGCGCCAGCGACCGCCGAGTGTACGCGCTCTCGGCGAGCGACGGAGCGGAACGACGACGGTTCGAAACCGGTGGCGAAGTCGAGTCCGTCGCGGTGGACGACGAACGCACCTACGCGACGAGCGACGGTACCTACGCGTTTAGATAGCGGGCGTCTTACGGTGCGGAACAGCGGTTCGGCCCCAGTTCGAGTTCCGTCGCCTCGTCTTCGTCTTCGGGTTCGTCCTTGCCACGGTTGATGGCGATGACCGTTTCGTAGTTCGGCGGTTTTTCGGGCACGTCGTCCGAAAGACGGGAAACGAATTCGTCCTCGTCCAACTGGAGTACGTCGAGATTACGGCGGAGGTCACCGACCGTCGACCGAATCGGTTCGCCGGGATTGCCGTGAGCGAACCGTCCGTCTTCGGTGACGGTAACGTGTCCCGGCAGGACGACGACGCTGTCCGGGTCGCTCATCAACACCTTGTGAAGGGAATCGTACTGCATCTTTGCTCCCTCTGCTGCGCCTTCGTCACCGAACTCCAGTTCCGTGCGACCGATGGAGTCCACGAACAGGGTGTCCCCGGTGATGACGGCTTCGTCGTTGACGAGATAGCTGGTGATCTCGGAGGTGTGACCGGGCGTGGGAACGGCCTTGATATCGGCGTTTCCGACGCGAACTACCTCGTTTCTGTCGAGGGCATCGTACTCGTATTCGACGCCGCGTTTGCGGGCGCGTTCGCTGAGGTGGTACGGGACACCGAGTTCGTCGGCGAGCGTGCGCCCGCCGGAGATGTGGTCGGCGTGGACGTGGGTGTCGAACACGTGAGTGATTTCGTATCCACGGTCGTCGGCCGCTTCGCGGAACTCGTCGGTGTGTCGGCTCACGTCGATAGCCGCCGCCTTCCCCTCGCTTCCGACGAGGTAACCGAGACATCCCTTCGCACGTCGCTGTATTTGTACGATTTCTACATCACCGTCCATTTCGATGGGGACGTGATCGTACACCTCACTCCACTCCTCCATGCCGCCGGTGACGACTTTCACGTTTTCGAACCCGCGTGCTTCGAGTTCGTCGACGAAGTGTGCCGACGAGATTCCCTTCGCACAGATGGTGAGGATCTCGTCGTTTCCGTCGAGCATCGATTCGACTTCCGAAGCGCCGTCCTCCGACAGCGACTCGTCGGGACCGAACGGGAAGTTCCGTGCCCCAGTGATATGCCACGATTCGAAGCTTTCCTCCGGTCGTGTGTCGATGAGGGCGAAGTCCTCGTCAGCATCCTGCCTGTCCGCCAACTCCGCGGTGGATATCGATTCGACCATGTTCGACGGTTGAACCTCCTCGGGGAAATGTCGTTTGGCCTTGTGCCGACAATACAATATTAGTTCGACGGCCGATTGTATCCTATCCTATCGGCTTCATCGTTCGTTCCATCGGACTTATCCACGGCACTCCCCAACCGAACACCGATGGAGCGAAGCGCGGCGATAGAGCGCGTCGAGGAAATCGTCGAGATGGTCGAGAACGATACCATGCCCGTTCCCGTGCGGGAGATTTGGGTCTACGGGGATATCGCCCTCGGTCTCGACCCCATCGACCGACTGGACGTGTACGTAACGAAGGACATTCTGCTACGAGGCGACGATGCCGACCGGGAGGATGAGTTCGTCGAATCACACGGCGTGAAGGGTGTCGGGAAGACGGTCCGTGCGTCGTGGGCAGACGAGCATCCCGATCTGATTCGGGCGAGCGAGAACGGCTACACCGCGCCCGAGAAGTGTCTCGCGGCCCATCTGCTTCCCGAGAACGATCCCGTCCACCTCGAAGTCTGCAATTCGGGATTCGAGGACAACGTCACCCAACGCTTACGTGGGGCGATGGCACGGGACGCCTACGAGCAAATCCTCGATCCACGCGGGGTCTGTCTCTGGGTCGATGGGCAACGAAGCGAAGAAGCGTTCCGGAAGTTGCGAGCGGGGGAGTTCGCGTTCCCGACGCTCCCGGCCGCGTTGGAGATGCTCGGCATGGATGAAGAGGAGACGAAGAAAGCCGCACAAGCCGTCGAATCCTATCGCCGTCGGCAGGACGGAACGACGGTTCGCGGCGATGTCGTCTAATACAGGTACGAACAGGCGGCACGCAGGTTCTCACGCGAGGGAGCGCCACACACCCGCCTCGACCACTCGCGCGATACGGATTTCAGGTCACGCCGGTCTTGGTCCCGGCATCGTATATGAACCCTCGCAGCATTATCCCTCGAACCCGTCCTCGAATCGGAAGACGCCGTTTCGCTGAACGACTTCGCCATCCACTTCGATGTACGAGTCTTCGCTCATATCGACGATCATGTCGAAGTGCGTTGCGCTCTCGTTGAGCGGTTGTCCCTCGGGAACCGTCTCGCCGATGGCTTGCCCGATGGCGAGGTGAATCGTGTCGCCCATCTTCTCGTCGAAGAGCATGTTGTAGGTGAACTGGTCGATATCGCGGTTCATCCCGATACCGAGTTCGCCGAGTCGGCGCGCGCCCTCGTCGGTGTCGAGGGTCCCTTCGAGGACCTCTTCGTTCTTGTCGGCGCTGAAATCGACGACTTCGCCGTTTTCGAAGCGGAGCCACGCACCTTCGATTTCCCGTCCCTGTCGGACGAGGGGTTTGTCGAACAGTACTTCGCCCTCGACCGAGTCGGGAATCGGCGCGGTGAACACCTCGCCGCCGGGGAGGTTCTTCTCGGCGAAGTCGTTGATGGTTTTCATACCCTTCACCGACATCGTGAGGTCGGTCGTCTCGCCGGAGACGATGCGTACTTCGTCGGCAGGGTCGATGATTTCGACCATCTGCTCCTGGAACTCGCGCTGTTCGTCCCAATCCTTGTTTATCGCGTTGTACACGAACGCCTCGTAGGCTTCCGTACTCATCTCGGCCAACTGGGCTTCCCCAGGCGCGGGGAACTGCGTGCCGACCCAGCGTTTGCCCATTCGTTCCTGTTGGATGGGCGCGTTGGCGCGGGCCTTGGCGGCGGATTTCTCCGCCGGGACGTCGCTGGTCTCCGCCGTGTTCTCCGCTCCTTTGATGATGATGACGGCGTCCGTCTCCTCTATCGCCGCCAACGTGTGGTCGAGTAGACCGAAATCGTCCACGTCGCAGGAACGGAGGAACGCCCGGTCCGCCCGTTTGCTTCGCATCGATAGCGACGGTTTCGCGCCACGCTCCCCGAGTTTTTCGTACAGCGCGACGACGAGGTCCTCGGCGACCGTCGGTGCCATTACCTCGACGGTGTCACCTTCCTCGATACTCACGGAATGATCGACGATGACTTCCGCATGCTCCCGAATTCGTGGGTCCATACGATGGGATGAACCGTCAACCAGAAAACTGTTTCAATGTAAACAGGCGGTTCAGACACGGGCGGTCGTCACGTAGAAAGGAACGACTTCCGCACGCCGGTATTCCTCCGCTCCCATCTGTCTGATGGTCTCTCTCCCCATCTCCCGCCAGTCGGCGCGCAGGTCGTCGTACTCGTCGGTCGAAAGCGGCCCGACCAGCGTGTCCCGTCGGTCCGTCAGCGCGCTTGCGGTCGCCTTCCGCTTTGCCGCTTCGATGTCGCGTTCCGAGTACGGCGGTTCGACCGTCTTCGCGTGGTGATACGGGTGGGTCGAAGGGTCGTGGAGACCGGCCGTTCGGAACAGTTCGCGTGTCCCCTCCCCGCCGAGGGTGATGTCGGTGGCCGTTCCCGCGACGTACGCCTCGCGAGCAGTTCGGGACAGGGAACGCTCCTCCGGAACCGTCGATTCGACGGAAACGGCGGCGTTGTCGGGTTCTATCGCCGCCACGAGGTCCGAGGAGACGCGGGCGAATTCGCGGACCGCACGAACCGGTTCGGGGAGGTTGATGAGCAACGCCTGGCAGACCACGAGGTCGAAGCTGTCGTCGGGAAACGGCAACCGGTAGGCGTCGCCCGCGACGCAGGGAACGAACTCCCGTGCGACCGAGAGGAGGCGCGGGTCGGCGTCCGTCCCGAAGACGTCGCCAGGTGTCTCGTCCGCGAGGACGCGGGCCAGTTCGCCGGTCCCACAGCCGACGTCCAGCACCCGTTCCCGGGAGTCGAGTTCGAGACCGGCGAGCGCGTCGCGGGACTCCCACATCCCTTCCCGTGTTCGACGGAGATAGTCGGCGGAGAACTCGCGCATGTGTTGTGGTGGATTTTCGTGGGCGGCGTCAAAAACGGGATGGTTCGTTGGCGGGTTGCCGAACGGCAGTGGGAACGAATCACACAAGAGATTCACCGCGATACCAACGTTGATACCACCCCCATCACCTACGAGTAACCAGTGTCAACCCGTGATGATTTTCTCTCCGGTGTTCGCGTTTCCTTACCGATCATGCTCGGGATCATCCCGTTCGGGATGGTCACGGGTGTCGCAGCGGTCGGTGTCGGTATTCCGGCGATTCACGCGATCGCGATGTCGGTCATCATCTTCGCCGGGGCGTCACAACTCGCGGCGACGGAACTCATCGGTCGGGACGCACCCATCGCTGTCATCGTCCTGACCGTCCTCGTCGTCAACCTGCGGATGATGATGTATAGCGCCTCGATCGCGCCGTACTTCGAGCGCGAATCGGCGCGCTGGAAGGCGGCGCTCGCCTATCCACTGACCGACCAGGCCTACGCCGTCTCCCTGCTGAAGTTCCGGAACGACGAGCACACCAGCAGACGATGGTACTACCTCGGCGTCGCGCTGTCGCTGTGGACCGTGTGGCAGATTTCGACGGTCGCCGGTATCCTGCTCGGCGCGAGCATTCCCGAGGGATGGCATCTGGAGTTCGCCGTCCCGCTGGTGTTTCTCGCAGTGTTGGTTCCGGCCGTCACCGACCGGCCGACGCTGGTGGCCGCCATCGTCGGCGGCATCGCCGCAATCGCGGCCAACGGCCTCCCGTTCGATCTCGGACTCGTCGTCGGCGCGCTCGTCGGTATCGGTGCCGGACTGCTGACCGAGGAGGTGGCCTGAATGGCGACGACGGGGTTGGGTGATGCGAGCCTCTGGCTCATCATCCTCGTCGGCGGTCTCGGAACGTACCTGATCCGCGTGTCGTTCATCGCGCTGTTCGGCCGACTGGACGACGTGCCCGACGGCGTCGAGCGCGCGCTCCGCTTGGTCCCCGCCGCCGTCCTCTCGGCGCTCGTCCTGCCCAAGTTCGTCTACATGGACGGATCGCTCGCGCTCTCGCCGGACAACCTGCGCCTGTTCGCGGGTGCACTGGCCGTCGCCGTCGCGTGGTACACCGAAGACATCCTCGCCACCATCGTCGCCGGGATGGGCGCGCTGTGGCTCCTGAGCTACGTATTTGGGTGAATGGAAAACGTGAGTAACCCCTCATCCCGACCGCGAAAAATCTAGAGAATTTATCGGCAAGATACTATCGTTGACTGAAAAACACTGAATAGTACTGGTAGCGGGCAGTCATCCGAAGCAATAATTTTGGTCATTTTACGGTTACAGTTGCCGAGAAGACGACCTCGAAAGCCCCCGCCTGCTCGCGGTCGCTCGCCGACATCTTTCCTTCACTCGCTACGCTCGTTTCGTCAAGAGTGGTCGGCGAGACGACCACGCAAGCGCGAGCGGGCGACCCCTTTCAGTCCCACCCCGCACCGCGACAGCCACACCCTCCCCAGCCGATTCGCTCCACTCACTTCGCTCGTTCCGCTCATCCCTCGTACGATTCTTCCGAGGCGGTTCGGCCGGGGCGCTGGCCGAACCGCCTCGTCAGCGCGCGCCATCCAGCCGGATGGGGTGGGCGCTACGGGCCAACCGTACGGCGCGCGACGTCCTCGTGAGCACAGCGAACGAGTGGCTTGTCAGAGCTGTGCTCTGACGGTGGGTGAAAGGGGCCGACCGCGAACGGTCGGGGGATTTCTAGGCATTCATCGTAGTCGTTGCAGTCGCGCCAGAACAAGAATCACCTCGGAGCGAACGGGCGAGGGCTTTCGGGGTCTGCTTCTCAGTAACTCCAATCACAAACCCACCAAACACGTCTCGTAACCAGCGACCTACCAAAAATAGACACGCAAGAAAAACGGACTACCCTCCCTTCACTCGTCGCGCAGTTCTTTCACGCGAGCGATGTTCCACGAGAAGCCTTTCCCGTCTTCAGTCGGCGTCTCCAGCACCAGCGGCACGTCCTCCAGTTCGGGGTGGTTGATGATGGCGGACATGCCCTCCTCGCCGATGTAGCCCTCGCCGATGAGGGCGTGTTCGTCCTTGTTGGTGCCACACTCGTGTTTCGAATCGTTGAGGTGGATGCATTTCAGGTGTTCGAGGCCGACGACCTCGTCGAACTCCTCGACCGTTTCCTCGACGCCCTCCTTCGTGGAGAGGTCGTAACCCGCGGCGAAGGCGTGGGCGGTGTCAACACAAACGTCCAAATCCTGCTCCGACTTGTCGAGCACTGCGGCGAGGTGTTCGAAGTCGCCGCCGAGTTTGGTGCCGCTTCCGGCGTCGCTCTCGATGAGGACGGTGACGCCGTCTGGGATGTCGAGTTCGTCCAGCGCGCTGGCGGCGTTGTTCAGGCCGCCTTCGACGCCCGCGCCGGTGTGTGCGCCGAGGTGGACGTTGACGTATTCGATGCCGAGTTCGTCCGCGGCGTCCACTTCGGTCTGCATGCTGGCGATGGATTTCGCCCGGAGGTCGTCCTTCGGCGTGCAGAGGTTGACGAGGTACGACGAGTGGATGACCCACGGGCCGTCGAGTTTCTCGTCGGTTTCGTTCACGAACAGTTCGACCTCCTCGTCGCTGAGGTCCGGGTCCTGCCAGACCTGCGGGGACGTGGTGAAAATCTGTCCGCAGTTGCCGCCGAACGTGACCTGGCGGCAGACGGCGTTCGCGATGTTGCCGTGGGGTGGTTTCGTCTCGTCGCTCGTCACCTTCGAACTGGACATGGAAACGTGTGCGCCGACTCGCATACTCACAGCCTCCCGTTCGGGGGTCAAAGGCACTTCGAAGCGTCGGCGAGGAACCGTACCGAAACCGACATTTCCGCGAACCGAACCGTTAACTCGGTCGGATGGAAGGAATCCGTATGCCCGGATCAGGTGTCCTGTCGGTTGGGGACGACGCACCCGAGTTCAGCGCACCACTCGTGACAGCGAACGGGGAGGTATTGGAGCGCGAGTTATCGTCACTTCTCTCGGACGGGCCGGTGCTCCTCTCGTTTTACCCGAACGACTTCACGCCCGACTGCATCGAGGAGTGGTGTTCGTTCCGCGATTACGACTGGTTCGCGAGCGGCGGCGAGGTACAGGTCGTCGGCGTGAGCAAATCCCGTCCCGCGGCACACCGCCGGTTCATCGACTACCTCGGCATCCAGTTCCCGCTGTACACCGACAGCGACCTCGACGTCGCAAGCAAATACGGCGTGAAGTATCGCGTTTTCAAAACCGTCCACCGGGCGAAGCGCTCGTGCTTCCTCATCGACCAATCCGGCGTCGTCCGGTACGCGTGGGTAAGCGACCACCCCATCGACCCGACGCTGGGACAACCGCCGCTCGGCGAGATTCACGAGGCCATCGTCGATTCGTTCGGGTCGGAACCCGAGACGTTCGGGTTCTGAGCCCGCTGGTTGCCGTTTTCAGGCAGATGTCCGTATACGTGGGCCTCGTTCACGAGATGGCACGTTACGTTTCTGATGCGGACCCACGAATTCATCATCCATTCTTATCAACACTTGGTTATGCCGACTGACGCAGCGGACTCCGAACATGATCGGTCCATTCAGATCCCATTCGAAGCACAAGTTGGGGTTGCACTGGTCTCCCTGGGATACGGTGTGGCAGTCCTCTCCAATACTATCCAAAACCAAATCCCGGCAGTCGTGTGGTTCGCGGCCGCTGCTGGCCTGTTGGGATATGCTGTGCATCAGGTTCGATTTTCCTGAGACACTCGTAGAGAATTCACCTCACACGGTCGGGTCCTCGTGGCGCTGTGTCCAGGGTTCGCTCTCGAACTTCGCTTTCGCGTGCTCGCGTGCGCGGGCCACCTCGTCGTCCGTCCACTCGCCGTCGGGTGCATCCGCCCAGTCGTGAAGCGCCTCCTCGACGGCGGTCACGGCGTCGGCGCGGTCGATACTGACTTCCTCGTTGATGGTCGTCACGCGCTCGTGGAACTGCGCCGCCGTCGTCTCGGGGTTCGCAAACGTCGAGAGGTGGCGCTTCGCGTCGAGTGCGAACTTCAGGGAGCCGTGCTGGATGACGGCGTCCTTGCGCCGATACTGGGCGTTACCGCTGATCTTCCGTCCGTTCGCCACGATATCGTGGGCGGGGTGGAGTTCCCGGAGGTAACACGCGGGTTGGTGGATGACCGGAAGTTTCTCCTCGGTAAACCCCGCGTCGACGCCCATCCGCTCGAACGCGTCGAAAATCGGCTCACAGAGCAGTTCGTAGGTCTCCATCAGGTTTCCCGGCAGTTCGTCGGCGGGCGCGATGATGGAGTAGGAGATGTCGCCGTAGTTGTCGTGATAAATGCCGCCGCCGCCGGTCGGCCGCCGCGTGACGGTGATCCCTTCGTCCTCGCAGAACTCCCAATCGACCGTCTCCGGTTCCTGACGGTAGCCGAGCGACAGGGTGCTCGGGTCCCAACGATACACACGAAGGGTTCGCGGGCCGCCGTTCGCGGCGGTCTCGGCTGCGATTTCGTCAAGTGCCATGTTCAGCGGTCCGTCCCACGATTCTTCTCGAACGAGTCGCCACTCCCTATCCGCCAGCGTCATGCTACGACGTTCGCATGGCTGGACGAAATCGGTTACGGACGACCGGCGGCGAACGGTGCGAAAGTCGGTTCCGACGCGACGCTACTCGCTCACTCCCTGCCACAGCAGGAACAACACGACGATGAGCAGGAGTTGAACCAGTTTGTCCGCGAGTCCGAGCGGATCGTAGACGTTCGGCCATCGCAGACCGAAGTAAGCGGCGAACTGAATGCCCGTGTAGGCGATGCCGACCGGATACAGGACTTCCCGATCGAACCCCAGCCAGAGGAGGACTATCGCCCCGAAAAAGCCGAGTCCGGCGAGGATGAACAACACCCCGATGAAACCCTCGCCGAGGTCCTCTATTCCCTCGTAGATGTGAATCACACCGGTAATCGCCGCCAGCAGGATACCGACGTAATCGAGCGACACCAACGCGGTGGAACGGTCGAACCACGAACGGGTTTCGGTCGCCATACGAGCGTCCCAACCGGGAATCGGTTAGCGATGACGGCCACCGGTTTTCAGCCCGACCAATGGAATCGTTGGTTTACGGTCGGTCGATTCGAAACGGAACGGCATGACCGACCACGGACAGAAGGTCACCGGTTCGTTCGTCAACGGCGTCGCCGTCACGGTGTCGTCGGGGCGTGAGAACTACACAACCAACTAAATATTTCGCCATCGTAACAGGTTCATGCGCCTTGTACAGGTGCTCGTTCCGCGCGGTAAGCGAGACGCGGTTCTCGATGCGTTGGACGAGGAGGGGGTGGACTACGCGGTGTTCGACGAAACCGGGCGGACGGAGTTCTCCGCGCTGGTCACGTTTCCGGTACCGCCGAGCGCCGTCGAGCCGATTCTCGAAAAGCTACGCAAAGCGGGGGTAGAGGAGGACGCGTTCACCATCGTTCTGCAACCCGAAACCGTGGTGTCGAAGCGAATCGCCGAACTCAAGCAGCGCTACTCGGGGTTCAACATCGCCCGCGAGGAACTCCGCGAACGGGCGGCCGAGATGGCCCCCGAGAGTTCGACGTTCTTCTCGATGACGTTCATCAGCACCATCATCGCCGCGACCGGCCTGCTCCTCGATTCGTCGGCCGTCATCATCGGCGCGATGGTCATCGCGCCACTGATGGGTCCGGCGATGGCGGCCAGCGTGGGGACGGTCGTGGACGAACCGAAACTGGCGGAGCGGGGCGTCCAGTACCAGATAACAGGCCTGCTGGTCGCCATCGCGAGCGCCGCCCTGTTCGGTTTTCTCGTCCAAGGGACGGTACTCATCCCGCCCGGTCTCGACATCCGGACGGTTCCGGCCATCACGGAGCGGTTCACGCCGAACTTCCTCTCACTACTGCTGGCCCTCGGCGCGGGTGCGGCGGGCGTCATCAGCCTCATGCGCGGTGCCGGATCGGTCATCGTCGGCGTGATGATCGCCGTCGCGCTCGTTCCTCCGGCGGCGACGGTCGGTCTCGGCATCGCGTGGCTCGATTTCGGTGTCGCACTGGGCGCGACCGTGAACGTCCTCGTAAACCTGCTGTCGATAAACCTCACCGCGCTGGCGTTGCTGTGGGTGTCGGGCTATCGTCCCGAACGGGTGCGGTCCGTCGGCGAAGCGCGTTCGAGAACCCTCTGGCGGATAGCGATCATCGTCGTCGCCATCGCCGTGCTCTCGCTCGGCTTGGGTCTCGTCACCTACGGGACGAACCGAACCACGGTGTACCAGGAGCAAGCGAACGGGGAAATCAACAAACTGTTCGTCGGACCGAACGCGGAGTACTCGGACTACCAACTCGTGGATACCACGGTGACGTATCGTCCGCTGGATTTCTATCAGGGGAAACCCGCTCACGTTCGCATCGTGACCGATCCGGAAGGGGAACCGCCGAACGACCTCGCACAGCAAATCGACCGCAAAATAACGCAGCGCACGGGACAGAAGACGACCGTCGAGGTCGTCTTCGTCCGATCACAGAAGTCGTCCTAGTCGGTTCGGCGGAATCGGCGTATCCCGATAGTCGGTAGGGATTTCGTGATCGGGACGCGACGTGAGTTCGTGACGGAGACCCCGAAAGCCGGACTGTTACACCACGTCGAACTGTACGCCAGCGATTTCCGCTCGTCGAGATCGTTCTGGGGATGGTTGCTCACCGAACTCGGCTACGACGTGTGTCAGGACTGGGACGGCGGACGGTCGTGGAAACGGGGCGGGACGTACATCGTTCTCGTGCAAGCGGACGAGAAGTTTCGGGACGAACCGTACCACCGCCGTCGGCCGGGGTTGAACCACCTCGCATTTCACGCCGAATCGCGCGACCACGTGGACGAGTTCACCGAGATGTTGCGGGCGCGGGACGTACCGATCCTGTACGAGGACGACCACCCTTACGCGGGCGGCGACGACCACTACGCGGTGTACTTCGAGGACCCCGAACGGATCAAGGTCGAACTCGTCGCGCCGGGGTGATGTACTACGGCGCTTTGATGTAGCCGTAGCCCTCGGCCTGCAATTTGGCGAGTTCGCCGGATCCGGACGGGACCCCCTCCACGCCGGGAAGCAAATCGTCGTCCGTCGCGCCCATACCCCGGAGTGCGTTCCGGCAAGCACGGAGGGCGACGTCCCGATTTTTCATCTCTTCGACCAACTCCGACAGGGCGCTCGTCGCTTCGACGAACATCCGGATACCCGCACCGTTGGCGAGGACGACGACGTCGTCGTCCGGCGCGGAGACGCTTTCGTCCATCACGAGGTTCAGCGTGTTCGCGACGGCTTCCCGCTGGTCGTTCGGGTCGGGGCTAGAAACGTGGATGACGGTCTTCATCATAGGGCGGGCAACGCGGAGGGACATAACCGGAGTACGAATTCGTCGGACCGTTTCGGAGCGGGATGATACTGCTAACTGTTAACACGGTTGGTGGCTACCTCCCAATGGGGGGAACAGATATGAGCGATTCATCGGCACCGGAGTACAGTCCGTTCGTCACGCCGGAGAGCCCGGGCGAACGAATGGGGTTCGACGGGTGTGACGTCCACGTCGTCCACCACGACCCCGGCACCGAGCGGGAGGAGCATACACACGGCGAAGAACACATCATCTTCATCCGAGCGGGGCGGATGGAGTGGAGCGTGGACGGCGAAGCACGCGAAACCGGACCGGGCGACACCGTCGTCACGCCAACGGACGTGCCGCACGGGTGGAAGGTGCTCGGCGACGAACCGTCACAAGTCGTCTGCGTCACCGCGCCGCCGGAACCCGAGAGCGAACCCGGCGAGCGGTAAAAAGTGCTGTTCGTTCGCGTTTCGCGCGCTATCGCCCGCGAACGAACGTTTCGATTCGATTCATGGCCTCGCGCAGGTCGGCCATGCCGGTCGCGTAGGAGGCGCGGAAGTGGCCCGCGCCACCGTCCCCAAACACGCTTCCGGGGACGACGGCCACGCCCTGTTCCGTGAGGAGTTCCTCGGCGAACGTCTCGTCGTCGCCGCCGCAAGCGGGGAACGCGTAGAACGCGCCGCTGGCCTCGAAGCACTCCAAGCCCATCTCCTCGAACCGCGAGAGGACGAACCGACGACGGCGGTTGTACTCGTCGTGCATCTCGACCACGCTGTCCTCGCAACTCCGGAGCGCCTCCAGCGCGGCGTACTGTGCGGTGACGGGGGCCGAAAGCATCGAATACTGGTGAATCCGGTTCATCGCCGTGATGGTTTCTGGCGGGGCGAGCGCGTAGCCCAACCGAAGCCCGGTCATCGCATACGCTTTCGAGAAGCCGTTGAAGACGACCGTTCGTTCGCGCATACCGGGGAACGTGGCGATGGAGGTGTGGTCGCCGTCGTAGGTGAGCGCGGCGTAAATCTCGTCCGAGAGGACGAACAGGTCGTGCTCGCGGGCGAACTCCGCGACCTCCGCGAGTTGGTCGCGACTCATCGTCGCCCCGGTCGGGTTGTTCGGATAGCACAGCATCAGCGCCTCGGCGTCGGCCGCCCCGGCACGTTCGAGGTCGTCGTACGTCAGGGCGAACCCGTTCTCCGCCCGCGTCGGGACCGACAGCGGTTCGCCGCCCGCGAAGACGACGCCGGGGACGTAGGAGATGTACGACGGTTGGTGGACCGCCACGGTGTCGCCGGGGTTCACCAGCGCGCGCATTGCCACGTCGATGGCTTCGCTCGCGCCCGCCGTCACCAGAATCTCATCGTCCGGGTCGTACTCGTGATCGTAACGCCGGACGTGGTCGGCGATGGCTCGCCGAAGGTCCCGGCGGCCGCGGTTCGCGGTGTAGGACGTTTTTCCGCGCTCCAGCGCGTCGATGGCGGCGGTTCGGGCGGCCCACGGCGCGGAGAAGTCCGGTTCGCCGACACCCAAGGAGATCACGTCGTCGCGCTCCTCGGCGAGTTCGAAGAACCGACGGATGCCGGACGGCGGAACCTGTTGAACTCGGTCGGCCGGTTTCATGGCGAGATCGAGAGGCGGTCGTCCTCGTCGCGGTCCTCGAACTCGATGCCGCGTTCCTTGTACGTCTCCATCACGAAGTGGGTGACCGTCTGGGTCACCTCCGGGATGGGTGCGATCTGCTCGGAGACGAAGTTCGACACGTCGTGCATCGAATCGCCCTCGACGTCGATCGCGAAGTCGTAATCGCCGCTGACCAGTCTGAGCGAGACGACCTGCGGGAACTTGGCGATTCGGCGGGCAATCTCCTCGTAGCCGGTTTCCCGGTCGAGTTCGACGTTGAGTTCGACCTCCCCTTGGACGTGTTCGTCGTCCACGTTGTGCCAGTCCACGACCGCTTGATAGCCGCGAACGACGCCGTCCGCTTCGAGTTTTTCGATCCCTGATTCGACTTCCGTCTCCGACAGCCCGGTCTGTCGTGCGAGGTCCGTGGGGCTTTCGCGGGCGTTCGACAGCAGCAGTTCGAGCAGTTCCCGTTTCGGTTCCATAGAATCCCGTTCTAGACGCGAGCACAAGTAGTTTGGTCGTGTGTGACAAGAATTGCCATTGTAAGCCGGAGAGACAGTCGTCTCTGCATGATCAAGTCGTTGATGCCAGTGGTCGGGGAACAGAAACTGGATGACGCGGGTTCGAGAAGCGACGCGGGAGGACGCGGATGACATTCTGACGCTTCACGTCGCGGCGATCCGTGCGTTCGGCGCGGACGCGTACGACGAAGAGCAGGTCGCGGCGTGGGCCGAGAAGGCCGATGGAACCGCGGGATATCCCATCGACGAACCGGGTCACTACCTCGTGGTTGCAGAAGCTGACGGGGTTGTCGGATACGGTCATCTCGTCCCGGAAAACGAGGAAGTGCGGGCGGTGTACGTGCATCCGGACGCCGCTCGACGAGGTGTCGGGTCGGCGGTTCTCTCCCATCTGGAGGGGTACGCTCGCGGTGCCGGATTGTCCCGACTCGAACTGTGGTCGTCACGCAACGCTGTCGCGTTCTACGAGCGGACGGGCTACCGTCCCGTGACCGAAGAGGCGATCACGAAGAGGTACGACGGACGCGACGTCGTGCTCCCGGTGGTCGTGATGGAAAAGCGGTTGGAATAACGGTCCACGAGACTGTTCGGGTTAGCTACGTGACGGGATGTCAGGAAAACCAAAAAGGATAAACAGCGTTTAGGCCTGCCTAAACACGTATGTCTGGAACACCACCGAACCCGTCCCGACGCGACTATCTCCGGGGCGGCGGTGCGCTCGTCGTCGGCGGGTTGCTCGCCGGATGCAGTGACAATGGCTCGAAATCGGCGAATGGACAGACGGATACCTCGGACACCGGAAATACGTCCTCGAACGACGGTGGCCCGTACTCGGTTTCGATGTCGCCGATGGGGAACGTCGAGTTCGATGGTGTCCCGAAAAGCGCCTTCGTGATTTTCCCGCAGTACGCCGACATGGCCGTCGCGCTCGGCCACGGCGACGCGGTCAACGCCATCTACGTGCCGGAGATGTCCGGCAAGACGATGAACACGTACTACGACCGACTCGACGGCGTCTCCTTCGAGTGGAAGGACTTGCCGAACGCCTTGGGGAGCAGTCTGAGCGAGGAGCAACTCTACCAACTCGACAGCGACGTGCACTTCGCCGATCCCGCCTACGTCTCCACCCAGAAGAACTGGTCGAAGTCGGACGTCGAAAAAGTCGGGAAGAACGTCGGGCCGTGGTTCGGCAACTTCTACAGCGGAACGAACGGCGAACCGCCGAAAGGGTACCGCGACGGCTACCAGTACTACGGCCTCTGGGACATGTTCGGCAAGGTGGCGGACGTGTTCCAGGAGAAGGAGCGCTACGACGCGATCAAAGGGATTCACGACGACGTGATCTCGACCATTAAAGAGAAGCTCCCGCCTAAAACGGAGCGACCGACGGCCGTCCGCGTCACCTACAGCGACGGGAAGTTCTACACGTATCACCTCAACAAACCCGGCTACTGGCTGGCCGACACCCGCCCGCTCGCGGCGAAGGATGCCTTCGCGGAGAAGGACTGGGGCAGCCTCTGGGGCACCGTCGATTACGAGACGATGCTCGAAGTGGACCCGGACGTCATCCTCCACCTCTGGGGCGTCTCGCCGGGCTACTACGTTCAGGACATGAAGAAGAAGATCCAAAACCACCCCGCCGGAGGGAAGCTCTCGGCCATCGAGAACGACCGCTTCTACGCGTCCGGAATGCGGTATCAGGGGCCGCTCATGAACCTCTTCCAGTTGGAGATGACCGCGAAGCAACTGTACCCGGACCAGTTCGGCGAGTGGCCGGGCTACGAGAAGAAGAAGCCGTACCCCGAGATTCCCGAGGACGAACGGCTGTTCGACCGCACGAAGCTAGCCGACATCGTCACCGGAAAATAGCTACCACCAGGTCGCTTTCACCGACTCGCCTCTTTCCGTCTCCGGTTTCGTCCCGTACAACGCGGCCGAGTGGACCTCGACCGGACTCCACGGCTCGAACTCCCCTTGGCCGCACATGTTCCACCACTTCTCCTCCGCCCGATTCCAGTAGACGCCGTCGAAGTTGAGTTCGGGACAGTACCACGTCCCCGTCGTGTCCATGATGAAATCGACGCCCCACGGCTCCGAGAACGCGTCCGCGATTCGCTCGGCGTACCGGCGCGGGGCCGACAGGTCCACGTCCGCGATTACGGGTTCGAGGTAGTCGTAGGTGTCGTCACAGACGTTCGTCGCCCGCTCGGCGGTCATCGGCGTGTGGCCGAGAACCTCACTGTCTTCCACGAAGAACCGAACCGACGGGTGGCAGTTGTGCTTCGGATGGATGCAGAAGTCGAAGTCGAGCCACTCGCGCACGACCAACCCGTCCCCGTGCGGCCACCCCTGTTCGAGGTTCTGGGTGAGCAACGACTCGACGACGTCGTCGATGACTTCCGGGTCGCGGCGATAGATGAACGACCCGTCGCGCAACCGCACCGTCGCGGCCTTGACCTGCGTCCGGACGAACGCGCGGTCGTACTCGTTTTTCTCCATGAACGCGAGGATATCGTCCGTCTCCCAGTGAATCCCGTCCTCGTCCGTTTCGAGGGCGACGAACGTCGTCTTCGGAACCGGCACGTCCAACTCGCGAAGCCGGGACCAGTAGCTGTCGAACCGACACCGTTCGTCGGCGAAGTTCGTGATGTGGAGTGACGGGGAGGGCATTGAGAACAGTTCAGCCGGGAGTCACATCACTGTATCGCCGGAACACCCCCCGAGACGGGGGAGTTCGGGCGATGACCGTCGAGAACACGGGAGACTCTCGACTCATTTCATATCGTGCCATACGATTTATTGGTGAATTCGACCGCAACCGTTCGCGCTGTCATCGAGAAGCGGGAACCGTATTCTACGGGAGCAACTCGACCACAATCAAATATTCTGAGAGAATATCCGTCATTCTATCGTATTCTGCAAACCATCATGGCGTGACCGTATCAATATAAGGGACTGCCGGACGTTGGCATGGGCGTACCCATGTCAGATGCTAGCGCACGGACAGTACGTGAGCAGTGGGGGAGTCGGTTCGGCTTCCTCATGGCGATGCTCGGGGCGATGGTCGGCGCGGGAAACATATGGCGAATGCCGTTCACGACCGGCGAGAACGGGGGTGGAGCGTTTCTCGTGGCGTACATCATCCTCCTGTTCCTCATCGCCGTCCCCGGCCTGATGGCCGAGACGGTGTTCGGGTCGTACACGGACCGGGGCGTCATCGGGGCGTTCAAATCCGCCTTCGGCGAGGGTCGGGCGGAAGGACTCGGGTTGGTCGTCGTCCTCGTGAACATCGCGTTGATGTCGTACTACGCGCCCATCATCGGGTGGACGCTGTACTACGCGGCGCACTCGCTCCTGTTGACCTTCTCGCAATCGGGATTCCAATCGCAGGCGTTCTGGGACTCGTTTTCCGGATCGCCGATGCTCACCGTCGGGATGGACACGCTCGCGATGGCGGCGACGGCGGGCGTTCTCCTGTTCGGCATCAAGGACGGCATCGAGCGCGTCGTCAAATGGATGATCCCGTTCCTCGTCCTCGCGCTCATCGCGATCGGAATCAAGGGACTCACGCTCCCCGGCGCGATGGACGGACTCGCGTTCGCGTTCACCCCGAAATGGGAGTACCTCAGTAAATCGTCCACCTGGATCGCCGCGCTCGGACAGGCGCTGTTCTCGACCGGTCTGGGTTGGGGGATCGCACTCACCTTCGGGAGTTACCTCAGCAAGAACGACGACGTGCCACTCGGCGGTGGCGTCTTCACCGCCATCGGCAACACGAGCGTCGGACTGCTCGCCATCTTCGCCACCTTCCCGGCGGTGTTCGCGTTCGGTTTCGAACCGAGCGACGGTTCCAAACTGGCGTTCGTCGTGCTCCCCAAAGTGTTCGGAGGCATGGCGGGCGGGCAGATATGGGCCATCCTGTTCTTCGTCGGCTTCCTGTTCGCGACGTTCTCGTCCGGACTCGCCATCACGGAAGTCGCGGTGACGACGATTTCCGAGGAGACGAGATTGAGCCGGAAGAGCACCGTGCTCGCCGTCGTCGGGGGCATCTGGCTGCTCAGCCTACCGAGCGCGTACTCCGGGGACTTCCTCAACACGATGGACTTCATGTTCGGGAACTGGGGCCTGCCGCTCGCGACCCTGCTCATCATCCTGACCGTCGGGTGGAAACTCGAAGCCGAACCCATACGCGTCGTCGCGCTCAACCGCAATTCGGACATCCACGTCGGCAGATGGTGGGTCGGCATCATCAAGTACCTCATCCCGATAGTGATGGTGTTGATAATGGCCATATACGTCGTGACAAACGTGAGCAAATCGCTAGCCCAGACGGTAGGTGGCGTCGTGCTGATGGCCGTCCTGCTCGTCGGTTCCGTCCTCATCATGGGTGCGCTTCGCGGCCGCGGAGGCTCGCGTGATGCACCGGAAACCGCGACGGGAGGAGGTGATTGAGATGGCACTCTCGCTAATCACGTGGATCGTCATGTTCGGTGCGATCATCGTCCTCTGGGGAACCGCGGTGTGGGCGCTCGTTCGCTCCCTCCGTGACGAGGACGAGAAACTCGAACTGCTGGACGAACAGGGCGAAATCGACACCTACTCGCCGCGCTCGCTGACCGAACTCCGGGAGTGGATACGGGCGAATCCCGGCGACAAGCACGCGGACGAGGCCCGTGACCGATACAACGAGTGTGTCGAGACGCTCAGACGAATCGACACGACGTTCTACGACTGGGATCGGAGCGAGATAGACTCGCTCGAAAAGCTGTAGTGCGGTAATTCCGCCTTTTATTCCACGCGGCACGGAAGGCTTTCGAGTCCGTACAGAACCTGACTCGGAACCGGTTTTTTCGCCGCATCTGTCGGCTCGATGGTGTCGAACTGCTCCAACAGCGCCTTGAGGGCGACGTCGGCCTCGACGCGAGCGAGCGGTGCGCCCAGACAGTAGTGGATTCCCTTGCCGAACGCGATGTGTCGGTTGGGACTCCGCTCGGGACGGAACTCGGTGGGGTCGTCGAACACGTCGGGGTCGCGGTTCGCCGAGGCGATCCACGCCGAGATCACGTCGCCCTTCTCGATGGATCTACCGCCGACTTCGATGTCGCGGGCGGCGACGCGGCGAAGCGACTGGACGGGCGAGCGGTAGCGAAGAACTTCCTCGATGGCCTTTTTGCGGTCGATCTCGCCGGACCGAACGGCTTCCATGATTCCCTGTTCGTGGAAACACCAAATCGCGTTCGTGATGAGGTTCGTCGTCGTGATGTTACCCGCGATGAGGAGCAGCATGCAGAAGCCGACCTTCTCCTCCCGGTCGAGTTCGTCGCTCGTCGCGGCGAGCGTCACGAGGTCGTCGCCGTCCCCGTCGGATCGTTCGTCCAGCAGGTCGCCGAAATACTCGCCCATCTCCCGACGAGCGCGTTGGCGCTCCTGCTGATTTTTTTCGACCGCCGCTTTCGTCTCCTCGCGCGGACTGGCGACGAGCGCATCCGACCACGCCTTGAACTCGTCCCGGCGGTCGGCGGGGATGCCGAGCAGTTCCGCGATGACCGTCACGGGGAACGGGTACGCGAAATCGCCGACGACGTCGATTCGGTCTTCGTCCGCGATTCCGTCCAAGAACTCGTCGGTTAACGCTTCGAGTCGGGGTTGCAGTTCGCGTATCGTTCCGGGCCTGAATCGCTCGTTCACGAAGCCGCGA
Source organism: Haladaptatus sp. AB618 (assembly GCF_024136965.1). NCBI lineage: Archaea > Methanobacteriati > Methanobacteriota > Halobacteria > Halobacteriales > Haladaptataceae > Haladaptatus > Haladaptatus sp. AB618. The sequence goes on along the minus strand of NZ_JAMYJX010000002.1, from coordinate 543,010 downwards.
AGTCGGTCGTGTTCGGGCGGTTCCGTGTTGATCATCGTCCGGTTGAACCCTTGCTGGTCGTCGTCGAACGGCGACTCCGTGGCGTCGCGTACGTTGGACGTGAACGTCTCGTAATCGGAGAGAACGTGGTCGACGTCCTCGTACCGGAACACGTCCCACATGTTCCGGTCGTCGTCGTACCGGACGGGCGATTCGAGACGCATCTTCTCGTACCAGTCGAACGGTGCCACTTGTCGTTCCCTGTCGCGCAGCGCTTTCGGAGGGCGGAGGACCGCCGCGGGTTGATCGGGCGCCATTGATTGAACGATCATTCAGTCAGTTGTAGGCTTTTTGGTGGTGACGAGTGGTCCGGAAAAAGGGACCGTGGAGTGGTTTTTCGACAAATCAACAGTCATTCAGCCGTCATAGAATAAATTTGTTAACATTATTTAATACCGTGAGTGTTGTACGCCCGTTCGGGGGGATTACTAATGGACACGAGTGACCGGAAACGTGAGCGACGGCAGTTCGGAATCGCTCACCTCGGAGGGGTCGATGGCGACTGAAACCACGGAAACGGGGACGGAGGCGGAAGGTGAAACCGGGTCGTTCCTCGACACGTGGGGGACGCTCGTCGTCGTGACCATCGTCATGTTCGTCGTCAGCCTCGACGGGGCGATGATTCCCGTGGCCATCGAACCGATCAGCACCGACCTGCGGACGGGTGCGAGCGGCGTGCAGGCCGCGCTGGCCATCTACTCGGTGGTGGATGCACCGCTGTTGCTGACCGGCGCTGCACTCGGCGTCCTCTACGGGAACAAACGGATCTTCAGGTACGGAATCGTGCTCTTCTCGATCGGGACGCTCATCGGTGCGTTGAGCCCGTCTCTCGGGATATTCATCGTCGGTTGGTCGGTCATCAAGGCGTTCGCCGACACCATGGTGACACCCATCTCGCTCGCGTTGCTTCTCGCCACCTACGACGGGAAACGGCGGGCGACCGCGTTCGGCGTGTGGGGTGCGGTCACCGCGTCGGCACAGGCCGTGGGACCGTTGCTGATGGGATTTCTGGCCACGGTCGCGACGTGGCGGTTGGCCATCGGCCTCGAAAGCGTCGGCCTGCTCGCGGCGTTCCTGCTGTTGTTTACGGTTCGTGAGACCGAGACGCAGGAGGAGGCCGTGTTCGACTGGGGTGGAACCGTCCTCTCGTTTCTCAGCGTCGGGGCCATCATCGTCGGCTTCCTGTTGGCGGGGCAGTACGGGTGGGTAACGCCGATTCGCCCGTTCGTGGTCGGTGGCGTGACGATCGCGCCGTTCGGGCTTTCCATCGTCCCGTTCGTCTTCGGGTTCGGGCTGACGGTGCTGTGGGGTCTCGTCGAGTGGGAGCGACGACGGTTGTCCCGGGGGGAAGCCGCGCTGTTCCGCCCGAAACTGTTCACGAACCGCGTGTACGTGACGGGGCTTTCGATTTACGCCATCTACAGCATCGTCACGACCGGGTTCGGTTTCGTCCTGCCGACGTTTCTGGCGATGGCCGTCGGGTTCGACCCGTTGACCATCGGCATCGCGTTCCTGCCGTTCGCCGTCGCCGCGATTCTCGTCTCGCTGGGGTCCGGAACGGTGGAGAAGTACCTCTCACCGAAGCGCATGATTCAGGTCAGCGTCGTCCTGTTCGTCGTGGGACTGCTCCTGCTCGGAACCGTGCTGTCACCGACCGTGTCGGTCGTATCGATGGTGGCACCGTTGGCCGTATTCGGGGCGGGTGCCGGTCTCATGCGAGCGCCTGTCTCGAACGTGTCGCTGTCCGCGGCGGGCAACGAGAAGGGTGGTGAAGCATCCGGGATCCTCGAAACCGGGAAGGAGTTCGGACGGGGGTTCGGTAACGCCGTCGTCGGGAGCATATTCCTGGCGAGTCTGTACGGCGGCATCGTGGATCAGGTCCTGAACTCCACGGGCATCAAGGTGTCACAAACCGAGCGAAGCCGACTCATCGTGTCGCTCGAAGATGCGGCTCAAAACTTCAATTCGCCGGGGAACAGCGCCGCCGCCGGGGGGCTTCCGAAAGCGGTGCAAGGGTTGTTGAATCGAATCGTCGAGACCGCGGCCGTCGATGCGGTACAGATCGCGCTGGTTCTCGTCGTCGGGTTCGTCCTCCTGCAGTTGATACTCTCCGGGTTCCTGCCGAACACGCATCGCTCGGAGGAAGACGAAGAGTGAAGGGATGTATCGACTGTGTGTCTTTTGACGAATTCGCGGTCGAAAGCAGGGACAGGGATTGAAGACGGCGATAACGGTCGAAAACGGTACCGGAGGTCGGTCGATCAGTGACGCGCGGTGCCGGGGGACGGCACCGGCGTTCGTTCGCGCGCCGCCCTCCGTCGTCCCATCGCGACGATGGCGAAGGAGACGCCACTAACGAAGAGGTTGACGCCGAAAACGACGCTCAACGGTTCGAGCGACCCGACGGGAGGGACGAGCAGGACGACGACAGCGGCCAGCAATGCGACGACGCCGCTGAGAACGACCCACACCCAACCCGTCTCCGGGCGAGTTTGAACCCCAATTCCGATTTCGAGGAGTCCATCGAGCAGGAAGAATCCGAACAACAGGGCCGTCAGCGAGGCGACCCCCGCCAGCGGGTTGACGAGGAGCACGAGTCCGAAAACCGTGTAGACGACGGCGAGCAGAACCGCTCCTCGACTGCCCGACCACTCCCTCGCGCCGAATCCCGACGCGGTGAGCACTGTCCCGCCGAGCAGCAGGAGAACGCCGAACAGCGACGAGATGGCGACCGGCGTGGCGAACGAAACGAGAAGCGGGATGCCCCCCAGTCCGGCGCGTATCCGTGCCGCACCGACGACCGCGACGATACTCAACAGGATCAGTAACACCCCGACGCCCAGAAGCAGACGCCACCGACTCTCGGCGGAACTCGCTGGTCGGTCTTGCGATGGCTCTTGATTTCGGATTTCGACACCCATTGTTCCCCCTCCATCCGGCCGTACGCCGGGCAGCGGCATAAACGAGTAGTCCCGTAGATGAACTCGTCGGCCGGTGACGAACGAGAGAGACTCAACGACTGGTGACGAACAAGTAGAGACCGCCGAGGACGAACAGGACGCCGACGACGAGAAAGGTGATTCCGACGTAGTCGATCAGCCGTCCGGCGAACAGGCGGATGAGGGCGATACCGAAGATGAACGAGGCGAAGCCGGTTCTGACGTACGAGAGTATCGTCCGAGTCCACGCAAGTCGCGTTCGTTCATCCGCGACGCCGCTCTTGGGACCCTCGTCAGTCGAGTCGATCGAGTCGGTTGCATCGGTTGCGTCGGTCGGCATGAACCCGAACACGACTCGGCCGAGCAAATCACTGTTCCCGGGGCGGTCGTTACGACATCCTCATCGGTTCGTTACCGTATTACGGGTACTGTCACGCCGGAGAGGGGCGATTCGGCTATATCTTCAGCTAGCCTACACCAATCCATGGCAACGAATTGGAGAGCGGTGATACTCGGGTTCATCGTCATGGTCATCATCGGCACGTTCGGCGGGGTTGTCATACCAGTCGTCGGGACCATCGGTGGCGGGGTTATCGGGGGATTCATCGCGGGCTACATGGCGGGGGAGGGAATCGGAAACGGAACGTGGAACGGACTGCTGGCCGGTGCGTTCGGCGGTATCGTCGGCGCGATACTGCTCGCGGTCGGTGGCGCGCTCATCGGGAGCGTCGCGGGACCCGTCGGAAGCGTGCTCGCCGGGACCGGCGTCCTGCTCACCGGCATCGTCGTCGCGCTCCTGTTCGCCATTCCGAGCGGAATCGCGGGTGCACTCGGCGGGTGGCTAAAGGGCTCTCGGCAGAAACGGGGCGTCAAACCGGCCGAACCCGCGACACGCTGACTCGGCTCCCGAATGTCGCTTTTTCGACCACCGGCACGGACTCGCCCGGTTACGGGACCGGGACGACGACACGTCATTCTTCGACATCGGATACGGCGACCCGGCTAGATTGAACAACGTCTCGTCGGCGTCCTCCGGTTACGCACCCCTGCTACAGCCGGGTACGACACAGTTTACGGGTGAAGGGTCGGGGGTCGCTCGTGAGCACCCGACGACGAGTGATAGATCGCTGTTCCGGTGTCGGAATGGAATAGGTGGAGGCGTTCGGGGTCGGCGGTGAGACCGACCGTTTCACCGACTGTTACCTCCCGACGCGGATCCGCTTTGACCGAGAGTTCGTTCCCGCCGACGGTCCCGCGGAGCAACAGCGACTCCCCGAGCGGTTCCGTAACGTTCACCGAGAGGTCGATGGTTCCCACCCCCTCACCGACCGTGAGGTCTTCGGGGCGGATACCGACCTGCGCGTGGTCGATCTCGGAGCCGATGTTCCCGTTCGCTCGGGGAAGTCGGATGCGGAAGCCGTCGCCTTCGGCAAACCGGCGTCCGTCGTCCTCCGAGATGCGAGCGGGAAGGACGTTCATCGATGGACTGCCGACGAACTCCGCGACGAACCGGTTGACGGGATAATCGTAGAGCGTCTGTGGCTCGTCGACCTGTTGGATTTGACCGTCGTTCATGACCGCGACGCGGTCGCCGAGCGTCATCGCCTCCGTCTGGTCGTGGGTGACGTAGATGGTGGTACGTTCGAGTTCGGCGTGGAGTTCGGCGAGTTCCGCCCGCATCTCGACGCGAAGTTTGGCGTCGAGGTTCGACAGGGGTTCGTCCATGAGCAGGATTTCGGGGTCTCGAACGAGCGTGCGACCGATGGCGACTCGCTGTCGCTCACCACCGGAGAGTTCGCCCGGCTTCCGGTCGAGCAGGTCGGTGATGTCGAGGGTGTTGGCCGCGTCGGCGACCGCTCGCTCGATTTCGTCGTCCGTGTACGATCCCGACGAATTCATCCCGAAGGTCATGTTACGCTCCGCGGTCATGTGCGGGTAGAGCGCGTAGTTCTGGAACACCATCGCCACGTTCCGATCCTTGGGGGGAATTCCGTTGATCACGTCGTCGCCGAACCGAATCGCTCCGTCGGATATCGTTTCGAGTCCGGCGAGCATGCGGAGTGTCGTGGACTTTCCACACCCGCTCGGCCCGACGACGACGAGGAACTCGCCGTCGTTCACTTCGAGGTCGATGCCGTTGACTGCCGTTACGTCGTCGTCGTACCGTTTGACGACGTCATTTAGTGAGATGGTTGTCATTATTGATCACTTTTGTTGAAGACCGAACGTCTGGAGGAGCGGTCGGTGCAGGACGAGGAGGACCAAGAGCGGTGGAATGAGCGCGATTACGGCACCCGCCATAATGAGACCCCATTGGGTCTGTCCCGCGGCGCTGGCCGACTGCAGGAGTTTGACGCCGACCTGCGCGACCTGCTTTCGCTGCGTGCTCATGATGGTGAGTGGCCAGAGGTACTGATTCCAGGCGTAGATGAACTCGATGACCGCCACCCCGGCGATCATGCCCTTCGACATCGGCACGAGGACGCGAAACAGGAAGGTGAGCGGTCCGATCCCATCGAGGCGGGCGGTTTCGACCAGTGAATCCGGGATGGACCGGAAGTGCTGCCGAAGCAGGAAGACGGTCGTCGCACTGGCGAGGTACGGCGCGGTCAACGCGAGCAACGAATCGGACCACCCGATGTTCGCCACGAACTGGAATAACGAAAGGATACGCACCGGGACCGGGAGCATCAGCGTGAACAGGATGAACATGAACACCAACCGCTTGAACCGAAACCGGTAGTAGACGATGGCCAGCGCTGCGAACAGCGAGATAGTCACCTTGCCCACGACGATGACGAGGGACATGACGAGCGAGTTGAGCAGATACCGACCCATCCCGTACTCGGTCATGGCGGCGACGTAGTTGTGGACGGCCTGCCCACCGGGGGCGAGGTTCAACGTCTGGTATATTTGGTTCGTCGTCTGTGTGCTCATCAGGAGCGCGAGCAACAGGGGCAGCGCCATGACGAGCGTCGAAGAGACGAGGGCGACGTGCACGAGGAGGTTGTCCGGAAGCACATCCTGCCACGACTGCCGTCGTACTCGCCCGTCCGTGGCGAGCGAGTCCGTACTCATGAGCTACCTCCATACTGGACGTAGCGATCGGAGAGTCGCAACTGGGCGTAGGTCAGCACGCCGACGATGGCGAACAGGATGACCGACTCGGCGGACGCGAGTCCGGGGTTCGAGAACTCGAAAGCGTCGCGGTAGAGTTTGAAGATGAGGAAGTTAGTCGCTCCGTTCGGGCCGCCGTGGGTCATCAGGTCCACCAGCGAGAACGTGCTGAAGAAGGCATAGATGGTGTCCATGACGACGAGGAACAGAAGCGTTGGCGAGATAAGCGGGACGTAGACGCGGGTGACGAGTTGGAACCGTCCAACACCGTCGAGGCGCGCGGCCTCGTTGAGCGTCTCCGGAACGTTGTTCAACGCGGCCAGGATGAAGATGATGTTGTAGCCGAGTTGCTTCCAGATGGCCGCGATTGCGACGACTATCAGCGCGAGCGAGCCGTTCGTGAACCAATCGAGAGAGATGCCGAACAGGTCGTCGAGAAAGTACGTGATGACGCCCAACGAGGGGTGTAACAGGAAGAGCAGAACGGTCCCTGCAACCGCTGGCGGAAGCGCGTACGGCCAGATGGCCGCCACGAGATACGCCGCCTGTCCGGTCGTCACCTCGTAGAGGAGCGTCGAGACGAACAACGAAATAGAGAGGGTCCCGACCACGACGACGACGGCGAAGAGGGCCGTCATCTCCATGCTGTGTCGATACTCGGGCGAGGTGAGGAGGGTGACGAAGTTACCCAATCCGACGAACGTCTTGTGAATACCCAGCACACCGGTGTTGTAGAGACTCAGACGGATCGTGTCGATCGACGGATAGTACAGAAACGCGACGAGGACGACGATCGTCGGCAGCAACAACAAGAAGGCCTGCCAGGTGCTCGAATACGTGGATTCCTTGGTGGACATAGAATACTGAGTTCGAGAGTTACTTCCCGTTCGAGCGGGCCAGTTCCGATTCGACGTCCTTCTTCGCACTGGCGAGTGCGCTATCGACGCCGGTACCCTGGATCATACTCACGTAGCTCTTCTCGACGATCGTTCGGGTTTTTGCGAACGGTGCCATCTGTGCACCACGGGTCGCCGTCGTGTCCTTCGTGGCCTGAAGCTGGTTGAACGCGGTTTTGAAGTTGGGATTTTGGTCGAACCAACCGTTGTCTTGGAGTTGGCTGACGGCTTCCTTTCGAACCGGGAAGTAACCGGTGTTCTTGTGCCATCGAACCTGCTGTTCGGGCTTCGTGAGCCACACGAGGAAGTCCGCCGCCGCCTTCTGTTTGGCGTCCGAGAGGCCCTTCGGGACCCAGAGCGAACCACCGCCGATGACGACGCCCTTTCGCTTCCCCTTCGGGACGGGCAAGTAGCCGGTTCCCATCTCGAACCCGTTCTCTTTCGCGCCCGCCGTGGTGGAGGAGATACCCGAAGTGGAGGTGATGAGCATCCCGACTTTTCCAGCGATGAACGCCTGTTTCGCGGCGCTCCATGCCTCGATACCGGGATTGAGGTATGCACCCTGATCGTACAAGTCGGTCCACCAGTTGAAGATGCGCTTTGCCGCGTCGCTTTCGAGATAGATTTCGGTCGGATTACCCGCACGGCCGTTCTTCTCGTCGACGAGTAGTTGGTTTTGCTCCGCCATCCACTGCTCGACGAACCAGCTGTGGTTCGGCCACGTGATTCCCTTTTTCGTCGCACCCGAGTCCATCAACTTCGCGGAGGCATCCGTGATCCCTTGGAAGGTTCTCGGGGGATTCTCGGGGTCGAGACCGGCCTTCTCGAAGGCGTCTTTGTTGTAGTACAGCACCGGATTCGAGGAGTTGAACGGCATCGAATTGAGCGTGTCGCCGATACGGTAGTAATTGAGAACCGGGTTCAGAAAGTTGTCGTAGTCGATATTATCCGACGGAATGATGTCTTGGACGGAGACGAACGCATCACTGGTTCGTGCCAGTCCGGTCCCGATGTCGAAGATCTGTGCGACCGCCGGGGGTTTTTTCGCTTTGACCGCCGAGAGGGTCGAATTCAGCGTCTCGCGGTAGCTTCCCTTCGAGGTCACCTCGACGGAGACATCCTCGTGGTCGGATTCGAAATCCGATCCCATCTGTTTCAACAGCTTCGCGGTATCGCCACCCATCGCGTGCCAGAACTTGATGGTGGTCGTGGAGCTTCCACCGGTCAATTGACCGGCACAACCGGCGAGTGTCACTGCACCGGTCGCAGCGCTCGTGGCGAGAAACGTTCGACGAGTGGAATCGTTCGTCATTACCTGCCGATTCGAACAACCGTACTTAAGGCGTTGTAATAGCTCTATGTGGAGAGTACATAATCATACGTAGTCGTCTATTTCGATAGGATGCATGGGATAGTCACGGTTCCGTTCTCGAACATCTCGAGAAAAACGGAGCGTCGAACCGTCCGAACCAGCGACCTGCCGATCGATCATCCGACATTTTTCGAGACGTGATACAACGACCCGGTGAGACTGAAGAACGTCCGTCCAGCGCGCTCCCGGCTTCGAACGGCGCGTTCCCATGTGTCCGCCACGTCCCGCGAACGTTCCGTCCAACGTCGTGTTGCAGACGGTGTACTGTTCGACGGGCAACTTACAGGTTGTTTTCGACCGACCGTTCCCGTCGAGCCGTGGCGCAACGCCCTTACGCGCCGGACGAGTAGGCGAACGCGATGGTTCGGAACGTCGCACCCGAGATGGCGGAGTTGGAGCCGGAGGATTTCTATCTCCTCTCCGGCGTCGAGCAGGGGATGCGCTTCAGCGAATGGGTGCAAAAGGAGAAGATTCCAAACTTTTCACGGCTGACCGCAGAGGAGGTCGAGTACCGAATCGACCGCTGTCTCGACCGCGAACTGCTCCAGCGCAAGACCATTCAGTACGAGGGCTACACCCTGACGTTCGAGGGATACGACGCGCTCGCGCTCCGGACGTTTTCCGAACGCGAGACGATTCAGGGCGTCGGCTCGCCGCTCGGCGTCGGGAAGGAAAGCGACGTGTACGAGGTACAGTCGTTCCGGCCGCTCGCATTGAAGTACCACCGCGAGGGGTACACGAACTTCCGCGAGGTGATGAAGGAGCGCGATTACACCTCCGACAACGAGCACGTCTCGTGGCTCTACACGGCCCGGAAGGCCGCCGAGCGGGAGTACGGCATCCTCGAAACGCTGTACCCCGACGTGAGCGTCCCGCGCCCCATCGACCACAACCGCCACGCGATCATCATGGAGAAGATCGACGGCGTCGAACTCGCGCGCTCGAAGTTCGAGGACGCGCAGGTCGTCCCCGTACTGGACCTCGTGCTCCGTGAAGTGAGCGACGCCTACCAAGCAGGCTACGTGCACGCGGATATGAGCGAGTACAACGTGTTCGTCAACAGCGAGGGAATCACCATCTTCGACTGGCCCCAGGGCATCCCGACCGACCACCAGAACGCGGCGGAGTTCCTCGAACGCGACGTTCGGAACGTGGTCGGGTTCTTCGAGCGGAAGTACCCGCGGCTAGTCAGTGACGTGGACGTATCGGCGGTCGCGGACGCCATCCAAAAAAACGAGTTCGAATCGGTTCGCGCGTACTCAGAAGACGTACGATAGCACCGCCAGTACGAGGAACACGATTACCAGCCACTTGGCGATATTCATCGACATACCAGCGATACCACCCGCGCCGAGCACGGCAGCGATGATGGCGAGAATGACGAACGCAACCGCGAGTGCCAGAAGCGCCATCAGTGGCTCACCCCGCTGACGTATCTGTGTGCAAGATACATGGGTATCCATTGGACAGCTAATTATATGGTATGTTGGGCTGAATTAGCAAGGTAGGGATGTTATTTGTGGCCGAAATCGGATTTTATCACAGGAGATGAGGTTTCCAATAATTATTTTCTTGTTAAAATAGATTGAATAAATTGATAATATGTGGGAAATATTGTGTGTATATGGCACGACAAGATGTCGCCAAATACCTCGAACAGCACCCACGAATGATCGGCGTTTTGTTCATGATGACGTTGTTGATGATGCAGACTGTGCCTGTGTTGGCCGCTGGTCACGAAGCGAGAGGAGGACCATAGAGTCTTATTCAAAATATTCTTCAGTCTTCCAGTAAAATTGGCCATCAATTAAAACTGGCAGCGATTCTACAGTAAGGTACTCTGTGACTTCATCAGATGTTACGTCTTCAAAATATTCGCTATTCGAAACAAGATTTCGTGACCGAGTACCAAAAACATTAATAGAATACGTGGAACCAAGTCGACATAAACTGTTAGGGTACACTTCCAGTTTAACATGGTAGGTGTTTTTATTGGTTGTAGTAATCGATGTCAAACCAGGAACACCTCCACTCGGTTGTGCTAACGAACTACCCCCATTACCTAGCGTGATATACCGATAGCCAGAGACAGTTTCCCGACGAGCAATCGACAACGCCGTCCGAAGGGAAAATCCAGCGTTGAGCAAACCGGCGAATGCTTGACCGACTCGGGTGGCAGTTGTATTTGGAACATCGGTCAGCGTTACCACGCCACCCACACTCCCCTTTTCGATCAGCGACATACCCTGCTCGTACGAGGAACAGGCATTCAAAAAAAAACACCTTGGTGGCAACAGTATCAAGCGTACGCGCATCGAGACTGCCATCAACACAGATGAATCCATTCTCATCTACATGACCGATATAATGAAATAGATCAACGGGCGTTTCGAGTATATCACGAAGTTCCGAAACGGTCTGATTGTGACATACCTTTACGTCATATTCGACCAACTCACGAAAGTCGTACAATTTCTCAATTATCTCATCAGACATCTTCGTATCGTTGCAGACAACACAGATACTGATGCTGGATTTGTTAGGTGCTGCGTAGTTGAATCGACGTTTGAGTGTATCGACCGTCAGTTTATTCGCCCCCAAAGGGAACCCGTCACCGACCCACGCATGTTCGATTGACTCTACAGGGTCGGGGTGAACGATTGTCTCGGAGCGGGTTTGGCTGCTCGTCCCTCTGAAAAGCTCAACCGCGGTATCCCTTCGTTCCTCCCTCGTAAATCCCGCTCGATAGAAGTTGTCGAGTATCTGGGGCTGTGACACCACCTGCTCCGAGGACCGAACCGGCGCGCTCCGAATTTGGGACAGGTCGAAAGCAAGAAATGGAAGCACTTCTGCGTATTTTTCGACCGGCGTCACGTCCGTCGTAACCCCCCACGTTGGAACGTATTCGGAGATCGTCTCGTACGAAACCGAAAGGTACGTCTCCAACTGCTCGGGAAGCGAACGCTCGTATACGTCTCCGAAGTCGAAATCAAGCAGCGGCTCGACCCGATTTCGCTCATACAGATCGGATTTCACGATCCCCTCTGTGTTGACCAAACAGTCGAAGAACACGATCTGCCGGAGGAGTCGGTGAATCGTGTCCTCGTAGGTACAGTCGGCCAGTAGCGAGTACTCAAAGTTCCCGGCGACCAATGTCGGCTCGCCGCCCGTCGGGATGATCTCCGCGCCGAGGTAGTACGCCAGCGATGCCGCTGGGTAGACTTTCTCGTGTGTCAGCGGGAGTTCGAGCTGCACATCTGTATTCGGCCGCTGAATGGAATCCGGAACGTGGAATTCGTTGCCAAGTTCTAGAAGCGGCGGATGCCCTCGAAGTGTCGGATGAGCACGGTCAGGGGTCGTCATCTTGAGCGCGGACCCGAACGTCGAGAGTGCACGCATCGTGTCTTGAACTGATCCAGTTACGGTAACGGTCCCTTGTGGCGACTCGTGGAACGACCGTGCACCGACCTTGACAACCGTCGTTTCGTCGAACGAGAGACGAATCGAATTCTTTCCTTTTCTGATCGTAACCAGAGAGGAGATAGACAAGTAGACGACTATTGACAGACCATTGATTTGCAAGTACCGCGGCCTCCCATCAAGTGAAAGCTCCGTATCACTGTTGGGCGTGAAATCTTGCTCGAACTCACCATTCCCAGAATACACAGTAACGCTCGCCAACACCGGTGAGACTATTTCGTCCGTCTCGATGGTCACCGCCGAGTCGATAGGATAGTAAAACGAGTCAGTGTCCGCTGGCGTCGGTTCGACCGGGCGCGGCGTGCGCAGTTCGAACCGAACTTTCTCGATTGGGTCGTAAATCTCGATGCCGGGGTCTCCCAGCAATGGGGTGAACTGTGGTTCCACGGTTGTTGAGTGAACTGCGGTCAGAGGTCTACCCACGCGGTCGTCGTGCCGAGTTCCGGGACGTGCCAGCGGTGGTCAGGGTCGTCGCCGTTCTGCTGGCGGAGTTCGATACGGGCGTCGAACAGCGGCGACAGTTTCGCGACGAGGTCGGCGTCGTCCGGCATGGGGAGGTGGTAGTGGGCCATCCCGCGAACGCCCTTGGTGACGGCACCGACGGAGCGCAGGAATCGCTTGACTGCCGGGAGACGATGCTCGTCCACGAGGTAGTTCAGCGAATCGACACAGAGCCGCAATTCCGCGGGGGAGACACCACCGGCGTCGTCGTCGTAGAACCCAATTGCGGTCACGATCTCCTCGCGGAGTTCGTGCAGTCCGTTGTGGCCGTCGAGCGGCGGGAGTTCGTCACCGAAACTCGACGCGGCCTCTGGCATGGCGCGGCGTCGGTTGCCACGGTCGATGAGCCACACTGAGGAATCGTCGTACGAGACGGTCTTCGGGAAATGTTCGTCCGCGGTCGCGATGCCAGCGTCGGTGAGCGCGAGGACTCGCTTCCGGTCGTTCATATCGTCGCCGAAGAGGGTTCGTGACGCCCGGTTGGTCACGCATTGAGATACTTCACCCGTGACGAGGAGGTTACTGCCGCTCTGCCGAAGCGCTTCGAGGTGTTCTCGAAACGCATACACGTCCTCCTTGTCCCGGAATAACGGCAGATCTCCTTTCATCTTACATAGTTTTCCACGTAATTTGATAAAACTGCTCTGGTTGCGACCGACGAGACGAAGCCCTTAAACCCGCCAACCGGGAACAATCGATAACTCGCTGGAAGACGGGCACCAGTGGGCACCTGCGACCGCAGGACGGAATGTGGCGTGGCCGGTTCGATGTCGAATCGTCGTCACGCTGAACCACTCAACGCCCGTGGTGATAGACCATGGCAAAAAGTTTCTACTCCCACATTCGAGACGCGTGGAAGGACCCGGACGACGGCAAACTCGCCGAACTCCAGTGGCAACGAAAACAGGACTGGCGCAAACAGGGTGCCATCGAGCGAGTCGACCGCCCGACCCGCCTCGACCGCGCCCGCTCGCTCGGCTACAAGGCCAAGCAGGGCATCGTCGTCGCACGCGCAAGTGTCCGCAAGGGTGGCGCGCGCAAACAGCGCCACAAGGCCGGACGCCGTTCCAAGCGCCAGGGTGTCAACCGCCTCGGTCGGCGGAAGAACATCCAGCGCATCGCAGAGGAGCGAGTCAGCAAGAAGTACCCGAACCTCCGCGTCCTCAACTCCTACTGGGTCGGCGAGGACGGAAGCCAGAAGTGGCACGAAGTGATCCTCGTGGATCCCGAGCACCCCGCCATCCAGAACGACAAGGACCTGAACTGGATCTGTGACGACTCCCACCGTGGCCGTGCCCACCGGGGTCTCACGAGTGCAGGACAGCGCAACCGCGGTCTCCAACAGCGCGGTAAGGGTACCGAACACACCCGACCGAGCAACAACAGCGGCAAAGGCCGCGGCAAGTAACGCGTTCGACGTTTCCACACACCTTTTCGATTTTTCACCGACCGAAGAGCACCTGCCATCCTGTTCCGCGAGGACCCTTAGGGACGGCTTACCGCCGAAACCATCTCAAGGACTATCATGTCGGCAGTCGTCCGTCGTACGCAATGGGGGATTCGGAGGGAGAATCGGATTTGGAAGAGGAGACTGAGTTGCAGAAGCGGACGGAAGGGATGGCCCGGCTCATGGGATTCAGCGACGGCGTCTTCGCCATCGCCATCACACTGTTGATACTGAACATCGAGGTGCCGAAATCGACCGAGGCGACGGCAGTAGCGGTGAGCCAACTGTCGAACGAGTGGCCGGACATTTTGAGCTACGTCATCAGCTTTCTCGTCATCGGGAACTACTGGATCGTCCATCACGACATCTTCGAGGACGTCGAAAGTTACGACAGGAAGCTCCTCTGGCTGAACATCATCTATCTCATGTTCATCGCGTTCATCCCCTTCTCCACCTCGTTGATCGGCGATTTTTCGGGAGGTGTTCCCGTCATCGTTTACGCCGGAACCATCACGCTGACGAGCATCGCCCTCACCGTCCTCTGGCGATACGCGTGGACGTCGGACCTGCTCGATACGACTATCGACAGAGACAAAGTGCGCGAAGTGACGTACGACATCCTCACCCCCGCCTCCGTCTTCGCTGGGTCGATGCTGATAGCGCTCGTAAACGCACAGTGGGCGATGTACTCGTGGTTCCTCCTCTTTTTCGCCGATTCGATTCGGGAGCGATTGATCGGGTAGAAACGCGGATTTCGAGCGCCTCACAGAGGTTGGGTTGGCGTTCGCTGATGACGACGAGAGGGAGGATAAATCAGATATCGCGATATCGAATCGTCATGAACGAACTCGTAGGAGGCGTTCGGACTGATCGAACGGCTTTCGTCCGCGGACCACCCGCAACCGGACCGGTATCTGTACCATTCATAGTGCACGGCTCGGTTGTAATGGGAAATGAAGGACGGTCAACCGAGCAAGACGGCCCAGTACGTCGCCGCCAATGTCGTCTTTTCCAGCGTGCATCCGGTGTTGGGGGGAGTACTGCCGCCGGATGCCGGGAGGGAAACGTCCCGCTATTTCCGCAGCCTCGATACTTGGACGGGGACCGGTGCTCGGCTGTTTCATCGGCTGCCGAAGTTCGTCCTCAGACGGCTCATCGCCCGGATTCCACCGGGAGTAATCGCCCAGACGGTCCTTCGAAAGCGGTGGATCCAAGACGCGGTTCGGGCGAACCTCTCCGACTGTTCTCAGGTAGTCGTCCTCGGTGCCGGGCTTGATACGCTCGCCCCGCGTCTTCGACGGGAGTACCCGGACGTCCGATTTTGGGAGATAGACCACCCGGCGACGCAGGGAGTAAAGCGGCGCGTCGTCGAACAGGGGTCGAATCTCACCCTTTGCTCGGAGGATTTCACCGAACGAGCGCCGATGAGTTCCCTGGACGCCGACACGGATTACGATCCGGACGAGCCCACGGTGGTCGTCACGGAAGGGTTGTTGATGTATCTCTCAGAAGCGGAAGTGAGGGAGTTGTTCGATGCCGTCCGTGAGCACACCGGCGAGGGAAGTCACTTGGTCGGGACGGCGATCAATCCGAACGCGATGGCCGACGGACCCGACTGGCTGGAGAGCGCGAACTCCAGCCGGAGCCCGACGTTCCTCGATCGACTCGGTGAGCCGTGGCACTGGGTGGTCGAGTCCGGCAAACTTTCGGACGAACTCGACGATCACGGCTTCGAACTCACCGCACTCAGCCAGATGCGCCATCTCCGAGCACAGTACCTTCCCGACCGGCCGAACCTGTCGGTGTATCCCATCGAGTACTGTTTCGAAGCCACGCGCGAGGAGTGAATCGAGAGGGACTATTCGGTCGTTACAGGCCATCCATTCCCTCAGTATCGCCCGCAACGTTATGCGCCCGTGCGTCCTGTTATACCGAGTGGTTCGGGGGGAGCTATGAAAATCGAATTCGACGACTCCATGTTCGAGGAATGGACCGAACGAGCGCTGTTGCACGCCGTGTACGGCGGCGCTGATTTCGGCGAGTGTCTGACGACCGCCGAACGAATCACCGACGGGGACCGGACGAGTTGGTACGACGAATGGACCGAAACCGCCGACCGCGTCGCCGCTATCGCCCGAGAAAGTGAGGACGGTGGCCACGCGGTCAGCGCGCGGGAGGCGTATCTCCGAGCCTCCAACTACTATCGAACGGCCTACCCGTTTCTGTACGGCGCGCCCACCGACGAGCGACTCGTCGAAGCGTTCGAGAAGGAAACGGACGCGTTTCGAAGCGCCGCCGCGCTGTTCGACCCGCCAGTCGAACCGGTCGAAATCCCGTACGAGGGAACGACGCTTCCCGGCTACTTCTACCGCGTCGATGACTCCGACAACCCTCGGCCGACCGTCATCGCCACCAACGGATACGATTCGACGATTCAGGAGATGCACTTCGCCCACGCCGTCGCGGCCGTCCGTCGAGGGTACAACTGTCTTACCTTCGATGGACCCGGACAGGGAGGGCCGCTCATCGAGGAGGGGCTCACCATGCGCCCGGATTGGGAACAGGTGGTCACACCCGTCGTCGATTACGCGGTTGCCCGTCCGGAAGTCGATTCGGAGCGAATCGCACTCACCGGTTGGAGTTTCGGCGGGTATCTCGCCCCGCGAGCGGCCGCGAGCGAGCATCGGCTGGCGGCGTGTATCGCCGACCCGGGGCTGTGGGACCTGCTCGAAATGATGAAGGGGATGGCCGTCGGCGTCGGGGTACCGCAGGACGTGGCCGACCGACTGCCCGACGTCGATTCGGACGAGTTGGAGCCGATGTTCGACGCCATCGAGGCGTCGCCGGAACTCACGTGGACCATCGAGCAGCGCGGTCTGTGGGTACACGGGGTCGATTCCGTTATGGACTACCTTCGAGCGACGGCGGAGTACACGCTCGAAGACCGCGTCGACCGAATCGAATGTCCAACCCTCGTTACCCAAGCTGAAAACGATCAGCTGTCAGCCGCCGCTGGAGAACTGTACGACGCCCTCAACTGCCCGAAGGAACTGCAACGGTTCACGGCCGCCGAAGGTGCTGGCGACCACTGTGAAATGCACGGGCGCAAACTCTATCACCAACGCACGTTCGACTGGCTTGACAGCGTCGTGGGACACAAAGGGTGATTGCGAACGGTGAGATCAGGAAGACGGAAGATTTTCTACTGGCGTTGGGGGACTGCTTCGGCATGTTTAACCGCCGATTCGTCGATGTGCGCGTAGTAGTTGAACAGGTCCGTCCACGACGGTTCGGCGATGGAAACGTCGTCAGGCAGCGTCGCTTCGTCCATCTCGCCGTCGATGAAGCCGCGTCGCCCCTCGTGGCTCTGGAACATCTGATCTTCGACGACGTATTCGCGGAGTGATTCGGCCACCGTGCGCGTTCGCGCGAGAGCGACGCGTGGCACCGTTTCCAGGAGGTCTTCGGGGGAACCAGTCGCCGCTATTTTACCATCCCGGACGAACGCGATTCGGTCGGCGATTTGGATGTCGGCCGGCGTGTGACTCGACAGAACAATCGTGTGCCCGTCGCGCCGCCGTTCCTCGATGAGTGCGTGAACGAGGTCGATGGCTGAGAGGTCGAGTTCCGCCGTCGGTTCGTCGAGGAGATACAACGGAACGTCCACACCAAACGTGATGGCGAGTTCTAGTTTGCGAACCATCCCACCCGAGTAGTCGTTGACCGGGTCGTCGAGACTGTCCGCGATGTCGAATCGCTCGGCGATTTTCTCCCAGTCGTCGGTGCCGTGCGGGTGAAGGTCCGCGTAGAACTCACCGTTCGATCGCCCCGAGAGCTCCGAGAACAGGAGCCCACCCTGAAGCATAAAACTCATGTTCGAGCGGGTGTCGTCCGCGGACGATCCGAAAACTGAAATCGACCCACTCGTCGGGTGGAGACCGTCGGCGAGACACGAAAGCAGGATGGTTTTTCCGGACCCGTTTTCGCCCATCAGGAGCGTCACCTCACCGGCGGGAATATCGAGGTCGATGCCGTCGAGCACGGTAGCCCCGTCGAACGACTTCTTCAGGTCCCGAACCGAAATGGCGGCTTCGGTCATCACTCACCGACCTCCCCGGCGTAGATGAAGCGACCAACGAGCACCGTGGCAACCGCCGCGCCGATAACGGTGTACAGGACGAGCAGTCCCACGTATTCGATACCCTTTGGAAGCGGCGTCGAGGACATTCTCGCCGCGTCGCCGACGAGATACGCCATCTGGAAGCGTGCGGCGAGCGAGTTCGGGACGTAGTTGACGATACCCTGGAGGTTCGATGGTAGCAACGAGACGCTCATCCCATTGAATCCGGTAATGAAGAACACGATAATCATCACAAAGCTCGAAATCTGCGGGACGCTGTCGCCCGTGAGGAGGATTGCGATGAGCGTTGCGACCGCCATCGCCACTAGACAGAACGAGAATAAGGTAGTGAGGATGACGAGCACCGAAACGGGACCGAACGCGTCGAACCGAGCGCCGTCGAGTGCGGCGATGACGAGAATGACTGCGTCGGTAAAGACGGCGCCGACGAAACATCCCAGAAACCGCCCGACGAAGTCCGCGGAGGGCGAAATCGGGAGCGAACGGAGCTTGCGATAGCGTTTGGTCGAAATATCCTCGCTCAACTGCCGTGCGAAACCGATCAGCGCAACCGAGAACGCGCCGAATATCCCGAATGCGATAGCCATGACAGCTTTTCCGACAGCGAGCGACCCGGGACCCGTATCGGTAAGGAACATCCGTGATTCGAGCAGATAGAGGATCACCGGAAAGCCGAGCGCGAACAGCAACGTGCGTCGGTTCTGTAGCTGACTTCGTATCGTGAGTTTGGCGAACGTGAGCGTCTGCTTCCCCCACGGAACGGCGGTCGGTCCACCCGATGGGGGCACGGCAGGGGAACTGGAATTCACCGACGCCATCAGCGACACGCTCCTGACCGTACCGGGAACGAACGACTAGCAGGGAGGATATCGAATCGAGAAATCAAATCCGAGTTCATCGTAGGTAGCTACTAAGAGAACGAGCAAATACCTTTTTCCGATATCTCCCCACCTTCATAAGTGGTATGCGTGTCCCATTCCGAGGTCGGGTATGCCGACCGTGCACACGAAAGTGGAGCCTCAAATCGGAGCCGTCGCCTGCCTCTCACGGGACCATCCGAACACGACGTTTCGAATGCTGGGCAATCATCCGGTCGATGACGGGACCGTTTTCGTCCTCCTCGAAGCGCCGGACCTGCCAGGGGAGGACGTAACCACGTACTTCGAAGGCGACGACGACGTCATCGAGTACGAGATAATCCACGACGCCGAAACGGCGGTCTTCGTCAGGATCAGAATCCCATTGCCAGCCCCCCACCGTGCAGGAATCTCGTCCGGAAGCGTCCCCCACGCGGCGCTAACCGTCCGCAACGGCTGGATACACGGGGAGATGACCACCTCGATGGAGCGCATACAGGAGTTCGTCTCGGCGCTTCGGGAGGCGGACGTTCGGTACGAAGTCGCCTCGCTTACCCAGTCCGACGAGACAGGGGCCATCCTGACCGAGCGCCAGCAAACCGTGGTCGAGACGGCGGTCGAACACGGTTACTACGAGACGCCACGGAGTTGCACGCTGGACGACCTCGCGGATGTGCTCGACGTGCATCGCTCGACCGCAGGGGACGTGTTGAACCGCGCCGAGGGGAGAATCATCACGTCGTTCGTCCGCGACTCCTCGTGAGAAATTTTGGGTCCGGTAGACGGTCTCGATGGAGTTCTTGACGTGACCGAGGGCAGACACTTTAAGTTGTAAGCAAGAAGACCCAGTATCGAATGAATCCGTCCTCCCGTCGGACGTTCCTCGCGACAGTCGGTGTGAGCGCGCTCGCTGGCTGTAGCGCGCTCCGAGGAAGCAGTTCCGACGACGCGCCACCCGACTATCTCTCCGGACACGTCGTTTCGCTCGCTGATGGTGTCGAACTGCCGGATGTCAGCGGATTGGACGAGCAGGACGACCCGGCCGACGCCGACATCGCCCTCTTCCCGGCGAAAGAAGTGAGCGAAGACGATGCTGCCCGAGCACTGGCTATCGGAACGCCAGTCGCCTTCGTCGGAGACGGCGCTCCGTTGCAGTCACAGCGGACCTGCACAGCGACGGGAAAGCGGTACGGAATCCCCGGTGACGGGTGGGGAAGTGGCGAACTCATCTCGGCCATCGTTCCCGCGGACGGGAGACTCGACACCCAACGGTTCATGAACATCGAACTCCCCGACGATGTACCGTGGGCGGTCAACGAGATACTGACCGGCCATCCCCCTGATTCCGACGTTTCGGTAAACGGCATTTCACACGCCGATTCGGCAACCGAGTTGGGAAGGACACGGATCAGAGGACGAACTCAGGTCGGCGCGTTCGACCGCTGGAAGCGTGCTACCGCCGTTCTCGATGGCTCGCCGCCGCACGCCATCGTGGACACCGTGGCGACCATCGAGTCGGGAAGGGAAGTCGCAGGACACAACATCGAAGCGGGCTACCACGCCGACCGAGTCAAAGTCGTGTCCGAATTCGACGAGGAACTCGAATCGACGGTACCGGACACAGGGGAAACCGATTCGCTCACCATCAGCGAGACAGAGCGACCGAAAAGGGGGTCGGTAACGCACAGTTTCGAGCCGAGGACCGACGACGCCCGGAAGTCGTTCACCGTCGCCACCCGGTCACGGATCCACCTCGATTCGTTCTCGTACCCCTTCGACATCCACCAGAACGTCCGTTTCAACTGGCGCAAACCGGGACTGCTCCACGACGAAACGTGGACACAGCACACGCCCGGGCGGTCGCTGTGGGACCGGGGAAAATAGATCGTCGAAAATAGACCGTCCAAAACGGCGTGACCGTCCCTTATTCCTCTCGCTCGCCGACCTTCACCAACTGCTTGCCGATGTTCTCGCCCTCGAAGAGGCCGAGGAAAGCGTCGGGGGCGTTCTCCAAGCCCTCGGTGACCGTCTCGCGGTACTCGATCTTGCCCTCGGAAATCCACTGACCGAGTTGTTTCGCACCTTCCGCAAAGCGCGGCGCGAAGTCGCCGACGAGGAGGCCCTCGACGGTCGCACGTGTCTCGATGAGTTTGCCGAGTTTGCGCGGGCCGGTCGGCATGGAGGTGGCGTTGTACAGCGCGATCTGGCCGCAGACGGCGACGCGTGCATCGACGTTGAGTCGGGCGAAGACGGAATCCGTGATCTCGCCGCCGACGTTGTCGAAGTAGCGGTCCACACCTTCGGGTGCGGCCTCGTCCAGCGCTTCGCCGTAGTCGTCCACGTCCTTGTAGTTGATTCCCACGTCGAAGCCGAGGTCGTCTTCGAGGAAGGAGACCTTCTCGTCGGATCCGGCAAAACCGACGACCTTCGCGCCGGAGAGTTTGGAGATTTGGCCGACGACGGAACCGACCGCTCCGGCCGCACCCGTCACGACGACCGTATCGCCCGCTCTGGGTTGGAGCACTTCTCTGGTCCCGAAGTAACCCGTCAGACCGGGCATGCCGAGGACGCCGAGCGAAGTGGAGATGGGTGCGAGGTCGGGATTGACCTGCTGGAGTTCCGGCCCGAGGGCGGTGACGTAGTCGGCCCATTCGAGGTTGCCGGTGACGATGTCGCCCTCTTCGAACTCCGTGCCGTTGGATTCGACGACTTCGCCGACGACGCCGCCCTCCAGTGGCTCGCCGACTTCCCACGGTTCGGCGTAGGACTCCCCGGCGTCCATCCGGCCGCGCATGTAGGGGTCCACGGAGAGATACAGCGTCCGGACGAGCGCCTCGCCGGGGCCGGGTTCCGGTACGTCCTCTTCGACCAGTTCGAACGTGTCATCGTCGGGCGTTCCCGTCGGTCGCTGCGACAGCAGGAATTTTCGATTAGTCGCCATACAGGAGAATACAAGATACACGGATAAGGGGCCTGTGGCGGAAGCCGCCCTTGCCGGTATGAGAGTGGTGCTCAAAATCAAATACGGCTCGGCGTTTCATACGGGTGACTAAACACTGATGATCGAGCGTATGGAGGTGTGAAACGACGGTTTTACAGGGAGAGGAGGAGCGAGACGACCATAACGACGACGCCGAACGAGATGTGGCCGACCATCGCCGATTCGAGGCTCTCGCCCCAGTAGAGCCACCCCAAGCCGACGCCGATGACCGCATTGGTGAGAACGATCTGCACGAGAAGGGCGGGGGCCACCGACGAGAACGCGACCATCGCGAGGAGATGACCCAGACCGAACACGAGCGCCGAAATGCCGATCGCCGTCCACATGACGCGGGACGACGGCCGTTTTCCGCCCGCGAGCTTCCAGCAGCCCCACACGACGAGCGTCATGAACCCGTATCGAAGGAACAGTTCCTCCGTGATCCCGCCATAGAGAAACCGGTTGGAAACGGTTTCCAGGACCGAGAAGACGGTCGGATCACCCATCGGTCTCACGACGAGGGGCGAGAGACCGGGTACGAGGACCGTGAACAGTCCGTCGAGGGCAATGGCGATGACGGCGACACCGACGCCGACGCCGATGGCAGCGGGGAGTTCCTCGCCGAACAGAACCGGCGGTTGGGTTCTCCCGACGATTCGGTAGAGAACGTGCGAGTTGAGCCTCGTGCGCGGCGCGAGAGCCGTCCCGACGAGGCAGGAGAGCGCGAGCAGCAGGAGGGGCTGGGTGACGATGAGGAGGAACAGAGCAGGGGTCGATGCTCCCGCGAACTGTGGGAGGGAACGCAGTGACCCGAGCAACGACACGCCGACGACGACGACGCCGGGCAGTCCGAGTACGAACATCGTCACGACCCCTTTGACGAACGAACTCTGCCGCGCCCGTTCCGCTGTCGAGGGGGTTTGCATACCGGCCGCCGCGCACCCGAGTGGCAAAAAAGATTCGAGTGACGACGGACGGACTCGGTAGGCTGAGATATCGAATATCAGTCATCCGTGGCCGAAAAGGGATGCCCGATGCGGGTTCGTGATTCCGTCGAACCACGGATTTATAGCTCGATGCGACTACGTGGAACCATGAGCGGCCTCTCGCTTGACGCGACACAACTCGACCGCTACTCCCGGCACATCATCATGGACGAGGTTGGGTCGAAGGGACAGCAGGCGCTCCTCGACGCACGGGTTCTGGTGATCGGTGCTGGTGGTCTCGGCGCACCGGCCATCGAATATCTCGCGGCGGCCGGTGTCGGCACCATTGGCATCGCGGACGACGACACCGTGGAACGGAGCAACCTCCAGCGACAGGTGATCCACGGGGACGACGACGTCGGTCGGCCGAAAGTCGAGAGCGCGGCCGACTTCGTGCGCGGTCTGAACCCCGACATCGCCATCGAAACGCACGAGGTTCGCGTCGACCCCGACAACGCCCCCGCGCTCATCGCGGAGTACGACTTCGTCGTGGACGCCAGCGACAACTTCCGGACGCGCTACCTCGTCAACGACGTGTGCACCCTCACGGACACCCCGTTCTCCCACGGCGCGATTTACAAGTTCGAGGGACAGGTGACGACGTTCACGACAGACGGGCCGTGTTATCGCTGTCTCTTCCCGGAATCCCCCCCCGGAAGACGCGGTCGCCGACTGTGCGACGACGGGTGTCCTCGGCGTCCTCCCCGGAACGGTCGGCTGTATTCAGGCGACCGAGACGGTGAAAGCCATCACGGGTACCGGCGAACTCCTCGACGGCCGGATGCTGTTTTACGACGCGATGGACATGAGTTTCGAGGAGGTCGAGTTCCGACGAAACCCTGATTGCCCGGTTTGCGGCGACGACCCCATCGACTCCATCGACGAGGTCGAGTACACCGAATCGTCGTGTGCAGTGCGGGCGAGCTGACAGCACGTATCAAATTGCTAAACGCCGCCATACGCGGCTCTCATGCCACGAGAACCGCAATATTACTTTATATCCTTAGCGGTCGTTTCTATATTCGTAGGTGACTGCAATGGCAACTAAACAACTGAACACCGGAGTAAACACGTTCGAGAGCAAAATCGGTGGCGTAACCGTTCACGGCCAGGCACACAGTCTGAGCGCGTGGTTCGTGTTGGCGCTCCGTCTCATGATGGGAGCAGCGTTCCTCGCCGCTGGCTGGGCGAAACTCACGGCGGCGGAGTCGTTCAGCGCGGCGGGGTACCTGACGAACGCGGTTCCGAAGGCCAGCCCCATGCTCGGCGTGTTCCACTGGATGGGCACCACGCCGTGGTTCGTGGACTTCGTGAACGTCGCCGTCCCGTGGGGTGAACTGTTCATCGGTCTCGCCCTCATCGTCGGCGCGTTCGTCCGCCTCGCGGCGTTCTTCGGCGCGTTCATGATGCTGATGTTCTACTTCGGCAACTGGACCGTCGAACACGGAATCATCAACGGCGACTTCGCGTACATGCTCGTCTTCCTCGCCGTCGCGGCGTTCGGGGCGGGCCACATCCTCGGACTGGACGCACGCATCGAGCGCTACGAAGTGGACGGCAAACCGCTGGTCGAGAAGTACCCCGCCCTCCAGTACATCCTCGGCTGAGCTATTTTTCTTGGACTCAGATTTCGTACACGAAATAAATACAACCGAGGCGACACAAGGGTGGCGTATGGAACACAGCTTATCTCCGTACGAAGTGGTCCTCTTCGTAGGAATTCTCGCGGCAGTTGTCGTGAGCGGCAACCTCCTCCTCGGAATCGTAGCCGCCGTCTTGCTTCGTATTCTGAGCGTCCTGCTCGATATCCGAAACTCCCTTTCGACGCTCTCGGAACGGGAAGTCCTCGAAAGCTGATTTTCCGCACCTGTCGGTTCTCGCCTTCCCGATTTTCACGGCACTGTTTTCCCGAATGGCGATGATACAACAACTATGGAATCAGGGGACGAAGACTCGGACGACGCAGACCCGGGCAACGTGGACCTGGACGACGTCGAACGCTGGCGTGCCAACTGGCAGGACGAGGTGGACGGGGCGGCGCTGTACCGGGCGATGGCCGAGGGGGAATCGAACCCCGAACTCGCCGAACTGTACGAGAATTTGGCGAAGACGGAAGGAGAGCACGCGGATTTCTGGGCGGCGAAGCTGGACGAAGCGGGCAAGCCCGTCGGTCTGCCCGCACCGAGTCGCCGCGCACGGACCCTCTCGTGGTTGGCGCGGCGGTTCGGCGCGAACGTCGTCCTCCCGGCGGTTCGCGGGAGCGAAATCGGCGGGGGCGTAGAGTATCACTTACAACCCGACGCGGATCCATCGCTCGCGGAGGACGAACGCTCGCACGCCCGTCTCCTCGCGAACCTGGATACGTCGGGTGGCGTGGAGGGCGGAACCTTGGCGCGACTCGAAGGCAGACATCGGGCGACCAGCGGGAACGCACTGCGCGCCGCCGTGCTCGGCGCGAACGACGGACTCGTCTCGAACTTGAGTCTGGTGATGGGCGTCGCCGGAGCGGCGCTGTCGGCGAACTCGATCCTCATCACGGGGCTCGCGGGGCTGCTGGCGGGTGCCGGGTCGATGGCGATGGGCGAGTGGCTCTCGGTGACGAGTTCGCGCGAACTGTACCAGCGCCAGATTTCGGTCGAGGCGGACGAACTCGCGGAAGTACCGGAGGAGGAGGAAGCCGAGCTCGCGCTGATCTATCGGGCGAAAGGGCTGTCGCAGGAACAGGCGGACGAACTCGCCGCACAGATCATCGCCGACCGCGAGACGGCGCTCGACACGCTCGCACGGGAGGAACTCGGCATCGACCCCGAAGGACTCGGCGGGTCCGCGTGGGAGGCCGCGGGGTCGTCGTTCGTCCTGTTCGCGCTCGGTGCAATCGTTCCGGTCGCACCGTTCGCCCTCTTCACCGGACTCACGGCAGTCGGAGCCAGCCTGCTCGCCAGCGCGGTTGCGCTGTTCGCCATCGGGGCAGGGATCACGCTCCTGACCGGCCGAAGTATCTGGCACTCGGGCGGGCGACAGGTGCTCATCGGGCTCGCGGCGGCCCTCCTGACCTTCGGCGTGGGGCGGCTCATCGGGGTGACGATCGCGGGGTGAGCGGACGAAACGCGTCGTCGTACTCCCACTCGTCGCGAAGCGCTCGCCACACCGACCGCCGTGCGGCGGGAATCGACAGCAACCGAGCCGCCAGCGACGGATGCGAGAGCAGGCGGGCCAGCGCCCGCGACGGGTGTCGGTCGATGTCTTCGATGTCGATACCCGAAGCGGCCGAGAGCAGGTCGGCCAGTAGGTCGGGTCGTCCTTCGGCCAACACGGTCGTGGCGAGCGACGCGAGCAGGTATTCGGCCCGCATTCCGCGGTGGAGTCGGTCGGGATACTCGGCCAGTTCCCCTTCGGCGACACACTCCGCGAGCAGGGTGGCCGAGTGGATCGCCTGCGAGATTCCCTTTCCGGTGAAGCGGTTCGCGATTCCGGCGGCGTCACCGACGCGGACCACGTTCGCTCGGGGGTGAATCCGTTCCGGGTCGAGACTCGGCCCGCGCGGGATGATCGCGACGTTCGTTTCGTCTCGCGTGGGTTTCGGCCAGCCGTTTCGGTCACAGGCGTCGTGAAGCGCCGCAAAGTAGTCGTCCGGCACGTCGCGTTCGTGCCACCCGACGCCGACGTTGGCCCGCGTTTCGGTCTTCGGAAACAGCCATCCGTAGCCGAGGTACCCCTCGAAGACGATGCGCGAACGGGGATACACGGCCGAGAAATCGCCCGTCACGTCGGCGTTGAGCGCGACCATCCGTCCCGAATACTCGTCGGTCGTGCCGTCGGCTTTGCTCGCGAGTGAGGGCTGACCCGTGGCGTCCACCACCAAGTAGTACTCGTCCGCCAACTCACGAAATTCCGCCTTGCTGACGCCGTGATTCGCTCTCAGTTCGACGCCGTGGTCTTCCACCCACTCCGCCCACCGACGCTCGACCGTATTTCGGTCGGTGATGTAGGCATCACGGGCGGAAAACCGACCGCCACCGACGGTTTCAGTTCCGCTACGAACCGCGACCTCGAACGAGGGAACGCGATTCAGAAAGCCGTTTTCGGCCGTCTTCTCAAGCGGGATTTTCGACGCCGCGGTCATCGCCTCGCCGCAATTGACCCGTTTTTCGTCGTAGCACTGGCGCTCGAAGAGGGTCACGTCGTGGCCGAGGCGTCGGAAGGCGGTGGCGGCCGCGAGGCCGCCGACCGCACCGCCGACGACGGCGATATCGCGCCGGTATCGCATACCGTGGCGAATACGACGACCGGGAGCAAAAACCTACTCGACGAGCAAACCGTCCACGAGTCGGGTGAATCGGTCCACCATCCGCTCGGGAACCGACGGCGTGACGGCCGTCAACAGGCGGGCCGTCTCCTCCGGGCGGGTCGGCGCGAGCGTCACGCGATTTCGAACGTCGTGGCGCTTCTCGACGAGGTCCTGTTCTTCGAGGTGGGACACGTGCCATTCGAGCGTGCTGCGCGCGATTCCGAGGTCGTCGGCGAGCGTCGCGGGACGGGCAGTACCCCGCTCCAGCAACGTGACGAGCACGTCACGGGCCGTTTCCCGGCGGAGCAGTGCGAGCGCCGCTCGCTCCCACTCGTCGTACTCCGGTTCGTAATAGTGGGTCTTCCCGTAGAGCTGTTCGCTGACGAGTCTGTCGTCGGTCAGCAACCCCCGAAGGTGGTACTGGACCTGTCCGGGGGCGATGTCGGCCTTCCGGACGAGGTCGTTGAAGTGAATTCCCGGACGGGATTCGACGCATCGGCGTATCCGCGTTCGTGTTTCAGTCATCGTATTTCCTTTTTTCCACAGTTCTGGCGTAGTACACCGCTCCGATGAGCAGGAGCATCATCACGATGTCCAACCCGTGTTCGAACAGGTGATGAGCGTTCGCGGTGAGATAGTTCGCCATCGTCAGTCCACCGACGAGTTCGCGGCCTGCGAGGGCCGCGAACGCGAGCGCGATCAGCAGATACGGAAGCGAACGTCGTTGGCGAAATGCCGCGAGCGCCAGCAGAAAGATGGCCGCCGACCCGAGTCCCGCGACTGCGAGCACGACGTGGAGCGCGACGCTCCCCCCTTGGGTAACGACGTGAAGCGGGTACAGCGGCACCATCTGGCGTCGAGTTCGTTCCCGAGACACCTGAGGGATTCGATTCACGGACGAAGGGGCAACCGCTTCCGGGGCCATCCGCTTTTAACGGTTCACCGCACAACGTACGGCCATGAGCGAAGCACACGCGAGCGAGGAACTCGTCGTCTACTCCGATTACGTCTGTCCGTTCTGCTATCTGGGCCGACGATCGCTGGAGCGGTATCGGGAGACGCGGGAGGAACCGCTCCCGTTCGACTGGCATCCGTTCGACCTCCGAAGCGGGAAGCGAAATCCCGACGGAACCATCGACACGGCCGCGGACGACGGGAAGGGCGACGAGTACTACGAACAGGCGCGGGAGAACGTGCGACGGTTGCAGGAGAAATACGGGGTCGAGATGGCACAGGAGATAGCGGCCGACGTCGATTCGCTCCCCGCGCAGGTCGCCTCCTACTACGTCAAAACCGAGCACCCCGACCGATGGCTCGACTTCGACGAAGCCATCTTCGCCGCACTCTGGCAGGACGGTCTCGACATCGGGGATACGACCGTTCTCACCGATCTCGCCACGGATGTCGGACTCGATGGCGACGAGATTCGGGACGCGATCGGCGACGACGAACTCCGCGCGGAACTCGACGAACTGTTCACGGACGCACAGCAGCAGGGCATCACGGGCGTTCCGACGTTCATCTACGACGGATACGTGGCCCGCGGCGCGGTTCCGCCGGAGCAACTGGAACGACTCGTTGACGGCGTCGAATAAATCAACCACCTCACGTCGCGATTACAGCAGTTTTACCTGTCCCGCCCGGCCTCGTGAACGGTAGATGGCAGGACGGTTCGCACTCGACATCGAGACGGTGAGTCCGACGCTCGAACGGTACGAGACACCGCCGGAGTTCGACGATCCAAGATATTTCGAGCTACTCGCGGTCGCCCTCGGTCACGAATCACCGGACGGCGACCGTGAAGCGGCGGTGCTGTTTCGGGAGGGAGAAACGCCCGCCAGCGAACTGGATCTGGTGGCGCGAACGCTCGACTGGTTCGCCAGACGGGACGGAACCGAAGTGGTCACCTACGGCGGGGAGACGTTCGACGTGCCGCAGTTGGTGGGACGGGCGAAGGCCGCGGAATCGGCGGACGCGGGGAGAGCAGAAACGGGGGTCGTCGAGCGGTTGCGTTCCCTGCTCGAATCCGAACTGACGCACGTCGACCTGCGCCGTCCGGCGTGGGACGCCTTCGGCGACTACACGCGACTGGAAGACGCCTGTCGAAACGTCGATGTGGACCCCGACGACACGTACTGGCAGGAGTACGACCACGGGGTAGACCTCGACGAACTGCGACCCGAGAAGTTCCGGGGCTTCGGGAAGGTCATCAACAAGGACGTCCCGGTGTTCGGCGAGCGGTACCTCGCGCTCGCGGAGGTCGGCGCGACGGAGACCCTGACGTTCCGCTCGCTTCACGAACTGCTGGATCACTACAGTCGGGAGGACGTGCTCCATCTGTTCGACCTCGCCGACGCCCGTCCGTTTCGGGACGTGTGATTCTATCTGCGGCCGTTCGCTGTCCTCAAAGATCGACGGACGCCACTATCTCGTGTTCTTCCCCCGCGGCCGGTGGCCGAGTAATCGTGATATCGTCCACCGTGAATTCCCACTCGAAGTCGTACTCCAGCAGGAACCCGACGACGTCACGAGTTCGCTCGTCGTCGAGACCGAGTGCAAAGCCCACGTGTGGGAACCATCTCTGTGGTTCGTAAAACGGCACCGGTGCGGTTCCCAACCCCTCCACCGCCCGAACGATGTCGGCGTGGAGTGCCGTGATCTGGGGGGATTTCGCGACCGGGAGCCAGACGTGATTCCCGGGAAAGATGCCGATACCGTCCGTATGAACCGATAACGGGGAATATTCCTCCGCGGCCTCCGCAACGGCGGCTTCGACGGTTGCGATATCGACCTCGTCGTCCAGGGCGTACAGGGTAAAGTGCGGAAACGGGTTGGGATACCGGTCGATTCCGAATTCGGCTATCAACTCGTCCCAAATCGATTCGACGGTGCTGAAATACAGGTCAGGGAGCGTTGGTCCGATTATTGTAGTCACGATTCGTACTTTTCAGATAGCGATAAGAATATTCCCACGATAGTCCGAGCGACAACTCACGCACCGACCATCGCTTGCACCAATGGGAGGTTCCGTCCCCTCGTTTCCCGTTCGACCTCGAACGTTCCGCCTACCGAGGCGTATAGGATAGTGGGACAACGCGACGGAAGCCCTCGACTGAGCGTCGTTATCCGCCTTCCATCCCGACCGTCTTCGGGTGGGGTTCGTTTTCGTCCTCGGCCATGCCGAGGTACAGCGCGGAGTTGACCAGTCCGACGTGGCTGAACGCCTGTGGGTAGTTGCCCAACTGCTGACCCGTCTCGGGGTCGATTTCCTCCGCGAGCAGACCGAGCGGACTCGCGTACGAGCAGACCGACTCGAACACCTCACGGGCCTCCTCGACGCGTCCCGACTGGGCCAACGCGGACACCAACCAGAACGAACAGATGACGAACGCACCCTCATCACCCGGGAGGCCGTCCTCGGCGTCGTAGCGCTTCACGAGACCGTCGGTTTCGAGGCGGTCGCGGATGGCGTCGATGGTGTTCTGTACTTTCTCGTCGTCGAACGGGAGGAACCCGACGACGGGAATCAGCAACGCCGTCGCGTCGAGCGCGTCCGTGTCGTAGGCTTGGGTGAAGCTCCCGACCTCGTCGTCGTAGCCGTGTTCGAGCACGTCGCCACGGATCATATCACGCGTCTCCTGCCACTTCTCGGTAGGCGCGTCGAATCCCCACTCGTCGGCGATTCGCAGGCCGCGGTCGAGCGCGACCCAACACATCACCTTGGAGTGGACGAACTGGTCCGGGCCGCCACGAACCTCCCAGATTCCGGCGTCCGGTTTGTCCCACACGTCACAGACGTGCTCGACGATACGGCGAATCGCCTCCCAGTCGTCCGGGTCGAAATCACCGCCGTCCGAGGTTTCGAATATCGCCAGGAGGAGTTCGCCGAAGACGTCGAGTTGTCGCTGGTCCTTGGCCCCGTTACCGACGCGAACCGGCGTCGAACCGCGATACCCCGCGAGATAATCGAGCGTCTTCTCCGATAGGTCTGGGTCGCCGTGAAGTCCGTACAGTGGCTGTATTTTGGTCGGATGCTCGGACTGACTGAGGCCGAGGAACCAATCGAAGTACGCTTCGGCCTCGTCGGTGTGTCCGAGGTTGGCCAGCGCCTGAATCGTGAACGCCGCATCACGGATCCAGTTGTAGCGATAATCCCAGTTTCGGACGCCGCCGACGTTCTCCGGAAGCGAGGTCGTCGGCGCGGCACAAATCGCCCCCGTCTTGCGGTGGGTGAGCAGTTTGAGTACCAATCCGGACCGGACGGCGAGGTCGTGGGAGTCCTCGCCGAACACACAGCCATCCGGGCAGTCGTGTGCCCAGTCGCGCCAGAACTCGGACGTTCGGTTCAGTTCCGCTTCACAGTCCTCGGTGTTCGCAATGCTCTTCTCGTTGAACGCCAGGACGAACCACGTCGATTCGTCCTCGCCGACGGACCAGACCGCGCTACCGCCTCCACCATCCACTTCGACATCGATTCCCCCGCTGAGGAACGCGAAGTGGTCGTCGTCGTGGCCGGGAAGATCCCCATCGTCGCCATCGTCGTCCCCGCTCGTGATTCGAATACCGTCGTCCTCGGGCGTCAGATTCGTCTCACCG
Source organism: Haladaptatus sp. AB618 (assembly GCF_024136965.1). NCBI lineage: Archaea > Methanobacteriati > Methanobacteriota > Halobacteria > Halobacteriales > Haladaptataceae > Haladaptatus > Haladaptatus sp. AB618. The sequence goes on along the minus strand of NZ_JAMYJX010000002.1, from coordinate 511,371 downwards.
TGCGCGTAGTCGAGTTGGGGGCTGAACGTCAGTTCGAGTTCGACATCGCCCTCGATGCCTTCGACCTTCCGGTACACCGCCCGCTCCATACCGTCGTTACGGACGGGCATGAAGTCCGTGACCCGAACACGGCCGGATTCGGTCTCGAACGTCGTCCGTAACACGTTCGTCGAATCGAGATACGACTGCTCCGACTCGAACGCGAGCATGGGCTGTATTCGCCAGTGCCCGCCCTTCTGTGCGTCGAGTATGCTGGCGAACACGCTGGGGGATTCGACGTGCGGCATGGGAAGCCACTCGATACCTCCTTCGTCGTTGACCAGCGCACAGGTTTCCAGATTTCCAATAATTCCATACCGCTCGATAGGAAAATATCCCGTCATGGGTGCCTCCCTGCGGAAAACCGCTTCATATCTATAACTCTACGTAGAAGGGAATTGAACCTTTGGGCAGGGAAACATCGATTCGACCGGGAGACGACTAGATTTTTATTCGATGACGGGAGCACACCAGCCCAGTGGGACACCGAGCACTCGTCGCCTACGAGCGACCGGACGGCCGCTACGACCGAGGATACGCACAGTGGGGCGCAACGGACCTCTCGCTACGGCATCGAATCACCGCTGAAACGCCGTTCGCAGGCGGTGGACGAAACGGACGCGCGAACGGAAGGGATGAGCGATGGACGCCAGCCATCGATCCGACGCCGCAAGCGACCGCGCTGACGTTCGAGGACGCCGTTCGGTTCGACTATCGAGCCATCGAGGCGTTCTTCGTCGTTTCGCTTTCGTGGCGCGTCATCGCCTACCTCCCGCTGTGGTTCGGCACCACCATCGACGCGAAATCCGAAGCGGGCGCGCTCATCGAAGTTCACGGCGAAGCCGACGCGAGGGACGCTCGCCGGTGGTTTCGCGCGACCCGAGCCGTCGTCCGGGACATGGTTGGAGGGGACGTGCTCGACGCCGACGACGCCATCGACTACCTCGATTCGCGCGTCACCGAATGGGCGGGTGACCGCCGGGAGGTGGTTTTCACGCGTTGATGGCAATCGGTTTTTATCCGCCTACCGTCTACCATCCGCCAGTGACGCAGACGAACGAGGAGAACGCACCCGATACGCTCCTGACACCGACGCACGAAGCGGCGCTGGCCCGCATCGAAGCGGCCATCGGGAACGGGGACCTCCTCACCCTGTTCGGCCGCTGTACCGTGGAGTACGACGGTCGCGCCGAGAGCTATCTCGGCCCCGGCGACCGCCTCGTCGTGCTCAAACCCGACGGGACGACGCTGGTCCACACCGAGGAAGGACAGAAACCCGTCAACTGGCAACCGCCGGGCGGAACCGTCTCCGCCGAACTCGCGGATGGCCACCTCCGCGTCGGCAGTCGCAGGGACAGCCCCTCCGAATCGTTGGACGTTCACTTCGAGGAGCTCAGGCAGGTTTCGTCGTTCGACGTTACCGACGCCAAGGAGCTATCGCTCGCCGGAACCGAGGAGGACCTCCGCCAGCGGATTCTGGACGACCCGAACCTCGTGGAGAAAGGGTTCACCCCACTGGCGACCGAGCGCCAGACTGCGGCGGGAGCCATCGACATCTACGGCAAGGACGCGGACGGAATCACGATGGTGGTCGAACTCAAGCGCAAGCGCGTCGGTCCGGACGCGGTCGGCCAACTCCGACGCTACGTGGACGCACTCCATCGGGACCTCCACGCCGGAGCGGAGGTTCGCGGCGTGCTGGTCGCTCCCTCGGTCACCGAACGTGCCCGTAGCATGCTCGCCGAGAGCGGACTCGAATTCGTCTCGTTGGCACCCTGAAAATCAGTCCAACTGCGATTTCAGCCTGTCGAGTAGTTGCAACGCTTCGAGCGGCGTCGTCGCCGCGACGTTGGTTCGTCGGAGTTCGTCCACTACGTCGTTCGAGTCGGACGGCATGGAATCGGCGGCGTTCGTTTCCTCCGTCGTCGGGTCTTCCATCCCGCCGTTCCCCTCCGCCAGTAGCTCCTTCGACCGCTGGATGACCGACTCCGGCACGCCCGCGAGTCCGGCGACTTCGACACCATACGAAGCCATCGTCGCGCCCTCAGAGATGTGGTGTTCGAAGACCACCTCGCCGTCGCGTTCCGTGGCAGCAAAGTGGAGGTTGATGGCGTTCGGCAGGTCGTCGGCGACGTAGGTCAGGTCGTGGTGATGCGTGGCGAACAGCGTCTTCGCCCCGATTTCGTCGTGGACGTGCTCGGTCACCGAGCGGGCGATGGCGAAGCCGTCAGTCGTGCTGGTTCCGCGGCCGACTTCGTCCAGCAGAATCAGCGAGCGGTCGGTGGCGTTCTGCAGGATGTCCGCGAGTTCGGTCATCTCGACCATGAACGTCGAGCGGCCGCCCGCGATGTCGTCGCTCGCGCCGACGCGGGTGAACACGCGGTCCACCAGTTCGAGTCGTGCCTCGTCGGCGGGAACGAAGCTCCCGACCTGTGCGAGAATCGTGATGAGCGCGACCTGCCGCATGTAGGTGGATTTTCCGGCCATATTCGGGCCGGTGATGACCGCCAGCGTGTCGCCCTCGAAACGGGTGTCGTTCGGCACGAACGAGGACTGGGTTCGCTCCACGACGGGGTGGCGACCGTTTCGGATCTCGATGCCGTCCGAAACGATTTCGGGGCGCGAGTAGCCGTGTTTGGCGGCGACCTCCGCCAACCCGACGAGCACGTCGAGTTCGGCCAGCGTCTCGGCGAGCGACTGCACCCGCTCGGACTCCTCGGCGACGGCGTCGCGCACCTCGCGGAAGAGGTCGTACTCCAACTCGTCGGCACGCCCTTCGGCGCGGATGATTTCGTCCTCGCGTTCCTTCAGTTCCGGCGTGTAGAAGCGCTCGGAGTTCTTCAGGGTCTGTCGTCGGGTGTAGTCGTCGGGCACCTTGTCGAGGTTCGGGTCCGTGACTTCGATGTAGTAGCCGTGAACCTGATTGTAGCCGACCTTCAGGGAGCCGATACCCGTTCGCTCGCGTTCGCTCGCTTCGAGGTCGTCGATCCACGCCTTTCCGGAGCGTTCGGTCTCGCGGAGGTCGTCCAGTTCGTCGTCGTAGCCCGACTTGATGACGCCGCCCTCCGTGATTTCGATGGGCGGTTCCTCGGGAATAGCGCGGTCGATTCGGTCGCGCACGTCGGCCATCTCGTCCAGATTCCCGTGGAGGGTACGGAGCTTCGCGGATTCGACGCCCTCCATCGCTGCCGCGATGTCGGGCACCACGTCGAGCGTGGCCTTCAGCGAGCGAAGGTCACGGGCGTTTGCCCGGCCGCGCGAGACGCGGGAGATGAGCCGTTCGATGTCGTAGACGTTCCGGAGGAGTTCGTGGACTTCCTCGCGCGCCTGCACCGTCGTGGTCCACTCCTCGACCGCGTCGAGTCGGTCCTCGATTCGGTCGCGTTCCAGCAAGGGTCGCCGGAGCCAGTCGGTGAGCTTTCGGCTGCCGAGCGCACACGCGGTCTCGTCCAGCACGCCGACGAGCGTGGCTTCGTCCTGTCCGTGAACGGCACGGGGAGAGAACAGTTCGAGGCTCGTGAGTGCAACCGCGTCGAGGAGCATGTACGACCGCGGGTCGTAGCGCGTGAGGTGGTTGAGGTAGTCGAGACGGGACGATCCGTCGTCCGCGTCATCGCCCATTCCCTCGCCGCCGCGGACGTACTCGGCGTACGAGAGCAGCGCGCCGCAGGCGCGAATTTCGGCGTCGGTGGCGAGGAGTCGCTCCGGCGGGCCGAAGTAGTCCGCCACGAGGTCCGTCGCACCGTCGATGTCGAACGTGGCCTCCTCGTAGGTCGTGACCATGCAGTCGGCGTCGAAGACGTCGGATTCGGTAGTTTCGTCCGCGATCGAGGGGGCGACGATTGCCTCCGTCGGGGCGAATCGCTCCACCTCGCTTCGGACCTCGCTCTCGGTTTCGACGGTCGTCGCGTAGAAGTCACCCGTCGAGACGTCGAGGATGGCGAGCCCATAGCCTTCGTCGCGGGAGAGACAGGCGACGAAGTTGTTGTCGTCGCCGTGGAGCAGTTCGTCCTCAGTCAGCGTTCCGGGCGTGACGACGCGGGTGACGGCGCGTTCGACCACGCCGGAGGCGTCCGCCGGGTCCTGTACTTGGTCCGCGACCGCCACGCGATACCCCGCGTCGAGGAGCGCTTCGATGTACGATTCGGCGTTGTCGATGGGAATCCCGGCCATCGGGTACGTCCCCGTGTTGTCCTCGCGTTGCGTGAGCGTGATTTCGAGGATTCTGGAACACTGCTCGGCCGCCTCGCAGAACGTCTCGTAGAAGTCGCCGACCTGAAACAGTACCATCGAATCGTCGTACTGCCGACACAACTCGAAGTACTGACGCATCATCGGCGTCAACTCGTCGCTGTGTTCGGCCATCTTCTCGGGTGCCCCCAGCGCCGCGTCCATGCGAGAAACCCAGTGCCCGCGCGGCAATAAGCTGCCGGAATCTCGGCAAATCCTGGGCTATCGCTCGTCTACGAACGCCACGTCGTACAGGTGGTAGTCCGCCGTGGCGAGTTCGAGCGCCCCGTCCATGTGTTCGCGCACGTCGGGGCGCTCGAAGATGGCTTCGTAGTCGGCTTCGCTCTCCCACTGGGCGTAGTTGACGACGCGTTCGCCGTCCCGACTCCGGTGGAGGTTCGCCGAGACGAAACCGGGGAGGTGGCGCATGGTTTTCTCTGTTGCGTCCGCGAGGAGTTCTACGAGTTCGTCCTGCTTTTCGGGAGACACGGTGAACACGTTGATGAGCGTCGTCAGGTCCGTCGTTTCGTCGATGGTCGTCATGTCGCCGTCCGCTACGCTCACCGTATATTTAAATATTGGCCACATGGCCAACAGCGCGTTCGACGGAGTTCGAGTATCGGTACGGCCTCGAATCACTCGTTCGGCAGGAGGAGGACGGCGACCGCGTCCAGCGTCCGGTCGAGCATGTCGTCGGTGCCGAGCACGTAGTCGGTGGTTCGCGCGTTGTCGATAGCGGTGAGGACGAGGATGGCGGTCCGTTCCGGATCCCGTGGCGGCAACGTGCCGTTCGCTACCGCGTCCGCGATCGCCGTTTCGAGCGCGCTCCGAATTCCTCGGACGTTCGCCTCCAACCGCGTCGCGAACTCGGGATTGTGCGGGGCCTGTGCTCGGAGTTCGAACAGGACACGGTGATACTCCGGTCGCTCTTCCGGCCCGTAGGCGATCCAGTCGATGAGCGCATCGAGGCGCTCTCGGGGCGATGCGTCGTCGTCGATCGTACCCTCGAACTCGTCGAGGAGGGAGTCGAGAAACGCCGAGAGCAGATCGTCTTTCGACTCGTAGTAATAGTGGATGAGGGACCGACTCCCGTCGAACTCCGCGGCGATGCTTCGGAGCGTGAGATCGGCGTACCCGTCCTTGGCCAGTGCACGATACGTGGCATCCATCAGGCTCTCGTACGTGTCGCATGGCGGCGTCCTGTCCGTCGCTGGCATCGGAGTCGAGTTCTCGTTCCGTCGGAAATACCCTTCCGGTCGGTGTCGTCCATCGTCCGTCGTTCGCGTCGTTGCAGAGGAGTTAAGTGGAGTCGGCGATTCGGAGGTGAAGGTTACCGATGAACGTTCGGACAGGTCTTTCGTATGGTGACGTACTGCTGGTGCCGCAACGCTCCCCGGTCGATAGCCGGAGCGACGTCTTGCTGACGACGAATCTCACCGCGAATCTCGAACTCGACACGCCGCTGTTGAGCGCGCCGATGGATACCGTCACCGAGACGGACGCTGCGATCGCACTCTCGGAGATGGGCGGCTTCGGCACGATTCACCGGTTTTTGAGCATCGAGGAACAGGCCGAGCAGGTTCGGGCCGTGAAGGACGCGGGCGGCCTCGTCGGTGCCGCCGTCGGCATCAACGAGGAATTCCTCGACAGGACGGAAGCGACGCTGGAGGCGGGCGTGGACTGCATCATGGTCGACGTCGCACACGGACACATGGAACGCTGTCTCGACGCCGTGGCGGAGATTAACGCCGAATTCCCGGACGCGGAACTCGTCGCCGGGAACGTCGTGACGCCCGAGGCCGTCTCGGACCTCTACTCCGCGGGCGCGGACGGCGTGAAAGTCGGCGTCGGTCCCGGTTCCCACTGCACGACCCGAAAGGTCGCCGGGGCTGGCGTTCCGCAACTCACCGCCGTGGACGACTGTTCGGAGCGAGCCGAAGCGTTGGGAATCCCGATCGTCGCGGACGGCGGTATCCGAACGTCCGGCGACGCCGTGAAGGCGCTCATGGCCGGGGCGGACACCGTCATGATGGGGAGCTTCTTCGCCGGAACCGACGAGGCACCCGGCGAGACGGTCACCGTCGAGGGGAAGACGTTCAAGCGGTCGCGCGGCATGGCCTCCACCGCCGCGAACGAGAACCGCACCGACAAGAGCCTCACCCCGGACGCGGACGAGGGCATCGCGGGGCTGACCGAGTACAAAGGCCCGCTCGCCGACGAAACCGCGACCTTCCTGGCCGGAATCCGGTCGGGGTTGAGCTACTGCGGCGGCCACGACATCCCCGCCGCCCGCGAGAACGCCGAGTTCATTCAGGTCGCCCCGAGTGCCCGGGAGCGTGAGGGTTCCCATTCCGTCTTCGCAAACGTGGAACCCGAGATGGAGAAGGAACTCGCGCCGCTACAGTAATCGGAATCGGAGTTTTCGCGTCTCCGAGACCGTCCTCGAAAAAATACCGCTCCCGTCTCCCGTCTCGTTTCCCGTCTATATCGCGCCACCCATGCCGCCCATTCCTCCCATACCGCCCGGCTCCGGAGATTCCGCTTCGTCGCTGCCGCCGAGGTCGCCCGCGGAAATCACGTCGTCGATACGGAGGAGGAGTTCGGCCACGTCGGTCGCGCTCCCGATGGCTCGGGATTTGACGCGGCGGGGTTCGACCACGCCAGCGTCGAGCATGTCCACGACCTCGCCGGTTTCGGCATCGAGGCCGACGTTTTCCTCGCCCGCGTCGTGACGGCTTCGAAGGTCGGTCACGCCGTCGATGGGACTGATCCCCGCGTTCTCCGCGAGGGTGCGCGGCACCGTCTCCATTGCGTCGGCGAACGCCTCGACGGCGAGTTGTTCCCGACCGCCGACGCCGTCGGCGAACTCCCGCAATCCGAGTGCGAGCGTCGTTTCCGGTGCACCTCCGCCGGGGAGAACCTGCCCGTCCAGCAGGGTGACCCGCACGACGCCCAGACTGTCGTGGACCGCCCGCTCGACCTCCTCGACGACGTGTTCGGTCCCGCCGCGCAGGAGGAGGGTGACGCTTCGCGGGTTGTCACACTCCTCCACGAAGATTCGGGTGTCGCCCGCGACGTTGCGTTCCTCGACGATTCCGGCGTGGCCGAGGTCGTCGGGATCGATGTCGCCGAGGCTGGAGACGACGCGCGCCCCCGTCGCCCGCGCGAGGTGTTGCACGTCGCTCTTCTTGGCCCGGCGGACGGCGAGAACCCCTTCCTGTGCCAACAGGTGCTGGGCCATGTCGTCGATTCCCTTCTGACAGAAGACGACGTTCGCGCCACTGTCGGTGATGCGTTCGACCATCTCCCGCAGTTGGGCCTCCTCGCGGTCCAAAAAGCCCTGTAACTGGTCGGGGTCGGTGATGCTGACCGCCGTGTCCGTCTCTGTCTCCTGCACCTCGATGGGCGTGTCCACGAGTGCGATGGTGGCGTCCTCGACGCGCCACGGCATGTCGTCGTTCACGCGCTCCTTGTCCACGACGACGCCCTCCACGAGTTCCGAATCCGAGATGCCGCCCCCGACGACCGTCTCCACGGTGACGTTCGAGAGGTCGATGTCCCCGCCGTCACCGTCCTCGTCGTAGACGGCTCGAACCGCCCGCACGACGAGTTCCGAGAGCGCCTCTTTGGCCGCCTCCGCACCCTTCCCGGTCATCGCGGTCTGTGCAATCTCCGTGAGGAGGTCCCGCTCCTCGACCGGATGGGATGCCGTTTCGAGCAGCCGATACGCCTCCTCGCTGGCGAGGCGGTAGCCGCGTGCGACCGTCGTCGGATGGACGCCTTGTTCGAGTAAGTCCTCCGCCTGTCGGAGGAGGTCGCCAGCGAGGATGACCGCCGTTGTCGTCCCGTCGCCGGTCTCGTCCTCCTGTGTTTCGGCGACTTCGACCATCATCGTCGCCGCCGGATGCTCGATGTCCATCTCCTTGAGGATGGTCACCCCGTCGTTCGTCACGACCACGTCGCCCATCGAATCGACGAGCATCTTGTCCATCCCGCGCGGCCCGAGCGTGGTTCGTACCGCCTCGGCGACCGCCCGCCCGGCGGTGACGTTCATCTCGCGGGCGTCCCGCCCGCTGGTTCGCTGTGCCTCCTCCCCCAGTATCAGAATCGGTCCGGTCTGCATTCTGTCTGCCATGATACCCCCGAACAGGGTACGACGGCATCCGGCAAAAAAGACTGGTGCGGAATGGAATCGGTACGAAGCGGAACCGGTGCGGAGCGGGACCGGTGCGGACGACGACGAAACGCACATTGGGGCTCCCTCGAAAGTTCGTGCCATGATCGGCAAACTCGACCCGGACGACCTCGCGCTCGTCGTCTCGCGCACGGGTGCGCGGGACGACGACGTGCTGGTCGGTCCCGGCTACGGTGAGGACGCCGCCGCCATCGAAATCGGCGACGAGACCCTCGTCGTCAGCTCCGACCCGCTCTCGCTGGCCCGCGAACGACTCGGCACGCTAGCCGTCAACGTCGCCTGCAACGACGTGGCCTGCTCCGGTGCCGACCCGCGCTGGCTGACGAACGTGGTGTTTCTCCCTGACGACGACCGGGAGACGCTGGATATCGTGACCGAACAGATAGACGAAGCGGCGAAAAATCTCGATGTCGCCATCGTCGGCGGTCACTCCGAGTACGCCCCCGACCTCCCACGGCCGACGGTGACGATGACCGCGATGGGATTGGCGGACGAGTACGTCCCGACCGGCGGGGTGGAACCCGGCGACCGACTCGTGTTGACGAAAGGGGCCGGAATCGAGGGGACGGCCATCCTCGCCACGGATTTCCGCGACGAAGTCGGATCGGATACGACGGTAGATGGGAAATCGGCGGCGGAAGCGGGTGAATCGTTCTTCGAGGAGATCAGCGTGGCCGAGGACGCCCGCGTCCTCCGGGAGTACGCCCACGCCATGCACGACCCGACGGAAGGCGGCGTGGTCACCGGCCTACTGGAGATGGCGGAGGCGTCCGAAATACGGTTGGAAGTCGAGCGCGACGACGTTCCGGTTCGGGACGTGACGCGGACGCTCTGTGAGACGATGTCCGTGGACCCGCTCCGGATCTTCGGTTCGGGGGCGCTCCTCGCGGCAATTCCAGAGGAGGGGGTCGAGGATGCATTCGACGTGCTTCGTGACGGCGGAATTTCGGCCGCCGTCATCGGTCACGCCGTCGAAGGGGATGGAGACGGCGAACTCGTACTGGACGACGAGACCATCGCCGACCCGCCGCGCGACGATCTATATCAGCTCTGGGAGTAGTCTCGATAATCCCACCTCCGGAATCGCCATTCGCGTACGAACGGGACCGCCCGCTACGAACGGGACCGCTCGATGACGTTCAACTCGTCATCGACGACGAGTTCGAGGGTGTCGCCGTCGAGCGTGAGCCCAAACGCGACTTCCCATGGGTCGGTCGAGCGGACGGTCACATTGCGGTCGGTGATGGCGAATTCGAGTCGCCAGATCGGCGTCGTCGTCGCGTCGAGGCCGTGCTCGCGACAGAACGAGAGCAAGCCGGGGTCGGCGAGGAGCGCCTCGCCGACCCGCAGGATGTCGATGCGGCCACAGTGATCACACGAACGGTTGATACAGGCTTCGCGCCTGTCCGGTCGAGGATACCCCGTTTCCGAGGGGGCGACGAACGTCGTCCCGACGCCGTTTCCACAGAGCGGACAGATGCCGCGCGCGAACGCGAGGCGAACGGCTCGGTTGTACTCGCTGGCGTTCGAGATGGCGGTTTCCGCGTCCCCGTTCAGGATTCCGGGTGGCGTGAGGTCGTACTCGTAGAGATACTCGCAGTCGGCACACTGTATCTTGAACAGCGCGTTCTCGTAGGTCGCCTCGACCGTCCCGTCACAGAAGTAGCAGTCCAGATCGAGGGCAGTGGGTGAAAGCGTCGCTTCCCCGGCCGCCGTTTCGGCGCGAATCGTCCGGGTCAGCATCGTTCCTTCGGGGCGCAATGCGTACCCCCCTTCGTCGGGATCGACGACGGAATCCACGAGTTGCGAGTGGCCGTCCTCCCGGCGCTCGACGAACCGGCCGACGAGTTGCTGGAGGTGGTAATTGAACCGACTGCTGTCCACGTCGCTGTCCACGCGCGAGCGCAGTTCCGAGAAGGAGAGCGTCGGCGGAGTTCCCTCGCCACCCCGTTCGTCGCTGAGCGCCCGGAGGATTTCCGCTCGAACGTCGTTCCCGATGAGATTGAACGCCTCGTCCGGCGTCACCGCGCCGTACGTCGTCGGTTCGGGATCGTCCTGCATTCGTCGGTACTCCTCGGGCGATCGGGTAATCCCTTCCGATCATCCCGGAAGTGAAACTATTCCAACTGAATCACACTTCAGCGAGTGCTTTAGTGGCTCTCTCCGGTATCTGTCGTATGGAACTCGATATTCACGTCGTGGGATTGTGTGGGTGCCTGCGCGACGGAAGCGAAACACGAGTTGCCCTCCGAACCGCGCTCGACGCGACGGAGTCGATGGGCGCGACGACGACGCTCGTCGACCTGCGAACGTACGACCTCCCGTTGCTCGATGGCGACGAGGCGACACCGCCCGACGCCGAAGCGCTCCGGGAGACGGTTCGGGACGCCGACGCGGTGCTCCTCGCCACGCCGATGTACCACGGTTCGTACTCCTCGCCGTTGAAAACGGCCCTCGACTACTGCGGATTCGAGGAGTTCGAGGGGAAGACGGTCGGCCTGCTCGCGGTTTCGGGATGCGGATTCCCGACTCCCGCGCTCGAACACCTGCGGTCGGTCTGCCGGGCGCTGAACGCGTGGACGCTCCCCGTGGAAGTCGGGATTCCCGACGCCCGCTCGAACATCGAGGACGGGGAAATCACGGACGAAGATACCGCGGACCGCGTCCAGCGACTCGGCGAGCGACTCGTCCTGTTCGCCGGGGTCGATGAGTATCCAGAAGTCGCCAGCACGACGCTCGAATCCGTCACCGGGTTCTGAGACGGACGAAGCCCAAAGCACTAACCGATTCACGGTCGTCCCGTCCGTGGATGGAACTCACTGAGCACTTGGAGAACTTCACCCGGCGTGATTGGCAGACGATAACTGAACCGGAGGAAACGGTTCGCTTCGCGCTGATCGGTCTGGGCTGGTTCACGACGGAAGCGGTCGTTCCCGCCCTGCGCGAGAGTGCTCTTTGTGAGGTGGGGGCGGTCGTCAGCGGATCACCCGAGAAGGCCGCTCGACTCCGCGACGAAACGGGTGCTGACCGCGCGCTGAGTTACGAGGAATTCCATGACAAGGAGGGGACCGACAGTTACGACGCGGTGTACGTCGCCACGCCGAACGCCACCCATCTGGCGTTCGTGGAGACGGCCGCGGACCTCGGTAAGGCCGTGCTCTGCGAGAAACCGATGGAGGCCTCGGCCGCGCGCGCCGAACGACTGGTCGAGGTCGCCGAGGCGGCAGGTATTCCGCTGATGATCGGCTATCGAATGCACACGAATCCGGCCGTCCGACGGATGCGAGAACTCGTGCGGGACGGGTTCATCGGCACGCCCGCACTGGTCGAGGGGTCGATGTGCCAGAACGTCTTCGAGATGATTTCGCCCGACCCGAACCAGTGGCGACTCGACGCCGACCTCGCGGGCGGGTCGGCGCTCATCGACCTCGGCATCTACCCGCTGAACACGGCCAGATTCGTCCTCGATTCCGACCCGGTGAGCGCACAGGGGACGACGAAGAGTCCACACGAGCACTTTTCCGAGGTGGACCAACACGTCACGTTCGAAGTCGGGTTCGAAAACGGCGTCACGGCGGCGTGCGTCGCCAGCCAGTACGCCCAGCGGGAGAGTCGATTCAGCGTGATCGGAACGGAAGGGAAACTCACGCTCTCCCCGGCCTTCTTCGGCGAGGCCCAGTTGACGATCGAGCGGGGCGACGTGGAAGCCGCACTCTCCGTCGAACCCGTGAACGAGGAAGTCGAGGAGTTCGACTACTTCGCCGACCGTTTGCTCTCGGGTCGCGGCCCGGAACCTGACGGACGACACGGACTGGTCGATATGCGCACCATCGAAGCGATTTACGAGTCCGCGGAAACGGGAAAACGAGTGCGCGTCGAAGACTGACGGGCGACTGCTCAGGGAACGATAACGGCTCGCCCCTCGATTTCGCCGTGTTCCAGTTTTGCCGCGACGTCGTTGATGTCCTCAAGCGCGTACCGCGAGGTTCGCAGGCTCACCTCGCCACGCGCGACGAGCGACAACAACTCTTGGAGTTCGGGGTAGGTACCGACGAGCGTTCCACGATAGGCGAAGTCGCCGTCCACGAGCGCTTGGGCCGGTTCGTGAATGTGGCCGCCGTAGCCGACGACGTGGTGGTCCCCGCCGCCCGCGAGCACGTTCGGGGCGTAGTCCAAGGTCTCGTCGGCACCGACGAAGTCGATGACCTGCTGGACGCCCGCTCCGTCGGTGAGGGCGTCCAATCGCTCGGCCACGTCCTCCGTTCGTGAGTTGATGGTGTGGTGTGCGCCGAGGTCGGTCGCGAGCGTTAGCGCTTCGTCTTTCACATCGATGGCCGTTATCTCGGCGGCGCTCATCGCCCGGAGCGCTTGGAGTCCGATGTGGCCGAGTCCCCCGACGCCGACGACGACGGCGGGTTCGCCGGGGTTCAGTTCCCTAACCGCCTTTTTCACCGCGTGGTACGCCGTGATTCCGGCGTCCGCGTGGGGGGCGATTTGCTTCGGATCGACCCCTTCCGGGAGCGGAATCACCGCACGCTCGTTCGTCAGGAGATACTCCGCGAACCCGCCGTCCGTCGAGAGGCCGGGGAAGGCGAGGTTCTCACAGTGCATGTCCTGTCCCAGACGACAGGCCCGACAGATGCCGCAGGTCATCGCCGGATGGCAGATGACGGTGTCGCCCTCCGACACCAGCGTCACGTCGTCGCCCGTTTCCGCGACGGTTCCGGCGTTTTCGTGCCCGAGCGTCATCGGGAGGGTTTGACCCATCCGTTCCTCCCACATCCCCTCGATGGCGTGATTGTCCGTCTGACACCACCCTGCTCCCTCGATTTCCACGACAACTTGGTTCGGCTCGGTCGCCGACGGTCGGTCGACGTCCTCGATAGTGAGCGCGTCGTCCATCTCATCGGTGTACTCGTGGAGTCGTGCAGCACGCATGCTCACGAATCATGACGCGCAAAGGGACAGGTGTTGTGGCACTTCGTCGGTTCGAAAAACGGGACGGCCGAAAGCGACGTGTCGGACAGGTGTTCAGGTTCGATGTGGACGGAATCGTACGCTCGCGGCCGTCCAACTGCATCTGAACTTTTTACTCGGTAAAGAATAAATGTTTTGAATACCTAGTGGATAGGGAGCAGTATGCATGCAATCGCACTCAGGCGCGGGGCACGCGCGCCGGAAGTAATCGAAACACCCCGACCGGAACCCGACACGGACGAGGTTCTGGTGCGGACGCTTCGGGTCGGCGTCGACGGGACGGACCACGAAGTCATCGCCGGGCATCACGGTGGCTTTCCCGCGGGCGACGACCATCTCGTTCTCGGCCACGAGGCCGTCGGCGTCGTGGAGGATCCGAACGGCACGGCGTTCAAGCAGGGTGATATCGTCGTCCCGACCGTCCGCCGTCCGCTTCCCGACGGCCCGACCGAGTATTTCGAACGCGGTGAACCCGACATGTCCCCCCCGGAGGACGTCATCGAACGAGGCATCACCGGCGGTCACGGCTTCATGAGCGAGTACTTCACCAGTTCCGCCGAATTCCTGCTTCCCATCCCGGACGAACTCGCGGAGTGGGGATTCCTGGTCGAACCGATCAGCATCGCCGAGAAGGCCATCGAACTCGCCCGCGCATCGCGCTCGGCGTTCGACTGGCAACCGGAGAGCGCGCTCGTCCTCGGCAACGGGTCGCTCGGGTTGCTCACGACGGCGATGCTCACCGAGTCGTTCGACCGGGTGTACTGTCTGGGCCGCCGGGACCGACCCGACCCGACCATCGACATCATCGAGGAACTCGGCGCGACGTACGTCGATTCGCGGGAGACACCCGTCTCCGAGATTCCCGGCGTTTACGAACCGATGGACTTCATCTTCGAGGCGACCGGCTACCCGAAACACGCCTTCGAGAGCATCGAGGCGCTCGCACCGAACGGCGTCGCCGCCCTACTCGGCGTCCCGGACGAATGGACGTTCGAAGTGGACGGCGGTGCCCTTCACCGGGAACTCGTAATGCACAACAAGGCGCTCGTCGGGAGCGTCAACTCCGGCTATCGCCATTTCGAGGCGGCGATAGAGACGCTTTCGGGGCTTCCGGAGTGGTTATTGGACGATCTCGTGACAGGTATTTTCGATTCGTCGAACGTCGAAGAGGCTTTTGCGAACGACGAAACGACAATAAAGACGGCGGTGAAATTCTACGACAATGAAAAACGTTGACGACCTCATCGATAGTGCGGCCGAACTCGCGGAACGCGGCCTCTCGAAGGGAGAGATCGCTGACGAACTGAACGTGTCGCGCGAGACGGCCAGTTGGCTGGTCGAGCGCAGTGGCAGTACGCCAAGTCACGAACCGACGGGCGGTCCGCAGGACATCCACGTCGATTGGAGCGCCATCGGCCGCGACAGCAGTCGCCTCTCCCACGTGGGAGCGGCGATGGCCGACATGCTCTCGAAACACGGCGAGGAGGTCGATTTGACCATCGGCATCGAGAAGGCGGGCGCGCCGCTCGCGACCACCGTGGCCCGCGAACTCGACACCGACCTCGGGACCTACGCGCCGCGCAAGCACCAGTGGGACGAGGGCGACATCAACGAGTACGGCGGCAGTTTCTCGCGGAACTTCGCACAGATTCGGAACCGCGAGTGCTACGTCGTGGACGACACCATCACCAGCGGGACGACGATGACCGAGACCATCGAGGCCATCCAGGACCGTGGCGGTGAGCCAGTCGCCTGTATCGTCCTCGCCGACAAGAGCGGTATCGAGGAACTGAACGGCGTCCCCGTCTACTCGCTGGTGCAAGTCATCGGCGTCGGCAGCGACGAATAGGGCGGAAACCGTAGACGATCGATGTACTCATTTTTCGAACGGCCGCGCTTGACGACCGTCGGGACTCGCGAATCGTCACCCGTACCCGGTTCGTGAACGGCACGTCGTGACGCGGGCGCAACTTCTTTGCGGCGTGGGTGCCTACGCAAGCGTATGACCTTCACACCCGGCGAAGCGCTATCCGCCGAGGAAGTCGAGGAACGGGTCGATTCGGCAATCGAGGAAAACGAAGTGGTGCTCTTCATGAAGGGGACGCGTCTCATGCCACAGTGTGGATTCTCCATGCGCGCGGTCGAACTTCTGGACGAGCATCGTGGAGAGGAGTTTGAAACGGTGAACGTGCTCGACAACTTGGACGCCTACCGCGAGGCGCTCTCGGAGTACAGCGGTTGGGAAACGATCCCGCAAACGTACGTCGACGGCGAATTCATCGGCGGCAGCGATATCCTCGCCGAAATGGAAGAACGAGATGAACTCGAATCGACACTCCGAACGGACTGATGTCATTGCGGAGGTTGCACTTGCAACCGAAAGAGTAGACCCTATAAGCACGGGGCGCGTAGACAAATACGTACCGCCGACGGGAGACGGAACCCACGACTACAAATGAGCCAGGTATACCGACTACATTCGACGCTCGAATTGCCGCTTGAAACCGTTTACGACCACTTCGAAAGCGACCCCGACCTACCGGATGGAATCGACAGCGTCGATATCACCCGCCGGAACAACACACTCATCATCAGTGCGGTCTCGACGGACGAAAGCATCAGCAAGTACACCCCGACCGCGCAACTGAAAGCCAGTGTCTCGGAAACGCGCGTCTTCACCGAGGAGGAGGAAGCGCGACGGAACGCACCACGATGGGGCACGCCGGAGGAGGAGGAAGAAGAGGAACCGACCGGTGAACTCATCGAGATGGCCGCGTTCAAGGGCGACCGCGAGACGGTGCTCCAGAACACCGCGGTGCAGTACCCGATGTTCGAAGTGCTTTGCACCATCGCGCGCAAGGCCGAGAAAGGCACGCTGACCGCCATCGCCGAAGTCGGTGGCGAACTCGAAGCCACCCGCATCGTGGACGGCGACGACCGACCGGCGTCCATCGAAGTCGTCGAGGGGCCACGCAAGGAGAACTCGTCGTCCAGCGGCGTGAACTGGCGCGACAACAAGTTCATCAGCTAATTGGATACCGTCGACCTCCGCAGGAATGTAGAGTGTAGCTACTTCTTCGATCCGCTTTTTGGAAACACAGTATCGACGATGCAGACTTCAGCGCCCTCGATATCTCTCCGTTCGTGAACCGAACTGAGAGCGATTCACGACCGGGAACGGTTCACAAAAACGTATTTATGCATGCATACGCTCTTCAGAGATGATCCAAGGGCCGTATTCGCTGTTTGTTTTCCGGAAACTCGAACTCTGTCGAACGATGGCTCGAAAATTCGAGTTCGACTCCTCACTAACCCAAACGGTTCTTCACGACGAGCCGAAAAGCACTTTAGCCATCTAATTATATGTAATTACACGCCATGCCAAACGACTTCCCCGACTATCTCGACGTGGACTACACGGACGGCGAAGGCGAGAATCCCGAAGATTACCCTTCGCTCGAAGATAAAATCGAGAAAGCCATCGACGTGACCCGCAAGGGTCTCGAAGAGTACGAAAACCCCGCCGTCATGTGGACCGGCGGAAAGGACTCGACGCTCACGCTGTACTTCATCAAGGAAGTCGCGGAGCGCTACGATTTGGAAGTCCCCCCGGCAGTGTTCATCGACCACTACCAGCACTTCCAGGAGATCCACGACTTCGTGGAACACTGGGCCGACGAGTGGGACCTCGAAGTCATCTACGCCCGTAACGAGGACGTGGGTGGCTACGTGGACGAACACGGTCTCGAACCGGGCGACGACATCGAAATCGGCGCCCTCTCGGAGCACAACCAGCACCACGTTCGTGACCTCCTCGAATACGAGGACGACACGTTCCCGTTCCTGCTCGACACCTACGTCGGCAACCACCTGCTGAAGACCGTCGCGCTCAACGACGCGCTCGAAGAGTACGACGTGGACGGCGTCATCTCCGGCGTCCGCTGGGACGAACAGGAAGCGCGCGCCGACGAGACGTTCTTCAGCCCGCGTCACGACCCCGAAATCTACCCGCCGCACGACCGCATTCAACCCATTCTCCACTTCGACGAACCCGCCGTCTGGGACGCCTTCTGGTACTTCGTCGTCCCGGACACCGTCGAGGACTACCCGGACGACGGCCACGTCCCGCAGGGATTCGACGACCTGCCGAACGGACTCGGACAGGACGACATCCCCGTCTCGCCCAAGTACTTCGAGGGATTCCGTTCCCTCGGCAGCGAAGTCAGCACGCAGAAGAGCGACCAGGAACCGGCTTGGTTGCAGGACATGGAGAACACCACCGAGCGCGCAGGCCGCGCACAGGACAAAGAAGACCTGATGGAACGCCTGCGTGACCTCGGTTACATGTAGAAACCACCTTTTTCTGCGGTCAGGAGCCGAATCCCGCGTCACGGTGACGCAGGATTCGGCCTACTTCCCTGGAAAAAGCTGGACCAAAAGCATTGCACTCCTCCCGTTGGTCGTCGTTTAGCCCGGAAAATCTCCGATTTTCCGGTGGGAGCGCTGATGACTAGCGGCTGTGGAGATTGACGATTTTTGTCGGCTCTACGGAACGCTGCTTTTGACGTTTATGTCGATCGTGACTTCTGAGAGTGCGGTCTGCGGATACTCGATCATCCCATTTACGGCCTATTTCCAGTGGTTGTGTCCTCGGCGTATGGTTCACGGGTCACATGCGTTCGCCGTTCGCTGTTCAGGTGTCGAGGCCGTCGATGAGCGCTTCGAGCGTCTCGACGTGTTCCTCGAACAGTTCGCGGCCCTCGTCGGTCAGTCGATAGGTCGTTCGAGGCTTCTTGTCCACGAACTCCTTTTTCACTTCGACCGCGCCCGCGTCCTCCATTCGGCCGAGGTGGCTGCTGAGGTTTCCCTCGGTCACGTCCAAGGCTTCTCGGAGGTCGTTGAAACTCACTTCGCCGTGTGCGTAGAGGTGTGCGAACAACTGCAACCGCGTCGGTTGGTGGACGAGTTTGTCGAAGTTCATGCCCCGCGTAGGATTCCGTAAGAAGCGACGGCATAAATGAAGTACGAGATTCCGAAGACGACGTACGCCAACGGACGGAGCGGTTCCCAGTAGGTGAGCAACACGACGTAGCCGAGCGCTCCCAAGGGGTTCGTGACGAGTTGCACCACGATTCCCGAGAGAAAGACGAGGCCAAACTTGGGTCTGATCCGATTCTTACTTCGATGACATTTCTCGCTGAGCATTGATTCTGTAACACATAAAGGTTTGCAATAGAATTTGCTTTGTGGAGCAAAGTTATCTCATATATCCATCTAGCGCCGTTTTAGAACGTCGGAGGGGCAAATTAGGAGAATTCCTGTCACCCGTACTTGACAATTCGTCATTTCAAGAAATTATCTATTTCATGATACTATGTCACACTTTACCCCAGTGAGCTTTTGAATTTGTACAGTTTCGTGCTAGTATGCACTCTTCAGTGAACGGGAGTCGCCGTCGTTTTCTCCGAAGCGCCGGCGTTACTGGCGTTGCACTCACCGCTCCCGTGTCGCTCGCTTCTCGCGCTGCCGCAAAATCGTCTTCCGGAAAACTCGTCTTCATCTACGACGACAGCGTGGCGGAGGATTACACGAAAACGTTCCCGGTCCATCAGGACGAAGGCGTTCCCGCCTGTTCCGCCGCAATTTCCGGCCAACTCGGGGAGAAGGACCGACTGACGGTAAAACAGTTGCATGAGATGAGCAACGCGGGGTGGGAAGTCATGTCCCACACGGTTCACCACCGAGCGCTGGGGCCACTCCAACTCGCCGAGGACGCGTCGAAGGGAGATACGAAAGTCTACGAACGCTCCAACCGCCACGGCGACCATCCCGGCGACGAGGTCATCATCTCGAACGGGACGAAAGAGGAAACCGTCACCATCGCGGGCGAGGGATCGGACGATACGGGCGAGTACGTCACCCTCAAGAATCCCCTCGAAAAATCGTTCATCGCGGATAATTCGACGATGCGGTACACCGACGAGATACTACATTCCGAGATTTTCGACTCGAAGAAACAGCTTGAGAAGGACGGATTCGACGTCACGAGTATGGTACTTCCATACGGTATCAACGGACAGCAAGCGGAGGCGATGATACAGAAGGAGTACGACGCACTCGCGAACGCGAAGATCGCGGACGGACTGAATCCGATCACCGGGTTCGACCCGTACCACCTCAGCCGAGCGTATTTCAAGCCCGACTCCGAGACGAAGAAGAAACTCGGTACGTATCTCGACACCGTCGCGAAGGGTGACTTCCTCGGTATCCTCGCGGGCCACAGTTCGTACGAGGACTTCGACCCGAAGCGCGTTCGAACCGCGATTCAGATGGCGAAGGACCGCGACATCGAGATACTCACGCTCCGAGACGCGATGGTCGATATGGGTATTATAGAACAGCAAACGACCACGACCACGACGACTTCGTCCGAGAAAACGACGACGACGTCGAACGATGAATCGACGAGTACGACGAAATCGAGCGGGCAACCCGGCTTCGGGTTCGCCACGGCACTGACCGGCCTCGGCGCGCTCGCGTGGCGTCAGTCGCGTCGCTAACCCGACGAAAGTCGTGCCGTGTGCTGTCAGTACACAACAACAGTTTTGCGTTCGTTTTCTATCTGTAGAGACACGCATGACCGGCGACCCGGAGGAACGAATCGATCCCTCGAACTACTACGACCGCCTCGGCGAGGGCGAGTGGGAACGCCTCGACGAGTCGTTCAAAAACGGCTTGGAGTTCGAGAACACCACGGAGTATCTCGACCGATACCTCCCAGAATCGGGACACGTCCTCGATGCTGGCGGGGCCGCGGGAAGGTACTCGATATGGTTGGCCGAGCGCGGGTACGACGTGACGCTACTCGACCTTTCGGCCAAACAAGTCGCCATCGCAAAGCGGCAGGTTGCGAAACGTGACCTCGGTGAACGAGTCACGGTCCAGCAGGGAGACATTCGTGGGCTTCCCTTCCCTGCCGACGAGTTCGACGCGACGCTCTGTCTCGGCGGACCGCTTTCGCACGTCATCGACGCCGACGAACGGGACGCGGCGGTTCGGGAACTCTACCGTGTTTCCCGCCCCGATGCGCCCGTTTTCGCCTCCGTGATGGGCTTCGTCGCCGTCGTCCAGAACCTCATCAAGTGCGCACCACAGTTCGAGGCGGGCGTTCGGCAACTCCCCGAACTGATCGAGACGGCGACCTACTCGCCCGAACTCGCCGAGAAGTACGAGGGTGAGAATCCGTCGTTCGTGGAGTGTCATTTCTTCCGCGCCGATGAACTCCGCCGACTGCTGGAACGACACGAAATCGCCGTCGAAACCATGGCCGGACTCGAAGGTCCGGCCTCGAACTTCGGGGCGAACATCGAAGATATCGACGCGGATGCACAGGAAAAGGTGGCGCAGGCCGTTCGGACGCTTCGGGAGGACCCGACTATCGCGGATTTGTCGAACCACATCCTCGCGGTCGGGCGGGTCGAATAGTTCCGGGGAGGTTTTGAAAAACGAGCGGCGGAGCTACCGTGTCGCGCGATATTCGCCGTGTTTCACGCCGAGTGCGAGCGTCAGAAGGCCGAAGACGGCCAAACCGCCGAGAACCATGGTAACCGTGCTGGTCGACATGGGACTCATGAACGTCCCGACTGCGATGATGAGGAACAGGACGATGAATCCGATTGCTGTCGTCGTTGTATTGAACTCCATACGGAACCGTTCGGTGAGCGGACGAAAAGCGTTATGCCGATTTCGGGCGCATGAGATTCGCCAGCGTAACTAAGAACCCGAGAACCCAACCGACCGGCACGGCGATGCCGAACCACATGCCGACGTAGGCGAATCCTTCGAGGTTGAACCGTGCCCGAAGAACCTCGTCGATGTTGCGGTAGGTGAGCACGTTGTCCAGCAACCACACCGCGAGGTTCGTGCTGTTCGGGAAGATCACGTTCGAGAGCGTCGGCGAGTACAGCGCGGCGACGACCGGTGGCAGGAAGATGGCCGTCATGCCGAACGGGTACGCGAACAGCACCGTCGTAATCCGACCGCCGTATCGGCTAGTGAGATAGGCCAGCGCTGCTGCGACGGTTGCGACGCCACCGGCGGCGGCGACGGCGTAGAACCCTTCCGTTGAGAAGCGATACTTCGCCAGCGCCGCCAGCCCACCCCAGACGACGGCCGAGAGCAAAATGACGCCCAACACGCCGAGACTCGCCGCCGTGCGGTCGATTTTGCTCGTGTAGTAGCGCGTGGCGAAGCCGAACAGGACGAACGGGTACAACAGTGCGACGATGAAGCTCCCGACGATGCTCCACCCGCTGTAGGCTACCTTGCCCGACGTGCTCTGTGGTCGCCACTTTCCGAGAACCGAGTGGGATTGCTGTCTCTGTCGCGGGAAGAACAATGCCATCCAACCGGTGTGTAACTGTGCGATATCGTATCGTATTGCGTCGATGAGTCCTCCCTGACTCGTCCCGCGTGACATATCGTGATTCCATTCAGCCCTTCGATATGAAGGTTCTCCTTACGGGTCCGAAAACAGACTAATCAGGAAAATTACTCCGAACGTCGTCCGGTGTGACCCGGATAGTCGCGCTCGAACCGGTCCTCGATCTCCCCGCGATTCAACTCGATGACGACGGGGCGACCGTGCGGGCAGGCGTAGGGGTTGTCACACTCGTCCAGCGCGGCGAGCAGACTCACCACGTCACCCTCCCGAAGCGACGTGTTGCCGGTGATGGAGGGATAGCAGGCCAGATCGGAGATGAGTTCGTCGGCGACCGCCTCCGCCGAGTTCCCCTCCCGCTCGTCGGACTCGGTCGAGATGAACTCGTTCAGCACGTCCCGGAGCAACTCGGGCGAGAGCGTCTTCTCGAAGACGGCCGGAACCGTCGTCACCTCGACCGTCCTGTCGTCCACGAGCGCGGCGTGAAAGCCCAGTCGCGCCAAGGCTTCCTGGTACTCCTCGAACAGCGCCGCTTCCGCCGCCGTCAGTTCGAGTTCGACCGACGAGGCGAGAACTTGGGAAGTCGTCTCCCCGGCGAACTCCCGACAGAGCCGTTCGTAGTTCACGCGTTCGTCCGCCGCGTGCTGATCGATTAGCACCAGTCCATCACCGGTTTCGGCGACGACGTAGGTGTCGTGTAACTGCCCGAGAATTCGCATGCTCGGCAGTCGCTCGAACTCCCGCTGCGTCTCCCCGCCCGTCCCGGAAAGCGTCGTCGCCGCCGTCGCAGCGCCGAACTTCCGTTCCGGTTCGGATGTCGATGCCGAACCCGTGGCGTTCGTTCGGGGGGCAGAATCGTCCGCGTCGTCGGTGGGCGTACCCTCCGCGGTTGCGGTTCGGTTGCTGGCCGATGACGTGCTCCCGCTCGCTTCCGAACCGTTGCTTTCGGCGTTCGATACCGACCCCGCGTCGGATGCGGAGCGAGCGGTGTCCGCCCCGGCGGACGCCGCTCTCCCTGTTCGTCCCGCTTGTCCGGTTTGTCCAGTCTGCTCCGTTTGTCCCGTCCCGGTCGGCGGCGAGTCCCTCGCCGCCGACCGACCGTCCGTCGGGTCGGACGTCGTCCGGGGCGGTTCAGACGTGCTCGTCGTCCCCTCGTCCTCCAACGTGGAACCGGCGTCCGCCGGTTCCTCGTCCTCGTCCTCGAAGTTGGACTGGACTGGCTCGGGTGCGACGTCCGCCTCGTCGGGCGCGGAGCGCCCGCGCGGGGCGGACGAGCGAATCAGTCCGTTATCGAGGAGGGCGTCCTCGACTGCCTCACGGACCGCCGTTTTGACGCGTCGTTCGTCGCCGAACCGGACTTCCATCTTTCGCGGGTGGACGTTCACGTCCACGGCGTCGCCCGGCACGTCGAGGAAGAGGACAGCGAAGGGGTAGCGGTCGGGCGCGAGTTGGTTGCCGTAGGCGTCGAGGATGGCCTCCCGAATCACCGCGGAGCGAACGTAGCGCCCGTTGACGTAGGTTGCGACGTACTCGCGCGTGCTCCGGGTGGTTTCGGGGTGGCTGACGTGCCCCGACACGCTGACCTCGGCGTCCCCCTCGACCGGGATCATCGCGGTGGCGACCTCCCGCCCGTACACCGAGAGAATCGTGGACTGGAGGTTGCCCTGTCCGGTCGTCGAGAACACGTCGCGGCCGTCGTGTTCCAGCGAGAACGCCACGTCCGGGTTCGCCAGCGCGTACTGCGTGACGACGCGGTTGACGTGCGCGAACTCGGTGGACTCCGTCTTCAGGTACTTCCGTCGCGCCGGGGTGTTGAAGAAGAGGTCAGTGACTTCGATGGTCGTCCCCTCGGGACAGCCCGCGGGACCGACCGCTTCGACCTCGCCGCCGACGAGGCGAAGTTCGGTGCCCGTGTCGCCACCCCTCGGTTTCGTCCGGATTTTGGTGCGCGAAACCGCACCGATGGTGTACAGCGCCTCGCCGCGAAAGCCGAGGGTGGAGACGCCCGCTTCGAGGTCGTCGATGTCCCGAATCTTGCTCGTCGTGTGCTCTTCGACGGCGACCTGCACGTCCGCTTTGCTCATCCCGGTTCCGTCGTCCGTGACGGCGATACGCTCCGTCCCGCCGCCATCGACCTGCACGGAAATTCGCGAAGCATCGGCGTCGAGGCTGTTCTCGACCAGTTCCTTCACCACCGAGGACGGTCGCTCGACCACTTCCCCCGCCGCAATGCGCTGGATCGTCGTCTCGGACAGCGCCCGGATGTCCGTCTCCCCGTCACTCATTTCTCGAACCCTTTCGTCCCGACGTAATCAAGGTTGGTGTGTCGCCCGCAACAATATAATGAATAATAGGGATAAAATCGCAACGTTTACTCCCGTCCGTGGCATGTACGTGCTTGCTATGGAATCGTTCACCGAAACACTGGAACTCGTGAGGCTGGGTAACCACGTTCGAATCGAACTCGAAGACGGGGAGGCGTTCGAAGGCCCGGCAAGCCCGATCGACTACATGCCCGGCGACCGGTTCCGACTCGAAATCGAACCGAAACACGAGCGGATTCGGCGATGTGAAGTGAGCGCGGTCTACGTCGATGGGTCGTGGACGGCACCCGAAGTCCGTCACTACAGCCTCGGCGACGAGGACTGGATCGTCGCCGGGGAAGCACGAGAGATGGAGATCACGCGATGAAGGCGTGTACCGCGTCAGATTAGCCACTTTGTTTTAGACCAGAAAACGAAACGACTACTTCGGACGGTCTGCCACGAACTCACTGGTGAGGGCTGCGAGTTCCGAACGGAACGCCCCGACGTCGAAATCACCGCGCCCCTGAAACAACCGGTCGTTCTCCTCCCGAGCGATGTCCTCGAAGACGCGGTCGTAGAGGCTATCGACGGTGACCGGTCTGTCTTGGGCTTCGAGCCGAGTTGCGACCCGTCGGAATCGACGGTCGGTTCCGAGTTCGTCGGCCAACTCGTCGGCGGGTTTCCTGGCGGGGGACGGCCCGTCTTCCGTCTCGAAGTCCCGGCTCAATTTCGCTTTGTCGCCGGTTTTGTTCCGAAGGACGACGCCAGCCGCCGGGCCGTCGTACCAGTTCGAGTCCGGGATTTCGTAGGATAGCGGGTCGAAATCGACCGCTCGAACTTCCTTCTGGAAGGTGTTCACCGAGCGCAAACCGAGGCTCGCGTACACCTTCTCGACGGCGTCCGGCGGGAGGAATCGTTCCTCGTCGGCGAACCACACGTCGTACCCGAGAAACGACGGGGTTCGTTCCCAGTCGTAGTCGATGGTCCGTTTCACCGTCGCGTCCCCGAAGAAGACGACGGATTCGACGTCCTCGACGGCGGCGTGCAACGCCTCTCGGTCGAGGCTCTCCCGGAGGTGGCGCAGTAGGTGGTGGTAGGACGGCGGAACGTCGTCGGCTTTGTAAACCCGTTCTCGGTCGCCGAGTCGGATCATGCCCGAATCTCGCAGTTGGAATCTGACGCCCGCTCCGTCGATCTGCTCTTGAATCCAGAGGTGGCCGCGTTCGAGCAGGGATTCGGGTGCCGCGTCTACGGTCGGAATGGACGGATACTGTTTCATCGTTGTGGGGTAGGGAAGTCTCCGGACGGCGGGTTTGACATCCAGCGATACCCGGGCGCGTCACTCGTAGTTTTTCATGTAGTGGTCAGGGTGGACGAACAGTTCAAGAGGACCACCATCGAGAAGACGACGCATATCTTTCCGATCGGCGATTTAGTCACCACCTCTTTATAAAAATGAGCGAGGTGTTTATTGCAATCAACAGCCCAGTACCATACAACCGATGTGTGCAGATCAATTCAGTCCGGGGTTGTCACGGGTACTCGGCTCGGAGGCGCGGTGTGACCTCCTCGCTATCCTCGCCGAGAATCCCGACGAGTGGGTCACTGCCGCCGAACTGTGCGAACGGGCGGGGGTTTCCCGGTCGGGCTTCCACCGCGATCACAAATCCCTCCTCCTCGGCTTCGACATCCTGGCCCGACGTGACGAAAGCGCCGACGGCCACACGTTCCCCACCTACCGACTCGCCGACACGGAACAGGCCGACCTGCTCGTCGAACTCCACGACGTACTGGAGACCAAACTCGAAAACACGGACTCGCTGCTCGCCGACACGCTCACCGGATTCGTCCAGTAGTTCGAGCGGAACGGGAAAACAGACTCCCACAGCGAACGCGCTCGAAAATCACGGATATCGTCGTGTCCTTTTGCGTTTATTTATATATTACAACAGTTGGTAGTCTTAAGAAAAGTATTCCTCCAAGTGTGTAATGTATTTTAATGCATGTCAGAGAACGACCTGAAAGCGTACTTGGCGGAGAATCCACGAATGATCGGCGTACTGTTCACTATCTGTCTGTTGTTATCACAGGCGGGGAATGCGATGGGGGCAGTATACAATGCGACAAATGGACCATAGCTAATTGAAATCGGAAGCAGAGAGTTCATCACTCCAACGAAGACCATCATCTATTTTCACGGGGAGTAGTTCGAGATCTAATGCATCGTCCAATTCGTTGGAGGATAGTTTCAATTCTGTCAGCATCCCGGAACCGAGATACCGTGTCGAATCTTGCTCCATGACTACAGATACTATAGTCCCCAACCCATAACTCGCAGCCGGGAAAGCATATTGACCGAGTAAAAAATGGTCCTTATTTTTCTGGGTCACTCGAAACATAGCAGGCGTCCCGCTCTCGCTCTGACACAACGTCACCCCACCGTCACCGATCGTCACGTACTCCACGCCGACGACCAGTTCCTCCTTTGCGATACTGAGCGCGGCACGAAGCGAAAAGCCACAGTTCAGCAGGCGGGCGAGTGACCGACCGATCTTCGTCGCCGAGGAGTTGACGACTTCGGCGAGGGTGACGACACCGCCCTTGCTTCCCTTCTCGACCAGCATCTCTCCCTGCCGGTAGGACCGGCAGGCGTTCAACAGGAAGGCATCGACGTTGACCTCCGTGAGCGAGTTCGCGTCGAGGAGGCCGTCCGCACAGCGGAACCCGCCGTCGTCGACGTGACCGATGTAGTGCAGGAAGTCGGCATCGGATTCGAACAGCGCCGCGAGTTCGTCCGTCGTGATCTCCTCGTGAATCGAGACGTCGAACGCCACGAAGTCACGCAGGCCGTAGAACCGCTCCACGACGTTCTCCTCGTCCATCGCCACGTCGTTGCAGACGACGTGGACCTTCAGCGCCGAATCGTCCGGTTCGGTGTAATCGACGGTCTGGCGCAAGGACTCGATGGGGACCTTGTTCGCCCCGATGGGGTAGCCGTTGCCGACCCACGCGTGTTCGGTGGTGTCCGTGGATTCGACCTGGAACAGTTCGTCGTCGCCCCACTCCCACGCCTCGTCGGTGCTCCGCGTGAAGTCGCCTGCCGGAACCGCAGTCCGCGTGAAATCGTCCAGCATCTTCGGTTTCGGTGCGACGGTGTGTGACTCCGGGTTGTGCGGCGTCCGGAGCAACGACAGTTCCTTCGCGAAGTACGGGAGCGCGGGAATCGTCTCCGCCGTCGGCACCACGTCGGTCGTGAGATGCCAATCGAGGAGGTGTGGTTCCAGCGTTTCGAACGGAACCGAGAGGTACTCCGGAAGCTGTTCGGCGAGCGGGCGGTCGTACAGTTCGGCGAAATCGAGATCCACGAGCGGCTCGACCTGCGTGCGCTCGTGCAGTTCGACCTGGTAGTACCCCTCCGTCCGCGTGAGACAGTCAAGGAAGAACGCCTGTCTGAGGACGCGATTGACGGTCGTTTCGTACCCGCCTGCTCCCGCGAGCGGATACTCGAACGAACCCGCAATCAGCCGTGGCGTGCTTCCCGGCACGACGTCTGCGCCGAGGTAGTACGCCAACGACGCGGCGGGATACACGTAGCGCCGTTCGGGCGGTAACACGAGTCGAACGCCCGTCTCCGGTCGCTCGATACCGGTCGGGACGTCGAACGCTTCACCGCGTTCGATGAGCGGCGGATGACCTCGAAGCGTCGGAAACGACCGCTCACAAGTGGTGGTCTTCAGCGCCGACCCGAGATACGAGACGGCGGCCATCGCGTCGTCCACATCGTCGGTGACGGTGATCGTCCCCGCCGGACGCTCGTGAAACGAGCGCGCACCGACGCGGGCCCGGCGACATCCGTCGAATTCGATCATTGCGGATGTCGTACCGTGATTCAACGTCACCGCGCTTTCGACGGCGATGTAGAGTTTCATCGGCGTGCTCTGCACTTCCAGCAGGTAGCTATCGAAATCGAGCGACAGATCGTTGAACGTCGTGGCGTCGGTGGTGATCTCGCCATCCTGCGTTCGTACGACGACCGACAAGTGGTTCGGAATCTCGATGCCGGTGGATTCGAAGCTCACTGCCGCGTCGATGGGGAAGTAAAATCCCGCCGTGTCGATGGGCTCGGTAGTGAGTGGTTCGGCAGTATAGAGTTCGAATCGGACGTTCTCGACCGGGTCGAAAATAGCGAGACCGGAACGCCTGTTGAGTGTGTCGAACTCCATACGTACTCGTTGTGAACGGTATATTTCGGAACGATTATAGTTCTACCCACACCGTCGTTTTGTCGAGTTCCGGCACGTGCCAACGCTGTTCGGCCTTCATCCCCGGTTTCCGTCGCAGTTCGATGCGCGCATCGAACAGCGGTGTCAACTCTCTCACGATGTCCTCCTCATCGTGGACTCGCAGATGATACTGTCCCATCCCGTGAACGCCACGGACCGTCGCGGTGAGGGTACGTAGCGATTGTTTGGTCGCGCATCTGTCCCGTTGGAGGAGGGGAAAGAGCGAGTCGATACCGACACGGAGTTCCGCAGGGAGAAGCCCTTCGGAACGCTCCTCGTAGAAACTGATGGCGGTCTGGATTTCGTCGCGGAGTTGCCGAACGTTGTCCTTCTCCGGCGGGCGAAGATAGGACGCCGCCGACGTCGCGTCGACCGGAATCGAACGTTCACCGTTTCGTTGATCGATTATCCACGTCGTCGGATCGGTGGGTGAGACCGATTCCGGCAGTCGGGATTCGGGACTGTCGATGGTTCGATCGACAAGCGCGAGGATTCGATACCGTCGCTGACCGTGGCCAAACAGGACGCGAGCCGCCTCCGCCGATAGCCAATCCGGCACGTTACCGGTGATGAGGATGTTACTTCCACGCTTCTTCAACCGCTCTAACCACGTTTGGAAGTTCGCGTCGTTACCACCACCGCGAAATCTGAGCATCGAGGCCATATATTATACACTGAACATATATTAAATAAACATACTGGATTGAACGACGCTTGTCAAGATTCGACGGACGGGGAGTCACGACACGTCGTATTGGACAGGTTTCGACGACGGACGCGACCGGTACCGGTTGGTGGAACGCCCACCGCTACGATTCGGCGGGCATCGACACCGTGACGTTGACTGCCACGGACAACACCGGCCATTCGACGGCGTTCGACGTGACGATCACTGTCGTGTAAATTCCTGACACGACGGAAGGGGAACGGAATTTTTGTCGCATAGCTGAATATGTCGGAAGGTTATCCCTCCGCCGTTCCCATCCCTGTCACACAAATACGAACATGATCTCCGAAAAGATATAATACGCCTATATATCAGATCTCATCGTCCCGTATTCCTCTCCTTAATACATACATAACATCTCGATATCAGTGAACTGAGGGGCGTACGCGTTCCAATCATCAAATCGGAGCCCCTTCATGTTTTATCTACATGTATTCCATTCTTAAATCCGTAGAACTAACGAAACGGTGTTGCAAAGTTATGCGGCAATGCGTGAATTTCCGAGACGAGGATGTCTAAATACATGAAGCGAACGAGCATCACACTTCTATTGGTTCTCATGCTGATGGTCGCCGGGTGTTCGTCCCTCGGCGGCAATTCGGCGAGTACGAGTAGCAAGACATCGGTCAGCCAAACCTCCACGAAGGCGGCCGACTCGACCGCCTCCACGAGCAGCGCCGACGGCGGTGGATCGGAATCCACGTCGACAACGACGAGCGAGGCGACACAAACGACGACGACTGCGGCAGCGACTACGACGACCACCACGACTACGACGACGTCCGCAGATTCGTGGACGAAGCCGAAGCCACCGAACACGCCGCTCCAGAACAAGATGGACGAGAACGACGGGAGTCGAATCTCGAACGTCGAGGTCATCCACAAGGAGGAGGCGAGTGACGGCGGTTACTCCAACTTCGACGTGGCATTCTCCGCCAACACCTCGATGAAGCGTGTGGACCCCGCCGAGCACGGTACCGTGCGGGGCGAGCCATACTTCCTCGTCTACGCCAACGGCGACCTCGACAACGGGTCGCGCTTCACCGATACCAGCGGCACGCTCATCGAGCGAACGCCGGTCGTCAGTCAGGAGAAGAACGGCGACTTCGCCATCGAAATCCACCCCGAAGCGCTGGACAAGGCGGGTGCGGATGGCAAGGTCAAACTCATGATCCTCCTGATGGACCGTGACTCCGACTGGGACGACATCTACGGCGTCGCGTGGGTGACGGTGGATTACTCGTCCAGCGAGTAACGCCCGAAGACGACCATCGATTTTGAACTTTTTTCGAACGCAGTAGTGAGAAAGCCGATGACGATGAGTTACAGAGCTACGTGACGGGAGCGAGTAGATGTTCTCTCGTCGAGTAAGACGGTCGAATTCCTACCGTTCTCCGACTTTCCCCTGCCATTCCTGCACCTTCGACATCAATTCGATGGGCGAGATATCGGCGACTTCGACCCCGGCGAGTTCGGAGAGGACAGCCTCCGTCTCGGGGTCGAGCGCGTCCGCTTCGTCCTCCGATTCTTCACCATCCGACTCGCTTTTCCCCGAACCGTTCGCCTGAAACTGGCCCGCCCCGAGGTCGAAGACGGCCTGTACCGTCTCGTTCGACCCCGAACCGCGAGCCTCGATGGCTTTCTCCTGTCTGAGTTTGTCGAGCACATCGCGCGAGCGCTCGACGACCGGCATCGGCACGCCCGCCAAGTCCGCGACGTGAATCCCGTACGAGCGGTTCGTCGGCCCATCGCGAACGGTCCTGAGGAAGGTCACGTCGCCGTCCCGTTCGTCCGCCGCCACGTGGACGTTCTCGACGCGCTCCAGATGGTCGGCGAGCGTCGTCAGTTCGTGGTAGTGGGTCGCGAACAGCGTCTTCGCCCGGACCTCGTTGTGCAGGTACTCCGTCGCGGCCCACGCGATGGAGATGCCGTCGTAGGTCGCGGTTCCGCGCCCCACCTCGTCCAGAATTACCAAGGAGTCCTCGCTCGCGGAGTGGAGGATGTTGCTCAACTCCTGCATCTCGACCATGAACGTCGAGCGACCCTGCGCCAACTCGTCCAGCGCCCCGACGCGGGTGAAGATGCCGTCCACCAAGCCGATGCGGGCCGACCGCGCTGGGACGAAGCTCCCAACCTGTGCGAGCAGGGTGATGAGTGCGGCCTGCCGCATGTACGTCGATTTCCCACTCATGTTCGGCCCGGTGACGATGAGGAACTCGCGGTCGTCGTCCATCCGCACGTCGTTCGGGACGAACTCGGTCGTCCGCTCCACGACGGGGTGACGACCCTGGTCGATATCGAGCCCCGACTCGGCGAGTTCCGGACGCACCCAGCCGTTTTCGACGGCGTGGACGGCCAGACTCGCCAGCACGTCGAGTTCGGCCAGCGTCCGGCCGACGTCCTGTAGCAGTTCGGCGTGTTCCGCGACTCGATTTCTGAGTTCCTTGAACAGGTCGTACTCCAGTTCGCCGCGCCGCTCTTCGAGCCGAAGAATCTCGCGCTCGCGCTCCCGGAGTTCGTCGGTGACGTACCGTTCGGAGTTTTTCAGGGTTTTGACGGCCTCGTACTCCTCCGGGACCTTGCCGGTGTCCGACTTCCCGACCTGCAGGTAGTAGCCGTCCGTCTTGTTGCGGTCCACCTGCAGATGTGAGATGCCGGTTCGGGACTTCTCCCTGCCCGCCAGCGTGTCGAACCATTCCAGATTCTCCTCGTGCTTGTCGATGATCCCGTCCAATTCCTCGTCGTAGCCGCGGCACAGCAAACCGCCCTGGGTGACCGTGTTCGGCGGGTCCTCGGCGAGCGCCTCGGCCAGTTCCTCGCGCAGCGCTTCCGCCTGCGCTCGGTCGGGACGAGAGACGAGTTCGGACAACGGCGAACTCGAAAGCCCGGGCGCGTTGGCGATGGCATCGGCGACCGTCGGCAGAACCGAAAGGCTGTCGCGCACCCGCAGGAGGTCGTGCGCGTCGGCGCTCCCCGACACCGCCTTGCTCGCCAACCGTTCGAGGTCGTAGGCGTCGGCGAGCGTCTCGCGGATCTCCTCGCGGGCCAACGCCGATTCGGCGAACGACCCGACGCTCGACTGGCGTTCCTGAAGCGTCGCCTTCGACCGGCGGGGACGCTGGAGCCACTCCTTCAACAACCGTCGTCCGGCGCTCGTCTTCGTGTGATCCACCGTCTCGAACAGCGACCCCTTGCGGTCCCCGTGCATGGTCTCGGTGAGTTCGAGGTTGCGTTGGGTCGTCGCGTCGAGTTCGACGTGATCGTCCGCGTGGTACGACTGCAGGCGCGTCATCGACCCGAGGACGCCCGCGCCGGTCTCCTCGACGTACGAGAGCACCGCGCCCGCCGCCCGGACCTCCGCTTCGTCGTCGGAATCCAATCCGAGACTGGACAGCGTCTCCTTCCCGAACTGCTCGCGGGTGACGTGGGTTGCCTTTCCGGGTGCGAAGGCGTTCGCGTCGTGGACCGAGATGGACGCGTCGGTGCGGTCGCGAACCCGTTCGAGGAACGAATCGTCGTTTCTGATCTCCGGGCCGGGAAGGACCTCGGCGGGCGCGAACCGGTACAGTTCCGTCAGCGCCTTCGAGTCCGCGTCGGGACCGGAGACTGCGGTGACGAGGAACTTGCCCGTCGTGATGTCCGCGAACGCCAACCCGTAGCCATCGTCCACGCGGACGATTCCGGCGAGATACTGGGCGTCCGCCGAGGACGTTTCGAGGAGCGTACCGGGCGTCACGACCCGCGTTATCTTCCGGGCGTGACCACTGTCCGTCTCGTACTGGTCGGCCACGGCCACCCGATAGCCGCGTTCGACCAGTTGTTTCATGTACGGCGTGAGTTCCGACAGCGGCACGCCAGCCATCGGATAGCTGCTTCCGTGGCTCGATTTCCGCGAGATGTTCAGGTCGAGCACGTCGCCGACCAACTCCGCGTCGTCGGCGAAGAACTCGTAGAAGTCGCCGACCTGCATCGTCAGCACGTCCGCGTCCGTCTCGTCTTTGAGCGAGAGGAACTCCCCGACGATGCCGCCGTCACTCACGGCGGACACCTCTGGAAGCGAGAACCGAAATCATGTGCGAACGTGGGTGGGACGGCGACTAAAAC
Organism: Haladaptatus sp. AB618; assembly: GCF_024136965.1. NCBI lineage: Archaea > Methanobacteriati > Methanobacteriota > Halobacteria > Halobacteriales > Haladaptataceae > Haladaptatus > Haladaptatus sp. AB618. The sequence continues at coordinate 478,070 of NZ_JAMYJX010000002.1, read as the reverse complement.
GGTGTGGATTCCGCGCGAAACCGACTCGGTTTCCGCCGTCGCCTGCAGGACGCCAGTACGGTTTTATCGCTTCGGGTCGTCGTCCCTTCCTCCCGTGGTCCCCGCCGTTTCCGCACGTCGACTCGGCGCGACGCTGATGGGGGTCGCCGTCGTCGGGTTCGTCCTCACGCTCGTCGTCAGCGCCGCCGTCGCGCCGCCGATTTCGAACGCTCCGTCGTCCGATTTGTCCGGCCGAACCGTCGTCGGCGTCCAATCGACCTCGACCGATGGGAAGGTCGTCGTGCTCGATTCCGACGGGGAGAAACTGTGGAGCTACGGCCACGCGAACGGCTATCACGACGTGTCGTGGCTGCCCAACGGAACGGTCCTCGCGTCGTTCATCGACGACGGGTATCGGCGCTGCGGACCCTACGAATCACCCTGCGCTCGGACCGGCGTGCGGGTCATCGACCCGAACCCGTCGCCGCACGTCGTCTACCAGTGGACGTTTCCGGTCCGCTCGGGACTGAACAGCGAGGTTCACGACGCCGAGTTGCTTCCGTCGGGCGAACTGCTGGTCGCGGACATGGACAAGGAACGGGTGTTCACGGTCGCGCCGAACGGAACGGTCACGTGGCAGTGGAACGCGAGCGAACGGTACGACCCGCCGTCCGACCCCACGCGAACCGACTGGCTCCACATCAACGACGTGGACCGTATCGGGCCGGGACGGTACCTCGTCAGCGTGCGAAACGCGAACCAACTCGTCGTCATCCAGCGCGGGAAGGGTGTCGTGAACGTGATCAACGAGAACGGGGATTGGCGACTGCTGAACAAACAGCACAACCCCCAGTATCTCTCGAAAAACGCCGTCCTCGTCGCGGACAGCGAGAACGACCGGGTGGTCGAACTCCACCGCCGAAACGGAACGTGGGGAGTCGCGTGGCAGGTCCACGGCGCGGGTGGTCTCGGATTCGACTGGCCGCGCGACGCTGACCGTTTGCCGAACGGCCACACGCTCATCACCGACAGCCGAAACAACCGCGTCGTCGAGTTGAATCGGTCCGGAAAACTGGTGTGGAGCGCGCGTATCTCCTCGCTTCCGTACGAGGCCGACCGTTACCCCGGCGAATATCCCGCCGGGCCGCCCGTGAATTCGAGCGCCAACTTCGGTCCGACGACGACGAAGCTACCCGTCTTCGGCTACCTGCTCGACAGCGCCCGCCACGTCGTTTCGCTTCCGTACTGGGTGGCCGGGTGGCACGTCGCCCTCGGCGGCGTCGCGCTCGTGACGTTCCTCGTCGGAGTCTGGCTGTTCGCTCGGGGATGGAAAAAGTCCGTTGCGTGAGCAACCAGAATTACCACCGACGATACTCTCCTCGCTTTCCACCATGGCGCTCACCCAGATTGACCACCTCGACGCCGAGAAGGACGAGTGTATCGACGACTGTTTCGCCGCCGCACAGGCCTGCGAATGGTGTGCCGACCAGTGTGCGGAAAAAGGCGAAGGCATGGCCAAATGCATCCGGCTCTGTCGTGACGTGGCCGACCTGGCGACCATGCACGCCCGGTTCATGGCCCGCGATTCGAACTTCGACAGCGAACTCGCGGAAGCCTGTGCGGGTGCCTGCGAGGAGTGTGCCGAGGAGTGCTCGCGGCACGACCACGACCACTGTCAGCTCTGTGCCGACGTGCTGGAGGACTGTGCGGAGAGCTGTCGGAACATGATGGCCTAACGCAGACGTGTCGTGGCCTAACGGCGACCCGTGATGGCCTAAACGCCGACTCAGTCCATCACGTCGGCGAGCAGTTCCAAACTATCATCTTCTGGCGCGTCCGGCACGCTCAGCATGAACGTCTCGATGCCCACGTCCTCGTAGCGCTCCAGTTCCGTCCGAACCTCGTCCGGCGTCCCGACCAGCGCCGTCTCCAGATAGCCCGCGAGGAAGAACTCCCGCGGTTCGCTCGGTTCACCGTTCAAATGCCGGTCGGCGAAGCGTTCGCGCTTCGCCTCGGCGTCTTCCCGCGAGTCGGCGACGAACGCGAACAGTTCGGCGGATTTCGTGATGTCCTCGTAGCGCTCCTCGTTCTCACAGTGTTCCCGAAGCACGGCCAACTTTTCCGCGAACCCGTCAGGGTCGAGGGTGCCGTAATTCCATCCGTCAGCGAGTTCGGCCGTGTACCGGAGCGTGAACTGCTCCCCGGCCCCGCCGATCCAGATCGGCGGGTGGGGTTCCTGCACCGGCTCCGGGCGGCAGAACGCCTCCTCCAGATCGAACTGCTCGCCGTGGTGGGAGAACCGCTCGTTCGTCCAGAGGCCGTGGAGAACCTCGACGGTCTCTCGCAGTCGCTCGATGCGGGCGGCGGGCGGTTCGCGGAACTCGTAACCGAAACGCTCGAACTCGTCCCGGTACCATCCCGCGCCCAGGCCGAGGTCGAGGCGGCCATCGCTCACGCGGTCCACGGTCGCCGCCATCTTCGCCAGCAGGGACGGGTGGCGATAGGCCTGACAGTCCACCAGCGTCCCGAGTCGAATGTCGTCGGTCGCCTCCGCGAGCGCCGCGAGCGTCGTCCACGGTTCGTAGGTGTCCTGCTCGATGTCGCCGATCCACGATTGGAAGTGGTCTTCGAGCCACAGGCCGTCGAATCCGTGCTCCTCGGCGTCGTGAGCCACGTCCCGTATCGTCCCGTACTCGTGGCCGTACTGGGGCAGGATGATGCCGACGTCGGCGTTCATGGTGATGCCCCCTCCTCGTCTTTCTCGTCCGGTTCCCGCGCCTCCAGCGCGGAGAGGAGCGCCAGCGTCCGTCGCTGGAGTTCCTCGGAGTCCGCCGCGAGCAGTTTCACGATGGCCTCCTTGCCGACCTCCCCGCGGTCGATTATCGCGATGGGCGTTCCGCTCGCCGACTCGAACGCCCGTCGGGCACCCCAACCCATCGTGCTCCCCTCCTCGGCCTTCACGTCCGCCGGTTCCTCCCCGCGGTCGAACTCCGCGACCTCGCCGCTGAGCGTCGAGAGCGCGTTTTCCACGTCGCTATCGAATCGACAGTTGACCGCGAACCGCAGGCTGGGGTCGTTCTCCCGCGCCGAGAGCAGGAACCGGGCGACGTGGCTCGACGCGCCGAATCGCACGCCTCGGTTCGGTTTCACGCCGGTCATGGTTCGCGTGATTCGCCCCTCGACGGCGGCGGTTTCGTCCACCGCCTCGGCGTACGGCGTCGCCCCGACGACGTTCATCCCGACCTCCGGGACGAGGGCGCTCACGTCCCGCTCGACGAACAACTGAACGACGCTTTCGACCGCCTCGGCCGTGTCGTTCCGCGCCGCCCGGTTCCGGAGTTCGACGAGGTGGTGAACCGCTCCCGGTCCCTCGCCGACGTCGGCGGCGTAGCGGACCGCGCGCTCCATGAACGCCGTCGCGCCGCCGACCGCCGTTCGAAGGTCGTCGCCCAACGCGAGTCGGGCGGTGATGGCGCTGGCGAGCGTGCATCCCGACCCGTGAGTCGCCTCCGTTGCGATGCGCGGGTGTTCGAAGACGTCGATGCCGTCGGCCGTGACGAGCACGTCCCGAACCGTCTCGCCGGGGACGTGACCGCCCTTCACGAGCGCGGCGTCCGCACCCATCTCGCGGAGCGCCTCGCCCGCTGCCGCGGCGCTCTCGTCGTCCGTTAGCTCGATGCCCGTCAGGACTTCGGCCTCGTCCGTGTTGGGCGTGACGAGGGTCGCGTGGGTGAACAGGTCCGCGTAGGCTTCCTCGCCCGCCGAGTCGAGCAGTCGGTCGCCCGACGCCGCGACCATCACGGGGTCCACGACGGCCGGGATTTCCAGACCGGAGACCTGCTCCGCGACGCTCCGGACGACCGGGGCTTCCGCGAGCATGCCGGTCTTGACCGCCCGAACGTCGAAATCCGAGAGGACGGCCTCACATTGGGCTTCGACCTCCTCGACCGGGAGCGTGGAAAATCCCTCGACCCCGCGGGTGTTCTGTGCCGTGACGCTCGTGATGGCGCTGGTGCCGAACACGCCGTGTGCTTCCATCGTCTTCAGGTCGGCCTGAATCCCCGCGCCGCCGCCGGAGTCGCTTCCGGCGATGGTCAGCGCGACGGGGAGAGAGACCGGTGCTGGTTCTCTACTCATGTTGATTTCTCCATGAACTCCTCGAAGGCACCCCAGAACGGGTCCACCTCGGGATGTTCGATTTCCTCACCGTCCACCGTGACGCCGGTGCCGTCCCGAACCTCGCCGATGTCACCCGCCGGAATCCCGGCGTCGTCGAACGCGGCGAGGACGTCGTCGGCGTCCTCCGGCGCGACGGCCAGCAACAGCGTTCCCTCGCTGATGGAGGACCACGGGTCGATGTCGAAGAACTCGCAGGCCTCCAGCACGCCCGGCAGGACCGGCACGTCGTCGTGGCGCACGTCGAGGCGGACCCCGCTCGCGGCCGCCATCTCGGTCAACGCGCCGTGCACCCCGCCCTCCGTCGCGTCGTGCATGGCCGACACGTCGCCCGCCTCCGCCGCTATCCGGGCGTCCTCGACCGGACTCATGTCGTAAAACCGGTCTTTCGCCTGCTCGACGGTCTCCTCCGGAAGGTCCATCAGGTCCTCGAACTGGTTGCTCAGGAGGCCGGTTGCCTCGACTGCCGGACCTTTCGTGAGCAGGACGCGGTCGCCAGGGCGCGCGCCGTTCGGTCGGACCACGTCGTCCGGGTCGCCGACGGCCATCGCGGTGGCCCCGCCGACCATCGGGTAGTTACAGCCCGCGTATCTGGCGGTGTGTCCCGTGACGACGCTGACGTTCATCTCGTTGGCCTCACGGTCGAACGTCTGCCAAATCGTGGCGAACTGCTCGTCCGTAATCTCCGGCGGGAGGTTGAAATCCACCGCGAGATGGGTGGGTTGCAGGCCGCTCACCGCCACGTCGCTCATCAGGATGTGGAACGCGAACCACGCCGCCCGCTCGAAGCCGAGCGAGGGCATGATGTAGATGGGGTCGGTCGCGGTGGCGACCGCTTTGTCGCCGACCTTGATGACGCCGAAATCGACGCCGTGCTGTGGCCCCAGCGTCACGTCGTCGCGCTCCGCACCGAGATGCGGGAAGATGTACTCCTCGAAGAATTCGCTGTCTACTTTGCCGAGATCGGTCATCACGTCGGGATATTACTTGGTTGTATTTAGCGGTGGTGTTCACTCCCGGTCGGCCGACAACTCGGCGAACACCTGCAACGAGGGGTCTACATCGGGATGCTCGATTCGGTCGCCATCGACGTAGACGCCATCGCCCTCGCTCACCTTCCCCATTTCGGCCGCCGGAATATCCGCGTCGTCGAACGCGGCGAGGACGGTTTCGGCAGCCTCGGCTTCGACCGTCAGGACGAGCGTCCCCTCGGTCGTGGACGCCCACGGATCGATATCGAAATAGTCGCAGGCTTCCAGCACGCCCGGCAGAATCGGCACGTCGTCGTGGCTCACGTCGAAGCGGACGCCCGCCGAGCGCGCCATCTCGACCAGCGCGCCGTGAATCCCGCACTCAGTCGCGTCGTGCATGGCCGTCACGCCGCCCGCCTCCGCCGCGACCAGCGCGTCCTCGACCGGACTCATGTCGTAGAACCGGTCCTTGGCGTCCGCGATATCGTCCTCCGGCAGGTCGATCCGGTCCTCGAACAGCGTCACCAGAAAGCCCGCCGTCTCCACGCCCGGTCCCTTCGTCACCAACACGCTGTCGCCCGGTCTCGCGCCGTCCGGGCGGACGAGGTCTTGCTTCTCTCCGATGGCCAACGTCGTCGCGCCGCCGACCCACGGATACTGACAGCCCGAATACCGGGCGGTGTGCCCCGTGACGATGCTGACGCCCAGCTTTTTCGCCTCGCGGTCGAAGGTTTTCCAGACCTCCGCGAACTCCTCGTCCGCGATCTCCGGCGGGAGGTTGAACTCCACCGCGAGGTGGCTCGGATGCAGGCCGCTCACCGCCACGTCGCTCATCACGACGTGGAACGCGAACCATCCGGCCTTCTCGAAACCGAGTTCCGGGAGCAGCGAGAGCGGGTCCGTGGCGAGCGCGACGACGTGGTCGCCAACATCGATTACGCCAAAGTCCACGCCGTGTTTCGGGCCGAGGAGTTCGTCCTCGCGCTCCGCGCCGAGATAGGGGTAGATGTGTTCGTCGAAGAAATCGCGGTCTATCTTCCCGATGTCGGTCATACGGAACGTATTTCCGCCGCGCACAAATCCGTGCTGATTCGTGGAATCGGGGATTCAACGGAATTTGCCACGAGAGGTCACCGCGATTTCCGTGGCTACGATCGCCGAGCAGCACTGAAACCGCACCGCACCCGCTTGCTTGCGGCGTTGGCGTGAGACGACGATATTGCCGCGAGCGGAGGGTTTCGAGGTCGCCGTAGCAGTCGGGAAATCAGGACGAGGGTACCCGCGACGGTGACAACGACTAAGCAAATCCGTGGCGTTTTCCATCCGTTATGCCACCGGAACGTGTACTCGTGGCGGGAGCGACGGGGCGACAGGGTGGGGCCGTCGCGCGCCACCTCCTGGAACGCGGCGTTGAAGTCCACGCGCTGACCAGGGACGGGGGAAGCGACGCTGCCCGAGAACTCGACGAACGGGGTGCGGTCGTCGTGGAGGGAGACCTCGGGGAGAAGGAGTCGCTCGTGCACGCCGTGCGCGATGTGGATGGCGTGTACGGCGTCACCACGTGGGCCGCCGGATTGGACGCCGAAGTCGAACAGGGGACGAATCTCGGGGAAGTCGCCGCCGACCACGGCGTCGACCACTTCGTTTTCAGTTCGGTATGGGGTGCGAACGAGAATTCGGGCGTTCCGTTCTTCGACACGAAAGCGACCATCGAGCGACGACTGTCGGATCTCGATCTGCCGTTGACGGTCGTCCGGCCCGTGTTCTTCATGCAGAACTTGGAGGGCATGCGCGACGACATCATGAACGAGACGCTTTCGATGGCGCTCGAACCGCGCACGCCGTTGTACATGGTGGACGTGGACGACATCGGCGCAATCGTCGCGGAGGCCTTCGCGAAGCGAGCGAACTACGTCGAGCGGGAAATCGACCTCGCGGGTGACGAACTCACGTTGTCGGCGATGGCGGTTCGGCTGTCGAAGAGTATCGGAATCGACGTGACCGCCGACCACGTTCCCATCGACGCCTTCGAAAAGCGGGCGGGAGAGGACTATGCGGCGATGTACCGCTGGTTCAACCGCGGGGATGCACCCATCGACCTCGCCGAGTTGCGGTCGTCTCACGACGTACAGTTCACGCTGTTCGAGGAGTATCTGGACGAACACGAGTGGAGCGGATCAGTAGGCTAGTCCCCCCGCCAAAGCTTTGGGGTCGAACGTCGTGTCAGGTGTATGGTTCGAACGTACGAGTTCGAAGGGGGTGAGCCGTCGATACACGAAGAGGCCCACGTTTGCCGGGAGGCGACGTTGGTCGGGGACGTGACGGTCGAAGCCGACGCCAGCGTCTGGCCCGGTGCGGTGCTACGGGGTGATGCGGCACCGGTGCGAATCGGCCAAGAGTCACACATCGGGGACAACGCGGTGCTCCACGCATCGACCGTCGGCGACCGAGTGATGGTCGGTCACGGTGCGGTGCTGAACGAAGCGACGATCGGCGACGGGTCCCTCGTCGGATTTAACGCGACCATAAACACGGGCGTCCACGTCGGCGAGCGGAGCATCGTTGCCGCAGGGACTGTGACCCTCGAAGAGGCGGACATCCCGCCGGAGTCGTTCGTTCGGGGGGTTCCCGCGCAGGTGACGCCGCTTTCGGAGACGACCATCGACGCGGCGGACATCTTCGAATCGTACTCGTCGGGCGAGTACACGGGACTCGCCGAGCGCCACGAAGGACTGTTCGAGTAGGATCGATACGGGGGTGAAGAGGGTCGATACGGCGGGTCAGAGCCTAATAAAGAAACTTGCAAACGCAACCCATGCAGTGATTGGTTTGACCCTCGAATATGCGTGATGAGCGACAAAACTAATGAACGAGACTGCTGAAGGATTTGCTGCCGACTCAGGGAGGGGAGATACGATGTCTGATACTGCTCTTCAGTTCGGAAACCGCGAATTGGTCCTGGTGTCGAACAGGGAACCGTACGTCCACGAGCGAGTGGACGGTGAGATTCAAGTCGTTCGACCGACCGGCGGCCTCACGTCCGCGCTCGATCCCATGATGGCGAACACCGGGGGAACGTGGGTCGCGTGGGGGAGCGGCGACGGCGACGACGAGATGAGCGACGAGAACGGTTGTGTTCGCGTCCCGCCGGAGTCTCCCTCGTACGACTTGAAGCGCGTCTCGCTCACGGACGAACAGGTACAGAACTACTACTACGGCTACAGCAATCAGGTGCTCTGGCCAATGTGTCACTCCGATACGGCCAAGATGACGCCGAAACCGGAGTTCTGGGAGCACTATCGGGAAACCAACGAACACTTCGCGGACGCGATACGGGAGCAAGTGGACCCATCGGAAGCCGTCATCTGGTTTCAGGATTATCACTTCGCGCTCGCCCCGCGGCGGATCCGGGAGGAGTGTCCCGACGCGTTCTGCATGCAGTTCTGGCACATCCCGTGGCCGTCGTGGGACGTGCTCCAAAGCTGTCCGGAGTACGAGGAACTGCTCGACGGACTGCTGGCGAACGACCTGCTCGGCTTCCACACCGACCGCTACTGCGAGAACTTCCTCGACTGCGTCGAACGGGCGTTCGACGCCGAGGTGGATCACGAAGCCGGGTGGGTTCGCTACGAAGGGCGAACGATTCAGGTCGAATCCTTCCCGCTCGGTATCGACGCCGCGGAACGGCGACAGCTCGCGGGGTCGTCGGAGGCCGACGACGCGTGGGAATCGCTCCGCGAAACGTACGCGCTCGACGCCGACCGGTTGGCCGTCGGGGTGGACCGACTCGACTACACGAAAGGAATCGAGCAGCGGCTCGCCGCACTCGAACGGCTCTGGGAGAAGTATCCCGAGCGGCGCGAAACGTTCACGTACGTCCAGAAGGCGAGCGAGAGCCGAAGTCAGATCGACGACTATCAGCGCGTCAAGGAGAACGTGACGAGCGAAGTCGAGCGGATCAACGACCGATTCGGGACGGCGACGTGGCAACCGATCGTCTACATCGACGACCACCTCTCCCCGGTCACGCTGGCCGCGCTGTATCGGGAATCGGACATGGTGCTCGTGAGTTCGCTCCGCGATGGGATGAACCTCGTCGCGAAGGAGTTCGTCGCCTCACAGGTCGACGATCCGGGAGTGTTGGTCCTCAGCGAACTCGTCGGCGCACACGAGGCGCTCGGCGAGTGGGCGATAACCGTCCACCCGAACGACACCGAAGCGTTCGCGGATAGCATCGAGGAAGCCTTGGAGATGGACGAATCGGAGCGAGCGACCCGAATGGAGCCGCTACGAGCGTCGGTAGAGGAAAACGACATCGAGGCGTGGAAAAACAGCGTGCTGCAGAGTGCGAGCAAGGTGTTGAGTCGAAAGGAGACGACGGCCCAACGCGATACGACGGGAACGACAACGGAATACACGAACGAATGATCGGAAGCGGGTCGGCTTCCGCGTATCGGCGTTTACTGTACCTCGTAGCGGACCGCTTCCGCCGCAGTCCGTAGCGGACTGCTCGGACGCCGCTACGATTTCGACGTCGGGTATCTCATCGGTCCAGCAGGTCGGCCCGACAGTCCTCGGTTAGCTGACGGAGGCCGTCGCTGATTTCGACGGGGTAGGAACCCGGCGCACGGAGGTCGCGACAGTCGTCCGGGAGACATCGCCGTCGCCTTCCCGCCCGTTCGGCGATTGCGCCGAGTTCGGAGGAGTCGGCGACGCGCTCCCCGTCCTCGTAGACGAACACCAGTTGGTCCTCGCCGGGTGCGTCCTCGCCACGCAGTGCGATCACGTCCTTTTCGTAGGTGCCGTCGTCGTCCTCCTCGATTCTGCGGACGCTCTTCGCCCCGGGGTACGTGACTTTCCCCGACGACAGTTTCATGCTCGGTCGCATCTCGCCGTCGTGTTCGATTTCGGTGAGTTTGTAGACGAGGTCGAGCGACGGGGCATCCCCGCTCGTCGTCAGTGCGGTACCGGGACCGAACCCGGTCGCCACACCGCCCTCACGCAGGAAGTCGGCGATCTTGTACTCGTCCATGCTGGAGGAGACGAAGATCGGTCGGTCGCCGACTATTTCGGCGACATCTTTCGAGAGGGAAACGAGGTCGCCGGAGTCGAGTCGCACGCCGACCTCGGCGTCGTGCTCGTCGGTCAGTTCCATCGCCAACTTCGCCCCTTCGACGGTATCGTAGGTGTCCACCAGCAGAATCGTGTCCTCGTGATACTGATCGAGGAACGTCTCGAAGGCGTCGCGCTCGCTCTCGAAGCTCTGGACCCACGAGTGGGCCATCGTCCCGTACACCGGGAGGGAAAACGCCTCCCCTGCGGAGACGAGCGAGGTTCCGTCGAAGCCACCGATCGCCGCGGCGCGGGCGGCTTTCATCCCGGCGTCGGTACCGTGGGCGCGTCGGGCACCGAAATCCACGAGCGATTGGCCGTCGCCGTGGCGTTCGACCGCTTCGCGCATCCGAGCGGCTTTGGTCGCCACGAGGCTCTGAAAGCCGACCTGATTCAACAGCAGGGTCTCGAACAGTTGGGCTTCGAAGATGGGCGCGGTCACCTCCACGATGGGTTCGTTCGGGAACACGGGCGTCCCCTCCGGGAGCGCCCGCACGGTACCGGTGAACTCGAACTCCGCGAGTCGGGAGAGGAAGTCATCGTCGAACCCGCGACCGGCGAGATACGAGATCGCTCGTTCCCCGAACGAGATGGAATCGATGTAGGCCATCGCCTGTTCGAGTCCGGCCGCGAGGACGTACCCCCTATCCGATGGCAGTTTGCGGAAGAAAAGGCTGAACGTCGCCCGCGGGTTGTGGTCCGCGGCGTGGTACCCCTGCAACATCGTCAACTCGTAGAGGTCGGTGAACAACCCCAAATTTTCGGGCGTGATGTAGCCGAACCGCTCCGCTGGTTGGTTCCCCCCAGTCATAGACGCCGAGACGACGCCGCCACAGTAATAGTTGGGGGACGGTTCGGGTTCGAATCGGAGAACGGCACGAATTCAAATCGAGGGACGGTACGAGTTCGAATCGAGGGACGGTTCGGGTTCGAGGGACCCCGGCGAGACGCGTTTATTCGTCGGGACCCTACTTCGTCCCATGAACCTGGAATCGCTCAAACCCGATTTCCTCACGCCGAACTGGAAATGCCACTCGTGCGGGAAGAAGTACTGGCGCAACCCTCGACAGTGCGGCCGCTGTCAGAGCACGGTCTTCGACAAGATTCGATAGCCGATAGTTGGACGGAAGACGACGCCGAAATATTAGCGAAAGAGCAATAACTGTTTTGCCATGAGTTAGCGAATAGCAAGCTGATGTCGGGAGAAAAAGCAGTGTCAGTGGGAGTACTCAGTCTCCACAACAGCAAGGAGACGAAGGCTATTTTGAACGCCGTCGAAGCGTTGGGCCACGATCCGGTCTGGCTCCGGCGGGAGAACACGTCCGTCGAGATACGGGACGGTCGTGTCGTGCTCGAACCGGATGTGGACGTCATCGCGAATCGGTTGTTGTTGTCGAAGACGGAGAACCCCGAGGAACTCCTCGGGCTTGCGAACCTGTACGAAAGCCTCGTGCCGATGCTGAACCCGCCGATGTCGGTCCTACAGGCCACTCACAAGTTCTCGGCGGCCGTCCGGTTGGCGGACAAGGGGATTTCGGTTCCCGACGCTATCTTCGCGCTCTCCACGGATCGGCTCAACGAGATCGGCAAGACGTACGGGACCGAGGCGGTGTACAAAACCGCCATCGGGACCCACGGCGGTGGAACGTGGAAGGTGAATTTGAACACGCCCATCAGTTCACGGGTCGGGAAGCGACAGGCGTTCATCCAACAGCTCATCGAACAGGACGGCGACGGTCCGCACAGCGACCTGCGCGTCTACGTGGTCGGGGATTCCGTCCTCGGCGGGATGATCCGGTCGGCCCCGGACGAGGAGTGGCGGACGAACGTCGCGCTCGGCGGCGACGTGACGGCGGCAGGGGACGTCCTCACGGACGAAATCGTCCAAATCGCCCTGGATTCGGCCCACGCCCTCGGGCTGGACTACGCTGGGGTAGATCTCATCCGGGACGAGGACGAGTGGTACGTGCTCGAAGTCAACCCGACGGCGGGGTTCAAAGGGTTCTTCCGAGCCACGGGCCACAGTCCGGCACCGCACATCGCACGCGCCGCCATCGAAGCGGGCGGCGGGGGCGTCGAGGAGGGCCGCGTTACGGAACTGACGACGACGCTCGACGATTCGGTTCCCGACTGCAAACCGGCGACGGGTAGCCAACGACTGTCGGACCAGCCCACCATCGGCTACACCACCGAGGTCGTCGTCAGCGGGACGACGGGGTCGCGCACCGTCGTCGCCAAGTCCGACACGGGCGCGAGCCGAACCAGTATCGACACCGGAATCGCGGCCGACGTGGGCGCGGGACCGATTCGGCGAATCTCGCGGGTGCGCTCCGGAAGCTCGAAATCGAGCCGAACCCGACCGGTCGTGGACGTGGTTATCGGCATCGCCGGAAACCACTACACGGTTTCCGCGAACGTCGAGGACAGGAGCCACATGAACAATCCCGTCCTGCTGGGCCGCGACATCCTCGAACACTACCAAGTGGACATCAGCAAGCGAGTGGACGAGACGGAGGGCGGCACCGTCGAGGAGTGAGTGTCAGATTCTTACTGTCCCCAATGGGGGCACATCCCGTCGAGGAGGAGTCACCGTCTCACGGGCCGAATTCTACTGTATTGGAATCGTGGTTGCAGTCAAATACTCGATCCGACACTATCTGCCACCCTCCCCGACCTTTATCCCGGAATGTGACCCACATCCAGTATGGAACGGTACGATGCTCTCTATCGGCTCTACGACGAATTCGACGCGAAGACCCTTCGAGCGTATCAGGATTTCGTGGACGTATTCCCGCCGGTCGACTCCCGCGTTGCGCTGGAGCACTGGCAGTCGGCGAGCGACGAACTGGAACGGCGAAAGGACGAGGTTCGAGACGGGTTCGACGCGGGCGAAACCTACGCGGACGTAGCGGCCCACGCGACCCGCGACCAGGCGTTCACCGCGCTCGACCTCTACTCCAAGTACGGCCGGTCGGTGAACGCGCTCGTGTTGGACGTGGACGAGACGCTCCGGTCGGCGGGCGGGACGGACAACGAGATTCCGCGCGAGACGCTGAACCTGCTCACCGAATTCCACGAGAAGGGCGTGCCCATCGTCGTCTGTACGGGCCAGACGCTGGAGAACGTGAAGGGGTTCGCCATACAGGGACTCGGCAACGAAATCGTCCACTCCGGCACGGTAAGTATCGTCTACGAGGCAGGAACTGGCGTGTTCACGCCCGGCCACGGCGCGGAGACGAAGCGACTGCTGTTCGAGGAGTTGGACGACGAGATTCGAACCGTCTTCGACACGGTGCGCTCGGAGGTGCTCTCCTCGGCACCCGACGAACTCCGGCGGTGCACCCACCTGCAGGGCAACGAGTTCAACATCACGATGAAGCCGAACTTCGAGACGGGGAGTTCGCGGGCGGTCGAAGTCATCGACCGCGCGCTCGTCTATCAAATCGACTTGCTCGGCGAGACGGTGGTCGGGGATGGCGAAGACGGAAGCGAATGGGCGCGGGCGTATTACGCCGACAGCGACCCCGAAATCCGCGGCGTCCTCGAAGCGGCGGACGGGATGCCCAAGACGGACGTTTCGGAGATTCCGGCGGACGTGCGGGACACCTTCGACAGGATCGACGTGGCGTACTACGAGGGTGACGCCGCCGAAATCGGCAGTCGGGAGTTGAACAAGGTGGTCGGCGTGGAGGCCGCGCTGGACGTCCTCGGCGTGGACGAACCGTTCACCCTCGTGATGGGCGACAGCAAGAGCGACCTCCGCGTGATGCAGTGGGTCGACGAGAACGACTGCGGCATCGGTGCCGCGCCGGAACACGCCTCGCGCGACGTGTTGAACCACGTCATTCAGACGGACGAACTCGTCTTCGACCGCGGGAAGGCGGGCGACGTGCTCCGGACGGTGTACGCGTTGAACCGTCTGGCGAGACTGGGATAGCCGACGTTTGCAGGTGCAAGCACAGCGCGTTTTCGTCCGGCGTTCGAAGTACCGAACATGGAAGAATGCCCAGTGTGCGGTACGGAACTGTACGTTGATCGGGAGACGGAGTTCGTGGCGCGCCATCTCGGCCGACAGTATCGGTTCTGCTCGGACGACCATCGAACGCAGTTCGAGGAAGCGCCGGGCGAGTACGTCTGATATCGCTACTATTTCGTCACGAAAATGCGAGGGAAGTAGAGCGTAGCGACTGTCGGGTGTGAAAAGTGTGAAAAGTGTGAAAATCGAGGGAAAGGTCCGTTCGTTCGGAAGGAACCGAGGTAGAGGTCGTGGGAACCGTCGTCAGGCGTGAACCTGTACGCGGACGGTTTCGCCCGGTTCGACGGGACTGCGGACCGAGAGCGGTTCGTGGTCGGACTCTCGGAAGAGGCAGGTGTCCGAGCGGAGGCCGAGTCCGTCCATGATTCCGGCGCGGACCTGCGGGCCGTAACGCTCGCCGAGTTTGTCGACGACGTCCGCGACGGTTGCCTCGTCGGGGACTGCCACGCGTGCGTCACGAGTCCCGGTGCGCGCCACCATCGGTCCGGTAAGCTTAACTGTGACGTTCATACTCACACATTGTCCCCCCTGCAACAAAAAGTTTACTCAGTCTCGAAAAACAGCTCTCGGGTGAATTTTACTCGTTCCCGGAAAAGAACCCTGCCGAGACGAAATCGCTTATCAGGTCGGAGGACAAGCGTCCGAGTATGTCGCACGCACCAGAACCGGGGACGGACGACCCGCTTTCGCTGCACGGCGTCGTTCCGCCCACGATTACGGCGTTTCACGAGGACGAGTCGGTGAACTACGAAGCCACGGCGGCCCACGCTCAATACGTCGTCGAGGGCGGCGCACACGGCGTCTTCCCGCTCGGGACGAACGGCGAGTTCCCGCTCCTGACCGGCGAGGAAAAGCGCGGCGTCGTCGAAGCGGTCGTCGATGCGGTGGACGACGTTCCCGTCATCGCGGGCGTCGGTGCGCCGAGCACGTACGAAACCATCCAAAACGCGGAACACGCCGAGTCGGTCGGCGCGGACGGACTCGTCGTCATCACGCCGTTCTACTACCCGCTCGACCACGACGGGGCGCTCGAACACTACCGCCGCGTCTGCGAAGCGGTCGATCTGCCGGTGTACATCTACCACATTCCGAGCAAGACCGGCAACTCGCTGTCGCTCGACACGCTCTCGGACCTCGCCGAGATTCCGAACCTCGCCGGACTCAAGGATTCGAGCAAGGACGTTCCGTGGCTCGGACAGGCCATCGACGACAACCCGGACCTCACGTTCCTCTCGGGGTCGGACTCCCTGATCCTGCCGGGACTCCAACTCGGTTGTACCGGAACCGTAAGCGCGGTGGCGAACGCCTTCCCCGAACTGATCGTTTCCCTCTACGACGCCTACGACGAGGGCGACGAGGAACGCGCCCGCGAACTCCAAAGCGATGTGTACGCGATTCGGAGCGCGCTGAAGGGCGGGTCGTACATGGCTGGCGTGAAGACGACGCTCGACCTGCTCGACGTGGACTTCTCGCCCGGTCCGCTCCGGAGTCCGCTCCGGAAGATGAACGACGCCGACCGCGCGACGCTCGAATCGGACCTTAGCGCGCTCGGCGTGCTCTGATTTCCCCCTTTTAAACACTGATTTCCACGAGTAGGCCGCCCTTACCGGGAGAGCGTATAACAGGGGGGCCGTCGTGCGTGGGATTATGCCTCAGTCGCGCGTTCTCGCCGTCGGGTTGGTTCTCCTCTGCATCGTCAGTGTCAGCTACGGCGGATTGCCTGCCGCATCTACTGCGTCCGCCGCATCCACACCACAAACGGCCACGACCGTCGATTCCTGTACGAAGATCACGAAACCGGGAACGTACGTGCTGACGCGCGACGTCCACAACGGGAAGACCGCCATCTCGACCGGTTGTATCGAAATCCGCGCGAACGACGTGGTTCTCGACGGCGAGGGACACACCCTCGACGGATACGGTGTCAGCGACACCAGCGGCGTCCACGTCGATGGGGCGTCGAACGTGACGGTTCGAAACCTCCGAACGCAGGATTGGAATCGCGGGGTGTACGTGGAGGACGCCTCGGACGTGACGGTGCACGACCTCGTCGCCGTGAACAACGCCATCGGAATCGGCGTGACGGGGTCGGACACTCGATTGGTGAACAACACCGTGAGGGGCGACCTCCGCGGCGTCACGCTCGACGATTCGTGGGACGATACGCTGCTCGACAACCGGATCCATCACAATCGCGCCATCGACATCTACGCGCCGGTGGTGCTGGTGCACGGATTCGGGCACCAACTGAACGTCGGCCCGCCGCTCGACCCCGACAAGGACGGACGATACGAGGATCTGACCGGAAACGGAAAGACCGGCGTCTCGGACGCGGTTGCGTTTCCGATCGTTGCCGCCGCGGAGACGAGTGGTCTCGCACACGTGCCAGCACGACAGCAGTCGGCCCTGGACTTCGATGGCGACGGTAACTTCGACCAGACGGACGTGCTGGCCTACGCCGGACTCACGCCCTCCGGATGACTTCCTTCGCCCAATCCGGCCACTCCTTGCGTTCGGTTCCGTGAAACGTGCCGTCGCCGGACATCGATTTGAGTGCGCTCGCGTCCTCCGTGCTCCAGACCGCTCCGTCCTCGTGGAAGACGCCGTTGAGGATGCCACGTTTGCGCTGGCTCAGCATGTAGGCGGGTTTGAGCATGAGCGACCAGAAGAAGTTTCCGACGCCCGACTTACGGATGACGGGGGCGAGCGAGGCGTAATCCGGGCCGCGCTGGGCCACGGAGACCTCCTTTTGACCCCAGCCGAAATTCGCGATGCGTTGCCACTCGGTCAGCCAGACGGGCATGTTGATGCTGTTGCGGAGTTCGTTCGCCTGTTGGAGGACGCCACGGTAGATGTCCGTCGTGTTCGGGTAGTTGTAGTGAAACTGGATCACGTCGATCCCCCAGTCGTAGTAATCGGTGGCGTTCGCAAAGCTCGTCGCGCCGATCGTCAGCGGGACGTCGCCGCGTCGCTCGCGGACGTAGTCGAACATGGCGCGTGCGAACCGCTTCTTCCACGGTCGCCAACCGGGTTCGTTCATCACCTCGATGGCGAGCAGTCGCTCGTCGTCGCGGTAGCGGTTCGTCACCCACTCGGCGAAGCGCTTCGGTTCGTCCCACAGGTCGGGATTCCGCATGACGTGCTTTCCGGGCGACCAAACCGAGGTGCCCGTCCACGGGTCGGTGTCGTAGAGGTTCTTCGGGACCGGCGGACGCCCGACACCCTCGAAGACACCGAGGAGGACCTGGATGCCGTGCTTGTCCGCGGTCGCCAGGAAGTGGTCGAGCGCCCGGCCGAACGATGCGGGGTCGCGTTTCCACGCCTCGTAACTCAACCACGTTCGAATCGCGTTCAGGTTCAGACGGTCGGCAAACCCCATGTCTCGCTCCGTGACCCCACGGTCGTACGTGTTCCACATCTGGAAAGAGTTCATCGCGCGTGAGGGGAGATACATCGCACCACGAACGTCCACAGGAGGGGTCCCGATGTCTGCGACGCATCCGGAAAGCGAGACAGCAGACGCGACACCGGCGAGAAACCCCCGTCTCGTACACCGACGTGTCATGAAATCGCCGACAACGGCCGCACACCTGAAAGTAGTAACCTTTCATCTGACATTTTTCCTCGTTGGCCGTTTGATGGGACGGAAGCCACTTCCGGGAATCGAGCGTCGGAACGCCGCGCGAGCCACGTCGCCGAAAACGTCGTGTCGATATCGGGGATTGGAGTACGTCCCCGTGATAGGGTCACCTCACTGAGTGTTTCCCCCGCTACTCCCGGATTAACCCCTGTATAACCGCATGCAGACGGTGGGGGTTTGGGAACGAGAGCGGACCGACATTGGTGTCTCAACGGACAGGAACGGTGGGACTATCAGGGGGCGTAACCGGTTAACTGGTCAATAGTAAGGGTGAGGAGGGTCGAAGGGATACACGAGATGCCTAATCAGCAGACCGAGCCACGGGTCGTCGGCTACTATCGACGCGGGAGATACGAACTTCGCGCAGAGGATTCGATCCACGCGTGGATCAGTGCGGAGACCCCCGTGGATGTGCTCCAGTAATTACGGACGATACCACGTAAACTTTTACTACCGAAGAAGTACCCGCGGGTATGGGACGCGACTATGCGACACTGCACGACCCCAACGCAGAGTACACGATGCGCAATCTCTCCAGCGAGACGATGGGAACGAAGGCCTCGCGGGGCGATAAGCGCGACATCGAGATAACGGACGTCCAGACGACGATGATCGACGGGAACTTCCCGTGGACGCTCGTCCGCCTGTACACCGACGCGGGAATCGTCGGCACGGGTGAAGCCTACTGGGGTGCCGGTGTTCCCGAACTCATCGAGCGCATGAAGCCGTTCGTCATCGGCGAGAACCCGCTCGACATCGACCGATTGTTCGAACACCTCGTCCAGAAGATGTCCGGCGAGGGTTCCATCGAAGGCGTAACCATTACCGCCATCTCCGGCATCGAGATCGCGCTACACGACCTCGCGGGCAAGATTCTCGACATTCCTGCCTACCAACTGCTCGGCGGCAAGTACCGCGACAAGGTTCGCGTCTACTGTGACTGCCACACCGCGGACGAGGCCGACCCCGAGGCGTGCGCCGACGAAGCCGAACGCGTCGTCGAGGAACTGGGCTACGACGCGCTCAAGTTCGACCTCGACGTGCCGTCCGGGTTCGAAAAGGACCGCGCGAACCGCCACCTGCGACCCGGCGAGATCCGTCACAAAGCCGAGATCGTGGAGACGGTCACCGAGCGCGTGAAGGACCGCGCCGACGTCGCGTTCGACTGTCACTGGACGTTCTCGGCCGGGAGCGCGAAACGACTCGCCAAAGCCATCGAGGACTACGACGTCTGGTGGCTCGAAGACCCCGTCCCACCGGAGAACCTCAAGGTACAGGAAGAGGTCACGAAGTCCACCTCGACGCCCATCACGGTCGGTGAGAACCGCTACCGCGTCACCGAGGAGCGCCGCCTCATCGAGAACCTCGCTGTGGACATCATCGCGCCCGACCTGCCCAAGGTCGGTGGCATGCGCGAAACCCGCAAAATCGCGGACGTCGCCAACCAGTACTACGTCCCCGTCGCCATGCACAACGTCTCCTCGCCCATCGCGACGATGGCGAGCGCGCACGTCGGCACGGCCATCCCGAACTCGCTGGCGGTCGAATACCACTCCTACCAGCTCGGCTGGTGGGAGGACCTCGTGGAGGAGGACGTCATCGAGGACGGCTACATCACGATCCCCGAGAAACCCGGTCTCGGCCTGACGCTCGACATCGACGCCGTCGAGGAGCACATGGTCGAGGGCGAGGAATTGTTCGACGAAGCGTGAGCTTCGTCGAGCCAGCGAATCTCTGATTTGCGTGTTCGACGAAGCGTAAATCTCGTCGAGCCAACAAATCTCTGATTTGCATTGTTCGACGGAACCGAAAGGAAGTATTGGAAAAAGTCGATAATTCTAACTCCCCAATACGTTTGCGTTGGGTCACATTCGACGGCTTGCACGTCGACGGCTGAAAGCTATTTTTCCGTCATGAGATACTTCTCGAAAGGAGAATATCACACGCCGAAGCCGATTCAACTCGAAGAGGGGAGGTATCGAACAAACTTAGAGACATATCCTATAATTGCCAACATTCGAAACCATTTTCACATGAAATTAGTCGAAAACTATATCCAAACGCCATACTTTCGAATATTCCATGCGCGCAACGAATCGGCGTGATTTCCTCAAGGCGACGACCGTCCTCGGCGCGACCCTCGCGGTCGGCGCGGAGTTCGCGGTACAGGCGAAAGGCACCGGTGGCTCGGCCGGTTCGTGGACGACGTTTCGGGGGAACGCGGGGCGAACCGGGGCGACGACCGATAGCGGACCGAACTCGAACGTGGACACGGAGTGGACATTCGATTTGGACGGCGGGATGCACACCGTCGAACCGCTCGTCGCGGACGGGACGATATATCTGGCCGTGACGACGACGAACTCCCCGTCAGGCAGCGAGGGATACGTCGCCGCCTACGACCAACGGGAGGGAGCGACGGTGTGGAAGAAGGACGACATCTCGCGCCCGGGGACGCCGACGCTCGCCGACGGGACCATCTACTTCGAAACGTACGGTTCCGAGGACGCGGAAGCGACCGGGTTCTTCGCCCTCGACAGCAACAACGGCGAGACGAAGTGGCACAAGGAGGACTCCCTCGGGTTCTCGAATCCGATGGTGGTGGACGGGACACTGTTCGCCGAGGTGGCGAACGGCATGGCCCAACTCGACCCCGGAACTGGTGACCAGATCTGGAAGACCGACGGTGCGAACGGGAGCGCATGCTACGCCGATGGAACGCTGTTCTCCGAGATGGGAGTCGCGCTCGACACGAGCGACGGGTCCGTTCTGTGGGACGCGTCGGGCGACGACGACGAACTGCAAGCGGTGGCCGATGGGGTGGTGTACGGCGTCGTCAACGATGGCAAGACGAATCACGCCGTCACGGCGCGGTCGGTGGACGACGGGACGGTTCAGTGGACGACGTCGATCGACTATTCGGACTACTGGTTTCAGGACCGGCTCACGGTCGCGGACGGACGTGTCTACTTCCACGCTGGGGATACGCTGCTGGCGCTCGACGCGAAGAGCGGTGAGACGGTGTGGACACACGAGGCAAACGCCACGCTCTCCGGGGCGGTGACGGTCGCCGACGGGACCCTCTACGCCGGTGGACGGGTCGGCGGCGACGGGGGGAACGCGGTGCTCCTCGCCATCGATGCGGCGTCGGGCGAACAGGATTGGCAGTACGAATTCGGAGGGTGGGATTCCGCGGACACCGGCCCTGCGGCCAACTCGCCTGTCGTCGCCGACGGGAAGGTGTACACCGCGACGTACCCGATGAAATCGACCATCGACTACGAGTACACGAAGTACGGCGACTTCTACGTCCTCGGAAGCGACGGCGAACCGACGACCACGACGACGGAGGAAACGACCACGGATACCACGACCACCGACGAAACAACCACGGATACCACGACCACCGACGAAACAACCACGGATACCACGACCACCGACGGGACCACGACCGAAACCACCACGGATACGGCGACGACGACTGGGGGTTCGACGACCGAAACGACGACATCCACGACGGAAGCGGGGACGACCACGACCGGAACAACGACCACGACCGGAACGGGGACGACGACCGGGACGACCACAGAGGGAAGCCCCGGAACGGGGATGACAAACACGACTGACGCCGCTGGCAGCGGGACGAATACCAGCACGGCGACGAGTACGACCAGTTCGAAGGGACAACCCGGATTCGGCATCCTCACCGGGGTCGGCGGCATCGCCGGTCTGGGTGCGGCGCTCCGTGCCAAGTTCGGCGACGAGGAGTGATTTTTCCCGACCGATTTTTGTCGGCGAGTACGAACCGACGGGCATGCCCGACGAAATCGCGCGCGACGCACCGCGTGAACGACAAACGCTCCACCTTCCGGAGTCGAAACTGGAGTCGCTTCGGGAGTGGGCGCTCGACGGGACGGGGCTGACCGCCGCCGCGCGGGTTCGGGACGCCGACGGACGAATCGCCCTCGTGAAGAACGGGTGGTCGGACGGGTGGATCCTTCCCGGCGGCGGTGTCGAAAGTGGGGAAACGACGGCCGAGGCGGCGAGACGGGAAGTGCGTGAGGAGACGGGATTGAACGCGGCCATCGACGCACCGCTGGTCGTTTTCGAACAATCGTACGTCGCGGCGGAAGACGACGAGGAGTGGTTCACGGCGAAGTACGTCGTGTATGCGGCACGTGCGGACGGTGAGATTCCGGATGCATCCCGATTGGGCGTGGCGGGTGAGGGAATTTCCGCGGCGCGATGGTTCGATAAGGTTCCCGAGAACCTGCACGACGGGGAGTTGCTTCGGGGGTATCTGTGAATCCGAGTCGGGGGAGAGACGGATTTCTATCATTCCTGTACTATACAAATAATTTATATTCTGATGAGGAGTAATCTCTCCTGTTTCTCATGACGCCCTCCCTTCGGCAGTTGGACGACGCGTGGAAGTACGCTATCCTCGGAGGGGTGGCCTCCCTCCCGTTTACCGCGGCTAGCTACTGGCAGACCGGGTCGAAGGTGTCACTCGTATCAGTGTTCGGCGGCGGCATTCTCGCCGGTTACTTCCTAACCCGGAATACGGGAACGCGCGATCACGTCGGAGCGCGCGCCGGACTGATCGGCGGACTTCCGATACTGGTGATGCTGTTCGATATGTTACGGTTCACGTTCGAATCGTCCAACCCGCTGTGGTTCTCGGTCACCGCCGTACTCATGACACTTGCGTTCGCCGTGCTCTCCTTCGGTCTGGCCGCACTGACCGGCGAGTTGGGCGCGATAGTCGGGAGCAAGTTGGCGAAACGGAAGGGTCCACGTCATCGGCCCGCGTAGGGAGTCGACCCGAGGAAGAAGGACAATTTTACACCCGCAACTGCTCGATGGCGGTCGTTTTGAACGCGACGGCGACCGCACCGGCCGAAAACAGCCACACCAGCACGATTTCCGTCGCCGTGGCGTTTCCGTCCGTCAGTCCCGTTCCGAGCAGGAAATGAACCCCGATGGAGAGCAGGAAGACGAGAAAAGCGAAGTGCCAGACACCATCGACGTACAGGTCGGGATTGTACGAGAGCGCGGCGTAGGAGACGACGAGCGCGATGCCCAGCACGCCGACCACCCAAAACTGCTGGGTTCCGAAGCCGAGTGCGGTCGCCAACGGACCGGCGAGCGTCACCAACGCCAAACTCAGCGCGAACGTGGTGCTGAGGATTCGGGAGCCATCGACCATGCCGCGTGTTGCCGGAGGCGTGTGATAAGTATCGCTACATCGACGGAATCTCAACAGATGGGTTTCGGGTCGAGACCCATTCCGGTGAGGGTGTCAGCGTAGTCGTCGTAGGCTATCTGAACGGTTTCGGTCGCGACGTCGAACGCCCGATTCCAGTCGTCGTCGTCCGCACAGCATTCGGCGAGCACGGCCGTGCCGTCCTCGACGTTTTCCCGGGTATCGGCGCGCAGGTCGCGGAAGATATCCGCTCGGCGCTCGTCGGCTTTATTGACGAAGAAGTTCACGACCTGCAGCAGGGTTCGATTTCCGACGAGCGACCGGCCGACCAGTCCGCCCGCCCGCGAGATGTCGTCGTCCAATCCACGGAGATATGCCTGCATCGAGTCGATAGAATCCAGCGGTTCGAATTCGTCCAACTCGGCGACGACGCGCTCGTAGTGGTCCCGTTCCTGGTCCGCCAACCGCTCGAACGTCTCCCGTGCGTCGTCGCTCCCGTCGCCCCATTCGGCGAACGTCTCGGCGGCGCTGCGCTCGCTGTTCGCGGACGCCGTGAGCACCACCTCGGGTTCGAGGTCGGCACCCGTCAGCGCGACCAGCAGTTGTTGTGACCCGAGGCGGTCGAGTTCGGTCGATTTCTCCGCACCCACCCTGTCGGCGAAGTCGTCCGGGTTCATAGCCATCACACGACGACGCCGAGTATAACGTTTGGGCGGCGTGGGATTCACGCGATTCCTTTTGGAGTTGCACGGCGTACGTCCTTCATGGCCGACGCCCTCTCACCGACCGAACTGTACGACCGACTTCAGCGGGGTGAGTCGCTCTCGATACTCGACGTTCGCAACCGCGACGAGTTCGAGGCGTGGCACATCGACGCACCGCGAACGATACAGCGGCCGTACGCCGAATTCATGGGTGCGAAGGTGCGCGGCGAAATTCCGGAACTCGTCGAATCGCTCGACCTCGATTCGGCCGACGAAGACGGACCGGTCGTCGCCGTCTGTCCGCAAGGCGACGCGAGCGAGGGCGTCGCCGAACTGCTCCGCGAGGAGGGACTGGACGTGTTGAACCTCGAAGAAGGGATGGAGGGCTGGGCGAAAGTCCTCGTCGCCCGCGAAATCGACGCCGACAGCGGAACCGTCGTCCAGTACGAACGCCCGTCCAGCGGTTGTCTGTCCTACCTCGTGATTTCGGACGACGAAGCCGCCGTCATCGACCCGTTGCGCGAATTCGCCGACCGATACGTCGCGGACGCGGCCGAGCGGGGTGCGGACCTCCGCTACGCCATCGACACGCACGTCCACGCCGACCACGTCAGCGGGATCCGAGCGGTTGCGGAGCGGAGCGAAGCGACGCCGGTGCTTCCGACGGGAGCGGAGGAACGTGGGCTGGCGTTCGATGCCACGCACGTCACGCTCGTCGCGGACGGTGACAAACTCGAACTCGGGGACGGAACGCTGACCGCGCTCCACGCGCCGGGCCACACCAGCGAGATGACCCTGTTTAGGTTCGACGGCGTTCTGTTCAGCGCCGACACGCTGTTTCTGGACGGCATCGGTCGCCCCGACCTGGAGGCGGGGAGCGACGGCGCGCGCTCGCTCGCCGACTCGCTCTACGCGACGCTCCACGACCGCATCCGTTCGCTGCCGGGAGAGACGCTCGTCGCGCCGGGACACGTTCGCTCGGGGACGCCCCGAGCGAGCGACGGGACGTTCACCGCGCCCCTGTCAGCGGTCCGCGATTCGGTTTCGCTCCTCTCTCTCGACAGGGACGAGTTCGTCGCACGCGTCGCGGACGATCTGCCGCCGCGACCGGCCAACTACGAGGAGATCGTGTCGGTGAATCTCGGGCGAGAAACGGTCGATTCGGAGACCGCGTTCGAACTCGAACTCGGCCCGAACAACTGTGCGGTGTAGGGAAGTTCGTATGAACGTACGGCAACGGGTTCGATGACAGCCCAGAAAGCCCCCGTCAGCTACGAAACGAGACGTGTTTGATGAGTGTGTGAGTGCAGTATGGGCTACACGATACGAACCATCCGCACGGCGCGCGACGCCCTCGTGAACGAAGTTCTCGTGAACGCAGTGAACGAGTGGCTCGTCGGAGCTTGTCTCCGACGGTGGCGCACGCCAGTGCGCCCGCGCGAGGTCTTCGTGAGCCTGCGAACGAATGGCTCGTCGGAGCTTGTCTCCGACGGCGGGTTGAAAGGGGCCGCCCGCTCGCGCACCGCGTGGTCGTCTCGCCGACCTCTCTCGGAGGAGTTCTCGTGAGCGACAGAGGAGCGCACGAGAGCAGGCAAGAGCTTTGCTCTTGCCAAGGCACGAAGTGCCGACGGAGAGATGTCGGTCGAGCGTCACGTGAATGCAGTGAGGGTGACCACGGAAGTCGCAGCCCGCGAACGAATGTGAGCCGGAACGTCTTCCGGAGGACCGCGAGCGGGCGGGGGCTTTCGAGGTAGTCTTCCCAGTAGTTGCAATCGCACAAGAACCAAAATCAAATCAATGTCGTAGCGAGCGAGTGGGGACTTTCGAGGTAGTCTGCTTC
Source organism: Haladaptatus sp. AB618 (assembly GCF_024136965.1). Classification (NCBI taxonomy): domain Archaea; kingdom Methanobacteriati; phylum Methanobacteriota; class Halobacteria; order Halobacteriales; family Haladaptataceae; genus Haladaptatus; species Haladaptatus sp. AB618. The sequence continues at coordinate 452,406 of NZ_JAMYJX010000002.1, read as the reverse complement.
TCAGTAACCGCAATCACATACCGACCAAACACGGCTGTTCGGCGTCTACCTCTCACCCGAACCTGCGCTCGTGTTCATCTCGATTCGAAAAGTGCTACACGACAAAACACCGAACAGTGACGAGAACCCCACTCAGATGGTCGCCGCACTGCGGTCCGCGGCGACGAGGTTGACGGCGGCACCGGCCAGTATGATGATACCCGCGAAGTAGAGCCACGTGAGGAAGACGATAATCGTCCCGAGGATTCCGCTGAGTCCGTACTTACTCGCCCCACTGAGGAAGAATTGGAATCCGGCTTGAAGCACCAACCAGCCGAGTGCGGCGAAAATCGTCCCCGGTAGCGCCTCCCGAAACGACATGTCCACCGGCGGGAGGACGTAGTACAGCGGGAAGAAGACGAACACGAGACCCAACAGTAGGACGGCACTGGCGATGGTCCCGATGTGCGGAACGTTCACGAACAGCGACGACCCGAGAACGGCGCCGATGCCGACCATCAACGCGATGCCGAGAACCACCGCGACGAGTGTCACGAGACCTTTCTTTACCTGTTCGACGATACCCGTGTCCGGGAATCGCTGATACACTTCCTCGAAGGAGATAACCAGCCCTCGAAACAGCTTGAGGCTACTCCAAACCAGAAGGATGACACTGATGATGGACGCTCCGGCGCTTCCGGAGGAATTCGTCAGCGTCCGGTCGACGATGGTTGTCCCCTCCTTGGAGAGGAACTGTTTGGAAGCGTCGATGAGCATGGTCGAGAACTCCTTTCCGCCGAGGAGTGTCCCGATGGTCAACGCGAGGATGAGTAGCGGAAAGAGCGAGACGAACGCGTAGTAGGCAAAGCTGGCCGCGAGGAACGTGATATTTCGTTCTTGGACGACATCGATGACCGATCGTGCCGACTCGGTGACGCTCATACAGGGAAATGGATTTCTTACGTAATGTTTGATTCGGCTGTAGAAATGACGAATCGGGAGACGAGACCGTCCCGGCAGAACCGACCGCACCCGAAATCCGTTTGTCATCGCGTTTCGTTTCATGCGTATGGAAATCGATCCGGACGCAGGCGGTTCGCTGTACCGAACGCTGGCGGGGGCGGTGATTCCGCGCCCCATCGCGTGGGTGAGTTCGCGGAGCGCGGACGGCGTGGTGAACCTTGCACCGTACAGTTTCTTCAACGTCGCGAGCGTCGCCCCGCCGATGTTGATGTTCTCGGCCGCGGACGGACAGGACGGTTTGAAGGACACGCCGACAAACATCCAGGAGACCGAGGAGTTCGTCGTCAACATCGTCACCGAATCAGTCGCCGAGGCGATGAACGAGACGAGCGCGACGCTCCCCCACGGGGAGAACGAGTTCGACCACGCCGGACTCACCCGCGCGGAATCGGAGACCGTGAACGCGCCGCGCGTCGCCGAATCGCCGGTCTCGTTCGAGTGTTCGCTGCACGAGATGGTGGACCTCGGCGCGTCCACGATGGTGCTCGGAAAGGTCGAGTGGGTGCACGTGGACGACGACGTGACGACCGACGGGAAACTCGACGTGAACAAGATCGACGCCGTCGGTCGCCTTTCGGGAAGCCTCTACACCCACACGGGTGACCGATTTTCGATGGAACGGCCGCCATGAGCGAGGGGGACGCGGTCGAGCGAACCGACGAACCGGTGACGTGTGAGAGATTGGAAGCCGACCTGCGGGAACTCGGCTTGTCGGCGGGGGACACGGTGCTCGTCCACGCGTCGCTCTCGGCGCTCGGGTGGGTTCCCGGCGGTGCACCGGCCGTCGTGGACGCGCTGATGGGCGTCGTCACGGCGACTGGGACGCTCGCCATGCCCGCTCACTCCTCACAGCTGTCGGACCCGATCCACTGGGAGAACCCGCCCGTTCCCGACGACTGGGTGGAGACGGTCAAGGAAACGTCGCCGCCGTTCCGGCCGGAACTCACGCCGACGCGCGGCATCGGTGCCATCGCGGACTGCTTCCGGGATTATCCCGGCGTCCGCCGAAGCGCCCATCCCGTCTCGTCGTTCGCGGCGTGGGGCGCGGACGCCGATTTCGTGGTCGAGAATCACGCCTACGACTCGTCGCTCGGCGAGGAGTCACCGCTGGCGCGGCTCTTCGACCTCGACGCGCGGGTCCTCCGGCTAGGCGTGGATGCGAACACGTCGCTCCATCTGGCGGAGTATCGGGCAGAGTACGACGGCAAGTCGTACGAGCAAAACGGCGGACCGGTGCTGGAAAACGGCGAGCGTCGATGGGTGACGTACGAGGAACCCGAAAGCGAGGACGACTTCCGGGAAATCGAAGCGGCGTTCGAAGAGGACCATTCGGTGCGGCGCGGACGCGTCGGCGAAGCCGACGCGACGCTCCTCTCACAGCGGGAACTGGTCGAGTTCGGGACGAAATGGATATCGGAGAACAGATAGCTCAGTCGTCGGCCGCGGCGGCTTCGTCCATCGCGTCGGCGTCGGCTTCGATGCTCGGGGGATATTTTCCACGGTCGAGTTTCAGGTCGCTTCGCGGTCGGGCCATGCAGGTGAGCGCGTAGCGTTCGGCCTCTTCTTCGGTCAGGCCGCGAGCGGCGGGTTGGGTGACCTCCCCTTCGATGATTTCGGCCGAGCAGGCGAGACACATGCCGACGCGGCAGGAGTACTCCTGTGCGATGCCCTCCTCGATGCAGGCCTTGAGGATGGTCTGTTTGTCCGAAACTTCGATGGATTCACCGGTCCCGACGAACTCGACGGTGTACTCGGTCATACCTCGGCGTACGGAACAACTCGGCAAAACTCTTTATGGACGTCGCCGGACATTTTAGTCGTGGAAGATGCGACACAATAGGGGATAAAGAGTTTTCTCGTTGCCCTCTCGTAGCGACACACATGAGCGAACAATTTGATATGGTCGTTGTCGGTGCGGGAACGTCGGGGTGTTACGCCGCGGCGACCGTCGCGCGTGAGGGGTTCGATGTAGCCGTCATCGAGCGGAAGAACGAGGAAGAAGCGGGCCACATCGCGTGTGGTGACGCGTTGAAGGGGGCGGACGCCTTCCCGGAGGCGATTCCCAAGGAGCGAATCGAACCGGCGTTCACCAACACCGGCGTGGACCACGGTCGGTTCGAGATTCCGCAGGAGGACACGGTGCTCGAAATCCCCGTTCCCGGTGAACTCGCCGTCATCGACCGCTGGAAGTACGGACGGCTCATCATCGAGGGGGCGAAGGCGGCCGGTACCGAGTTCCACTACGACACGGTCGTGCAGGACGTGACGCAGGAGAACGACGGACGCGTCACGGGCGTTCGTGCCAAGAAGAACGGCGACGTCATCGAGTACGAATCCGACATCGTCATCGACGCCGCCGGATCGATGTCGCTGTTGCAGGACAAGACGGACTTTTCGGGGGCGACGTTCGACACGAACGTCTCCTACTCGCAGTTCTGTTCGGCCTACCGCGAAATCGTGCACGTCGAGGAGCCGGTCGAGTGGGACGACGCGCTCGTCTTCAAGCCGACCGACCGCGCCGCGGGGTACCTGTGGTACTTCCCGCGCACCAGCACGGAGATCAACGCCGGTCTCGGCTTCCAGATGAACGAGGAGCCGATGGAGCTCGTCGACGACCTGAAGCACGACCTCCGAAACCGACCGGAGTTCGAGGGTGCGACCGTCACGGACAAGCTCGGGGCGGCGCTGCCGACCCGACGACCGTACGATTCGGCGACCGCCCACGGTTATATGGCCGTCGGCGACGCCGCAGGGCACGTCAACCCGACCACGGGCGGCGGCATCGCGGGTGCGGCCTACGCGGGCAAGTACGCGGGTGAGCAGGCCATCGAGGCCATCGAAACCGGCGATACGAGCGAGCACGCCCTCTGGGAGTACAACCGGAAGGTCATGGACCATTTCGGCGCGCGCTACGCCGGTCTCGACATCTACAACATCTTCACGACCGCGGTGGACGTGGACGACCTGATGGGGATGCTCGGCGCGCTCCCCGCGGAGAAACTCTCGGAAGCGCTGTACTCGGGCAGTGCCAGTATCGGGACGAAGCTCAAACTCCAGACCGCGCTCGATGCGCGCAACCACTGGCGACTCGTCTACGACCTCTACAAGACGAAGCGGTTGGCCGACAAACTCCTCGACCACTACGAACACTACCCGACCGACCCGCGCGGCCTCGCGGCGTGGCAGGACGTTCGTGACGACCTGATGGACGACGTGTACGCGACGACCGGCGCGGTGCCGAAATACTGAATCCGGGTGGAAGCGGTCTTTTTCGTTCGACGAACGCCGACCGAAGTCGGTTCGATTACGGGAACATCGAGCGTCGGGAGGATGGGGAACGGGAATGATATGGTATTACATATCACAGTTAGAGTCGTGAAGAAGGAACGGGAACCAGCGGGCGCAAAAAAAAACGAAGACGGGCTACTCTATCTCGCGAATAGTGATTTCTCCGTAACTCTGTACGGTAACCTCGTAGTCGAGGATGGTGAAGATGACTTTTCCACCCATACGTGGAGAGCCGTCGTGTTTGTCGCTAAATAGGTTGTCGAGTGCGTCAGGGTCGATCACGTCGTATAGCGGTACGCCGATCTCCGCTGGATCGACACCGGCAACGTCGGCGAGTGCCATGACCACCGCCGTGCTTAGTTGCTCCCCGTCCGCATAGCTGGTGTATCGGTTCGGTTGTGCTGTACTCGTGATGACGGCACCGTCGTTACTGTCGTTGATGTTCCCGTTCATAGGTGTGTACCTCTCGAACACTGCAACACTCGTTCGAATCATTCAGAGGGTTGTGACGGGTGCATATAAAAATTACCGTGTTCTTTTGAAACTGTTGGAATTATATTATCAATTGCTGTCTAACAGGTCTCGGGCATAGGCGCGGTCGTGATTGATTGCCCGTTGATGACCACCTATGGTCGTTGCTGTGCGATTTCGAGGACGGATGTCGAAAGTAGATCGACCCCGATTCCGAGGCTGTCCTCGTCCACGTCGAACGTCGCGGTGTGGTGGCCGCCCGGGTGATCCGTTCCGACGCCGACGTACGCCGCGAGACCGCCGTTGTCCTGAACCTCCTGCATCAGATACGTGGCGTCCTCGCTGCCGCCGAGCGTATCGCGCCGGATCGGGTTATCGACGCCAGTCGTGTTCAGGGAGACGTCGTGGATGATGTCGACCAATCCGTCATCGCTCACGGCGCTCGGCGCTTCACCCTCAGAGCTCAGTTCGACCGAACAGCCGTGCATCGCCGCCGCGTTTTCGAGGACACGGACGGCACGTTCCTTCATGTAGTCCTTGAGTTCGGTCGTCTCGCCCCGCACCTCGCCGTCGATGAAGGCCCCCTCCGGGATGATGTTCGTCGCGGTGCCGCCGCCGACCTGTCCCGCGTTGATCCGCGTCGGGCCGTCCTCGTGGCGCGGAATGGCGTAGAGGTTCTGAACGGCGGTCGCCATCGCCTGGATCGCGTTCTCGCCCGCGTTCGGTTGGCCGCCAGCGTGGGCCGGTTGGCCGGTGAACTCCGCGAGGAAGTGATCCACCGCGAGGAAACCGCCCACACCCGCGACGACTTCGCCGGTCGGGTGATCGAGGCCGATGTGCACCGCCAGCAGGTAGTCCACGTCGTCCAAATGGCCGCTCTTCGCCATCGGTTTCGCCCCGGCGACCATCTCCTCACCCGGTTGGAAGAAGACCTTGAACGTCCCCTCGAAATCGCTGTCCTTGATCGCCTCCAGTACACCGATTCCCATCGTGATGTGCGAATCGTGCCCGCAGGCGTGCATCGCGCCCGGGTGCTCCGAGCGGAAGCCTTCGGCGGCAGGAACGTGGTCGTCGTCCGTCGATTCCTCGCGAATCAGGCCGTCGATGTCCACGCGCAGGGCGACCGTGGGTCCCTCGCCCCGTTCGAGGACGGCGACCGCGCCCGTGTTGCCGCCTTCGAGCCGTTCGAGAACGTCCTCGCGTGCCCCCGCCGCACGAGCCTGTTCGTACCACGTTTCGAGTTCGTCGTCGTCCGGGACGGCCATACGCTCCTCCTGAGCGAGTACCTCCGGCCCGACGTACAACTCGTCCACGCCGATTGATTCGAGTTCCTCGACGATCCGTGCGGTGGTGTAGAACTCGCGCCACGCCGGTTCGGGGTGGCGGTGAAGGTCGCGTCGGAGCGAGACGAGTCGGTCGCGGTGTTCCTGTTGACTCATAGCATGGGCCACGATTGCGGGGGTATTAAACACTCGAAAAGCGGCCAGGAGAACGTGTCGGAACCCCTCATATTATTGTTTGAGATCACGAATATTGCGGTATGAAACGGGTCCCCCAAGCCGTCCGGAAAGTCGTCTCCAGAATAACACGACCGTTCACGATTTCCGCCTGACGTCGCGACGTCTGCCAATTGTTACCGACTACATTTATACTACCCCGGTCGCTTGTCACAGGATGTCAGAGGGAAATACGAATGAGTACGCCAAGCGACGAGCGTGACGAAGAAGTCGAAGAAGAGTTAGCGCAAGCAGAACACGCACGACACGAATCCCGCATCGAGTTCTACGGCGGGACGGCGATGAGCGCGCTCCCCATCGGATTGTTCATCGTCTGGGCCGTGTTCCAGAGCGGGTTTCTCGGTATCGGAGACACATCGGGACTCGTCATCGGGATGCTCGTCTCGCTCATCGTCGGGATGTTCTTCGCGAAGGGCGACTGGAAGACGTACGCCAACACCATCTTCGAGGGGATGACCCAGCGCGTGGCCGCGACGGCCATCGTCGCGTGGCTCTGGGCCGGGATGTTCGCCCAAGTGTTACAGGACGGCAAGTTCGTCCAGGGACTCGTCTGGGCCGCCGAGACGCTACACGTCGGCGCGTCGCTGTTTCCGGCGGCGACCTTCATCCTCGCGGCGCTGTTGGCGACGGGCATCGGGACGGGATACGGGACGACCATCGCGTTCTCGGGGCTGTTCTTCCCCGCAGGACTCGTGGTCGGTGCCAACCCGGTGTTGCTGTTCGGCGCAATCCTGTCCGGCGCGGTGTTCGGCGACAACCTCGCCCCGGTCAGCGACACGACCATCGTCAGCGCGGTGACGCAGGACTCGGACATCGGCGGCGTCGTCGCCTCCCGCTTCAAGTACGCGCTCACCGCGGCGCTGCTCGCGCTCGTCGGGTACGTCATCGCCGGAATGATGATGGAGGGTGCGAACATCTCGGGGAACGTCTCGTTGAACAGCAACCCGGTCGGCCTCATCCACCTGGTCTCGATGGGCATCGTCATCGTGACGGCCATCTCTGGCCGCCACATCGTCGAGGCGATTTCGTGGGGACTCGTGTTCGCGGTCGTCATCAACGTCGTCACCGGTCTCGCGCCGGTTCAGAAGATGTTGGTGTTCTACGCGCCGAACAACGGCCCGCTGGCTAGTACCTTCGGGTTCCTACCGTTCGTTCAAACGGTCGCCGTGAACGCGGACAACGCGGGCACGGTCGGCGGAAGCCTCTACAGCGGCGCGTCAGGTTTCTTCCCGCTCATCGTATTGACCCTGCTCATCGTCGCGGGGGCACAGATCATGATCCGGGGCGGCGGCTTCGAGGCGCTCCAGAACTGGCTGTTGAACACCGTTGCGACCAACGTTCGGCGCGCCGAGACGACCATGGTGCTCGGGACGGCGAGCGTCAACGCCATGATCACCATCAACACCGCCGCCGAAATCGCCATCGCGCCGTACGTCGCCCGCATCGGGCAGCGGTTCAACATCAACGGCTACCGTCGCGCCAACATCCTCGACGCCAACAGCTCCGCCATGGGTTACATCTTCCCGTGGGGCGGCGGCGTCTTGGTCGGCTACGCGACGATGGTTCAACTCGTGGGCAGCGACCAGTTCGGTTGGTTCACGCGGTCGATGGTCGTCAGCCCCGCACACGTCTGGCCGTTCGTCTTCCAAGGCTGGTTCCTGTTCGCCGTGTTCCTCTTCTCGGCGCTCACCGGGTTCGGCCTCGAATACGTTTCCGACCGCCGTTCCGAGGAGGTGGCGCGGGTATGAGCCTCCTCGACAAGTATCTCGCGGGCTGGTCGTTCCGGACGAGCACCCCGACGTTCGAGGTCGGCGAGGAGATAGACGTCTACCTCACCGGTCAGCGCAACGGAACCGCGACAGCCCGAGTCGGCGACACCATCCTCCGAGTGGAGGGGGCACCACCGGGCAAGGTCGACGACCGCGTTCGACTTCGCGTCGAGGAGTTCGACGCGAACGAGCACCGAGGACGGGCGACGTTCGTCGAAACCATCGACGGGGAGTGAATCGACTCGGTTACGTCGAGGTAACCCCGTAACCGAGCGCTTACGGCCGGTTTATGCCTTCGAAAAGCCTCTTTTCGAGTACGTACCTTGGGGGGTGCGGAACGATGGAAACGGAAAACTCGATCGAGCTACCGGACGCGGGCGATTCGCGCCGGGAGTTCATGAAGAAAGGGCTGCTCACGGCGAGCGCGCTCGGCCTCGGAATAGCAGGGGTCGGGACGGCCGCGGCACAGAGTGAACGGAGCGTACTGGTGTATTTCGACGATTACGTCGCGGAATCGGAGTTTCGGGTCGTCTCGATGCTTCCGGCGACGATCACGGTTCGGATGTTGATGCTCCCAGGAGGGGGCGAAGCGCCCGAAATCTCGCAACCGGACGACTACAACGGCTACGCGATTCGGTACGTGCGGGGGACCAACGTCGCGGGTGCCTCCTACGTGTTCACGAAGGGGACGCTACGGGAGCGGACGAAGTATCGATTTTCGAACGACGCGGCGGTCTTCAGTAGCCGTCTCGGTCTCCTCGACACCACCGTCAACCGAAGCTAAGTCGGCGTCGAGGAACCGAGTCGCCACTATCCGTCGTCGATTCGAGTTGGAGGACGTTCGAGAATTCGAGAACCGAGAGAAACGAAAATCAGGCTTTGCCCATGCCCTGAATCTGTTCGAGTTCGACCTCGACGCGGATTCCGGGTGGGAAGTCCATCTGGGCGACGCGGCGGGACACGTCGTTGTGACCGACGATTTCCAGTCGTCGAGTGTAGACGGTGTAGTCCCAACTTCGGAACTGGCGTCCCTCCTCCCCGGAGAGCGTTTTATACTGTGGTACGCGGTGGTGTTCCGGCGGGTCCGAATGCGGGCCGCGCAAGTCCGCGCCTTTTCGTCCGGCGAGATTTCGAATGTCGGAAACGACATTGTCGAGAACGGGCCGGTTCCCGCTCTGTAGGAGTACTTTTGTGATGAAGGTCATGGCTAGCTCTGTAGGCAGTACACAATCCTGCTACGTAAAACGTCTGCTTCCGACTCGCCACTTTCCGCTTATATTTTGAGGGCATGTAATAAAAAAGGAGAGGATGAATTCAAAGCGCAGGACGGAGTAGACGGGAAAACGACTGTATTGCTTCGACATTCCTTTAATGGCTACCCGCGTACATGGACCCAATGGCAGTTAACGCTACGAGCGCGGGTGCGATCCTGTTCAGGGATACCCGTGGTCGACGAGAATACCTCCTCCTCAAAAGCCGTCCGGGCGATTGGGAGTTCCCAAAAGGCGGCGTGGAGGGCGACGAAGAGCTACAGCAAACGGCGATACGTGAAGTCAAAGAGGAGGCCGGAATCGAGGATTTTCGCCTCCTCGACGGCTTTCGCGACGACTACAGTTACGTCTTCGAGGCGAACGGGACGACGATCCACAAGACCGTCCACCTGTTCATCGCCAAATCGTACGAGGCCAGTGCGGAACTCTCGACCGAACACCGAGACCTGCAGTGGCGCGACTACGAACAGGCGATAAACACCATCACGCAGGACGGACCGCGTGACATCCTCCGGGATGCACACGAGTTCCTCGACGAGTACGACGACGACTGAAAAATCGAAATCGATTTTTTGGAAACTTACTGACGCCGAGCGAGCAGTGCGACTGCCGCAAGTGCGACGACCGAGACGCCGAGTCCGAAACCAGGCTGGCCACTGCTGTCCGAGGTCGTGGTGGTGCTGGAATCGTTGGCTGTCGTGGTGGTCGTCCTCTCGTGGTTCATGGTTGTCGTCTCGGAATCCAACCCGCTCGTCGTTTCGCGGGTGGTCGTCGAGTCGCCCTTCACTTCAAGGCCGCCGTAGCCGATCTTCGGGGCGTTCTTCCCGGTTCCGGCGTAGACGGTGAGTCCGTACATGTCCGGGGAGAACTCCGACTTCGTCTCGTTCTTGACGGTGAGTTCGTCGTCGCCGTTCACCGTCAGCGCCGAGCCGTCACCGCTTCCCGCCTTGGACGTGTCGAACACCAGGACGACGGTGCCGTCGCCGTTGCCGTCCGTGACGGTCGCGTTGAGTTTGTACTCCTTCGCGCCACCGCCGATCTGGACGGTTATCGCGTCGGCGTCTTTCAGGCCGAAACTCATCGTGACCGTTTCACCCTTCTGCACTTCGTACATGGAACGGTTGAACGTGACCGTGCTGTTCGCATCGTTCTCGAAGAGGTCGGGGGACTGTACCGCGGGGTTGTCCGTGTTCGTCGCGTTTCCGGCAGTCATCGCGGCGGCGGGACCGATGACCGAGCCGCTTGCGAGAAGCGAGACGAACACGAGGGCCGTGAGGGCGTTTCGTAGGTTCATATGTGTTGAATACCGGTAATCGTCCGGTTATACTCGTCAGCTGACGAGATTGATTTCACTTTCCCTTTATCCAACTAATGTTTTTTGATACGCCGTAGTCGAATCCCTTACCAACGTCGGGTGAGACGGGAGGGTATGGACGAATCGGAGTTCGTCTTCGAACTGCGAACCTGCCGATGGGCCGAGCGACGGTGGCCGCCCGGCGACAGCGAGCGTGCCGTCCTCGTCGCCCGGCAACTCGGCACGAAGCGTCGGCGATGGGACACCGTCGTCATCGAAGTCGATGCCGACGCGTTGGCCCGACGCGCGAACTTCGGTCGTGATCGATTGGACGGCGACATGCTACACCTCGTGAAACACGCCCCCGAAGAGTGGGAGTGGTACCGCGACGCCCTTCCCGACCCCGGCTATCCGTGGCGCTACGTGCGAGAGACGATTCACGAAGCGGACGACCGGGGAATCCTGGACGTCCGGAAGAACGGAAACCGCCTCGAAATCCGGCGGCGGTTCGTCTACCCAGACTGGGTTCGACGCATGGTCGCCATCGAGAACAAACCCGACCTGGACGCCAGTGCCGCACGGAACCTGCGCCCGCAGTTGGAGCGGGACGTCGCCCTCTCGCTGGCCGACGAGGTGTGGGTGGCGACGAACCGGACGGGGGAGCGCGTCGAACCGGCGTTACTCGAATCAATCCCGGTCGAAGCGGGAATCCTGACCTTCGACGGCCACGACGCCGACGTGGCGTGGTATCCCCGGACGCTCGACGTGAACGCGACCGGAACGCGAATCCTCGAACGCCCCAGCGGCGGGAAGTACGACCAGTCGGCGGCGCGGTTCGAGTACGTTTCCCCGGAAGAGAAACGGCGAAAGCGACTCGCTATCGCGGAGCGGGCCTACGAACGCGGGTGGCGAACCTACACCCGGACCATGCGACCGGACTGTCGGCACTTCGAACTGCGGCGCGAGGACGAACTGGTGTTGCCGTACTGCGCCGCGAAAGCCTGCCATCAGACGGCGCGGGAGTGTTCTGGTCGCTGTCCGTCGTTCGAACCGGAGCCGCCAGCCTGGCGGCAGAAGGGATGGCCCATCGAGGGCGGGCCGGGGAAAGCGAACAAGCGTCTGCTCGAATCCCGTCGGGAGCGGTTTCGGCCGGGCGAGGCGAAACGGTAACCGTTAGCCCGACTCTTCGACCGTGATTTCGTCGCGCGCCACGGTCAGTTTGAACGTCGGAACGGTTCGGTAGACGACGTCCACGACGCCCTTTCGCTTCAGGCTCTGGAGCGCGGAGCGCACGTCGTCGACCTCGGGGTCGATATCGAACTCGTCACGGAGGCTGTGGAGAACGGCGACGACGCTCGACGACCGTTCGTCCGGACCGGGGACGACGTCGAACACCTGTTTCTGGAGTTTCGGGACGCGGACGACGCTCGGCACGTCGTCCTCCTCGTCGGCGACGACGCCGGGTTCCACGTCCACGAGGTCGTTCGCCTCGGTCGTCGCGCGGATGTAGCTGTTTTCGTCGCGGTAGTAGTACTCCTTGAGCTCGTTTTCGAGATATTGATGCACCTCGCTCCCGCTCTCCAACCCCCAGCGATCCTGGAGTTCGCTGTTCTTCGTGGGTTGAAGTTCGACCAAGTCCGCGAGTCGATCGCGGGCTTCCTCGGACAACGTCATTGTCGCGTGATTATGACGGGGGGTTATTTCCAACTTCCGGAGCGACGTGAATGGCGATGCGGAAAGTGGTGGAGCGAGGGGGACGGTGTCGGAACTCCGTTCCGACTGAATTCGCTACGACGAGATTGGCTCTGACGAGAACGCAACAGCGACGATGAAAATCTCGAAAGCCCCCGCCACGCTCGCTACGGGTTGTGATTGGTTGGTGTGGAGCTGCAACTACTACGATGACGACTTCGAAAGCCCCCGCTCGCGCACTGCTTGGTCGTCTCGCCGACCCCTCTCGAAGTAGTGAGCGACGAAGGAGCGAGCGGATGAGATATGTTGGCGAACGACCGCGAGCGTGGCGGGGGCTTTCGGGGTGGTCTGCTTCTCAGGAACTGCAATCACAAATCAATCAAGATCAATTCTGATTCATCGTAGCGAGCGTGGCGTGGGTTTCACCTACCAGTTGCTGTCCTCTTCTCGAAAACTCGTTCTCATCATCCATTTCCTCTCCGCCATCCGTCCGTAATGATTAACCGAACACCCCGAGAGGGTTCAGGCATGCCCGAATGGGACACGGTACGATACGACTTTTCGGACGGTGTGGCGACCATCACGGTGGACCGACCCGACCGACTCAACGCGCTGAACGTCGAGACGCTCCACGCGCTCCGGGGAGCGATTTCGGAGGCGGAGGCCGACGGTGCCCGCGCGCTCGTCCTGACGGGGGCTGGCGAGAAGGCGTTCATCGCCGGGGCCGACATCAGCTACATGAAGGACCTCTCGGTCACGGACGCACAGGAGTACGCGGAATTGGGACACGAGATTGCGGATTCGCTGGAATCGTTCCCCGCGCCGGTCATCGCGGGCATCAACGGCTACACGTTCGGCGGCGGGTGCGAACTCGCGCTGGCCTGTGACCTTCGGGTGGCGAGTTCGAACGCGGTCATCGGCCAAACGGAGATCGATCTCGGCATCATTCCCGGATGGGGCGGGACACAGCGCCTTTCACGCTTGGTCGGCGACGAGTTGGCGCGACGGCTCATCTTCTTCGGGGAACGAATCGACGCCCAAGACGCCAACGAGATGGGGTTGGTCGGTGAGGTAGTCGCGCCCGACGAACTGGACGACCGTATCGACGAGATGGCGACCGACCTCGCGGAACGCCCGGCGTACGCCCTCCAAGCCGCGAAAGAGGCACTGAATCAGGTGCAAGAGGGAACCCAGTCGGCCGGACTGCGCTACGAGCGTCGGCTCTGGAGTTCGTTGTTCGGCACGCACGACCAGCGGGAAGGGATGGCCGCGTTCGTGGAGGATAGGGAGCCGGAGTTCGAATAACGACGAATAATAATCGGACGAAAGTACTGTTTTCTCAGTCCTGCGGCGTGGGCTTGGCACCCGAGGACGGTTGGACCTGCTCGACCTGCGTGTAGACCAGGACGGCACCGATGGCCGCGAGCACGCCGCCGATTTCGAACGGCACCGGGAAACCGAACTTGACGAGGAATCCCGACGAGAGCGGGCCGATGGCGGTGCCGAGACCGAACGCCATCGTCAGCAAGGAGAGTTGCGTTCCGGACTGGCCTTTGCGTGCGATGTCGCCCGCCAACGCGAGCGCCGGGGCGAACACCAACGCGCCCGCGACACCTTGGGCGAGTCGCGCGATGAGCATCTGCATCGGGGTGGTCACGAAGCCCTGTACGATCGTCGCAGGGACGAGCAGGACGAGTCCGACGATGATGAACTGACGGCGGCCGTAGCGGTCGCTCGCGTGTCCGATGGGCGTCTGCAGGGCGACCTGTGCGAGGACGAACGCCGCGAACTCGATGCCGAACCAGAGTTCGTTCTGGTCGAGTCGTTGGTTGATGGTCGTCTCCAGCGTCGAGATCAGGGCGATACTGATGGCCATGAACAGCGAAGCGAGCGCGAGCGTGAAGATGGGATCGAGACCCCCGTGCGAGTCCAGAATCGAGATGGAAAAGTCGTCGGCCGCCTCGGCGTCGGTCGATTCGGGGTCGCTCACGAGGAGCGTGACGAGCAGGAAGCTGATGAGTGCCCCCGCCGAAGCGATGTAGAAGGCGGCTTCGAAACCGGTGATGTCGATGCCCGCGAGCTGATACGGTCCTTGGTGGACCAATGCACCGGCCGCGATCGGTCCCGCTCCGAACCCGAGCAGACGGAACGTGTTGAAGAGACCCATGTTTCCGCCCCGGTTTTCCTTCGACGCGAGGTCGTTGACGAGCGCGATGGTACACGGGATGGTGAACGCGACGCCGATTCCCTGCACCGCTCGGATGGCGATGAGAACTGGATAGCTGCTCGCCAGCGAGTACGAGAAGTTAGTCAGCGCCAGAATCGCCAACCCGAGCAGGATGAACACCTTTCGGCGCTCGGATTTGTCCGAGAGATAGCCCGCAAACGGTTGGGTGAAACTGTTCAAGAATCCGAACAGGGAGAGGACGATACCGGTGATGGCCGTCGCGGTCAGCCCGAACGCATCGCCGGTAATCACGCCACTGGTGATGTAGAGCGGCAGAACGACGATGAGAAACGAGTTCCCGGCCGAGTCGGCCATCCGCGCTATCGCCAGCGCTAGGACTCGTCTGTCGATATCGAACATTCGATACGAAATATCGGCCGCACGGTGAAGACAGTTGTGATGGCGGCGGTCCTGACATGAATTCGCTACACCGCCGTATGTAGGAATTAGATGCCTTCTATCCGCGAATTATTCGCTTCCGTGAGACGACAAAACCATGGTGTGTGATAACATCTAAGGACGACCCGACCGTCTATGTACCATGGCACAGAGAGTCAAGTACAACCGCGTCGAGACGGTGTTTCGGGAACTCTCCTATCCCATTCCGCGCGACGATGCGGCCGTGGAACTGGAAGAAACGATCCTCGTGCTCGCCGAGGGCGAGAGGAACCTCGGGGAACTCATCGCCGAAACCGATCAGTCGGAGTACGAGTCCGCTCGCGACCTCGAAGCCGAAATCAACAACGTCCTGCCGAGGGAGGCGGTCGGCGAACCGTACCAATCAGAAGGCGAGGGCTGATTCAGTGGATGGGAAAAAGCACGCGACTTAAATGGCCGCGTTTGTTAGTCCGGGACAACAATGGAGTTCTGTGACGAGTGCGGTTCCATGATGAAAGCGAACGACGGGTTCTGGGTCTGCGGGAGCTGTGGTCACGAAACGCCGCGCGGCGACTCATCGGAGTACGTCATCACCGAGGACCAGGAAGCCAGCGAGATCATCGAGAGCGGTGGCGGCAGCAACGGCCTGCCCAAAACCAGTGCACGGTGTCCTAGCTGTGACAACGACGAAGCCTACTGGTACCTCCAACAGATTCGCTCGGCCGACGAGAGCGAAACCCGATTCTTCGTCTGTACCGAATGTGAACACAAGTGGCGCGAAGACGACCACTAACGGCGCGATTTTCCGGGAGTCGGTTCTCCCATGCGTTTTCGACTGCAATTGAGAGGCTTCTGAGAAGGAGAGTACGAGTTCGATCCGTTCGGCATGAACGCCCAGCAACGTTTCGGACCGTCGTCACAGCAACTGTGCTGCCACGAACTCCGCCTCATCACCACCGCCGTCGAGGCCGTCCGTCAATCCTTAAGGCGAATCCCCACAACAGTTCAGGCAATGTTTGACGCGGACGACCTCGACAAAATCCGCCGGGGGAAAGACGAGTGGGAAGAAGAAACCCTCGACCCGACGCTGGAGCGCTTCGGCGAGCGAAAGGAGGAGTTCACGACCGACACGGACGGACAGACGGTCGAGCGACTGTACACGCCGAACGACATCGGCGACGCGGAGTACGACGAGGACATCGGCTATCCGGGTGAGGACCCGTACACGCGCGGGGTCTACCCGACAATGTACCGGGGGCGGTTGTGGACGATGCGCCAGTACGCCGGGTTCGGGACGGCGGAGGAGACCAACGAGCGCTATCACTACCTCATCGACAACGGCCAGACGGGGCTGTCGGTGGCGTTCGACCTGCCGACCCAGATGGGCTACACGTCGGACGACGAGATGTCGGCCGGGGAAGTCGGGAAGTCGGGCGTCGCCATCGACTCGCTGGCGGACATGGAGACGCTGTTCGACGGAATTCCGCTGGACGAGGTGAGCACGTCGATGACCATCAACGCGCCCGCGTCGGTGCTGCTGGCGATGTACATCGCGGTCGGCGACGAACAAGGCGTTCCGCGGGAGGAGCTCAGGGGAACGATTCAGAACGACCTGCTCAAGGAGTACATCGCGCGGAACACGTACATCTACCCGCCTGAACCGTCGATGCGCATCATCACGGACATCTTCGAATTCTGTGCCGAGGAGGTGCCGAAGTTCAACACCATCTCGATTTCGGGCTACCACGTCCGCGAGGCGGGCGCGACGGCGGCACAGGAACTGGCGTTCACGCTCGGCGACGGTATCGAGTACGTCGAGGCGGCACTCGACGCCGGGTTGGACGTGGACGACTTCGCGCCACAGCTTTCGTTCTTCTTCAACGCGCACAACGACATTCTGGAGGAAGTGTCGAAGTTCCGCGCCGCGCGGCGCATGTGGGCGAAAATCATGGAGGAGCGTTTCGGCGCGGAGTCCGAGAAATCCAAACAATTGAAATTCCACACCCAGACGGCGGGGTCGACGCTGGCCGCCCAGCAGATCGAGAACAACGTCGTCCGTGTGGCGTACCAGGCGCTCGCGGCGGTGCTCGGCGGCACGCAGAGCCTGCACACGAATGGGAAGGACGAGGCGCTGGCGCTCCCGACCGAAGAGAGCGTGCGAACCGCGCTCCGCACCCAGCAGATTCTGGCCCACGAGAGCGGCGTGGCGGACACCATCGACCCGCTGGCCGGGAGCTACTACGTCGAGGCGCTCACGGACGACTTGGAAGAAGAGGCGTTCGACCTGCTCGACACTATCGACGAGAAGGGCGGCATGCGCTCGGCCATCGAGAGCCAGTGGGTCCAGCGGCAGATTCAGGACGTGGCCTACGACCGCCAGCAGGAGATCGAGGCGGGCGAGCGAACCATCGTCGGCGTCAACGAATTCGAGGTGGACGAGGAGGCCGAGATAGACGTTCAGGAGGTGACCGCCGAAGACGAACGCCGTCAGATCGAGAACCTGAGCGAGGTTCGGGACGAACGGGACGACGAGGCGGTCGAGGAAACTCTCGCCGCGCTCCGCGATGCGGCGGAGGGAGACGAGAACCTCCTACCGTACATCGTCGACGCGGTGAAGGCTTACGCCACCGTCGGCGAGATATGTAACGTGCTCCGGGACGTGTTCGGCGAGTACCGGCCGGGCACGGCGATTTAATCGGGCGAATCGAACCCCCTCGACCCGTTCGAAAAGTGCTTGCTGAGTACCTCCTCAGTCGAGGTCGTCGGGCGAGAACGAGGAGGTAATGATCAAATCGGTGTACTCGCAGGTCTCGTGGCGAACCCGCTTGAGTTCCTGATAGGTATCGTCGTTGTACCACTCCTCGGCGGCTTCGACGGACGGGAATTCGAGGACGACGGTCAAGGAGTGGTCCCAGTCGCCTTCTATCACGTCGATGTCGGTCGATCCGACGAGTACCTCGCCATCGTGGTCCGCAACCGTCTCCCCGGTAGCGGGGAGGTACTCGTCCATGAAGCGGTCCACGTCGGTTATTCCGTCGACGGCGATAACGTATCCTTTTCGTTGTGTATCGTGAGACATCCTTTTCCCCCACCGTCGGCCGATACCGAACTCCTCGGTCCGACGGACGCATACCATGACAACAGATGGCACGATGAACGTATGGGTACGGCCGTCCTGATTCGAGGAGAATAGGGAACGTGGTTCGCCGCTCAGACGTACTCCAGCAGCGCGTCGATGTCGTCCTCGGTATTGAAGACGTGTACCGAGGCGCGAACGGAGTTCCCGGGATACGGAAGCGGACGAATACGAACGTCCTCGTCGACGAGTCGTTCGACGAACTCGTCCGGGTCGTCCACCTCGAACGTCACCAGCCCGGATTCGTACTCGCGTGGGCTGAGCAACCGAACGCCGTCGGCGGCGACGAGCCCTTTCTTGAGTCGGTCGGTCAGTTCACGGATTCGACTCTCGATGGTTTCGTAGCCCAGTTCCTCGATGAGGTCGATGGCCTCCCCAAGCCCGGCGTACGGAGCGGGCGAGACGGTTCCGACTTCGAGTCGGCGCGCACCGGGTTCGTAGGAGAACGTCTCCGCGTCGGGGTCTTCGACGCTCCGGTAGCCGATGTGTGCGGGTTCGAGGTCAGTTTCCGCCCCGTCCCGGACGAAGCAGAACCCCGCGCCGAACGGTCCAAGCAACCATTTGTGCCCCGCTCCGGCGACGAAGTCAGCACCCCATTCGGTCACGTCGGTCGCCATCTGCCCCGGACACTGTACCGCATCCACGAGGACGAGCGCCCCCGCGTCGTGCGCGATGGACGTGAGTTCCTCGACCGGAAGCATCGTCCCGTGCGTCCACGTCAATGCACTGAAACAGAGGAGTTTCGCACCCGCGACTGCGTCCTTGACGGCGTCCGTATCGAGTCGCCCGTTCTCGCTTGCGAGGGTACGAGTCTCGACGCCGTGCCCTTCCAACCGCTTCCACGGGAGGATTCCCGCCGAGTGTTCGAGGTCGGTCCGAACGACCGTATCTCCCTCCTCCCAGTCGAGTGCGGCCGCGATTCGGTTGATGCCGTCGGTCGTGCTCTGTGTGAGCGCGATCTCGTCCGCCGACGCGCCGAGGTGGTCGGCGACGGTTTCCCGCGTTCGGTCGAACACGTCGAACGCCATCGGGTACATCCCCTCCGCGGCCGAGGCCTCGTACTCGTGGCGTTCCAGACAGGATTCGGCTGCTTCGACGACGCGAGTGGGACTGGGACCGCTCGCGCCCGTGTTCATGTACGTCGTGCGGTTCAATACCGGAATCTCCGAGCGAAGCTCCGTCGGCGTCATGGACCGATTCACGAAGCGAGGCGTGATAGTGCCTTTGTTGGCGGAAATCCCGCCGAGCGGATTCCTGGAACCAGCCATCGGACGACACTCGGGCGGCACTCGAACGGCCATCGAACAGCCATCGAACGGCGATTTCATCGAAGTTATCCGCTCCCGGAATGAGAATAGGATATGCAAATCGACCACATCGGTATCGCAACCGACGACGCCGCGGAACTCGCCGAAACCTACGAAGCGCTGTTCGACGCCCCGGTCGTCCACGAGGAGGTGTTCGACGGGATGTCCGTCGTCTTCCTCGACTTCGACGGGAGTTATTTCGAACTGCTCGAACCGCTCGAAGACGGCACGATTGCGCGGTACCTCGAACGGAACGGACCCGGAATTCACCACGTCGCGCTCGAAACCGACGACATCGAGGGCGCGCTCGAAACGGCCCGCGACCACGGCGTTTCCCTCATCGACGAGGAACCGCGACTCGGCGCGTGGGGTCACGACGTGGCGTTCCTCCACCCGAAATCGACGGGCGGCGTGTTGGTGGAGTACGTCGAGCACTGAAAAGGCGAAGCGGTCCGAAACGGCGATTCTATTTGAAGCGGAACGTTTCCAGGTTCTTCGGCGCGAACGTTCGGATGTTGAACTCGTGGTAGAGCGACGAGGAGAGGTCCTGGGTCGAACTCTCGTCACCGTGGACACAGAGGACCTTCTCGGGTCGCGGGTTCATCGTCTTGACGAAGTTCATCAGACCGGCGCGGTCGGCGTGGCCGGAGAAGCCATCGACCGTTTCCACGTCGAGTTTGAGGTTGAGCGTCTTGCTCCGGTTGCCGCGTCCGTTGAGCGGGATTTCGTCCCATCCGCTCTGGATACGGCGTCCGAGGGTACCCTGTGCCTGGTAGCCGACGAACACCATCCTGCTGTCCGGGTCCGGGCCGATGTGTTCGAGCCACGACATGATGGGGCCGCCGGTGACCATCCCGGACGTCGAGAGGATGATACACTGGTCGCCGTCCGCCACGTCCTGTCGTTCCTCCTCACCGCCGTCGATGTGGTTGAACTGCGGGGCGAGGAACGGGTTCTCGTTCTCGTGGAAGATGCGGTCCCGGAGATCATCACGCAGGTACTCGGGATACGTCGTGTGAATCGCCGTCGCCTCCCAGATCATCCCGTCGAGGTGGACGGGCATCTCCGGGATGTCGCCGTTGCGCATCGCCTCCTCGATGACGAGCATCATCTCCTGTGAACGACCGACCGCGAACGCGGGGATGACGACCTTGCCGCCCTTCTCGTACGTCTCGTTGATGACCCGCTTGAGTTTCTCCTCGGAATCCTTCTGGTCGGTCTGGTAGTCGTTGCGACCACCGTACGTCGATTCGAGGATGAGCGTCTCGACGCGCGGGAAGTCGTTCACCGCGCCGTTGAACAGGCGCGTGTCGTCGTAGTGGATGTCGCCCGAGAACGCCACGTTGTACAGTCCGTCGCCGATGTGGAAGTGCGTGACCGAGGAGCCGAGAATGTGGCCCGCGTTGTGGAACGTGAGTTTCACGTCGGGGGCGATGTCGGTCACGTCGCCGTATTCGAGCGGGATGGTGTGTTTGAGCGCTTCCCGAACCATTTCGCTCTCGTACGGTGGCACGCGGCCTTCCTTGGCGGCCACGTCGAGGTAGTCGAGTTGGAGCAGACCCATCAGGTCGCGGGTCGCTCCGTCGTGTAGATCGGGCCGTCGTAGCCGTATTTGAACAGGAGCGGGATGAGCGCGCTGTGGTCCAGGTGAGCGTGGGTGAGCACCACCGCGTCGATGGTGGCCGCACCCGCACCGAGTGCCTCCTCGACTTGGAGGTACGGCACGTCGTCGGAACCTGGTTTGTCACCGCAGTCGATGAGGATACGCGTCTCGGGCGTCGAGAGGATGAAGCTCGCGCGTCCGACTTCTCGGCAGCAGCCGAGCGTCGTGATGCGAACCCACTCCTCGTTGCTCATCTCCTCGCGGTGAATCTGGCGACCGACCTTCTCCAAGATGTTGCGTCGGTCGTCGCGTTCCTGTTTCAGGAAATTCCTGACGTTGGAGACCGTCGAGGATTCGATCGGCGGCGTCCGGACGACTTCCGGCGTCCAGCCGACTTCCTGTGTGATTTCTCGGAGCGTACTGCCGTGTTTACCGATAACCATACCGGGTTTTTCGGCTTGAATGACGACTTCGCCGGTATCGGCGTGGAAATCGAGGTCGGTAACGCCCGCTTCCTCGGGGATAACGTCGAGGATTTCGCTACGAGCCGTATCGGGACGCGAAAGAACATCGGGGTCGGGACGAACCGTGATGCGCTTTCGCAGTTGGCTCGCCAACTTTCGGATGAGGTCGCCGTTGCGCGCGAACTTCTTCGGGTCACGCGTGTAGACGACGAGTTCCGGTCCTTCGTATTTGACGTCAGATACCGAAATGTCGCTCGGTAGTTCGCTCGTGATCGTTGCTTTGAGGTCTTCGAGTTGTTGCTCTACTTTACTCATGGTGAAAACAGTCCGCTTCGTCCGTTGAGAGAGCGAATGCTGTCGGTCCGGCGTATTTTGGATTGCCGCAGACGGCGGGGAAAACCACCGTGTTCACTACGACGTATACAGCACAGCATAGATTGTCTCGCTTGTTCTGCGGGATTGTCGGATACGCATGAATGCGCATAATGTGGTCCCGGTCTCCGAAAGCAATCTGCTCATGGATGACACAGGAAAACCCGCTTATCACCCACTAAACGGTGTGGTTATAAAAGCTTTCTCAAAACTCCTAAAGTGATCCTACACGACAGGTCCCCTATGCAACTCTCACCCGCCACGGTCGCCGACGAGTACGAATGGGTCCGCGAGCGGACCGAAGTCGTGGCGCTCATCAACGACGTCCGAGCGAACCTCGGCGAAGCGTTCGGAACGGACGTCGATTCGGTGTCAGAACCGCAGTACCGGACCGAAGTGGACGCCATCTTCGCCGACGGGGACCTCGCCGTGAACGTCGCCGCGCTCGTCGCCCTCCTCCGCGACCTCGACGTGCAGGAGGACTACCCCGGGTTCGTCGTGGACGAACTCCTCGGCCGGGAACTCGCCGGGATGATCGCCGGGAATCAACCGTTCCGACTGCTCGGCGAAGCCACGTTCCACTACGCGGACATCATGCACCATCTGGACGACGAGGAAGCGGGCAGGGACGACTTGGACGCCGCCCTCGCCGCCGGGTTTCAGACGCGACTGCCGGGGTGGGATTGGACGGAGGGAGAGAGTCCGTTTTCCGTCGATTAAGCGTCGGTGTTGGCCCGGAAAAAGCGGCCTCCGAGTGCGAGGTCGAAGCCGAACGTGGCTATCGTGAGTGCGCCGATGAAGCTCACCGCGAGCATCCACAGTCCGGCATCGACGCCGCTGAACAGGAACAGCGACGCGAGACAGACGTATCCCGCACCGGCGAGGCGATACCATTCGACGCCCCACGGCAGGTCGAAACTCGACAGGATCAACAGCACGCCAGCGACGAGGGCGACACAGAACTGCGCGAGTTGGCCCGTCGCGGACAGTTCCTGTAGTCCGAACACGGCGACCAACCCGACGTTTGCGACCAGCACGAACAACCCGAGCCACTTGTACCAGCGCCTCATCTCCCCGGCCGGTGCGGCCTCGATTGGAATTCCCATATTTATTTGTTGGATAATTGAATTCAAAAAGGTTCGCTCCACCAGCCGTCGGTTCGGAACCTTCAGTACGGTTCGCTGACAGTAGAGGGATATGCAACCCGCGACGCTCTGTTACCCGATTCGGGGCGACGAAATCCTCCTCATCCGCAAGAAGCGCGGCCTCGGCGAGGGCAAACTCGTCGGTCCAGGCGGAAAAGTCGAGGAGGGCGAAACGCCCCGCGAAGCCGCGGTACGGGAGGTCCAAGAGGAGGTTCGCGTGTCCGTCGAGAACCCGACCAAGGTCGGCGAGTTCGAGTTCGTCTTCGGGGAGCAGTCGGAGATGTTCGTCCACGTCTTCCGCGCCGAGGAGTTTTCGGGGACACCGCGAGAGACCGAAGAGGCGGACCCGGGATGGTTCGACGTCGATGAGATGCCCTACGACGAGATGTGGGAGGAAGACGAACTCTGGATGCCGTCTCTGTTGTCAGGCGAGACGTTTTCGGGGTGGTTCCGGTTCGACGAGGATGGGGACAAGATGGTCGAAGAGGAGTTGGAGACCGGCGTGGAGTTTTGACACGGAAGTTGAAAATTCGGCGGAGAGATCAGTTTGGGTATGATTCTGGTTTTGTCGTGATTGCATTAGCCGAGAGGACCACTTCTCAGTAACTGCAATCACGACAAAACCGAAACCACCCCGACTCACCTCCCCGTGTCGTTGCTTCAGGACATTTAAGACCGCATCCGGACTGGGTAGGAGTAATGAGCAACGACGATCAGGAACTCGGCATCACCGAGTCCAAATCGTACAGTCCCGGCGACTGGTACGCCGAAGTGGTTCTGAAGGCGGGTCTCGCCGACTACGCGCCGATGGGCGGTTTCATCGTGACCCGACCCCGCGGCTATGCCCTCTGGGAGGGCCTGCAGGACCGCCTCGACGGCTGGTTCAAGGAGACGGGCGCGCAGAACGCCTACTTCCCCGCGCTCATCCCCGAGAGCTACCTCGAACGCGAGAGCGACATCGTGGAAGGGTTCGACCCGGAAGTCGCGTGGGTGACCCACGGCGGACACGACGAACTCGACGAGCGTCTCGCGTTCCGCCCCACCAGCGAGAGCATCATCACGCCGTTCATGAGCCAGTGGGTCCGGAGCCACCGCGACCTGCCGCTCCGACTCAACCAGTGGTGTAGCGTGATCCGATGGGAAGCGACGGATACGAAGCCGTTCTTCCGCACGAAGGAGTTCCTCTGGCAGGAGGGTCACACCGCACACGAGACCCGCGACGAGGCGTGGGACGAGACGATGACCCGACTCGACCAGTACCAGCGAGTCTTCGAGGAGGTGCTGGCGATTCCGGTCATGCCCGGCCGCAAGCCCGAACACGACAAGTTCCCCGGTGCGGACACCACGACGACCGTCGAGGCGCTCATGCCCGACGGCAAGTCGGTGCAGGGCGCGACGAGCCACTACCTCGGGCAGGGCTTCGCGGAGGCGTACGACCTCTACTTCACCGACGAGAACGAGGACGAGCGTGTGGCCCACACCACCTCGTGGGGACTGTCGTGGCGCGCACTCGGCGCGCTCATCATGACCCACAGCGACGAGCAGGGCTTCGTCTGCCCGCCCACGCTCGCGCCCGAGCAGGTCGTCATCGTCCCCATCTGGCAGGAGGAGAACCGCGAGGAAGTGCTCTCGTACGCCGAGGGCATCGCGGAGGACCTCGAAGACGCGGGCGTCCGCGTCGAACTCGACGACCGCGACGAGCGCAACCCCGGCTTCAAGTTCAACGAGTGGGAACTCAAGGGCGTCCCCGTCCGCTTCGAAATCGGCCCGCACGAGGTCGAAGACGACGAGATCACGGTCGTTCACCGCCCCGACGGCGAGAACGTCGTGGAGGACCGCGCGGGCATCGCCGAAACCATCGAAAACCACTTCGACGTCGTGTTCGACAAGATGTACGAGGCGGCCGAGGAGAACCTGGAGGAGAACGTCCGCGAGGCCGACTCGCGCGCCGACATCCTCGGCACCATCGGCCAGCACGGCGGCTACGTGAAGACCGCGTGGTGTGGCGACGAGGACTGTGAGACAGAGATCAAGGACCAGATTTCGGCGGAAATCGTCATGGTGCCACTCGACCGAGACGAGGAACCCTGCGGCGACGAGTGTTCCATCTGCGGCGACGAAGCGGAGGAGACGGCGTACTTCGCGAAGTCGTACTGAACGGAAGTTCGTTTTTAGCTCACGTCCACGCGCTTGAACCGCCAGTAGCCGAACGCGAGCGGCACCACCAACCACAGGGCGAGAATCACGAACGCGAACCAGTTATCGAGATAGAACGGGACGTGCCCGCCGATGACCGTGTCGGCCATGCTCTTCGCGGCTTCCGTCGTCTGCTGGGCCTCGTTTCCGCTCCCGTTCGACGTGATGGCGTAATCCTTGTTCATGGGAGCGACGATTTTGGCGGCGATACCGTAGGCGTTCTTCGGGTTGAGGCGCTGAAGGAGGTAGTACCACGCCGGAAACTTTCCGCCGCTCGTCCCGAGGTCAAACAACAACGCGATGCCCGTCGTCACGATACTCCACAGCAGTTCGAAGAGGAAGAACAACCCTATCGCGCCCGCCATCGCCCGCGACCGTTTCGCGGTCATGGCCGACAGGCCGATGGCGATAGCCACGAAGACGAGCCCTAACAGGAACGTGAGCAATCCCATCAGGAGGAGTTTCACGACGGGAAATGTCCCGTAATAGACGACGAGGACGACGGCAGCGCTCGCGAAAGCGACGACCGTCGCAACCGCGACGACGGCCGTTCGACCGACGAGTTTCCCGAGAACGAGATCGAGTCGGCTGTGCGGTAGCCCGAGCAGGAGTTTGATGCTCCCCGACTCGCGTTCACCCGCGATGGAGAGATACGCCACGACGATGGCCGCGAGCGGAACGATCAGGCCCGCCGGTACGTCGAGAAACCTGACGGCCGCGTTCGCCGACAGATCCTCGAAGGCTAACTGAATGCCGTACAAGCCACCCGCGGTAAAGACGACGAACAGGACCGTGATGACCCACAACGTCTTCGAACGGACGGCGTCCTCGAAATCCTTGCGCGCGATGACGATCCAACTCATGCGTGGGCCACCCCACTGTGATCGATAGCGGCCGTCGAGTTCGGTACGTTCATGACGAGCACTTTCTCTCAGCCCCATTTATAGTTTGACGAGAATTTCGTCTGGAGAGATACATCCTCGACGGGATGAGTCGAAACGGACCGACCGGAATCGGGTAGCCAGCCACCGACCGTGACATGTGAACCTTGGATTAGATAGTCGCGCGCGTGTAAGCAGTTACCATGCCGAAGTACGTCACGCTCGACGACACGTACGAAACGACCCGCGAGAACTTCTCGTGGGACCTGCCCGAGTCGTTCAACATCGCGGACGACCTGCTCCGGAAGCACGACGACCCGAAGGGGTCGGTGGCGCTGTTCCAAGCGTACCCCGACGGGCGACGGGAGACGTACACGTTCCACGACATCGACGTGCTGTCCAACCGTGTTGCGAACGCCCTGTCGAACCTCGGCGTCGGGTTCGGCGACCGGGTAGCGGTCGCCGTTCCGCAGAAACCGGCCAACCCCATTACCCATCTGGCGTGCTGGAAACTCGGCGCGATATCGATACCGCTGTCGGTGCTGTTCGGGTCCGAATCGCTCGGCTACCGACTCGACGACAGCGGCGCGATGGTCGCCGTCGTGGACGCATCGGTCCGACCGACGCTCGCGGACGTCCGGGACGACTGTCCGAACCTCGACCACGTCGTCGAGGTGGACGGCGACGCCGAGGGTGATGCAATCGACTTCGAGGACCTCCTCCGAGATGGAGCACGCTCGTTCGAACTCGCCGAGACGACGCCGGAGACGCCCGCCATCGTCATGTACACGAGCGGGAGCACCGGACCGCCGAAAGGTGCGCTCCACGGACACCACGTCTGGATCGGCCATTGCCCGACGTACTCGATGGTTTTCGAACGGGATGTGGTCGGAAAGACGGTGGCGTGGACGCCCGCCGATTGGGCGTGGATCGGCGCGCTCGGCGACCTGCTGTATCCGTCGTGGCACTACGGCCGCCCCGTCGTCGGCTATCCGATGGGGAAGTTCGACGCCGAAGAAGCGTTCGAAATCGCGGAGGAGTTCGGCGTCACGGACGCGTTCATCCCGCCGACGGCCATCCGCATGATGATGGAGGTGTCCGACCCGACCGACGCCTACGACCTCGACCTCGATTCCATCAGTACCGGCGGCGAACCGCTGACCCCGGAAATCCTCGCGTGGGCCGAGGAGGAACTGGCGGGCGTCACGGTGAACGAACTGTACGGCCAGACGGAGGCGAACCTGCTGGTCGCCAACTGTCACGACTGGTTCGAGGCGAAACCGGGGAGCATGGGAAAACCCGTTCCGGGCCACGACGTCGCCATCGTGGACCCCGAGATTGGGACGGAACTACCCCGCGGCGAGGTCGGCCAGATAGCGGTCCGAAACCCCACCGAACCGGCGATATTCGAGGAGTACTGGAACGCTCCCGAGAAAACCGAGTCGGTTCGCGTCGGAGACTGGCACCTCACGGGAGACCTCGCGGTGCAGGACGAGGACGATTACATCTGGTTCAAATCGCGCGACGACGACCTCATCATCACCAGCGGCTATCGGGTCGGCCCCGGCGAAATCGAGAAGGCGATTCTCGAACACCCGTCCGTCGAACAGGTGGGCGTCGTCGGCATCCCGGACGAAACGCGCGGCGAGATAATCGCGGCGTTCGTCCAACCCACCTCCGGCGTCGATGGGGACGAGTCACTCCGGGAGGAGATACGCACCCTCGTCCGAAACGACCTCGCGGCGTACGAGTATCCCCGCCGAATCGAGTTCGTCGCCGAACTCCCACAGACGACGACCGGCAAGATCCAGCGCACGGATTTACGGGGTCGAGCGACCGAGGAGTAGATCCCCACCGCTATTGATATTCATTCACATACGTATCGATCAGACCGCTACGGTCGGGAATTATAAACCGTTTATACCGCAGACCGGATTTTCCCCGCCAAGCGGCCGTTTATCGTTGCGGTGAGCGGCCACGACTACAACAATGGTTTCGAGTCCAACGTTCGACGATGGGGTGCCACACGAGCGAATCGACGCCGACGAGTGGGAGGATATCTACGTTGTCGGCGACGTTCACGGCTGTCTGCCGGAACTCGAATCGCTTCTCGACGAACTGTCGCCGAGCGACGACGACCTCGTGGTGTTCGTCGGCGACCTGATTCGAAAAGGACCGGACAGCCTCGGCGTCGTCGAGTTGGTACGGGAGAACGACAACCTCCGGTCGATTCGGGGTAACAACGAGCAGAAACTCCTCGACGGGGACGTCGAACTGGACGAGTTCGGCGAGAACGAAATCGAGTCCGTCCGGGAGTTCCCGGCGGCGATATCGTGGGAAGACGCGCTCGTCGTTCACGGCGGGGTTGACCCGCGAAAACCGCTTTCGGAGCACTCCGTGGACGACCTCGAAACGACGCGTTCGATGGACCCTGACGGGAGCTACGACCGGCCGTTCTGGTTCGAGCGGTACGACGGCCCGCGACGGGTGTTCTTCGGTCATACCGTGCTCGAACGGCCGGTCGAACGCGAATGGGCCGTCGGTCTCGATACGGGGTGTGTCTACGGCGGCGAACTCACCGCGTACGATTATCGCCGCGACGAGTTCGTCACACAGGAGTCGTTGCGAACGGACGCGGACAGAAGCGACGACTCCATCGTCACTCCTCGGTCCCAATAAATCGACCCGTCCTCCGCGAGTAGTCATGTCACAACACGAGTTACCGGATGACGGCGACGACGAATCGGGAGCTGAAAACGCGGATATCGATCTCAGTGACCCGCAATACTACCTCAACCGAGAGTTGAGTCAACTCGAATTCCAGAAGCGAGTGCTCCACGAAGCGATAGACGAGCGCAACCCGCTGCTGGAGCGCGTGAAGTTTCTCGCCATCTTCACGACGAACATGGACGAGTTCTTCCGCAAGCGGGTCGGCGGTCTGAAACAGCAGATGGCGGCGGACGTCACCGAACTCTCGCCCGACGGCCGGACGCCGGAGGAGCAGATAGACGAAATCCTCGACGTGACACACGACATGTTTCGTCGCCAGTCGGCCTGTTACCGGGACGTGATTCACGACGAACTCGCGGCGGCGGGAATCGACATCGTGTCGTACGATTCGCTTTCGTCGGCGGAACGCGACGACCTTCGGGAGTACTTCGAGCAGTCGGTGCTCCCGACGCTCACGCCGCTGACGTTCGACCCGGTCCACCCGTTTCCGTTCATCTCCAACTTGAGCCTCTCGCTCGCGGTGTTGACCCGCCGGGACGGGGACTCGGAGCCGACGTTTTCGCGCGTGAAGATTCCGCGAAACCGGCCGCGTCTCGTGCGAATCGGGGACGAAACGCGGTTCGTCCCCCTGGAAGACGTCATCAGGTCGAACCTCGACCTGCTGTTTCCGAGCACCGAAATCATCGACCATTCGACGTTCCGCGTCACCCGAAACGCGGAGGTCGGGAAGGACGAGGAGGTCGCCGAGGACCTCATCGACATGATAGAGACGGTACTGCGGGAACGACGGTTCGCCACCGTCGTCCGTCTCGAAATCGAGGAGGGGATGCCCGACGCGGTTCGGGACCTCCTGATGGAACAGTTGGACGTGGGCGAGCGCGAGGTCTTCGAACTACCGGGACCGCTGGATTTCCGCGATTTCATGGATCTGACCGACCTCGACAGGCCCGAGTTGAAGTCCGCACCGTGGACGCCACAACCACATCCGCGACTCACCAGCGGCGTGCCCGACGAACGAGTGGACGTCTTCGAGGAGATTCGGCGAAACGACGTGCTCGTGCACCATCCGTACCACTCCTTCGAGGACACCGTCCAGAAGTTCCTGAGTCAGGCCGCGACTGACCCCGACGTGCTCGCCATCAAACTCTCCATCTACCGAACCGCGAGCGATTCGAAGGTGGTCCAGAGCCTCATCGAGGCGGCGAGAAACGGCAAGCAGGTGGCGGTGATGGTCGAACTCAAGGCCCGATTCGACGAGGAGAACAACATCGAGTGGGGGAAGAAACTGGAGGAGGAGGGGATTCACGTCGCCTACGGGACCATCGGCTACAAGACACACAGCAAGACCGCGCTCGTCGTCCGCGAGGAGGAAGACGGCGTCCGGTTGTACTCGCACATCGCAACCGGGAACTACCACTCGGAGACGGCGAAGACGTACACCGACCTCGGATTGTTGACCGCCGACCGAAAGATCGGGCAGGACCTGAGCGCCCTGTTCAACTTCTTCACCGGCCATACTCACCACGAGGAGTACCGAAAACTGCTCATCGCGCCGGGGAACATGCGCGAGCGGTTTACGGAGGCGATTCGAAACGAGGCGGCACTGGCCCGCGAGGGCGAGGACGGTCGAATCGTCGCCAAGATGAATTCGCTCGAAGATCCGAAAATCGTCGAAGAGTTGTACCGTGCGGCGATGGACGGCGTCGATATCGATCTCATCGTCCGGGACATCTGTCGGCTTCGACCCGGCGTGGACGGACTGAGTGAGACGGTCGACGTCTACAGCGTCGTCGGTCGGTTTCTGGAACACTCCCGGATCTTCTATTTCGGTAACGACGGCGACCCGGACTACTACATCGGTTCGGCCGACTGGATGACCAGAAACCTCGACAATCGAGTCGAAACCATCGCGCCGGTGCGGGATTCGACGCTTCGGGAGGAACTCTCGACCATCCTGGAATCCATGCTCGCCGACAATCGACGCTGTTGGGAGATGGAGTCCGATGGGGGCTATCACCAACGGCGACCGTGTGACGACGAACCGACGGTAGACACACACGAGATTCTGATGCGACGGACGAATAGGACGAACGATTCGTAGCCTCCCCGAACGTCCATCGGTTGTCGAACACGTTTCCCTTCACTGCAAATATTCACAAAGTTATTTATACAATATGATATAAAAGAGAGGTAGATGATGGTGGGGAAGCGGGTAATATACGAAAAGTTGCGTATTTTGTGATAATAATATCAAATATCATATGTTGAAATCCATAGGATCACCATTCAACCAACGCAGGAATCGTTAGCAAAGTTTTAGAAACCCGGCTACAATCAGTTAGATATGGCCGAAGTCAATCTAGACGAAAAAGACTTTAAAATCCTTCAATGGCTCGACAGAGAGGGGGATATCGACGTCGACGAAGTGAGCGATGAACTCGATATCAGTACCTCTACCGTGTACTATCGGCTAGACAAGTATCGAAAACAGGGAATCCTCGCGGGAACCGTCTCGAAACTCGACGCGCGGGAGCTCGGTCTGGAGCTCACCGTCATCAGCGAAATCAAGAGCGACTACGGCCCCGGATACGACGAGATTGGCGAGTGCCTCACGAACATCTCCGGCGTCCAAACGGTATATTTCATGCTCGGGGAGAAGTCGTTCACCGTCATCGCTCACCTGCGTGACCACGACCACCTGCAGGAGTACATCGACGACATCATCCACACCGATGGGGTCGAACATTCCTCGACACAGATCGCGCTTCGAACCTTCAAGGACGAATCGAGACTCCTGGTCAACTACGACGATGAGGATTTGATGGCACTCATCGAGAGCGAATAGAACGAAAAGAGCGAAAAGAACAGCATTGACTATTTGTAGAGACAGCACGCATATGGAGATATTTCTCCTCCCTTTCGCCATAATATCCCTATTATTTTCATTTCCTTGCCTTTCTATCACACGTCCGTCCAATATATAAGGAACACATATTGACAATAGCACACCCTTTCCCCTTCAGGAGAAACCTCTTATGTGTGTTTGTCATGCGCTCGCATATGACTGACTTCCTCGCCGATCCGACCGACCAGCGGTCGAACTGCGGTGTCGGTGTCGTAATGGACCTCGACGCCCACACCAGCCACGAAATCGTAACCGACGGCCTGTCGCTACTCGCCAACCTCGAACATCGCGGCACGACGGGCGCAGAATCGAACACCGGGGACGGTGCCGGAATCCTCGTTCAACGACCGGACGCCTTCTTCGCGGTCGAACTCGGCACCGACCTGCCGGAGACGTACGCCGCCGGCCAACTGTTCCTTCCGCAGGACGACGAACTCCGCGCCGAACTGAAAGAAACCGTCGAGGACGTGCTCCAGTCGGAGGGCGTGACCGTCTTCGACTGGCGAACGGTGCCGACGGAGAACGGGGATTTGGGAAAGACGGCGCTCGACTCGGAACCCGTCATCGAACAGTGTTTCGTCGCACCGGGTGAGGAGATGGACGTCGAGGAGTTCGACCGGACGCTGTACGTCGCCCGGCGCGCACTGGAGAACACCGTCGCGGCGCGCGAGGACGCGGAGGAGTTCTATGTTTGCTCGCTCGACCGGAAGACGCTCGTGTACAAGGGACTGCTCAAGGGTGACCAACTGGGCGGTTACTTCCCCGACCTCCGTAACGAACTGTTCGAATCGTCCCTCGCCCTGGTTCATGCACGGTTTTCCACGAACACGCTCGGCGCGTGGCGACTCGCTCACCCCTACCGCCGCGTCATCCACAACGGCGAAATCAACACGATTCAGGGGAACGGCAACTGGATGGCGGCGCGCGAGACGGACCTCGAAAGCGACGTGCTCGGCGACGACATCGACCGAGTCACGCCGGTGACGACGCTCGATCAGAGCGACACGGCGGTCGTGGACAACGTCCTCGAACTCCTCATGCAGGACGGACGGGAACTCCCCCACGCCCTCCGAATGTTGGTGCCCGAAGCGTGGCGCGACAGAACCGACGGCGACCGGAACGCGTGGTACGACTTTCACGCCTCCCTCATCGAACCGTGGGACGGCCCGGCGCTCGTCGCCGCGACGGACGGCGACCGCGTCGGTGCCGTGCTCGACCGGAACGGCCTGCGTCCGTGCCGCTACGACGTGACGACCGACAACCGACTCGTGATGGCCAGCGAGGCCGGAGCGCTCGACCTCGAACCGGACGAAGTCGTCGAGCGGGGTCGCCTCAAGCCTGGACAGCTATTCCTCGCGGACCCCGAGCAGGGCGGTCTCGTCTCGGACGAGGACGTGTTCGACGACCTGACCGACGAGAAGTACGCCGAGTGGGTCGCCGAGGAGCAAGTTCGACTGGACGAGGAAACGGATTCGGACTGGGATGGTTCCGGGGATCTGGAGGACTTCCTCGACGAGGACGATATCGGTTCGGGTGACTCCTCCCCGCTCCGCGCCCGGCAAGCCGTCTGGGGGTACACCCACGACGAACTGAGCGAACTCCTCGAACCGATGGCCCGAGGGGGCAAGGACCCGGTGGGGTCGATGGGTGACGACACGCCGCTGTCCGTCCTGTCGGACTTCGACCGGCCGCTGTTCTCGTACTTCAAACAGTTGTTCGCACAGGTGACGAACCCGCCCATCGACTACATCCGCGAGGAACTGGTGACGAGCCTCGAAACCCGTCTCGGTCGCCAGCGGAACCTCCTCGACGAGTCGCCCGCCCACGCCCGACAACTCGTCCTCGATTCGCCCGTGTTGACCGACGAGGAACTGGCGAACGTGAAGGGGACGGACTTCCCGACCGAAGTCGTGGACATCACCTTCGACGCCGATGGCGACCTCGAAACGGCGGTCGCACGGGTGCGCGAGGAGGCGAAGGACGCGGTCGAATCGGGTGCCGAAATCGTCGTGCTCTCGGACAAGGCGACGACGGCCGACAGGGTTCCGATTCCCTCCCTGCTCGCCACGAGCGCGGTCCACCATCACCTCGTGCGCGAGGGACTGCGAACCAGGACCGGCCTCGTCGTGGAGTCGGGCGACCCGAGAACGGTTCACCACCTCTCCACGCTCGTCGGCTACGGCGCGGGTGCGGTGAACCCCTACCTCGCCTACCGGACCATCACTGATCTGGTGGCCGGGCCGGACGGCGCTGACGAGGGCGAAGCCATCGACAAATACGTCACGGCGCTGGAGAAGGGCCTGCTGAAGACGATGGCGAAGATGGGAATCTCGACGGTCGAGAGCTACCGCGGTGCCCAAATCTTCGAGGCGGTCGGCCTGAACGGCGAGTTCGTCGAGGAGTACTTCGCCGGGACGGAGAACCGCACCGAAGGCATCGGCGTAGAGGAGATAGAGGAAGACGTGCGCGAACGCCACGAGGCGGCGTTCGATGACCCCGAGGTTGCACGGAAGGGCGAGTACGAACACCGCTCGAACGGAATCCACCACCAGTGGAACCCGAAATCCGTCGGTGCGCTCCAGCGTGCCGTTCGGAAGAACGACGTCGAGGAGTACGAGACGTTCGCCGAGGGCATAAACGATCAACAGGGAACGCTCCAGACGCTCCGCGGGTTGCTCGAATTCGATACCGAAGCGCGCGAGTCGATTCCGGTCGAGGAGGTCGAACCCGTCGAGGACGTCGTCACCCGCTTCTCGACGGCGGCGATGAGCCTCGGGTCGCTCTCGCCCGAGATGCACGAGAACAACGCCATCGCAATGGACCGAATCGGCGGCAAGTCCAACACCGGCGAGGGCGGCGAACCGCCCGAGCGGTTCGACACCGAGCGCGAGTGCTCGGTAAAACAGGTCGCGAGCGCGCGGTTCGGCGTCACGAGTCGGTACCTGCAATCGGCCGACGAAGTGCAGATCAAGATGGCTCAAGGGTCGAAGCCCGGCGAAGGCGGTCACCTCCCCGGAAAGAAGGTGAACGAGATGATCGCTCACGTCCGCCACGCGACGCCGGGCGTTGGCCTCATCTCGCCGCCGCCACAACACGACATCTACAGCATCGAGGACCTGAAACAGCTCATCTACGACCTGAAGGCGGGAAGCGACGGGTCGGAGGTCAACGTGAAGCTCGTCTCGGAGGCGGGCGTCGGCACCGTCGCGGCCGGTGTCGCGAAGGCCAAGGCCGACGTAGTCCACATCTCGGGGCACTCCGGCGGCACCGGTGCGAGTCCGCGCACGTCCATCAAGAACGCGGGCCTGCCGTGGGAACTCGGCCTCGCCGAGGCGAACCAGATGCTTCGACAGACCGGCCTTCGCTCGCGCATCCGCGTCAGCGTCGACGGCGGCCTGAAGACGGGCCGCGACGTGGCCGTCGCGGCCCTCCTCGGCGCGGAGGAGTACGCGTTCGGGACGGCGAGCCTGGTCACCAGCGGCTGTGTGATGGCGCGTAACTGCCACGAGAACACCTGTCCGGTCGGTATCGCCACGCAGGACGAGGACCTCCGGGCGCGGTTCCCCGGCGAACCCGACCACGTCATCAACTACATGGTCTTCATCGCCGAGGAACTCCGGGAGATCATGGCCGAACTCGGCTTCGAGACCATCGAGGAGATGGTCGGACGCGTCGAACTGCTCCGCCAGCGCGAGACCGACCACCCGAAGGCGCGCAGTCTCGACCTCTCGCGCGTTCTCGCCGAACCGACGGGCGACGGTCGTACCAAAACGCAGGAACAGGATCACGAGTTGGACGACCACATCGACCACGACCTGCTCGATGCGGCGCGACCGGCCATCGAGGACGGCGAATCGGTCGAACTCGAACGCACGATTTCGAATCAGGACCGGTCCATCGGCGCGATGCTCTCGGGTCGAATCTCGGCGGTCCACGGCGAAGCGGGCCTGCCGGACGGGTCCGTCACCTGCCACTTC
The DNA here is from genome assembly GCF_024136965.1 of Haladaptatus sp. AB618. Lineage (NCBI taxonomy): Archaea > Methanobacteriati > Methanobacteriota > Halobacteria > Halobacteriales > Haladaptataceae > Haladaptatus > Haladaptatus sp. AB618. The sequence goes on along the minus strand of NZ_JAMYJX010000002.1, from coordinate 416,781 downwards.
GACGGCTACGCGGGCCAGAGCTTCGGCGCGTTCGCCCAGTCCGGTCTCGACCTGTTCCTGACGGGCGCGGCCAACGACTACGTCGGGAAAGGTCTCTCCGGCGGGCGACTCGTGGTCGATACGCCGGACGAAGCCGCGTACGATGCGAGCGACATCGTGATCGGCAACGTCGCGCTGTACGGCGCGACCAAGGGCGAACTGTACGTCAACGGCGTCGCAGGCGAGCGCTTCGCCGTTCGGAACAGTGGCGCGAAAGCTGTCGTCGAGGGCGTCGGCGACCACGGTTGTGAGTACATGACCGGCGGCGTCGCGGTCGTCCTCGGCGAGACGGGCGAGAACTTCGCCGCCGGGATGACCGGTGGCGTGGCCTACGTGCTGGACGACGGCGAAAACGATGCGTTCCGGGAGCGCGTCAACGACGAGACCGTGACGCTCTCGTCGGACATGGACGAGCGCGACGAGCAGGTCGTTCGGCGGCTGGTCGAGAACCACGCCGCCGCGACCGGGAGCGAAACGGCGCTGTCGCTGTTGGACGAGTGGGACTCCGTCTCGTTCGTGAAAATCATGCCCGACGCGTACCGGCAGGCCATCGAGGAAGGGAAGGAAGACGTTCGCACGTCGCCACCCCGTCCGGTGCCCGCGGTCCGTCGATCCTCGGGGTTTCGCGTCCCGTCTGACGACTGAAAAAGGGAGTTCGACTTTTTAGAGTTAGAGGTAGGCCGCGTCCCACCGCGCCGCCTTTCGCTTGTTGCCACATTCGTTACACTCGATGCGTTCCATGCTGTCCATCGCGTTGTCGAGCGTCTCGCAGTTCGAGCAGTAGTAGCCGTAGCGCTCCTCGCAGTCCTCGTCGTTGAACACGGCGAAGAACGGCGCTTTCGAGCCGCGACTGCTCTCGGAGTGGTTGATGTATCGGGTTTCGCCGTCGAACTCGCGGGCTTCGAGTATCGGTTCGTCGCTCTCCGCGTAGACGTTCTCGGTGTAGGTCGCCTCGCCGATTTCGGCCGTGCGCTCGCCGACCTTGGTGAAGTCGTGTTCGCGGTAGAACTCGTTGCCGTCCTCGTTGTCTTCGAGAACGAGCCCCGAGAGGTTCTCGACGCCCTTGTCTTCGAGTTTCTCCTTCGTCTGGCCGAGAAGCTTGGTCCCGACCCCCTCACCGCGTCGATCGGGGTCGACGTGGAGCCAGAGGATGTTCCCTTCCGGACTGTCGGGCAGTACTTCGCTCTGGGTGAACCCGACCACGTCGCCGCCGTCGAGCGCGACGAGGTACAGCGTGCCCCTGCTCTGGAACTCGCCTTCCAGATTCTCGTCGTCGTACCACTCCTCGATGGCGTGTTCGATCACCTCGTCGTCCAAAAAGTGCGAGTACGAGGCAGTCAACGACTTCTCTGCGACGTCTTGGATTCCAGCGATGTCCTCGGTTCGCGCTTCGCGCACTTGCATACTTGGCCTACTCCGGGATGAACAATAAACATTCTACCGGCCGCATCTGTTGCACATGCATCGTTCTGGAGCGAGATTATCTTTCGATGGCCCGTCTCAACGGCGATAGTTACTCGATGTGAAAATTCTCCTCCAGCATATCGCTTTCTTCCCGGCCAACCGTCCAGTTTTGCGGTGTCGCCACCGACGGCGGTCCGTTCGGTCCGCCCACCCCCACTTCTCCGCCTTCGGTATCGTTTTCCGCCCGCCACGCAATCGGACCGGCATGGACACAGCACTCGTCATCGGGGGGACGCGATTCATCGGTCGTCACCTCGTCACCGACCTGCTCGACAACGAATATGCCGTGACGATTTTCAATCGCGGCAACCACGACAACCCGTTTTCGGAGACGGAAGGTGTGAGCCACTTCGAGGGCGACCGGACGAACGACAGCGCGCTCGAAGCGGCGCGCGACGAAGTGGATCCCGACATCGTCATCGACTGCGTGGCGTACAAACCCCGCGAGGTGCGTTCGGCGACGGAAATCTTCGCGGACGTCGAGGGATACGTCTACATCTCCAGCGGGAGCGCCTACGGCAGAGAAGTGATTCCGAAGCGCGAGAACGACACCGAACTGTGTGACTGCACGGCCGAACAGGCCACCGACGACTCCGGGGAGACCTACGGGCCGCGGAAGGCCGAGGGCGACCGAGCCATCTTCGAGGCCGCAGAGCGCGGCGTCAACGCGATGAGCGTCCGACCGTGCATCGTCTACGGACCCTACGACTACACCGAGCGCCTGGATTTCTGGATCGACCGCGTGAACGAGCACGACCGCCTCGTCGTCCCCGGCGACGGCGGGAATCTCTGGCACCGCGCCTACGCGGAGGACGTGGCCAGCGCGCTCCGCATCGTCGCCGAAGAGGGCGAACCCGGCGAGGCCTACAACGTCGGCGACCACCGACTGGTTACCATGGACGAGATGCTCTCGCTCATCGCCGACGCGCTCGATACCGAGGTGGAACTCGTCCACGCCAGCGACCGCGAACTCTCGACGGCGGACCTCTCCACCGACGACTACATCCTCTACCGCGACTACCCGCACGTCCTCGACACGAACAAACTGGAAGCGCTCGGGTGGGAATCCACGCCGCTCGACGTGGCCATGGAGCGCACCGTCGAGGAGCACTTGGAAAGCGAGCGTGATGGAGAAGAGTACGACCCCGGCCGCGAGAACGAGGAGCGGATTCTGGGCGTGCTGGATACGATCTGAAGGCGACGAGCGGACTGCGTTGAGTTTGGTCTTGGTTTCTCTGGTTCTGTCGAACTCACCCACGATACGCCATCCTACCCCGCTTAGACGCGAGATCCTCGGGAAAACTTTAGATTACTCGTCACCCTATCTCCGGCATTCGTATGCCTTTTCAACAGTCACACGATAGCGTTCTCACGAAACTCTCGACGAACCTGTGGGTGTACGAGGATTCCCTCCGATTTCATGGAATCCGGACCAATCGCATCATGGCCGTCATCCGTCTCTCGGACGGGAGTCTCTTCGTTCAGTCACCGGCGGAATTGACATACGAGGTGAAAGCCGCGCTCGATGCACTCGGTGACGTTCGGTTCGTCGTACCGACGAGTAAACTCCACGGTCACTTGTATATGGAACAGTATCGGGCGGCCTATCCTGACGTCAAACTGTTCGCTGCGCCGGGATTACCCGCTCGACGACCTGACCTCCGATTCGACGGCCTCCTCGGGAGCACGCCGGACCCTCGCTGGAGTACCGACATCGACCAGACCGCGCTTATGGGCAATTGGTGGATCACCGAACTCGCGTTCTTTCATCGGCCAAGTAAAACCGTCATTCTAGGCGACATGGGTGTTCACATCACCGAGAACAGCTCTTTAGAGATGCGACTTTTTGGCCGGCTAAGCGGCATCTACAATCGAGTTGGACAGCTTCCGGAATTCAAACTTCCCATTAGAAACAAGGAAACACTCACCCAGTCGGTGCGGAACATCCTTGCGTGGGACTTCGACCGCCTGATTCCCGGCCACGGCGATATCGTCGAATCCGGCGGTACGGAAGCCGTTCAGAATGGTTTTAAGTGGCTGCTGAAATGAAGCCGCCTATCGTTTTTCTCTCCGCCCTCATCAACCGAACTCGCCTTGCAGACCGACTGAGTTCCGTTATCGATATGTGCCCTGTATCTCACACGAAACCCGACTTCACGCCCGCATCCGCCAACGAACTATTCTCGCGGCGATTGTTCGAACAGCCACTCGAACCACTGGAGTTTGAAGTCCCGCTGTTCGCTCTCGTCCAGCGAACTCTCCTGCGTGTGGCTGTAGTTCAATATCGCGACGAGCAACACGCCGCCGACGGTGTTGCCGAGCGTTATCGGCAGCGTCACGCCGGACAGGGCGGCGACGACACCGGCGCTCCCGCTGAAGACCAGGTAGAACACCTCGCAGGTGGCGATGACGCAGTGGAACAACCCGTTCGCCGGGATGAGCGCCATGATGAAGATCACGAGCAGGACGCGGGCGGTCGATTCCCGGACCGCGTGGGTCATCCACACCATCCCCGCAACGAGCCATCCGGCGACGATGCCCTTGAAGAACAGGTCCAACCACGGCGTGTGCAATGCGTGCGTTCCCATCTCGGTCGCGACGCGCGCGACGTCCGGGCTAAAGATGCCCGTTTCGGCGAGCAACACGGCACCGAGTATCGCGCCGAGGATGTTTGCGACGAAGACGATGCCCCAGACGCGAAGCAGGAGGGGAACGCTCGCGATGCGGGTCAGGACGAGCGTGACCGGCGTGAGCGTGTTCTCGGTGTACAACTGGTAGCCGCCGATGACGATGAAGACGAACCCGATTGGGTAGAGGAGGTAGCCGAGGATTTCACCGGCGGTTCCGGGAACCGTCGCTTCGACCGTCGCGCGGGTGAGAAACGACAGCATTATCGAGAGCCCGGCGGCGAGACCGCTGAGGAACAACTGTCGGTCGGAACAGCTGAACTCGTACGATGCCGTCGCGACGATGCGTTCGAACACCTCGTCGCCGGAGAACCGGTCACGGATCGCTTCGCCCGCCGCGGGCGCGCCGCTCCGTGAGCGGTCGAGGAACTCCCGAATCTGTTTCCGTCGTTCCATCTCTCGTTCGTCCACGTCCAACTCGTCCGGTAAGTCGTCCGACTGCTCCGAATCCATCCTGTCATCCCTATCGACGAATCACGGTAAGGATGTTGTCATCCGGATGGCGCGAGTCGGAGGGGTCGTGGTCCAATCACGACCGTGCGCGTCTCCGGAGGGGAAAGTGTTTGACTGCGCAGAAAAGACCCACTGATATGTTCGAAAAATCGTCGTGGATTCGGCTACCGAGGAACGTCCTGGTAGGTCATGGCGTGCTCTCGGAGACGGTCGCCGCGATTGACGAGTTACATCTGCAGGGGACGCCGCTGTTGGTGACGAGTCCGACGCCGAACGAGGTGGCGGGAAAACGCGTCGTGACGCAGTTCGAGGAAGCGGGCTTGGACGTCGAAACGGTCGTCATCGAGGAAGCCAGTTTCGCCGCGATACAGCGCGTCATCGACATCGCGAACGAGGTAAAGCCGGGCTATCTCGTCGGCGTGGGCGGCGGGAAGGCCATCGACATCGCCAAAATGGCGAGCGACGAGGTCGGACGCGGGTTCGTCTCGATTCCGACGGCGGCGAGCCACGACGGCATCGTGAGCGGTCGCGGTTCGGTGCCGGAGAAGGACACGCGCCACAGCGTCGCGGCGGAGCCACCGCTGGCGGTCGTCGCGGACACCGAAATCATCGCCGACGCGCCGTGGAAGCTGACGACGGCGGGGTGTGCCGACATCATCAGCAACTACACGGCCGTCGAGGACTGGCGGCTCGCACAGCGACTCCAGAACGTGGAGTTCCACGAGTACTCGGCGACGCTCGCGGAGATGACGGCGGAGATGCTGGTGGACAACGCGGGCAGCATCAAACCCGGACTGGAGGAGTCGGCATGGGTCGTCGTCAAGGCGCTCGTCTCCTCGGGAGTCGCCATGAGCATCGCCGACTCCTCACGTCCGGCGAGTGGGGCGGAACACCTGTTCTCGCACCAACTCGACCGGATCGCGCCGGGCGCGGCGCTGCACGGCCATCAGGTCGGCGTCGGCTCCATCATCACGGAGTATCTCCACGGCGGCGACTGGCGAGGAATCCGCAACGCGCTCTCGACCATCGGTGCGCCGACGACGGCCGACGAATTGGGTATCGATGCCGACACGGTGGTCGAGGCGCTCACGACGGCCCACGAGATCCGCGATCGGTACACCATCCTCGGCAACGGGATGAACAGAGCGGCGGCGTTCGAAGCGGCGGAGACAACGAAAGTTATCTGAATAATTTAGGGAGCGTACGAAACAGCGACGGAGTCGATACCGATCGAATCCGGAACGCTCACAGAACTGATTCGGAGGGGATAGAGACGTAATTGGCCGTCGATTCGGACGCAATCGGGGTTTCGTTCGAGGAGGAAACACGCCGCTCTCGTGTCGAATACAACGATTATTTTCGGACGATTGTAGCTGAAGTTGGCAACAACATTGAATACCTTCGCGTAACAGATTTTCGCGTGGTGGTATCGAAAACAAATGAGTTCCATCGTGGAGATTTCGATATCCGCCGATGAGTTTGCACTTGGCCGTGCGTTACAAGCGGACTCTCAGGTGCAGATAGAACTCGAACAAGTCGTCCCGGTGGGAACGTCGCTGTTCCCGTTCTTCTGGGCTCGCGGCACGGACGTCCAACGGTTCGAAACCGCAGTACGAGACGAACCAGCTGTCGACAAACTCACGAGAATAGACACCCTGACTGATGAAACGTTGTTCCACATCAGATGGAACGACGAGATCACGAACTTCGTCCACGGAGTCGAGGAAGCCAACGCGACTATCGTGGAAGCACACGGGACGGCCGACGACTGGACGTTTCATCTCCGGTTCCCGGCGCAAGAGGAGATGTCGGCGTTCCAGTCGTTCTGTCAACACGAGGAGATTCCAATGCAGGTCGAACGAGTGTATTCGATGCAGGAGCGAGCAGTCCACAACTCTGCGGGCGTCACGCCTGCACAGCGCGAGACGCTCGTCACTGCCTACGAGGAAGGATACTTCGAACGGCCGCGCGGAATCACACGCGAAGAGTTAGCCGACGAACTGGGAATCTCTCCACAGGCCGTCGGTGGCCGCCTTCGGCGCGGATATGCGAATCTCATCGCCGGGTTACTACGTCCGATGAATGTATAGCTCGTTGAATTGGAAACGCACTTAAGTGTGTTTCGTGGGAAACATGTGGTCTGAACTATCTCCGGCCACATCTTTTCTATGTGATCGGGCGCACGGAAAATCCGTTGGCAGTGGTCGGGAATTTTGACCCGATCGAAACGCGAACGATACTCTCACGCCTCCAGACCCATATATACCGCGGACTGCCGATTTCCGCGGGATAGAAAGCGTGTACTACCACTCGCCAATATGAAACCCGTGTGTCCATCGACCCGGAGATGACGAATGAGTAACCACCGAATACTGGTCGTCGATGACGAACAGCCGATTGCCGATTTGTTCGCCCGCTGGCTCGAAGACCGATACGAGGTCCGTATCGCGTACGACGGTGCCGAAGCCGTAGCTATGCTCGACGAATCGTACGATGTCGTGCTCCTCGACAGGGACATGCCCGACGTGAGCGGCGACACGGTTCTCGAAACGATTCGAGAGGAAGGGTTCGACTGCCGCGTCGGAATGGTGACGGCCGTCGAACCGGACTTCGACGTTATCGAGATGGGGTACGACGCCTACATCGTCAAACCGATAACCGAACCGAGCGAGCTATACGCCATCGTGGAGAGTTTGCTTCGCCGCTCCACGTACTCCAGCGACGTTCAGCAGTTGCTCACCTTGTCGTCGAAGCAGGCAACCCTGGAAGCACGCATCGACCAGTCGGAACTGGACCGCAACGAGGAGTATCAGGAACTCATCGCCGAGATTCGGACGCTGAAGGGGTCGCTTTCGACGACGCTCGACGAGATGGACGACGCCGAGTTGGGAAAAGAGATGGCGAGTAGGACCGTTGCCCAAGGGCGATAATTTTTTGCCGTTCGATTAGCTGATGTCCGCGCCTTTGAACCGCCAGTAGCCGAGGCCGAGCGGGACGACCAACCAGAACGCGAGAACGACGAACGCGAACCAGCCTTGGAGGTAGAACGGTGCGCTACCGTTGACGAACCCCGCGTACAAACTCGGGGCGCTCGGATCGGAGAGGAAGTTTGCCGCGACGCTGTAAGCGTTCGTCGGGTTGATGATTTGCAGGAGGAAATACCACGAAGGGAGCCCCTCCGTCACGTTCGGCATTCCACCCTCGATCAGGTAGTAGACACCGAGCGGAATGATGCTCCAGACGAGTTCGAACAGGAAGAACAGGCCAATGGCACCCGCCATCGCCCGCGACCGGGTTGCCGCCATCGACGAGAAGCCGATGGCGATTCCCACGAACACCATTCCGAAGATGAACGTGACGACTCCCTGAACGAGGAAGTCGGTCACGGGGAACGACCCGTACTGGATGGCGAGGACGATGGCACCGGCGATGAATGCGATGATGGTCGCAACCCCGACGACGGCCGAGCGCCCGAGGAGTTTGCCGATGAGTACGTCCCGTCGGGTGTGTGGCAGGCCGAGGAGCAGTTTGATGCTTCCCGACTCGCGCTCGCCCGCGATGGCGAGGTACGCGACGACGAGCGCCGCGAGGGGAACGAGGAGCGTCGCGGGCTGACTGAGGAGCCCGATGGCTTCTTTCGCAGTGAAGTCATCGGTGAACGCACCCACCGCGTACATCACGCCGGCGGTTGCCAGCACGAACAACACCGTGATGCCCCACAGCATCTTCGACCGCGCGGCGTCCTCGAAATCCTTGCGCGCGACGACGGCCCAGCTCATGGCCGGGCCTCCGATTCGATCCGCTGGCTTTCAGAACCGGTCGTGTACGCCTCGAAGAGGTCTTCGAGCGACGACTCCTTCGTCCGGATGTCGGCGACGGTCGCGCCCGTCTCCTCGACGGCGTTGATGACCTTCGCCTTCGCGCTCGCCTCCGTGTACGTGACGTGCAGTTCGTCGCCCTCCACCGTCGAATTCGTGACGCCGTCGATTCGTCCCAGATCGACGTTCGGCACGGTATCGACCGTCAGAACCATCGTTGCCCCGGTTCCGGTCGCGTTCCGAAGCCCGTCGATGGTGTCGACCGTGATGAGTTCGCCCTTGTTCATGATGGCGACGCGGTCACAGACCGCTTCGACCTGACTCAAGATGTGGCTGGAGAAGAAGACGGCCGTACCGCGGTCCGCCTCGGCCTGGATGATCTCTCGCATCTCCTTGACCCCGTGCGGGTCGAGACCGGAGGACGGTTCGTCGAGGATCAGGAGGTCGGGGTCGCCGACCAGCGCCATTCCGAGCGTCACCCGCTGGCGCATCCCTTTCGAGTAGCCACCTGCCGCACGTGCGGCGTCGTCCTCGGAGAGGCCGACGCGGTCGAGGATTTCGTCCGCGTCCTCGCCGGTCTCCTTGGAGTCGATGGCGAACTGGATGTGTTTCCGTCCGGAGAGCCGCCCGTACAGGTCGGTCGCGTCGGGGAGGATACCGATCCGTTCGTGAATCGGTTGCGTTTCCTCCTGTGCATCGTAGCCGAGCACTGTTGCGGTCCCGTCGGTCGGGCGGATGTAATCCATGAGCATGTTAATGGTCGTCGATTTTCCGGACCCGTTCGGACCGAGGAAGCCGAACACTTCGCCTTCCTTGACTTGGAGGTTCAGGTCACGGACTGCGACCACCTCACCGAATCGCTTGGTGAGGCCAGTTGTTTGTATAGCGGCCATAACGGCCATATAATTCCTAGGGTAGTTAAAACTATGTTGCTATGATAAGTCACCCCACGATTTCTCAGCCGAGGTCGGCGCGTTCGAACGATAGATAGCCGAGAACGAGCGGGACGACGAGCCACACGCCGAGGATGACGAGCATGAACCACTTTTTCAGGTAGAACGGAATCGCCGCTCCGTGTTCGAGGACGCGGAAGTGGTACACTCCTCCGCCCGAAAACACCAACCCGGAAGCACGCTGGAAGGCGTACGACGGGCTGATGAGATAGACGAATTCGTATATCCGCGGCGAGAGCTGTATCCCGAGTTGGTCGTGTGCGACGAAGCGGAGCGCCGAGGACGGCGATATGGGCGGAATCGTCCAGAGCACGTTGAAGATGAAGAAGACCCCGACGGAACTCACCATCGCACGCGACCGCGAAGCGCAGGCCGAGGAGAGACCGACCGCGATGGCGACGTACGTCACGCCGAAATAGAGGAACAGCAGGAAGAACTCGGCGAAGACGGTGAAGTCGATGGAATCGAGCATGAAGAGGCCCTCGAACGCCGCGATACCGAAGGCCAACAGGAGACCGAGGATGACGACCGCTGATCGGCCGACGAACTTCCCGACGACGAGGTCGAGGCGCGTGTTCGGCAACCCGAGGAGGAACTTGATGCTGCCCGATTCGCGTTCGCCCGCGATGGCGAGATAGGCGACGACGAGCGCGCTGATGGGGATGATGAAGATGCCGATGAGGGTGAGCACTTGGAGGATGTTCGTCATCGTAGAGCGGGGGTTCGACGACGCCGCGTACACCAACAGCGCGAGCAAGCCGACGTAGACGGCGATGAGCGCCCACAGTCCTTTCGAGCGTCTGGCGTCGATGAAATCCTTCCGTGCGACGGACAGCCAGGTCATGCGGGAATCTCCATGCGCGATTCTTCGGGTTCTTCCGGTTCGTCGCCCGTCGTGTACGTGGTGAACAGCTCTTCGAGCGACGCTTCCTCGGACTTGATGTCCGTGATGGTGGCCACGGCGTCGACGCGTTTGACGACGGCCGGTTTCGCCGCGGCGTCGGTGAACGACACGCGGAGCGTCGACCCTTCGAAGGAAGTGTCGCCGACACCCTCGATACCGGTCAGGTCGAGGGCAGTCGGCGTCTCCTCGACGGACAGGAGGAGTTGCGACTTGGAACCGGTGCGCTCCCGAAGTTGGTCGACGGTGTTCTGTGCGACGAGCTTCCCGCTATTCATGATGCCGACGCGGTCACAGACGGCGTCCACCTCGGAGAGGATGTGGCTGGAGAAGAACACGGCCGTTCCGGTGTCCGCCTCCGCTTGGATGAGTTCACGCATCTCGACGATGCCGTGCGGGTCGAGGCCGGAGGACGGTTCGTCGAGGATCAGGAGGTCGGGGTCGCCGACGAGCGCGGCGGCCAGCGCGAGTCGCTGTGTCATCCCTTTCGAGTAGCCACCGACCTTTCGGTCGGCGTCCTCCTGTGACAACCCGACGCGGTCGATGAGTTCCGCCGGGTCGTTGCTCGCGTCCTTCGCGTCGATGGCGAACGAGAGGTGTTCGCGTGCGGTCAGTCGGTCGTACAGGTGGTAGCCGTCGGGGAGGATTCCGATGGAGTCGCGGATGGCGCGGGAGTCCGTCTGTGCGTCGTAGCCGAGGACGGTCGCCGTGCCGTCGGTGGGGCGCATGAAGTCCAACAGCATGTTGATGGTGGTGGATTTTCCTGCACCGTTGGGACCGAGAAAGCCGTAGATTTCGCCCTCCGCCACGGTCAAATCGAGACCGTCAACCGCGACGACGTCGCCGAACCGCTTCGTGAGGGACTTAGTTTCGATGGCGGGCATGGCCGATAATTTTAATGCCATCTACAAATGCTTTCCGTTGATTGACAACTACTCCCGAGTCCGATGATAACCATTCACAAACAGAGCCAAGACGCTCGAATCGAGAGTCGCTCGTAGCGAGATGAACGACGTCACCATCCGCGCCGCAAAACCGGACGACGCGACCGCCATTCGACGTGTCGCCCGGGAGTCGTGGCACGCGGCCTACGACGGGGTCGTGGGGGAAGAAACGGTGACGGGGTCGTGGACCGGTGGTACGACACCGAGGGACTCCGCGAGAGCACGGCGCGGGACGACGACGAGTTCCTCGTCGCCGACCGGGAGGGCGGCAGTGTCGTCGGATTCGTCCACGTCGCGCCGATTCCGGACGAGAACGGCGGGTTCGACCTCGTTCGAATCTATCTCGTTCCGGAAGAGTGGGGAGCGGGGTTGGGGACCCGTCTACTCGACTGCGCCGAAAAGCGGATTCGTGAACGGGGAGCCGAACGGTTGCGGTTGACGGTCGTGGCCGACAACGACAGGGGCGTGGGATTTTACGAATCCCGCGACTTCGAGCGGATCGAGGAACGGGAAGACGCTGCTCTGGGAGTGCAGGAGTACGTGTACGGGAAAGAGTACAGGTGAACGGTTGACCGAGAGTTAGTCTTCGAAAGCGTTCGAGCACGACGCGGCGACTGAAAGCGGGTCCCGAAACCCGGTCAGACGTACTCTTCTAGGAACTCCGCCGTCTTCGTGTACGCCTCGATGCGGTTCTCCAGTTTCGTGAAGCCGTGACCCTCGTCCGGGAAGACGAGTTTTTCGACGGGAACGCCCTGTTCGGCGGCTTCCTCGGCGATTTGCTCGGCCTCGCCGACGGGCACGCGCGGGTCGTTCTCCCCGTGGAGGACGAGCAGCGGGGCCTCGATGTTTTGGATGTTGTTGATGGGACTGACCGACTCCAAAAAGTCGCGGTCGTCTTCGAGCGAACCGTACTCGGCCTCCCGCAACTCGCGCCGCCAGTCGCCCGTGTTTTCGAGGAACGTGACGAAGTTGGCGATGCCGACGATGTCGATTCCTGCGGCCCACAACTCGGGGTACTCGGTGATCGCCGCGAGGACCATGAACCCGCCGTACGAACCGCCCATGGCGACGATTCGGTCGGGGTCCACGGCGCGCTGGTCGTGGAGCCATTCGACACCGGCCTCGATGTCCGCGACAGAATCCATCCGCTTTTCCACGTCGTCCAGATGGGTGTACTCCTTGCCGTAGCCCGACGAACCGCGGACGTTGGGTTCGAAGTAGGCGTAACCGCGGTTCAGGAAGTACTGCTTGACCGGATGGAACGACGGTCGGCGCTGGCCCTCCGGCCCGCCGTGGATGTCCACGATGACGGGGGTTTCACCCGCCTTCGCACCGTCGGGGACGGAGAAAAACGCTGGAATCTTCCGCCCGTCGAAACTCTCGAAGTGGACGAGTTTCGGGCGGACGAACGATTCGGTCGGAAGACCGGCGGTCGATGCCTCGGTCCAGCGTTCGGCCTCGCCGGTTTCGACGTCCACCACGTAGACGTTGGTGTTGTCCGTACTGCCGGTGGCACCGATGGCGAACCGCTCCGCGTCGGGGTCGAAACTGACCCCGCCCGCGATGCCGCGCGGGAGGTTGGGCGTCGGGAACTCGCGGATGGTCGTGTCGTCGGTCAACTCCCCGACGGTGAGTTCCGTGTACCCGTCCACGTTGCGCGAGTAGACGAGACGACCCGTGTCCTCGTGGAGGGAGAGACCGTCCACGTTCCACTCGCCGCCCTCCTCCACGAGTTCGACGTCGAGCGAATCGAGGTCCAGACGGGCGAGGTACATCGTGTCCGCCCCATCGTCCGTGACGAGATAGAGCGCCTCCCCGTTCGGCCCCCAGTTGACCCCCTGGTACCGTACGTTGCCCTCGTGTGGCGTGACGTGTTCGAGCGCGCCGGATTCGATGTCGAGGACGGAGAGGTCCTGGTCGAACGAGGAGTGGGATTCGATGACGAGGAGTTTTTCGTCGTCGGGACTCCATCCCGCGAGCGAGAGCCAACCGTCACCCTCGTATACCAGTTCGGCGTCTTCGCCCGTTCCGTCCCGGTCCTGCACGTATACGTCGAAGACGGCGTTGTCGCGTCGATTGGACGTGAACGCGAACTGCGACCCGTCGGAGTTCCATCCGCCCCAGCGGTGTTTCGCGTCCGGCATCGCGGTGAGCGGGGTGATGGTTTCGCCGTCGCCGTCCAGTCGAAAGAGTTGCTGGCGCTCGTTCCCTCCGTCGTCCATTCCGAAGACGAATTCGTCGCGTTCCGGCGATTGGGAGATGAACGTCACGCGCTCGTCGTCGAAGGTCAACTGACGAGGCCACGAACGGGGCTCGTCTAGCTGCCACACCTGTGGAACGCCGGTCGTGTTCAGCAGAAAACACAGCCGCTCGCCGGCGAAGTCGAACGACGCGCCGTAGGCGCTTCGAACGTTCAAATATCGCTCGAAATCGTAGGTACTCATCTCCCTTTTCTTTTCATTCGTCCATCATAGTGCTTTGGTAGTCGGTAGTCCGGAACACGATATCGTCGTCGAAACAATCAGATATAAAATGTTTCATTGTACTTAAAGAATGGAGATGCAAAGGCACAGACTTTGTATGACCGATACCTTGATTTGTAGTACGGTGAGTGATATACTATGGATGCGACATCTCAAAATACCCATACTGATTCTGATTTGATACATCAATACTCGTTCGACGGTGACGAGACCGATAGTATCGTCGTCACGGTCAGCAGCGCCGTCTCCGACGTTACTGGAACGCCGATGGATGAGATGCCGCCGCTGCAGGAGACGCTCGATTGTGACTCGCTCGAATCGCTTTTTAGCTCTTTTAATATCGAAGAGATGTCCGGAATCGGCCAGGTGGGGTTTACGTTTCACGGTTGTACCGTTCGTATCGACACGACGGGAACCGTCCAAGTGTACGAGGAGAATCGTGGCTTTGCCGTCGATAGCTCAAGGTGCTAACATCGTGTCCCGCGACCTTGAACTCCTCTCGGTGGACGAGTTCGAAGACCAACTCGGCCACCTACTCGAAGTAAGTGCGGTGAACGGAATCGATTTCGACAGGTCGTGGACGTTCCGCCTTCCAGGCGACGACGTTCCCGACGTGATGGTCGAAATCACGCGTCTACAGAAGCCGTCCACCGATCAATCCGAACGGTAACGAGACCGTTCGATGGGTAAATTCGTCGTTTCTGCCCGGTAGTTGGCGAATAACAAAAACCCCTGCATGAGTGGCCCCGTTGCCATGCAACGCGAGAGACGACACATCCTGACGCTCGCCATCGTCTGCCTGCTTATCCTTGGCAGCGGTGGTGTCGCCGCCACGACGTACGACCAGCCTAGCCGCGACCAACCCACGATAACCACGCACGAGACGGTCCGCGTCGAGTTCGCTAACGACTCCACGGTCATCGTTCACGGGAACGTGGAGCGCGTGGGCATCGGGACGACGTGGAGCGCGACGGACGGTGCGGCAACGTCGTACTTCCAGTACGGTCCGATGAACGGGACGACTCGACTCGACGTGCCCAAGGAAGGGAAACGAACGGCAATCAGCTACGTGACCGTCTACAGCGGCGGAAACATGACCCCAATCTTGACCGTACAGAATCCGAGCAAGGAGTCTACGAACGCCACGAACACGTCCAATTGCCACGTCGGACCGTCCGGAGAGAGTGCCGCATCGTCAGTGCGAGCGGCGTAATGGATCGTAGTTGAATTCGGTCGCGTGGAACCGTCGGTAGAATGGTGATCTTTTTCGACTCAAACGAGCGGGTAATAGCCGATTGCACCGCGGAGAGTCCCGAGAATGCGTCATACTCGTTTTCCTTCGAGACGATACGCTCCCCACCCGTTTGTCAGTCGATAAACTGTTCACGTCGTCAAGACATCGGGGGATACAGGGTAAACGGAGTCGCTGATTTATGCGGTATCTCGGCGTCTACGCATCGACAGGGTGGGAAGAAATGAATACGACACAGTCACGGGAGCGCAGTGATCCGACACGGTCACGGGCGTTTTCAGAACAGGAGGTGTACGATGCGGTAAAGAATTTGCGACGACGGTACGTTCTCTATTCGCTCAATCGGGCACAGGAGTCCGTCGAACTGGGGGAACTCGCCGAACAGATAGCAGCGTGGGAGAACAACATCCCTCGGGATGCCGTTTCCCCCGAACAGCGGAAGTCAGTGTACAGCGCGCTGTACCAGACGCATCTCCCGAAGTTGGAGAACATCGGAATCGTCAGCTACGACCGCGACTCGAAACGCGTGTCGTTTACCGACGGTGCGGAGGACTTCGAACTGTATCTGGCGACGGATGCACAGACGACGATTCCGTGGCACAAACTGTACGTCGGGCTTTCGGCGTTCGGCGCGATACTCATCGCGCTCGGGTGGCTCGGTCTCGTTCCTGCATCGGGGTTCCAACTCGCAGTCATCGTTCTCGGGGTGTTCGCTGTGACAGCTATCGCACATTTCTACGACCGCCATTGCTGGCAACGACGGTTTCAGGGTGCGACACCCGACCTCGCCGTGGAGTTCGGCGAGAATCGATGGTTCCAATGAAAGAAGACTTTTACTTTCTCGTTTCGTGGCGGCGAGTATGCGCGTCGCGTTCGTCGCAGAAGTAACGGCCCAACACGAGGAGTCGGGGAGGACTCACCGACTCCGACGTATCGCGGAATTGCTTGCGAACCGCGGCCACGAGGCCACGGTCTTCTGTGCACAGTGGTGGGACGGCGACCATGATACGTTCGAACAGGAGGACGTGACGTACCACGCGGTGACGACCGAACCACCCGGCGACACCCCATCGCGCCGGTTCGCGCTTTCGCTCCCCGGCGCGCTTCGTCGTGTAAAACCGGACGTGATTCACGCGACCGCAGTGCCGAAACACGTCCTCGCGGCGAAGACGGCGAGCAAACTCGCATGCGCGCCGCTCGTCGTCGACTGGTACGAGTCGCCGCCCGAAACCGCCGGGAACGCCTCGAAATCGCTTCGGATGGCCGCGCGTTCGCCGGACGGGGTCATCACGCCCTCGGAGACGGTGAAGACCCGAGTTCGGGAACTCGGCGCGGACGAGGCGGACGTGCGCGTGATTCCCAACAGCATCGATACGGACGCGATTCGGGAGGCCCGAATCGTCGAGGGGGCCGACATCGTCTATTCGCGTCGATTGGACGAGGACGCCAACGTCGAGAGCCTGTTTTTGGCGCTGGCGGAACTCCGCGGGATGGGCTGGAACGCCGTCATCATCGGCGACGGTCCCGAACGTGAAGGGTACGAACGGCAGGCCGCCGACCTCCGCATCGACGACCGCGTGGAGTTCACGGGCGCACAACCCGTCGAGAAGCGCATTCCGGTGTTTCGCGGCGCACACGTCTACGTCCAGACGGCGCGCAGGGAAGCGTTCCCCACCGACCTCCTTCGCGCGCTCGCGTGTGGCTGTTCGGGCGTCGTGGAGTATCACGTCGAATCGAGCGCCCACGAGTTGGTCGAACAGGAGGATCGCACGTTTCGGACGACGAGCGAACAGGAACTCACCGAGGCGCTTCGTTCGGCCGCCGAACTCCCTCACATGACCGAAAACGAGGAGTTCGATCGATATGACGACGATCCCGTACTCGAACAGTACCTCGACTGCTACCGGGACATACAGGATTCGTTCGGCTTTTTCTGAGTGTTCACTTGCTCTCGGGGTCGTGCCGTTCGAACCACTCGGTAAGCGTTTCCAATCGATGGCGCGTCCGTTTCGGTGCGCCGATATTGTGATGCTCGTTCGGATAGATAACGAGTTTCGTCGGCACTCCTTGTCTTTTCAAACTCACGTACAACTGTTCGGCCTGTGACGGCGGACAACGCCAATCGTTCTCCCCGGCCGTGACGAGCGTGGGCGTCTCGACGTCTCCCACCTCGGTGATGCTCGACATGGCGTGGTAGGCGTCCGGTTCCTCCCACGGAAGGCCGAGGTCGGTTACGTACCACTGGTGGTGGTCTCCGGTTCCGAACAGGGAGTAGAAGTCGTATATTCCGTGTTCGGGCGCGGCCGCGGCGAACAGGTCGGTCTGCGTGATGACGTGAGCGCTGTTCACACCGCCCTGTGAAAACCCAGTGACGAACAACCTGTCTTCGTCCGCCCAGCCGCGTCGAACCGCCCACTCGACGCCCGAAATGATGTCGTCGCTTTCGCGCGGTCCCCACTCTCCGCGGATGGATTCGGTGAACTCCCGACCGTACGAGATGCTTCCGCGGTAGTTGACTCGGAGGACGATGTATTCCTTCCCGGTCCAGTAGCAGTCGTCGACGCCGAACTGCGGGGCGTCGTACGACATCGGCCCGCCGTGGATGGCGGCGATGAGCGGATGCGGTTCGGGGTCGTCGGGGTCGAACGTCGGTGGAAGGTACGCGATGGCTTCGATCGTCCCGCCGTCGCCGTTCTCGAACGTGACGCGGCGACAGTTCGGCATCGCCACTTCATCCACGAGATCGGCGTTCATCGCGGTGAGTCGGGTTGGGGCTTCGCCCCCGCCGATTGCGTCGGTCGGCATCGCGTACACGTCGGTGGGTTCGCTCGGTCCGGTGAGACAGAGCGCGACGGTCGATTCCGTCGCATCGAACGACGTGATAGTCCGATACTCGTCTTGTGTTTCGAATACTCGTTCCGGGTCGTCCCTGCTCGCCGCTAATCGAACCAATCGCGTCCGCGCTTCGTCGCCGAACGGAGCGAGGAGCGTATCGTCGTCCGTCCACGTCGGCGCGCCGACCCGCAACACCGACCGGTCGAGGGATGTCGACACCGACTGGTACGTCCCACCGTCGGCCACGAACACTCGATTCGGGATACACCAGTTGTTCGGGTTGCCACCGACGAACGACAATCGACCGCCGTCCGGGCTCCAACGCGGTTTCGAAGCGGACAGTTCCCCATCCGTGACCCGTCGCAGGTCGCTCCCGGACGGGTCGATGGTGAACACGTCCATCATCGAGGTTCGGTCCGGGTGTTCCGTTCGATTCGAGATGAACGCGATTCGGTCCGGTCCCCACGCGGGTTGCAGTCCGGTCATGGCCTCGTATGCGCCGCCCCCATACGCGTCGTCGAGCCGACGGATAGCCCGGGTCCGAACGTCCACGACGAACAGATACGTTGTCACCTCGTCCAGAAAGCCGGTTCCGTCGTACTTGTGTTGGAGGCGCTCGGTTTCGACCGGTGCGTCCTCGTTTCGGCGGGCGTTCAGATACTCCGCCTCCTCGTCGGTCGGGTCGCGGGCGGAGACGACGAGACGCTCGCCGTCCGGCCCCCAGTCGAATTCTCGAACGCCCTCGTCCCGGTCGGTGATTTGACGAGCGTCGCCACCGCGCCCGAGGTCGAACAGCCAGACTTGGGAGTTCGGCGCATCGTCCAAATCGTCCGCATCCCCTTCGTCTTCTGCGTCGTCGTCCCGACCGACGCGCAGCGAGACGTCGCGTTCGCGAGCGGCGAGAAACGCGAGTTTCGACCCGTCCGGCGACCACTTCGGCGACTCAACGCCGGAAACACGAGTGAGCCGATGCGGGTCGTCGTCTCCGTCGGTCGGAACGACGAACAACGACCGGTGGTTCTCGTCGGCCGCCCTGTCGGCTTCCCTCAGTACGAACGCGATACGCTCTCCGTCGGGTGAGAGGGAACAGTTAGAAACGTGTCTGACATCGAAGAGGTCGTTCAGTTCAAAAGGGCGAGCGTCCATGCGGGACGTACCCTGTCACGCCGATAATATGCTTGGGTTATCGACGCTCGTTGCCGGATTCCCGAACGTTCGCCGCCTCGACGGCGCGAACGGCGGCGACGTTCTCCTCGACGTCGTGGACTCGAACGATGTCCGCGCCGCGTTCCGCGGCGATGGTCGTCCCGGCGACCGTCGCGGCGGTTCTGTCCTCGTCGGTTATGGAATCGAACATGGATTTGTGCGAGTGACCGATGAGGACGGGACAGTCGAGCGCGTGCAGTTCGCCGGTCCGTCCGAGCAGTTCGAAGTTCTCCCCGGCGGTCTTCCCGAAGCCGAGTCCGGGGTCCACGATTATCTTGCTCCGGTCGAGACCCGCCTTCTGTGCGAGCAGGACGCGTTCTTCCAGTTCCGCGATGACGTCCTCGACGACGTCGTCGTACTCCACCGTGTGCTCCGGAACGACGGGTGCGTCGAGGCTGTGCATGACGACCAGCGGTGCGTCGTATTCGGCGGCGACGAATCGCATCTCGGGGTCTTCGAGTCCCGACACGTCGTTCAGGATGTCCGCACCCGCTTCCAGCGCGGCGCGACCCACGGCGGCCTTTCGCGTATCGACGGAGATCATGACGTCGAGGTCACGAATTTCCTCGATGACGGGAACGATGCGCTCGATCTCCGCCTCGTCCGGAACCTCGTCGGCACCGGGGCGGGTGCTCTCGCCGCCGATATCGATGATGTCGACGCCCGCGTCGACCATCCGCTTCGCTTGGTCGATGGCGTCCTCGTATGCCTCGTACTGCCCGCCATCGTGGAAGCTGTCGGGCGTCACGTTGAGGATGCCCATCACCGCCGTCCGGCCTTCCCACGGGTACCCGTGACCGCCCGCCACGTCCCCAATGCCGAGCGTGTCCCGAAGGTCGTCGGCGAAGGTCGACAAGCCGTACGGTGAGTCGTCCAGTCGCCCCACGAGTCGCCGGTACTGTGCGAGCGTCCCCATCAACAGCACGTCGATGTTTTCGTCGTCCCGTTCGTGGAGGCCGGATTGCGCACATTCGCCGCCGAGAGAAAGCATCTCGGCTTTGATGTACTGGGCCTGTCGCGTCTGGACGCGGGTCTTCACGACTCGGTGAACCGCCTTGCCGCGCGCGAGATGGCGTTCGGGTCTGGTGGTGTGCGTGCTTTCCAGCGCTTCCTGTGCGTCCTCCAACGATGCGATTCGTTTCGGAATCTCCGCGCGCGTCCAGCGCGTCCGTGCCTCCGCCACGGCGAACAGCGACCCCACGACGAGGACGAAATCGTCCTCCTCGGCCGCATCGAGCGCCGTATCGAGCGCGCTTTCGACCGAACTCACTCGGTCGACTCGTTCGACGTCTTCGGCTTCGAACACGCGTGCGACGACCTCTTCATCCTCCGCCCGGCCGATGTTGGCGTGGGTCGCGACGACGTGGTCGGGCGTCGGAAGCGCGTCGGCCATCCCCTGAATATCCTTGTCGTGCATCGCACCGAAGACGAAGTGGAGGTCGTCGTAGTCGAATTCCGCGATGGTGTTGGCGAGGGCCGCACAGGCACCGGGGTTGTGCGCGCCGTCGAGCACGACGAGCGGGTTCGTTCCCATCACTTCGAACCGGCCGGGCCAGAATCCCTTCCGCAGTCCTCGGGCGAGTTCGTTCTCCGTCACGTTCGCGACTTGGCGGGCGAGGGCCGCGGCGATGCCCGCATTCTGCGCCTGATATTCCCCGAGCAGTGGAATCGCGGTCTCGACGCTCCAATCCGCTCCGGAGATGGAAACTGCGGCCTCGGTGTGGTTCGTCCGTCCGCCGTAGGTCGCTCGCACGTCGCTGCCGTCGTCCTCGCCGTCGCCCACGACGATCACGTCGCCCGCCTGTTTTCGAACGGCATCGAGGGCGTCTCCTTGCGTGCCGGTGACGAGCGGTGTGGTTTCCGGGGCCACGTGTGCCTTGTCGGTGGCGATTTCCTCGATGGTCTCGCCGAGGATGCCCGTGTGTTCGAGCGTGACGCTGGTGACGGCGGCGGCGACCGGGTCGATCACGCTCGTCGCGTCGTAGCGTCCGCCGATACCGACTTCGAGGATGGCCACGTCCACGTCCTCCCGGGCGAAATACCACAACGCCATCGCGGTCATTCCCTCGAAGAAGGTCGGCGAGTCGCCGCGAGTCGCCGTCTCCGTTACGTAGTCGTAGACGGACTCGACGTACTCGACGATGGCCGTCTCGGTGATCTTTCGTCCATCGACCGTGATTCGTTCGCGAACGTCGTCGAAATGTGGGGAGGTGTAGAGACCGACCGACAGCCCCGCTTCGCGGAGTACCTGCTCGGTCATTCGGGCCGTACTGCCCTTTCCGTTCGACCCGGCGACCTGTACGAACCGTCCGCCGTCGTGTGGATTGCCGAGGTGGGAGAGGAGGTTTGCGGTGGAGTCCGTCCCCGGCTTCGGACGGAACCGCCGCAGGTCGAAAAGAAAGTTCGCCGCCTCGTGGTAGTCCATAGCTGTGAGGACAGATGCCGAGCGCTTTAGAGTGTCGGAGTTGAGATTCCCGGCAATTCGGAACCGGCTACGATTCCACTCGGGAGGGACGTCTTTTCAGTTCCAAGGGTTCCCGGTCCAACGCTTGGAAGCTACCGCTCGAATTCCCACTCGTACTCCCGTTCGAAATCCCGCTCGAACCACCGTCGCGTATCGCGGTGAGCACCGTCGTTCGTTCGTCCTTCGTCCAACAGTCGCATCATCCGTCGTTCGAACTCGTACTCGTCGATCTCGTCCGCGACGTACTGTCGCTTCAGTTCCTTCATCCGATCCTCCTTCGTCGGCGTGACGTGCTTCGAGAGACCGACCTCGCGAGCGCGCGGCGAAACCGCTTCCGCGACGCGAGCCATTCGTCCGAGTCGATCGCTCCGCGGGACCGATACCCCCTGAACGATGGCGACGGCCAGCCAGACGAAGAAGACGCAGGCCACCACCGCATCGAAGAAGAACGCGACGACGTACGGAAACGCGGCGCGGAAGAACGCGGGGATCAGGGGCGCGTTCGCGTACGCCGGACTGCCGAGCGCGGCGAGCGTACCGAACACCCCGAACACCACGATTGCAAGGAGGGTGAGGAGGGACACCACGAACGCGGCGAACAGCCGCTTGACCTTGGTGCTGGCGAACGCGTTCATCACGAGGACGTTGGGCGGCTACCGGTTTAAAATCGTCTTCCGTCGCTCGCGGTCGTCGGTCATCGAACGTCGGCCAACGCTTCTCCGCAGTACGAACATTCCGCGTCGTCCACGAAGTTCCGCGCGCCACACACCGGACAGTTGCGTTTCGGCTCCGATTGTGTCCCCTGAAAGAAGCCGCTCCACTCAGCCAATTTGAGGACTGCAAGGACGAACACCACGTCGAAAATCCACCCCACCGGACCCATGAAGGAGAGTAGGATGAAGAATACGACGCCGACGAAGGCGAGTACCAAATAGACGCCGTGCTCCGTCCGGAAATTCATGGCTCCACAACGGATAGACCAGTGATAAGTTTTCTCCCGCATTTAGACCGCAACAAAAAGACGCGCACGTCTCGTTTCAGCACCCATCTCAATCGTGTCTGAAGTACCGTCAGAGCAAGCTCTGACGTGCTTCCGCCATTCTTCGCTAACGCTCAGTCATGGCGGAAGCACCGTCGTTCCGCTACGCTCCACGACGAACCTCAGACACGATTTCACTCCGTTCAATCGTGGCGGAAACACCGACTCCCGGTGAACACCATCGCCATGTCGTGTTCGTTCGCGGCCTCGATGACGTCGTCGTCGTTGACCGATCCGCCCGGTTGGATGACCGCTTCGATGCCCGCCTCGGCGGCCTCCTCGATACCGTCCGGGAACGGGAAGAAAGCGTCGCTGGCCATAACCGCGCCGTCGGCGTCCTTGCCGTCGGCGTCGCGGTCGGCTTTCATTGTGGCGATTTCAACGGCGTCCACGCGACTGACCTGTCCCGCGCCGATGCCGACGGTTTCGGTGCCTTTGGCGAACAGGATGGCGTTGGACTTGACGTGCTTGATGGTCTGCCACGCGAAGAGTAGGGAATCGAGTTGTTCGTCCGTGGGTTCGCGTTCGGTGACGATTTCGAGGTCGTCGCGGGAGGGTGCTTGGAGGTCGCGCTCCTGTACGAGTCGGCCGCCGACGAGGTCCTTTTCCTTGTGGCTCTCCGTGATCTCGCCGATTTCTTCGACATCGAGCACACGGAGGTTCTTCTTCTCGCAAAGCGTTTCGAGCGCGTCGTCGGTGTAGCCCGGCGCGACGACGACTTCCTTGAACGAGTCCACGATTTGCGTCGCGGTTGCCTCGTCACACTCACGATTGAGGGCGACGATGCCGCCGAACGCGCTCTTCGCGTCGGTGGAGAGCGCGCGCTCGTAGGCTTCGGCGAGTTCTTCCGCGACGGCACAGCCTGCGGGGTTCGTGTGCTTGATGACCGCGGCGGCGGGTTCGTCGAACTCCTTGACGAGGTTGAGCGCGCCGTTCGCGTCGTTGTAGTTGTTGTAGCCCATCCCCTTCGCGCCCTCGTTCAACTGGGGCGCGTGGACCACGCTGGCCTCCTCACAGGTCGCGTCGGCGTACAGTGCGGCGTCCTGGTGCGGGTTCTCCCCGTAGCGGAGGTCCGCGGCGCGGTCGGCGGTTTCGACCTTCCGGACGGGCAGTTCCTCGGCCGTATCGTCGGCGACGTGCACCTCGTTCGCTTCGAAATCGACGTCGACCTCGCCCTCCGCGAACCAACGGACTGCACGCGGGTACGCCTTGAACTCGCCCTGATAGAGGACGCGCTCCTTCAGCGTGTCCGTCGTGTCGCCCTCGTACACCGGAACCGGTTCCTGCGTGAGGATGGGGCCGGAATCGACCTTCGACTCCTCGACTTCGCCAGACTCGTCCGTCGCGTCGGTGACGACGTGGACGGTGCAACCGGTCATGCTCACGCCCGCGTCGAGCGCGTCGCCCCACGCGTCCATTCCGGGGAACGACGGGAGCAGGGACGGGTGGACGTTCAGCGTCGTCGGCGCGTCGTCCAGGAACTCGTCCGTCAGAATTCGCATGTAGCCGTCGAGGCAGACGAGGTCGAAATCGTACGCCGCCAACGCGTCCAGAACGCGGCTCTCGTGTTCTTTGCGCGATTCGTCCTCACCCAGTTCGACGACTTCCGTCGGAATTCCGCGCTTTTCGGCCTCGTCCAACACCGGCGCGTCCGCGCTGTTCGTGAGGACGACCGCCAGTTCGGCCCCGCCCGGCGCGAGGTCCGCGATGTGCATGAGGTTTCGACCACGGTTTCCGGCCATACCCGCAATCCCTGTCATGGGGGAAAGACGGCGCGGCGAGGGCAAAGTAGTTGCGGTCCAGCGACGAATTCTGTGCAACTTCGTGTATATATTTCACAGTGCATTCGTTATTTTTCCGTTTTGTATGCACACTTGTGCGTCACCGGACCGACACGCTTTTGCCGAACCGAACGGCAGGCACAGGTATGGATTCCCTTTATGCCGTCTCACCGATAGACGGGCGCTACGCGGGTCGAACCGCGCCGCTCCGCGAGTACGCGAGCGAGGCCGCACTCATGCGTGCCCGCGTGCGAGTCGAAATCGAGTATCTCATCGCGCTGTCCGACCTCGACGTGACGCCGTTCGAGGTCGCGGCGGACGACCGCGAGGAACTCCGCACCGTCTACGAGGAGTTCGACGAGGAGGACGCCGGGATCGTCAAAGCGCTCGAAACCGAGGGCTACGAGGACTACCCCGCGACGAACCACGACGTGAAGGCGGTCGAGTACTTCGTTCGGCGCTCGCTTCCGGATGGATTGGACCTCGGGTCGTGGATCCACTTCGCGCTGACCAGCGAGGACGTGAACAACCTCGCCCACCGACTGCTCGCTAAACCCGCCGTCGAGGAGGTCCTGCTCCCCGAACTCGCCGCCGTCCGCGACGAACTGGCCGACATGGCCCGCGAGTACCGCGACGTGCCCATGCTCGCGCGGACCCACGGCCAACCCGCGACGCCGACGACGTTCGGCAAGGAGATGGCCGTCTACGCTGCCCGACTCGGCAAAGCTGTCGGCGAAATCGAGCGCGCGGCCGAATCGCTCTCCGGAAAGCTCGCGGGCGCGAGCGGCACCTACGCGGCCCACGTCGCGGCGTACCCCGACGTGGACTGGCAAGAGTTCTCCCGCGAGTTCGTGACGAACCTCGGACTCGACCACACCGCGCTCGCCACGCAGGTCAACCCGTGCGACGACCTCGCGGCGCTGTTCGACGCGCTCGGCCGGGCCAACACCGTCCTCCTCGACATGGACCGCGACATCTGGCTCTACGTCAGCGACCGCTACCTCGGTCAACTGTCCACCGCGAGCGAAACCGGCAGTTCGACCATGCCGCACAAGGTCAACCCCATCGACTTCGAGAACTCGGAGGGAAACCTCTCGAAAGCTAACTCCGACCTGACGTTCCTCGGCGACTACATCACCACCTCTCGACTCCAGCGCGACCTCTCAGATTCGACCGTCAAGCGCAACATCGGGGCCGCGTTCGCCTACTGCCTGCTCGGCTACACTAAGGCACAGGACGGCCTCGGCAAGGTCGTCCCCAACGAGGAGGTCATGCGCGAGGAACTCGAAGCCACGCCAGAAATCATCGGCGAAGCCGTCCAGACCATCCTCCGCAGGGAGGGCCATGGCGACGCCTACGAGCGCGTCAAAGCCCTCACCCGCGGCAAGCGCGTCACCCTTGACGACTTCCGCGACCTCTTCGACGAGTTGGACGTGGACGAGGACGTGCGCGAGGAACTGCACGCCCTGACGCCCGCGGGATACACCGGCATCGCCGACGACCTCGTCGCCGACATCGACTGAACGCGTCGAACCAGCCCGAACGGTTTCCTTTTCGTCCGTCGTTACCGGTTGCATGCCCTCGAAGTACGAACGACGTTCCATCATCGCATCGCTCATCGCAGTCGTAACGATCGTGTACTGGTTGTTCGTTCGGCCGTGGCACCTGCGTTGGGGCACAACCGACGAGGAGGTCGATATGACTCTTCCCGGTGACGACATCCTTCGAACACCCGAGTCGCAGGTCACCCACGCCATCACCATCGATGCTCCGGCCGAGACCGTTTGGCCGTGGCTCGTCCAAATCGGGCAGGGCCGCGCCGGGTTCTACAGCTACGATTGGCTCGAAAACCTCGTCGGCGCGGACATTCACAACGCCGACCGAATTCTCCCCGAACAACAGGACCTCCACGTCGGCGATACCGTTCGACTCGCACCCGAGGAGTATTCGGTGCAGACCCCCGAATCGGCTCCCGAAGTGGCGGTTCTCGACGCCGAGCGGGCACTGGTGCTCCGACCGCCGGGACCTGAACCGCGATGGACATGGGCGTTCGTCCTCCGGCCGATGAACGACGGGACGACACGATTCATCGTTCGGATGCGAACGCAGGGGAAGGAAACCGTTCGAGGCAAGATAACCGACTACCTGTTCTGGGAACCGGCACACTTCGTCATGGAGCGAAAGATGCTCTGCGGCGTGAAGGAGCGAGCGGAAGGAACGGGAGAGACGAAAGGGAGCGAGAACTGAGCACGCTCCGTCTCGATTACTTGTAATAATCGCGCTTGCTGTAGATGTACGCCAATATCAGGATACCGACGACGAGGCTGATGATGGCGCTAAAGTCACCCACGAGCAACTGGAACAGGTCGCCCACGATTCGGAGTCCGTACACGATGATCGTGAGCGTCCACGCCCACGATTGGAGCGTCCATAGCCCCCACGCAACGACGATCTGACCGATGGCGAGGACGATGATGACGAGTCCGATGATGAATCCAAAACCACCCGTCAGTAGCGTCCCAAGCCCGCCAATGAGACTCAGAACACCGACAATTACGCTCAGAAAACACAGAATCTTGATCCCGAGCGGAGCGGTGTTCGGTTTGTTTCCGTACGTGGAATGGTTAGTACCCATAGTAGTCGATGTGAATCGAGGAGTAATAAGTTTCAGTGACGTATCGACCACGAAGTATTTAGTGACTCGCTACACACTCCCCGCTGTATGGACCCCGATACACACGATACCTCTGGCTGCCCGAAATGCGGTCACACCGAAGCCTCCACGGACTCCATCTCGACCACCGGTGGCGGACTGAGCAAGATGTTCGACATCCAGACGAAGAAGTTCACCGTCGTCTCGTGTGACAACTGTGGCTACTCGGAACTGTACAAAGACGTCCGCAATCGCGGAAGCGACGTGGTGGACGTCTTCTTCGGTTGAGAGTACACGCACCGTTTTTTACCGAAACAAATACTACACACATGTCCTCCAACAACACGTTCGTCAACTCGCTCATCGGTGCCGTCGTCACCATCGTCGTCTCGTTCGTCCCGCTATCGCCGATCATCGGCGGTGCCGTGGCGGCGTATCTCAGCGATGTACCAACCGACGAGGGCATCCGAATCGGTGCCATCTCGGGTGCGATCGCCACGGTTCCGATGGCACTTTTCGGATTCTTCGTGGTCAGTATCCTCCTCTTCGGATCCATGCCCGGTGGATTCCTCGTGATCCTCTTGCTGTTCGGCGTGATTGCGCTACTGTACACCGTGGGATTGAGCGCACTGGGCGGGTACCTCGGTGCGTACTTTCGGGCTGAAAGGGAGACGAGGGAAGTGGACAGGTAACGTCCGCGGACCGCCCGTAGGTTCAAATACGAACACGAAACCACCCCATGGCGTGACGCCCGAACCTGTTGCGTCGATACTCGTCCTCATCGCGTTCATCGTGTTCATCTCGTCCATCGCTCCCATCGACGAGCGACGCGATTCATCGCGTCGAACATCGACGCCATCACGGAAATCGGTCGTCACACGGCAACCGGTAGTCCTCTTCGACCGACCGCCTCCCGAATCGATCCACTCGAAGCGACTGCTCGCAATCGATGGGACGACAGTGCCAACAGTATTCCGACTCGCGGACGAGAGGACAAAACTAAAACTACTGGACGAGCGTCCGAAGCGTCCGGGTTACTGCGCTCGCGGCCGCGGTCACCTCGTCGACATCCACGTACTCGCCCGGGGCGTGTGCTACTGCACCCTCGTCGTCGGACAACACGCC
Organism: Haladaptatus sp. AB618; assembly: GCF_024136965.1. Taxonomy (NCBI): domain Archaea; kingdom Methanobacteriati; phylum Methanobacteriota; class Halobacteria; order Halobacteriales; family Haladaptataceae; genus Haladaptatus; species Haladaptatus sp. AB618. The sequence continues at coordinate 388,684 of NZ_JAMYJX010000002.1, read as the reverse complement.
CGGTCCGAACACGACCGTCGGCGCGGCTTGCGCGAAATAGGACGCTTCAGTGGCCGCCCCGAACGGCCGTACCTCGCCGCCGCTCGCCTCTCGAAGGGTCCGAACGAGCGTCGAATCGGCAGGGGTCTCGAAGGCTTCGAGAAACGGCGTTTCCCGTTCCGCCAGCGAAACGTCCACCGTGACGGATTCGGATGCCGCCGTCCGAAGATGGGCTTCGAGCGATTCCCGAAACTCGTCCGCGCCTTCCGGCGGGACGCTGCGTCGGTCGATGACGAACGAGCAATCGGCCGGGATCTGGTTCGTCGCCGCTCCGCCGGTAATCGTTGTCGGAGTGAGCGTCGGTGCACCGAGGTCGGGATGCACCTCGTCCGTATCGAACGTGGAAAGTGCCGACAAGATCGGGGCGGCCCCGCGAATCGCATTGACACCGGCCTCGGGATGTGCGGCGTGGGCGTTCTCCCCGTACACGGAGACCGTCCCCTGAAACCGACCCCGTGCGGCGTTGCACACGTCGAGGCCGGTCGGCTCACCGACGATGATAGCGTCGGGGGGCGATAGCGCTTCGTCCGAGAGCAGTTCGAGCGCGGCCGCACCGGTCGAGTCGGTTTCCTCGTCCGGCGTTACGGCGAGCGTCAGCCGACCGCACTCCGGTTCGACGGTCAGAAACGCGTCGAGAAGCACCGCAAGCGGCCCCTTCGCGTCACACGACCCCCGCCCGAAAATTCGGTCGCCGTCACGCGAAAACGGAACGTGCGGCGGGACGGTGTCGATGTGCGTGTTCAACACGACGTGTGGGCCGTCCCCCTCCCCGACGCGCTCGGCGAGGACGTTTCCGGCGTCGTCGACGGACACATCGACGCCCGCCGCTTCGAGGGTTTCGACGAGCAGCGTCCGCATCTCGTCGGGCGATTCGTGCGACGGCGTCCGTACCGCCGATTCGAGGAACGAAATCGGATCGAAGTCGTCCGCGCTCATCGAATCACGCCTCCAAATCGAGGCGTCCCGCGTTCGAGACGTGCATGTCGCCACCGAACTCGCGCTCGACCGGTCCGGTGAGCGTCGCGGTTCGGTCGCCGACTGTCACTTCGAGGTCGCCACCCGGCGGCGACACCGATACCTGGTCGCCGTCCACGAGTCCGAGACGGCGGGCAGCGGCCGCGATAGCGACCGCGCCGGTTCCACAGGACTGAGTTTCGCCTTCGACACCGCGTTCGAACGTCCGCTGGTCGAACCCACCCTCGCAACGTGAAGCGAAGGTCACGTTCGCACCGCGTGGGAACACGTCCGCGTGCCGAATCGGCGGCGCATCGTGTTCGAGGTTCACGTCGTTCACGTCGTCCACGAACGCGACGGCGTGTGGAACGCCGGTGTTCACCGCCGTTACGTCGTAGTCGCCGACGCGCGACTCGACGAGCGGTTCGTCCCCCGCGAGCGGAACGGCGTTCGGGTCGAATTTCGGCGCACCCATCTCGATGGTCGCGCCACCGTCGTGAATGGTTGCGTGGCGCGTCCCGGCGAGGGTGTCTATCATCACTTCGTCCGCGTTCGCCTGCTTGGCAGCCCAGACGGCGGCACAGCGAGCGCCGTTGCCGCACATCTCGGCCGTGCTTCCGTCGGGTTGGACGAGCGTCATGATGACTCGCGGCGGGCGGAAGTTCGGTTCGAGCGACAGAAAGAGGACACCGTCCGCGCCGATTCCCTCCGCCCGGTCACAGACGCTACGGGCGAACCGTGCTCGGTGAGGAACACACGCGTTCTCGTTCACGATGACGAAGTCGTTGCCGGTTCCGTGGTACTTCTCGAACGAGAGGTTCATTCCCACGTCACCTCCGTCTCGGTCGCGGTAACGTCCGCGATGGTTTCGCGTCGATGGGCGACCGCGGTCCGGTCGCCGTCCACGACGACGACCGCCGGGCGTGGTCGGGAGTTGTACTGGCTCGCCATCTCGTAGCCGTACGCTCCAGCGTTACCGATCGCGAGCACGTCGCCGCGCGTCGGGTCGTCGAGCATGTGGGTGCCGAATGTGTCCGAACTCTCACAGATCGGACCGGCGACGGTCGATTCGACGGGGTGGCCGTCCTCCCCGACGGACCTGATGTGATGGTACGAATCGTACAGTGCGGGGCGAGCGAGCGTGGTCATCCCCGCGTCGATGCCGACGAGCGTGGTTTCCGGCGTTTCCTTGACGGTGTTCACCGCCGTCAGGAGGACGCCCGCGTCGGCGACGAGGTAGCGACCGGGTTCCACGACGAGCGTGGCGTCCACGTCACCGAGTGCGTCGCGCGTCGCCGCCGCCACGGAATCGAGGTCGAGCGGCGAGTCGTCGGGATGGTACGGAACGCCGAATCCGCCGCCGACGTCAACGAATTCGAGCGGCAGGTCGATGGTTCGCGCCAGTTCTCCCATCCGCGAGACGAGTTCCCGGTGGTTGCCGAGGTCGTCGCCCGAGATGCCGCTTCCGGCGTGAGCGTGGATGCCGACCACGTCGAAATCGTCAGCAGCGGATTCGAGGAGTGGGGCGGCCCGGTCGTACGGGACGCCGAACTTCGCGTCCGCGCCGGTTCGTACCTTCTCGTGGTGGCCTGCACCGACGCCGGGGTTGACGCGGAGACAGAGTCGCCCGTCGTAGCCGCGCTCGGCCAGTCGGTCGATGGTATCCTCTGCACCGACCGTGATCGTCAAGTCCTGCTGTTCGGCGGCCAGTTCGACGACCCTGTCGAGGTCCCCCCCGGGTGGATTGACGGCGGTGTAGTGGACACGCTCGCCGGAAAAACCGGCATCGAAGGCCCGGACGGTCTCGCCCGCTGACGCGCATTCGATGCTCGCGTCTTCGGCTTCGAGCGTTTCGAGCACCGCCTTCGAGGTGTTGGCCTTCGCGGCGAAGTGAACGTCCGCGTCCGGGAACGCGCGGGAGAGCCGTCGGTAGTTCTGGCGGACACGCTGACAGTCGATGACGTACAGCGGCGTTCCGTGTTCGTCCGCGAGCGCTTCGAGTCGGGCGTCCGACCAGTCGGCGAGTCGCCGTACCGGCGGATTGTCGCTCTCGAGTGCAGGAGTCATCGAAGGGCCTCCTCACGCTCGACCTGTGCGAGCGTATCGTCCTCCACGTCGAGGGCGACGACCGCGGGCTTGTACGCCCCGCCGTCGAACAGGTCGTGATCGCCGAGGCCGGATTCGACGAATCGGGTGAATGCGCGGCGGTTCGGTGGAAGGTGGCCGTAGATGACCTCCTCGTCCACGAGGTCGTAGACGGGGATTCGTGGCGTGAGAAGCGTGTTTTCCGCGACGATACTACCCTCACCGACGACGAACCCGGACGTGACGCGACAGCCAGCGCCGAGGCTTACGTCGTCCTCGACGATGACCGGCGTTCCCTCGACGGGTTCGAGGACGCCGCCGATGAGCGCGTTCGCGCCGAGCTTGACGTTCTCGCCGATCTGTGCACAGGAACCGACCGTATCACAGGAGTCCACGAGCGTCCCGTCGCCGATGGAGACGCCGATATTGACGAAACTCGGGCTCATCAGGATGCAGTTCGACCCGACGTGTGCGCCCCGTCGGAGGACGGTTCCGTCCGGCGTGTTCCGGGTTCCTCTCCCGGGAAGGTCGTCCGTCTCGCGGAGCGGAAGCACGTCGTGGTACGTCACATCGCCGTATTCCCGGCCTTCGATGTTTCGCAGGCCGAAGTTCAGTAAAATGCCGTGTTTGACCCACTCGTTCGCTTCCCACTCCCCGTCGCGCTTTTCGGCGGCGCGAACCTCGCCCGCTTCGAGCGTGTCGAGGAAGGTTTCGAGGACTTCCAGTTCGTTCGCTCCGACACCGTCCGCGTCGATCTCGCCGGAGTCGTATCGTTGCCACAGTTCCCGTACGTCGTGTTCTAAGTCGCTTCGGCTCATGCCGTAATTACCTCGTCAAATCCGTACCAGCCGGGCGTTCGCCCGGCCAGCCATACCGCTGCATCGAGTGCGCCATCGGCGAACACGGCCCTGTCGGCCGCCCGATGGGCGAGTCGCAGTTCCTCGTGGTCGTTCGCCAGCAGCACCTCGTGTTCGCCCGCAATCCCGCCCGCTCGTCGGGCGTGGACACCGATTTCGTTCTCCTGACGCGGGGCGTCTCCCTCGCGTCCGTGAACCCGCTCCTCGGGACCGCCAGCGGCGGTGATACGGTCGAGGACCGTCTTCGCCGTCCCGCTCGGTGCGTCCCGCTTGCCGTTGTGGTGGGTTTCGGTCAGTTCCACGTCGTAACCGGGCAAGTCGCTGACGGCCCCTTCGACGGCGCGGAGCAGTGCTTGCACGCCGCGCGAGAAGTTGCTCGCCACGAGGACGGGCGCGTGTTCGCTCGCTTCGCGGAGGGCGACTTCGTCGTCCTCCGTGAACCCGGTCGTGCCGACGACGCAGGGTACGCCCGCGTCGGCACATTCCGTCACGAACTCGACGCTCGCGTCGGGTACCGAAAAGTCGATCAGTACGTCGGGATCGTACTCCGAAAGCACGCTCCCGAGTGCGTCGGCCGGTTCCACCGGAACCCCGTCGATTTCGCCGGATTCACGGCCCACGCCAGCGACGACGTGCACGTCGTCGCGAGCGCTCGCTTCCGCGATGACGGAACGGCCCATTCGTCCCGTCGCACCCAAAACGAGCACCCGCGTCATGCGGTTTCCTCCAGTTCGTCGAGTATCGCCGCGAGTTCCGCACGGTTGTCGGGGGATATCTCGGACAGCGGGAGTCGCAGTTCGCCCGGTCCGTAGCCGCGGTGTTCCATCGCGGCCTTCACCGGAATCGGGTTCGTCTCGGAGAACAAGGTGCGGAACAGCGGTCCGAGTTCGTACTGGAGCTCCTGTGATCGACCGTAGTCGCCCGAAAGCGCCGACTCGACCAGTTCACAGGTCCGTTCGGGTTCGATGTTCGCCGCGACGCTGATGGTTCCCGCTCCACCGATGGAAAGCACCGGGAGCGTCAGGGCGTCGTCGCCGGAGAGGACCGCGAACGCCTCGTCCTGAGTTCGTTCGATGATTTCGCTGATCTGGCCGAGGTCGCCGCTCGCGGCTTTGTACCCCACGATGTTCTCGTGTTCGGCCAGCGAAACGGTCGTCTCGACCGCGATGTTGCGTCCGGTTCGGGACGGGACGTTGTAGACGATCTGCGGGAGGTCGACCTCGTCCGCGATCGTTCGGTAGTGCGCTTCCATCCCCGCCGGTTCGGGCTTGTTGTAGTACGGAGAGATGAGAAGGAGTCCGTCCGCCCCGGCGTCCGCGGAGCGCCCCGCCAGTTCGAGGGCTTCGTGCGTCGCGTTGCTCCCCGCGCCAGCGATGACGGGGATGTCGACGGCGTCCACGACGGTCTCCACGGCCTCGACGTGTTCGTCGTGGCTCAGGGTCGCGCTCTCGCCGGTCGAACCGACCGGAACGAGGCCGTCGACTCCGGCGCGTTCGAGGCGCTGGGCGTCGTTGTAGAGGAGTTCGTGATCTATGCTTTCGCCCTGGAAGGGCGTTGTCATCGCGGGATAGACCCCGCGAAACGGTGTGTCTGTGTCTGTCATCGGTGTGTGTCGGAAATCGGTTAGCGCGCGGTGCAAAACGAGGATGGCTCGAAACGGGGGTGCCACGCCCGCCACGAACCTCATGCCGCGCGTTTTGTGCGTTTTCCGACGACGCCGGTGCTCATCCGCTCGTAAACGAACGTAGTGAGCGCACCAGCATGTGGCATATCCAATTGGGTGTGGCGTGAGAACTTATGCCTTGCGCCGACGGCAGAGTCTGCGAATCCGAGTAGGGTGGGATATCACCGCGGACGAATTATTATATATACTGACATCATTGATCGGGTATGAACTGGTCGCTCGTGCGGCGTTGTGGCCTGCGCTACACGCTCGTCTATGCTGGACTGACGGTCGTGGTCGTGTTCGCCCTCACGAGGTCGCCGCTCGTTCTCATCGGCCTGTTCGGACTCGGACTTGCCAGCTTGGTGTTCGCACTCGGCGGCACCAAAAAGATCCGGATGGGAACGGCGGTGACGAACGCACAGTCGATCGGTCTCCAAAGTACCATCGCAGACCCTGCTGATGACCGACCGACGGCGTTGGCGAACGACATCAAACTCCTCTTCTACGGTGTCGGACTCGTCGTCTTTGCGACCATCACGCTCGTCGCAACCGGATGACACGAACTGTAACGTCGTGAGAATACGATCCGTCGGTCTTATCACACCTCCGTACATATTTTTCGGAGATGCTCGTCCTCGGAGACGCTCACGCCGACGAACACGCCCACCGTCGCGCGCTCTTTGCGGCCTACCGCGAGGCAGACCCAGACGTAACTCTGCAGTTAGGTGACCTGATGTTCTACGATCTGCCCGCACCGACGTGGTTCATCGGCGGCAACAACGAGGATTTCGACGTCATCGAAGCACTGCGAAACGGATTGGTCTCCAACTCACGCGTGAGAAACGCACATCTCCTCGCCAGCACCGCCGTCGAACTCGATGGCCTCCGAATCGCCGGGCTGTCGGGTAACTTCGCGCCGACACAGTACGACCGCCCGCGTGCGAACCTCGTCGGCGAACGCCGTCGCCACTTCACGTACGAGGACGTAGAGCAAGCGATGGAACTCGGCTCCGTGGACGTACTGATGACCCACGAGGCACCACACGGTCTGCCGGTCGCCGAGGATTACGACGTCGGCTGCTCGCACATCGACGATCTGCTGGAGGCGCTGTCGCCCGACCTCTGTCTCATCGGGCATCACCACCAACACGCGGAGACGACGATCGGCGATACACGGGTGGTCAGCGTCGCGCCGACGTGGGAACGGTATTACATGTTGGACCCGGATTCGATGACGCTTACGTGGCACAAGACACCGACATCGTGACAGTATCGGACAAGCAACTTCTTTATGCCAGTAGTTATCACACTAACGTATGACGGAGATACATCCCTCTCAGCGCGTCACGGTGTTAGCTGACGCGCAAAACCTCTATCACACTGCTCAAAGCGTCTACAGCCGAAATATAGATTACTCCTCTCTCCTCTCGAAAGCGACACAGGAACGGGAGCTAACGCGTGCCATCGCCTATGTCATTCAGGCCGATAGCCCGGACGAGGATCGCTTTTTCGACGCACTCACCGAAATAGGGTTCGAGGCGAAGATCAAGGCGATAAAGACGTTCGGCGACGGGTCGAAGAAAGCCGACTGGGACGTCGGGATCTGTCTCGATGCGATCACGCTCGCCCCGAAAGTGGATACCGTCGTTCTCTGTACCGGCGACGGCGACTTCGCACAGCTCGCCACACACCTCCGTCACGAGGGAGTGCGCGTGGAAGTGATGGGGTTCCAAGAATCGTCCGCCGAAGAACTCATCGAGGCGGCAGACAGCTTTATCGACTTGAGCGAACGAACCGAGACGTTCCTGCTTTAGACCGGACGGCCTTCTTCGCCCGTCCCGTACAGCAGCGCACCGGCAGCGAGTGCGACCGTGGCGAGTGCCGCGAGCGCGTTCCCGACGAAGGTGCCGATCATCGAAATGACGCCGAAGATCACGACACACCCGATGAGGAGGAGTGCGATTCCCAGCATTTCTTTCGTGTTCATACTGCCGCTTTGGGACTGACACCTAATAAATCGTCCTCAAATCGATAGCCAGCGTGGTATTCGTCACCATATGACAAAGGTTGCGGCCGCGTGTCGAAGGGCTTTCACCCCCTCGCGCGAAATCCGGCGCAATGACAGAGGATTTGCCCGCACTTCGCACGACGGCGGACTATCAGTTCGGCGCGGGTGCCGGTACCGCGTTGTTCCCACCGGAAGAGGACCTCGAAGTTCGCCACTCGTCGTCCGGGCGACCCCAACAGGTTCACGCCGACGGACGCCGACTCGTCACCTACGCCACCGACGGGCGTTTCACCCTGGGTCTCGCGGGGGGACACCGCATCGCCGACGCGCTCGACGCGCCTGATGGTCGCGTCATCGTCGGCGACGAGAGCGAACCGTTCGTCCGCGACGGCAAGAACGTCTTCGCCAAGTTCGTCGCCGACGTCGATTCCGACGTTCGCTCCGGTGACGAAGTGCTCGTAACGCACGAAAACGGCGACCTGCTCGCCGTCGGCCGTGCGGAACTCGACGCCGACGCGATGTTCGATTTCGACAGCGGAATGGCCGTGAAGGTTCGGGACGGCGCGGGCGAGTAATCGAAAAGCGACGTCCGACGGCCACTCGCAAAATAGATTTTCACGCATCGCTCGTTCCGGGAACGAAGACGAGTGAGCGGACCGTTTGCGTCACGTTTTTGCCTCTTCGTTCCGACGGTTCGAGTATGTTTGGAGGAGGCGGCGGCGGCGGTGGGCTCGACCCACGCAAGATGCAACAGATGATGAAGCAGATGGGTATCGATGTGGACGACATCGATGCCGAAGAAGTGATCATCCGCACAGCGGACGGCGAGGAACTGGTTTTCGACAGTCCGGACGTCACGCGGATGGATGCTCGCGGACAGCACACGTACCAAATCGTCGGCGACGCCGAGACGCGCGAAGCGTCCGGTTCGTCCGAAACGGCCGGTGCGGTCGAATCCGGATCCGGCGGTGCCGAAGAGATTCCGGACTCCGACGTGGAAATCGTCGTCCAGCAGTCGGGCGCGACGGAAGACGAGGCCCGCGAGGCGCTGGAAGCGGAGAACGGCGACCTCGCGGCGGCGGTAAACCGACTGAAGTGACGGTTTTACTCGTTCACGGCGACCGCGAGTATCTACGCGACCCTGGCGAGGAACTCCAGACCGACCTCGGCGTCCTCACCGTTCCCGAGGACGTCGAACCCGGAGACGTCCTCGCCACCCACTTGGACGAGGAGTTCACGGTGCGGCGACTTCGCGGCCCGGACCTGTTCCACCACTTCGATCGAACCGGCGCACCGATGCTCCCGCGGGATATCGGCCTCGTCGTCGGGGAGACGGGTGTCTCCGCGGGCGACCGAGTGCTCGATGCAGGGACCGGAACCGGCGTTCTCGCCGGTTACCTCGGCCGAATCGGCGCGGAGGTCGTCACCTTCGAGCGGAAGGCCGACTTCGCCGAGGTGGCCCGCGACAACATCGAGATGGCCGACGTGGCCGAGTCGGTGGACGTTCGGACGGGCGACATCACCGAGAACCTCGACGACCTCGGCGAGTTCGACGTCCTCACCCTCGACACCCCGGACGCGGCGGAGGTCGTCGCACACGCGCCCGACCTGCTCGCGGACGGCGGATCGCTCGGCGTTTACGCGCCGTTCGTGGAGAGCGCCCGGGAGACCGAACTGGCCGCACGCGAGGTGGGCTTGGAGAACGTCCGAACGATGGAAACCATCCAACGCGAGATGGACTTCGACGAGCGCGGCACGCGCCCGTCTACGAGTCCCGTCGGGCACACCGGCTATCTCGTCTTCGCGCGAAAAGCGTAGACTCCCGGCGACTGCCGGACGATCTTTTACTTTCGAGGAATCGAAGCGACCGCTACCGTCTGGTGTCGTACTTGTATGTCGCCTCGTCGGGGTCGATACCGAACTCCTCGGCCATCTCATCGACATCCTCGACCGGTTCTTCCGCCGCGTCGTGCGGCCCGGCCTCTTTGAATTGTTCGCGCAGGTGTGGAGGCACCTCGAAGGAGCCGATGTCGAGCACCATCGGCATCGCGTCGGTTTCGATGGTTTCGCGTTTCGTGCCGAGGCGGTGGCGAAGGTCCGGCGGTAGTTCTTCGGTATCGATGTGCTCGAATCCGAACTGGGCGAGGTACTCGGGCACGCCGACGAGCGCGTACACCCGTTCGAAACCGTCGTCGCTCGCCTTGTCGATGAGGCGTTCGATGACGTGTGCACCGACGCCCTGCCCCCGCCACGATTCGACCACGCCGATGCTCGTCAGCTCACAGATTTCGGGGGCATCCTCGGGCTTGTGAATTCGAACCCGCCCGAACCCGGCTTTTTCGCCCGACGTTTCATCCACGACGACGACGTAATCCCGGGATCGGAAGGCGGTCCCGTCGAGTCCCATTGCCTCGATATTATCGAGCAACCAGACCTCCTCACGGTTTTTGGCATCCCGGACGTACATGCTGGGAGATACGTTCGGGAGCCACAAAAAGTCATCCGTGGTCGGGACGTTAAAGTGAGCCGTCGAGAAACGGCAACCATTCAATGGATTGGTCGAAGGGCGGAGAACGGTGGGAAATAACCCTCCTGATGGTGCTGCTCGTGGTGCAGCTAGTTCTCGAAGGGTACGGGATGGTAACGAACAACGGAACGGCCGGGTTCATCGGTCATCTCGTGTTTTCCACCCTTTGGATCGTTTTCGGTTACGCGACGTTTCGCCACTACGGGACGACCCCGCGGTCGATGCTTACGGTGACGCTACTGATCGGCGGCGGACTGCTGAACGGGTACGCCCTCCTCGCCTCGAATCCGATGGCGGGAGAAGGGATAGCCGAGATTCTGGAGGGGTCAGGTGCCCTGCTGTACGCGTCTCGCCTGCGGGAGACGTCCTCAGAGCCCTTCCAGCGAACGTAGCTTCTGTTCGACGTCCGGCGGTGCGGCGCTCGGACCGTCGCGGACGCGATGGTCGGGCACCAGAATCGGCGCGGGGTTCGCGTCGAGTGCGGTCCTGACGAGTTCCAAATCGGCCTCCTCCGTGTGGTCGATACCGGAAGTCATCCGGGCGACCGTTTCGACGTTCACCTGGTCGCCGTAAGGGATGTTTCGCACGGCCTCCAACACGCCGCGCTGGTCGGTCGGAACGGTCAGTGCGACCTGTACGTCCGAGAAGTCGTCCTCGACACCTTCCAGATACGCCATGATTCGGTCGAGTACGGCGTGTTCGGGAAGTGCGTCGTCCTCCGCCTCGTTCGGAAACGTCACGCGCAACACGCGCCCGCTGGCGACGCCGACCTGAACGAATCGCTCCAAGTACGGCGACTCCTGCGCGTAGATTCCGGCAGTCTCGTCCATACGGACGCGAACGAACCTCACGACCTTCAAGATTCGTCCCCCGGACGCAAGTCTTATGTACAAACTAGTCCGTTGATGTACTACAATGAACGTAGATGGTGCGCTCGCACCCGCGGTCGAGTCCATCCTCCGGACCGCTCGGGAGCGGGTACCGGACGAGGAGACCGAACGGGTGTCCGTGACTCCCCGTTCGTTTCCGGACGCGCTCGCGGCGGCGGCGGACGACGAACGGGTGCCGCTGATCGCGGAGGTAAAGCCGACCAGTCCGACGACGGAGGGCGAACGAAGCGACGACCCCGTCGAACTGGCCGAAACGATGGTCGAAAACGGGGCGGCCGCCCTGTCGGTGTTGACCGAACCGGACCACTTCGGTGGCGATCCGGAAAACCTCCGGCGAATCCGCGAGGCGGTCGACGTTCCCGTTCTCCGCAAGGATTTCATCGTTCGGGAGGAGCAACTGGACGTCGTGGAGGCCGACCTCGTCCTCCTCATCGTGCGATTCGTTGACGATTTGGCGGGTCTGCTTTCGGCCGCCGAAGAGCGCGGCTTTCAGGTGCTCGTCGAAGTTCACAGCGGGGAGGAGTTGGCGGAAGCGCTCGACGCCGGTGCGGACATCGTCGGCGTGAACAACCGTGACCTCGCACGACTGGAAGTCGATCTGGACACCTTCGAGTCGGTATCGCCCGCGGTACCGAACGACGTAACCCTCGTCGCCGAAAGCGGTATCACCACGACGGAGGACGCCCGTCGAATGCGGGATGCGGGCGCGGACGGCCTGCTTGTCGGAAGCGCGATCATGGACGGCGACGTGGCCGAGAACACGCGGAGGTTGGTCAACGCATGAGTGAGACGAACGAAGCGAACGAGAGGAACGCGATGAACGAAGCGAACGAAACGAAATTCGGCGAATACGGCGGCCAGTACGTTCCGGAAGTGCTGATGCCCGCCATCGAGGAGTTGCAATCGGCCTACGAACGCTACGTCCTCAATAACGAGGACGGTTTCATGGACGAGTTCCGCCGCCACATGCGGGACTTCGGCGGACGACCGACGCCGCTCCAGCGTGCGGACGCGCTGAGCGAGCGCTACGGGAAGGAAATCTACCTCAAACGGGAGGACCTGGTCCACGGCGGCGCGCACAAACTGAACAACGCGCTCGGTCAGGTCCTGCTGGCGAAGTACATGGGCAAGGAGCGAATCGTCGCCGAAACGGGCGCGGGCCAGCACGGCACCGCGACCGCGATGGCCGCCGCCTACCTCGATATCGACTGTGAGGTGTTCATGGGCAGAACCGACATCAACCGCCAGCGCCCGAACGTCTTCCGGATGCGAACCCACGACGCCGATGTCATCCCCGTCGATGTCGGGTCGGGGACGCTGAAGGAGGCCATCAACGAGACCATGCGCGACTGGGCGACCAACGTCGAGGACACCCACTACGTCATCGGGAGCGTCGTCGGCCCACACCCGTTCCCGAAGATGGTCCGTGACTTCCAGTCGGTCATCAGCGAGGAGTCCCGCGAACAGATCCGGGAACAGGCCGGACGACTGCCCGACAGCGTCGTCGCCTGCGCTGGCGGCGGGTCGAACACAATGGGCGCGTTCCACAACTTCGTTCCCGATGAGGACGTTTCCCTGTTCGCCGTCGAAGCGGGCGGGTCGGGACTGACTATCGACGAGGACGAGGGCGTCGCACCGAATTCGGCCTCGCTTTCGACCGGCGAGGACGGCGTGCTCCACGGGGCGCGGACGAAACTGCTCCAGAGCGAGGACGGACAGATACTCGAATCCCACAGCGTGAGTGCAGGACTCGACTACTCCGGCGTCGGCCCGGAACTCGCTCACCTCGTCGAAACCGGCCGCGTGACGCCGGTCAACGTCGACGACGACGCGGCGCTCGAAGCGTTCCACCGACTCTCGAAGTTGGAGGGGATCATTCCCGCGCTGGAATCGAGTCACGCGGTTGCTTTCCTCGAAGAGGTAACGGACTTGGACGAGTTGGGCGACCTCGTGATCGTCAACGTCTCCGGACGCGGCGACAAGGACCTCGACACGGTCATCGAGGAGAGCGAGAAACGTGGCATCGACGCGGCACCGAGCATGGAGGTTTTTGAATGAGCCACTCGAAATCAGACCTCGAATCGGCCTTTGCGGACGAACCGGCCCTGATTCCGTACGTCGTCGCTGGCGACCCGGGTATCGAGGAGACGAAGGAGTACGTCCGGGCACTCGTCCGCGGCGGCGCGGATGTGATCGAACTCGGCCTGCCGTTCTCGGAACCCATCGCGGACGGCCCGACGATTCAGAACGCCATCCAGCGCGCGTTGGACGGCGGGATGACCCCGCAAAAATATCTCGGCCTCGTTTCGGAGTTGGACGTGGACGTTCCCATCGTCTGCATGACCTACTACAATCTGATTTATCAGTATGGTTCCGAGGAGGGCGTCGAAGCGTTCGTCTCCGCCGCCGCCGATGCCGGTATCGCGGGACTCATCGTTCCGGACCTCCCCGTGGAGGAGAGCGGTCCGCTCCGACTGGCGTGTGACGAATACGGACTCGATCTCGTGTTCATCGTCGCGCCGACGACGACCGACAGGCGCAAGCGACGCATCTCCACGCAAGCGTCCGGATTCGTCTACGTGCAGGCTCGGATGGGAACGACGGGCGCACAGGCGGACGTGAGCGGCGATACGCACGAGAGCCTCCAACGACTGGCTGGAAGCGACTTGCCGAAGGCGGTCGGGTTCGGCGTGAGCGAAGGCGAACACGCCCGGGAGATCGTCTCGGCGGGCGCGGACGGCGTCGTCGTCGGGAGCGCGCTCGTCGACATCGTCGCCTCCGGTGAGGACGTCGCGGAACGCCTCGAAACCAAAGCCGCTGAACTCAAATCCGGGGCACGCGAAGGGAGACAGGATATACCGGAACCGGAACGAACTTCAAACTAGATTGGGACTCTTTAACATACTATGGACACAGGAATCACAGCACGACTCGACCGAATCGGGTCCGACGGGCGCTACGTTATCGTCCCGATGGACCACGGCATCACACTGGGCGCGGTAAAGGGACTGAAAGACATCGAATCGACCATCGACGCGGTGACACGGGGCGGTGCCGACGCCGTCCTCACCCAGAAGGGAATCGCATCGCGCGTCCACGACCACAAGAACGACGCGGGGTACATCGTCCATCTGAACGCTTCTACCGTTATCGGCCCGGACTCGAACGACAAACGAATGACCGGAACGGTACAGGAGGCCATCGCGGCCGGGGCCGACGCCGTGTCCCTCCACCTCAACGTCGGCAGCAACTACGAACCCAAACAGATCACCGACCTTGCGGAGGTCTGCGATACGGCGAGCAAATTCGGGATTCCCGTCCTCGCCATGTCCTACGCTCGCGGACCGGGGATCGACGAACACGACGCCGAAAGCCTCGGCCACGCGGTACGATTGGCGGAGGAACTCGGCGCTGACGTGGTGAAGACGGCCTACAGCGGTGACCCCGAAAGCTTCGAGCACGTCGTGGAATCGACGCGCCTCCCCGTCGTCATCGCCGGTGGTGCGCCCGAGGGCGACAAGGCGACCCTCGAAGCGGTTCGCGGCGCGATGGACGCCGGGGGCGCGGGCGTCTCCATCGGCCGGTCGGTCTTCCAGCACGACGATCCGGAAGCCATCGCACGGGCGGTTTCGGGCGTCGTCCACGACGACCTCTCCGCCGAGGACGCGCTGGACGAAGCGGGGCTGTCGGTCGAAGTCTGATTTCTACAGGATAGTCGGAAATTCCGCGAGCGACGGGAGCGTGTACGTCGGTTCGGGGGTTGGATTCGTGACCCGTTCTTCGTAGGGGACCCACACGGAGTCGATACCGAAAGCGTTCGCCCCGGCCACGTCCGCGCGGAGTGAATCGCCGACATGGATCGTGTTTTCCGCGTTCACATCGAGTTCGCTCAGGGCGCGCTCGAACGGCGTCGGGTCCGGTTTCGGCGGAACCCCGCCACGAGGGTCGACGAATACGTGCGTGTCGAAGACGTCGGTAATTCCGAGCGCCTCCAATTTGACGGTCTGGGTCTCCTCGTCCCCGTTCGTCACGAGGGCGACGTTCGTCTCGCTGGCCGCTTCCAGCGCCGCTTTCGCGCCGGGGCGAAACGAAACCGCGGAATGGTCGAGACACGCCTCGTACGCGGAGGCGAGTTCCGAAGCGTGTGCGTCCTCGACACCCGCGTTTCGAGCGGTGGCGTCGAAACAGAATTCGTAGAACTCGTGTGGCGTTTCGGCGGTCGGGATGCCGTCCACTGCCGCGACGATATCGTCGAGCGTACAGTACTGTTCGACGGAAACGCGGTCGAACGCCTCCGCGACGAGTGCCTCCTCGTCTTGGTCCGAGACGCACAGCGTCGAATCGAGGTCGAAGAGAATCGCGTCGAAATCGGTCATTTGGTAGTGATATTCGAGGCGGAAGAAAAACCTACTGAGTACGAACTTGCGACGACAGCGATAGCGAGAAGTTGCGGATTCCGCCACGTTCAAGCCATACGACTGCGAGCGATTCAGCATGACACGCTCCGTATGGTTGAAAGCCGACGACAGCGTCGGCGATTGGGAGACTCGACGCAAACGCATCACGGCCGGTTTGGAAGCCGGTGTGGACTGGATTTTGGTCGACGATGACGATGTCGAGCGCGTTCGAGAACTCGGTGACGTGAACGTGGCGGCGTTCCATAGCGATGGGGACATCCACGTCTTCGACGCGGAGGAGGACGGAGGCGAGCGCGAGCGCGCTGACGCCCGAATCGTCGGAAAGAACGGCGAAGGAGATGGGACGGTAGACCTCCCCTCGGATTTCTCCGGCTCCGCCGACCTCTCGACGCTCAGGCGTGAGGACGAGGCGGAAGGTGCCTACGTCCGAATTCTGGGCGAGGAGTACGAATCGTTCGCCCAAGCCGCGGCGGAGGACGCCGACTATACCGTCATCGTCGGCGAGGACTGGACCATCATCCCGCTCGAAAACCTCATTGCGCGCATCGGCGAGGAGACGGAACTCGTCGCGGGTGTCACGAACGCCGAGGAGGCACGGACCGCCTTCGAGACGCTGGAACTCGGCGCTGACGCCGTGCTGTTGGACAGCGACAACCCGGACGAAATTCGCTCGACGGTGGAGGTGCGCGACGCCGCCGAACGCGAGACACTGGAGTTGGAGTGGGGTGAAGTCCTCGCCATCGAACAGACCGGCAGCGCGGACCGCGTCTGTGTGGATACCGGATCGTTGATGGAACACGACGAGGGGATGCTCGTCGGATCGATGTCCCGCGGTCTCTTCTTCGTTCACGCCGAGACGGCCGAATCGCCCTACGTCGCCTCGCGCCCCTTCCGGGTAAACGCGGGCGCGGTTCACGCCTACGTCCGCGTCCCCGACGGCGGGACGAAATACCTCGCTGAACTCCAAAGCGGCGACGAGGTCCAGTTGGTGGATACCGACGGCAACACCCGCGAAGCGGTGGTCGGTCGGGTGAAGATAGAGAAACGGCCCATGTTCCGGGTGCAGGTGGAAACGAAGGACGGCGACCGGGTGGAGACGCTACTGCAGAACGCCGAAACCATCAAAGTCGCCACGCCGGACGGGAGAAAGGCCGTGACGGACCTCGACGTCGGCGACGAGGTCAAACTTTTCTTGGAGGGCGGCGCACGGCACTTCGGCGAGAGCGTCGAAGAGAGTATTATCGAGCAGTAGATTCGGCGTCTATCGACGACGAACACCACTGACAGAAGTCGAACTCCGGATCCACTTTCCGGCCGCAGTTGGGACAGCGTACCGTCCCGTCCACCGCCTCTTGGACGACGCGGTTGTTCCGAACAGCGGACCAGTACGCGTCGACGATGTTGCAGACCGATACGAACAGGAGCGGGAGGGAGACATCGAGGCCGAGGTTCTGGGTCGCCTGTGAGTAGGCGGCCATGTCGTTGTTCTGAATCGCGACGGATAGTTCGTTAGCCACCGCTGGAGGGATGAAGAAGTAGGCAGTGAGCAACATGAATCCGAACCAGAGGAACCCGCGAAGCCACTGACGGAGGTAGAAATGCCCCAATCCCGGATAGACGAAGGAACCGAGGGCGGCGAGCCATGGGCGTTTTTTCTTCCGTGTCACTAGTCGTTGATAGCTGACGGAGTGTGTTAAACTCTTCCGATGTGGTGAGTTGCCCAAGTATTCCCTCGAAAAACGGAGTCAACGAACGTAGTGAGGGGTGGTCGGTTCAGTGAAAGTGCCGTCCGGCGGCCTCGCCGAACTCGCGGAACGTCCTCCTGACGGCGCTCAGGCCGAAGAGGTTCGCGAGTCCGAAGACCACGAAAAGGAGGCCGCCGAACGCATAACTCGGGTCCGCAGGTTGGGCGAGGGTCGTCCAGAGGAGAACCATCACACCGGTCGCCGCGAAGGGGAGCGAAACCGCGCCACGATAGCGAGACGTGTGGCGAACTTCGAGGAACGCGACGCCGATAGCTGCGAGGAGGGAGACGAGTCCGACGTTCGATGCGTGGAGTCCGGCGGCCGCACCGAGGAAAACGCCGAACCCGCCGACGAGGGTGGCGACTCCGCTCAGGTGGGAGCGACGCCGTTCGATGGTATGAGCAGGGACCATATGTTCGGGTACGATTCAGTTCATTATCATTTTTTCCCTCGATGGCCGGCGTGTGACAATCGATTCGTCGCGCGCGACGGTCACGGATAGGGAGCAGGCGTCTCCCGAGCTATTTCCCTCCCAACTCGTCCACAAGCCGCGACAGGGTGGCCAAATCGTACTGTCCCGGCGCGGTCGCGTCGGCCAGGTCGAGGGGTGCGTAGCCGATTTTCGACCCGTAGATGGGGGCGACTGCCCGCGAGTGGCGACCGGATTCGCCCATGGCGAGGGTGGCGACGGTTCGGCCGTATTCCGTGAGGAGGTTCGTCACGCGGAGTACGTCGAGCACGTCCGAACGGGAGTGGGCGGTGACGGCGAGTTTTCCCACGTCGGCGTGGTCGGTGCAGTTTTCGAGCAGTTCGCGCATCCGTTTCTGGGAGGGTGTCGCCTCGAAATCGTGGACCGAAGCGACGACGTGCGCGTCGTTGTCGCGTGCGTGGGCGGCGGCTTCCTTGCCCTGCTCCGTGAGCAGAGTTTCGAGTTCGACGTCCACCGCGACGACTGACGGATGTTCGGCGGCTATAGCCAGGTCGTCCAGTCGCTCGTCACCGGTGGCCTCGCCGCCCTCCCACGCGGCGCGGTTGGTGGCGATAATGGGGAGTTCACCGTCGTAGGCGGACAGCGACGGGAGCGGGTCGTCCGCGAGGTCCATTCGAAACTCCACGAGATCGGCGTGGTCGCGGGCAGGAGGTTCGTCGCCGAGGTCGGCCGTGCTCACGGCGAGCGAAAAGGAATCGAAGTTCATGGCTTCGAATTCGCGTCGATGAATAAAAGATTACTCGGAGTACGGTTCGTGTGTGGCGAAAAATCGCGTCCCGTCGCGTTCCACGCCGCTCACCTCGTACAGCAAAATATCCCGTTCCTGGGCGGTCTTGACGGGGAAGTCGTAGTTACGGGCGTCATATTTGAGCTGTCCGTCGTGGTCGGAAACGAACTCGCGGTGGTCGTCGAGTCGTTCGCCGACGATTTCGCGTGAGAGTTCCTCGACGGCGGCGACCCGCTCCGCGAACAGTTCCGTGAAGTCGGCTTCGAGTTCGTAGCCGACGGAATTTCGCCCGGCGACCATCGCGGCGAGCGAGGTGGTTCCAGTCCCCCAAAACGGGTCGAAAACCGTGTCGCCGTAGACGGAAAACATGGAGATGAGGCGGTACGGGAGTTCGAATGGGAACGCCGCCGAACGCTCGCGGAGGTCGCCGTGGTCCAGCAACTGCTCCTCGCCGCGGACGTTCGTCCAGAGGTCGGAAAACCACTCGTTTCGCTCCTCCCAGAAGTACACCGACTCGTAGCGGTGGTCGATACCGGGTTCGAATTCGCGGGTGTCGCCGTTACGGAAGACGAGGAGGTATTCGTGTTCGAGCGCGGTGTACGCGTTCGGCGGGAGCATCCCCGACCCCATGAACTTCGTCAGGCGGTTCGACGGCTTGCGCCAGAGGATGTCGGGGAGGGGTTTGAGTCCCCGCTTGCGGAGATGGCGGAGCACTCGGGCGTGGTTGGGAAACGACTGGAAGGTTCCGTCCACCTTTCGCGTCGCATCGCCGACGTTTACCACCGCGATTCCGCCGGGCTTCAACACGCGAGTGACTTCGGCCCAGACGGCGTCGATTTCGTCGTGCATCAACTCGAATGCGGTATCGCCGTCGCCTCGCTCCAGCGCGGTTTCGATGGCGGAGTTCACCTCGCCGAACAGGTCGTCCCACATCTCGATCATCGGATAGGGGGGCGACGTGACGACGAGATCCATCGAATCGTCGGGAAGCGAGTTGTCGCGTGCATCACCGACGTGAATCTCGTGCTCGGTTTCCATTGCAGTAGCTTCCTGAATGTATCGGCGCGGCGTAAAAACCTCTTTTCAAACTCGTCTACAGCGCAACGGTTCCTTCTTCGGCTTCGAGCAACTCGTGGTAGCGGTTTCGGATGGTGACTTCGCTGATGTCGGCCACGTCGCTGACCTCGGCCTGCGTGGTCTTCTCGTTGGTCAACAGCGCGGCGGCGTAGACGGCGGCGGCCGCGAGTCCGACGGGCGATTTCCCGCTGTGAACGCCCTGTTCCTTCGCGTTGCGGAGGAGTTCACGGGCGCGATGTTCTGCCTCGTCCGAGAGTTCGAGTCCGGACGCGAATCGTGGGACGTAGCTCTCGGGGTCGGCGGGTTTGACTTCGAGGCTGAGTTCGCGCACGACGTAGCGGTAGGTTCGTGCGACTTCGCTCTTCTCGACGCGGCTGACCTCGGTGATCTCGTCCAAACTGCGCGGCACACCGGCCTGTCGGGCGGCGGCGTACACGCACGAGGTCGAAACGCCCTCGATGGAACGGCCCGGTAGGAGGTCCTCGTTCAGTGCACGGCGGTAGATGACGCTGGCCATTTCGCGGACGTTGTCCGGGAGGCCGAGCGCGCTCGCCATGCGGTCGATTTCGCCGAGTGCCTGCTTGAGGTTGCGTTCCTTGCTGTCGCGGGTGCGGAAGCGCTCGTTCCACTTGCGGAGGCGCTGCATCTTCTCGCGCTGGCGGGAACCGAGCGAATTACCGTAGGCGTCCTTGTTTCGCCAGTCGATGTTGGTCGAGAGCCCCTTGTCGTGCATCGTGTTCGTCGTCGGCGCGCCGACGCGGGACTTCTCGTTTTTCTCCTTGGCGTCGAATGCGCGCCACTCCGGTCCGCGGTCGACGTTGTCCACTTCGACGACCAGACCACAGTCCTGACAGATGGTTTCGCCGTGGCCGGAGTCGGCGATGAGCTTACCGCTACATTCGGGGCAGGTTTGGCCTTTCTGCCCGCTTTTCTCTACTTCGGATTCGTTGCTTCTCGTTCGAATACTCGTGTTTTGCATGTGCAGTACCTCCTCAGAGGGAGCGTCGGCTACCGGGCAGGTTAATCCCGAAAAACCCGGATACCGCAGTCTTAACTCGTGGTTATGACGAAAGGTACTTAAAGAATTCGTTTTTGACGCCCCGTGTGTTCGTGAAACAGTCACACGGGGCGTGAAGTCGCCGTTTGGCGTCAACCGAGCGAAATGTTTAAGAAGGGATTACCGGCCGGTAACGAACTGTTTACCCACAACGGAACGAATCGATTCCCATGGAGTCAACCCGCGTCGTGTCGCTCGCACCGAGTGTCACCGAAATCGTACGGGAACTCGACGCGACAGACATGCTCGTCGGCGTCACGCACCACTGCCGAGTCGATTCGGACGACGTTCCCGCGGTCGGCGGGTGGCTGAACCCGAATTACGAGGCTATCCGAGCGTGTGACCCGGACCTCGTCGTTACGACCGACTCGTTACAAGCGGACGTGCGCGACGAACTCCGTGACCGTGACCAGCGCGTCGTCCACGTCGACCCGCGAACGCTCGGCGACGTCATCGACTCGTTCGCGACGGTCGGCCGGGCACTCGGGAAACCGCAAGCGGGACACGACCTCGCGTGGCGTGCCCGGAGTCGTATCGAACGTGTTCGCCGATTGGTGCGCGGGCGGCCGAGACCGACCGTCTACTGCGAGGAGTGGTCCGAGCCACCGACCGCCGCCGGAAACTGGGTTCCCGACGCGGTGCGGGCCGCTGGCGGGGAGTATCCGTTTCTGCCAGCGGGGGAGCGCTCCCGCGAAGTGGATTCGGCGGACGTCGAGGCGGCGAACCCGGAACACGTGTTCCTCCACGTCTGCGGACGAGGGGAGCGAAGCGACCCCGAGGCCGTCCTCGACCGTGAGTGGGAAATTCCAGCGGTCGAGAACGATGCCGTCCACGTCCTCGACGACTCGCTGTTGAACCAGCCGAGTCCGCGACTGCTCGATGGCATCGAGACGATGGCCCGGATACTGCACCCGGACGCCATCGAGCCAGCCGACGACTGAGTAGCAATCACCAAGTCGGCGGACGAGAGACGACGACCATGCGAATCGGAGTCGGCAGTGGAAACCCAGTGAAAGTGGCCGCAGTGGAAGCCGCCCTCGGTGGGCGATTCGACGCTCGCGTCGAATCCCTCCCCGTCGAGTCGGGGGTCGCGGAACAACCGTTCGGAGAAGGAGAGACCGTCGAGGGAGCGGAGAATCGCGCCCGGCGAGTCGTCCGTTCCGGGGAGTACGACCTCGGCGTCGGTTTGGAAGGCGGCGTCGCCGAGGTTTCGGGAACGGACGGATTGTATCTCGTCATGTGGGCCGCCGTGACGGACGGCGAGACGATGGGCCACGGTGCCGGACCGCGACTACAGCTTCCGGAATCGATCGCCGAACGGATACGGGACGGCGAGGAACTCGGCCCGGTGATGGACGACACCCTCGGCGAGGACGACGTGGCGAAAAAGCAGGGTGCGGCGGGAGCGCTCACGGACGGAATCATCGACAGACAGGAAGCGTTGGAACACGCGGTGGCGGGGGCGCTCGCCCCGTTCGTCACCGAATTCTATTAATCGTCGAGCGAGGCCGGTTCCTCGACCGACACGTCACGACCCTCCTCGACCGCTTGGGTCAGCGAGACGTTGAGCGAGAACATCGACCCGACGCCGCCGACGAGCGTGACGACGTTCTTCACCGCGTGGTCGACGATGGCCGCGCCGAGTGCGACCTCCCACGGAATCGGGGTCAGACCCGCGACGAAGACCGTGAACGCGGCCTCGTACAGGCCAACGCCGCCGGGTGACAGCGGAAGGACCTTGGCGAGGTTGCCGACGCTGACGGCGAAGAAGCCGATGGCGACCAGCGTGACGAGGGTCAGCGACACGTCGCGGAACGCGGTCAGCACGAGGATGGCCGTCAGCACGTCGAGCGACCAGATCGCGAGACTGCTCAGACCGACGCTCGCGAAGGCTTCACGGTCGTTTGCGACCATCTGCACGTCGCCGGTGAAGCGCTCCACGATGCCCGCGATGTGGTTCGCGTACGAGTCGGAACTGACCCGCGTGACGAACGAACGGACGAGGTTGCTGTCCGAACGCGCGCTGGCGATGATGACGGCGACTGCCGCGATTGCGAGGACGCCGACACCGGCGGCGACGTACACCGCGGTTCGTGCCGCTTCCGCGTGTTTCGCACCGGTGACGGCCTGTACGATGGTGGCCGCCTGTCCCGTCACGGTCAGTCCGATGAGGACGACACCGGCGAGGACGGTTATCGTCAGCAGGTCGAACACCCGTTCGACCGCGAGCGACGCAAAGCCGGACGGGTACGGGATGCTGCGCCGAGCCTTCATCACGTAGGCACGGACGCCGTCACCGAGTCGGGCGGGGAACACGAGGTTCCCGGTCTGGCTGATGAATATCGCGCCGGTGAGGAAACCGGTGCTTTCGGTGTAACCGAGTTTTTCGAGGATGTTCTTGTACCGAACGCCGCGGAGCGGCCACGAGAACACGTACACCACGGCCGCGAGAGCGACCAGTGCGAGGTTCGCGTGCTCCATCTGGTCGAGCACCTTCCCGAGCGGGAGGTATCGACCCATCAGCGCGACGGCGATGATGGTCAACAGGACCCCGACGGCCATGGAGACGCCGCGGGTGATTCGCGGTGCGACGGTGAACTCCCACCAGCAGCGACCGATCTGGCTCCCCATGCCGAACACGTCGCGGACGAGGTCCACCTTCGTGTCGCCCTTCGGCGTCCAGTCCACGGAGAACTCCTTGATTTTGTAGCCCTTGCGCTGTGCCCGAACGAGGACTTCCGTGTCCCAGAACCAGTGGTTGTCCCCGACGTCCGCGAGCACGTCGAACAGGGCGGTCCGGTCGAACGCCTTGAACCCACACTGGTGGTCACGAAGGTCCGAACGGAGGAACAGACGCGTCAACCCGTTGAAACCACGGCTCGCAACGTCACGTTTCGCCGGGCGGTCGGCGACGTTTTCGGGCATCCACCGCGACCCCGTCGCGAAGTCGTACTCGCCGGAACGGACGCTCTCGACCAATTCTTCGAGATGTCGCATGTCCGTCGCGAGGTCGGTGTCGAAGTAGACGAGTGTCTCTCCGTTTGACTCTTCGAATGCGCGATTCAATGCTCCTCCGCGTCCCAACCGTTCGTCACTGTGGAAGTGGCGAACCCGTTTGTCCTGGGCCGCCATTCGATCTGCGATTTCCGGCGTTCGGTCGTCACAGCCATCTTCGGCAACGATCACTTCGAAACTATCTGGAGGGAGAAACGATTCCAATGTGTCGAGGGTTGTCTCGACGGTATTCTCTATGGTCGCCTCCTCGTTGTACGACGGAAGGACGACGCTCACCTCTACAGAACCACCGCTCATTATGGAACTGTCTCACCCTCGCACCGTAAGTAGCTTCTGGGCCACGGTTGTCATGAGTCAGAGCGACACATGCCGCGAAACGTGGCGTTAACCAACCGTACCAACCACCCCCGCGGGAGGAATTATATTCACATATATTTTCACAGAAATCACAAGAGGGCGTGGCGTTAACCGCTCGTACCAAACCCACTAAGGTCGTATCCATCTTTTACAGTAGTATGAGCACCACGACTGCTGGTACGACGACGCTTACTGACAAACAACAGCGAATTCTCCGTTACCTTCGTGAAAACGGCACGACAAAAACCTACTTCAAGTCCCGACTCATCGGCGACGAACTCGGACTGACCGCGAAGGAAGTCGGCACGAACATGACCGCAATCGCGGACGGAAACTTCGACGTGGAAGTCGAGAAGTGGGGCTACTCCTCCTCCACGACGTGGAAAGTCAGCGCATAATCGCGACGCGTCGTCCCAGTCGGTTTTCCGCCCGGCACCGGCCGGGCCCGTCATCCATTCGTCTTCACGAAAGTCGTTACTCCCAAACGAAACGGAAACGACGATGAGATGTCGAGAAACGGCCGATTTTCAGGGATCGAACGAAATCAGATTCGATGCTTCACCGGCGAACTGCTCCGCGTTCGCATCGAACGAATCAGCGTAGCGGACCAGCAGCGTGATGAGCGTTTCCGGGTGTCGAACGGCGTAGCCGTTCTCACGCGAGAGCAGGCCTTTTTCGTCCAAATCGGCGGCGTATTTGCTCACCGTCGGTCGGGAGACGTCGAGCGCGGCCGCGAGGTCACTGCCGGTCGCATCGGGGTTGCGGAGCAGTTCGATCATCATTCCGCGCGGCGTGTCCCGTCGGAGATAGCCCAACGCGACCTGTTCGAACGCCGAAAACTGTTTGGCCGGGAAGAATCGCCGGTAATCGCCATCCCGGTGACTTTCGACCACGCCGAGTTCCACCAGTTGCCGGAGGTGGTGTTGTGTCTCGCCGGTGCCGAGTTGCAGGTCGTCGCGTATCTTCGAGAAATGAGCGCCCGGTGTCGTCGTGACGTAGCCCGCAATCGCGTCGCGGGCTTCGCTCTGCCCGCCGGAATGGTTCCCCTCGGCGAGTTTTGCGAGCGGCGCGGCAGCCCCTAAAACCGCAAAGCGGCGGAGGGTGGCGCGCTTATTTTCATCGACGTTCCCGTGCTTAACCATCTATACATCGGTACAACCGGGGAACGTAAAACAGCTTCGTTTGGGAGACAATTACAATCGAGTGGTTCCGAGCAGGGCGAGAAGTACGATAGGGGTCAAAACATCAGTAATCAAAATCGCGACACGATTGCATTATCCGGACTGCGGTCGTCGTTCACTCGACCGTCACGGCGTGAGCCATATCGGCGTGTGAAAACGGCGTCGCAGTCGATACGCGGAAAAACGGAGGGAGGGCAGTTTACTCGACTTCGGTTTCGAGTTCGGTCTCTTCTTTCGACTCGGAATCCTCGTCTTGATCGGATTCCATCTCGCCGCCCATCTCGGCGTCCATCTCCTCGATGACCTCGTCGGCGCTCTTGATTTGGGCCTTGTCCTCGCCTTCCTTGATGGCCTGTGCCTGTTTCTCCATCTCCTCGACGTCCATCTCGGCTTCCTCGTCGATCTGTCCGAGGATTTCGTCGATGTCGTCGAGACCGAGCAGTTCGCGGGTCTCGCCGTCGAAGTCGAGGCTGTCCAACTGCGACTCTCCTTCTTTCACGTCGCTTCCGGTCAGGTGCTTGCCGTAGCGGCCGACCAGCGAGGAGAGTTCCTGCGGGAGGACGAACGTCGTGGACTCGCCCTCGCCGATGGCTTGGAGCGTCTCCATTCCCTTCTCGATGACGGCGCGTTCACCCATCGACTCGGCGGACTTCGCGCGAAGCACGGTCGAAACCGCGTCACCCTGTGCTTCGAGAATCTGGCTCTGCTTTTCACCTTGCGCGCGGATGATGTTGGACTGCTTGTCACCCTCCGCCGTCTCGATGGCGCTGCGGCGTTCACCCTGCGCTTCGAGAATCATGGCACGGCGTTTCCGTTCGGCGCTGGTCTGTTGCTCCATCGCCTGCTGGACGTCCTTGGACGGGTTGACCTCACGGACCTCGACGCTCTCGACGCGAATTCCCCACTCGTCCGTGGGTTCGTCGAGTTCGCGGCGGATCTTCGCGTTGATCTCCTGTCGCTTGTTGAGCGTGTCGTCGAGTTCCATGTCACCGAGGACGGCACGAAGCGTCGTCTGGGCGAGGTTCGAGACGGCACGCTTGTAGTCCTCGACTTCGAGGAACGCCTTCTTCGCGTCCATCACCTTGATGTAGACGACGGCGTCGGCGGTCACGGGCGAGTTGTCGCGCGTGATGGCCTCCTGTCGCGGCACGTCGAGCGTCTGAGTCCGCATATCGAAGCGGTAGGTCTTGCTGACGAACGGCGGCACGAAGTTGATACCCGGTTCGAGGAGTTTGCGGTACTCCCCGAAGACGGTTAGAGCGCGCTTCTCGGTCGCCTGCACGATTTCGACGGCCTGCCAGACCGTAACGATAACGAGCAGTAACAACAACAGTGCGACGATCATTAGCCCCCCAGTCAGTGGGGCGCTCTGCAGGGGTATTGTGGGCAGCATTACGTCCTGATGTTGGGATACATACTTGTTAAGTATTCTGCTACTTTATCCTATATGATCCGACAATAAAAGGGAAGAGAATTACAGTTCCTCGGTTTCCCGCTCCGCACGGTCCGTCTC
The DNA here is from genome assembly GCF_024136965.1 of Haladaptatus sp. AB618. Lineage (NCBI taxonomy): Archaea > Methanobacteriati > Methanobacteriota > Halobacteria > Halobacteriales > Haladaptataceae > Haladaptatus > Haladaptatus sp. AB618. Next base: position 362,078 of record NZ_JAMYJX010000002.1, on the reverse strand, counting down.
GGATCGGTTCGCGTCGGTTCGCCCGCGTGCGAGTTCACGGTCGATAGGGTCCTCGATGAAATCGACGGGTTCGACCGTGACGACGTTCCCGCCGCCGGGGTCCATGACCATCACTTCCGTTCCTTCCGGAATCTCGCCGTCCATGGTTCGGGCGGCGTAGTAGGGGTTGAAGCCGCCGCTGTCCAATTTCACCTGTCCTTCCGAACGCGTCACGCGTTCGGTCACGTGGCCGGTGGTCCCTTTCAAGGAGTCCGAGTCCTTCGTCCTCCCGGACCCCTTGCCGCCGTAGAGGTCGAGGTGACGATAGCCGTAGAACGATATCGCGCCGAACGCGAGGACGAGGAACGAGAGCACGAACGGTTGGGCGAGCGGCGGAAAGAGGAACGCGACCAATCCAGCGAGCAGGAGCGCGATGCCGACGACGATGAAGTGTGCGCCGGGAATGAGCGCTTCCGCAAGCGTGAGCCCCGCGCCCGCGATGACGAGCAAGAGCGCGAGCGAATCGAAGGGCGATGCCATGATTGGGGATTGGTGTCGAACGATTAAGGGTTTGTGGGTTACGCGACCCCGATGGCGTGGAGAAAGACGTACAGAACGGTAAGGGCACCGAGGAGAACGAACAGCACGTTCTCGGCCGATGGGGACCCCGGTTCGAGGGGTTCTTCCTCGGAGAATATGTCGGATGGCGTGTCGTCGGCATCCTCACCGACGTCCTCCACGTCGTACTTCCAGTCGGACATACGTCAAGATACGCGACGGGCAACCAAAAGGCTGGCTACGAAAGGATGGACGACGAAAAAACGGATTACGACCGGTCGGAGGAGCGGACGTCGCCCTCGTACACGACGCCGCGTTCGGCGTCGAGGGTGATCTCGTCGCCGTCGTCGACGGTCGGGCCGAGCGGTGCGCCGCTTATCATCGGGATGTCGAGTTCGCGCGCGACCAGTGCCGGGTAGCCGGTCATCCCCGGGCGGGAGTCCACGATACCAGCGATACGTCCGGTATCGCCGGTGAACTCGCCGTCGAAGTCCGGTTCGAGGACGAGAATCCCGCCGTCGGTGATCTCCGAGAGGTCGCCGGTCGAGGAGCGCGAGACCGGACCGGCGGCCTGGCCGCGAACGACACTGCGTCCGGTGGCGATGGTTTCGGCGGCGACGTGGACCTTCAGCATGTTCGCCGTATCCGAGCCGTCGAGTTCGCTCATCATACCCGTGAGGACGACGACGGTATCGCCGCTTTCGGCGACCCCGGCATCGAGCGCGGCTTGGACGCCGTCCTCGACGATGTTCTCCACGCTGTGACCGAGGTCGGTGTACTGGGCGTTGACACCCCATGACAGGGCGAGCGTGCGTCGAACCCGGTCGTTCGGCGTCGTCGCCACGATGGGCACGCCGGGGCGGAACTTCGCCACCTTCAGCGCGGTGTACCCGGATTCGCTGGCGGCGACCACAGCACTCGCGCCGATGTCACGGGCCAGATAGCGGGCGGAGCGAGCGATGGCGTCCGTTCGTGTCTCGTCACCGGCCGGAACGCGCTGTTCGAGCGTCTCCGCGTACTCGTCGCTCCCTTCGGCTTCGCGGACGATCCTGTCCATCGTCTCCACGACGCGGACGGGGTGCTCGCCGATCGCCGTCTCGCCCGAGAGCATGACGGCGTCGGTGCCGTCGAGGACGGCGTTGGCCACGTCGGAGGCCTCCGCGCGCGTTGGGCGACGGGAGTGAACCATCGAATCCAGCATCTCGGTCGCGGTGATGACGGGGACACCTGCTTGCTGGCACGTCCGGATGATGCGCTTTTGGATCATCGGCACGTCCTCCATCGGGCACTCGACGCCGAGGTCGCCGCGCGCGACCATCACGCCGTAGGCCGCGTCGACAATTTCCTCCAGATTGTCGACCGCGCCGCTCCGCTCGATTTTGGCGATGATGGGGATGTCGGCACCGAACTCCTCCAGCACCTTGCTGATCTCGTAGACGTCGTCCGCGTCACGGACGAAGCTCGCGGCGACGAAGTCCACGCCCTTCTCGGCCGCGAGTTGCAGGTCGTTTCTGTCCTTCTCGGTGACGACGCTCAGCCCCAGTTCGACACCGGGGACGTTGACGCCCTTTCGGCTGCTGAGGTCGCCGCCGCTTACGACGTGCGCGACGACGGCGTCTCCGTCGATCTCCTCGACTTCCGTCTCGATCCGGCCGTCGTCCAGCAGGACGGTGTCCCCCGGTTCGGCGTTCGTGATGGAAACCGAGAGGCCGACTTCCTCCGGCGTCGCGTCCTCACCCTCCACGAACCGAACCGTCGAGCCGGTTTCGAGCGTGATTGGCTCGTCCACTTCCGCCGTTCGAATCTCCGGACCTTGCGTGTCGAGCATGGCCGAAAGCGGATTCTCGGTCGCTTCGTCGACCTTCCGAATCGTGTCGATGATCTCGGCGCGGTCCTCGCGTGAGCCGTGGCTCGCGTTCACCCGCGCGACGGTCATTCCCGCGTTCGAGAGTTCCCGAACCATGCTCCGAGAATCGGAAGCGGGCCCGAGGGTACAGACGATTTTCGCATTTCTCATGAACGGCAATTGGTGTGGACACTCAAAAAAACCCCACAGTTAACTCGCAGACGAGTTTATTCCGTAGCATCCCTGGCCACAATCGATATTTGTGTTGCCTTCGAAACGATGAAATATGTCGAAGTACGCGTCGCTCGTTACTGTCGAGCAGAACTATCAGAACGTTCAAGAGCTGGCGTCGATCTGGGGAGACATCCGAAACGAACTGGAGACGCACGAGACGACCCTCGAATCGACCTACGCGATCCTCGGGGAGTACGACTTCCTGCTCATCATCGACGCCGAGGACCGCGATGCGGCGTATCGAGCATCGCTGTGCATCGAGCGCTACGGGCTCGATATGCAGACGATGGAAATCCTTCCGATGGAGGATTTCGCGGGACTGGTCGAAGACCTCTAAGTTCGGTTACTTGATCTTCGTTCCCGGTTCGGCGTCGGCGTGCGTCGTCAACAGGTCGGCGTCCTCGCCCGCCGCGAGAACCATTCCGTCGCTCTCGACGCCGAACAGTTCGGCCTTTTCGAGGTTGGCGACGACGACGATTTTCGTGCCCGGCAACTCGTCCACGTCGTGGAGTTGTTTGAGACCGGCGACGATCTGTCGCGTCTCGCTGCCGATATCGACTTCGAGTCGCAGGAGTGCGTCGGCACCCTCGATCTCTTCGGCCGACTCGATGCGGCCGACGCGCAGGTCGAGATCCTGGAATTCGTCGAAGCTGATCCTGTCGTCCGAGATGGGTTCTTCGTCGCTCACGGTTTCATCTTCGTCTTCCTCGTCGTCGGTTGTAGCCGCTTCGATACGCGCATCGAGCGTCTCGTTCAGTTCCTCGACGCGCTCGTCCTCGATCTTGGCGAACAGTTCTGTCGGCTCGCCGAAGTCGCCGCGCGGCGCTTCGAGCGCGTCCGCGACCTCGGTTCCGTGGACCGACCCGTCCTCGCCGAGTTGCGTCCAGAGCGCTTCGGCCTTGCCGGGGAGAATCGGCTCGAACAGCACGGCGAGCGCCTTGGAAACCTGTACGCAGTCGTAGATGACCTGTTCGGCCCGCTCGGGGTCCTCGTCGGTCAGCTTCCACGGTTCGTTGCGCTGGATGTACTCGTTGCCGAACCCGGCCAGTGCGGTCGCGGCGTCGCCGAGGTCCTTGAGCGAATAGTCGTTGACGGCCGCGGTGAACTCCTCCACGGCTTCCTCGATTCGCTCCGTCACCTCGTCGCTCGCCTCGGCGTCCGGCGCGCCGTCGTAGTTCCGCGCCGCGAACAGCAGGCTTCGATAGACGAAGTTGCCGACCGTTCCGACGAGTTCGCCGTTGACGCGCTCCTGGAACCGGTCCCACGAGAAGTCCACGTCCTGCTGGAACCCGCCGTTGGTGGCGAGGTAGTAGCGCAGCAGGTCCGGGTCGAAGCCCTCGTCGAGGTAGTCGTCGGCCCAGACGGCGCGGTTGCGACTGGTCGAGAAGCCCTTGCCGTTCAGGTTGACGAAACCGCTCGCCATGACGGCGCGGGGTTCGTTGTACTCCGCGACGTGGAGCATCGCTGGCCAGAAGACGGTGTGGTGCTGGATGATGTCGCGGCCGATGATGTGGACGATTTCGCCTGCGTCCTTCCACGTCTCCTCCCAGTCGTAGGTGTCGGGGCCGACGCGCTCGGTGTACTGTTTCGTGCTGGCGATGTACTCGATGGGTGCGTCCACCCAGACGTAGAGCACGAGGTCTTCCGTCCCATCTTCCTCCCCAGGATAATCGATTCCCCAGTCCATATCGCGGGAGATACACCAGTCCTGGAGTTCGCCCTCGATCCACTCTCGGGGCTGGTTCTTCGCGTTGCTCGTCCCTTCGAGTCGGTCGATGAACTCCTGCAGGTACTCCTGCAGGTCCGAGACGCGGAAGAACTTGTGCGTCCGCTCGCGATACTCCGCCGGGTTTCCGGTGCGGGTGCTCGTCGGGTCCTCGATTTCGCCGGGTTCGAGGTGCCGTCCGCAGCCCTCGTCACACTCGTCCCCGCGCGCGTGGGCACCACAGTACGGGCAGGTCCCCTCGACGTAGCGGTCGGGGAGCGGGTCGTCCTCGATGGGGTCCCACGCGACCTTGATCTCCTTCTCGTAGATGTACCCTTCCTCGTCCAGTTTGCGGACGATTTCCTGGGTGAGTTCCGTGTTCGTCTCGTCGTCCGTATGGCCGTAGTTGTCGAACTCGATGTTGAACTTCGGGAACGTCGCCTCGTACTTCTCGTGGTGGCGAAGCGCGAATTCCCGCGGCGAAACGCCCTCCTTCTCGGCGTTCACGGCGACCGGCGTGCCGTGCATGTCGGACCCCGAAACGAAGGCCGTTTGCTGGCCGAGCGTGTCGAGGGCGCGCGAGTAGACGTCACCGCCGACGTAGGTTCGGAGGTGTCCGATGTGGAGTTCCCCGTTCGCGTAGGGAAGCCCACACGTCACCACCGCCGGTTCCTCGGTGGGAAAACTGTCGTGGCTCATACTATCGTCTCCTTCCTTGCGGGTGTAAAACCCGCCGATTTCGTGTGTTCGTCATTGATGATGTGGTCGCTGCTGCGTGATATTCGTGTAGCGGTCGCTCTCGAAAACCGGAATCGACGGGTTTCACCCCCGAAAACCGACCGTGGCCGGCCCAGAAGGATTCACCCGACGCTATCGGCGCATGCGCATAGCGAATCGGGTGAGGTGGGCCGTCGAACGCATACCACGCAGTAGGTTCGTTATCGTATATAAACACTTGGCCGCGAGGAGGATTTTGGTTTTCCGTGACGACGGAAAGAATCGTCTTCAGCCCCGAATTTACTCTCGAGAAATCACACTCACGATCGCAAAACGCCACCCAATTCGCAACACCCGTTCTCGCCGTTCAGATCGACAGAACGCCTTTGGTGATGAGCAACACCAACACGAGCCGTCCGACGCTGCCCGCAAAGGACGCCAAGGCGAACTTCACGTAATCCGTCTCCAGGATCGAGAAGGCGTAGATGGAGATGGTATCGGGGAAGCCGGGGACACATAGCGCGCCCGCCAGGCCGAAGTAGCCCCAGCGTTGGGCGAGTGCGACGGTCTTCCGTTCGGACCACTCCACGATGTCGATCCGCGAACGGCGGAGTGCGCGGATGACCGGGCCGGACTCCTTGGCCTCCTGGCCGATGTGGAACGCGAACACGCTTCCGGCGGCCTTGCCGAACCCGCTGACGAGAATGATGAGCGAGTACCGTCCGATTTTCCCGATGCCGAGGTCGAGGGGGGCGAGGAGGACGATTTCGCTGGGGAGGGGCAGGAGGAACGAGATGAGAAAGGAGTAGACGGCGATGAAGACGACACCGACCCACCCGGTAGCGGTTTTCACGGCGGCTTCCAACCCGCCGAACGACCCGAGAACGACGCCCCCGGTGAGGGTAGGGGAGAGCGGAATAAGGGTATCGAGCACATCAGTAGGTCGGCAACCGACCGACGTAAAGGTTGAGCTTGAAACCCGGGAGACGACGGGCTGAGCGCCGATAGTGGCAAACAGACTCATGGCGGACGAAAACGAACCGAAACGCGTGAACTCGGACAGAGAATATCGCGTCACGGTTCATCCGACGCTGCAAGCGCGGGTAGCGTACACGGACGACCGCTCGGCGATGACGGTGACGGTCGAGTACCGACGCAACGGGAAGTGGGAGGAATCGGCGGGAGACATCGAACTCCGGGGGCGGCAGATCGCCATCACCCGCGATGGCGAGTCGCTGCTGGAGAAGCAGTTCGACGCCGAACTCATCGAGGAGTACGGCTCATCGGTCGTCGGATTGGTCCGGCGACTTACGAACCGGGGCAAACGGACAGTAGAGTCGGAGGGGAAACGGGACGAAGACGAGAAAAGTTCCGAACCGGACTCGTGGCCCGTCGCGGTCACACAGGACGACGGGAGCGTCGTGGAAGCGCTGCGCCCGCCGGCACAGGCGACGTTTCAAGTGTACAAAGATCACGCCGGGGAGTGGCGCTGGCGGCTCGTCCACCGAAACGGCAACATCATTGCCGACGGCGGCGAGGGCTACTCGTCGAAACGCGCCGCGAAAAACGGAATCAAGAGCGTCAAGCGGAACGCCATCGGCGCACCGATGGAGGAGACGGAGGAACCGGCCGAATCATAGGTTCAGCGAATCTAGGTCGGCGACGAACGTCTCCAGCATCGAACGGGTGACGTGCGGCATGCAAACGATTCGGAGTTCGCCCGACCCTGTCGGAGAGACGCGCCAGCCACGCTCCTGGAGTGCCTCGACGGTCTTTCGGGGCACGTCGATGGCGACCAGCGGGAGCACCGGGTCGACCACATCGTAGCCGCGGGATTCGAAGGCGTCGGCCACCCACTCGGCGTTGGCTTGAGAGCGTTCGTACTGCTTTCGGTAGCCGTCGGACCACAGTTCGTCCATCGCGGCCCACGCGCTGGCTACCCCTGCACCGCTCCGCGTTCCGGTCAGCGTGGCTTGCGAAGTCGATTCGAGGTACGGCGTTTCGACGGCCAGCGCATCGAGCACGCGGGATTCGCGGGCCACGAAGCCACCCGCCGGAACCGCCGCCTGTCCCATCTTGTGTGGGTCGATACCCATCGTATCGACCGCGGCGTGGTCGAAGTTCCACTCGTGGTCCGTGAACGGGAGGACGAACCCACCCCACGCGGCATCGACGTGGAGCAACGCTCCGGCGTCGTGTGCGATTTCGGACAGCGCCGGAATCGGATCGACGCGCCCGTATTCGGTCGTCCCAGCGATGCCGACGACGAGAACGGTATCGTCGTCAACCAGTTCCGCCATCGTATCGGGGTCGGCGCGCCGGTCCCCGTCCACCGAACCGAGTCTGAGTTCGACGCCCAGTACGTCCGCCGCCTTCTGGAAGCTGAAATGTGCGCTCTCGGGGGCGACGACGTTCGGGTCGTCGCTCTCGGCGATGTTCCGCGCGGCGCGGACGGCTTGGATGTTGGCTTCGGTCCCGCCGCTCGCTATGTAGCCGTGCGGGTTCGACAGCCCGGTTATTTCGCCGAGCAGCGAGACGGCTTCGTCTTCGAGCGCGGAAACGGTCGGGTACGTCGTCGGGTCGCCCGGGTTCGACGCCAGAAACCGTTCGGCGGCGTCACGGGCCGCTGGATGGGGTTCGGTGCACATCGACGAAAGGACCCGGCGGAACGACTGACTCGCGGCCACCTGCATACCGAAAAATTCGACGGGACGGGTTTATCGGTTCCGTTATGCACTGCCCACGCGGTTGTACCCCTCGATCTCCTCGATCTGTGACTGGAGTTGGCGCATCGCCGCCTCGGGCATCATTCCGCCCGAATACGCCTCGTGGACGAGTTCTGCTATCTTCGTCGATTCCTGTGTCCACGCGACCGTCACCGGCCGCGGAATCGCGTTGGCTCCGGCGATTCTGAGCGTGTCGACGTGATCGCCGACGACGGGAACCTGCCGGGCCGCCTTCGACTCCAGCACGCTGACCTCCGGCGGGAGGAGTCCGATGTTCTCGAACAGCATCAACTGAATCCGCTCGTCGGTCATCGCCTCCATAATCCGGAGCACCGCATCCAATTTCTCCGTGTTCGGGTTGACCGCCATGTGCCATCCGCCGAGGGCCGACGTCGAACCGCCGATGCCGGGGTATTCGGATTCCTTCTCGCTCACCGCGTACGGTATCGGCATCACGCCGAGTCGGTCGCCGAGCACGCCCTCGGCCCCCGCGCTGGCGATGGCGTACGGCCAGTTGCGGTGCATCACGGCGTCGCCCGCCGTAAACGGACCGAGCGAGGAATCCTCGATCCACTGGAGGACGCCGGTCGGCGAGATTTTCCCGGCGTAGCCGTCGAGCGCGGCGGGGTCGCCCTGCCCCCAGATGAACGTCCGAATCATCCGAATCGAATTCATCACGCCGGGGTCGTCGATGGTCACCGGGCGCTCGCCGATGGGACCGAAGAGGTCCTTTCGCCCGCCGAAGTACGCACCGCCCCACGAGGTCATGAACTCGTTGAAATCACAGCATGACAACCCCTCGTAGAGGTCGGCTTGAAACGTGTAGCCGTACGGCACTCCCGACTTGTCCATCGCGTCCTTCGTCGCGTGCGAGAACTTCCGCCACGAGATGGGGTTTTCCGCCCAGTTCTCCGCCTCCGGTTCGTATCCCGCCTTCTCGACCAAGTCCTTCCGATACAGCATCACCCCGAAATCCGGATACAGCGGAATCGCGTACAGGTCGCCGTTCGGTCCCGTCGCGGTCGAAACGCTCGCCTCGAAGTAGCCGTTTTTCACCCGGTTCACCAGCGATTTCGGCAGGTGCTGATCGAGGTTCAGCAGTTGGTCGCGGACGACGAAGTTCAGCGTCCATCCACTGTCGGTGAGCAGCATATCCGGGTTGGCGAGGTTCCCCGACAGCCATCGCGTGTACTGTTCCTCGCGGATGTCCGTCTCCTCGGTTCCGGCGATGACGTCGATGTTGATATTTCTCGGCAGGCCGACCTCCCACAACAGTTCCTGAAGCGGTCCGGCGACCGACGCCAAATCCGAGTCCGCACCCCACTGGACGGATATCGGCGCGCGTTGTGCGCTCGCCGTTCCACCGGTAATCGCGACGGTTGCGCCGCCCGCACCGACCGCTTTCAGCACGTCGCGGCGCGAGACGGTCCGTTCTTCGTGTCCCCCGTGTTCCCCCCTCATCGTGTTCCCCAATGAAATACGCCGTCAGTGCTTCTTAGCGTTGCGGCGGGGTATCTCCTCGCTGTGTGTCCGTCGGGATGGGAGGAGGGACCCCGGCGGTCCTCTTCGCCCCGCCTGAAAACGAATCGGATCGTTGAGGTAACTCACACCCGCGCGTTCCATTCGGACTGGAGCCAGTGGATACCGCGCCAGAGGTAAAGGAGAAGGCCGAGAACGACGAAAATTCCGGTGGTGAGCAACAGTGCATGTCCGAGTAGCGGTGATTCGATGAGATGGAGTTGGTATGCCACCGACGCCGCTCCCCAGAGGATCACAAACCCGAGATAGACGATAGAGAGGAATAGCAACAATCGTCGTCGCATGAGTTAGTGTTCCGTCATTACCCTACCGAATACAATAATCGTTTCGCTCGACATCGTTCAAACACAGCCGTTGAGACTGAAAACAGCGGAAGACGACCGAAAACGACCGAAAAACGAAATTCGCGTTACCGAACCGAATCCAGCATCAGTTTCTGCTCGACGCGTTTGACCTCGTGTTGTACGTCGCGCACGGCGTCGATGTTCGCCGAGATGGACGAGACGCCGCGGTTGACGAGGAAGCGCACCATCTCCGGTTTCGATCCGGCCTGTCCGCAGATGCTCGTGTTGATGTCGTGTTCGCGGCAGCAATCGATGGTCTGGCCGATGAGTTGGAGGACGGCGGGGTGGAGTTCGTCGAACCGATTGGCGACGTTCTCGTTGTTCCGGTCCACCGCGAGGGTGTACTGGGTGAGGTCGTTCGTGCCGAAACTGGCGAACTTGATGCCCGCGTTCGCCATCTCCTCGATCTGGAGCGCACTGGCTGGCGTCTCTATCATCACGCCCCACGCACGCTTGTCGGGGTCGATGCCCGTGTCGGCCATCAACCTGCGGGCGCGGTACACGTCCTCCGCGTCGTTGACGAGCGGGAACATGATCTGGACGTTGTCGTAGCCCATCTGATACAGTTCGTGGAAGGCGTCGAGTTCGTGTTGGAAGACGCCGGGCTTGTCGAGGCTTCGGCGGATGCCGCGCCAGCCGAGCATCGGGTTGTGCTCGTTGGGTTCGCTCTCGCCGCCCTGGAGTTGTTTGAACTCGTCGGTCGGTGCGTCGAGCGTGCGAACGCGGACTGGCCGGGGATAGAACTCCTCGGCGACGCCGCGGATTCCCTCCACGATTTCGTCCACGTAGGCGTCGACGCCGTGGTCCTCGATGTAGCGCTCCGGCGTCTTGTTGGTCGAGAGGATCATGTGCTCCATCCGGAGCAGGCCGACGCCGTCGGCACCCGTCGCGGCGGCGCGTTCGGCGGCCTCGGGAATGGAGACGTTCACCTTGACTTCCGTCGCCGTCATCGGTTTGACGGGCGTCTTCGGTCGGGCGTCCTCGATGGGTTCGCGTTGTGCTTCGCGCTCGCGTTGTCGCTCCGGTTCGCCCTCCCGGACGGTCCCCTTGTCGCCGTCCAGCGTGACCATCTGGCCGTCTTCGAGGGAGTCGGTCGCGTTCGAACAGCCGACGACCGCCGGGACGCCGAGTTCACGCGAGACGATGGCGGCGTGACTGGTCATCCCGCCTTCGTCCGTGATGATACCCGCGGCGCGCTTCATCGCGGGCACCATGTCGGGCGTCGTCATCTCCGTGACGATGATGTCGCCGTCGCCGACCTTGTCGAGTTGGTCGAGTTTCGAGACGATTCGCACCGCGCCGCTGGCGATACCGGGACTGGCACCGAGACCGTCCACGAGGATTTCGTGGCTTTCGGTCGCTTGGGCGGCCCCACTGCCGTCGGCGACGCCTTCGGATCCCTCGGTTTCGATGGCCCCGCCTTCGTTGATCGTCGTTATCGGCCGCGACTGGAGCATGAAGACCTCCCCGTCCACGATGGCCCACTCCACGTCCTGCGGGGTACCGTAGTGGTCCTCGACTTCCTCGCCGAGTTCGATGAGGCGGTCGATGTCGGCTTCCGTGAGGACGCGGGCGTTCCGTTTGTCGTCGGGAACGCTTCGCTCGACGGTCTCGCCGGTGTCCACGTCCTTCGTGTGCATCACCTTCTTGTCGGCGATGGTGATGTCCTCGGCCGCGCCGGTCTCGCGGTCGATGACGTAGTTGTCCGGGGAGACCGACCCCGAGACGACCGCTTCGCCGAGACCCCACGCGGCCTCGATGATGATCTTCGCGTCGCCGGTCGATGGGTGGCTGGTGAACATGACGCCGCTCTTTTGGGCGTCCACCATGCGCTGGACGACGACGGCAATGTCCACTTTGCGGTGGTCGAAGTCCTTCTCCTGTCGATAGTAGATGGCTCGCTGGGTGAACAGCGACGCCCAGCATTCTTTCACCCGTTCGACCAGGTCGTCGCGGGTGATGTTGAGAAACGTCTCCTGTTGGCCCGCGAACGATGCGTCCGGGAGGTCCTCGGCCGTCGCGGAGGAGCGAACGGCGACGAACGCCTTTCCGTCGTCCAGTCCGTCGTAGGCGGCGAGAATTCCTTCGCGCATATCGTCGGGAATCTCGGTACCGAGAATGAGTTCCTCCGCCCGCGATTCGGCAGCCGCCAGTGCAGAAGAATCCTCGGTATCGACGTCGACGGCCTCGAACAACTCCTCGTCGATTCCGGTTTCCTCGATGAACCGACGGTAGGTCTTGGCGGTCACGACGAATCCCGGGGGAACGGGGAGGTCCGCGCCCGTGAGTTCACCGAGCGAGGCACCTTTGCCACCGACCAGTTCGAGGTCGTTTGCACTGATTTCATCCAGCCAGAGTACAACCATTGCGTATGGGGGGGAACAAGCAGATAGATTAAGAATGTTCCGACCGAGGCGCTGAAGGAAAGTAACTCACAATCGAATATGGATTTCGAAAGCCAGGCAAAACAGCGTCCGAATCACCCATTATTTCAGAATTAGCTCGCATAATTTACCGACATCCTCACGACGACTGACGACGCCACGCGTCCTGTCGTAGTCGACGAGCCCGACATCCGCCAGTTTCGGCAGGTGGTGATGATACAGCGAGGATTCGATGGACTCACGTTTTCAAGATCGGTCGTTACGCCTCGATGATATCGTCGTCCTCGGCGTCCGGAACGACCAAATCACCGTCCAGTGCCGTCGCCGCCCGCCCGCCGACCCGCACCGCTTCGTCGTCAACCCGCACGCGCACGTAGCCCGGCCGGTCCACGAAGTGGCCCTGTTCCAATCGCAGTTCGTCGGGGAATCCGTCGGATTTCTCGTTCCCGTTCTCCTTCCCGTCCCCGCTTTCGTTCCCGTTCTCCTTCCCGTCCCCGCTTTCGTTCTCGTTCTCCTTCCCGTCCCCGCTTTCGTTCTCGTTCTCCTCCCCGTCCTCGTCCTCGAACGCACCGAACGCCCGCAGATACGCGCCGACCGACCCGCTCGCCGTTCCGGTGACGGGGTCCTCCGGAATCCCGACGGCAGGGGCGAACATCCGTCCGTGGAGCGTCGATTCCGCCTCGACGGCGTCGAAGGTGAGGACGTAGATTCCCATGGCCCCGACTTCCTCGCCGATTTCTACGAGGGCATCCATGTCGGGGTCCGCACTGCCGACGTGTGAGAGGAAGTTGACCGGGACCACGAGAACCGGGAAACCGGTCGAGGAGACCGCCAGCGGGAGGTCTTCGCCCACGTCGCGGAGCGCCGCCGGGTCGATACCCAGCGCGTCGCCCAGTCGGTCGTACTCCAGGTCGACGCTCTCGACTTCGGGGTCGTCTTGGGTCATCCAGACCGTGCCATCGTCCGTTACGTCGATGTCCAACACGCCGACGTTCGTCTCCAGCGTGTGCGTCCCCGGTTCGATATCCCCCGCTTCGAACAGGTGGACGTGCGATGCGATGGTCGCGTGTCCACAGAGGTCGACTTCCGTCGTCGGCGTGAAGTACCGGACCCGACGGTCGGCCTCCTCGCTTTCGACGAAAAACGCCGTCTCGCTGACGGACAGTTCTCGGGCGATGGCTTGCATCTGGTCGGCCGATAAGTCGTCCGCCGCCGGAACCACCCCGGCCGCGTTTCCGGACAGCGGTTCGTCCGTAAACGCATCCACCAGCAAGGTTCGACAGGTGTGCATGTTCTGTCAGTGGGGACGGGGTGCTGTTTAAGCCTCGGGTCATCACCCTCTCGGTTCTCGATTACGGTCGCAGGTAGCTAGTCAGACACGAAATGTCGTTCCGAAGCTGTTTTAGCCGGGAGTTCTGAAAGGCATCCTATGACTGCGCCTTGGGACGACTGGAACCATATAACCAAGCTCGACCCCGACAAGAGCCTCGCGGGCGACGATACGTTTGCCGACGTGTGTGCGACCGGTACCGACGCGCTTGAGATCGGTGGAACGCTCGATATCACGGCGGAGAAGATGCAACGAGTCATCGACGCCTGTTCCGAGTACGACGTGCCGCTCTATCAGGAACCGAGCAACCCTGCCGTCGTCGTGGACAGCGATGCGCTGGACGGCTACCTCGTTCCGACCGTGCTGAACACGCGGGACGTCGCGTGGATCGCCGGACTGCACAAGGAGTGGGTTCGGATGTCGGAGATCGATTGGTCCAAAACCCACACCGAGGGATACATCATACTGAACCCGGAGGCGAGCGTCGCCCAGTACACCGATGCGAACTGCGACCAAACGCCCGAAGACGTGGCGGCCTACGCCGAACTCGCCGAACGAATGCTCGGCCAACAGATAATCTACATCGAGTGTTCCGGTATGTTCGGCGACCCGGAGACCGTGAGGATGGCACAGGAAGCGTTGGACGAGGCGACGCTGTTCTACGGCGGCGGCATTCACGACTACGAATCGGCGAACACGATGGCCCAATACGCCGATACGGTCGTCGTCGGCGACCTCGTTCACGACCAAGGTGCGGACGCGGTCCGCGAGACGGTCAAGGGCGCACGGGACGCCAAAAAGGCGCGCGCGGAATCGGCGTAAGCCGGAATCTATCGGCAGTAGTTTTTCCTCCAACTGGTTCGAATCGATCGTGAGCTATTGGCTAGCCTAGTTGCCGTTTATCGTTCCGAGAGCAACTGGGACAACAAAATCCCCCGCTCAAAAATATGTGAAGCAAATATTCATATATTCATAGTTCCAATATGCAGGGGACTATGACCGCACTCGAAACAACTGGGTTGACGAAATACTACGGCGAGACGCGGGGAATCGAAGACCTCTCGCTCGCCGTGACCGAGGGCGAAGTGTTCGGCTACCTCGGGCCGAACGGGGCCGGGAAGACGACGACGATTCGAACGCTCCTCGGATTCATCGCCCCGACCGGCGGGGACGCGACCGTACTGGGGTACGACGTTCGGGACGAGCGCGCGCTCATCGAGGCGAAGCGGCACATCGGCTACCTTCCAAGCGACCCGGGATTCGACGAGGACGCGACCGGAACCGAATTCCTCGACTATCAGGCGTCGCTGAAGGGCGACGACCGACGGGAGGAGTTACTCGAACTGTTCGACGCGCCGGTCGAGCGGAAGATCGAGGAGTTCTCGCGAGGGAACAAACAGAAACTCGCCATCGTCTCGGCGTTCATGCACGACCCCGACCTGGTCATCATGGACGAACCGACCTCGGGTCTCGACCCGCTGATGCAGGAGCGGTTTTACGACTTCCTCGACGACGAACAGGAGCGAGGTGTAACGATCTTCTTCTCCAGTCACGTCCTGAGCGAGGTTCGGAAGGTGTGTGACCGCGTCGGCATCATCCGCGACGGGAAACTCGTGACGACCGAGGACGTGGAGACGCTGCTCGACAGGAGCGGGAAACGCGTGCGGATGCGAACGTCGGACCCGATCGACCGCGAGGATTTCGACATCGACGGCGTCCACGACCTCACCCTCGACGGTGCGGTGCAGTTCACCTTCACCGGCGAGTACGACACCCTGCTCGACCACCTTTCGCGGTACCACATCGTGGACGTCGATATCGAGGAAGCGCCGCTCGACGAGGTGTTCATGCGGTTCTACGGCGACGAGATTGCTGGAAGCGAGCACGAAGATGGGGTAACTACCGACGTGGCGGACGACGTTCCCGTCAGCGACGGAGGTAAAAGCCATGTTTGAAATCACGCGCTACGAATCCTCGCGGCGGGTCAAGGGGACGATCGCACTGGCGGTCCTGATGAGCCTGATGGCGGTGCTGTACGCCGCCCTCTTCCCGTCCATCAAATCCTCCGGCGCGAGCATCGATACCTACTGGAACAACCTGCCACCCGCGATGAAGGCGGCGTTCGGTGCGAGCGGCGGCGGGTTCTCGTTGACGACGATGTCGGGATTCCTCGCCATCGAGATGTACCAGTTCTTCTGGCTGCTCCTGCTCGGCATCTACGTCGCGTACATCGCCGGAAACCTCATCGCTGGCGACGTGGAACGCGACCGAATGGACATCCTGCTCGCCACGCCGATTTCGCGCTCGAAGGTGCTGGTCGAGAAGTTCCTCTCCATCGTGCCGGTCATACTCGTCCTCAACGTCGTCGTCGGCGTGGTCGTGTACGCGAGCGTCGTCGCCATCGGCGAGTCGGTGTCGCTCGCCGATTTGGCCGTGGTTCACCTGCTCTCGATTCCGTACCTGCTCGCGTGCGGCGCGATCGGACTGCTCCTCTCCGTGCTGTTCGACCGCGCGGACATCGCCCAGCGAGGAGGACTCGGTGCCGTGTTCGTCCTGTTCCTGCTCAATTCGGTGGGCGAGTCGGCGGACATGGGCTGGATCGGTGCCCTCAGCCCGATGCACTACTACGACCCGACGGCGATCCTGGTCTCCGGGAACTACGACTGGGCGGGCGCTGGAATCCTGCTCGTCGGCACCGCCGCACTGGTGCTCGTCAGCCGCGCGGTCTTCCAGCGGAGGGACATCGCGTGAAAGGGTTCAGCGACACCGAACGCGACCGAATTCGAGAGGAGTTGCTGGAGACGGGGGCCGAACTGTTCGCACAGTACGGCCTACAGAAGACGACCATCGCGGACCTCACCGGCCCGGTCGGCATCGCCAACGGCACGTTCTACCAGTTCTTCGACTCCAAGGAGCGACTGTATCTCGAAGTTCTACAACGGGAGGGGGACGTGGTAGCCGACGAAATCGTCGCCAACTCGTTCGAAGTCGAAGACGACCCCGAATCAGCGATTCGGCGCTTCATGACACTGCTCGCCGAGGAGATGGAGGAGAACCCGCTGTTCATGCAGTTGGTCGCTGGCGACGAGTTAGATAGAGTGATACGAGCGATAGACGAGTTCTCGGAGGAGGAGATGGAATCGTTGCGCGGGGAGTCGTTTGCACACATGCTTCCGTACATCGAAACGTGGCAATCGGAGGGTCGTCTCCGAGAAGGTGACCCGTTCGTTATCGGCGGCATGTTCGGAATGGTGGAGTACCTGACCATGTACCGCGAACAGATCGGGGAGGAGTACTACCCCGCCATGCGCGACATGCTCATCGAGACGATCGCCGCCGGGTTGACGTGCACGACGGACTAACACGTCCGAATCGGACGCTTCCGTGAAGCGAAACGAACGCGTTTAAGCCCGTCCCGGGTGAATTGCGGCGTATGCAGAACCGAACCTACACCGCGGATGCCGAACCCGGCGACACCGTCACGGTGGCTGGCTGGGTTCACGAGATCCGCGATCTCGGTGGAATCGCGTTCCTCATCGTCCGCGACACGACGGGGAAGATCCAGGTCAAGTTCGAGAAAGAGGACATGGACGAGGACCTCGTCGAGACCGGCCTCGGCGTCAACCGCGAGAGCGTCGTGAAGATCACGGGCGACGTGAAGGAGGAACCCCGCGCGCCGACGGACGTCGAAATCGTCCCGACGGACGTGGCAGTCATCGCGGAAGCGGAACCCGAACTCCCGCTCGACCCCAGCGGCAAGGTCGACGCCGACCTCTCGACTCGTCTCGACAACCGAACGCTCGACGCGCGCAAGCCCGAGGTTGAAGCCGTCTTCAAGATCCGCGGCGAGGTGCTCCGTGCCGTGCGCGAGAAGTTCAGCGAACTCGGTTGTAGCGAAATCAACACGCCGAAAATCGTGGCGACGGGGACGGAAGGCGGAACGGAGCTGTTCCCCATCACCTACTTCGGCGAGGAAGCGTTCATGAACCAGTCGCCCCAGCTGTTCAAACAGCTCATGGTCGGCTCCGGACTGGAGCGCGTGTTCGAAATCGGCCCCATCTTCCGCGCCGAGGAACACAACACGCCCCGACACCTGAACGAGGCGACCAGCATCGACTTCGAGAGCGCCTTCTACGACCACCACGAAGCGATGGACGCCTGTGAAGCGGTCGTCAAGGCCGCCTACGAGGGCGTCGCCGAGAACTGCGGGGACGAACTCGACGCGCTCGACATCGAGTTCGAAGTCCCCGAAGGCGAGTTCCCGCGACTCACCTACGAGGAGGCCATCGAGCGAATCAACGCCACGGGGGCGCTAGACGAGATGCTCGTCTGGGGCGACGACCTCCCGACCGAGGGTGAGAAGGCGCTCGGCGAGGACGTCGGCAGCCACTACTTCATCACCGACTGGCCCAGCGAGATCAAGCCGTTCTACATCATGGACCAGGACGAGGACGACGAGCTTTCGACCGGTTTCGACATGATGCACCCGCGCATGGAACTGGTTTCGGGCGGGCAGCGTGAACACCGCTACGACCGCCTCGTCGAAGGGTTCGAACAGCAGGGCCTCGACCCCGAAGCGTTCGACTACTACACGAAGATGTTCAAATACGGCATGCCCCCGCACGCCGGGTGGGGCCTCGGCGGCGAGCGCCTCGTCATGACCATGCTCGATCTGGACAACATTCGTGAGGCCGTTCTCTTCCCGCGAGACCGCCAACGTCTGAGCCCATAGGCGAAGACGGTGCGAGATCGAGCGGATTTTTCTTCGTTTTCGTTGCGAGAATAGAGCGACCGTCGTCGTTTGCTGGGGGACGAACTTGGTGTTGTGATTTCAGTCAGTACGAAGAAGGCCCGACCGCGTTGGTAATTGAATAGATGAACAACGATTCAACTATCTGTCGCTCGAAATCGAGTCCACGAACCCCAAAACCAGCCAGTCGTGGCGTAACACGAACCCGTGTCGTTTAGGTGCGTACCGCGACGAGTACCGGTCATGATTGGCTTCATCGGCGGAAGCGGAATTTACGACGCACTGCCCCTCGAAAACACGCGGGAAGAGGAAGTGACGACTCCCTTCGGCGAACCGAGCGCGCCGGTCACCATCGGCGAAATCGCCGGGAAGGAAGTCGCGTTCCTGCCGCGACACGGCCCGAAACACCAGAAGACGCCGACGGAAGCGCCGTACCGGGCGAACATCTACGCGCTGAAGGAGTTGGGCGTGGAGCGGATCCTGGCGAGCAACGCCGTCGGGAGCCTCCGCGAGGAACTGCCGCCCCAGACGCTCGTGATTCCTGATCAGATCTTCGACCGCACGAAACACCGAACGCCGACGTTCTTCGGCGACGGCATGGTCGTCCACATGCCATTCGCCGACCCGTACTGCCCGCACATGGTCTCGCACCTCTCGGACGCGAGCGCCGAGGCGACGGACGCGGACCACCACTCCGGCGGCACGTACGTCTGTATCGAAGGCCCGCAGTACTCGACGCGCGCCGAGAGCGAGTTCTACCGCGCACAGGGCTTCGAGATCATCGGCATGACGGCGATTCCGGAGGCGAAACTCGCCCGCGAGGCCGAGATGTGTTACGCGACAGTGGCGGGCGTCACGGACTACGACGTGTGGAAGGAGGACAGCGAAGTCACGCTGGAGGAAGTGCTCGACAACGCCGCGAAGAACGAGGACGCCATCAAGGAGGTCGTCGAACACGCGATTCGGTCGATGCCGGACGAGCGCGAGTGTGACTGTACCCACGCGCTCGAAGGCACGGTCAACACCCCGACGGAAGCGATTCCGGAAGAAACGCGGGAAGAAGTCGATCTGCTGGCGGGACAGTATCTCGACTGAGTCGGTCAGGTCGGTTCCCAGTCCCGTTCAGTCCAGTCAGTTCAGTCAGTTCAGTTCGGGTTCCCGTTCCTCGTTCCGATTTTGCTGACTGGAGAATTTCGCCTCGGAAGTCTCGTCGAGACAGGACGAACAGTAGTCGTTTTCTCCCCCGTCGATCGTCCAGAGCGGAACGCCGAACAGCACCGCCTGTTTCGTGTACGTCCGTCGCTGTCCGGTCTCGACGGTCGAATCACAGACGCTACAGTCGGTCCCTTCGTCCACCGGTTCCGTGTCCACTCGACGTTCGATACCGACCGTAGAGCGCGGATACTGGACGAGATTCGAATCGAGCACGAAAAATATGAGGGTGAAATAGAGTCCCAGCAGCACCAGGTTTGGGACCGGCCAATCCATCCCGAAAAAGAGGTATGCCAGCAGTATGGGGACGCCGATTTTTCTCACGGCCCGGCGGATACGGGCAACCAGCGTCGAAGGGGAGACATCCCGTGAAAATGAGTTGTGCTGACAGTTAATCGTTCACATGATCCGACACGAGTTCGGAGCCGATGAGCCTCAATCGGCGTTCTCGGCCGTTTCCCCGCTCGCGTCGGCGTACTTCCCGCTCGTGCCGCCGCGCAGATCGGCTTCGATCTCTTCGAGCGAGCGGCCCTTCGTCTCCGGAACCTTCCAGTAGACGAACAGCAGGGAGAACAGGCTCAAGACGGCGTACAGCCCGAACGTCCCCGTCTGTCCGATGCCGCCGAACTCGACACCGGAGAACGTCCCGCCGTTGATGAGCGTGAGGAACGTCAGCGAGACGAGGAGGTTCGCGGCCCAGTTGGCGACGGTGACGACGCCCATGGCCGATCCACGGACTTGAAGCGGGTAGATTTCGGAGATGAGCAACCAGAACACCGGTCCCATTCCGATGGCGAAAAAGCCGACGTAGAACATGAGGCTTCCCACGGCGGCCCAGCCGACGACACCCGACAGGCCGGGGAGGAAGAACACGGCGCTCAACCCGCCGAGCGCGAGCACCATTCCGGTCAGTCCGACGAGCAGGAGCGGACGACGGCCGACGCGGTCGACGAGGAGCACCGCACAGATCGTCGCGCCGACGTTGACCAGCCCGACGCCGACGGTGGCGAGCAGGGATGCGGACGCCCCGAATCCGGTCGACTTGAAGATGGTCGGCGCGTAGTAGATGACGGTGTTGATACCGGTCACTTGCTGAAGGACGGCGAGACCGACGCCCACGATGAGCGCTGGACGAATCCAGGATTCGAGCAGGGTCGAGGCGTCGTTCTCTTCGACCTGAGCCGTCTCCTCTATGTTCTCGATTTCCTCCTCGATACGATCCTCCGAACGTGTTCGTGAGAGGACCGACCGGGCTTCGTCCAGACGTCCGTTCTCGACCAACCAACGCGGACTCTCCGGCATGAAGAGCATCCCGAGCGCGAGCGCCGCCGCCGGAACGACGCCGGACCCGAGCATCCAGCGCCAACCGCCCGGTCCCTTGAAAACGTAGTTGACGAGATACGCGAGCAGGATACCGGACGTCACCGCGAGTTGGTTGAGCGAGACCAGCGACCCACGGATTTTCGGCGGCGCGATTTCGGAGTTGTAGAGCGGTCCGACCATCGATGCGACCCCGATAGCGAACCCGACCACGAGACGCCCGACCACGAGCGCTGGCACGTTGGGTGCGAACGCCATCACGACCGATCCGACGAAGAACACGCACGCTCCGGCGACCATGAGCCGTCGTCGTCCCAATCGGTCCGCCAACCGCCCACCGGCGGCCGCTCCGACTATCGCGCCGACGAGCGTGGCGCTGACGATGATTTCCTGCATGAGATGGGTGAGACCGAAACTGTTGTCGATGTACAACAGCGCTCCCGAGATGACGCCCGTATCGAAGCCGAACAACAACCCGTTCAGCGCCGCGATCGCGGCGGTTATGTAGATAAATCGATTCGTTCCGGTATCTTTAGTAGCGTTTTCCAAGACGAGTGCCTCCTGTCTGGATGTCCCTGACGAATAACTACATTCTTTTTGCTTACGAGTGAGAGGTTAGATAATAATTATAAACATCGTTAATTCTGTTCGGGAGGTGAATATTGTCGCACATCTGCATAACCGGACGCCGGTCCGTGAAACGGGAACGGTTTATCCGACCGCGAACGCAGAGGAACCATATGGACGAGAACACGCTCACAATGACGCCGGGTCCGACTGCGGTCCCCGAGGACGTTCGGGAAGCGATGGCGAAACCGGCGATGAACCCCGACGTAAATCCCGAGTTCGAGTCGTACTACGAAACCCTCCTCGACAAACTGGCGCGCGTGTACGGCACGGACGACGACATGGTCGTCCTCGGCGGCGAAGGAATCCTCGGTCTGGAAACCGCCGTCGAGTCACTGGTCGCGCCGGGTGACGACGTGCTCTGTCTCGCCAACGGCCTGTACGGCGACGGCTTCGCCGATTTCGTCGAGATGGCCGGTGGCAACCCGGTCGTCCACGATATCGACTACACCGAGGCGTTCGATCCCGACCACGTCGCCGAACTCGTCGAATCCGGCGAGTTCGCCACCGCGACGATGGTGCACTGCGAGACGCCGACCGGCCTGCTGAACGATTTCGACGAAATTCTCCAAACGCTCCAAGATGCGGGCGTCCTCACCATCGTCGATGCCGTCTCGTCGCTCGGCGGGACGGCTGTCCCGGTCGAGAACATCGACGTCTGTCTCGGCGCGTCCCAGAAGTGTTTCAGTTCACCGCCCGGCCTGACCACCATGTCGGTCAGCGACGCCGCGTGGGAGAAAGTCGAGGCGACTGAACAGGACGGTTTCTACACCAGTTTGGCTCCGTGGCAGGACGCGGATTTCTCGTTCCTCCCGTACACCCATCTCGTCTCGAACCTCTACGCGCTGGAGGCGTCGCTCGACCGAATTCTGGACGAGGGCAGGGAGAACGTCTTCGCGCGGCACGAATCCGCGGCCGACCTGTGCCGGAAACGGGGCGAGGAACTCGGACTCTCCCCCTTCCCCGGTTCCGAGTCCTTGTGCTCGCCCACCGTCACCGCCTTCGAAATCGAGGGGCAGGCGACGGACGTACAGCGACAGTTGTACGACGACCACGATATCCTCGTGACGACCGGACTCGGAGACCTGGAGGACGACATCCTCCGCGTCGGGCACATGGGCTACAACGCGACGGAGACGAACGTCGAAACGACGATGGACGCGCTCGAATCCGTGCTCGATTGAGCGAGCACCGATCAATCAGCTAGCAGTTCCGGCGGTTCTTCATCCTCGGCATCGCGGGCGTCCTGCACCCAGAGGTCGCCGAACAGGTCGTCCTGGTCGAGCATGAGCGTCCCACGGTGGGCCAAAAACAGCAGGGCGAGATACGTCATCACGCGCGTCGAACCGACCATCTCTATTTCCGCGTACAGCACTTCCGTCCGTCCCGCTTCGTACTGGTCGAACAGCGCCTCCCGCACGTCCTCGATGACCGTCTCGATGTGCTCGTCGTGGGTCGTCCCCGTCACCTCCGACTCCGTCGGTTCGTCGTCGAACCGCATGTCGTCGCCCGAGTGGTAATCGAGGGTTTGGGTTCCCCGCCGGAAGCCCTGCGGCGAATCGCTGGTGTCGTACGTCCGTGATTCCTTCCACCACGACCCGCGTTCGTGCTCGCGCAGGTCGCGCACGAGTTCGTCCAGCGTCTCCGGCGTTCCGCGGGCACTCTTCCGGTCGAGACGACGCTCCATCTCGTCTTCGAGCGACGCGATGGGGTCGAAACCGTCCGACTCGTCCATCGCCATCGGCGCTTCCCACGGTTCCAGTTCCTCCTCCTCGGGTTCGTCGTCCGCGAGGAGCGCGTCGCTCTTCATCCGCAGGAGCACGCTGGCGTAAAACAGCGCCCGGCCGGACGTTCGGAGGTCCGTCCCGTCCAACCGTGCGAGGAACTTGTCGGTCACGTCCACGATGTCGATGTCCCACGGTTCGATTTCGCCCTCCTCCGCCAATTGAACGAGGAGTTCGACCGGTTCGACTTCGTCGTCATCGAAGTCACTGGGGTCGTCGGGTTTCAGGTCCGAAAGCATCCCCGACTCGTCCCGCTCCCGGTCCCGGTCCTCGTGACCGGTGATGTTCAGCGGGATGTCGTCGTTTTCGTTTCGATTCTCCTCCGGAGAATCGCCGCTCACGGCGTTGCCGTTCGCGTCTGGAGATTCCTCTGGAATCTCCTCAGTCATCCGCAGGCACCTCCTGCTCCCCGTCCAACCGAATACCCGTCACGCTGCTCACGTTGTCGCCCTGCATCGTCACCCCGATTGCGCGCTCCGAACGGTCGAGCATCGCGGAGCGATGCGAGACCACGACGAACTGGGCGTCGCCCGCGAGTTCGTCCACCATCTCGCCCACGCGTTCGGCGTTCACGGCGTCGAGGAAGGCGTCCACCTCGTCCAGCGCGTAGAACGGCGCGGGGTTGTAGCGTTGGATGGCGAAGATGAACGCCAGCGCGGTCAACGACTTCTCCCCGCCGCTCATCGCGTCGAGACGCTGGACGGGTTTGTCGGCCGGTTGTGCCTTCATCGTCAGGCCGCCGTCGAACGGGTCGTCCTCGTCTTCGAGGAACAGTTCGCCCGACCCGGCCGACAGGCGCGTGAAGATGTCTTGGAAGTGTTCGTCGATGGCGTCGAACGCCTCCATAAACGTCTCCTTCTTCTGGGCTTCGTAGGAGTCGATGCGCTCCCGGATGCCGTCCCGCTCCTCCACCAGCGTTGCCTTGCGCTCCTTGAGGTCGTCCAACTCGTCGTCGACTTCGTCGTACTCGTCGATGGCGAGCATGTTGACGGGTTCGAGCGCCTCCATCGCCCGGGTGAGTCGGTCGATGTTCTCCTGCACCTCGTCGTGATCCGGCACGTCCTCGGGGTCGTACTCGCCGACCTCCTCACGGAGTTCGGCGACCTCCTCTTCGAGGCGATTTGCGCTTCGTTGGAGGCTTTCGAGGCGGTTCTCGACGGCTTCGACCTTCGACTGCTGTGAGTCGCGCTCGGACTTCGCCTCCTGCAGTTCCTCCTTCTGCTCGGCGCGCTCCTCCTTGAGTTCGGAGAGTTCCTCTTCGAGTTCGGAGACCGCTTCGCGCTTCGCTTCGAGGGTTTCTTCTTTCTCCTCGATGTCCGCTTCGAATTCCGCGATGCGCTCTTCCTGCTCTGCCTTGCGATTCTGCGCGGATTCCACGTCGTCGTGGAGGTCGTCGATGGCGTCCTCAGCGTACTGTTTTTCGAGTTGCAGTTCGTTGAGTTTGCCGTCGAGCGAATCCATCCGGTCGGAAAGCGAATCGATTTCGGCCTGTACCTCGTCGGCCTGGCTGGTCAACTCCGGAATCTGCGAATCCGCGAGTTCGCTCTCCAACTCCGAGATGTCGTCCTCGATGTCCGCGATGGTCTCGTCGTGAGCGGTCACCTCGGCGTCGAGTTCCTCCATACGCGCGGTTACGTCCTCGCGTTCCTCCTGTAGGTCATCGATCTCCGACTGGAGCGAACCGATGCGCTCCTCGATGGATTCGAGTTCGGATTCCTTCTGCTCGATGTCGTTCTCGATGGTTCGGACCTGGTCGGTTGCGTCCGTCTGCCGGTCGCGGGCGTCGTCCAACCGCTCTTCGACGTCGTTGATCGAACTCCGGATGGACTGGCGTTCGTCCTCCAACTCGTTGATTTTCCGTGCCACGCGCTCGATCTTCCCCTTTCCGGAGGCCGAAAAGGAGTACCGCGACCCGCTGGTCGAACCGCCTGTCATCGCCCCGCTCTTCTCCACGAGTTCGCCCGAGAGCGTGACGAGGCGGAAGTCGCCCATCAGGTCGCGGGCCGTCTCCATGTCCTCCACGACGAGCGTGTCGCCGACGACGTAGGAGAACACCGACGCGTACTGCGAATCGAAGTCGATGAGGTTGTACGCGAAATCGACCACCCCTGGCGTGTTCGGCACGGATGGAAGACGGCGCTTGTTCATCTTCGAAATCGGCAGGAACGTCGCCCGTCCGGCGTTTCGCTGTTTCAGGTACTCGATACAGCGCTGCCCGACGCTGTCGTCGTCGACGACGACCTGCGCCAGTCGGCCACCGGCGGCCGTCTCACACGCCGTCGCGTACTGCTGGTCCACGCTGCCGAGTTGGGCCACCGCCCCGTGAACGCCGTCCTGCCCGCTGTTCAGAATCGTGGAGACGGCGCGGCCGAACGAGGAATCACCGCTCTCGTTCGCCCGTGCGTCGAGTTTCGCGTACTCCTGCTGTTTCGACTGGATTTTCCCCTCGACCGAATCCAAATCCGACTGGAGTTCGGACTTTTCGTCCTTGAGGTCCGACACCACGTCCTCTATCTGCCCGGCGTTCCGTTCGGCCTTCGTCAGTTCGTCGGCCAAATCGCCGAGTTCGGTTTCGAGTTGGGGGATTCGGTCGCGCGCTTCGGCGAGTTCGTTCTGTTTCTCGTTGACCGCGTCGGAACGCCGTCGCGCCTCGTCTAGTAATCGATCCTTCTCGCGCTGGCGCTCGTTCTTCTCGCTCTTCTCGGCTTCGAGCGCGTCCTTCTTCTCGGCGAGGTCGGCTTTCACCTCGTCGTACTCGGTGTCGACGTTCTCGATCTCCTCCTCGATCTCGGCGAGTTTCGACTCCTTCGTGCCGATCTCACCCTTGACCGAGGCCTTCTCGATTTTGATGTCGCGGATGTCGCCGTTCAGTTCGTCGACCGTCTCCTGCTTGCGGTCGATCTCCACGAACGCCTGTCGTCTTCGGCTTTCCGCATCCGAAATCTTCTCCTCGGCCGTCTCGGTTTTGTCTTCGAGGCGGGAGATATCGCCTTTGACCTCCTCGATCTCGCTCTTGATGGCGAGTTGTTCGTCCTCGCCCTTGCGCTCGATCTCGGCGTTGAGTTCCTCCAACTTGTCTTCCAGTCGGACGACTTTGCCCTGCTTTTCGTCCAAATCGCGCTGGAGGGTGACGAGTTCCTCCTTTCGGGAGTCGATGTCCGCGCGAGTGGCGTCCAAATCCGACTGCTTCTCCTCCAACTCGGCGGCCTTCAGATAGCCCTCGTACTCCTCTTTTTCCTCCCGAAGCCCCTGATATTCGAGCGCCGTCTCGCGCTCGTCGCGCAGTTGGTCGAGGCGGTCCTCCTTCTCCTCGATCCTGAGTTCGGCCTCCTCGACGCGGTCCTTGACCACTTCGAGTTCCTCCAAGGCGGCGTCCCGTTTCGCGTCGAACTCCGCCACTCCGGCGATTTCGTCGATGATTTCGCGCCGCTCGTACGGCGTCATGTTGATGATGCCGGTCACGTCGCCCTGCATGACGACGTTGTACCCCTCCGGCGTCACGCCCGCTTGCGCGAGCAAATCCTGAATGTCCGAGAGGTTGACCGAGCGACCGTTCAGATAGTAGTACGAATAGTAGTTGTCCTCGGTCTGCTTGACCCGCCGCTTGATGGTGATTTCGTCTACGTCACCGACGTTGTCGGTTCCGGCGGCGTTGACGACCTGTGCCCGGTCGAGGGTTCCGTCGGAGTTGTCGAGAATCACTTCGACCGAGGCTTCGAGCGGTCCGTTGCTCGTCCCCTCGTCTCCATCGTGGCCGGGATTGTAAATGAGGTCGGTCAGTTTCTCGGCGCGGATACCCCGCGTTCGGGCCAACCCGAGCGCGAAGAGCACGCTGTCGATGATGTTACTCTTGCCGGAGCCGTTCGGGCCGGTAACGACGGTGAAATCCTCGTAAAACGGGATTTCGGTCTTCCGGCCGAAGCTCTTGAACTTGTCGAGGACGAGCGTCTTGATGTGCATGGATTGCTCGTGGGGGGGAGCTCCTACGCGACGATGATATCGTCACCGGATTCGGATCCGGAGGACTCCTCGTTGTCTGTTTCGTCCTTAGACTCGTCTGATTTAGCCTCTTCGGCCTGCGACGATTCCTCCTCCTCCGCTTCCCGTGCCTGCTCCAGTTCGCGGATACGCTGGTTTGCGTCCACGAGTTCCTCCGTCAGGCCGCGAATCGTCGCTTCCAGTTCCTCCATCCGCGATTCGAGCGAACCGATCCGGTCGCGCTGGCTAGTCATAATAACGTATGCGTGATGGTTTCACTATAAATGTGCGTCAGACAAATGTAAGAAATCCGGTCGTTATTCGTCGCGGTTGACTATCATTTACCGTCCCGTTCACTGCCGAATATGTGGAATAAGTGTCAGAAAGGGAGAGAAGCCGGAAAATATTCTCGTCTGGATCCAAGCGCGCGATTTACAACAGGTATTGTTATAATATCTGACAAGTCTTATAGCCACGGGTCATCAATCCCCATTCGATGGGCCTTCCAAGCGACATCTCGGAGACACCTCGCCGTGCCCGCATCGCCGATTCCATCGTGTTCGGTGTGCTGGGTATCGTTTTTGCGACGTGGGCGGTTCGGATTCCAGCGGTTCGATCCAAGATCGGAGCATCGTCAGGCGACATCGGACTCGCACTCCTCGGATTGGCGTGTGGGAGCATCGTCGGATTGGTCGCGGGCGGATGGCTCGTCTCTCATCACGGCGGCAGACGGATAATCCGGATCGGACTCCCCGTGTACTGCCTGTCGCTCCTCTCGATTACGCTCGCCAACAGACTCGACGTCCTCGTCACCACGCTCGTCGTTTTCGGGGTCGGAAAGGGGTTGACCGACGTCGCCGCGAACGCCCAAGGGATGCGTATCGAACACGGTTACTCGGGACAGATAATGGGCAGTTTTCACGCGCTGTTCAGCGGCGGCGGGTTGGTCGGTGCGGGTATCGGCGCAGTCGCAACGACGCTCGGACTCTCGGTTCGAACGCACTTCCTGATCGTCGGCCTCGCCTTGCTCGCCGGTGGACTCGCCGCGAGTGCCTGGCTCCTCCCGAAGAACGGCGACTCCGGCGCAGAACCCTCTTTCTCCCTCCCATCTCGAAAGCTCGCCGGGTTTTGCGCCATCGGGTTCTGTGCGCTCTTTATCGAGGGCGTCGGAAACGATTGGAGCGCCGTGTTCCTCAAGAGCAGCGTGGGTACCACTGCAACCGTTGCCGCACTGGGATTCGGCGCGTTCTCCCTCACGATGATGCTCGGTCGATTCCTCTCCGACTACATCGTCGTGCGACTCGGCTCACAGCGGTTCATTCGAACCACTGCCATCGTCGCCGCCCTCGGTCTCGCGTTGACGCTCGTCGCCCAAACGATCGTTTCGCTGGTCGGCTTGGCGTTGCTCGGTTTCGGCCTCGCCGGTCTCATGCCCGTCGCGATGAGCATGGCGGGGAATTACGACCCCGAGGCACCGGCCGAACCGGCGATTGCCGCCGTTTCGACGACCGGTTACGGCGGGTTCGCCATCGGACCGGTCATCATCGGCGTCATCGCCGACGCGACGACGTTACGGACCGCGTTGGTTCCGGCCCTGATTCTCGCCCTCCTCGTGGCGGTCTTCACCGGAATCCTTCCGACGGTTTCCCACCTCTCCCACGAACGGGAAACATCGACGTGACATCTCCTTCCGCTGATGACGGAGGTATCCTGATCGTCGAGATAGGAGGTATGGTGACTTCCCGTTCTCCCAACTTCCCATCCCTCCAACTTCCTGCCCTTTCAGTACGATTCGGCCGCTCTCGCGGCCGAACTGGAAAACTTCGAGTGTACCGGCTAGACGATCACAATGTGCCAGCGATGGAACGATACCGATTCAGTCGTCGGAGTCGGGGGCTTGCCTTGCGCGTTGCTGAACCGTCGACTGCATCGGTGCGGTTTCGATGTCATCGGTATCGTCGATGTCGTCCTCGGTAAGGATGGGGAATTCTCGTTCGAATTCGAGAAGCATGCCGACCATAGTGACAGCACAGAGGATAGCAGTCGGCAACCCGACGAGGATGGTAAACGACTGGAGAACGGGCATACCGCCAGCGAGGCTCAGTGAGACGGTGAGAAGCACCATCATCAATCCCCAGATGACGCGGTTGAGTGAGGACGGCGATTCGTCGCCTTTCACGATGACCATGGCGATGCTGAGCGTAGAGGAGTCCAAAGTGGTGATAAGGAAGCTGATGACGAGTGCCAGTAAAATGGCCGAGAACACGCCGGGGTACGGGAAGAGTTGTTCAAACAGTGCGAATCCGACAGCTTCGAGGCCCGATTTCGAGTAGATGCCGAGTAGGTCTGTGGCACCCGAGGTCTGTAGCAGGAGCGCGGAGCCGCCGGTAGCGACGTACCAGGGGACGGTAAGCCCAAACGAACCGAAGAGCCCCGCGAAGACGAGTTGGCGGAGCGTCCGCCCTTGGGAGATACGCGCCATGAAGATACCGACCATCGGTGCGAACGTGAGCCACCACGGCCAGAAGAACAGCGTCCAAGAGCCGAGCCAGTCGGTGGCCTTCGGGCTATAGTAGAGGCTCATGCCGACGAAGTCGGTCACGTACCCGGAGAGCGCTTCCGTACCGAGGTTGACCAGCGATGCGGGCTGGCTAAACACGAACGTGACGGCCATCAGTCCGAGTAGCAACACGATGTTGAGGTCGGCGAATCGACGGATACCCTTCTCAATTCCGGTAACGACGGAGAGTAAGAACAAGGCACCGACCAGCAGGATAAGCCCGATACGGCCAGTGTCGCCGAGATGGATGCCCCACTTGTATCCGAGGCCAGCCGTGAACTGGCTGATGCCGAGGCCGAAGGAGACGGTGATGCCGCTGATGGTGATGATGACGACCATCGCGTCAACCAGTTTAGCGACCCAGCCGCCTACGTTATCGGCACCGACGAACGGGGCGAGAATGATAGCGGGTCGGAACGACGTATCCTTCCGATAGACGAAGTACGAGATGGAGACGGCGAATACAAGGTAGGTGGCCCACGCGGACATGCCATAGTGGAAGATGGCATACTGGAGTGCGTCGACCATCCGCGCCCACGTACCGACATGGGAACTGAAGTACGGCGGCCGAGTGTTGTAGTGGACGAGCGGTTCGACCGGCCCCCAAAATTCCAGCCCACCCGACGAGAGACCAGCAGTAAACGTCAATACGAGGTACTGCCAGAACGAGAAATCGGGTTCGGTGTCCGGTCCGCCGAGTTTGATACGTCCCCACGGGCTGAACAGGATGTACAGTATGAAGACGAACGAGAGGAACACGACTAAAAGGTAGAACCATCCGAGATTGGAGATGATAAACGTATTCGCAGTCGCCAGTTTTGACGCAGCGGCATCTGGCCACGCGACGATGCTAACGATGATTCCGATCAGGGGAACGAGTGAAAGTGCGAATATGAACGGATCGGATTCGCGCCGGAACTCCTCGATTGCAGTCATGAATGACGCAGTATACGGTCGTTCACAACGGATTCCAGTTTTGCGCCGTTCTCGGGTACGTTCTTGTCGGAGTGAGATCGAACTTCGCTGATTGCGTGCATCTGGACGCTGTTCAATGTTTAGGCAAGGAAGTATCTGTTGACTCTAAATAATTCCACCCGGCTATTGGTTCGAATCTGGTATCGTATTTATCATTCTTTCTGGATATACTGTCCGAAAGTCGGCGAGCCCGGACCGTCTGGTAGAAACTCGAAGTGCGTGGCATTGACCTCCGTTTTTCGGGGCGGAATGCTACGCTCCGAGTGCGGTGATTCACTCACGCTGGATTGTCACCCACCGTACCAACTGCACCACCCACCGAAAAGCGTGAATCCGCCTTGGAGCCTCCATACTTCCGGTTGGAAGACGACGATCAGGGGCCGTCGATTCGTTCGACGGTAAACCGTTTCGCGGCGATGTCCTCCCTCTCGGCTCCCCGTCCGCCGATCGTGTATCGTTTCTCCTCCGTTTGGAAGTGAATCGTCGCTTCCGCGGCCAGTTCTATGAGCGAAGCGGGCGTCCCTCCCGTTCTGGTACCGGTATATTCCACGTCAACGAACTGCCCCGAGAGCGTGCAATCTCGCCCCGTTCTCACCAACTCCCCTTCGACGCGTCCGAATATCTCGGCTCCATCGTCCAGAAGGGGCTCTATCCCGCGAATACAGTCCGTTATCTCCACGAACGAGTACGGAGGCCGTTCGTTGCGTCCGTCGTATATCGTCTCGTACACCTCCCAGAGTCGCGTCAGGTAGTACCAGTGGAACACGTACGTCGTCGTGTAGTCGTCCACGAGCACGCCGTACTCCCGTGAGCTGTTCGTCGCGTAGCAGGCGCGCTGGCGGTCGACCAACAGGAGGAACGGTCCGGCGAGGTCACGTCGGCGGACTTCGGTACACACTCCCTCGAACTCCGAACGGTCGAACGGGAGTTCGTCGTCGGGCGGGAGGTGGAGCGAGAGTTGAACGTACACGCCGCGTTCGTGGGCATCCCGCAACAGCGGTTGGAGCGTGGTGAACTGATCGGCGGTAACCGCCAGTTGGATGTGCTCGTTCGCCATCCCGATCGATTCACGAGCGTGGTCCAACACCGTTCGAAATCGCTGGACGAGACTCACGTCACCTTCCCGCACTTCGGGTGCTTGGTATCGCGTCTCGATTTCGTCGATGGCGAATTCGTACCGCTCGATTGCCGTCTTGAGCCCTGACAGGGCTTCTGACGGGTGGGTTGCTTGGGCGTATAGTCGGTCGCGCTCGTAGACGGTAACGTAGCCCTCGTCGTCCAGCGTCCGAAGCACGTCGTAGATTCGCGGTTGTGGCACTCCGCTCATCGACGCGATTTCGCTCGCCGACGCCGATCCGAGTTCGAGCAGCGTGACGTACGCATCCGCCTGATATGGGGAGAGACCTGCCTCTTCGAGCACGGCATTCAGTTCGGTCGGTTCCATCTTACCGACGGATTCGACCTCGACCCACTTAGAGAGGGGATTATCACCGGTACCTTGCCTGCAAGCGTGCCGATCACTCGCTCGACAACGGAACTCCCGAACCCCGTCAAAGACGGGAAATCGTCGTGGCTCGGCACGTCCCGCAGGATTTTAACACTCACCCGACCAACCAGTGAGCAATGACTGCTCAGGCTGTCCAAGAGGGCGAACTCGTGGCCGTCATCGGCCTCGAAATCCACGTCCAACTGGAGACGGACACGAAGATCTTCTGCGGGTGTTCGACCGATCAAGACGACGCCGAACCGAACACCTACACGTGCCCGGTCTGTCTCGGACTGCCGGGAGCGCTCCCGGTATTGAACGAGGCGGCCGTCGAATACGCCGTCAAGGTCGGCAAGGCCATCGACGCCGATATCCCCGAAGAGACGACCTTCCACCGGAAGAACTACTTCTACCCCGACCTCCCGAAGGGATTCCAGATCACCCAGTACGACGCGCCGATCTGTCAGGACGGCACGCTGGAGTTCAGCTTCGAGGGCGACACCCGAGCCGTCGGCATTCACCGCGCCCACCTCGAAGAGGACCCCGGGAGCCTCCGTCACGTTCGTGATGGAACCGGGGACATCGAAACCCGTACCGTCGGCATCGACCGCGCCGACTACACGCTCGTCAACTACAACCGTGCCGGGACGCCGTTGATGGAAATCGTCACGGAACCCGATTTCCGCGAACCCGGCGAAGTCGTCTCGTTCCTCGAAAAACTGGAGGAAGTGCTCGAATACCTCGGCGCGTTCGACTCCACCCGAGACGGCAGCCTGCGTATCGACGCGAACCTCTCCATCATCCCGACCGAGGACGTGAACGACGACGGATCGATCTCCGACGAGGTGCTCGCGGACGCCAACCGAACCGAGGTCAAGAACATCTCCAGCCACAAGGGCGCGGAAAGCGCACTCGCGTACGAGGAGAGCCGTCAGAGGAACCTCATCCGGCGCGGGAAGGCGATCGAACAGGAGACTCGCCACTTCAACGAGACGCACGGCTCGACCGTCTCGATGCGTTCCAAGGAAGCCGAGAAAGATTACCGCTACTTCCGCGAGGAGGACTTGCCGCCGTTGCAGGTCAGCGACTGGAAGCAGAAGCTCGAAATCCCGGAACTCCCCGACGCTCGCCGCGAACGGTTCCGCGAGGAGTACGGCCTGAACAAGGAGGCCGCCAGCAAGCTAACGTCGAGCAAGCAGGTCGCGGACTTCTACGAGGACGTTGCGGAGGAGTTCGACCCCGACCTCGCGGCGGCGTGGGTCGCCGACAGTCTCCTCGGCGAACTCAACTACCGCGACATGGAAATCACGGATGTCGAGGAACGACTCGGCGAGTTCAAGGACCTCATCCGTCTCGTGGCAGAGGACGAGATTACGGCCAAGAACGCGGAAGAGACGGTTCTCCGCGAGATGCTGGACGAGGGCGACGACCCGGAGACCGTCATCGACCGCGAGGGTCTCGGCAAGGCCGACTCGGGCGAAGTCGAGCAAGCCGTCGAAGAAGCAATCGAGGAGAACCCTGACACAGTGGAGGACTACCACGCAGGCGAAGGCGGCGCTATCAACTTCCTCGTCGGGCAGGTCATGCAGAAGACCGGCGGCAGTGCCGACCCCGGAAGCGTGAACGGCATGCTCCGCGAGCGACTGGACGAATAGGGACGAACAGGCGGCAGAATCGACCGCGAGGGGCGTGCCACACACCAGCCTCGACCCAATCGCGGCAGTCGGTTAGGGCATACCGCCGTTTGGTCGCGTTTTTGGACTTAAATCTACGGATGATTTTGGCGTGGGGTGTGACGGCCATGGACACTAATCCCGTTCCAGTCGTGGGTGTGCTATGGCTGATCCCGTGGGAACCACGAACTCGTTCATCCAGCAGTACGGCCTGCTCGCGGTGTTCATCTACATGTTCCTCGAATCGGGGCTGCTGTTGCATTTCGTGCCGAGCGAGGTCGTCCTGCCGTTTGCGGCCGCGCTGTTGGTTCACGGACCGGTCGGCTTCGTCGTGTTCGTCGCCGTGGCGACGGCCGGCGGAACTGCGGGAAGCGTTTTCGTCTACTACGTGTTCGGGCGTGGTGGCGAGTACGTGCTGGAACGATACGGGACGTATCTCCATCTGACTCCGGCGGATCTCGAACGCGGGCGGCGTGTCTTCCATCGGTGGGGTGAGGGAACCGTCTTTTTCTGTCGATTTCTTCCCGTTCTCCGGGCGCTCATCAGTATTCCTGCGGGAATCGCGGAGATGGACGTTCGCCGATTCGTGCTCTACACGGCCTCTGGAACCGCCGTGTTCGTGGCTGCGCTGACGTACCTGGCGTACGCCGGAACGCAAGCAGGGACCCCCGTTCATCGAGCGCTCGCGGCACTCGTTGCAGTTCTGACGCTGGACGTGCAGTACGTGCGGAGTCACTTTCCCGTGGTTCTGGTGGGGGTCGTGGCGTCGGTCGTCGTACTCGTCGTCGTTTGGACCCACCGCGAGTGGATTCGCGCGAATCCACTCGCCGCGAAAGCGGCGTTGCTCCGTGTCGTCGGTATCGTCGGGACCGTCCTCGGGTTGTTGTTCATCACGAGCGCGATGAGCGTTCCCGTGGCCGCTTATTCGCTCGTCACGTGGATTTGGGACGATCCTCGGTTTTTCGTAACCTCCCTCGGGCTCTCCCCCCAGGGAGCGCTGGTCGTGACCGGCGTGGGGGTGCTGTTCGTGACCCTCGTCGTCTACGAGGGTGGAAAGCGGATTCCGGTGGACGTGGTGTCCCGGATTGGTGCACGGGACTGAACATGTTCCCCAAATCGTGATACCATTCTTACCGGTACGGGTCGTTCACCGGTGTGTGGATGAATCGGGTCGGATTCGAAACGAACGGGTGGAACAGGGAGATGGGGAGATGGATGCAAGAGGCGCGCAGTTGAACGTTCGGTCGGTGGTTCTCGGCCTTCTCGCGTCGCTCGTCGTGATCGTCGTCATCGTCTCGCTCGTGGGTGCCTCGTCGGTCGTGGCCGCCTTCAAGGCCGCGAGGCCGAGCGCTATCTTCGCCATCGTCGTTGCCGTGGCCTGCTGGCAGGTCGCGTGGAGTTCGGCGTTGCACGTCGTCCTGTCGCTGCTGGAGTATCCACAGTCACGTCCTCGGACGATGCTGATCTATCTGAGCATCGTCTTCGCCAACAGCATCACCCCGTTCGCACAGGCCGGGGCGGAACCCCTCGCCGCGTTGTTCGTCTCGCGGGCGACGGATGCGGAGTACGAAACGGGGCTGTCAGCCGTCGTGAGCGTCGATACGATCAATTTCCTCCCCTCCATCGGTTTTGCGATGCTCGGGTTCGCGTACTTTACCGTTCGAGCGACGCTCAATCCACGGCTCAAACTCGCACTGGTGTTGTTCCTGGTCGTCGCCCTCGTGGTCGCCGTGGTCGCGGTGTTCGCGTGGCGGTCGAGGGAGACGCTCGCGGCATCGCTCGTGAGTGGGTTGTCTCGGTTGGGAGCGTTCCTCAGCCGGAAAACGCCGCTGAACGTCGACGTTCCGGAGCAAGAACTCGAACGACGGGTGACGCTGTTTCTCTCGAATTTGGAGCAGATCGCACGGACACCTCATCGACTCGCCGTCGGACTGTTCTTCTCGGCGGTGGGCTGGTTCTTTCTGGCGGTTTGCCTTTGGCTCTCGCTCTACTCGCTCGGCTACGCGATTCCGGTCGAAGCACCGCTGTTCATCGTCCCATTGGCGATGACGGCGAGTGTGACGCCGCTCCCCGGCGGCTTTGGCGGTATCGATGCCGCGTACATCCTGTTACTCGTGAGCCTGACGAACGTTCCGCTTCCGGTGATCACGGCGGCGCTTCTCGTCTTCCGAGCGGGAACCTATCTGCTTCCGGTCATCGCCGGTGGGGCTGCCGTGACGATGCTGGAGGCGAACCGACGGTGAACGGATGTCTATGGAAAACACATCAGCTCTCCAGAAGAGTATAGTTATCTATCAATTATATTGATGGTCTCCTGCATGAAAAAATTGATGGTGGAGAACAGTGAACGCTATCTTGAATGTTCGACTGGTTAGCCAGTACCACACTTTCGTTCGTCACCAAATACGGCTACCTGGCTGTCTTCCTCTATCTGGCACTCGAAACGGCGTTCATTCTCCATTTCGCGCCGAGCGAAATCGTCGTCCCGTTTGCGGCGGTACAACTCGTCCACGACCCGCTATCGTTCGCGTTCTTCGTCGTCGTCACGACCGCTGGAGCGACGGTAGGGAGCCTCCTCGGCTATTACGTGTTCGGTAAAAACGGGAAGGAGGCGCTTCATCGGTACGGACACATCCTTCACGTCTCCGAGTCGGATTTGGAACGAAGTCAGGGCTGGTTTCAGCAATGGGGTCGGAGCTCGGTCTTCTGGGGCCGAATGCTTCCGTTCGTACGCGCGGCCATCTCGATTCCCGCCGGACTCGCCGAAATGGACCTGCGGAGGTTCGTCGTCTACTCCGCGGGCGGATCGCTCGTTT
The DNA here is from genome assembly GCF_024136965.1 of Haladaptatus sp. AB618. NCBI lineage: Archaea > Methanobacteriati > Methanobacteriota > Halobacteria > Halobacteriales > Haladaptataceae > Haladaptatus > Haladaptatus sp. AB618. The sequence goes on along the minus strand of NZ_JAMYJX010000002.1, from coordinate 325,535 downwards.
TCAACGTATTTTTGACGTACCTCGTTTACGAAGGATCAGGCGAAACGTCCCCGCTCGGGTGGATGATCGAAACGATTTCCACGACACTGCTCCCCTACACCACGTCGATGGGTGGGAGCCTGCTCCTCCTCGCGAGCCTCGTCGTCGTTCTCTGTCTCGGTCTCGGCGTCATCTGGGTCGCCCGTGAACAGTTGAACCGAAAAACCGCCCCACATCGGTGAGGGAGGCGGTATTGAGGCTGCGGGCTGTTTTTCAAGCTGTATTCCGATTCACCGTCAGTCCGCGGTCGAGGGCACTTTCTCCTCGTCCAGCACGCCCTGTCGCCAGTGGCCGAGGCTGAACCAGAGCACGCCGACGACGAACGCCCCGACCGCCGACAACGACCACGACCACCAGAGACCGTTGACGCCCCACGCCATGCCCGAGAGCGTGAGCGGCCCGAGTTGGTACGTCCACCCGTACGCCAGCAGGACGGCCATCGGAATGCGGAGTATCCACCGCGAGAGGAACGACAGGGCCATCGCAACCCCGGTACTGCCCGCGCCGCGGAAGCCACCTTGGATCACCATCAGACCGCCGAAGAAGGAGAGGAACGGTCCGATGACTCGGAGGAAGTGGGCACCGACGCGAACGACGGCGGGGTCGTCCGTGAACACCCGCATGGCGACGCCCGGGAAGGCCATCATCAACCCGCCCGCACCGAACAGTACCAGCATCGTTCCGACGGTCGCTTTCCACGTCACCTCCGAAGCGCGGTCGGGCGTCTTCGCTCCGAGGTTCTGCCCGACGCCGGTCGCGGCGGCCTGTCCGACCGCGCCCGACACCGTCCACGAGACGGACATCATCCTGATGCCGACACCGTACGCCGCCGTCGGGACCGCGCCGAACCGGGCGACCAACGCGACCATCGCCACCGAGGCGAAACTCCGCGCCGCACCGTCGATGGTTGCGGGATAGCCGAGCGTGGCGAGTCGTTTCAACACCGGCCAGTCCGGACGGAGGTCCTCCAGTCGAAGCTGAATTCCCCAATCGCCGCGCAGGAGGACGTAGACGCCGACGGCGGCCGCGAACACGCGAGAGATGAGCGTGGCGACCGCCGCGCCCTGCGTTCCCATCGGACCGAACGGGCCGTATCCGAGGATGAGTATCGGGTCGAGGACGACGTTCATCCCGGCCGAGAGCACCATCAGCCACATCGCAGTGCGGGTGTCACCCGCGCCGCGAAGCACCGCCCGGAAGACGAAGAAGAGGAACGTGAACGGAATGGAGAAGAACAGCACTTCGATGTACCCGAGTGCTTGCACGTAGACGGGTCCTTTCGCCCCGACGAGCGTGAGGAGTTGACGACGGAACGCGAAGCCGAACGCCGCGAGGACGACCCCGATAACGACGGTCATGAGGGTCGTCTGTGCGACGACGTTGTCCGCCGCGCGGTCGTCACCCGCGCCGACGTGCTGTGAGACGAGCGCGACCGACGACGCCGTGAGTCCCATCGCCAACGAGACGAACAACCACGAGGTCGGGAACATGAGCGAAACGGCGGCGACGGCGTTAGTGCCGACGCGTCCGACCCAAAACATGTCCGCGAGGTTGTAGAACGTCTGCAGGAGGTTGCCGACGACCAGCGGCCACGCCAGCGTCACCAACTTCGGCGAGATGGCTCCCGTCGTCATATCGACACGATCCGCTCTTCGTCCAGCCATTTCCGTCCGAGTACAACGAGCGAACCGCGCTTAAACGGACGTGTTCCGCCCCCTCTCTGCCGGTTCCCTATCCCCTCGTCACTGAATTTCGCGGAGGGTATGCTGAAATTCCCGGTGATCGTTGACTTCGAGCGAGGAATCGAGCGTGCGACGAACGTCGTCGATTTCGGCTTCGAGGGAGACGAACTCGTCGTTTTCCTGTAGTTCGTCGGGGGAGTATTCGGCCAGTAGGTTCGCGTGGGTCGAAACCAACGAGTAGTAGTGTGTCAGCGTCTCCGCGTACTCCGCACGGTTGTATAGCGACTCGACCGTCCCCTGGAGTGAGCTCCTATCGACAGGTTTCGTTACGTACTCGTCGAATTTCATGTCGATGATGTCGTAACTCGGCGCGACCGCGGTGATCATGGCGACACGGCAGTCGTACCCATCGATTCGGATTCGTTCGAGAACCTCGGGGCCGCTCAACGACGGCATCTTTCGGTCGAGGAGTACGACGTCTATCTCCGTCGCCCGTTCGTCGAGTATCGAGAGTGCTTCCGTTCCGTCGTGTGCGACGTACGTTCGGTGGTCCGAGAGCCACTTCTCGTAGAGGACCGTCACCTCCGGTTCGTCGTCCACTAGTAGCACGCCGATAGTACCTGCTGTCGTCATGTTCGGGGTCGGTATTGATAGAGATAATCAATCAATTACTCATATATCTTTGGTTTTTTAGGTAGTATTTATTCACTGTTGTGCTTTTTGATATATGTCTCTCCCGGTCGGTCGTGCTGCGGGAACGTAAGGACGGCAACCGTCCCACGCGGTTCCGCGTCTTCGAACCACACCGCACCGCCGTACTGATCCATCATGACGGAAACGAAGTAGAGACCGAACCCGATGGAGCCAGTCGCCTCGGACGTGACGTTGCGGTCGAACACCTGTGTTTTCATCCCGTCCGAAATTCCAGGTCCGTCGTCCTCGATTTCGACTCGAACCGAACCTTCGGAACGCCGCGCTCGAACCGTGAGGGAGGGTGATCGGCCGTCGTGATGCTCGATGGCATTCAACAGCACGTTCTCCACGACCTCACCGAGCAGTTCGTTGCCCGCCACGGTCAGTCCGTCCTCGATGTCGGTCTCGACGCTCACGTTCGGATACGTGTCCTTGACTTTCGTGACCCGCCTCGTCACGGCTGCCGGGAGGGAAACGGTTTCCAGCGACACCGATTCGGAATCGGTGACGGTCTGGCTGACCGACCGCACCTTTTCGGTCAACGCGCCGATGTCCTCGCTCCACTTCCGAACCGTGTCGAAATACGACGTTCCGGACGCTTTGACGTGGGGTTCGAGGAGTTCGAGGTTGCCGTTCACGACCGTGATTCCGTTCAGGATGTCGTGGCGGAGAACGCCGTTGAAGAACTCGATTTGTTCGGTTCGTTCCTCGACCATCGCCTGGCTCTCCCGTAGTTCCCGCTCCCGACGTGCGCGGTCGAGCGCTGTTTCCGTCGTGCTCGCCAAAACCCGTGCGAAGCGGCGCTCGTTCTCCGTGAACGTCCGTTTTCTCGTGTCACTGCCGACCCCCAGAACGCCGTGTTCGCCAAGCGGAAGCAACAACAGACAACCGACCGGGAGATACCCGTATTTGGAACTCGGTAGAAGGTCGAAGGATTCGTAAACGACGGGCGTTCCCGATTCGAACACCGACCATATCGATTCGATGTCACGCGAAAACGCCAACTCCTCGTCGAGACCGCGTTCCAGGAGGGACGTCATCGCAACCGACCGAAGGATCGTTTCGTCATCGTCCGGAAAGAGGATGGCCGAGTAGGGGTGGTCCAACACTTTGTCGGCGGTTTGCACGGCGACATTGGCGATCGCTTCCGGCCGTTCCACGTCCATGAATCGACGCGTCGCGGACTGAAGCGCACGAAGCGTCTCCTCCCGTCGTTTCTGTTCGGTTATCTCTCGAAGGACGAAGATGTCCCCACGATGGGCGTCGTGGTGGTCACGGATCGGTGTCGAACGGGGGTCGTAGACGGGCGTCTCCCCCATACTACCGTCTGTTCGGACGGCAGGGGTGAACGAATGTCCGCACGATACGGCGTCGAGCAGGCCGGGAACGGCTGTTTCGAGTTGGCTCCCGACGATGCTGTCGACCTGAAACAGCGGTTCCGCCGCCGAGTTGTACTCGACGATTCGTCCGTCGGTGACGACGATCACCGGGTCGTCCATCTCGGAGAGGACGACTTCCGAGGCGAGCGGCGCGACGTCGAGGAAGTTGTAGCGGAACAGCGCGAGGCTGTCCAGGATGCCGCTGGCGGCGAAGAAGACGGGCGTCAACCCGAAGGCGACGTTCAAATCGACGAAGGAGAAGACCGAGATGCCGAAAAAGGGGACCAATCCCGCGAGAATGATCGCGACCGTCTGTTTCCGGTAGAGTCGGTCGGCCTGCACCACGAAGGATGTGAGAAAACCGAACCCGGTGACGAGGACGACGAACAGGTAGACGAGATGGAAGTAAAACGACCCGGTATGCACGACCGACAAGGCGGTGAGGCTGTCGCTCGTCGTCAGCCGCGCGGTTTCGTTTGCAAACCCGTGGGCGGGATTCACGAGCGCGAAGACGGTGTAGCAGACCGGCTCCGCCCAGATGAGCGGGAGCGTCGTTCTCGTGACCCAATCCTCCCGGCCGGTGTATTCGAGCGCGAAGGTCAGCCAGAGGATGGGAATCGCGGTGACACAGATTCCTATGAGCGCCGTCCAGCGACGAGCGGAAACGAGCGAGGAACTCGTCAGGACGAACAGCGAAAAGACGCACCATCCGGCGACGGCGAGCATGAGCGAGGCGAACGACACCGCGCCGGGAACGTCACGATTCGACCACGCGTGACGTGCGAGTACGACTCCGACACCGCCGCCGAGGGCAGTGCCGGTGAGAACGACACCGCCCGAGAAAGAGAGAGAACCGAACATATCAGAATACGTTCCTGTACTGGGAGGGTGCACATAGCCGTTTCTTCCATTATCACTGCGGATAATCGGAGATCCGGATCCGTTCTTTTCGCTGGCGAAACGTTTACCAGCGCCATACCCGTAGCGACGGGCGATGACCGACGCGAACAGGGGTGGTGCGTGAGTGGAACTCATCATTACCGAGAAGGACAACGCCGCACGTCGAATCGCCGACATCCTCTCCGGCGAGAGTGCGGAGACCGACCGGCAAAACGGCGTCAACGTGTACAAGTGGGGCGGCAAGCGATGCATCGGGCTGTCGGGCCACGTCGTCGGGGTGGATTTCCCCCCGGAGTACAACGATTGGCGCGACGTGGAACCCGTCGAACTCATCGACGCGAACGTCGAGAAACAGCCGACGAAGGAGAACATCGTCCGCACGCTCCGCTTGCTGGCGCGCGATGCGACCCAAGTGACGATCGCGACCGACTACGACCGCGAGGGTGAACTCATCGGGAAGGAAGCCTGGGAACTCGTCCGCGACGTGAACGAGGATGCGCCCATCAACCGTGTCCGATTCTCTTCGATTACGCAGAACGAAGTCACCTCGGCCTTCGAGAATCCGGACGAACTCGACTTCGACCTCGCGGCGGCGGGTGAAGCACGCCAGATAATCGACCTCATCTGGGGTGCCGCGCTGACGCGCTTCCTCTCGCTTTCGTCCCGGCAACTCGGCAACGACTTCATCAGCGTCGGCCGCGTGCAGAGTCCGACGCTGAAACTCATCGTGGACCGCGAACGCGAGATACAGGCGTTCGACCCCGAGGAGTACTGGGAGATGTTTGCCGACCTCCGAAAGGACGACGAGGAGTTCGAGTCCCAGTACTTCTACCGCGACGAGGACGGCAACGAAGCCGAGCGCGTCTGGGACGAGGAGACGGCCGAAAAAGCCTACGAGACGATTCGAAAGGCCACGGAGGCCACCGTCGATAGCGTCTCGCGGCGCACCCGTACCGACACGCCACCCACGCCGTTCAACACGACCCAGTTCATCCGGGCGGCGGGCAGTCTCGGCTACTCCGCCCAGCGGGCGATGAGCATCGCCGAAGACCTCTACACCGCCGGGTACATGACGTACCCCCGGACGGACAACACGGTCTACCCGGACGATTTGGACCCCGAGGAACTGCTCGACACCTTTGCCGGAGATTACACCTTCGGAGAGGATGCCGAGAGCCTCCTCGAACAGGAGGACATCGAACCGACGGAAGGTGACGAGGAGACGACCGACCACCCGCCGATTCACCCGACCGAGGACATCCCGACCAAGGGCGAGTTGAGCGACGACGAGTGGGACGTGTACGAACTCGTCGTTCGCCGCTTCTTCGCCACCGTCGCGGAGTCGGCGAAGTGGGAACACCTCAAGGTGGTCTCCATGGTGGACGACCTGACCCTCAAGGCCAACGGCAAGCGCCTGCTCGAAGAGGGCTATCACGCTGTCTACCCGTACTTCAACACCAGCGAGAACTACGTGCCCAACGTCGAGGAGGGCGAGGAGTTGGCCGTCACCGACACGCGCATCGAGGACAAGGAGACCCAACCGCCGCGCCGGTACGGCCAGTCCAGACTCATCGAGAAGATGGAGAAGATGGGAATCGGGACGAAATCGACCCGTCACAACACCATCCAGAAACTGTACGACCGCGGCTATCTGGAGAGCGACCCGCCGCGCCCGACTCGCCTCGCGCAGGCGGTCGTGACGGCCGCCGAGGACTACGCCGACCTCGTCGTCAGCGAGACGATGACCCGCGAACTGGAGGAGGACATGACCGCCATCGCCGAGGGCGAGGCCGACTTGGACGACGTGGCCGACTCCTCGCGGGAACTCCTCGCCACGGTGTTCGACGAGTTGGAGGAGTCACGCGAGGAGATCGGCGAACAGCTTCAGCAGTCGTTGAAGGAGGACAAGACGCTCGGACCGTGTCCCGAGTGCGGCGAGGACCTCCTCGTGCGCCAGAGCAGGCGCGGCTCGTACTTCGTCGGCTGTGACGGCTATCCGGACTGCACGTACACGCTGCCGCTCCCGAACAAGGGTAAACCGCTCATCCTGGAAGACCGCTGTGAGGAACACGGCCTGCGGGAAGTGAAGATCCTCGCCGGACGTGGCACCTTCGTCCACGGCTGTCCGCTCTGCAAGGCCGAGGAGGCCGAGGAGGCCGAGGATCGAATCATCGGCGACTGTCCCGACTGCGGTGAAGAGCACGGCGGCGAACTCGCCATCAAGAAGCTTCAGACAGGTTCCCGACTCGTCGGCTGTACGCGTTACCCCGACTGTGATTACTCGCTGCCGCTCCCGCGCCGGGGTGACATCGAAGTGACCGACGAGCGATGTGACGAACACGACCTGCCGGAACTCGTCGTGCACAACGGGGACGAACCGTGGGAACTCGGCTGTCCCATCTGCAACTACGAGGAGTTCAAACAGCGCGAACAGAAGAGTGGACTGGAAATCATCGACGGCATCGGCGCGAAGACCGCCGAAAAGCTCGCCGAGGCCGGTATCGACACCATCGACGACCTGAAGGACGCCGAAGTCGAGACGGTCGCCGACCAAGTCAACGGTGTCAGCGAAGATAGATTGCGAAGCTGGCAGGCGAAAGCGGACTAGTCGGTCGCCGCGTCGTCTATCAGGTCGAACGCTTTTTCCCGAAGTTCGCCGGTCATGTGGAGCCCGTGACCGTCTACGTCTCGAACGATTTCTTTGCCCACCTCTGCGGAAAGTTCCGCATCCACTGCTCGGACGATGACGCCGATGGTTCCCGTGACGGTTGCGCCGAGACCGCGAGAGACGGTTCTGACTCGTTGGTCGTCGGAAACGACCCCTATCGGGAGGTCAACGTCCGTTCGTGCCAACACGCTGGCAACGATGTCGACATCGCCGTTCCGCTCCTGTTCGCCGAGAATCTCTCGTGCCGGTGAGTCGAACTCGTCAGTTGATGGATCGGTCGTCATCGGAAGCCAAACATCGGTTTCGACGCCCTCATTCGAGACGAGTCGGTCGACGTTCGTCCGTTCGGGTTCGGTCGTGATTTCGCCTCGAACCGTCGGGAGCACGACGGGAATCCCGTCGAAGTGCGTCACCAAATCGAGTTCGCCGACGGTCCCGAGCGCGATGAGCGTCGTCGCATCGAGAAGGAGTGGCGTCGAAGTCATAGACTGCGGGCCGAATCCGCATCCCGTTCGAGGTCATCGGGCGACAATTGCGAGGTGAGGTTTCGTTCGCGGGCGATTTCGAGCCATTCACCGAGACTGACGCCTGCGATTCTGGCGGCTTCGTTGACCGAGATATCGCCGGACTGGTATCGTTCGACCGCCGTTCTGATCCGAAGCTCCGAGAGTCCCTCACCGAGTGCTTTTCGGATGGTCGTACTACGGTCTTCTCCGAGCAACTCGGCCACTTCGTCCAACTGGTCGGCTTCGTCGTCCGGGAGTCGTGCACTGACGGATGGCATGTATACATAGTATTACAGCGTATTCAGCCATAAAGGTGTGGTCGAAAGCAGCGGTTCTCCACGAACGGGTTACGAAGTTGTCAGCGACGGTAGTCGGCTTGTATAAACAAAACGAGCACATGAAGGAGCCTCCGCCGCATCGACTACCGTTTTCGGCACCAATCTTCATTGACCTGAATATTCAGTTTCAGAAACATTCATCGCCATACATGCAGTAGCTAGCCAGCGGGGAGGGATGAGATGGCACAAACCACTGCAAACACGGAAATCGTTCGGGAGTTCGTGGAGCAAGCGTTCAACAATGGGAACCTCGAGGTGGCCGATGAGTATCTCGCTGAAGATTTCGTTCGCCACGACCCGGACATGGGGGAGGTTCGAGGACGGGAGAAGTACAAGGAATTTATCGAGATGAACCGGACTGCGTTCCCGGACTATCACGAAACCATCGAGAACATCATTACGCAAGGCGATACCGTGATGTATCGATGGACGTTGCGCGGTACGCAGGAAGGCGAGTTCATGGGAGTCGCCCCAACTGGTAACGAGATAGAGGTGACGGGAATGATCGATATGCGCCTCGAAAACGGGCGAATCACCGAGCTGTGGGGGAATTTCGATGCCCTCGGACTGCTCAAAGAACTCGACGCCGTTCCCGAGGGAGTTTGAACGACCGAGAACTCGACTCACTGCTACTTTTTGGTTGCCAATTCGACGAACTCCCTCATGATCCGCCCTTCGGCCCGGTGAAGTAGCCTGCTCGCCGCCGATTTGTGAACCTCGAACTCCTCGGCCAACTCCGTGAGCGTACACCCCCGCGGCGTGTCGTAGTACCCCCGCTGGACCGCTCCGGTGACGAACTCCCACTGCCGCTCGGTGAGCAGTTCACCGGAGTCGTAGGACTGAGTCAGCGACGAGACCTGATACGGAATCCCCGCCTTTCCCAACTCGTCGGCGTAGTTCGACAACCGTTCGTGTGACGCGGTCAGGGTAACCGAAAATCGGCCGTTTCGGAGGACGGTCGGATAGAGCGAGACGTTGTCCGACCCGCGAAGCGCGTCGTACAGTTCGGTTACGACGGTCGTGAACTGGACTAACACCAGCCTGTCGTCGTGATAGACGACGTCGGACGAGAGCACCTCCGGCGTGGCTTCGAACCGCCGGACGAACCGCTCGCCCTCTTTCGTCCGTGCTTCGAGGAGCGCGAGCGGGTGCTCCTCCCTCGACTGCGTCGCCAGCAGTCGGAACTCGTCGTCCGGAAACTCGGTCGACAGGTCGGCCAGCCAGTCGTCCACGGCCGCGCCATCTATCCGTAACTCCACCTTCGGCATACCCGGACGTCGGTCGGCGAGGCTAATAAACACGACAACATGTTGACCCGCGAACGCAGGCCGTTTCGTGAACTACTGCCGGTGTGGTTGCGATGTACCTGAATCACGAACGTACGGAGGAATCGAGATGACGAACGAAACACCCGAAACGAACGAACGAATCGCCCGACGCATTCCGGAAGAGGTGTTCGCCGAGGGAAACTTCGATTTGTTGGACGAACTGTACGCCGAGGACGCAATCGAGCACAATCCGTTCGGTGACCTGCGAGGGAGGACGGCGATTCGTGAATCCTACGAGGGATTCGTGGCCGCGTTCCCGGATATCACCCAGAAAGTCGAAGATATCGTCGCGGAGGGTGACACGGTCGCCATGCGACTCACGGCCCGCGGAACCCACGAGGGACCGATGGGTGCACTCGAACCGACCGGACGGGAAATCGAGGTCCAGCAGACGGTCTTCACCCGCATCGAAGACGGCGAAATCGTCGAGCGATGGCTCCATCCGGACAACCTCACCATGCTCCAACAACTCGACGTCGTTGACGCCGAGTTAGTGTAGTCGTTCGCCACCAAAAACGCGGAATAGAAACCGCCGTCTGAACGTTACGACGAGTTGACGACGTACCCGCCGGAGACGTCCACGTCGAACGACTCCGGCGACGAATCGGGCACGTCGAGGGTAACGGAAACGTCCCGGACGAAGCTGTCGTCGCGTGCGTGTTCGGCGGTGAGTTCGAAGGTGGTGCGGTTGCCTTGGGCGGCGAGCCACCCGGTTCCGGTGGCGGTGCCGGACACCGTCGCGACGGCATTCACGCGGTCGTCCGAGTCGGCCGGACCGGTGACGGAGAAGGATTCGAGCGACAGTTCTGCCCCGTCGGTCGAAACGGAAACCGTCGTGTCGAACGTCTTGTGGTAGGTCGGTGATCCGCCGCTTCCACCGCCGGAGCCACCACGACCGCCGCTTCCGCCGCGACCCCCGTCTCCACCGCTTCCGCCATCGCCATCACCGCTGCCACCATCTCCACCACTGCCACCGCTCCCGGGTTCTTCGGTCAGCAGTTCGACGCCGAGTTCGGATTCGACGGAGCCGATCTTACAGAAGATGGTCTGTCGTTCGGACCCGGCAAACAGCAGGCCGACGAGTTCGCCGGACGAGTCGAGGAAGACGGGTGACCCGCTGTCGCCGCCCTTCGACATCGGTCCCGCGATGCACTGGTCGCGGAGTTTGATGGCTCCCGCGTCGCCGTAGTTCACGCGGACGGTCGCGCCGGTGGCCTTCACGTCGCCGCTCGTGACGCCGGTGGTTCGTCCCGATTTCGTTACGGTCTGGCCTTTGAGCGAGCGGTACTCGTCGCGCCGGATGCTCGTCGGCCACGAGTCGTCCAGTTTGTGGTATTCCGTGGATTCCTGCTCGGGGGTGACCGAGCGCGCCGCCACGTCCACCAGCGCACCGTCCTCGACGGTGACGTAGCCGCGTAGTTCGCCGGTCTTGTCGTCCGGCATGCTCCCGCCGTCCATCGGTGACGGCTGGATGACGGGTTCGCCGAAGTCGGCCTCGTTGACTCGGGCGTAGACGTGGTTGTTCGAGAGGCGCACGAGGTCGCCCTCGGAGACCGAATCACCCCAGTTCGCCTTCGAGGTGTCGGTCACGCGGGCGGGGTACGGCCCGGCGGTCGCGGCCGTCGATTTCGCGTTGATTTCGCTGATGCCGCCGACGACGGGTCGATGGCGGTCCTTGCGGTCGCCCTCCGCCTCGGGAATGGGTTGGAGGAACGCGAGCGCGTCGAAGCCATCGCGTTCGTCGCCGTACCCCGCGTCCTCGACGTGGAGCGTGACGCCGGAGACGCGCTTTTTCACGTTGTCCTCGTCCGCGAGTTCCGTGTCCGGGAGTTTCTGCGAGACGAAGACGGTGAGCGTGTCGGTGTCCTCGTCGTAATCGACGCCGAGAACGTTTTTGCAATCGAGGAGGTGTTCGAACTCTTGTGTGTGTGTCATGGGTAGGGGTTCTGGAGGTGGTCGTCGGGAGACCATCCGTGTATTTTCACTGCTCGATTCAAGAATATTAAGTCGTGAATCGTAATATAGTTCATGGTGGTAACGAAAGTATAATTCCCGTCTTCGGCCGTCCGATCCTGCGCGCACCTGTAAACCGTTAAGTGCCACGGCGCGCGAGTTTCGGATAGAATGAGCGATATCCCGGACGATTTCAAATGTACCATCACCAACTGGGATTACATCTACAGTCTCTGCCGTGACGTGAGCGAACAGGTGAAAGAGTCCGAGTTCGAGCCAGACGTCATCGTCGCCCTCGCGCGCGGTGGCTGGTTCGCGGGGCGGTGTATCTGTGACTTCCTCGGCTTGGACGACCTGACGAGCCTGAAGATGGAACACTACGTCGGCGCGGCCCAGAAGTCCAACGAACCCGAAGTCCGCTACCCGATGCCGGAGGGAAGCGTCGAGGGCAAGGACGTGCTCATCATCGACGACATCGCCGACACCGGCGGGTCGATCAAACACGCCGCCGAGTACGTCAGCGAGCGCGACGCGGGCGAAATCCGGACCGCGACCCTCCAACTCCTCCAGACCAGCGAGTTCGACCCCGATTACATCGGCGAGCGCCTCGAAGAGTGGGCGTGGATCGTCTACCCGTGGAACTTCATCGAGGACATGATCGACATCACCAGCGGCGCGCTCGACCGCGCCGACGAGGACGTGTTCACGAAGGACGACATCCGCCACTACCTCAACGAGTACCACGACGTGGAGCGAATCCAGATGGAAATCGCCCAACCCGACCGTCTGAGCGAAGTCCTCGACGAGATGGTCCGACGCGACGTCCTCGAACCCGAGGACGACGGCTGGCGACTCCTGAAGAACGCGACCGGCGTTCAGTAACGGGGACGAGGGGGTTCGTGCGTGTGACGAAACGACTGTTCTGGTTTTGCGATTTCAGCGACGATGAAAGATCAGCAGTATCGCCCGGCCCGTCCAACCGAGTGGCGCGCGCTGACGGGACAACGTGGCCGAACTGCTGGTTCGCGATTACACCGCTCACCCAGAGGTTTCTTCGAAACCTCGCTGGCCGCGTCGTCCCGGCAAATCCGTGCGAGGTCTTCGCGAGCCGAGCGGGACCTTCGGTCCCGTGAGCGTGCGAACGGGAGCACGGAAGAGCTTGCTCTTCCGGAGCGAGCGAACGGCTCGTCAGAGCAGAGCTCTGACGGTGGATGAGCGACGACGTGAACGAAGTGAGCGTCGGAGCGAATCGGTTGGGGAGGCGTGTGGTGCGGTAGACGAGGTTGCTCTGCAACCTCGCAAGCGAATAGCGCGGAACGCCGTTCCACGGACCATTCGAGCGGCACGCCCCGCGAGAAGGTGACGGAGCCGTGAGCAGACGATGCGGTATTCGTGTGGCTTGATCTTGCAATCGCAACGAAACTAGCGTCCTCTCGTCGCAGGTGGAGTAGAACCGCCCACTAACCCGCTATCCCAGCAGTTTCGCTTCGGCTTTCCGCAGGTGTTCGAGCAGCGTGGTCTTCGACACGTCCATCTCTTCGGCGAGTTCCGACGCGGTGACCTTCCGAGGCCACTGGTAGTACCCTCGCCGTCGGGCGAGTTCGAAGGCCTCGCGCTGTCGTTCCGAGAGGTCGTCGGTTCGGAGGACGCCAGCCCCGGTTTCGGCGGTTGCGACGTGACGAACGCGGACGTCGGCGTCCATCTCCTCGCACACGTCCTCGATTCGCTCGTGGAGTTCGTCCCGCTCTGCTTCTACGATGACGGTCCAGTACTCGCGTCCGCCGTACATTCGGACGGGTTCGTCGGGGATGAACCCGCGAGAGACGAGCGCGTCGTTGATGCTGTTTTGCAGATCGTAGTGGACGACGATGCCGCGACTCGCGCTTCCGAACGCGACCGAGTCCTCGGTCGCGTGCGGGTGGTCGGTTTCCCACACCGAATCCGTCAACTCGGAGTCCCGAACCGCTTCGACGAGGTCGTCCACCTCCTCCAGCGTGTTGCCGTAGGCCGTGAACCGTCCGGTCGCCATGCCGTCGATGGTGTGGACGCCGTGGCCGAGCAGTCCCGCGACCCGGCCTTCGGTCACTTCGAGCGTCCAGCAGTTGGGGTGCCAGATGTCGAGCGTCACTCGGAGTCCGGCGCGCTCCGCTGTGGTCATCTATCGGGATAGAGGAATGAAGCTGGCAAAAGTGTATGGCAGGGAGAATGACATTTGTTAGCACGGGTGACAAAAGTGAGGGGTCCCCGAACCGACACCCGTGCATGAAAGGGGGGAAGGCTTTCAATGGTTGTGAGTCAGTGTATCATATGAACCTCCGCGATTCGTTCGACGCCCCTGCCCCGGCACTCGTTCTCGCCGAGGGGGCGTTCGGAACGATGGATGGAAAAACGGCTAACGGGGTCGTCATGCACAGCGAACTGTTCGACGCACGAGCCGTCATCGACTCGACGCACGCCGGTGACCCCACGAGCGAGGTACTGGGTCGCCCCGACACGCGCGACGTGCCGATCGTCTCCTCGACGGGCGACGCGCTCGACCGCGCGCCCGAGTCCGAGGCGCTCGTCATCGGCGTCGCACCCGCCGGTGGCAAACTGCCCGACGAGTGGGTCGAAGACATCGAGGAAGCCATCCGGGCCGGACTCGACATCGTCTCCGGACTGCACGTCTTTCTCTCCGAGCAGGAGCACTGGCAAAGTCTCGCCGACGAACACGGCGTTACCCTGTTCGACGTGCGGAAACCACCGGGAGAAGACGACCTACGGGTGGGCGACGGGTCGGTGGACGACGCCGATGCCGACGTCATACTGACCGCCGGGACCGACTGTGCGGTCGGCAAGCGCACGACGACGTTCGAACTGTATCGTGCGGCGAAACGCGCCGGGTTGAACGCGGGCTGGGTCGCGACCGGCCAGACCGGCATCATGGTCGGTGCACACCGCGGCGTCGTCATCGACCGCGTTCCGGCGGACTTCACGGCTGGCGTCGTCGAGGACCTCGTATCCGCCGTCGCGGAGGACCACGACATCGTCTTCGTCGAGGGTCAAGCGTCGCTCACCCACCGCGCCTATTCGAGCGTCACGCTGGGCGTCCTTCACGGCTCGTGGCCGGACGCGGTCGTGCTGGTGGACGACCCGAACCGCGAGAACAGGACCCACTTCGACCAGTGGCCGCTCGCGGGCGTGGAAGCCGAGCGCCACCTCGTGGAGGAACTCTCGGACGCGACAGTCGCCGGCGTCTCGACGTGGGGTGACCCCTCAGATGTCGAATACTCCGTCCCGGCCGCGAACGTCTACGACGAGGGCGGCCCGGAGGACCTCCTCGGCATGGTCCGAGAGGCGCTGTAAATGGAAATCGAACGGGCGTCGGTCGAACCCCTGGACCTGCCCCTGCGCGAACCGTTCGAAATCTCGCTCGGGACACAACACAGCGCGACGAACGTCCTCGTGACGGTCGAAACGGAGACCGTGACCGGATACGGCGAAGGCTCCCCGCTCACGCCCGTCACGGGGGAAACACAGGAGGCGGCGCTCGCCACCGCTCGCGCCGCCACGGAGTTGCTCGAAGGGAAGTCGCTCGCCGACTATCGAAGCCTCATCGGGGAGGTTCGAAGCACGTTTCCGGGCATGGTCTCCGCGCTCTTCGCCGTCGAAACCGCAATTCTCGACGCCTACTGCCGGGAGCGGGAGATGGCCCTCTCGGAACTGTTCGGGAGGTCGCCGGAGCCGGTGACGACGGATTTCACCATCTCCATCATGCCGCCCGAGGATGCGGAGCAGGGGGCAGCGCGGGCGGCGGCGGAGGGTTTCGACTGCCTGAAGGTGAAGACCGGAACGACCGTCGCGGACGACGTCGCCCGCGTCGCAGCGGTTCACGAGGGAGCGCCCGACGCGGAACTGACGGTGGACGCGAACCAGGGCTGGACGCCGAAGGAGACCGCGGAGTTCGCCAGCGAGATCGAATCGCGGGAAATCGATCTCTCGCTCATCGAACAACCCACGCCCGCGGCGGACGTGGTCGGACTGGCGCGGGCGCGGGACACCGTGTCGGTTCCGGTCGCGGCCGACGAGGCCGTCTTCACGCCCGAAGACGCGATTCGGATCGTCCGCGAGGACGCGGCGGACGTGATCAACGTGAAGTTGGGGAAGTCGGGATTGCTCGCCGCGCGGGACATCGCGTCGATAGCGGAGGCCGCGAACGTCGAACTGATGGTCGGGTGCATGCTCGAAAGCGCGCTCGGGATCCACACCAGCGCGCACCTCGTCGCCGGAATCGGGTCGTTCTCGCATGTCGATTTGGACGGCAACCTGCTCATCGCGGAGGACGTGATTACGGGGACCGGCGGGCCGACCATCGGCATCGGTGGCCCGGGCCACGGAATCGACCCCACGTTCCCCGAGTGAGCACGCGAGCCGAGCCATTCGGTATCATTCGACAGCCGTCCCGTCGTTTGAAAACGCCTTTAGCCTCGAATCTCCCAATCCGGCCTAATGAGTTACAAAATCGGACTGGTCGGGAAACCCTCCGTGGGTAAATCGACCTTTTTCAACGCCGCGACGATGAACGACGTGCCGGAGGGTGCCTACCCCTTCACGACCATCGACCCGTCCATCGGCGAGGCGTACGCCCGCGTGGAGTGTGCCGCACCCGAATTCGACGAGAGTTGCACCCCCAGCGTCGGGTTTTGTGAGGAAGGGACGCGCTACGTCCCGACGAAACTCGTGGACGTGGCGGGACTCATCCCCGGCGCACACGAGGGCAAGGGGTTGGGCAACCAGTTCCTCAGCGACCTGAACGAGGCCGACGTGCTCGTCCACGTGGTGGACTTCTCGGGGAAGACCGACATCGAAGGCGAGAAGACCGAGGGCCACGACCCGCGCGACGACATCGCCTTCCTCGAAAACGAACTCGACATGTGGTACCTCGAAGTCCTCGAAAAGGGTATCGAGCGCTTCCGCTCGGGCTACGCCGGTGAGGAGAAACACATCGAGGAGGACCTCGCCGAGCAGATGTCGGCGTTCAAAACGAACAAGGACGAGATAAAACAGATCATCCTCTCGCTCGGCCTCGATTTGGACCCCGAGGTGTGGGAGGACGAGGACCGCGAGGAACTCGCCCGCGAAATCCGCAAGCGGACCAAACCGATGGTCATCGCGGCGAACAAGATGGACACGCCCGAAGCCCAAGCGAACTACGAGGACATCACCTCCGACCCCGACTACGAGCACTTGACCATCATCCCCGCCAGCGCCCACGCCGAGAAGGCGCTCAAGAACGCCGCCGAACAGGGCGTCATCGACTACGACGCCGGAGACGCGGACTTCGAAATCACGGGCGACATCAGCGAGGAACAGGAACAGGGTCTCGACCAGATTCGGCAGTTCACGAACGAGTTCGACGGCACCGGCGTCCAGCGCGCCCTCGAAGCCGCGCTGTTCGACGAACTCGATCTCATCGCCATCTTCCCTGGCTCCGCCAACGGTAGCGCCAGCGAGAAGGGCGTCTTCCGCGACTGCTTCCTCCTCCCCGGTGGCTCGACGGCCGAGGACTTCGCGTACCACCTGCACAGCGACATCGGCGACGGGTTCCTCCACGGCATCGACTGCCGGAGCAAGCGCCAGATCGGTTCGAGTTCGGAACTCGATCACCGGTCCGTCGTGGAAATCGTTTCCACGAATTAGAGACGGCGAAGTCGGGGAGTGGGGTTTCTTCTTCGCGTTATTCTTCTTGGTGGGTTGATGTGGTTGCTTCGTCACCACGAGGTCGGTAGCGTGCAGTCCAACCAACCGCCGCGGCGCGCGGGCCAGCAGGACCGAGGCCACTCCGGCCGAGGTCCTCGAAAATCGGAGATTTTCGGGATGTGACGAACGCTTTGCGTTCGTAACCAGCCTGCTGGCTATCGCGCGAGGGATGAGTATCGCAGCGAACGAATGTGAGCGAGAAACGCAGTCGGTTGGGGAGGATGTGGCGCGGTGCGGAAGCAGTGTGGAAGCGGTGCTTGGGTGGGTTGAAAGGGGCCGGGCGGTTCCGCGAGCCTGCGAGCGGGACGTTGTCGGAGCTTGCCTCCGACTGTATTCGCGCTTGTGTAGTCGCCTCAGCGACCCCTCTCGGCGTGCGGTTTTCTCGTGAGCGACGGAGGAGCGAACGAGAGCAGGCAAGAGCTGCGCTCTTGCCGTGTGCGCCGAGATGTCGCTGAGCGACCGCGAACTGGCGGGGGCTTTCGGGGCTGTCTTCTCAGTAACTGCAATCGCAAAACCAGAATCAACTCAGTTGCGTAGCGAACGAGCGGGGGCTTTCTGGGTCGTCATCCCAGTCGCTGTAATCTCCCTGGCGACTACGCCGCTGTCGAAGCACAAATTCTTTCTACTCCATCTCACTGTCGTCACCCCGCACATGGGAGGGACGGGGACTAAGCCCCCGCCTAGTTGTGTGTCATCATATGTCATCATCACACGGCAAGGACAGTAACAGCCTTTCACGGGATATGGGGCTGTTCGGTGCGATGAGTACGGTGGTCGCGGGGACGCTTGGGGCCGGGTTGTTCGTCACGCTGGGTACGGCGAGTTCGACGACTGGACCGAGCGTCATCCTCGTGGTTGTCCTCTCGGGAATACTGGCGATGGCAATCGCGGTGAACTACAGTTGGATGGCGACCATCTTCCCGGCCGCCGCCGGGTCGTACGCGTACATCTCGCGGACGTTCGACAGTCGGCTCCCCGGCTTCATCGTCACGTGGTCGAAGTGGTTGGGGTACATGGCCGCCGACGCCGTGCTCGCGCTCGGCTTCGGCAACTATTTACAGGTGTTTTATCCCGGTATCGACGCGACAATCGCGGGCTTCGTGCTCCTCACCGTCCTCTTTCTGGTCAACCTCGTCGGGACGAAGGAGTACAGCCTCTCGCAGAACGCCATCATGGCCGTGCTGATGGTGGCCATCCTCATCCTCGTGATTCCGGGGTCGTTCCATGTGAACGCCGCGAACTACCATCCGTTCTTCACCGGCGGCATGGACGGGTTCATCGGGGCCGCCGTCCCGCTGTTCTACGCCTACATCGGCATCGCCGTCGCGGGACAGATGGGCGCGGAAGTCAAGAACCCGTCCAAAAACCTCCCGTTGGCGATGGTCGGCGGCACCGCGCTCCTCATCGTTCTCTACGTCTGGACGGCCGTCGTCATCTACGGCGTCGTCGGCGACTACACCGTGCTGGCGAACTCGGACCGACCGCTGGCGACGGCGGCGGAGGCGTTCCTGGGTAACAGCGCGACCGCAATCGTCGCGTTCGGCGGTCTCCTCGCTACTGCTTCCAGCGTCCACGCAGTGATGGCCGCGGGCATCAAGATGCCCTACTCGTGGTCGTGGGACGAGGTGTTCCCGAAGCAGTTCTCCGCGGTGAGTCAGCGGTTCGGCACGCCCCACTACTCGCTCGTCACGCTGTACGCCGTGGCGGCGGCGTTGACGTTCTGGAGCGACGGCCTCAACGAAGCCATCATCATCGCGACGTTCAGCTACCTCATCGCCTATTCGACGGTCTCCCTGACCCTGCTGTACGTTCGGCTCTCCCGCCCCGATCTCGCCGAGAAGGCGGGCTTCGACTACGGATGGCTCACGCCCATTACGGGTGTCGTCGCCTCCGTCGGGGCCGCCGGACTGCTGACGAAGGCCGCGAACTTCGGCGGTCTTCCGAGCGCGTTCGCGGACTTCTTTGGGTCGCCGTTGGCCGGAAACATCCCGCTCGCCAGCGCGTACTGGACCGCGTTCGAGGCCACGCCGACGCTCCGCATCTACCTCCCGTGGATGGTCGTCGGACTCGGTATCTTCACCGTCTACTGGCGACTCGGCAACCGGCGCGGCACCGACGTCGGCGCGATTCTCGACACCCTTCCGGGCGTGGCGAGCGACGAGCGCGAGACGAGTGGGCCGGAGGTCGTCTCGGATGACTGAATCCGCGGAAGCGACTAAAACAGCGACCCCCGCAATCGACCCCGAGGAAACCATCTCCCTCCTGCAGGAGATGGTGCGTATCCCCTCGCCGTACTTCGAGGAGCACGAACTGAGCGAGTTCGTCTACGACTGGTTGGATTCCCGAGGGCTCGACCCCGAGTACCACCACGTCAGCGAGCCGAAAATCACTGAATACGAGGGCGACAATGTCCTTGCACGCTTGGACGGTAACGACCCGGACGCCCCGACGCTCCTCCTGAATGCGCACATGGACACCGTCCTGCTGGTGGAGGACTGGGAGGAAGACCCCTGCTCCGGCCGAATCGAGGACGGCAAACTGTACGGACAGGGGGCATGCGACATGAAGGGCGGACTGGCCGCCGTGATGGTCGCGTTCGAAGCGCTGGCCGAATCGGAGGCCGAACTCGCGGGTGACGTCGTTCTCTCCGCAGTCGTGGACGAGGAAGGTCCGTACGGCCTCGGCACCGACCGCCTCATCCGCGACGGCTACACCGACGACTACGACGCCGCCATCGTCACCGAACCCGGCCCCATCCTCGCACAGGAGGAGGACATCCAAAACCCCGCGCTCCTCCTCGGCGCTCGCGGGCGATTCCTCTACGACATCGAGGTCAAGGGCCACGCCGCCCACGGTTCGCAACCGCACAAGGGAATCAACGCCGTCGTGGACGCCGGAAAGGTCGCCGACGCGCTCTCGAATCTCGATACCGGAAGTCACCCGAAACTCGGCGACGGGTCGGTCTGCCCGCTCCTGCTGGAGGGTGGCAGTCAGACGCTTTCGGTGCCCGAGCGCGCCCACCTCATGGTGGACCGCCACGTCGTTCTGGGGGAAAATGAGGACTTGGTGCGCCAACAGGCCGAGGACGCGATTGACGAGTTGGACATCGAAAGCGAGGTGGAAATCGGGTTTCGCGAGTCGCCCGACCCCGGCATCAAATACGGCCCGTACGTCACGCCCGAGGACCACGACCTCGTGAAGTCGCTCGTCGGCGCGACAGAATCCGTCGCGGGCGTCGAACCCGAGTTCGGCTACTTCGCCAGCGTCGGGGACTTCAACTACCTCGGCGACCGTGCGGAGTTGCCGACCGTCATCGTCGGCCCCGACGGCGAGAACATCCACGGCGCGGGCGAGTTCGTCTACACCAACGAGGTGGTCGAAGTCGCGCGAATCGTCGCCGAGGGTGCGATGCGATTTGTAGGAACGTGAGTGAACGGCGGGCTTTGAATCACCCGATTCCCTTCGTTACGAGAAGAACTTGAACAGGTCGTCGCGCTTCTCCTCGTGCAGATGGGTCTTCACGGCCTCGTTCAGCGTGCCGATACTGCCGCGTTTCGCGCTGATCGGGGCGATGGTGTCCTGCCACTGCTTCCACGGCGGATGCAGTCCGAGGCGGTCACAGAGGTCGTTCAGGCGTTCGTCCTCGTCGTCCACTTTGTCCATCTTGTTCACGGCGACGACGACCGGGATGCCGACCTCCTGGAGGAAGTAGAACATCTCCACGTCGTGCGGGATTTCGTCCTCGCCCGAGTGACGGTCGATGATGTCGATGACGCTCTTCCCATCGACGACCAGCACGCCGAGCAGGATCTTCTCGGCGTTCTCCTCGATGTACTGGACGATGTCGGTCTTGATTTGCTCCCTGTACTCCTCCTCGACGCCGGACATGAACCCGAAGCCGGGCAGGTCGGTGAGCATGAAATCCTCGCTGGCCCAGTCGAAGTGGTTCGGTTGGCGCGTGACGCCGGGTTTGCCACCGGTCTCGAACTTGTGGCCCGTCAACTCACGCATCAGCGTGGATTTGCCGACGTTCGAGCGCCCGACGAACACGATTTCCGCATCTCGGCCGGGTCGATTTTCGAACATAGTGGTTCGTACGCCGCTCGACGTTTAACCGCCGTGGTTTTCCGCCGTCTCCCGCGTCGAGACTTATTGTCCTCTGGGTCGTGCTCGGCATGTGCGTCTCGTGGAAATCGCCATCCCGGTGGGGGAACGGGAGCTAGTAATCGAAACGCTGGAAGCGAGGAACATCGACTACTACATCACCGAGGAGACGAGCGGACGGGGCGGTGCGGAGGACTACGCCGCGATCATCACGTTTCCGCTCCCGCAGAACGCGGTGCAACCGGTCATCGACGAACTCCGCGATGCGGGGCTGAGCGAGGTTGCTCACGTCATCGTCATCGACGCCGAGGTCGACGTCTCGAATCGCTTCGAGCGACTCGTGGAACGCTACAGGGAGGAGCGAGGGCGACGAATTCGCATCGCCCGCGAGGAGATTCGCATTCGCGCCCGTGAACTCTCTCCAAGCCTCCGGACGTTCGTCACGATGACCGTGGTGAGCGCCGTCGTGGCGACTGCCGGACTCCTGCTCGATTCGGCCGCCGTCGTCGTCGGGTCGATGGTCATCGCGCCGCTGGTCGGCCCCGCGCTGTCGGCGAGCATCGGGACGGTTCTCGACGACCGTGACCTGTTTCGACGGGGCGTACGGTTACAGGCCCTCGGCGTCATCGTCGCGGTCGCAAGCGCCGCCCTCTTCGCCGCGTTGATTCGGTCGATTCCGCTGTTCCCGCCCGGAGCGGACGTGACGAAAATACCCGAGGTCGCGATTCGAATCTCCCCCGATTTCCTCTCGCTCATCATCGCACTCGGCGCGGGTATCGCCGGAATCATCAGTTTGTCAGCCGGTGCTTCGACTGCCCTCGTCGGCGTCATGATCGCCGTTGCGCTCATCCCGCCCGCCGCGACGGTCGGCATCGGCCTCGCGTGGGGCGAACCGGCCGTCACCGTGAGCGCCGGTATCCTCGTACTGGTCAACCTTCTGGCCATCAACCTCTCGGCACTGATCACGCTCCGATACATGGGCTATCGACCACGAGGGTGGTTGAAACGACGACATTCGAGAGGAGAGATGCTCAAGCGTGCATCGGTCCTCTTCGTCGTCATCGTCCTCCTCTCGGTTTTTCTCGGCGGGGTGACGTACTCCTCGGTACAGGACGCACAGTACAAGCATACCGTCCGAGAAACGACCGATTCACTGCTCGAACGACCGCGATACGCGGGGGGAGAGCGACTCGAAACGGTCGTTCGATACGGACCTTCCCTTTCGCTCCCCCGAAAGTATCGGGACCCGACGCTCCCGTTTCATCAGCCGCGTGAAGTGATCATCACTGTCGGTAGGCCCACGGACCGAACCTATCCCGGACTGGCCGAGCGCATTCGAACCCGTCTCTACCGGCGCACGGGACGGAACGTCTCCGTTCAAATTCGCTACGTCGACATCGATAGGGCACCCTGACGGACAGTAGCAGTTGACGGAGAAATCGGATGAACCAACGGCATATCGGCCCGCGATTATATCAATCTGTGAACCGCATCGGAGGACGTGCGACTCGTACAGGTATCAATCCCGACGGGCGAGCGACAAACCGTCATCGACACGCTCGAATCCGAGGGAATCGACTTCTTCGTCACCGACGAGACTGGTGGCCGTCGGTACGCCGCTATCGCGACGTTTCCGCTCCCGCAGAACGCGGTGCAACCGGTCATCGACAAGCTTCACGACGCCGGGTTGAGCGACGAAGCCCACACGGTAATCATCGACGCCGAGACGGACACGTCCCGCGAGTTCGAGCAACTCGCGAAACGCTACGAAGCGGAAAACGGCGGCAACAGGATCGCTCGTGACGAAATCCTCACGCAAGCGCGGGAGCTGTCCCCCCGGTTCCAGACCTTCGTCTTCATGACCGTGGTGAGCGCCGTCGTGGCGACTGCCGGACTCCTGCTCGACTCCCCGGCCGTCGTCGTCGGATCGATGGTCATCGCGCCACTGCTCGGTCCCGCGCTGTCCGCGTCAGTAGGTACCGTGTTGAACGAACCCGATATGTTTCGCCGTGGCGTCAAACTCCAACTGCTCGGCGTCGCCGTCGCCATCGGCAGCGCGACGATTTTCGCGTTCCTCATCAGGAACCTCTTTCTCTTCCCACCGAGCACGGACATCACCCAGATATCCCAGATCAGCGGGCGACTGTCGCCCGATTTTCTCTCGCTCATCGTGGCGCTCGGCGCAGGTGCGGCGGGCGTCGTCAGCCTCGCCGCTGGCGTGTCGGTCGCCCTCGTCGGCGTCATGATCGCGGCGGCACTCATCCCGCCCGCCGCGGCGGTCGGTATCGGTATCGCGTGGCAAAAGCCGATGGTCGCGCTGGGAGCGTTCGTCCTCGTCCTCGTGAACGTCCTCTCGATCAATCTCGCCGCCCTCGTAACGCTCCAGTACATGGGGTATCGGCCGAAGAACTGGTTCAGACTGGAAGCATCCCGCGAGGAGACCGTCAAACGGATCGGAGTCCTCGTCATCGGGATCGCAGTCCTGTCGGTGTTCCTCGGTGGAGTCACGTATTTTACCTACCAGAGTTCGCAGTTCGAACAGGGATCCAGTATCGCGACAAACCACGTCTTTCAGGAACCGCGGTATCAGCAGGCCGAAAAGTTGCGGATGCAGGTAGAGTACAGTCAAACGTTCCCGCTCGGGAAGAACGACTACACGCGAAACCTGCCGTTCCGCGAACCGGACCGAGTCGTCGTCACTGTTGGGAAGCCGAAAGGGGAACAGTATCCACAACTCACGAGGCGGATTCACGACCGAATCGCACAGCGGACGGGAAAAAGCGTCGCGGTTCAGATCCGATACGTGGAGACTAGCGAAGTTCCGGCGTGAGGCGGCGTCCGGAAAATCGGTCTATCCGTCGAACGGCAGTTCGGGTTCGTAGCCGATGGCGTCCACGGCGGCGTCGAGGGTTTCCGTAACGTTGTCGTCCTCCTCGATGCTCATGTACATATCCGCCTCCACGTCGGTCGAGAGGTCGGACTTGTTGCAGACGGTGAGGACGGGCACGTCGCCGAACTCCGCTTCGACCGAGTCACGGAGTTCCAGTTGTGCGTCGAGCGGGTAGCCACAGTAGGCGCTCGCGTCCACGAAGAACAGGATACAGTCGGCGAGGTGGGTGATCGCCGACACCGCCTGCGTTTCGATGGCGTTTCGCTCGTCCGCCGGACGGTCGAGCAGTCCGGGGGTATCAACTATCTGATATCGGATGTGCTGGCGGTCGAAGTGACCGACGTGGATACCCTTCGTGGTGAACGGGTACTCCGCGATTTCGTTGCGGGCGTTCGTGATGGTGTTGACGAACGACGACTTCCCGACGTTGGGGTAGCCCGCGACGACGACGGTCGGGGCCGACGGGTCGATGTCGGGAAGCGTGCGCAGGTCGTTTCGCGCCTCGCCGATTCGGGCGAGGTCGTCCTCGACTTCCTCCACGATGGACGCGAGGCGGGCGAACCCCTGTTTTCGCACCTTGCGAGCGTAGTTGATGTCGCCGCGCAGTTTACCTTGGTACTCGCGGCCGATGTCCTTCGTCTTCCGGGAGGCCCACTGGATCTCCGAAAGGCTCTTTCTGACTTCGTCGACGTCCACGACGGCGTCCGCGAGTTCGTAGTAGAACGGGTCTACTTCCTGGAAATCCGGCCACGCGGTGACGACGTTTTGCATGTTGTCCGAGAGGATGTTCGAAGCGGTCTGGAGCATGGACTGCTGAGCCTGAATACCGCTTTTGGCCCGGCCTGCCCGTGTCGCCCGCGAGAACGCCTTGTCGATGAGTTCCTCCGACGTGGGCGTTGTCGGAAGGGTCTCGAAAATCATGGACGTTCGTATGCCCTCCCACCTTAAAAGGGCGTTCATACCGTTCTGCCAGCCGATTTTGGCGAGAGGCTTTTGTTTTCCCACTCCCAACCTATTTACTCATGACTAACTGGTACGCGGTTTTCGTCGGCTTCGTCGTGTCGGTCCTCGCCGGAATCGTGGCGTTCGCCCTCCCCGGAATCGGTCACGTCGGTGCCGGACTGATCGGCGGCTTTGCGGCGGGCTACGTCGCCGGCGGTGGTCTCGGGAGTGGTTTCTGGCACGGCCTCCTCTCCGGGGCGCTCGGCGGAATCGTCGTCGCCCTGTTCGTCGGACTGGCCGGAACCGTCTTCGGCGGACTCGTCGGCGGTCCGGCCGGGTCGCTGTTCGGCGGCATGGGCCTGTTCCTCATCGCCATCTTCGTCGCGTTTCTGCTGGCGCTCAACAACGCCATCGGTGGCGCAATCGGCGGCGTGCTGAAAGGCTGAACGGTCGAAGGGCAGTCGTTTTTTCGGTGGAGGACGAAGGACGGGTATGTCGAAAATCGACGCCGACACGCTACTCCCGTCGGAGCACGTTCAGCGAGCGGTCACGGCCGGTCAGGTGTCACAGCTTCATCGTGGCAACCCGTACGCCGAGGAGGGTGACACCTTCGACATCGATGGCGAAACGTTCGAGGTCGTGGCGGTAACCGAACGGACGTTGGGCGATTTGACCGACGAGGACGCACGGGCGGAAGGCTCGGAGGATTTGGACGCCTACCGCGAGCGACTGGACCGCGCCCACGATGACTTCGAGTGGGACGACGACGCGACGGTGTTCCGACATCGGTTCGAGCGCGTCGAATGATCCGAGACGGGCGAACTTTTTAGCGACGGCTACGAACGCACGACCGATGCTGGATTTGGCGGTTGCGTACCGACAGGAGACGTTCGAGCGAATCCGCGAACCGCTCGCGGAGCGGGGGATTCGAGTTCGGCACGTTCGGAGCGAACAACGGACGTTCGACCTCGAATCCCCGCCGTGGACGCCCGACGAGTTCGACGTAGGATTCGTCTATCCGTCACGGATGATGGAGGGCGGCGTGGTCGATGGGTTGCTCTCGGTCCCGTGGGTGAACGGCCGCGAGGCGGTCCTCACCTCCCGAAACAAGGGCGGCGTCATCGCGCGACTCGGGAGGGCAGGAATTCCCGTCCCGAAGACGGTCGTGGTCTCGAATCCCGTCGATGAGGGTGATCTCCGCAACGTATTCGGGCAGTTCGATTCGCCGGTCGTGGTGAAACCCAACTCGACGACGCGCGGGACGGGTATCGCAAAAGTGGACGACTTGGACTCGTTCCTCGGAGTGATCGATTACCTGAATCTCGTTCACGACTACCGGGCGACGGGAGATAAATCGTTTCTCGTACAGGAGTATCTCCCGAACGCAGTCGACTATCGGGCGATGATCGTCGATGGTGAGTACGTCGGCGCTGTCGAGCGCCGACTCCCGGAGGAGGCGCTGGATGCCGGACGCTGGAAACACAACGTCCACCGAGGGGCACAAGCACGCGGCGTCTCCCTACCGGCCGAGTATCGTGAGATCGCTGAACAGGCGGCGGAGACGCTCGGGATTCGGTTCTGTGGTGTCGATTTGCTCGCCCTCGACGACCGTGTCGTCGTCAACGAGACGAACGCACGACCGACGATAGACGAAGAAACGAAGTACGAAAATGGGTTGTACGACCGCCTCGCCGAACTCGTCCGAACTACTCGACGCTGATGTTCGCGGATTCGTCGGTTTTCTCGAACGTGACTTCGAGGACGCCGTTGTTGTAGGTTGCTTTTGCGGAACTCTCGTCCACACGGGCCGGGAGCGTGATTCGCTCGTCGTACTCGCGGTGGTCGCTGACGGCGCTGATGGTCATCGCTTCGCCGTCGCATTTGAGGTTGATGTCGTCCTTCTCGACGCCGGGTAGGTCCGCGATGACGCGGACCAACTCTTCGTCCTCGTGGATATCGACGTGCGTGTCGGCACCGAATCCGGTCGTTCCGGTGTCGACTTGCATGTCGACGTTGCCGCCCATCATATCGTTCATCATGCGCTCGATTTCGCGGAAGAGGTCGTCGAAGGGGTCGTCGCGATCGTCTCGTCGCATACCTGAGGGTAAGTCCCTCCCGGGGAAAAGGTTTTGGACAGCCGTCAGACGTGCCGTTTTTCGGACGACAAAATGGCAGAGAGCGGGTTCTGTATCGAAACGTCGTCTTCGTGATTTTAGTAAAAAATTCAGCGTCGGTTGAAAGTACCGATTATCTCCACGGACTGTGGCCGTCCTCTTGGCTCTGGTGGTTGAAGTTCTGAGCGTTCGAGTACGCGGATTGTGAGTTCTTGTTGCTCTGGTAGTTGGCCTGAACGGCGTACGCGTTACCGGATTCAGCGTCGTGGCCGAGCGCGGCCGAGACTGCGACGTTGTCGTCCTGATAGTTGCTGTTGCCCTGTGCGACGTACTGTTCTTGGTCAACGTGCGAGCTCGCCCATTGATGGCTGGACTGTGAGTCCGCTGCGGCGTTACCCGCGAAGCCGATTGCGAACACACTGGCGACCATGCTCATGACGAGCAGGATTTTGAGTGACTTTCTCATGATTTTCTCTCCGGGCGGGAGAGACCGTTTCTGGACAGCATCTGACCGCTCTGCCGTCCACCCCACCCGTTGCGCCACATCGGGGTGATGGTAAATGAACGCCGGGTATCGTTGAGTCCGTTCGCACCATTTTCGAAGCGCTGAATTCGGGACTAATCGCCGGTAACGAAGGAAATAGGAGACGGGAGCGCCGAGCGTCACTCCATTCGCGTCGGAATCGCTCGTTCGACTCCGTTCGTAAACGGTCGAACCGGCCGATACCGAACGGCAATTTCGAATTCGATTGAGACATGATATCGATGCTCACGAAGGTAGCCACTGCGTACTGGCGACGCACGGCGGCGATATCCACGTTACTCGGTTCGCCGGGTGGGAGAATGACTACTCGTGTCTCCGAAAAAAGTCGAAGTCGAAAGAGTCGGCTTAGAAGCCGATTCCGAGCGCGTCGTTGGTCGTCTCGATGCTCTCTTCGGCGTCCGCCGTGTTCGTCACCGCACGGATCGCGTCCACGTTCTCCGGTACGACGTCGCTCTCCTGGTGGATGGCTTGGAAGAGATAGAGGTCGTTGCCTTCCATCGAGACGGACTCGCCCCAAACACAGTTCTCCCAGAAGTCGCCACGCGGGCGGCCCCTGTCCATGGCGTACTCCTTGAGCTTTCCAGCGCCGTCGATATCCATGTGTTCGGGGACGACGAACAGCCGCGACTGGCTTTCGAGCAGTTCGCGTACGTCCTCGGCGTCGGGTTCGGATTCGAGTGAGACGTTGATGCTGTGCATGTGCATCAGCGTCGCCGGAACCTTCAGGCCGAGCGTATCGATGGCGAGGTCCGGGAAGATCGTTTTCACGTCCGGGCCGTGGTGGGACGGCAGCGACACCGGGTTCGGAACGATGTCGTTGATGGGACCGCGACCGGTCTGGGCCGGGTCGCCACCGCGACGGACGAGGGTCGCCCGAACCTTCTCGACGCCGTACTCCTCGCGAAGCGGCGCGACGAGTCGGGAGAGACCGGTCGTGTTGCACGACACGACGCGAACGTGCTGTGCGCCGATCGATTCGTCGTAGTTGGCGCGGGCGTTGAAGCTCGTCTCGCCGACGCTCGCGTCCTCGCCGCCCTGATACAGCGCGGGCGTGTCGTACTCGTCGTACAGCGATTTGTTCTCCGCGCCGATACCGGACGGGCAAGCGTCCACGACGACGTCGGCCGCTTCGACCATCTCGTCCACCATTCCCGCGAGTTCGATGCCCGCGTCGTCGAACTGGTCCGCCCGCTCCTCGATCGCGGCGTAGAGCGGATAACCCTTCTCGACGGCACTTTCGGCCTCGAAATTGGGCCGGGTCTTCGCGACACCGACGATTTCCATGTCCGGTTGTGCGCGGACGGCGTCAGCGACTCGCTTCCCGATAGTCCCGTACCCGTTAATGCCGACCTGTAGCATGTACGTGGGCCTGCTACCCCCGCCATTAAAACCGTTTCGAGCGAATCCGGCAGAACACAACTCGAAAGTGAGTAATTCGGCGGTTTCGAGGTCGTCGATATCGGGACGAAATTCCGACCCAAACGCCACGAAAGGGAACACCTAACCGCTCCCGAACGCAACCGCCATTTATGAGTCTGGACGACGCCGCGAAGACCGCCGTCGAGCAGTGTATGGCACTCGAAGCCGACGAGTCGTGTGCGATAATCACCGACGACAAGCGCTGGGACATCGGCAAGGCGCTGTACGACACCGCCAGCGAAATCACCGACGACGTGACGATCACGCGCTATCCCGTCGGAAACCAGCACGGCGAGGAGCCACCGGCCGCCGTCGCCGCCGCGATGGCCGCCACGGACGTCGTCCTCGCGCCGACGACGAAGAGTTTGAGCCACACCCGCGCACGCGGAAACGCGAACGACGAGGGCGCACGAATCGCCACCCTCCCCGGTATCACGGAGGAAGTGATGGTGACGGGCCTCGCCGCCGACTACGAGAACATCGACGGGCACTGCACGGACGTGCTCGCGCAGGTCGAGGGCGCGGAGGAGATTCGCGTCACGACAGAGAAGGGAACGGACATCACCTTCGAACCCGGCGACCGCGAGTGGTACGACGACACCGGTCTCTGTCACGAACCCGGCGACTTCACCAACCTCCCCGCAGGCGAGGTGTTCGTCAGCCCCGAGAACGTGAACGGCAAGTACGTCGTGGACGGCACCATGCGCCCGCACGGCCTCCTCGAAGACGGCCAGACCCTCGAATTCGAAGTCGAGGACGGCTACGTCACGAGTATCAGCGACGACGAAATCCGCGAGCAGGTCGAAACTGCATCGGAGGAAGTCGGCCAGGACGCCTACAACCTCGCCGAA
Organism: Haladaptatus sp. AB618; assembly: GCF_024136965.1. Lineage (NCBI taxonomy): Archaea > Methanobacteriati > Methanobacteriota > Halobacteria > Halobacteriales > Haladaptataceae > Haladaptatus > Haladaptatus sp. AB618. Next base: position 295,446 of record NZ_JAMYJX010000002.1, on the reverse strand, counting down.
CTCGGCATCGGCACCAACGTCGCGGTCACCGAACTCGTCGGCTCCGTCCTCCTCGACGAGAAGGCGGGCGGCACGGTCCACATCGCCATCGGCGACGACGCGGGCATCGGCGGCGACACGGACGCTCCGCTCCACCTCGACGGCATCATTCGAGAGCCGACGGTCTACGCGGACGGCGAGGAAGTCGAACTGCCACAGCCATAAAATCGACCAGCAGATGCGAACCATCCACGGAATCGACGTCCACGGCATCGATGTAGACGCCGAAACGCGGTGTGCGCACTACGACACCGAGTGTGACGTGATCGCGATTCGGTTCTCGTGCTGTAACGAGTACTATCCCTGTTTTCGGTGCCACGACGCGGTTGCTGACCATCCACGCGAAACGTGGGCGAAAGACGAACGTGACACCGAGGCGGTGCTGTGCGGCGTCTGCGGTTCGGAACTGACGATTTCGGAGTATCTCGGTTGTGAGTCGCAGTGTCCGGAGTGTGACGCGGAATTCAATCCGGGCTGTGCGAACCACTACGAGTTGTACTTCGACGGGTGAGATTCACCCGGATTTCGACGGGAGAATTTGGATACCGTCGTCCGCGGTGAGGTAAATCTCCGCCGAGGTCGCATCCCAGAACGGACCACCACCCTTCGAAAATCCGGTCGGGAATTCGACGGTTACGCTGTTGTTCGCGCCGATAGTGGCGATTCGAATCCGGCTTCCAGCGGGAACGGTAACCGTTTTTCGCCCTCGTTCTCCATCGTCGGCGCGCCAAATCGCGGTGAGTGGCCGGTCCATCCCGTCGTAGTTCGTGACGAAGAGCGGAATCGTGACTTCGTTTTCCCCGCCGACGAACTCGCTACAACCGGAGACGCCGAGCGACAGCGCCACGGCACCGACACCGATTTTCTCGACGAACCTCCGCCGTCTCATTTCGGCTCTACGAGTACGGCCGGATTCCATGAGTGTTCCGTTTGCCGCACTCTCCCACAACTCCACGCACTTTTACGGCCTGACTTCCTACACCGCTCCATGAGCGATACAGCGGAACGTGTGGCAGTCGTCTGCCCATCCTGTTCCCCCGATTTGGAGACGGTTCACGAAGTCCTCAAACCGGGCGGACAGGCGACGGTACGATGCACCGAGTGCGACCACGTCCACAAGACGAAAATCGAGGAGGAGAAGACCGAGGAAATCGACGTCGTCGTCTCGCAGGAAGGCGAGTCGTTCACCGCGAAGGCGGACGTTCCCGTGGAGGAGACGCTGGCGGTCGGCGAGGAGTTCGTCCTCGAAACCGACGAGGCCATCTTCGTCGTCCGAATCACCAGCCTCGAACAGGAGGACGACCGCCGCGTCGAGGAGTCGGTGGCCCCCGACGTGGAGACCATCTGGACGCGCGCCGTGGACAACGTGAGCGTCAACGTCACGATTCACCCCAACGACGGCCGCCGGGACAACTCCCGAAGCGTCAAAGTGAACATTCCGGGGGATTACGAGTTCGTCGTCGGCGAACGGGAAGAACTCGCCAAGGAGGAGTTCACCATCGACGGCATCCTCGTCACGGACGACGCGTCGGGCTACGACCACGACCGACTGGATTTCGACGGCGACGCCGTCCTCGCCAAGGACGTGAAACGGATTTACGCCGAGGACGAGGGTTCGACGGCGTGGTCCGCGTGGTAAGCGGACGGGCAGAAACTTCTGACACGTAGCTTTTTTCGACTCGCCGCCGTCGGTTTGGCATGGACTATCGCGAGTTGTGTTTGCTGTGGGCCGCCCGCGAGACAGGCATCATCGACGCCGTCATGTTTCACGCGGGAACACCGGTCGAAATCGCCGCGGAAACGGGCGTCACCGAGCGTGCCGCACGAATCACGCTCGCCGCGATGGCCGAACTGGGCTACCTCGAAACCGTCGATGGCGAATACGAGGCGACCAATCGAGCACTCGGACTGTTCGCCAAGACTGACGTGCGTTCCATCGGTCGGACCCCCCACTACATGGACTGTCTGGAGGGCTGGCTCGCGCTCCCGGAGACAATGCTAACTGGAGACTCGCCCGACCCGTCCGAGGAATGGACGGCCAACTTCATGGGCGCGATGGCGACCATCGACGAGACGACGGTCCGCACCTGCGTCACGGAAGCCGTTCACGAGAACCCCCACGCGGAGCGCGTCCTCGACATCGGCGGCGGGCCGGGTGAGTTCTCGAAGGAGTTCGCCCGTCGTGGCTTCGACGTGACGCTGTTGGACCGACCAGACGTCATCGAGGCCGACCGCAAGTTCCTCGAACACGAACCCGTCGAACTCGTCCCCGGCGATGCGACCGACGACCTTCCGACCGGATTCGACCTCGCGTTCTGCTCGCGGGTCGCCCACGCGCTCGGCCCGGACGAGAACCGGGCACTTCTCGAAAACACGTTCGATGCGCTTTCCCCCGGCGGCGTGGCCATCTTCACCGACAAGGTCCGAGGGTGGGCCGACGACGCGGCGCTGTTCGGGGCGCACATGCTCGCGGTGACCGAAAACGGCGATACCTACGACGAAGCCCAGTTTCGGGAGTGGTTCGAGGGTGCTGGCTTCGAATCCATCGACGTGCGCGACATCCCGGGCACGCAACAGCAAGCAATTATCGGGCACAGGCCGCGCCATTGAAGAACATCGGAACCCAAGCCGAACCATGGAACCGTCGGCGCTGCGCGACGATATGGTCGCCAGCCTCGAACACGAGATGAAAGGACTCGTTCGGAGCGAGTACGTCGGTCTCGCACTTCGGACCGTCCCCCGCCACGAGTTCGTCCCCCTCGAAGCACACGAAGGTGCCTACACCGACCAGTCGTTCGACCACCGAGGGACGAAAATACTGTCGCCGAGCACCGTCGCCCAACTGCTGGAAGCCCTCGACGTTCGGGAGACCGATTCCGTTCTCGTCGTCGGGGCTGGCGTCGGCTACACCTCCGCCGTACTCGCGGAAATCGTCGGTGAGGAGAACGTCCACGCGGTCGATATCACGCGAACCGTCGTATACGAGGCTCGGCAGAACCTCGCATCCGCGGGCTACGGCGGTGTCTTCGTGGACTGCCGCGACGGTGCGGACGGACTCCCCGAGTACGCACCGTTCGACCGAATCGTCGTGGAAGCAGCGTCCATCCGACCGCCGCGCGCGCTCGTCGAACAACTGACGCCCGACGGCCGGTTGGTCGTCCCGTTGGGCGGCGGCACACAGCGGTTGGCCGCCGTCGAGCGCACCCGTGATGGGACCCCCGAAGTCGCGGATGAGTTCGGCACCGTCGCGTTCTCGCCGCTCCTCGTTGACGGCGAACAGGCCGATACCATCGAACGGAACCGAACCGACCGCGAGGACCGCGAGTTCGCGGAACGCCACTTCCAGACCCGTCGTGGCTGGGAACACGAATGGATCGACTGGGACGGCGACGGATTGTAGCTCCCGAGAAGCGGCGAATATTCGTTATTTCACGGCGCGTCGAACCACCGTGAGCCACGCTTCGACGCTCTCGTCGTTGGACGGTGAGACGTCCTCACCCTGCGCGTTGACTTCGAACCGTGCAGGGTCGATTTTCACGATTTCCCACCCGTCCTCGAACGCCGTCCGGAGTTCCTCCTCGCTGATTCGTCGCGGTCCCCACTCACCGGGTTCCTGGTCGCTGAAACAGAGGATGACGACGTACCCGTCCGGCGCGACGGCGCTCGCCAGCGACGAGACGTACGTTCGTCGGGTTTCGTCATCGAAGACGTGAAACAGGCCGCAGTCGACGACGACGCCGAAATCATCCTCGACGCCATCCAGTGAAAGTGCATCCTCGATCCGGAAGTCGATATCCCCGGCGACGTCACGGGTTTCCGCCTTCGTTTTCGCTTGCTCGATGGCTCGTGGGGACGCATCGGCGCCGAGAACGGTGTATCCGCGGTCGGCGAGGAAGAGCGAATTTTCTCCGGTTCCACAACCGAGGTCGAGAATCGGTCCCTCGAACGGGATTTCGTCCCGCTCGAACAGCGAGCGGATGGCCGACTGCGGGCGACCGATGTCCCACGGTGGTGTTCCGGTGTACGCTTCGTCGAATCCGTCTTCGGGGGAACTCATTACAGGAATCGAGGCACGGGAGTTCCATAGGCTTCTAGGCCGTCGTCCGTCACTCCGCCCCGGCATCCAACCGCGCGGCGACCGCATCGGAGACGTTCGACAGGTGCGTCGCCCCCCAGACGGCCACGATGACACCCCCAACGGTGTCGAACACCAAGTCGAGCATCGTGTTTTCGAGCGAGTACTGCGACAGGACGCTCCCCGTTCCCGTCATCGTCGCCAACCCGCCGAGTCCGAACTCCAGCAGTTCCCAGAGCACGCCGAACGCGAGCGTGAAGAGGAGGATGAACAGCAGCATGAACTTCCGCGGAAGGTAGATGGAATCGGCGTGAACGTCGAGCGCCCGCACCGTCGTGTAGCCCGCCGCCGCGACGAGCGACGAGGAGAGGGTGTGGGTCAACTGGTCCCACAAGCCGACGGACTCGTACAGACCGACGGTCCCGACCGCGTGCAGAAAGACCGGGACGACGATCCAAAGCGTTAGGCCGGTATCGACTGGCAAGTGGTAATCCCGTTCGAGCACCGCCGGTAACTCCATCAGCGCGAGCGCGACTGCCGTGTTGACGACGATGCCGACGTTCGCTCGGTACAGGCCGTACGCCAGTACGCCGACGAGGACCACCTGAAGCGACCGCACCAGCAACCGTTGTTGCTCATCCGAGAGCCACCCGTCCGACGACTGGACGGCCGTCGTCTCCTCCGAGTCGCGTCGCTTGCCGCCATCCCGAAAGCCGAACCGGCGCGAATCGATGTGCCGGAAGTACGTCGCAAACACGATTCCGGCCGCGAGACCGGCGAGGGTCGCGGCGAGCAGCGACCACATCAGGCTTTGGAGTCCGTGCAAGTCGTGCATACCGAGCGTCCGGTCGGCGACCCACTGGACGACTGCCCACAGACCGGCGATCGCCATGGTCGTGATGACGACGAACAGGACCGCGAACCACGGGGAGAGTTCGACTTCGGTGAACGCGTCCAATTCCACCGCCAGCACCAGCGCAAGCCCCGCGACGGTCAGAAACGTCGCGACGGAGCGCGGAAGAATCGAACCGAACGGGACACTCAGGAGGGGGATCGCGACGAAACAGAGCGCTTCCCACGGCACCATCGTCGTCGGGCGGTGGTACGCTCCGACGGGAACCAGCGCGAGCGCGAGGGCGACGAGACCGAGACCAGCCCAGAGGAAATCCCCGCCGAGAACGCTCGCGAGAACGGTGATACCGATCACGGCGACGAGAATCCACGCGGCGAGCGCGTTTCGGGTTCCACGCTCGATTCCCTCGTTCCGGGACATACGTCTACTACGGCCATCACGAGTTAAAAACGAAAAGGCCGACAGGGTCGAAACGAGGGACGGATTTACCGCGCCAACTCGTGTACCCTGGTAACCACGTTCCACGTGCGTCGCGTCGCGGGTATACCGAGAACATCCCCGACATCGGTGAACTGGCCGCTTTTCCGCTCGTCCGTTCGAATACGGCTGTACACTTCGCGGTTCATAGTTTCGAACTCCTCGGCGTCGTTCCCGGCGGCCGAAAGTGTTCGAATCTGTTCGTCATCGGGGCAATCGTTCAAAAACGAGACGTACAGCTTCGTCGTCTCGTCCTCCGGTTGCGCGAACGGACATCGGCCGATAATTTCGTGGAGTTCATCGCGTGTCCTGACCATGACCGAGATATCGTACCCGAACGACGCTTCGACGGCATCCACGAGTTCGTCTTCGAGTTCGTTCGCGGCCGAATCGTCCGTCTCGAACACGACATTCCCGCTCTGGATGTACGTTCGAACGTGCTCGAATCCGAGCGATCGGCAGAGGTCGCGAAGGGCATCCATCTTCATTCGATTGTGCGCGCCGACGTTGATGCCGCGTAGAAAAGCGATGTACGTCGTCATGGGGTATCACTCCATGATGGTGGGGAATCGTCATAAAGAACGTACTTTTCGCCGGTAGACGGGGTACTCGATTGGGAACCGTTCGAGTGTTCGCCGGACGACACGATAGAATGGTCTCCTTAATCGAGATGCCTCCCCACGAACGGAGGAAGAACAGCGATTCAGATCGCAGTCATCGAGTCAAACTATGCGCGCAGCCACGCCTTCGGATGTTCGTCGCGGAGATGGTCGTGATACCACTTCGTCGCTACAGGGTAAGACGTGCCGATCATCTGCAGACCGCAGTGTCGACAACGAGCCATTGCCATATGGAACACGGTAGAAGGAGGGGGTTGATAGCTGTTACTATTTGAATTGAGCTGTTTCTTTGAACCTACTGCGCGGGAAACAACCGCCTAACGATCCGGAGTCCCGAGCGGATTCACGGTCCATCACCCGTTTCCTATCCGGACACGACCAGGATTTTCGTGTTCCCTTGCTTGTCCTCGAACTTGCTTCCCGCGGGTGGTTTAATGTCGATTTCGAGCGTGCCATCGTCCTGATTTGGTCCCAATCCGGGACGTATCGACAGTGTCGCTTTCCCATCGTCGCCCGTCGTCGCGGTCTGGATGTGTTTCAACGTGGCCGAATCGCTCTTCACGACGACTGTCGCCCCTGTGACGGGGTTGCCGTCCGAATCGATGACCGAGATATCGACCGAGTGATAGCCCGGGTGGACCACCTCGGGCGACGGTTTCGCGTCGAGTTCGCTCACCGTCAACCCGTGAAGCCCCGACAACATGTTCATCATCACCCCGAGACTTGCGACGCCGACGACGAGCGCGATGACCAACCGAATGGGAAGTCCCTCGATGGCCCGCTCGTCCGACCGAAACGCCCGAATCCCACGGCGATGCTTCACCTGCTGTAGCCGCTGACGCACTGACATGGCCCGGAGTGGTTCCGGTTCGAGATATAAACTCTCGGACGAAGGTTTATACCGGAGGTCGAAACCAACACCCGACATGACCGACGTTTTGGGGCGAACGGGCGACACGGGTGTTTCGGGAGGTCTCGGCACCTATCGCGCCCGAGACGGTAGTGCAGGTGCGCCGGTTCGGATCGATTTGGACGGACCACACGCCACGCTGGTCGTCGGCAAGCGCGGGTACGGAAAATCCTACACGCTCGGCGTGCTGATCGAGGAACTCGCGGAGACGGCGGGCGTCACCCCCGTCGTCGCCGACCCAATGGGGGCGTTCCGGACGTTTGCAGACGTCTCCGGATTCGACGTGGTCGAGAACCCTCGCGTGTCGGCGGACGCACTTTCCCCGCGTGCGTGGTGTGAGTTGCTCGGACTCGATCACGAGGATTCGGCCGGGTCGCTGGTGTGGCAGGCCGCCGCGAAGACGGGGTCGCTGGCCGGGATGCACGAATGCGTCTTGGACGCGGACGTCGCGCGGACTACCCGCCGCACCGCCCGAAACCATCTCGCGCTCGCCGACTCGTGGGACGTGTTTTCGCCCGATGGACTCACCGCGACGGATTGTGTGGCGTCGACGACGATACTCGACTGCTCGGGATACGACGACGCGCCGATGAACGCCGTCGTTCGGGCGATTGCCGACGACCTGTATCGTGCCCGGATTACGGAATCGGTAGCGACACTTCCGTGGTTGGTCGTCGACGAGGCGCACGCGTTCTTCGATGGAATCGCCCGGGCGGCGCTCGAAACCATCCTGACTCGGGGGCGACGACCGGGCGTCAGTTTCGTCGCCGCGACCCAGCGTCCCGCGGCGCTTCCGGACGTGGCGGTTTCCCAGTCGGACCTGCTCGTGGCCCACCGACTGACTTCACGGGCCGACCGCGAGGCGTTGGCCCGTGCTCGCCCGACGTACATGCACGGGTCGTTCGCCGACCGAATGCCCGAAACACCGGGGGCAGCCCTCGTCGTGGACGACGCGACCGAAAACGTCCACGAGATACGGATTCGGGAGCGACACGTCGAACACGGCGGCGGGAGTCCGAGCGCGAGCGAATTCGCAAACCGGTAATATCCGGCTCCTTTCGAGTTCGTTAAGTGGATTCGGGAGGGAACAGTGACTAACCGGGCGATGGAGTCCGCCTCCCCCAACCGCCGAACACGTCGGCTGATGACTCCTTTTCGAGAGCGACAGATATGGGACGTACACATCCACTACACACGTTAGAAGTTCTGCTATTGGTTGGCGTCGGCGGGTTTGCGGGGTCGAACCTCCGCTACTTCGTCAGCCTCGTCCAACCCGGCTTGACGGGGACGCTCATCGCGAACGTCGCCGGCAGTTTCGCGCTGGGATTCATCCTGTACGAGGCCATCTACATGGGGTATCTGGCCGACCAAACCCACGTCGTGGTCGGCACCGGGTTCCTCTCATCGTTTACGACCTACAGCACGTTCGCAGTGCAGACGACGCAAGCGGCGTCGCCGCTCTGGATGATCGGCAACGTCGCGGCGAACTACGGGTTAGGACTGATGGGCGTCCTGCTCGGCCGGACGCTCGCCCGTAACGTCAACGGGAGGAGCAAGGAAGCGGAGAAGATGGCAGAGCAGGAAACGACGGAAACGGAGGTGCCGGAATGAGTTCGCTCGATCCCGCCCACATCGTCGGGACGGGCGGTGCGATAGGCGCGCTGTGCCGCCATTTCGTCAGCGAACGGATCGATGCCGACGAGTTCCCGATCGGAACGCTCACCGTGAACGTCGTGGGGAGTTTCGTTCTGGGTCTCGTGACGTTCCTCTCCCTCGGAAATCAACTCGCGCTCCTGCTCGGCACCGGTGCGTGTGGCTCGTTCACGACGTTCTCGTCGTTCTCCTTCGAGACGTTTCGGTTGTGGGAGACCGGCGAGCGATTCCGCGCGGCGACCAACGCCCTCGGCAACCTCGTCGGTGCCATGCTCGCTATCGCCCTCGCGTGGGGCGTCGCCCAACTGCTCGGCTAAGCTACGCCGTCACTCGAATCACGAGTACCGGCAGGTCGGTATTGCGGATGACTTTCTCGGTGACGCTCCCGTTCAGGAAGTGTTCGAGACCGGTTCGGGCGTGGGTCCCCATCACGATGACGTCGATTCCGTGTTCGTCCGCGTAGGTAAGTATTTCCTCGTGGGGAATTCCGCGCAGGAGTTCCGTTGCTAGCGGTACGTCCCGTTCGTCCGCCACCCGTGTTACGTCCGAAATCGCCGCTTCTCCCAGTTCCGTTCGGTCGCGCTCTATGGTGAGCCATTTCGTGTCAGAGAGCGTGTTGTAATCCCGCGTATCGACGACGTACACCGAATGAACCCTCCCACCCGTAAACGACGCGAGGTCGAGTGCTTCCGTGATGGCGTCGGTAACCTCTGAACTACCATCGGTCGGGACGAGTATCTCGTCGTACATCCCGTTCTACCTTCGGCGGGCAGGGAAATAACTGTTCTACAGGAAGTAGCGATACCAGACGACGATGACGGATGGCGTCAACAGGATCGCCGTGAGATACGAGTAGAAGATGCTCAACGCCGTCACGAGACCGAACTGACCGAGAACTGGCGTGATGGCGAGAACGAGAATTCCCGTCCCGGCAACCGTCGTTAGCATACTGCCGGTCAGCGCACCGCCAGTGCCGCGGACGGTTCGGGTGAGGGCGTCGAACACGTCGTCGTCCGTCGGGCGTTCGGACGCGTCCGTTCCCTGCTCGAACTCGTCGGTAAACCGATGCACGACGTGGGCGGAGTAGTCGGTTCCCAACCCGAGTGCAATCGCGAGAACGGTTGCGGTAAGCGCGTTGAACGGGATGCCGAACAGCCGCATCGTTCCGGCGAGAAGTGCGACGGCGACGACGATGGGAAGCAGGTTGATCACACCGAAGGCCGCCCGCCCGACGAGCACGCGATAGACGAACGCGAGAAAGACGGCAGTCGCGATGAGCGCGGTGATGAGGCTCCTGAGAGCCGAGGCGAAGATGATCGACGCGATGGATTGGAACACGACGGTTTCGCCCGTCGCCGTCGCGTGAAGACGATATCGCTCCGCGAGGGTTCGGGCATCACGAGCGACCGCATCCTGCGACGCACCGCTTTTCGTCGAGTAGACGACCTGTGCGTGCCGCTGGTCCGCCGTGATGTACTGGAGCGCCTCGTCCCGTACGGGCGACGACAGCAACCGATCGTAAATCGTGCCGAGGTTATCGTCCGGAACGCCGTCGCGATCGATGTCGTTCCGTTGAACGAGTCGGCGGAATTCGGGTGATTGAGCGCTGTAGTTCCGGATGACGGTGATGATGCTCTCGGAACTCGCCTGTCGATCCCTCTGGACGAACGCCTTCGGCGGGTTGTGGTTCGCGTGCTGAATCGATTCCAGCGCGTAATCCTCGCGTAACGGTCCCTGAACGTACACCGTCACGGTGTCGCCCTGAACGGCGGCGAACTTCTCGTCCAGGAAGTTCGTCGTTTGGGTGACGGTGTACGTCCCCGGCGCGAACGGTTCCGGCAGCGATTGCAGATAGCTCGGCGTCTGTTCCGGCGGGAGGAAATCCTCGTTCGAGAAGGACGTGCTGATGCCGGTGGCGTAGTACCCCGAAACGACCGTCACGAGCAGCGCGAACGCGAGAACGAACGGTGCACCACGCCGAGCGAGCGTGACGCTGACTTGCAGGAGTCGCCCGAGTGCGGACCCTTCTTCGCCGAGCGGTCGTAGGCCGAACACGGGAAGGTCGTACCGGAATCGAAGTCGGTCGGTTTCGACCTTGGCCGCCGGGAGGAAGATACCGAAGATGAGCGCCGTGACGAAGATGCCGATCGCGGCGACCAATCCGAACTCACGAATCGGTTGCAGGCGACTCGTGAGGTTCGACCCGAACCCCATCACGGTCGTCCCCGTAACGATGAAGAAGGCGACGAGCAGTTGGTCGGTCGTTCGCCGCATCGACCTCCCGATTCCCAGTCCGGTGACACGCTCCTCCCGGTAGCGGTTGATGGCGTGTATGCCGTAGTCGATACCGACCGCGAGGAGCAAGGGCGGCACGGCGACGAGCAACTGTGTGAACGGAATCCCGATCCAGCCCATGAACCCCAGCGTCCAGATGACGGTCATCACCAGCGAGACGACCCCGAGCAGGAGGTCCAAGGGGTCACGATAGGCGAAGATCAAGAAGACGAGTATCAGGATCGCGGCCGCGGGCGTGACGATGATGAGCGAATCGAACGTGACGCTCGACAGTTCCGAGGAGATGATGCCGCTACCGAACACGCGGATGTCGCTATCGACGCTCCCGACGACGGATTCCGAGCGGAGTTGAATCCGCGTGAGCGGGTCGTTCGCGCTCGATTCGGCACCCGCTTGCTGTGAGAGTCCACGCGGAATACGATGATCGACGACGGCGATCGTCGCCGAGGCCGAGGCCGCCCGTGGGTTGAAGTCTTTGCTCAAGAGGGTTCGAAAACCGGGCGTTCCCGAGGCCCGCCGAACGGCGATTTCGATCTCCGTCGGCGTCGCCTGCCGAACGGTTCGCACCTGTGCTTCGAGCGTCGTCGCGTTCGGGTCGATGGTTCGTGCCACGATGCTCGCGGCGCTCGTCGTCGAGGAAACCCGGAGGTCGGTCCGCTGTTCGAGGCGGTATTGAGCCTCCAGCATCGCCAATAGTTCGGGTTTCGAGAGCACGTTCCGGCCGGTCTGGATGAGCTGTGTGCTCCCGTTTTCCGCCGCGAACGGTGGCGTGAACTCGCGGTTGACGGCGTCGAACGCCTCCTGTGCGGGGCTGTTTTCGGTGAACTGGCTCGTCCCGGATTCGGTCGAGATGCGAACGAGTCCGACACCAAAGACGGCGGTCAGGACGAGAAAGACGAGCAGAACGGTCTTCGACCGCTCGGCGATCCACACGTCGAGCCAGTCGATAACGCGTTGATAGTCCACCATTGGGGGTCACCGCCTGCGCAGGACGAACACGGCCACGAGAACGAGGAGTACCGCGATGCCGAGGAGGACGAGAATCCCGTTCGAACCGCTCACGAACGACAGGACGCCACCGCGTTCCGGTGACGTCACTCGAACGGGAACCGAGTACGTGTCGGTGAGTTTCGTCTCACCGTCCGGCGTGTCGTACTGGAAATCGACCGACGCCGGGTACGTGTTCGGGAGCGTCCCACCATCGGCACCGATGTCGAACCGGATCGTCGCCGACTGATTCGGTTCCAGTTTCGGGATGAACGCCTCGTTGTCGTTGACGGTCAACGGACTGTCCACGAACGCCTGTGCGTCGATGTTCCGCAGGGTTTCGTTCCGGTTGTTCGTGACGACGAGCGACACCGTCCCCGTCGAACCGGCCTCGACCGACGCCCGGTTCGCATCGATCCGGAACTCGTCCTTCCGGGGGTGGACATCGATCCGTGCGTCGAGCGATTTGCTCTGCCTCGGGTCGCCGTCCTGATTCTGATAGCGCACGACGAACGAGAGCTGTCGCGGACCGCGGTCGGCGGTGTCGCTCACGTCGATACGGAAGTCGAACGGTTTCGATTCGCCGCTATCGAGCGTTCCGAGCGCGTACTCCGTCTCGGTCGGTGAGAACGTGGTGTTCCCGCGCTGGGGCGCGAGAACGAGGACGGCGTTCGGGGCGCGCTGTGGTCCTTCGTTGGTCACGGTGCCGGAGACGAACCCCTGCTGTCCCACCCGTAAGGTGCTGTGCAAGTCACCTACCGAAAACGATTGTTCTGGGTCGGGAATGATGCCGACGAGATGGGGATTCGTTTGATTCCGACTTCCGTTCTCCCGATAGGAGATCGAGAGGCTGAACGGGTAGTTACCGCCGACCGTGTCGTTGCTCGCCGTGACGCGATACTGGAACGTTCGCCGCTCGTTGGACGACCACCGACTGACGAACTGGCTGGCGTTCGGCGACCGCCCCAAACTGAGTTGCTCGTTCGACGACTGTAGCGAGACGACGGCGTCGTGAACGTCCCGTCCGGTGTTCTCGACGGTCAGCGAAACCGTCCCCGTGTCGCCAGCCTGCACGTTCGAGGATATCGCTGTCACCTCGAACCGCTCCAAACGAACCCGCTCGGTCGGCCGCACGTCGAACGTGTACGGGTCCGTTCGCTCGCGAGAACCGTTCGCGGTCGTGTACGACACCGTCGCCCGAAACGGGTAGTTCTCGGATTGTGCGAACTCCTCCGCGAGTAGGCCGAACTTCACCGTTTTTCGCTCGCCCTTCGACCAGTTACCGACGAACTTGCTGGCGGTCTGTGACGGGCCGAACCGAACGCTCTCGTTCGGCGAACGCACTCGAACACTCGCGTTGGAAACGTCGCGTCCGGTGTTGACGAACGTGATCGAGAGGTTTCCCGACCCGTTTATCGGCACGTTCGACGCGGTCGAGACGATACTGAACGATCCCGTCGGGTTCGGCGTCCCCTGTTGACTGGCCGCCGTATCTGCCGTGCGTCCCATAACCGTCCACCCGCCGTGAGCGACCAGCAATACCAGAATGAGCGAGACAACTACCCGACGATTCATCCGCCCCATCCCATGAGAACCGTCTCCCCCGTTCGTGCCATTCGTTCGTCCCCCACACCTGTCACGACGCCACCATTTGTATAGGTTTGCCTCGTGTCGGAGTGGGATTTCGTCCCGAAATCACGTCTCAGGAGACGGATGGTTCTATTCGAGAGTTGAGAGTTTAGAAAGCGCCCGAGGCGGGATTTGAACCACACCCGAGGACCTACACACGGCGCAGAACCTCAGTCTGATTCAAATTCGCTGGCGATTTCGTCCTCACTGGGAGACGAGCAACGTGGATGCGTTGCTCGTCGGTGAGTTCGGAAGAAATACGCCCGAGGCGGGATTTGAACCCGCGTCACAACCGTGACAGGGTTGTATGATGGGCCACTACACCACCCGGGCCTTCGCATTCACTTCTTTCTCGCGCCCTTATTAAGGGGTGTCGATTTCGTCGCTCTATGGTACTACGTTACGTGGGTGAATATTAAGCACACTTTCTAGGTGGGATTTCACCCGTGAACTCGTACTCTTTCGCCCAATTGATCGAAGGATGGTCGATTTTGGCATCGAATCTAAGTTCCATTTTCTGTACTGTTGCTTCATTCACATATATCCAGTACGTTTTTCCGTTTCTTGGATAACGAACGACGAATGCATCGATCTTTCCGTGATATGGATTTTCGTGATAATTTCCTTCTTTAGTTGTTTGTGAATGAGTATTGAATCGTATCGTTTCCTCCTTGTTCTGCCATGCCGTTTTGCACTGAATCCGATATAACTGTCCATCATCATCAACTATCAAGTCGTATTTGTCATTGTCGCCAAATGGGATTGAAACGCTGTATCCATGCGAGATCATTTTGTGAATGACTTTCGCCTCGGTTTCATCTCCCCTATCCTTCGTATTTGTCTCACCCGAGCATCTCATCTGTCGTATTAATGAGCTATATCAAGTATATTGACTATTTCGGTGAGAGGGACAATTTTCCGAAATCGATTTTCACGAGGTATCGAAATTACCGAAGGGGTAGAAGGGGTAGTAAACTACGGGCGAGAGCCAACGGTACATGTAATGCTTCAGCCTACACAAGAATCGAAGATCACAGAAATCAGTAGAAATGACTCTGTTCGAGAGTTGAAAGTTCAGAAAGCGCCCGAGGCGGGATTTGAACCCGCGTCACAACCGTGACAGGGTTGTATGATGGGCCACTACACCACCCGGGCCTTCGCATTCACTTCTTTCTGGCTAGTACTCTTAAGGCTTTCCAATGACGCTCCGTATGTGGATTCGTACCGAGCTATGTTAACGCATCCCGCTTGCCCAAACCATTTATACCAGAACGGAGTAGATAGCAGTGTTCAGTTGGCTGCCTCCGTCCGGTGCGGAGGTATTCGGGATAGCCGAGCGTGTGCGAACCCTATTTAGCAAGCCTTAAATGAGTGCTACGTGTAATACCCTGTAGTATCTCGTGATAGCCATTTCTCCCGCTAGCCGGAAACTCGTGCACACATGGTAGACGTAAGCCAACACAAAATGGTTCCGGAGCACACCATCGTCGATTCGGACGAAATCGACGAAGTGCTCGCGGAATACGACATCAAGAGTACAGACCTGCCGAAGATCAAACGGACCGACCCCGCACTGCCCGACGACGCAGAGCCGGGTGACGTTATCAAAATCGTCCGCGACTCACGAACGACCGAACGAGCAGTCGTGTATCGACTCGTGGTGGAATAATGCAACAGCAAGATCGACGCGAACTATCGAGGGAGTATTTCTCGAAAGAACGACTCGCGGAGCATCACTACCGCTCGTTTAACGCCTTCCTGAACCGAGGTATGCAGGAAGTCGTTACCGAGAAGGGAATCATCGACACCGACATCGGTGACAAGGAAGGAGAGGAACCGGTGTTCGTCGAACTCGGCGACATTCGTGTGGTTACTCCGCGCGTACGCGAAGCGGACGGGAGTGAAGAACTCCTCTACCCGCAGGAGGCACGCCTCCGTAACATCACGTACTCCGCACCGGTGTTCATGGAGATGACCATCGTCAAAGGCGAAGGCGACGACAAGCGTGTCGTCGATTCAACCGAGACGAAGGTCGGACGGATGCCGATCATGGTCGGCTCCGAGAAGTGTAACATCGCCAACTTCGACGAGGACGACCTGGTCGAAATCGGTGAGGACCCTGCTGACCCCGGCGGCTACTTCATCGTCAACGGTTCGGAGCGAGTGTTGATGACCTCCGAGGACCTGGCACCGAACAAGATTCTCGCCGAGTACGACACGAAGTACGGCGACGAAATTCAGGTCGCAAAGACGTTCAGCCAGCGCCGAGGATACCGTGCCTTGGTTCTGGTCGAGCGCTCGCGTGACGGCCTGCTCGAAGTGTCGTTCCCGTCCGTTTCGGGAAGCGTCAACTTCGTCACGCTCGTTCGTGCGCTGGGACTCGAATCCGACGAGGAGATCGTCCACCGCGTCTCCGACGACCCGGAAATCGTGAAGTTCATGCTCGAAAATCTGGAGGCCGCCGAAGTCCAGACACAGGAGGAGGCAATCGAGACCCTCGGGAAGCGGGTCGCCTCCGGACAGGGCAAAAACTACCAGTTGAAACGGGCAAACTACGTCATCGACCGCTATCTCCTGCCGCACCTCCACGAGGACGGTGTCGAGGAGGAGGAAGTTCGCATCAACAAGGCGTACTACCTCGCCCGGATGGCCGAGGCGTGTTTCGAACTCGCACTGGGTCGGCGCGACTCGGACGACAAGGACCACTACGCCAACAAGCGACTGAAAGTGTCCGGCGACCTGATGAAGGACCTGTTCCGGACGGCGCTGAACAAGCTGGCACGCGACGTGAAGTACCAGCTCGAACGCGCGAACATGCGTAACCGACAACTGTCCGTGAACACGGTGGTTCGGTCCGACGTTCTCACCGAGCGTCTCGAACACCCGATCGCGACGGGGAACTGGGTCGGTGGCCGCTCCGGCGTGTCGCAGTTGGTCGACCGGACGGACTTCATGGGTGTGCTGTCACACCTTCGCCGTCTCCGCAGTCCGCTCAGTCGTTCGCAGCCTCACTTCGAGGCACGTGACCTGCACGCGACCCAGTGGGGTCGCATCTGCCCGTCCGAGACGCCGGAAGGGCCGAACTGTGGACTGGTGAAGAACTTCGCGCAGGCGATGGAACTCAGCCAGAACATCGAGGACGAACAGGAACTGAAACAGGAACTCTCGTCGATGGGCGTCGAGGGGATTCCCGGAATCGAGAGCATCGAAGGGAGCGCAGACTGATGAGTCAGGGACGAGAAGCCAAAGTATACGTCAACGGCAGTTTGGTCGGAACACACCCCGACCCCGAACAGCTTGCAGATCAGGTCCGCGAGGCGCGCCGACGGGGCGACGTCAGCGAGATGGTCAACGTCTCGGTCAAGGGACGCACCAGCGAGGTCATCATCAACGCCGACGCGGGGCGCGCACGCCGCCCGCTCCTCGTGGTCGAGGACGGCGAAACGCGCATCACGGACGAGGAAACCGAGGCGCTCAAGCAGGGCGACCTCTCGTTCGAAGACCTCGTCGAGCGTGGGAAGATCGAGTTCATCGACGCCGAGGAGGAAGAGGACATCTACGTCGCCGTCGATGACACCGAGTTGAACGAGGACCACACGCACCTCGAAATCGACCCGCAACTCATCTTCGGTATCGGTGCCGGGATGATTCCGTACCCGGAGCACAACGCCAGCCCGCGGATTACCATGGGTGCAGGGATGATGAAGCAGTCGCTCGGTCTGCCGTCGGCGAACTACCGTATTCGCCCGGACACGCGACAGCACCTCTTCCACTACCCGCAGCTCTCGATGGTGAAGACGCAGACGACGGAGCAGATCGGTTTCGACGACCGACCCGCCGCACAGAACTTCACCGTCGCGGTCATGAGCTACGAAGGGTTCAACATCGAGGACGCGCTCGTCATGAACAAGGGGTCCGTCGAACGCGCGCTCGCGCGTTCGCACTTCTTCCGTACCTACGAGGGTGAGGAACGCCGATACCCTGGTGGACAGGAAGACCGCTTCGAGATTCCGGGCGACGACGTGCGCGGTGCCCGCGGTGAGGACGCGTACACGCATCTGGACGAGGACGGACTGGTCAACCCCGAGACGCGCGTGGACGAGAACAGCGTTTTGTTGGGGAAGACGAGTCCGCCGCGATTCCTCGAAGAGCCGGACGACATGGGTGGCCTGTCGCCACAGAAACGCCGCGAAACCAGCGTCACGATGCGCTCGGGCGAATCCGGCGTCGTGGACACGGTCACGCTGATGGAGGGCGAGGACGGTTCGAAGCTCTCCAAGGTGTCCGTTCGTGACGAGCGAATCCCGGAACTCGGGGACAAGTTCGCGTCGCGACACGGACAGAAAGGTGTCGTCGGTCACATCGCACCGCAGGAGGACATGCCCTTCACGCAGGAAGGGGTCGTCCCGGACCTCATCGTCAACCCGCACGCGCTGCCGTCGCGGATGACGGTCGGTCACGTGCTGGAGATGATCGGCGGAAAAGTCGGCGCGATGGAAGGCCGTCGCGTGGACGGAACCGCGTTCACCGGCGAGGATAAAGAGGACCTCCGCGCCGCGCTGCAGGAACGCGGGTACAAATCGTCGGGGAAGGAAATCATGTACTCCGGCGTGACGGGCGAGAAGATTGAAGCCGAGATTTTCGTCGGCACCATTCTCTACCACAAGCTCTACCACATGGTGTCGAACAAGCTCCACGCTCGTTCGCGTGGACCGGTGCAGGTGCTCACGCGCCAGCCGACGGAAGGTCGTGCCCGCGAGGGTGGTCTCCGTGTCGGTGAGATGGAGCGTGAGGTGCTCATCGGACACGGTGCCGCGCTGGCACTCAAGGAACGACTGCTCGACTCCTCCGACCGCGAATGGATCTACGTCTGCGGTCAGTGTGGAATGAGCGCGGTCGAGAACATCGACCAGAACCGTGTGTACTGCCCGAACTGTGAGGAAGAAACGGACATTCACGAAATCGAGATGAGCTACGCGTTCAAGCTCCTGCTCGACGAGATGAAGGCGCTTGGCATCGCGCCGCGACTCGAACTGGAGGACGCAGTCTAATGGCAACAAGTCAAACTCCCAAGGAAATCGGATCCATCAGCTTCGGGCTGATGGACCCGGAGGAGTACCGAGAGATGTCGGCGACGAAGATAATCACCGCCGACACGTACGACGACGACGGATTCCCCATCGACATGGGGCTGATGGACCCGCGATTGGGCGTCATCGACCCCGGTCTGGAATGCAAGACCTGCGGGCAACACTCCGGGTCGTGCAACGGCCACTTCGGTCACATCGAACTGGCCGCGCCGGTCATCCACGTCGGCTTCACGAAACTCATCCGCCGACTGCTTCGCGGGACGTGCCGTGACTGCTCCCGACTCCTGCTCACCGAGGAAGAACAGGAGAAGTACCACAGCATGCTCACGCGGACGAAGGAACTCGGCAACGACATCACCGACGTGACGAAGGCGGCCATCCGCGAGGCGCGGAAGAAGGACCGCTGTCCGCACTGTGGTGAGGTCCAGTACGACATCAACCACGAGAAGCCGACGACCTACTACGAGGTCCAACAGGTGCTCACGAGCGAGTACTCCGAGCGAATCGCCTCCCGGATGCAGGGCCGTGACGAGAACGGTGAGGAGGACGAGGACCTCGAACCCATGGCGCCACAGGAGTTGGCGGACAAAACGGGCATCGAGATATCGCGCATCAACCAGATCATTTCCGGCGAGTTCCGCCCGCGCGAGGCCGACCGGAAATCCATCGAGAAGGCGCTCGGTATCGACCTGACGACCGAGGACATGAACAAGCTGATGCCCTCGGACATCCGCGACTGGTTCGAGGACATCCCGGACTCGGACATCGAGGCGCTCGGTATCAACTCCGACCGCTCGCGTCCCGAGTGGATGATCCTGACCGTCCTGCCGGTCCCGCCGGTGACTGCTCGGCCGTCGATCACGCTGGACAACGGCCAGCGGTCCGAGGACGACTTGACCCACAAGCTGGTGGACATCATCCGCATCAACCAGCGGTTCATGGAGAACCGCGAGGCCGGTGCGCCACAGCTCATCATCGAGGACCTGTGGGAACTGCTGCAGTACCACGTCACGACGTTCATGGACAACGAGATTTCGGGCACGCCGCCCGCTCGTCACCGTTCCGGGCGTCCGCTGAAGACGCTGAGCCAGCGCCTGAAGGGCAAGGAAGGTCGCTTCCGTGGCTCGCTGTCCGGAAAGCGTGTGAACTTCTCGGCACGGACCGTCATCTCGCCGGACCCGACGCTCTCGCTGAACGAAGTCGGTGTCCCGCGAAGGGTCGCCCGCGAGATGACCCAGACGATGAACGTCACGCCGCGAACCATCGAGGACGCGCGACGCTACGTTCGAAACGGACCGGAGGGTCACCCCGGCGCGAACTACGTCAAGCGACCCGACGGCCGACGCCTGAAGGTCACCGAGAAGAACTGCGAGGAACTCGCGGAGAAGGTCGAGCCGGGATGGGAGGTCAACCGACACCTCATCGACGGGGACATCGTCATCTTCAACCGACAGCCGTCCCTGCACCGGATGTCCATCATGGCCCACGAAGTGGTCGTGATGCCGTACAAGACGTTCCGACTGAACACCGTCGTCTGTCCGCCGTACAACGCCGACTTCGACGGGGACGAGATGAACATGCACGCACTCCAGAACGAGGAGGCACGCGCGGAAGCGCGCGTGCTCATGCGTGTGCAGGAACAGATCCTCTCCCCGCGCTTCGGTGAGAACATCATCGGCGCGATTCAGGACCACATTTCCGGAACGTACCTGCTCACCCACCATAACCCGCACTTCAACGAGACGCAGGCACTCGACCTGCTCCGTGCGACGCGGATCGACGAACTGCCGGAGGAGGACGGCACGGAAGAGAACGGAACCCCATACTGGACGGGTCAGACGCTGTTCTCGGAACTCCTGCCCGACGAACTCGAACTGGAGTTCATGAGTTCGACCGGCGACACGGTCGTCATCGAGGAGGGTCAACTCATCGAAGGGACGATCGACGAGGACGCGGTCGGCGCGTTCGGCGGGGAGATCGTCGACACCATCTGTAAGGTGTACGGCGAGACCCGCGCCCGTCACTTCATCAACGAAGTCGCGACGTTGGCGATGCGCGCCATCATGCACTTCGGTTTCTCTATCGGTATCGACGACGAGACGATTCCGCTGGATGCACAGGACCAGATCGACGAGGCCATCGAGAACGCATACGACCGCGTGCAGGACCTCATCGGCACGTACGAGAACGGCGAACTGGAATCGCTTCCGGGTCGAACCGTGGACGAGACGTTGGAGATGAAGATCATGCAGACGCTCGGCAAGGCGCGTGACTCGGCCGGTGACATCGCGGAGGATCACTTCGCGAGCGACAACCCGGCAGTCATCATGGCCGACTCCGGTGCACGTGGGTCGCTGCTCAACCTGACCCAGATGGCCGGCTGTGTGGGACAGCAGGCAGTTCGGGGCGAGCGCATCAACCGCGGGTACGAGGACCGTACGCTCTCGCACTACCAAGCCGACGACCTGTCCGCGGACGCCCACGGCTTCGTGGAGCACTCCTACACCGGCGGTCTGACCCCGCTGGAGTTCTTCTTCCACGCGATGGGTGGACGCGAAGGGCTGGTGGACACGGCAGTTCGTACCTCCAAGTCCGGGTACCTCCAGCGCCGTCTCATCAACGCCCTGTCCGAACTCGAAACGCAGTACGACGGAACGGTGCGCGACACCAGCGACACCATCGTCCAGTTCGAGTTCGGTGAGGACGGTACCTCGCCGGTTCAGGTCTCCTCGTCCGAGGAGAACCCGATAGACGTGGACAGCATCGCAGACCAGATTCTCGACGAGGAGTTCGACAGCGAGACCCGCAAGCTCGAATTCCTCGGCGACCGACAGCCGCCGACGAATCTGTCCGAACACGCGGACGCACGGCAGGTGGAGTCAGATGACTAACGTAACAAACGATATGGAAGCCATCGTCGAGGACACGGAACTTCCGCGACGACTCAAGGACGAAGTGTACGAGACCATCGAATCCCGCGATGGCGTCTCGCTCGAACAGGTAACGGACATCGCCAAAGCGGTCGAACACCGCTACCTCGACACCCGTGTCGACCCGCTCGACCCCGTGGGGACGGTGAGTGCCCAATCCATCGGGGAACCGGGAACGCAGATGACGATGAACACGTTCCACTACGCGGGTGTGGCGGAGATGGACGTGACACAGGGGCTGCCGCGCCTCATCGAACTAGTGGACGCGCGGAAGACGCCCGACACGCCCATCATGACGGTGTACCTCGAAGACGAGTACGCCGAAAACCGCGAGAATGCTCACGAAGTCGTCTGGAACATCGAGGCGACGAAAATCCTCGCGCTCGGTGACATCTCGACGAACGTCGCCGACATGATCGTGTCCATCAACCTGAACGAGGACACGCTCGAAGAGCGGATGATCACCCCGGACGAGGTCGCATCCATCATCGAGGACAGCCTGGGCGTGCAGACGACCCAGCAGGGAACGGTCATCGAGTTCGGTCCCGACCAGCCGAGTTACCGCAAGCTACTCCAGTTGGTCGAAGAACTCCGTGAAATCGTGTTCAAGGGAATCGAGGAGATCACCCGCGTCGTCATCCGCCGCGAATCGCTCGACGACGGCGAGGAGTTCGTCCTCTACACGGAGGGGTCGGCGTTCGCCGACGCCCTCGAGATCGAGGGCGTCGATGCCTCCCGAACGACGTGTAACAACATCCACGAGATCTATCGGACGCTCGGCGTCGAGGCGGCCCGCGAGTCCATCATCGAGGAGACGATGGACACGCTGGAAGAACAGGGTCTCGACGACGTGAACGTTCGCCACCTGATGCTCGTGGCCGACATCATGACCAACCGTGGAACGATCGAATCCATCGGTCGCCACGGTATCTCCGGCAGCAAGGAGTCCGTCCTCGCGCGTGCAGCGTTCGAGGTGACGGTGAACCACCTGCTCGACGCCGCCATCCACGGCGAAATCGATGACTTGAACGGCGTCATCGAGAACGTCATCGTCGGCAAGCCGATCAAACTCGGAACCGGTGACGTGGACCTCCGGATGGGCTCGGTTAGTCGCGGCGCGGAACCCTCCGACTGATGACGGTCACACTCACCGATACGGCACGGCAGTACATCGCCCTCTTCGAGGACGAGACGGGTGCGACCGCCCGCGACTGTGTCGTACTCGGTGACGATGGAGACGACGACGAGGAGAAACGCGTCATCTTCGTCGTCAAACCGGGGGAGATGGGACAAGCCATCGGCCCGGGAGGCGCGAACGTCCGCACGGTCGAGGAGGAACTCGACGCGGACGTGGAACTCGTCGAGGACGCCGAGGACCCGGCGCGGTTCGTCATCAACGCGCTCGCCCCGGCGGAAGTTCACCACGTCACGATCAGCGAGAACAACGATACGGTCGCCTACGCCGAGGTGGCACAGCAGGACACCGGCGTCGCCATCGGAACGAACGGTCGCAACATCGAAGCCGCGAAACTGCTCGCGGCGCGCCACTTCGACGTGGACGACATCCAGCTGACCTAAACCACCTTTTACGACGGTCACAAGCAGGAGCGATGATTGTTGTCATCGCTCCTGCTCGCGGCGAGTGTTCGACTCCTGCGATGGGTGGACATCCTGTTTGGGTAGTTTGCGGACGCCATTTCACGCTCGTTACGGACGAATTCCTTGACCGGTCAATGACACAGTTCGGTTCGAACGAACCATTTGACTCGGCTTAGAATCATTGAAACGCGCTCAGATCGCTTTATCGACCCCTTTCGAGCGACCTGCGGGCGTCTCTTCGCTTCCAAAAGGGGACGCTTAAGTACCTTCGTCGGATAGTCCACAGCATATGGCGAACGGCAAGTACGCAGCTCGTAAGCTGAAGAAGGACCGCCAGAAGCATCGGTGGTCTGACTCCGATTACGCCCGACGTGAGCGTGGTCTCGGGGAGAAATCCGATCCCCTCGAAGGCGCGCCGCAGGGCCGAGGTATCGTGCTGGAGAAAGTGGGCATCGAAGCGAAGCAGCCCAACTCCGCGATCCGAAAGTGTGTTCGTGTCCAGCTCATCAAGAACGGAAAGCAAGTCTCCGCGTTCTGTCCCGGTGACGGCGCGATTTCGTTCATCGACGAGCACGACGAGGTCACCATCGCCGGTATCGGTGGTGCGAAAGGTCGTGCGATGGGTGACATCTCCGGTGTCAACTACAAGGTCGAGAAGGTCAACGGCGTGAGCCTGAAAGAACTGGTTCGCGGAAACGCGGAGAAACCGGTCCGATAACCATGAGTGCAGAAGAAGAAGAAGAACAACCGGAAGCGGAAGCGGAAGAGGAAGTCGACACCGAAGGCGACGAGATGGCGGCGAAGCTGTTCGGTACGTGGGACGTCTCGAACATCGAGTTCAACGACCCCAGCACCGAGCGCTACATCAACATCACGCCCGTCGCGCACACGATGGGCCGCCACGCATCGAAGCAGTTCCAGAAGAGCGAGGTCAGCATCGTCGAGCGCCTCATCAACCGTCTCATGCAGACGGAGGAGAACACGGGCAAGAAACAGCAGACGATGAAAATCGTCCGCTCCGCGTTCGACATCGTTCACGACCGTACCGAGGAGAACCCCGTTCAGGTTCTCGTCCGTGCAGTCGAGAACGCCGCCCCGCGTGAGGAGACCGTCCGCCTGAAGTACGGTGGTATCTCGGTCCCGAAGGCAGTCGACGTCGCGCCCCAGCGCCGTGTCGACCAGTCCCTGAAATTCATCGCGGAAGGCGCACTCGGCGCGTCCTTCAAGACGTCCACCGACGCTGAAGAGGCACTCGCCTCCCAGCTTATCGGCGCTGCGGACTACGACGTCCAGACCTACGCGGTCAACCAGAAAGAAGAGAAAGAGCGCGTCGCCGCCGCGGCCCGCTAAATTTCTCCCGGATATTCTCTCGTTTATCGCTCCTTGAGTGACGACTTCGGAGAGTTGGTCTTCGCCCTTGCAGTTGTAACTACCGAGAAGTAGATTTGGAAAGCCCTCGTCCGTTCCGAGAAAATGCCGGTTCCGTCGTGGCTGCAAGTATCGAGCGGCAATGAAACCGCTACGCAGAGCAACCGAGACCGGATCTGCTTAGTCCGCCGCTTGTTCGGAACCACCTTCTTCGCCACCGAGGACGTATTCACGGGCGGCGTCGACCAGCGCTTTTCGGTACTCGCTTTCGGTGGGGTCGTCGCCGAGTGAGAGGAAGCGGTATTTGAACCCCTGTACGTCAACGGACGGGGCGTCACGGGAGGCGGTGCGGGCGAGGTCGTAGAGGCGGTGGTCCCGCGCGACGAGGTCGTGGCGCTCGACCATGGCGAGCGCGAACGCGGCGTTGACGGCCGTCATCTCGGGGTCGGAGGTCGCGGTCAGTCGGCGGCCCGGAAGTCGTTGTGGGCGGTCGGCAACCGCGGCCGCGAGTTGCGATTCGAGGAAAGTGACGAGTTTGTCGCTCGGGCCGAGGTCGAGCGTGATGTCGTCGGCGTAGATGTCCTTCATGTGATTGGCGATCTGATAGCAGTGAGTGAGTTTCCGACGCTCGACTGACCGACCCGCGAACGCGAGGAACAGCGCCTCGGCGGTCGATTGGGTGTGCGAGGGGTGGGACTGCTCGTTGCGGGCCATGTGCGAGTACTCGTGGAGCGCGAGTTCACGGGCCATTACGCTGGTCGCGGCCTGCCGGGAGATGTTGAGGACGTGGTGGTCGTCGGGGTGTGCAGTCCACGTTCGTTCGTCCGGATCGTCACGCACACGTACGTGAACGGGTCGTTCGAGGTCGAGTTCGGTTTCGAAGAGGTCGGAAGCACTGAGGAATGGGTTGGGGGACGTAGAACCGTGTACTCGAATATCCATGCGTGTTGTTGTCACGCTCTGAATGGCCATTACTCTTGTGCCATATGTGACTGTTTGGCAGGGTAATGGGCCGTTTCCAGCCGTTTTGCGGGCGGGAAAACACTACGCTTTTCAACCTCGTACAGGTAGAGACACCCATATATGGGTAGACGAAAGAAGATCGTCGAACAGTGTGAGCGGCTCATGGACAAGCCGGAGCAGATTCGGAACATCGCCATCGCCGCCCACGTCGACCACGGTAAAACGACACTGACGGACAACCTTCTCGCTGGTGCGGGCATGATCGCCGACCAAGGCGAAGCCACCCAGTTGATGATGGACACGGAGGAGGACGAACAGGAACGCGGTATCACCATCGACGCGGCGAACGTCTCGATGACCCACGAGTACGAGGACAAAGACCACCTCATCAACCTCATCGACACGCCGGGCCACGTCGACTTCGGTGGCGACGTGACCCGTGCGATGCGTGCCGTCGACGGTGCGCTCGTCGTCGTGGACGCTGTCGAAGGCGCAATGCCGCAGACGGAGACCGTCGTCCGACAGGCGCTCCGTGAGGGCGTTAAGCCAGCCCTGTTCATCAACAAAGTGGACCGACTCATCTCGGAACTCCAAGAGGGTCCCGAGGAGATGCAACGCCGCCTGCTCAACGTCATCGACGACGTGAACGAGCTGATCCGCGGCATGACCGAGGACATGGACGACGTGGACGACTGGACCGTCTCCGTCGAAGAGGGAACCGTCGGATTCGGGTCGGCACTCTACAAGTGGGGTGTCTCCATGCCGTCGATGCAAGCGACGGGCATGGACTTCGGGGACATCATGGACCTCGAACGCAGCGACAAGCGTCAAGAACTCCACGAGCGAACGCCGCTGTCGGACGTCATCCTCGACATGGTCTGTGAACACTTCCCGGACCCCATCGAGGCGCAACCGCGACGTATCCCGCGCGTCTGGCGTGGTGACGACGAGTCGGAACTCGCCGAGCAGATGCGACTCGTGGACCCGGACGGCGAAGTCGTCCTGATGGCCACCGACATCGGTATCGACCCGCACGCTGGCGAAATCGCCGCCGGTCGTGTCTTCTCCGGAACACTGGAGAAAGGTCAAGACCTCTACGTCTCGGGAACCGCCGGAATGAACCGCGTCCAAAGCGTCGGTATCTACATGGGTGGCGAACGCGAGGAAGTGGAGCGCGTCCCTGCCGGGAACATCGCGGCCGTCACCGGTCTGAAAGACGCTATCGCCGGTTCGACGGTATCGAGCGTGGAGATGACGCCGTTCGAGTCCATCGAACACATCAGCGAACCCGTCATCACGAAGTCCGTCGAGGCAAAGAGCATGGACGACCTGCCGAAACTCATCGAGACGCTTCGACAGGTCTCCAAAGAGGACCCGACCATCCAGATCGACATCAACGAGGACACGGGTGAACACCTCATCAGCGGACAGGGTGAACTCCACCTCGAAGTCATCACCCAGCGTATCGAGCGCAACCAGGGAATTCCGGTGACGACTGGTGAGCCTATCGTCGTCTTCCGCGAGAAGGTCCAGGGAGCGACCACCGAAGTCGAAGGTATCTCCCCGAACCGCCACAACCGGTTCTACCTCACGGTTGAACCGCTGTCGGACGATATCGTCGAGAAGCTGAAACTCGGGGAGGTCTCGATGGACATGCCCGAACAGGAGCGCCGTGAAGCGCTCCAAGAGGCTGGCATGGACAAGGATAGCAGCCAGAATGTCGAGGAGATTCACGGGTCGAACATCCTCATCGACAACACGAAAGGTATCCAGCACCTGAACGAGACGATGGAACTCGTCATCGAAGGACTGGAAGAGGCGCTCGACAACGGTCCGCTCGCTGGCGAACCCGTCGAAGGAACGCTCATCAAACTCAACGACGCACGTCTCCACGAGGACACCATCCACCGTGGTCCGGCACAGGTCATCCCTGCGGTCCGGCAAGCAGTGCACAATGCACTCATCCACGGTCACGTCAAACTCCTCGAACCGATTCAGAACGTCCGTATCGACGTTCCGAACGACCACATGGGTGCCGCGTCCGGCGAGATTCAGGGTCGCCGTGGCCGCGTGGACGACATGTACCAAGAGGGTGACCTCATGGTCGTCGAGGGTATCGCGCCCGTCGACGAGATGATCGGGTTCTCCTCGGACATCCGCAGTGCGACGGAAGGTCGTGCGTCGTGGAACACGGAGAACGCCGGGTTCCGCTTTATGGCGGACAACCTCCAGCGAGAGACCATCATGGAGATCCGAGAGCGCAAAGGCATGAAGTTGGAACTCCCGCAGGCCGTCGATTACTTCTAATCGAGGAATCCCCTCGAACGTCCTTTCTTTCGTGCAGTCACGAACCGAGGAGCCGACGCTCTGCTCTGTTGTTCGATGGATATCGCGCCACGTAGAATCACTGTCGTCTCACTGCACTGGCTTAGAATCGCTAGCATCGCTCGCCGAGCGTTTTCAGGTCGGTGAGAAGGTGTCGTCAGTTACAGTCGCGAACAGCTATCGGTCCCCCCGGAAAACGATCTCCGCGTCGCACATGGGGCACACCCGGTTCTGGCTGTCGAACGCCGTCTGGCAGAATGCACAAACGTGATCCTGCTTCCGACTCGTACCGGAACTACTCGCACGGACCGCATCAGTAAATCTCATTTCCTATCACCGATTCATCGGTTCACGCTCCATCGATATTACTACGACCCCGTTAACGTGTAGCATAGGCAATGACTAACTGCGGTTTCGCACCGTTTTTCTCCGTTGCATCCCGTTCCCCGCTTGCGATTGGATAATTTTGCGACCGTCTGAAGGCTTATACTCCTCCATCACCCCACTCCAGTCATCATGGCGGATCACGACGAGGGGCGCGTCCAAGCATACACGGTTCGACTGGAACTATCGGACGAACCGGGTCAACTGCTCCGTGCCCTGAAACCTATCGCCGACCACGGTGGCAACTTGCTCAGTGTCTTTCACGAACGCGGGTCGCTCACACCACGCGGCAACATTCCGGTCGAAGTGGATTTCGAATGTCATCCGAACCGATTCGAGACCATCGTTGCGGCGCTTCGAACCGCGAGTATCAACGTCATTCGCGCGGGTGCGGAACGATACGACGAGGAGATCACCGTCATCCTCACGGGGCATATCATCGACACCGACGTTTCGGACACGCTCTCCAGAATCACGACGGAATCGAACGCTTCCGTCGTCGATATCTCGCTGTCCGCCCCCGAGGGGACGAGCGACGTGTCGAGCGCTCGGCTACGCCTCGCCACGGATTCCACCGAGACGAACGACGTTCTCGACACGGTGGCCACTATCGCCGGTGAGAAGGAATTACGCGTCATCCAACCGCTGACGGACGGGGAGGCGGTAGCATGAAACTCGCGGTGTTCGGAGCCGGTGCCGTCGGTCGGTCCGTAGCCGAACTGGCGGCCGAGTACGGCCACACGGTGACGGCGCTCGCGGATTCGTCGGGTGCCGTCGTGGATGCGGACGGTATCGACGTGGAGTCGGTGCTCGCGCGCAAGCAGAGCGACGGAACCGTCGGGGACGCCGACCCGGAAACGGCGCTCGAAAGCGAGTACGACGTGCTCGTCGAGGCGACGCCGACCACGCTCGGCGATGCACAGCCCGGTTTCGGTCACGCACGCGAAGCGTTCGCCAGGGACCGTCATGTCGTGCTGGCGAACAAGGGACCGGTGGCTGAACGATACGACGAACTGCGCGCACTCTCCCGCGACAGCGAAGGAAGTCTCCTGTTCGAGGCGACCGTCGGCGGCGCGATTCCCGTGCTCTCGACCATCGAGGACGTTGGCGCGGACAACGTCACTGCCGTTCGCGGCGTACTCAACGGGACGGCCAACTTCGTGCTCTCGCGGATGGCCACCGAGCGACTGAGCTACGAACACGTCCTCGCCGAAGCACAGGATTTGGGAGTGGCGGAAGCCGACCCATCGTTCGACGTGGACGGGACGGACGCCGCACTGAAATGCGCCATCCTCGCCAACGTACTGTTCGACGGTGGACACACGCTTTCGGACGCGGACGTCGATGGAATCCGCGATTTGCCGGGGAGTGCGCTCGAACTGGCGGCCGAGGACGGGTGGACCATTCGGCTGGTCGGCGAAGTCGCCCGGGACGGTGTCAGCGTCGGCCCGCGTCTCGTCCCCGAAAACGGGACGCTCGCGGTGTCCGGAACCCGGAATATCGTCCAATTCGAGACGAGATACGCCGGACGACTCAACATCAGTGGACGCGGTGCGGGCGGTCCCGAAACGGCGACGGCAGTGCTGGCCGACGTGACGCGGCTCGAACGCGAATCATAAACCCCCCGTGTTCATTTTCACCATGACATCTGTTGCCATTAACCGCCAGACGGCGGCGAGATGGCTCGCATAGCGTATCGAAATGGTTTTAACCGCTTCTGCCAAATAATTCCTCCAGAGCGCATCTGCGCGTGAGATATACAATGAGCGACAAACCACACCAGAACTTGGCCGTCATCGGCCACGTCGACCACGGTAAAAGCACGATGGTCGGGCGACTCCTCTTCGAGACAGGGAGCGTCCCGGAGCACGTTATCGAACAGCACCGCGAAGAAGCGGAAGAGAAGGGTAAAGGCGGCTTCGAGTTCGCCTACGTGATGGACAACCTCGCAGAGGAGCGAGAGCGTGGTGTCACGATCGACATCGCCCACCAAGAGTTCGACACCGACGAGTACTACTTCACCATCGTCGACTGTCCGGGCCACCGTGACTTCGTGAAGAACATGATCACGGGCGCATCGCAGGCAGACAACGCTGTCCTCGTCGTCGCCGCAGACGACGGTGTCGCGCCCCAGACCCAGGAGCACGTCTTCCTCTCGAAGACGCTCGGTATCAACGAGCTCATCATCGCGGTCAACAAGATGGACGTCGTCGACTACAAGGAAGACACCTACGACGACGTCAAAGAGCAGGTTTCGAAGCTCCTGAAGCAGGTCAACTTCAAGTCCGACGACGCGACGTTCGTCCCGACCTCCGCGTTCGAGGGTGACAACGTCTCCGAATCCTCGGACAATACGCCTTGGTACGACGGCCCGACCCTGCTCGAGGCCCTCAACAACCTCGACGCACCCGAGCCGCCAACGGACGCAGACCTCCGTCTGCCCATCCAGGACGTGTACACGATTTCCGGTATCGGTACGGTGCCGGTCGGACGTGTCGAGACGGGTACGCTCAACGTGGGCGACAACGTCTCGTTCCAGCCGAGCGACGTCGGTGGCGAAGTGAAGACCGTCGAGATGCACCACGAGGAAGTTCCGAAAGCGGAACCCGGCGACAACGTCGGTTTCAACGTGCGTGGCATCGGCAAGGACGACATCCGTCGCGGTGACGTGTGTGGCCCAGCCGACAACCCGCCGAAAGTGGCCGACACGTTCCAGGCTCGCATCGTCGTGATGCAGCACCCGAGCGTCATCACGGCCGGTTACACGCCGGTCTTCCACGCCCACACGGCGCAGGTCGCGTGTACCATCGAGTCCATCGACGCGAAGATCAACCCGTCCACCGGTGAAATCGCGGAGGAGAACCCCGACTTCATCAAGTCCGGTGACGCAGCAACCGTCACGGTCCGACCGCAAAAGCCACTCAGCATCGAGCCTGCGGGCGAGATTCCGGAACTCGGTTCGTTCGCAATCCGTGACATGGGTCAGACCGTGGCAGCAGGTCAGGTCCTCGAAGTCAACGAGAAGTAAACGATGCAGCAAGCACGTGTCCGACTCGCAGGAGCCAACCCCTCGGACCTCGACGACATCTGCGACGATGTCCGTGAGATCGCTGAGAAGACCGGCGTCTCCCTGAGCGGTCCGATTCCGCTCCCGACGAAGACGCTGGAGATCCCGACGCGCAAGTCGCCCGACGGAGAGGGCACTGCGACGTGGGAACACTGGGAGATGCGCGTCCACAAGCGCCTCATCGACCTCGACGCCGATGAACGCGCGCTTCGACAGTTGATGCGCATTCAGGTTCCGAACGACGTCAGCATCGAGATCGTCCTCGAAGACTGAACCGAGGAACTCACCGGTTGCGCGGATACCCGCGCGACGGAAATCTTTGCAAATCTTCTTTCGTTTTTCACCTATCGACCAGCGGTTGCGCCGTCACGACGACGAGCAGCCGTCCCGTGGTGTCATTTTTTGTGGTCTCGGTGACGAGTAGTAGTATGCGTCTTTCCCGCTCGCCGACGATTCAGACGCTCGCCGTCTGTCTCGTCGTCTTCGTCGTCCAATCCGCGGTTCGGTTCGTCAGCCCCGCGTTAGCGCTGGGGCTGTTCGCGCTCTCGCCGCCCGTGGCGGGCCACGTGTGGACGCTGCCGCTGAGCGTGTACTCACACGCCGGGTTCGCCCACCTCTTCTCCAACGCCGTCGCGCTGGTGCTCGTCGGGTTCATCGTCGAGCGCGGGACAACGACGGCCCGCTATCACGCCTTCTTTCTCACGGTGGGGATGGCGGCCGGACTGGTGCAGGTGTGGGTGACGGAGCTGTTCAGCAGTCAGGCCCCCGCCGTCCTTGGAGCCAGCGGCGCAATCCTCGGCCTGTACGGCTACCTCATCGCCAGCAACGACATCTCGGAGGCCGTGTTCGGCCGCCTGCGACTCTCGCGCCGCGTGCAGGTCCTCATCGTCGTCGTCTTCACGACCCTCGTCACGCTGATGACAGCGGCTCCTGGCGTCGCCCTTCTCGCCCACTTTACCGGCTTCGCACTGGGGCTAATCGCGGGACGCCTTCACATCCTCCGCACCGAAACACAAGCTACAAGTAACGCACGGATGGTACAATAATTCGAGGGCTCGTAGATCAGTGGCAGATCGCTTCCTTCGCAAGGAAGAGGCCCCGGGTTCAAATCCCGGCGAGTCCATCCGAGCGTAGCGAGGATGGATGAGCGGATTTTAATTAGACAAGTCGCATGCCCGCGAGCGTAGCGAGCCGGAACGTCTTGGCGTAGTTCAAACCCCGGCGAGTCCACTTCTCTCACTCCACTCCGGAAGAGCTTCGCTCTTCCGTGCTCCCGTTCGCTTCGATCACGGGAACTCCGTTCAGTCAGTCAGTGGACTCGCCGTAGTCCCCCTCGCTCACTTCGTTCGCTTGGTGGCGAGGCGATTGGTGAGTGTTCCGCAGGAACTCCACCGGACCGCCGCCCGTTCGGAAAAGCCGAAGCGAGTATCGACAAGGAGTCGGTAACAGCCAGTAGTTTCACGGAATCGAATACGTAGTAGTTCCCTGATTCATCTGGACAGCGCCTGGGGACGATGGTTGAAAAGGCCTGACTCGAAAACGATGGGTATAGTAAATATATGCCTCGGTCGTACTCGTTCTCCGCCACCTCCGACGGCGAAGAACGATGACGTTTCCAGCCCAGCGCCTTCCGGACGGGAACATTCTGGCTCCGCACCACCTCTACATCGGTGTGTTAGCGGCGTACATCGTCTGCTGGGTGGCCTCGAACCGCATGCCCAAACGAGAGGCATGGATCACCGTGACAGCGCTGACGGTGGCGCTGTTCGGCTTCCTCTTCGTGTGGCCGGATTACCCCGCCACAGGAGCGTTGCTGACACTATCGGGTATCGTAGGTTCGTTACTGGCGGTGGTGTTCCGTTCGTTCTGGTCGGACAGCGCGTCCGATCTCCGGTTGGCGGCGCTGTTTTGCGTGCTCATCGCGCTCGATGACGCCGTGTCCCACTCCTTCGGCGTTTGGACGCCGCTCGATTGGTTCTGGCACGTCTATCTGATTCATCTCGTTACTTGACGGCTTCTCGATTCATTTCGACGATATAGTGGGTTCAGGAACCGCAAGGACCCATCTCCGCGAGTCCACTTCCACCGTTTACGACGAGTAAAAACAGGAGTGACGAGTGGGGGGTTATCCCCGAACGACGTGATAAACCAAGCCGCCGAGTGAACCGACGACGAGGGGGAGCAGGAGGCCCATGAACAGGAGCGTGTCGAGATACCTCGGACCGACGCGCGCGGTCACGCCGATGGCGGAGACGTGTTTCGAGGCGATGTACGCACCGACGAGACTGATCGGCAGGTAACCGACGACGACGTGTGCACCGTTCAGCGCCGCGTGCGGGACCGTCCGGGCGCGACCCAGGTGAGAAGCGAGGAGAACGCCACCGATGAAGATGGCGACGAGCGGCAGGAGATGGAGGAACTGGATATACGGATCCGAGGAGTTAGTGATCAGATCGACGCTGTTCCGAAGATAGTTGGAGTCATCGGAACCGGAGATGGTTTGGGAGATTTCGACGAACTGCGCGTTGTAGAAGTACCACGTGACGACTTGCCACTTCTCGGCGGCGAACGAAAAGGTCGGTAGCTCGTCGAGCGTGACGAAAGCCCACGTCAAGCCATAGCCGCCAAGAAACGCCCCCACACCGGCTAAAAGCCCGGAAAATAGCCGATTTCGGTAGGTATGGTTTATCCGCCTCGTTGCTTGCATGGTGAGTGGAGTATTCTATCAACCCATAAGCCTTGTCGAGTCGTGGGAAATTCCAAATCAATAAGTGTGACATTTTATTCCACCAAGTCGAGAGCGATACGTACGACAGTTCTCTCGAAACAACCCGTAGCACTCGATTCGGCGCTCGATTCTCGCCGACTTACTCGTGCCTCCGAGGAGTCCAGCGGGTGGAGAGGTTCGAACATCCGACGATCCTCTCAACACGACAGACAAGAGGATTGTTCAGCAAAATCCGTCATTTCTCGGACCGTTTCATGGCCCAAACCCCGCGAAAACCGGCTGCAAACCGGAATTTGACCGAACCGAGAAATTCGGTTCGACCACCGTTTCACCGAGTTTTTTCCGAGGACGCCTCGCTTATTCGGAATATAATAAAGGGGGTAGCGGTATTCGTATGAAATACGCCCGAAGCCCGGGTGTACTACCAGGCAAGTGTTCGACGGTGCCGGAGGCTCTGGTGGCGAGTTGGCTTCTCGCCATGTTTCGGCCATGCCTCCCACGAAAGTTTGTCATCTCGAACGCGTGCCGACTTTTTAGGAACAGGGTATGAATA
Source organism: Haladaptatus sp. AB618 (assembly GCF_024136965.1). Lineage (NCBI taxonomy): Archaea > Methanobacteriati > Methanobacteriota > Halobacteria > Halobacteriales > Haladaptataceae > Haladaptatus > Haladaptatus sp. AB618. The sequence continues at coordinate 260,901 of NZ_JAMYJX010000002.1, read as the reverse complement.
GTGAGTAGCGGTTTCGATAACAGACCAATGAGCCACGACACACTTGACGACGTAGACCGGGGCATCCTTCACTTGCTCCAAGAGGACGCACGCAATATGACGACGACGGAAATCGGGGATGCTGTGGGTGTCTCCGCCAGTACCGTCGGAAATCGACTCCAACGTCTCGAAGAGGCGGGAGTCATCAGAGGCTATCACCCACAGATCGACTACCACGAAGCGGGATTCCCGCTCCGCGTTCTCTTCATCTGTACCGCTCCGATCCCCGAGCGCGAGGAACTGGCGGCGGAGGCACTCGACGCGTCGGGCGTCGTCAACGTCAAGGAGATCATGGTCGGCGTGCAGAACCTCCACGTCGAGGCGGTCGCGACGACCCGCGAGGACGCGACCGAGGTCAGCAAACAACTCGACGACATGGGTCTAGATGTCGTCGATCAACTGCTGGTGAAAGACGAACACATGCAACCGTACGACCACTTCGGTCAGAAGGACGTCTCCGATTGAAGTCGTGATTATTTCGAAATTGGGGAAATACTATCTTTAGGATGGTATTTACACAGATTTATCCGACATACTTAACCATTGACGAATCTTAAGAGAAGTACTGGAATGGAACATACTTCCTACCATTTGCAGGACGGCGAGCGGCCCAGTACCGCCGTCGTCAACGCGATCGCGGATCACGAGGACGCGTCACCCGACGAGATCGGTCCACGTCTATACGACGCGGTGGACCCCGATGCATTGGACTCGTTGTTTCGGCCGCGAGTCGATGGGCAGGATCGGATCGGCGGCAAAGCGGTATTTAGCTACCGCGGTTACGAGATCACGTACGAAAGCGACGGGATGATACACATCACGGACGACACGGACACACCGTCCGGTGCATCCGAAACCGCACCTGCTGACGAGTGATCAAACCAACGCCGAGAGTTCGGAACCGATAGCCGCAATGTATTCCGGTCGGTCGTAGCCGAGTCGCTTCCGCCAGACGTTCTCGTACGATGGATGAAGCAGTGGCAAAGCCGTCACGCCGAGTCGCTCGCATTCGACCGGCGAGAGCACGCGTTCGAGAAAGCCGTTCATTCGAATCGACTCGAAGTCGAACAGGAGTTTCGTGGCGTGTTTTCCCGTCGTGACGATGACGGATGGGCCGACCTGTTCGATTTCCGTTTGCAAGTGCTCGAAGCAGTTCGCCAACTCCTCGGCACGCGGCTCGCGGTTCGAGCCGTCGTCCCCCTCGGGAAAGCACTTCACGGCGTTGGTGAAGTACGCGTCGTAGCCGAGTTCGTCGAACACCCTGCGAATCTTCCGTCCCGAGTGTCGCGTGGTGTACGCCATTCCCGTCCAGTTGCCGCCCTGCCACAGGTCCGCGTCCGGCGCGCCAGCACCGGGTGCTTCGCCGACGACCATCACGTCGGCATCCAACGGACCGGTCCCCCACGAGATGCGGTTTCGACACGCGGCGAGTTCGGGACAGCGCGAGCAGTTCGGTTCGAGAACGTTGCGGGAGTCGGGGAACATCGATCGCGTCTACTCGTCGTCCTCGACGACCTCGATGCCGCGGTTGTTGACCGCGTTGGGGTCGAGTCCGACCTCTTCGAGGAACTGTTTGTACTCGCGCTCACAGGCTTCCGCGTCGGCCTGTTTGTCGCTGGCGCGATCACACAGCGCTACGAGGTCCTCCGGGACATCGTTGGTGTAGACGATCCAGTGGTTGATGAGGTCCGAGAGCCGCCGGATCGGGCTGGTGAAGTGGCCGTAAATCTCGAAGTTCAGCGCGTGGTGGCCGCCGAACGGGTCGCTCATGTAGCGAGCGCGGGGCATCACCTTCATGACGGCCCACTGGATCTTGTCGAGCTGTCGGCCCGGCGCTTCCTCCAGCGTGGCGTTGACGGCCATCCGCGGGTCGTCCCACGTACTACCCGGAATCGAAACGCCGTTCAAGTCCTGTATCTCCTGGAGCGCCTTACCCCACTCGTCGGGCGTCGGCTGTGGGTGGACGCGGTACATCGCCTCGACGCCACGGCCCCACATCAGTTCGTGCGTGACGGCCTTGTTCGCCTTCAGCATCGACTCCTCGATGATGGTGTGGGCGCGGTCACGTCGCGGGTTCAGGACGAGACTGCCGTCCTCCTTTCGCTGCTCGTGCATCCGGTCGGCGAGTTCGAAGGAGAGTTTGCACTCCTCGTGGAGCGGGGCGTCCTCGTCGTCCAGTCGCTCCTCGGCCTGCGAGTAGGTGAGTCGCTCGTCGCTCCGGATGACGGATTTGTAGATGTCGATGGTCTCGTACGAGAGGTTCTCCTTGTCGAGGTGCATCTCGACGGTGTGGGCGAGGCGGTCCTCGTTGGGGACCAGCGAACAGACCGTCTCGGCCAGCATCGGCGGGAGCATGTGGATCGTGTAGGCGGGGAGATACACCGTGTTACCGCGTTTGACCGCTTCCTCCCACATGTTCGATTCGGGGTGGACGTAGTGGGTCACGTCGGCGATGTGAACCCAGAGAACGTACTCGTCCTCGTGCTCCTCGACGGAGATGGCGTCGTCGAAGTCCTGTGCGTCGACGGGGTCGGTCGTCCACGTCGTCATCTCGCGCAGGTCTTTTCGTTCCTCGACTTCGTCCTGAATCTCCTGTTGGATGTTCTCGGTTCGTTTCTCGGCCTCCGTCATCACGGGGCCGGGAAACCCGTCCCTGATTTCGAACTTCTCGAACAGCTGTTCGCGCTTGCTGTCGAGTCGCTCGGCGAGATCTTCGGAGATTTCGACCGGGCCTTGGCCTTCGGCGGTGCCCGCCTCAGCCTGTGCGTCGCTCGTCATGCCCGCTGATAAGGGAGTTGGGAAGTTAGGCGTATCGACTGACTATCCTTCCCGTTCTTCCAGCGGGCCGTATCGGTCTCGGATGGCGGTTTCGTACCGGGCTAAAAACTCGTCCTGTTCGACGTGGTCGGCGTCCATCTCCACGAGAAGCCCCTCCAACTCGTCGCGGGGCTGATGACACAACTCGCGGTGACACGCCTTGCAGAGGTGCTCGAAGGTCTTTCCGTTGCGCTCCCAGCGATTCCCCTCCTTGTCGTACTCGCGCGCCGCGGAGCGCCGAACGGCATCGCCACACGCGATACAGTCGACCGACTTTTTCTCCCGGGTCCACCGGGAACCCCACATATCACGCCCTTCGACGCCCTCACACTTCGCCTTTTTGCCGGGAACGTTTCGGGTCCGATCAGACCACGAATTCGTAGAGGTCGTCCCCGACGAAGTGAACGGATTCGACCACCTTGCCGGAGTCGCCGACCATCTCGTCGCCGTCCGTCTTCGCACGGCCGATGGCGAGCACCTTGCCGTGGGTCTCCTCGGCGATAGCCACGAGGTCGCCCGATTCGATGTCGTCGCTCGCTTCCACGATTCCGGGCCGCATCACGTCGGCACCGTCGCTGACGAACGAGACGGCACCCGCGTCCACGGTGACGACGCGCTTCGTCGGCGGGTAGGCGTTCGCACCCTGAACGGTGAGGAACGGTTCGCCGTCGGTGTAGAAGACCGTCGGTTCCCCGTCCACGAGGACGATGTCGAAGGCCGAATCCTCCAGTTCCACGAGTTCGTAGGTGTCGGCATCGAGTTCGACGCCGAGGGTGTCTTCGAGCGCCGCGTCGATCTCCCGAACCTCGTCGCTCCGGAGATGATGGCGAGATTTGACTTCCATAATCCGTCGTGCGTTCGTCTCGTCTATAAACCCACCCGTTTCGACCGGCATCGTCCGCATCGAGGGTCGTACGTGCTACGTGTCGTCGTTCCCGTCATCGTTGGCCGCTTCGTAGCGCTCGACGGCGGCGGTGAACCCGTCACCGGCGAGTTCGTAGGCCTCCCGCAGGTCCCTGATCGGCGTTTCGGTCGCGTCCACGCGCAGATCGTTGTAGTACGGATCCGTCTCCTTGGGTTCGGTCGTCTCGATCAACAGCGCGGCGCTCTGGACGGTCAGTTCCTCGCGCTTGTCCCCGCCTTCGGCGTAGCCCGCGGCCAACGCGTCGATGAGCCGTTGGGCGAGCGGCCGGTCCTCGTACGCGCTTTCGCGGTACGCGCGTGCCGTCTCGGCGACGACGGATTCGCCGGTCAGCAAGTTCCCGGCGACGGTGTAGTTCTCGCCGCTATCGTGGCCGTACCAGCCGTGACACTCCTCCCCGGAAAAGGTGAACGTCCCCTCCGCGTCCACGCCGTGCAGTTGTCGGTTCTCCGCCCCTTCGTCGGCGTTGAGCAGCGCCGTGAGCGCATCGTCGATCGCGAGGCCGTCGTCCACGTACTCGATTCCCTTCCGTCCGAGTTCGACGTTGACGAGGCTCTGGGTGGCGATCGCCCCGTTTTCGCTGGCGAACGGACAGAGCGTTCCGACCCCCGGAAGGCGTGTCGTCACCGCGACGCCGAACCGCGTCTGGTCGTCCCCGCTTTCGTCCGTGTACTCCTCTCGGACACAGATGCTGAACGTCATGGAGAGGGGAACAAAGCGTGCGAGCAAAAAAGCGCGTTATTTACCTGCTCTACGTGCTCGCTCGTCGCTCCGTCTGACGTAAGAACTATACTCGTTCGATTGCCCCGTAGTTCTATGGGATTCATGAATAAGATTCTCGGCGAAACGCAATCGGGAAGCGCCGGGGATTATGTCGAGCTGGATTTGGACGATTTCGAGACCACACCCAGCGAGTCAGGATTGAACGTTCACATCGCCGAGATCCAAGGACAGCAGGACGTTATCGCCATCAAAGACGCCGTCTACGACGGCGACATCGTTATCGCTGATATCACTCGGCTTCGAACGCAGGACACCACCGTCGAGCGCATCACTGACGAACTCCAGCAGGTCGCCCGCGAAGTCAACGGCGACATCGTTCAGAAAGGTGATGACCAACTTATCGTGACGCCGACCGGTGTCAACGTCAGTCGAACAAAACTCGGTCGGAATTAGACGTCGTCCGGCGTGTCCGCGTCGTCTTCGACGGTTCGTTTCAGCGAGTCACGGCGTGCCTTCGCGTCGCGGCCGGTCGCTTCGAGAAGGAACTCGTTTTTCTTGCTCACCGCGTCGGCAGCAGCGTCGGCGTTCCCCTCCGCGATGACGTCCTCGGCGGGACGCTCCTCGAAGTCAACGGCGAGTTTGTCCTTCTTTCCGCTGTACGATGCGGCACCGGCCACGATTCGCTTGAAAACGGGGTTGTCCGGTTCTTCGACCACGTAGAGTTCGTGTCCGTTGAAATCCTCGGTGGCCGTTATGGGACCGAAGTAGTCCTCGATGCTCGCTTTCAGGTCGGGCATTCGGTCTTCGAGATGCTCACCGCGTCGCATTTTGTATTCTTTCATGAGTTGGACCCAGATTAGAGGGGTGGATGTTTACCCTTTTCGCGTCGTGTCTACTCGTGTTCGCTTAGGTATCCTTTCCGACACTCCGGGCAGATGTCCCCTGCGCGGAGTGACGAACCCGAGGCAGCACCGCCGAACTGCCCGCATTCGGGACAGATGAGTTCTGCGCTCGGACTCGATTCCGAAGCTTGGTCCGGTTTCGGTGCCTCCCGTGCGCGTGTGAATCCCGTTTCCCGCTGTGGTTCGGGCCGCGTGGTCCGCACGAACCCCGTTTCTTCACTGGGCTCGGCCTCCACGAACTCGGCATCGTCCTCCGCGTGAGGCGCGCTTTCCGGCGTCAATCCGCCACCGAAGCTCACCTCGACGTCGCTTCCGTCATCGACTTGCGCGTCGAATCCCTCGTCATCGAGTCCGGTATCGGGCCAGTCCGTCGACCCGCGGGCCGACTCGTCCACGTTCGTGTCCTCGGGGTCAGGCCACTCACCGTGACCACGGCTCCGTTCTTCGACCTCGTCGTCCTCGTCGTCGAGGATGACGCCGTCGTCCTCGTCCGCGCTCTCCGGCGGATGGAAGTCATCGTCGTTGAAACCGACTGGTTCCGGGTCCGACTCGACCGTCTCGTCGATGATTTCCGTCTCGGATTCCGGTCCGGTCGTCATCGGTTCGACCGATTCCTGTTCGGCCGGTGTCGGTTCTACCGATGCCGATCCCGCTAGCCCGTCTTCCGTCCTGCTTTCCATCGGCTCCGGTGTCGGTTCCGGTTCCTCGATCGTCGTGACTTCCTTGTTCTCGCTGATGATGCTTTCGGCACCACAGCGTTGGCATTTCTCGAACTCCCGAACCGTGACCACCACTTCGTTACCTTGCTCTTCGCGCTCGCGCTCGATTTCGGACTCGCCGTAGTCGTGGCCTAACAGCGAACATCTGAGACCCATTAAGTGTGGGTTATTTTCACGGTGTGATAAAAGGGTATTGTTTTTTCCAATATCAACCGAAGTTTTCGGACTTCGCCTCGTCCGGGTCGTGTCCGACCGTCGCCAGAACGTCCCGTGCCTCCGTCAGGAACGGCGTGAATCCGTAGATGAACACCTGTCCGTCCGCGCGCGCGAGAACTGTCCGCGCGTTCTCGCTCTCGGGAAGCGGTTCGTCGGTGATGACGACCGTCGCACCGCCCGCTTCCAGTTCCCGCAGTCGTCCCTCGTGGACGGGAGCGTCGTCCTGATAGACGATGGTCACGTCGCCGCCCTCCGCGAGCGCGCGCTCCCCGATTCCGACTGCCGGGCCGACACCCGGTCCGCCCGCGAGAACGACGACGCTCGGTTCGCCCTCGTAGTACGACCGCCCGAACGGACCGGCAATCTCCACCGTCTCGCCCGCACTGCGCGCCGCGAGCCACGGGCCGAGTTCGCCGTCCGGGTCGACGGCGACCGTGATCTCGAACGTCCCCTCAGCGTCGGGCGACGAAAGGGTGTAGTGGCGCGTGATCTCCTCGTCATCGACGGTTCCCGCGACTTGCAGGAACTGTCCCGGCCGAGCCGAAAAGTCCGAAGGGGCCTCGATCTCCAACGCGATTGTATTTCCGCCGACATTACTCACCGACTTCACTTCGACCTCAGTTCCATCCATATCGGACCTTTGGCCGTAAGTACCAAATTCCTTGCCGCTTCACCGAGTCCGCTTCAGAAGGCTTTTGATTTGCCACCGGGTAGCCTAGCAACGATGCAAGACCTGAACTGGGCCTCGGCGGCGAAGCCGGCGATGGAATCGATTCGACCGGGAAAATCTTTGCGCAAGCACTCTCCCGGGCGGGCCGACATGTCTTCACGTCGAAGGATTTCGCGTCCCGTATCCGAGGTGGGTACACCGCGTACAAGATTCGGTCGTCTACCGACCGAATCGAGAGCGTCGTGGACCGATTGGACATTCTCGTAGCACTGACCCAGCGGACGATCGACGAGAACCTCGATGAGCTTCACGAGGACAGCGTCATCATCTACGACGGGGAACGAACGGAGATGGAGGACGTCGACATCCCCGAGGAGATGATCGGGCTGGCCGTTCCGCTCCGCAGCCTCGCGAAGGACGCTGGCGGAACCATCATGCAGAACGTCGTCGCGCTCGGCGCGGCCTGCGAAGTAACGAACTTCCCCATCGAGAACCTCGACAGCGCACTCGAGAAGAAGTTCGGTTCCAAAGGTGAGGCCATCGTCGAGAACAACAAGAAAGCCGCCCTTCTCGGGCAGGAGTACGTCCAGGAGGAGTACGACCACGACTTCGCCTACGACATCGAGACGACGGACAACGACTACGTCCTACTCAACGGTGACGAGGCCATCGGCATGGGCGCACTCGCCGCAGGATGTCGGTTCTACTCCGGCTATCCGATCACGCCAGCGACGAACGTCATGGAGTATCTCACGGGCCGAATCGAGCACTTCGGCGGCACCGTGATGCAGGCCGAGGACGAACTGTCGGCCATCAACATGGCGCTCGGCGCGGCACGCGCAGGCGCACGTTCGATGACGGCGACGTCCGGTCCGGGTATCGACCTGATGACCGAGACGTTCGGCCTCATCGCACAGAGCGAGACGCCGCTCGTCATCTGTGACGTGATGCGCTCCGGTCCATCGACCGGGATGCCGACCAAGCAGGAACAGGGCGATTTGAACATGACGCTGTACGGTGGCCACGGCGAGATTCCGCGGTTCGTCGTCGCACCGACGAACATCGCCGAGTGTTTCCACAAGACCATCGAGGCGTTCAACTTCGCCGAGAAGTACCAGACGCCGGTCTTCCTGCTCGCCGACCTCGCGATGGCGGTCACCGAGCAGACGTTCGCGCCCGAGGAATTCGACATGGACGCGGTCGAAATCGACCGCGGAAACGTCGTGGACGAGGACGACATCGACGCGTGGACGGACGAACAGGACAGGTTCCAACCCCACTTCCCGACCGCGGACGGCATCAGCCCCCGCGCGTTCCCCGGAACGAAGGGCGGTGCCCACATGTCCACCGGTCTCGAACACAACGCGCTCGGTCGCCGGACGGAGGACACCGAGATTCGTGTCGAACAGGTCGACAAGCGCAACCGCAAGGTCGAGACGGCCAAGGAAGAGGAGGACTTGACGCCGCGCGAGTTCGGTGACGCCGACTCGGACACGCTCGTCATCTCGTGGGGGTCGAACGAAGGGCCGATGCGCGAAGCCCTCGACTTCCTCGAAGAGGACGACGTGAGCGTTCGGTTCCTCTCGGTTCCGTACATCTTCCCGCGTCCCGACCTCACCGAGGACATCGAGTCCGCGGACACGGTCATCGTGGTCGAGTGTAACGCCACCGGGCAGTTTGCCGACGTTCTCGAACACGACGCGCTTACCCGTGTCGAGCGGATAAACAAGTACAACGGTATCCGATTCAAGGCCGACGAATTGGCTGACGATATCAAGGCGAAACTCGGACAGGAGATAGAAGCATGAGTTCAGAGGTTCGATTCACCGACTTCAAGTCGGACAAGCAACCGACGTGGTGTCCCGGATGCGGTGACTTCGGGACGATGAACGGGATGATGAAAGCACTCGCCGAAACCGGCAACACGCCGGACGACACGTTCGTCGTCGCCGGTATCGGCTGCTCCGGTAAGATCGGGACGTTCATGCACTCCTACGCCATCCACGGCGTTCACGGACGTGCGCTCCCGGTCGGCACGGGTGTCAAACTCGCCAACCCCGACCTCGAAGTGATGGTCGCGGGTGGTGACGGTGACGGTTACTCCATCGGTGTGGGTCACTTCATCCACGCAGTTCGACGCAACGTGGACATGTCCTACATCGTCATGGACAACCGCATCTACGGACTGACGAAGGGACAGGCCTCGCCGACCAGCCGCGAGGACTTCGAGACGAGCACGACGCCGGAAGGCCCCAAACAGCCGCCGGTCAACCCGCTCGCGCTCGCCCTCTCGGCGGGCGCGACGTTCATTGCACAGTCCTTCTCGACGGACGCACAGCGTCACGCGGAAATCGTCCAGAAGGCCATCGAGCACGACGGCTTCGGCTTCGTGAACGTCTTCTCGCCGTGTGTCACGTTCAACGACGTGGACACGTACGACTACTACCGCGACGCCATCGTCGACCTCGCGGACGAGGGTCACGACCCGCACGACTACGACGCGGCAAAGGAGAAAATCCTCGACGCCAGCAAGGAGTATCAGGGCGTCATCTACCAGGACGAGGACAGCGTCCCGTACGGCGAACTCCACGGTCTCGGGAAGAACATGACCGAGATTCCGGACGGCGCACCCGAGGACGCGATGGACCTCGTGCGCGAGTTCTACTGAAGCAGTTCGGGTTCGATTTCTATTTCGTTTTTTCCGCGACGGCCGGGTAGTCTACCGGCTGTCGGCCGTCCATGGTAGTATGAGACACAGACACATCTGACCATCCGCTCACGACGAAAACCCGGTTCATCAAGCCGTTTGCGCCTGTTTTTTATGAGATGAACGGTAAGAAGGTATAGAGATGACTGCGGACATGTGTACTGTCGTTAGCGGCACCGGGTGTTCCCCCGCCGCGACGACATTCGACTCTTATGACACTGGCCGACGCTGCGACGGAACCGACGGCCGTTCGACCGCCGATTCCCCCTCATTGCAAGCGTTCGAAACGGAGGAACCCTCCTCATGCGCGACGAAGGTGACGGCATGAGCGAGCACTACGATGTGATCATCGCAGGTGCGGGTCCCGCCGGTGCACAGTGTGCGCGGGACTTGGCCCAGCGTGGCTACGAGGTCGTCGTTCTCGAAGCCGAGAAGGAAGACGGCTTCCCACAACAGAGCAACAAATCGACCGCCGGGACGTTCTCGTCGATGATGGCGGCGTTCGGCATCCCGGACGAAGTCGTGATGAACTACACCGACAACGTCGTCCTGGAATCCCCGAACGAGTACTTCGCCAAGTCCCAACCGGGTGCAGTTCTCGAATTCGCTGATTTCAAGCGCTTCTTGGTGGAGGATAGCCGGGAGGAAGGTGCTGAATACTGGTTCGGCTCCCGCGTCGCGAAACCCATCATGGAGCACAACGATATCGTCGGGGTTCGCTACTCCGGCAACCAGGAAGTGTACGGCGACATCATCATCGACGCGACCGGTCCGAGCGCCCCGCTCGCAAAGCATCTCGGCGTGAGCGACCTCAAGCGCGAGAATCAGGCCATCGGCGTCGAGTTCGAGATGGAAGGCATCGATATCGACCCCGAGGGATATGCCGACCTCACCGACGCGATGATGCTTCGACTCGACCACGACCTCGCGCCCGGCGGCTACTCGTGGATCTTCCACACGGGCGAGGACACGGCAAAGGTCGGACTCTGTTACATCCAGAACGAGAGTCACAGCGACTACGCCAAGGAGGGCATGGGCATCGACGACTACCTCCAGTACTGGCTCGACAACGACCCACGGTTCGAGAACGCGGAACGAATCGAAGGCAAGCAACACCGTGGCTCCGCCCACATCCAGACGCCGGGCGCGCTCTCCACGGACAACTTCATGGCCATCGGCGACACCGTTCCGACCATCGACCCGCTCTGGGGCGAGGGTATCCACGTCGGCATGAAGTCCGCACGCGCGGCGGCGATAACCGCCGACCGCTGTTTCATGACGACCACCCCCGATACGTCGGCGGACAACATGTCCATCTACGACAATCTTTGGCACAGCAACGTCGCACCTAACGCCCGGATGCGCTTGCTGATGACGCAACTGCTCTACCTCGCCAAAAACGAGCGCTACGACACGCTGATTCGTGACCTCAAACAGCTCAGTCACAGCACGCTGGCGAACGCGAACAACGGGCAGATTCGCGGCATGCTCAAACTGATCCACAAGGAAGATATCCCGCTCCTCAAGCGGTTCATCAAAGAACGGCTCCCGATGTAACGGTCGGTTCCCGAATTACTCTCTGTTTTACTCGATTCTCGAAGTGCTCACGTATCGAAATCCGTCTCCGTTTTCGACGATGCGCTCCCGCTCTGGTGAATTCTCGCCCGATACTTTTCGAGCGCCTCGTCCAAGGCGTCGTCCGCGTCCACGTCGAGGGCGTTCGCCACCGCGAGCAGCGAGAACAGCGCATCGCCGATTTCGTCCGACTTCACGTCGAGCGCTTCCGGGTCAGCACCCCATTTCGATGATTTCGTCGCGTCGGCCGCGATTTCGCCAACTTCGGCCGCCAAATCGAGGATTCGATACGCCGGGTCGCACGTCAGTTCGTGTTCCTCCACGAACGCGGCGACGACCTGCTGTTCGTCCATGTTCGTAGTCAACGACAGTTCGAGGTGAATTTTCGGGACGGTGCTTCGATGACAGGCGTGACGCGGTGGGCATCGTTTCGGAGAACCGACCTCGTCGGTTCCGCCAAGACAATTACTCTACTCGTCGAGGGCGTTCGCCCACAGGTTGAACTCCCGCGCTCTCGTCGCTTCGCTCATGGACGAAACCCACGTCGTGACCTGTATGCTGCGCAACCGTGGGGAGGTGTTGCTCCTCCGGCGAAGCGAGGAGGTGGGGTCGTACTCCGGGCAGTGGGGAGGGGTGGCCGGACACGCGGAGGGGGACCCCGACGCCCTCGCGCGCGAGGAAATCGAGGAGGAGACCGGACTGCTGGACGACTGCACGTTCGTCCGATCGGGCGACCCGTTCGAGGTGGACGACGAATCGCTGGACAAACGCTGGGTCGTGCATCCATACCTGTTCGACTGTGCGAGCCGGGACGTTCGAATCGACTGGGAGACGACCGAGGCGGAGTGGGTCCCACCGACGGAAATTCTCCGTCGCGAGACGGTTCCGGACCTCTGGACCTCCTACGACCGCGTCGCGCCGACGGTCGAATCGGTCGTCGAGGACGCCGAACACGGGTCAGCATATATCTCCGTCCGGGCGCTCGAAGTCCTTCGGGACCGAGCGGGAACGTGTGCGGTTCGCGGTGGCGGTGGTAGTGGTGACGGCGGCAGTGGCGATGGTGATGGCGGGAGCAGTGACTGGAACGAACTCGCCGCCCTCGCCCGCGACTTGCTCGACGCCCGTCCGAGCATGGCCGCGCTGGGAAACCGCGTGAATCGCGCCATGGCCGACGCGAGGGGTTCGGGAGCGGACCCCGAGACGGTCGAACGCGCCGCTATCGAGGGCATCGAACGAGCCTACCGAGTGGACGAGGACGCGACGGAAAACGCCCGCGAGGAAATCGCCGACGCCGCGGTGCTCACGCTCTCGCGCTCGGGGACCGTGCTCGATGCGCTCCGGAACGCGGCGCGCGTGTTCGTCGCCGAATCGCGTCCCGCGAACGAGGGAGTTGGCGTGGCGGAGGCGCTGGCCGAGGGAACCGACGTGACCCTGCACACCGACGCCGCGACGGCGCACGTGCTGGCGACCGAAGAAATCGACTACGTCGTCGGCGGCGCGGATTCGGTGCTCCCGAGCGGCGACGTGGTGAACAAGACCGGAACGCGGGGCACGGCGCTCGCGGCGAACCGGGAGGACGTTCCCGTTCTCGTCGTCACCGCGACTGACAAGGTTCGGACGACGGACGAACCCGTGTTGGAGGACGGCTCACCGAATGCGGTGTACGACGGCGATGCGGACCTGTCGGTGGTGAATCCGACCTTCGACGTGACGCCCGCCGAACTCGTTTCCGGCTACGTGACCGAGCGCGGTATCCTGGACCGCGGAGGAATCGGTTCGGTGGCCGAGGAACTGGAAGGTCTCACCGGATGGCAGAACGAGAGTCGTTGAGTCAGCTTGCTGAACATCGTTCGGAGTCGTCGCTCGCAAGAGTCAAACCGTTCGAGCGGATACTCCCGCCCGGGCGGCGGTGACGAAAGTTACCCCCTCCGAGCCCCTTGTGACGAGGATTTCTCCCGAGCCGCCCTTCGAAATTTCGTCGAGTCGAATCTTCACACGCCTTCGAGCACCGCGACAGCCACCGCGCCCGATTTGGTACCGGGGTGACAGGAAACTATCGGTGAACCCGATCCGACTGCCGCCGTCCGAAGATTCATCCTGTCGCCGTGGGTACCCCCTCCATGGAGATTTCTCACCTCGGTGTCCACGAGTCCGTACGCGCCATCTTCCCTCCCGCGCAGTTGCGTGACGCGCTTTCGTCCGTCGACCCGACGGTCGTCGTCGTGGGCGACGACCCGGACGAGTTGGCGGACTGCGACGCGCTCGTCACCTTCGCGTACCGTGATTCGTTTCTCGATGCCGACCTCGAATGGATCCACTCGGTTCAGGCCGGATACGACCGCTTCCCGCTGGACGAGTTCGAGGACGCGGGGATCATTCTGACGAACAGCACGGGGATTCACGGCACCAGCGTCGGCGAGACCGTGTTGGGGACGATGCTCCAACTCGCCCGCCGTCTACACGTCTATACCCGCCAGCAGGGTGACCACGAGTGGAGTCGCCCGGACTGGGACGTGCCGTTCACGCTACAGGGCGAATCGCTCTGCGTCGTCGGTCTCGGCACGCTCGGACAGGGAATCGCCAAACGGGCCGACGCCATCGGTATGCACGTCACCGGCGTCCGCCGCTCGGCCGAGTCGGTTCCCCACGTCCGGACCGTCTACGCGGACGACCACCTCCACGAGGCCATCTCGAACGCCCGCTTCGTCGCGCTGGCCACCCCGCTCACCGCCGAGACGGAAGGGTTGATGGGAGAAGCGGAGTTCGACGCCATGCGTGACGACGCCTACTTCATCAACGTCGCCCGTGGCCCCTGCGCGGATCAGGATGCCTTGGTTGCCGCCCTGCAAGACGGGAGTATCGCCGGTGGCGTACTCGACGTGTTCGAGGAGGAGCCGTTACCCGAGAACTCGCCGCTCTGGGACATGGACGACGTCATCATCACGCCGCACGCCTCCGCCATGGAGGTGGATTACTACGATCACATCGCGGAACTGGTCCGGGAGAACGTCCAGCACATCGACGCCGACGAACAGCTTACGAACCGCGTCGTCTGAGTCGTGACTGGGCAGTCGATGCCCATCTCTCGGGAACTGCAATCACGGAAAGTACGACGGACAGAAAAGTCCCAACTCCGTACCCCACTCGCCACTGCCCTACAGTCGCTCGGCGGTGTTCAGGTAGGTCCGGTAACAGCGCTCCAGCACGTCGATGCCGACGCTCTCGTTCTTCGTGTGTGCTTCGCCGGGTTCTGAGGCACCGCAGACCACGCACGTCACGCCCGCTTGTGCCAGCCAGCCCGCGTCCGTGGCGTGGGGTTTCGTCACCTGTTTGGGGTCGTTGTCCTGTGCATCTTCCGCCGCCGCGAGCACGGTGTCGGCGAAGTCGGCGTCATCGCACTCCATCGGTGGCAAGTCCTGTTCGACGGACCACTCGACGCCGTCGATTTCCTCGACCGCTTCGAGGGCGGCGCGTTCGCCGGGGACGGTGCGCTCGTCGATGGTGACGTCACAGGTCGCGGGAATGACGTTCCACGCGCTACCGCCCTCGATTTCGGTGGCGACGACGCTCCCCGAGAGTTCGTTCCCGAGGACGGAGACGGTGGGGACCGAACAGTCGCGCACGATGTCCACGGCGTCGGTGGCGCGATAGATCGCGTTCTCGCCCGCTTCGGGTTCACTGGCGTGGGCGGCCGTTCCGTGTGCCGTGATGGTGCTCGCCCGTCGGCCCCGGTGGGCGACGACGACGTCCGTGACGTCCCCTTTCGAGTAGTTCGTGGAGCCTTCGGCGATGATAGCACAGTCCGGAGCGAAGTCGTGGTCGATGGCGTAGCGTGCACCGGTCCCGCCGATCTCCTCGCCGACGAAACTGGCGAAGACGAGGTCGCAAGTCGGGTCGGCGTCGCGGAACGCGAGCATCGAGGCGGCGACGGAGCCTTTCATGTCCGCCGCGCCTCGCCCGTACAGCCGTCCGCCGCGTTCTTCGACCACGTAGTCGTCGCCGTCGGTCTGGGAGTCGTCCGGCGGAACGACGTCGTGGTGGCCGACGAACGCGAGGGACGTATCGGTCGTTCCATCGTCCGTCGTTCCGCGAGCGACGACGTTCCCGGACTGCGTCTGGGAGCCAGTCGCTCTTCGAGCGATGACGTTTCCTTTTCCGTCGCGGGTGACGTCGGCGTCCGTCTCCGATCGGAGCCATTCCTCGATACGGTCCCCCGCTGCCGTCTCGTCCTCGTGACTCGGAATCGAGACGAGGTCGCGGGTCAACTCGACCAGTTCGTCCATACACCCATCTGTTCGGCGGGGGGCTTAGTATCCAGCAACTCGGCAAGAACGGATCCGGAACTCACGTCCGGAGCGGTAGTTTCACGAGGTGAACTCGTCGGGACAGCAGTCGATTATTCGTTCCAAAAACGGGGTTTCCCGATATCGAACCGTCTCAGTCCGATCGTCGTAATCGACCATCGCGGTGTCCCGGAGATACGGAATGTGAACGTGTCGAAGACGTATTTCGGTTTGCTGTGCATTCCCCCCGAGTAGTTCGATCAGTTCTTCGACCGTCGCGGTGCCATCCGATGATTCGGAGAGGTAGTACAACAGTTGTCGCCGTTGTTCGTCCGAAAGCGTCTCGAACGTTTCATCGAGGCTCGCGGACGTGAGTGCTACCATCCTGCGCATTTTGTTCTGTCAGCCTTCTAATCTTGGCGCTTGCGATAGCAAGTGGCTTCGGCAGCAAGTGACGAAATTCGGAAGCGAACGGCGAAACCGTCAGATGCCACAGTCATCGACGTATTCGTACTCCGCGTAGCGGTCGAGTTTCCGTTCGACGGCGTCGAGAAGCCACTCTTCGACGGTTTCGTCCGCGAGGTCGGCTTCGATTCGGTCGCGTGTCTCGGCGTCGACGGTGAGAACGAGGTGGGCGTGACGCATCGACCCACATACGTTACCGACTACCAAAAGCATGACTCACACGCTGAAACCCTTATCAGGCTACCGCACGAACCGAGAGACATGAACGTAGTGCCGGATACGAGCGCCGTCGTCGATGGCCGGATTTCCCAGAAAGTCGGTGACGGTGACTTTGCCGGGGCGACGGTTCTCATCCCCGAAGCCGTCGTTAGCGAACTCGAATCGCAGGCGAACAAAGGAGAGGAGAGCGGTTGGGACGGTCTGTCGGAACTGCAGCGACTCGCGGACTTCGCGGACGCGGGCGACATCGATCTCGATTTCGTCGGGGTGCGCCCCGGACCCGAAGAGCAGGGGTACGCCCACCGCGGCGAGATAGACGCGCTCATCCGCGAACTGGCCGAGGAACACGACGCCACCTTCGTCACGAGCGACCTCGTGCAGAGCGAGGTGGCGAAAGCCAAGGGGTTGGACGTGGAGTACATCGCGCCGAAGACCGAGGACGTCGGCCGACTCAGTATCGAGGATTTCTTCGACGAGCAGACGATGAGCGTCCACCTCCGGTCGCGGGTGCCGCCGATGGCCAAACGCGGCGAGATCGGCGATATGCACTATCAGAAAATCCGTGACGACCCCTCGACCGACGAGGATCTCAAGGAGTACGCACAGGAGATCATCCAGAGCGCGAAACAGAGCAACGAGGGCTTCATCGAGATCGACGAACCGGGTATGACCATCGTCCAGTTCCGCGACTACCGTATCGCCATCGCGGAACCGCCGTTCGCGGATGCGTGGGAGATCACGGCGGTTCGACCCATCGTCAAGACCTCGCTGGACGACTACGAGCACGCGGACGAACTCCGCGGGCGACTCCTCGAACGCCAGCGCGGCGTTCTCATCTCCGGTGCACCCGGTGCCGGGAAATCCACCTTCGCACAAGCCGTCGCGGAATTCCTCGCGGACAACGACTTCGCCGTGAAGACGATGGAGAAACCTCGCGACTTGCAGGTCGGCCCGGAAGTCACCCAGTACACCGAGTTGGCTGGCGAGATGGAGAAGACCGCCGACTCCCTGCTGATGGTGCGGCCGGACTACACCATCTACGACGAGGTGCGGAAGACGAACGACTTCGAGGTGTTCGCCGACATGCGCCTCGCGGGCGTCGGCATGGTCGGCGTCGTCCACGCCACGCGACCGATCGACGCGCTGCAGCGGCTCATCGGCCGGGTCGAACTCGGCATGATTCCGCAGATCGTGGACACCGTCGTCTACATCGAAGCCGGGCAGATCGAGAAGGTGTACGACGTACGGACGAAGGTCAAGGTGCCCGCAGGCATGACCGAGGAGGACCTCGCCCGCCCCGTCATCCTCGTGGAGGAGTTCGAGACCGGAACGCCGGAATACGAGATCTACACCTTCAACCGGCAGGTCGTCACGGTCCCTTTGGAAGACGGTGACGAGAAGGAAACCGGCGTCTCGCGCCTCGCCCGACAGGAGATCGAGCGCGAAATCCAATCCGTCTCGCGCGGGCACGTCGACGTCGACCTGCAGGGGCAGAACAAGGCCGTCGTCTACGTGGACGAAAACGACATCTCCTACGTCATCGGCAAGGGCGGCGGTCGCATCGACGACATCGAGAACCGCCTCGGCATCGACATCGACGTGCGGACCCACGACGAGAAACCGTCCTCGGTCGGGACGACGGCGGTGGCTCCGAAGGGGAACGTCGTTACCCCCGAAATCACGTCGCGTCACGTCATCATCCCGCTCGACGGCCACGCCGGGGAGACCGTCGAGGTGCAGGCCGACGGCGAGTACCTGTTCACCGCGACGGTCGGCCGCGGCGGCGACATCCAGGTTTCCCGCGGCAGCGCCATCGCGGAGGAACTGGAGTACGCCATCGACAGGGAACGCCAGATCACGGTCGTTTCGGCGTAATTGGACAGCGTTCAGTCACTATTTGCTCGTGGGAAATCAGCCATCCGCGTCGATTTACGCAATCTTCACGAGCCGTCGTGGTGCTATCTCAAGAATACCCGTTCGAGTAGCTATCGTCCATCAGTAAACGTATCAATCAAAAATATTTATTCTGGTGTGTGTGCTAGATACAAGCTGCCATGCCACTATACATGGACGTACACCGGGGGGTAGAAGGGACCGCCGAAGACGTGGCGAGGGCACACGAGCAGGACATCGAGACCCAGGAAGAACACGGCGTGGAGTACAAGACCTATTGGGCAGGCGAGGACGAGGGAGTGGTCTTCTGCCTCTTCGAGGCACCGAACAAAGAAGCGGGCGAGAAGGTTCACCGGGAGGCACACGGACTCGTCGCCGACGAAATCTTCGAAGTCGAAGAAGGCGAGTGATCGTTCGTCTGTGCACCTCTGTTTTTAGTCGTGATCGATTCAGGGACCCGGATTTTATCCGTTTTACCGATACTCCGCTAGCTCTGCGACCACGTCCGAGGTCGCCACGCGCCACTCCTCGATGAGCGCGTCCTCGAACGGTTCTTCGTCCCAGTCGTCTATCTCGTCGTTCTCCTCCAACCACTCGACGGTCCGGGCGACGCCGGTCTCGAAGTCGACCGTGTACTCGTGGTCCAGATCGCGTTTCGCCTTGCTGTTGTCGAACGTCGTGGCGAACTGGAAGTGGTCGCGGAGCATGCCGGTCCGCTCCGGGACGACCGACGTGAGCACGTCGGTCGGGATGTGGACGAGTTCCGGTTCGGGCGCGCCGATGGCGCTGGCGACGCGGCGGTGGTACTGGTTCCACGTGATGAACTCCTCGCTGGTGACGTGGTAGGCCTCGCCGTACGCGGCCTCGTTGCCGATGGCGTTCACGAACGCGCGGGCCACGTCGTCGCGGTGGCACGGCCCCCAAATCGAGGTGCCGTCGCCGTGGACGATGATGGGTTTCCCCGCCCGAAGGCGGTCGAGGTAGTACGTGTCGTCGCCGAACGAATGGAGGACGCCGCCGCCCTCGCCGTAGGTGCTCCACGGGCGGATGACGGTCGTTTCGAACTTCCCGTCCTCGTGAGCGCCCATGAACACGTCCTCGGCGTCGGCCTTGTTGCGGCCGTAGTCGCTCACGTTCGGGTGTCTGGCGGCATCCTCGGTGATCGGGTTGCGCTCCGGCGGGCGGTGGTAGACATCGACGGTGCTACAGAAGACGTACTGGTCGACGTGGGGCGCGACCGCATCGACGGTCTCCCGCGCCGTCTCGGGCGAGAAACAGACCATGTCGACCAGCGCGTCCGGGTCGGCGTCCGCGACCGCCGCTTCGAGGGCGTCCGTGTCGTGTCGGTCCCCCTGTACGTGCGTCACGGTCCCCGGCAGTTCGCCGTCGTGGTTCCCGCGCGTGAAGACCGTCACGGACCGGTCGTCCGCGACGAGTTGCGTGACGATGCCGGTGCTGATGAGTCCGGTACCGCCGATAACGAACACGTTCATACCGTGTCGTTCGTGCGTGAGAACTAATGGATGCGGGTAGCGGCGAGCGAATCGAAGCATCGCCGTCGGCAAAAGGAAAGACGAAAATTGGGAGAGATGAGCGGAGTTATTCGGCACACTGGGCGTCGACGGACTGGTCCGTCTCCGCCTCGGTCGGGACGTTAATCTCGTAGAGGTTCTGTCGGGCGTCGGCGAAGTAGATGTCTTCGTCCACGACGCCAATGTCTTCGAGTCGTTCGAGCGCGTAGCGAACCGTCCGTGCGGACAGCATCGATTCGTCCACGATCTGTTTCTGCGTCAGCGACCCGTTGTATTCGAGAACTTTGAAAACTAATTTCGCACTGGGTGGTAGGTCGTCGATTTCCTCCCGTTCAGTTTGGCTCATCATCGTTACGAATCGAAACACCCCATCGCCATAAAACTATTGAGACGGAGTGACACGGAAAGGACACGCGTAGCCACTACGACAGTCGTTTTCGGGGGACGAAACGGGTCTCGAAGCGTTTTCGCCGACAGCGCAGCGTCGGCATTGATACTGATTCACATACACATCCTAAAAGTCATCCACCGTCTGTATTCGGGTCGTTTCCCTGAGGACTTCGTCCCATTTCGACATCCCGACGAAACGACGTTTTCCCGCGCGACGGAACCGTCTCGGGGAAGCGGCGGAGGGTATGGACAAGCGAACATCTTTTGAGGTAGGATACCCGATTGCCACGCATGGCGACTGAAAAGGCATCTGAGCAACGGGCGTCCCATCTCCGTAGTATTACTATTACGTCGCTCGCGTCGATTGCAGGAATCATCGCCGGAGTGGCCTCCGCCATGGTGGCGGGGACCACCCCCCCAGCGGCGAAGGATCAGATGGGATTGGTCATTATGCTCGCGTTCGTGGTGGTGCAACTGCCACTGCTGTATCTCATCGGTTACGAACTGGATGGTGTGAAAGACGCGCTCTTCGTGGCGTTCATGACGTTCTCGCTCTGGTTCATTACGTGGGGAATTCTCCTGATTAACCAAGTGAGGATCTGAGAATGGCAGACGACAGTATCGCGGTCGTGGACCTTGAGCGGTGCTCACCCGACCGTTGCAACTACGAGTGTAAGAACTTCTGCCCGCCGAACCGGACGGGAAAGGAGTGCATCACGCTCCGCGGCGAGGACACGACCGAAGGACAGCCCGACCAGGTCCACATCAGCGAGGAGATCTGTCTCGGCGAGACGTGCGGTATCTGTGTCGAGAAGTGTCCGTTCGACGCCATCGAGATCATCAACCTGCCGAGCGAACTGCAGGAGGACCCCGTCCACCGCTACGGGGAAAACGCCTTTTCGCTCTACGGACTGCCGGTTCCACAGGAAGGGCAGGTCACGGGTATTCTCGGTCCGAACGGGAGCGGGAAAACGACCGCAGTGAAGATTCTGGCGGGCGAACTCGCGCCGAACCTCGGCCAGTTCGACGACCCACCGGGATGGGACACCATCCTCGAACGCTATCGCGGGACGGAACTACAGGACTACCTCGGCGATGTGCGAGACGGCGACGTGACCGTCGCCCGCAAACCGCAGTACGTCGATAAGATCCCGGACCGATTCGACGGGAGCACCGCCGAGTTGCTCACCCGAACCGACGAGCGCGGCGTGCTGGACGACCTCCTTTCCCGCCTCGAAATCGAGCACGTCATGGAACAGGACATCGACAGCCTGTCCGGCGGTGAACTCCAGCGCGTCGCCCTGACGGCGGCACTCGCTCGGGACGCGGACTTCTACTTCCTCGACGAAATCACGCCGTATCTCGACATCAGCCAGCGCGTCACGGTCGCCCGCCTGCTCCAGGAGATGGCGAACGAGCAGGGTCGCTCCATGCTCGTGGTCGAACACGACCTCGCCATCCTCGACTTGGTGGCCGACAACCTCCACGTCGCGTACGGCGAACCCGGCGCGTACGGTGTCATCACGACGCCGAAATCGGTCCGCAACGGCATCAACGAGTACCTCAAGGGCTATCTCAACAACGAGAACATGCGGATCCGCCCGAACGCCATCGAGTTCGACGCACACGCCCCGCGCGAGACGGTCACCGCCGACCCGCTCGTGGAGTACCCGGACCTCAGAAAATCGTACGGCGAGGGCGAGTTCTCGCTCGACGTGGAGGGCGGAACGATCTACGAGAACGAAGTGTTGGGCATCGTCGGTCCGAACGGCATCGGGAAATCGACGTTCGCGCGACTGCTCGCCGGACGGCTCGAACCGGACGAGGGCGACGTTGACTTCGCGCTGGACATCTCGTACAAACCCCAGTACATCGAGATCGACCAACCGATGCGCGTGGACGTCTTCCTGTCGTCGCTGACCGACGACATGGGGACCTCCTACTGGGACACGGAAATCTCCCAACCGCTCCAACTCGAACGCATCATGGAGCAGGACCTGACCGACCTCTCCGGCGGCGAGCGTCAGCGAGTCGCCATCGCGGCCTGTCTGTCGAAACCCGCCGATCTCTACCTGCTGGACGAGCCGTCGGCGTACCTCGACGTCGAACAGCGCGTCCGCGCGACGCGCGCCATCCGCCGCTACGCCGAGATTCAGGACGCCACCGTGCTGGTCATCGACCACGACACGTATATGATCGACCTGCTCTCGGACCGCCTGATGGTGTTCGACGGCGAACCCGCCGAACACGGTCACGCCGGACGCCCGAAGGGAATGCGCGACGGCATGAACGACTTCCTCGCCAACCTCGACATCACGTTCCGCCGCGACGAGAACGTGGGTCGCCCGCGCATCAACAAACCCGGCAGCCAGCTCGACCGCCAACAGAAGAACGAGGGCGAGTACTACTACAGCTAGAGTCGCGTTTTTCTCATCTCACGCGTTTTCGATCCGCATCAGCGGCGGTCGCTCCGTGCGACTGGTGACAAACGACCCGACGCAGAGCGACGGGACCCATCCCCCGAGAACAGACGAAAGGTACTCAATCCAGAAGTCCGAAGGGTACGAAAATGGGTCTCTCACGGCGACGACTTCTCCAGGCAACCGGCGTAACCGGCGTAGCCGCCCTCGGCGGGTGTCTCGGTCTCGGTAAGAGCGGCGATTCGAATAGCGACTACAACATCGCGGACGCCCCGATTCCCGATAATCCGGGCAAACACACGTACGCGATCGCGGGAACGGGCAACGCCGATACGACGGTGCAGTACTTCAGCAACTGGAAGTGTCCGTACTGCGCGCAGTTCAGCACGGGCTTTCTGCATACGGTGATGTCCGACTACGTCGAACCGGGGAAGATCGACCTCGAATTTCGGTCGCTCGCGTACTACAACGGCCAACCGTTCCTGGGGGCGGACGCGCCACGCGCCTCCGAAGCGGGACTCGCGGTGTGGAACGTCGATCCGCAGTCGTTCTGGAAGTACTACGAGCAGGTGTTCTCCAACCAGCCTTCCGAACAGAAGCAGTGGGCGACGACGGACAAACTGCTCTCGTTCATGAAGAAAGCGGGCGTGAAACACCGGGACGAGATCAAATCGCAGATAGAGTCGAACAAGTACAAATCGGAGCTACAGAAGACCGATACGGCGGCCCAGAAAGCGGGCGTCAACAGCACGCCGATGTTGATCATCGACGGCCAAACGGTCGCCGCTCTCAAGACGGACAAGGTAACCAAACTGTTGGATTCCGCGACGAACTGACCCGAAACCGAATCCCTTTTTCCCCCGTCTGCGTAGGGAGGAGTAGTGATTTCCACGCTCTCCTCGTGGCTTTCTCTCTCGGACAACCGCGCAAAGTTGTTCGCCGCCCTCACGGTCGTTCTGTTCGCCACCGCAGGAGTCGGGGCGCTCACCGCACCCGACGGCCCCCACCTGACCGTCGATCAGCAGCGCCCGGCCAACAACACCTACATCGCGTTGCAGGGCTACCAACACGAAGGACGCGCCATCGAGGTCAACCCCGCAGGAAAGATCGTCTGGCAGTACACGAAAGCGGACGACGTGTTCGACATCGAAGCGCTCGGACCGAACCGAGTGCAAATCGCGACCGCCGAAGAGATTCCCGACGAAAGCTGTCCCGCGAAGTACCGGAACGACGGGTACGAAAACTGCGTTCGTGATTCCCTCCGAATCGTGGAGAAGAGCACGAAAAAGACCCTGTGGAACTATTCGTGGTACGACGCCAAACTCCAACACCACGAACTCCACGACGCCGACCACTACGTCGTCGACGGCGAGGACCGCTGGGTGATGGTCGATATGGGCAACAACCGCGTGTTCGCCGTGAACCGCGACAAACAGATCGTCTGGCAGTGGAACGCCACCGACACCTACGAATTCCCGAAGGGGATGGACAAGGAGGGCGACTGGACGCACGTCAACGACGTGGACCGAATCCGACCGGGCGTCTTCCGAATCAGCCTCCGCAACTTCGATACGGTCGCGGACCTGCACGTGCAGGAGAACGGATCGGTCACTGTCACCCCCGTGGTTGGGCCGAATTCGTACTCGAAATCCGGGAAAATCCTCTACGAACAGCACAACCCCGACACGCTGGCCAACGACACCCTGCTCGTAGCCGACAGCGAACACGACCGCGTGGTCGAGATTCGAAACAACACGACCACTTGGACGTACGGAGGGAGCGGCATGTTCGACTGGCCCCGTGACGCCGACCGCCTGTCGAACGGCCACACGCTCATCACCGACTCGTACAACGACCGCGTCGTGGAAATCGACCAAAACGGGAAGGTCGTCTGGGCCATCAAAACCGGGTCGCTTCCCTACGAGGCGGATCGAGTGCCGGGCGAGGGAAGCAACGGCCCGACGGCCAGTCAACTCGGGATTCCGAATCGCACCGAGGGAGCGTCCGTGGTGAACGAACGGGTCGATTGGGGCGTCGCGATGGCGAAGTACGTCCTGCCGAACGACCTCGCACAGCAGTTGGTCACGATGCTCTTCGGCCTGTTGGCGCTCGTCGGGGCCGTCATCGAACGCTTACGCTAGCGGATCGAGATCAAGATCGTTTACCGGACCCAAAAACGGGATCGAGAGTTCCTTCAGAGCACTTGACGCTGACAGGTACCGCAGAGGTTCTCCTCTTTGACGTCCACTTCGCGGACGGTCGGGGAGAAGTTCATCACACAGCGGTTGTTGTCGCAGTGTTCGAGACCGAGGGTGTGGCCGATCTCGTGGACGACTTCCTTTCGAACACGGTCGGAGAACACCTCCTCGGTCGGTTTGGTCGTGATGCCGCCGTCGGAGGAGAGACCGTCCTTCGTGGGTTCCAGTCGATAGGTGGAGATGACGCTGCCGCGTCCGTCGAGATACGCGAGGCCGAATACGTAGTTCCGGCGACGATAGAAGAGATCCTCCGGCGTGATGGCGATGTTTTTCTCACCAGTCCCGATACGACTGGCTAGCTCGATGAACCCCTCGGCGCGATACTGGTCGCGGTTCGGGTCGTGGGTCCCGGAGGGTATTTCCTGTCGCTCGTGCACCATCACGTCGCAATCGTAAATCGTCCGAAGGGCCGCTGAAGCCTCGCGTTTGACCCGCCCCGTGACGTCCCCCACGGGGACGATGTCAATCAACATGGCAACTTCTATGGGCGGACGATGCATAAACATCCCGCCGTGGACCCGAAACCCCGTGACGAAATCGTTATGCGGCTCGCCAACTATCAGCGCGCCGTCGAGATCGGAATCGGCAATCGACCGGACGTCGCGGGCGAACTCGCGGCGGCCGGTGTCGCCGTCACCGCGACCGATATCGTCCCACGGAGAGTACCCGACGGCGTCGGATTTCATCTGGACGACGTGACGAAGCCGAAACTGGAAGTGTATTCGGGGGCCGACCTGCTGTACGCCCGGAACTTGCCGCCGGAACTCCACCGACCCGCGCTCGCCGTCGCGAAGGAGTGTGACGCCGATTTCGTCTTCACGACCCTCGGCGGCGACGGGCCGTCCGTGCCGGTTCGACGGGAGACGATTCCGGGCGAGACGCTGTTCTGGGCGCGCGAGTGAAGGATGAAAATTTCCGTTCTTCGTTCCTGGCGCTTACTCCGCCACGTCGTAGCCGATTTCGGTGATGGCCTGTCGAACGCGGGATTCCGTCGCGGGTTCACCCTGAATGACGACTTCGTTGGCTTGTGCGTCCGGATCGACGCTGCTCACGCCACGTGGTCCCGTCACCTCGCTTCGGACGATGTTTTCACAGCTTCTTGCAACTCATGCCGATGGCTCGGAGGGTGTATCGTTCCATCTGCACTCGGAGAGAGGGCGGGAATTTAGTCGATTCCTTGACACCGTGCAGACATATTGACCAGTCGGCTGAAACGCATTCGAAGAGCCTTCGTCTAAAAGACGTTCGAAGGGACGAACGACGACCGTCTACGCTTCGGGTTTCGCCACGACGATAGTCTCGGCGGCGTGCTGGTGGGGTTCCCCGCCGGACTCGTCGTCGAAGACGAACTCGTCTTCCGCCAACAGGTCCCAGTCGTCGTAGTAGCTCCCGAGTTCGCCCTGTTCGTAAAAGAACTCGTTGTCACCCCAGTCGGGTGCGGTCGGAATCTCGGGGTGGTCCACGAACGCGAACAGGACGTGTATCCCGCCGTCCGTGGTCGCGGTTTTGAACCGCTCGAACTGCGATTCGCGGTTGTCCGGGCGAAGATACTGGAGCGCACCGCAGGAGTAGACGACGTCCATCGCGGGGAAATCGAGGTCGTTGATGTCGGCCGTGCGGGTCTGAATGTGGACGTCGCGCTCCTCGGCGAGTCGTTCGGCCTTTCGTAGCCCGTTCGGTACGGGATCGACCGCGAGAACGCCGTATCCCTGTTCGGCGAGATACACCGCGTCCCGACCCTCGCCGCTTCCGATATCGACCGCTGCGGGTGCCTTTCGTTCGGGTGCGAACTCCAGTACCGTCTCCGCCAACCCGTTGGGATCGGTCCCCCAATAAAATTCGTCGCTCCCGTAAAGTCGCTGGAGTTCGTCGTGATCCATGCACGGACCATGAGAGCGAACGACCATAGTCGGTTCGGCAGACACGTGTTACCGCGGGTGATGACCGACGATGGGTTCTCCCTCGATTCGGCACATCCTTATCGCCGCGGACGAACGCGATGGTATGAACGCCGACGCTGTCGTGCTGGATATCGACGGGGTGCTCGTGGACGTGGCGAACTCCTACCGGCGGGCGATACTCGAATCCGTCGAGCGGGTCTACGACGAAACGGTTCCCAAGGACGCCATCCAGTCGTTCAAGGACGCATCGGGATTCAACAACGACTGGGAACTCACCTACGCGGTGGCGCTGTACGTCCTCGCATCCCGTGAGAGCCTCGATGACTCCATCGAGGAGTTCACCGACCGAATCGCCGCGAACGGGGGCGGACTCGACGCCGCAGAACGGGTGGTCGAGGAGGAACTGCCCGAGGACGCCCACGACCGAGTGCGCACCGAATGGGACCCCGAAACGCTCCGCGAGGTGTTCCAGCAACTGTACCTCGGCGCGGACCTGTACGCCGACTTCGAAGGGGACGACCCGACGCTGGACACGCGAGGGTACATCAACGACGAACCCGTCCTCATCTCGGCCGAGACGGTCGAGACGCTCACCGAGAACTATCCCGTCGGCGTCGTGACGGGCAGGCCGAGTGCCGAGGCGGACATCGCCCTCGAACGCGTCGGGCTGGACGTTTCGGACGACCGCCGGTTCACGATGGACGACTGGGAGCAGGGCAAACCGCACCCGCACGCGCTGGTGACCCTCGCCGAGCGATTCGACGCCGAGCGGGTCGCCTTCGTCGGCGATACCCTGGACGACATCCAGACAGCCGTGAACGCCGCGGAAGCCGACCACGACCGCGAGTACTTCGGCGTCGGCGTGCTGACCGGCGGATTGACCGGCGAGTCCGGGCGTCGAAAGTACGAATCGGCGGGAGCGGCGGCGGTCATCGACTCCGTCGATGACCTGCCCGCGCTGTTGGCGGAACGATAGTACTACACGGTGTGGCTCGCCGTCGCGATTCCCTTCGCGAGACGGGTCACCGGCCTCGATCCCAAAACGCGGGTTTCGCCGAAGGAACGGCCTAAGCGGCCCGCAGGTGGCCCATAACAAAGGCAATCACGACTGTCTCGGAAACCGGTAGAGCACGTACAACGCGTGCTATCGGAGAATCGTGATTATGACGTATCCAGCCACACAGACGCAGTATCGCATTCGGAGGCGACCGGTGCAATGAAGCTTCGCCCCGTGCTTATCGCCCTCCTCGTCCTCTGCTCGGTCGGGACCGCCGTCGCGCTCCCCCCACCGGGAATTCCCAACGGCCCCCTCCCCGACGCCCCGACGAATCATCACAGCACCTACGCCGTCGAGCAGGGCGGATCGTGTACGCAGGTGTCGCCGATTCACGGCAGCAAGAACGTCGTCGACTTCTACGATTACGAGTCCCCGTACACGAACAAGAGCAGTTGGGCCTACGGCTCCTTCGGGACGAAATCCGTCACGCACGAGAACGGGAGCACGATGTTCCTCTATCAGGCCCCGAGCGGCGTGATGAGTCTCGTGATGATTCACGATCGGATGAACAAAAGCCGGACCGGCGGCAGCCTCCCGATCAGCACGGTGACGTTCAAATTCAGCGGCCTGCCGAGTTCGGGCAAGTGGGTGCTGATGGACGATACGTACCCGCACCGGGACGACAAGTGGTCCCGCAACGAGTTGGACTGGATGTGGGCCGGGTCGCGCACCGACGGCGGCGTCTTCCGCGGTCTGCCGGGTGACTCGAACATCACCGTCACGCCCTCGTGGAACCGGGACGCGGCACTGTACAACCCCTCGGAAGCGCACGAGAACGTCACGTCGTGGTCCTTCCTCACGGGCAGCGTTTCGAACCCCGATTCGAAACAACTCGATATGGACGAACCCGTGAGCATCCACGCCGGAACATGTGGTGAGTCGCTCAACCCCGTCGTGGGCGTCAGCGGAACGGCCGGTGCCGGAAATCCCGTCTCCTTCGACGCGAGTCAAACGAGCGATTCGGGTGGCTCGCCGACGAAGTACCACTGGGACTTCGACAACGACGGAACGGTCGATCAGACGACGACCCGTCCCACGACCACACACGTCTACGAAACCCCCGGAAACTACATCGCTCACGTGACGGTCGAGGATAACAACGGCCGCCACGCCGGTACGACGGTTCCCGTGACCGTGAAGAAAACGAAGTCGAACATCCGGGTCACGGGCGCGTCGCTCGACAAACAACAGGTCTCGAAGGGGGACACCGTGACGGTCACCGCGACGCTCAAAAACACGGGCGACGGTGCCGGAGAGATCCCGACCGTCCTCGCGGTCGGTGACTCCGTCGGTGACAGAAAACGGGTGCAGGTCGGAGCAGGGGCGACGAAGAAAGTCACCTACAGCTACAAAGCGACCTCGTCCGGGAAACAGGAGGTTGCCGTCAACGGCGTGAAGGCGGGAACGCTCGTCGTGCAAACCCCGACGACGCAGCAGCAGACGACGACGCAGCAGACGACCACACACTCGAAGCCGAGCGGGACGACACACAGCGCGACCGACGACAACACGTTGCCGGGACCGAACATCGTGTTCAAACATCCCGGTGTGAGCGGTCTCATCGCCGCACTCGTCCTCCTCGGTGCGGCGATCGTGATCCGTCGCTAACAGGAATCGATGCCGTCGCGTCGCGACGGTGACGAGGCGTTTTTATTCGCGCCCTCCATATCGCCCGCCAATGACGAAAATCCTCGTCGTGGACAACCACGGACAGTTCACCCACCTCGAACACCGGGCGCTCCGTGACATGGGAATCGACACCGAACTCATCGACAACGATACGCCGCCGGAGGAGATCGACGCGGACGGCCTCGTCCTCTCGGGCGGCCCGTCGATGGACGACATCGGAAACTGCGCGGAATACCTCGAACTAGATATTCCGGTGCTCGGCATCTGCTTGGGCATGCAAGTGATTGCACACGTTCTCGACGGCGAAGTAGGCGAGGGCGAGTACGGTGGCTACGCCGACGTGACCGTCGAAATCGACGACGAGGACGACCCGCTCGTCGGATCGCTCGCGCCGGAAACCCGCGTGTGGGCCAGCCACGCCGACGAAGTGAAGCGGGTTCCAACCGGCTTCGAGCGCACCGGCACCAGCGACGTGTGCGGTATCGAGTCGATGAGCGACACCGACCGCGACCTGTACGGCGTGCAGTGGCATCCCGAGGTCGCACACACCGAAGAGGGCGAGGAAGTGTTCGAAAACTTCCAGGATCTCTGCGAGTAGCATCCTTTAACTCTTCGCGGCGTAGCTTTTCGCCAATGACAGCGACCCAGAGCGACCTGGCGAGTCTGTCCCGGTACATCTTCCGTGCCCCGCGGTGGTACGCGAGCATCGCGTTTGCGCTCCTCATCGCCGCGATTGCGGGTGTCGGGGCATTCGATTCCCAGTATATCCTGCAGGACGCGTGGGAAGGCATCTTCTTCATCGGGGTGCCGACGGTCATCGCGAGCGTCTTCACGACGCCGGTGGACCGCCGCCTGAGCGGTCAGTTGACCTACAATCGGTCGTCGCTGCTCGCGCTGACGTGTGAGATCATCGTCGTCGCCGTCCTGTCGATAGCGGGTATCATCGCCGCGCTCACGAAACTGGATCAGCAGTTCGTCTTCGACGTGCTCCTCTTCAGCCTCGCGTCCGTCTTCGCGTTTCGGTTGCTCATCGTGATGGCCGTCTCACGCACGTCGTTTCTGGTCTCCCTGATTCCCGCCGGGATCCAGACCGGCACCGCCGCAGTCCTCTTTTTCATCTACAGCGAGACGATTCGCGTCTTCGAAGTCGGCGGACCGCTGGTGCAGAAATTCCTCGCACGGGGGGACAAGGCACCGGCCGCACTCGGTATCATCACGCCGCGTGATTTCATCGTGCTCGGGATCATCAGCGGGATGTACGCCCTCGCGGTGTACGGCTTTCTCGTCGTCATCGACCGCCCGTGGCGGCGCAGTCTCGGGGTCAGCGCGCTCGACTTCCTTCGGGGATTCATCGGTCACATCGCGGAGGGGACCCGCGAACTGGAGGACTTCTTCGAGCAGATGGGACAACAAGCCGTCGTCCCCGTCACCGTCCTCTCCTTTCGTCGGGAAGGCGGCAGCGAGAAGGCACGGTTCGTCCTCCCGATGATTCACCCGGGTCCGATGGGCGAAATCGGCGGCGGCAACCTCCCCCGCCGCGTCGCCGCCCAGTCGGAGGGACTCGCGTTCCCGCCGCACGCCACCGCCGGACACGATTTCAACCTCGTCACCGAGCGCGAGGTCGATACCCTCCTCGAAACGGCTCAGGAAGCCTACGAACGGATCGAGTACAGCGACGACGCCAGTCGGAGCGTTCGAACGCAGGAAGGTGACGCCAAACTCCTCGGACAGGCGTTCGGCGACGACGCGCTCCTCGTGGCTACCTACTCCCCGGAGTACGCCGACGACGTGGAGTACGCGGTCGGTCTCGCCGCCGCCGCCGAAGCCCGGTCGAGCGGGTTGGACGACGTGATGCTGGTGGACGCCCACAACTGCAACAACGGGCTCCAAGGTGAGGACATCGGCCACATCTACCCCGGCAGCGAGCGCTCGTTCCACATGATTCAGGCCGCGAAAGGAACGGCGAAGGAACTCGGGATGACGAAACGTGGCCGTCCAAAACTCGGAGTCGCATGGGACGAAACGGAGTGGCTGCCCGCGGACGGTATCGGCCCGCTCGGCGTCCGCGTCGCCGTACTCGACGTTGCGGACCAGCGGACGGCCTACGTCCTCGTGGACGGCAACAACATGGAACCCGGCCTCCGTGACAGAATCGTGAAAACCGTGGAGGCGGACGAGGTGGAAGTAATGACCACGGACACGCACATCGTGAACATGGTCGAGTCCTCGAATCAGGTCGGCGGCGCAATCGACCACGACGAACTCATCTCGCTTATCACGCGATTGGTCGATGACGCCACTGCCGACCTCGAACCCGTCGAGGCCGGAATGGAGAGCGAGTACGCGGAGGTCACCGTCTTTGGCAACGACCGCACCGAGACGCTGGCCAGCCACGCCAACGCCGTCATCGCCATGGGTGCGGCGCTGGCCGGGGCGGTCATCCTCGCCGTGACGGCCATCGCCGTTCTCGTCTTCTTCCTCGCCTGAGAATCGCGAACGATTGCAGTCGCATTTATCGACGCCGCTCGCCTACTCGGATTGGGGGAGGAAAAATGGCGACCGAAACAGCCGAAATCGAAGTGGAAACGCTTCGAGCGGAGTTCAAAGGCGACATCGTCACGCCGGACGACGAACCGGTGTACGACGACGCTCGCCGGGTCTGGAACGGGATGATAAACAAGCGTCCGGCGATGGTGGCTCGCTGTGAGGGCGTCGCGGACGTTCGGGCAGCCGTGAACTTCGCCCGCGACCACGACTATCCGATTGCGGTACGCGGCGGCGGTCACGGCGTCGCCGGACGGGCGGTGGTCGACGACGGCCTCGTCATCGACCTCGAACCGATGAATTGGGTGCACGTCACGCCCGAAGCGGGACGCGTTCGCGTCGGTGCCGGGGCGACGTGGGGGGACGTCGACCGCGAGACGCAAGCGTTCGGGCTGGCGGTTCCGGGCGGCGTCGTCTCGGACACCGGAATCGCGGGATTGACCCTCGGCGGCGGGATGGGACACCTCCGGCGGAAGTACGGCCTCTCGTGTGACAACCTCGTTTCCGCCGACGTGGTGACCGCAGACGGGGAGTTCCTCACGGCGAGCGAGGACTCCCACGAGGAACTGTTCTGGGCGCTCCGCGGCGGCGGGGGCAATTTCGGCGTCGTCACGGCGTTCGAGTACGACTGCCATCCGGTGGGTCCGGACGTCGCCATGTGCTTCGTCTGGTTCGACGGTGCGGAGGCACCCGACGTCCTCCGTTCGTTCCGCGAATACGCGCCGGACGCTCCCGACGAGGTGAGCCTGCTCCCGTTCTACGCGTGGGTTCCGGAACTGCCCGAGTTCCCCGAAGCGTCGTGGGGCGACCCGGCCATCGCCGTCCTCGGATGCTACGCGGGAACCCCGGAGAAGGGCGAGGAGGAACTGCGAACGGTTCGTGCGTTCGCGGAACCGGTCGCGGATTTCAGCGGGACGATTCCCTACGTCGAACTCCAGACGATGCTGGACGAGGACTATCCGAGCGGGCGCTACTACTACTGGAAGTCGCTGTATCTGGACGCGTTGAACGACGACGTGATCGACGCCGTCGTCGACTGCGCCGAGCGGTGTCCGGTGTCGCTCTCGACCGTGGACATCTGGCAGGGCGGCGGCGCGGTCTCCCGCGTCGGCGAGACGGAAACGGCCTTCGCCCACCGCGACGCGCCGTACGGACTCAACTTCGAGGCGAACTGGGACGACCCCAG
Source organism: Haladaptatus sp. AB618 (assembly GCF_024136965.1). NCBI lineage: Archaea > Methanobacteriati > Methanobacteriota > Halobacteria > Halobacteriales > Haladaptataceae > Haladaptatus > Haladaptatus sp. AB618. The sequence goes on along the minus strand of NZ_JAMYJX010000002.1, from coordinate 227,834 downwards.
ACAGACCGAGGCGGTCATCGAATGGGTGCGCGACTCGGTCGCCGAGATGGAGGAGTTCCCCGAGGCCCGGGGCCAGTACGTCAACTTCCCCGGCCTCGAAGAGGAGTCCTCGGAAGTGCCGTTCGGGGAGAACGCAACGCGACTGGCGAAAGTCAAAGCCGACTACGATCCGGACGACGTCTTTCACGCCCACGGCAACCTCAAGCCAGGGCCAGAGTAGTCACTTTTTGTACTCCCGTCGTGCAGAAAACGGTCCAAAAGCCGAAACAGCAGTGAATCTATCCTCGTTAACTCCCCGAAAACCGTACCATCCCCGTATCGCGTCCGAACGCGAGCCTACTCCCCCCCCAGCGTCTCCGCCGAGGGTTTTCGGGTCACCATGTTCGGCGTGTCCCGGCGTGCAGTCGGTCGTGTCGGTCCTCGCTGTCTCCCGGATGGGAGGGCGTTTGCCACTCGATTGCTGCCGGTTCGCCCGAGGGAAATGTGTCCCGGTCATCGGTTGTCCCGATGGGTGGCGGGTGGGCGGGTCAGCCCCGAGGGCGCTGTCTCACGGCGCGAGGAAAGCGCGCCGGTTCCGCCGTTTTCGGCGGTCGCCCTCCGGGCAGGCCAGTGACTGGCGACTCGTCACAGTGTCCCTTTTGCATTATCTATTATAATATTTCGGCTTGAATAAGCAAGTCAAGAGAGTGACGTTATGCCGATTCCTCGGCTTCCGCCTCGGCGAACAGTTCGTCAACCGCCGCGCGGGCGGCCAGTGCGGCATCGTTCGCCACCTTCTCCTCGTCCCGATTCGCGTTCGGGGCGTTGACGTACACGTCCACTTCGAGGATACCCTCCTCGAACGTGACCGTCACGTCGAAATCCTTGACGTTCGACTGCTTGATTCGTTCGAATATGAGGTCCTCGGCCGCTTCCGAGGCAGTCTGGACGACCGCTTCGTCGCTGGGCATCGCTTACGCGCCGCCAGCGCCGCCGGGACCGGTCGGGCCGGACGGGCCGCCCGCGCCGCCGCCGAGCATCTCTTGGAGTTCGCCCTGCAGTTTCTCGAACTGGGTTCGGACACGCTCTTCCTGCTTGTTCAGCGTCTCGACGCGGATTTCGAGGCTGTCGACCTTGTCTTCGAGGTCCTCCTGAGCCTCGTCGTAGCCGGTCTTGACGAACAGTTCGCCGACTTCGCGGAACATCGTCGCGTCCTCGTCGATGTCTTCGAGTTCTTCGAGCGCGTTCTCCGATTCGGTGAGCTGTGTTTCGGCCTGATTCTTCTGCACGGCGACCTGCTGTGCCGTATCCTGAAGGTCCTGCAGCTGTTCGAGCTTCTCCTGTGCTTCCGGTGGAAGATTACCCTGCATACCCGTCCCTTGTCGTCTGGACTGAAAAAGCCCCGCTTTTACTCGCGCGGAGAGAGCCAGAAGGACTTTGCACGGGTTACGCCCGGCACGCTCCGCCGTGGTTTCGCCCGGTTCGAGTACCGGTCGAAGATATTTCGTAGTACGATCGTGTCCGGAAACGGGAGAGCCATCCGACACACGCGGCAAAATTCGTATTGTCGCGGCGGTCGTGACATCGAGTATGAACGTCTTCGTCGCCGGTGCGACCGGTGTCCTCGGCCGTCGTCTCGTCGCGGAACTCTCGGCACGGAACCATCACGTCGTCGGCCTCACGCGGGACGAGCGCGGCGACGAACTCGTTGCGGAGAACGGTGGAGAGCCCCGACGTGGGGACGTTCTCGACCGGGAATCGCTAGTGGAGGCGGCCGACGGCTGTGACGTGCTGATTCACGTCGCGACTGCTATTCCGACGAGTCTGAAACCGGCCGACGAGGAGTGGACGCGAAACGATCTGGTGCGCGTCGAAGGGGCGCGAAATCTCGTGGCGGTCGCCGACGAAATCGATGCGAAGCGCCTGCTGCTTCAGAGTATCGTCTGGGTCGCCCGCCAACCCGACGGCGGTCGATTCGACGAGGACTCGCCGCCGCATCCCGACCGCGTCACGCGCTCCGCGCTCGAAGCGGAGCGCGTCGTTCGCCGAGGTGGAGAGGTGTACGGATTCGAGGTCGGAATCCTCCGCTGTGGCTGGTTCTACTCGGCCGACTCGGCGCACACTCGGCAGATGGGAGCGGGACTGCTGAACGGGGAGTTCCCGATTCTCGGCGGTGGACTCCTCGGTAGACGGGACGCGACGCTCTCGATACTCCACGTCGAAGACGCGGCGCGGGCGTTCGCCACGGCGGCCGACTCGGACGTGAGCGGCCTGTGGCACGTCACCGACGACGAACCGGTGACGGTCGCCACGCTGTTCACCGCGTTCGCAGAACGACTCGGAGCACCGACACCGCGACGGATACCGGGCTGGCTCGCTCGCCCGCTCGTCGGGACGAATTCGGTTCAGTTGCTGACGATTTCGATGCCGACCACCAACGAGCGATTTCGGGAGACGTTCGACTGGCGACCGCGGTATCGGAGCTATCGGGAAGGTCTCGACGAGGTGATCGAGACGTGGGAAAAAGACCGAACGCTCACGCGAACGCCGAAGGGTGGTGTGTGGAACGAAAACTGAAACGCGACGTTCTCGAACCGTCGTCTACTCGCCCTCGAACAGGACGAGTTCGTCGTCGTCGTTCTCGTCGTCCAAACAGAGCGGGACCGGCGGCCCCCAGAGATACCGGTGCTGACCGCCACACGCGGGGCAGTCGTAGGTTGCAACTCCCTCTCCCTCCGGAACGTTCGAATCCCAGTCGTCGGGGTCGGTGTGTTCCGTGGCGATCGGCGTCATCGTCTCGGGACATCGGATCTCGATGCGGTGGCCTCGTTTGAAATCCGTTCCACCCGTGGAATCCTTTTTACTCCCGAATGGGTTGAGTCGGTCGAACACGACTATCGCCCCCCGGTAGGGGTGGTTCGACGCCACGATACACCGCACTTCGTTCCCGGACTACTTCGGAACACGGTGCTATCGTAAGGAACCCGATGAATACAAATGCGTCGATACAGCAAAAAACATATCCGAAAAAGCTAGACTGACAATCAGCTGATCTGACGATCGGATTCGGTACCCGTTCCGTCCGCGGTTCCGGCGACTGCTTCGGCGACCCCGATCAGCGTCTGCCACGTGTTCAGGGCCGCGCGGAGGGCGACGAGGTCCGTCGCTTCGACGGTAACCAGCATCGTTTTCCCGTCCCGTTCGACGGTCGTCCGCGAGCGCTCGTCGTCGATCTCGCCGATCTCCTGCTCGACGCTTCGGAACACCGTGACGGCACGCTCCTCGGAGTCGTAATCGAATTCGAGAAACGCGTCGTGAGACACGGGCGTTACCGGACGTGAACTTCCTTGACGTCGCGGCTCCGTTCCTTCAGCAGAACGCGGTGGCCACAGTACGGACAGCGGACGCCGCCGTACTCGTCCAGTTCGACATCCCGCTTGCAGCGCGAACACTTGTAACTCATTATTCGTCGTCAGCCAATGCGGCGCGGATGGAGCGCTTGACGGTCTGTCCGGCGGGCGTCTGCGGGCGGTAGGTACCACCGGCGAACGTGTAGCCGCACCGACCGCACTCCCAGATGCCCGTCCCCTGTCGGTCCACGGTGTCGTTACCGCAGTCCGGGCAGGTGTGGTTTTCGTTCATGTCCGCTTCGATTTCGGAGATGCGCTTGCGCGCGACGCGACCGTATCGCGCCCCGAACCGACCGGCACTGCCGGTTCGTGATCGAGAGTCTTCGGCCATAGTACCGGGAAATAACCCGAGAGGACTGATAAACCCTTTGAGTTCAGACCGGCGGGCGAGCCAACGCGTACCCGACGACCAACAGCGCCCCGAGCAGGCCGAGGATGGCCATCGGGAACGACGTGAACTGCCCAGCCACGTATCCACCGCCCGATAGCGTCGGAATAGCCGTGAGTATCGCGTCGTAGCGTGAGGCCATGTAATTACATATAATTACGCAGGCCCAAAAGGGCTGGGGCTTCGTCAGAAACGGGCGTGATTGAGTGTAATCGGGGGATTCGACTACAAAAGTTACGGCTACACGCTCGCGACGAGCCGCTTCTTGTCTTGCCGTGACAGCAAGTACAGACGTCAATGAGACCGCACCGCATCGCAACCGCACAGCACCACCCGCCTCCCCAGCCGATTCACTCCGACGCGCCTGTCGGGCGCGTCCTCGTTCATCCCTCGCGCAGTATCCCGGTACCACCCAACCGACCGTTGGTTGCGCGGTCCCGCCAGCACGCGCCGTCCGGTTGGACAAGGTTGTACGAGACCGACCAACGGACGCGTCGAACGAAAACCGAAATCCGATTCGCGGGCTACTGAAACCCGCTCTCCTGTAGCGCCTCGTTCAGATCCTCCCGAATCCGCTCGCCGAGTTCGCGGTCCATCGCGGTAGTGACGACGCGGTTCTCCTGCACGCTGGAGCCATCGCGGAGGAGGATGCGGACGTTGCCGTTCTCGTCGGCGCGGGTCGCCTTGGCGCGGACGCCGGAGTCCGAACTCGACCCTCCGGCGCTGATGGGACCGGGGATGACCTTCTTGACGTGCGGGTGGCAAGCGACTTCCCGGATCACCCGCATACCGTCGCGGTTGCCGATGAGCGTGGTGTGTGAGCCGCCGAGTTTCTCGCTCGGGTCGAGGTCCACGACTTCGAGCGAGCGCTCCCCTCGGCGAGCGAGCACCTCCTCGACCGGGTCCTCGTCGCCGACGCGGTAGAAGTCGTGGTGGAGTTTCGCCCGGATCGCCCGAATCACGTCGCGGTCGCCCGCCGCGTACACCTCCTCGGGGTGTTTCCGGCGGACTTCGTCGGCGATGCGCCCCGCGAAGTTGCGGAGTTCGACGACCTCGTTTTCGCCGTCCTCTGGCGTGGTCCGGACGCCGGTCTTCCCCACGACGGTTTCGTCTCGGAGCATCGTGAGTTCGGCGTGGTCGCGGGCGACGGTGAGGACGACGGAGTCGGCGTTCTGCGTCCGGCAGACCAGGCAGTAGTCGCCCGGTCGTTCGAGCGAGGACGCACACTGCCGACAGTTCATGCGCGTTCATTGCCAATCGCGGCGTTTAACGTCGGCGTTTCGGAATCGAGTTCGATGAGAGAAAGATAAATATCGGATAGAAGACAACTTCGGGTATGCGCTTCCGGATAGTCACCTCCCGTGGTTCCTTCCTCTCGCTGCTCGCCCTCCTATCGCGTCGGCTACGCCGCTGCGGTTCGTCGACACCGGCGGTTGGCCCTCGGCGCTCCGCCCGTCGCGTTCGCCATCGTACTCGCACTCACACTATCGGTTACCCGCGTCAGGGGACCGAACGACTTCCTGATCCCCGCGTTCCTGCTCGGACGGACGATTCCGAAAGGAAACTGAGTCTACATTTCTATCGGCGCGCCCCCGAAGACGACGAAGCTGACGACCCAGTAGGCGACGTACAGGCCGAGCAGGACGTACCCCTGCCACGGTCGGAGACGACCGGTGTGGATGAAGTACGCCGCGAGCACGGTCCCGACGATGAACACGGGCAGGTGCCAGACGAGGACGGACGACCCGATGCCGATGCTCCCCGCCAACGCGATGACCCCGATTTTCCCCGTCACCGAAAAGAGGACGCTCCCGACGACGTTGCCGACGCCGATCTCTGGCGCGCCGCGCCGGACGGGTTCGATGGTCAAAAAGAGGTCCTCGACGGTCAACACGGCCGTCGCGACGGTCGCACCGAACACGGTGTCCTCGATGCCGTAGGTCGTGACGATTCCCTCCGTCCCCATCGACATGGCCGAGGCACCGATGACGAGACCGACGAGCGCCACGACCGAGAGACCCAACCACGCGATTCCCGGAAGTTCGCGGTCGGGGACGAACGGAATATCGTCGGCGGCGGGGCGGACGACACCACCGTCCAGCATCTCCCGTACCTCCGTATCCCGGAAGACGGGAGTGTTGCGACTCGATTCCCGGTACACGATGTAGCCGAAGACGAGGACGAACAGGGCGATGAGGACGACGCCATCGGAGGGCGTCACGCTCCCGGACAGCACAAACGGCACCATCACGAACGGCGACAGCGCGAACAGGACGAGGTAGTCGCGGGGAACGTCCACCTCGAAGGGAGTGAGGATGGCGGCCAGCGCGAGCGTGATTCCGGTCAGCGACAGCGCGGTGCCGAACACGACGCCGAGCGCGACGCCGTCCAAGTTCTCGACGTTGGTCGCGACCCCGAAAACCACGTCGTCGAACTCGATGCCGGTGAAGAGGATCGCGAGGACGAACAAGGAGAGGTCGAGACCGACGGCGGCCTTGGTGAGGAACCCGATGAGTTTCTCGACGCTGTACACCAACAGCGCCGCTCCGGCGATGAAGACGATTCCGGCGGGGAGTCCGGTCACCATCGGCGCGTCGTCGCCCTCCGCGAGGACGGGCGTGACCGTCATCGAGACGAAAACGACCGCGGCGAGCAGTATCGAAATCACCCTTCCCTTGCGACCGGCCATCGATGGAGTCACGCCGGGGTTCACCATATGCCCTCGGAGCCGTGGAGCGAAGTACGGTGAAGGATTATACACGCGGCCGGGGCCGCCCCGCTATCCCATCTCCAGCGGGTTCTCCTTCAGGAATTCGCGTAAGAAGACCGTCGCATACGAGCCCGAGGGAAGCGAGAATGCGAACGAAAGCGGGTCGTGGGAAAGCGAGAACTCGGATCCGAGCAGTATCGCGCGGCGGGTGCCGGTCGAGTGGAACTCGCCGGGCAGGTTGAAATCGTGCGGTTCGAGGTCGAGGTCGTCGAGGATTTCGCGTTCGATGTCGCCCTGCTCCCCCTCGGCGAGTTCCGTCTCGGTGCCGACCAGCGGCGCGGTGACGAACGCCCGCCCGCGCCGACAGTGGCGTTCGATGGTCCGAACGCGCTTTTCGCTCACGGTCTGCTGGCGGTCCATGTCGGGAACGGTGAAGCCGTCCACCTCCTCGGCGAAACAGACCACATCGCCCGCGACCGGTTTGTCGAACGGAAGCCCGCGCCGAAGCCGCTCGCTCAGGATGCGGTTGAACACGTACGACTGGGCGGCGTTGACGAGCAACCGCTGAAGGTTCGTCGGGAGCGATTCGAGCGCGTCCCGGAAATCCTCGGGGTCCGTTCCGCCGTTTTCCACGAGTCGGTGAGCCATCGAGCGCTCGAACCCAAGTCGGTTCGGCAGGGCGTCGAGGACGGCGTCCCAATCGGGTGCGCGGTCTTCGACGCGCTGACGGGCCTCGCGCGTGTCGTCGGGTTCCGTCTCGAACGGGTTGCCGACGTAGGCCATTACCGCGTCCTCCCACTCCTCGCGGACGACGTGGAGGCCGACCTCGTGCGTGATGGGTCGCAGGCTTCCGAATCGCTGCTGTCCGAAGAAGTTGGGAACGGCGAGGGAGTCCTCGCCTCCGGCGAACTCGCGCAGTTGGTCGGCGATGTCGTCCGCGTTTTCCGGGCGGTCTGGGTTCGAAACCGTTATCTCGAACTCGTTGCCCACGAGGTCGCCGAACAGGAGTTCACGGCCCGCTCGCCCGACGGGTTCCAGTTCGGCGGCTCGCATCTCCGGGAGGTCCCCCGGGTCGACTTTCCGGAGGCTGAACAGTTGGGTCGTCACCGCGCGCTTATCCTTTGTCCCGGCCCACGACACGCGCTCCCGGCTGATACCGAGCGCGCTGGACAGACTCCGGGCGAAATCGTTCGTGTCCCACCCGTGCAGGGTCGCACGGACGACGAGATACGGGTACGACCCCGTATCGGAGTCCATCGGCTCCGCGTCGAACCGCTCGATTTCCCGCACCCGGAAATCCTCGTTCGTCTCGCGTAGCGTTCCCCCCACGCCGTCCGCGTCGCTGACGTAATACTCCATGCCGACCACTCTCTCGATGGGATGTGCCTCGCGCATTCGTCCGGAGGTTGTGCCCGAACGGAATTAAAAAACTCTACTCGACGATGCTGATGCGTTCCGTCACCGAATCCATTGACTCACCGGGAAAAACGGTTCCCGATTCGGTGTCGTACGTGACGAGACCGGCGGCCGCGAGTTTCGGCAGATGGACGTGATACAGCAGAATCTCCGCCTCGTCGGCGTCGTCGTCCGGAATTTCGGTGATGCTGGAATCCGCATCCCACGCCGCGACGTGGTACGCGAGGTCACCGATCTCGGTCGGTGATGTCGCATCTGCGAGATACGAGAGGACGTATCGGCGGTAGGAACTGCTCAGCACGTCGAACAGCACCTCTGCCGATAGTTCGGTTCGTTCTCTCGGCGATGTCTCGGTTTTCGTGTGTCTCTCCATCATCAACCGTGTACTAGTACTTGGGGGACAAGTACGCGCTACCTACGTACGTTGGTTGGGTGTGAGTGGTTACCATACCGCAATATCGTGCATAGATGTCCGGAGTTCAGTCCGGAGATTCGTCGAAAAACGAAGATGCGAGTTTCCGTTCGGCCTTTCGGAGATGTTGGTGGAGCGTCGCGGGTGCGATGCCCATCGACTCTGCGATCTGTTCGGCCGTACTCTCGCGCGGCCAGTCGTAATAGCCAGCCAGATACGCGGCCCGAAACGCCGAGCGCTGTCTCGTCGTCAACTCGGTCGAGAGCGCGTCCCTGAAATCCTGCTCGGAGCGTTCGGTTCGTTCGAGATCGTGTTTCGCGAGGAGTTCGGTGTCGGGATGCGAGGAGCGAATCGACGACATCAACGCCCGAATATCGGTTCCCTTCGGGACTTCCACGACGATATCTTCCCTTCCGTCGTGTGCGCGTGCCGTCTGTACCTTCGCACTGGATTCGATGAAACTCTCGACCAACGACGAGGAAACGGTCAGCACGAGCAGTCCCTCGTGGTCGTGCACCCAGACGATGCGTGCCTCGTCGATTTTCGGGACCGTCGTGGCGGTGTCAGCCACCTGCTCCGGCGATGCGTCTTCGACGCGGACGTAGTAGAGGTAGCGACCGTCGGATGTCGGAACGGTACCATCGAGGACGAGCGTGCAGTCGATTCGGCGCGAGAGATCGACCAGCAGTGCTTCATCGTCCGTAACACGAAACGCCAGTTCCACGACCGGTCTGTCGGTCGCGAGGAGTTTCTTGCTCTCGGCGGCGTTGATGGCGAACCCGACGAGTTCGCCCAGTACATCGAACCCGGCGGCCTCGCGCTCGCTGAAAGCGTTCGCCCGCGTCGCGTAGACGACCAACACCCCGTAGGTCGTCCCTCCGTACGAAAGCGGAACGGCGATTCCGGACCGAAGTCCCTGTTCCCTCCCTTCCTTTCGAAGGCGTTCGGTGAGGGCAGGGGTCTCGGAAAAATCACGGACGACGACGTGTCGTTCCGTCCGAAACGCCGTCGTCGCGGGTCGTTCCCAAACTTTGTTCGTCGCTTCGACCTCGCCCACGAGTTCGTGGAACGCTCCATCGTCGCCAGCGTGTGCGCGGGAGATGATACTGTCCTCGACGATATCGTGTTCGCCGACCCACGCGAACCGATAGAGATCGGAATCGGCCAACCGGGAGCAGACCGCCTCCTCGATTTCCTCGCGCGTCGCCGCGTCGACGAGTTCGTGAATGACTTCGCGGACGAGTTCGTTGATGCGGTTCAGCGTCTCCAGTTCGTCACGCTGCTGTCGGAGTTCACGCTCGCGTTTCCGTCGCTTGGAGAGGTTTCTCCCCGTCCCTGCGAATCCGGCAACCGTTCCGTCCTCGGTCGTGATTCGCGTCGCGTTGAACTCGTACGGAACGTGGTCGCCGTCCTTGGTCACGAGTGCGGACTGGCGCGTCTCCGCGCTCGTCCCCGACAACACCATGTCGATCGCCTCGGCGATCATCTCCGCGTCCGCTTCCGGGATGAAATCCAGCGGAGCCATGCTCCGGAGTTCGTCGTCGTCGTAGCCAGTGACGGTCGTCAGCCGGTCGTTCCACTCGACGAGCCTGCCGTTTGCGTCGAAAACGTAGAAAACGTCGGGGAGCGTGTCGAGAACGGCACGGACGGTCGATTTATCCATCGGTCTCGAACGAAATGGCCGCGAAGTCTCTGCCAACGTTGCGTTTGACAATATGACACATGGCAACAGAGTACATGCCCTAGCAAAGAGAAGCGACCGGGTCGGCAAAAGATTTCGGATTTGATATATTTCGGAGGGTTCTCAGAACAGCGAAAGGTCGCCGGTGACCTTGTCCACGAGGTCGTCGTCGGCGGGACCGACGGCGAGGGCAGTGGCGGTACCGGGGTCAAGTTGCGTGTGTCCGGCGTCGCGGATGATGGCGTTCGGAAGTCCCTCCACCCGTGCTTTCTCCGCGAGACGGAACAGTTCCTCCTCGCTTCCCGCCTTCAGGACGACCTTCTTCTGACCCTCGCCCTTCCACCGTTTTCGTGCTCGGTCTCCGGTATCCTCGTACGCCGACAGCGACGCGTGAGCGACCTGCGCGGCGAGTTTTCCTTTCCCCATCCCGATGTCGGTGCGAGCGACGATGGCCTGTTTCATACCTCTGGATGGTGGTGTGGCGAACTAAAGCGCTCCTACTCGATTCGAGAAAGCTTATTATACGTGACAAATATGCGAATGTATGCTTTCGGATGCCCTCTTTCACCCCGACACGTTCTTTGAGGAACGAACGCCGCGACCGAGTCTGGGAAGCGCGTTGGCCGTCGTCCTCGTCGTCGCGCTTTTTTCGACGGCGATTTTCGGAGTTATTGGATGGTCGCTGAGCCAACGAATGACCGGGACGACGCAGATAGACAACCCGAATCGCCCCGCCGACGTGTTCTGCAACGATGAGTTCTACCAGGACAATCCGGTGTCCGATGGCTGTTCACAACCGAAGACGAAAACCGTCGTCGTCGGCGACCTCCTCTGGAAGGAGTTCCAGAAGAAGGTCCCGCTCGTCTTCGTCGGCATCCTCGTCGGATGGCCGTTGACCGCAGTCGGACTGCACGTCACCTCCGCCCTCTTCGACGGCGAGGGGTCGTTTTCCAGCACGCTGGCGGTCGCTGGTTGGGGAATGCTGCCGTCGCTGGTGCAGGCGCTCGTCGGTCTCGGACTGTTCTACATCGCGCTCCAGCACGTCGACCTTTCGGGAAGCAACGTCGAACTCCTGACGGACCAACTCCAGTCGCTCATCGCGAAAGCCCGTGGCGGGACGCTACTCGTCTCTGCCCTCGGAGCGCTCTGGCAGGGTGTCGTCTGGACGTACGGGTTGAAACACGCCCGACGGCTCAGGACCGGTGAAGCGGCGGCGGCCGCCGGAATCGTCGCGGTTTTGCTGTTCGTTATGGGAGCGCTCGGCTAGTTCCGATTCGTGTCCCGAGAATCCCCCCGACGAACGCCCACTGACCGGAGAGCCTTTAGGTACCCCTTCCCCTGTTTTCGACAATGATACTCTCGGACGCGGACATTCACGAACGGCTCGAATCGGGGGAACTGGTCGTCGAACCGATAGACGAACCCGATCTCCAAATTCAACCGGCGAGCATCGACCTCCGACTCGGCGAGGAGTTCCTCGAATTCCAGCGCACCAACATCCCCTGCATCCATCCCGACAGCGAGGACGAGGTGGACAGTTACGTCACCGAAACCATCGTGGACGAGGGCGACGAGTTCATCCTTCATCCGGGCGATTTCGTCCTCGGAACGACGAAGGAGCGCGTCGAAATCCCGTCGGACCTGCTGGCACACGTCGAGGGACGCTCGTCGCTCGGGCGACTCGCGGTCGTGGTCCACGCCACTGCTGGCGTCGTGGACCCCGGCTATCGCGGCCAGATCACGCTCGAACTGTCGAACCTCGGCACCGCGCCGGTCGCGCTCAAGCCGGGAACCCGAATCTCCCAGCTCATCTTCACGGAACTCAAGAACCCCTCTGATCGACCCTACGGGTCCGAACGCGGCTCGAAATATCAGGACCAAGCCGGACCGCAGGCGTCCCGAATCGGCAGCGACCACGAGTTCGGCGGTGACCAACTGTGAGGTTCGCGGAGGAAGTCGTCGTCGAGGAGTTCCTCCCGACGTTTCGGTCGATGCTCGCCGAGGACCTTCGGGAGCGCGGCCTGACCCAGAGCGAGGTCGCGGACGCCCTCGGCATCAGCCAGAGCGCGGTTTCGAAGTACGCGCACGGCGACGTGGCGGGAAACGAGCGGGTTCGGGAGGACGAGCGGGTCGCCCGCCTCGTGGACGAAATCGGCGAAGGGTTGGCAACCGAGAGCATGAGCCAGCTACAGGCGCTCGTGGAGGTCGAAGTGCTCATCCGTCGACTTGAGGACCGCGACCTCATCGCACAACTCCACGAGGAGGCGATGCCCGAACTGGCTGGATACGGCGGCGACTTCAACGTTCACGACCCGGACGACGAACTACGGGCGACCGAACGCGTCCTCTCGTCCATGCGCCGCGGCGTGCACATCGTGGAGGGAACGAGCGGCTTCACGTCGCTCATTCCGGCGGTCGGGTCGAACCTCTGTGAGTGTCTCCCCAACGCCGAGAGCATCGACGACGTGGCCGGGATTCCCGGTCGCATCTTCGACGTGAAGGGACGGGCGACGATTCCGGCCGACCCCGAGTTCGGCGTCAGCGGGCACGTCGCCTCCATCCTCCTCGCGGCCCGGAACGAGGGCGCGGACGTCCACGCCGCGCTCAACATCAGGTACGCGCCCGAAATCGTGGAGCGACTCGAATCGACCGGCCGTGCGACCGCCGAGTTCGACGCCGAGTACGACGACCTCGGCACGGCAATCGAGACGGCGCTCGACGGGACGCCCGACGCGACGGTGCTCTATCAGACCGGCGGCTACGGTATCGAGCCCATCGTCTACGTTCTGGGGAACTCCGCGGAAGAAGTGGCTGAAATCGCGCGGGAAATCGTTTAAACCGGAACCCGCTCGCTGCGCTGTACCTCGCGGACGATGTCGTCCGGTCGAACGTCCTCCCGCTCACGACGGATGTCGTTGACGGTCTCCGCGAGCGAGAGAAGTGCCGAGACGGCACGGTCGCGCGTTGCGACGCGGCCGACCGGTCGGATCGTGGTGTATCTGTTTCCGATGCTGTCCTCCAGTTCGAGTTCCCATTCGTCCGCAATCGACGCTCTGACTGCCTTCACGGCGATATCTCCGTCCCGATGCTGGAGTTGGATCTCGTCCCCTCTGATGGGTGATCGCTCCCATTCAGCGGGAATCTCTCCGGTGTCAGACGATGATTGCATGGTTTCGTTTTGTATTGTCCCGTTCATTCTGTGTTTGTCCTGGTTGCCTGTGCGGGTCGTTTATGTCCGCGCGCCGAAGTGGCACACACAAAGTATATACCAATCCGGCATCACTCTCTATTCACCTCGGGTAGGGGTACACGAGGTGACATTTTTCTTCGAACTACGCCTGTAGCTTCGGGTCTGGGCCGACGTATCACCCGTTCGTGTTTTCGAAGTTTCGTTTCATCGTGTCCGTCGTTCCGAGTGGACCCGTTATGTTTCGATGACGGATGGGGGCACCTCGTAGCGTGTTCAATACTGTCTCCGAAACCGTCCCATCCTCCGAACAGTTGGCTTTGATGACAGTCCTCAATCACCGGAGTCTGTCATCTCGACTGTCACGTAGTATAAGTACGAACCTCGAATTACTTCAGCCCTGTGGGCGTTTTCTGATCGGTCCGTATACGGACTTGTCCATCCGATTGAATAGATTTGATACTTCGAATTTCCCAAACGAGATTAGTACGAATCACGCCTCGTCGGCCCTCGTGTCGAGTCACGTTCACACTTCCGACGTTCGTGGTGACAGCCCGATTTCTTTTATCGGACTCCGTCGTACGACCATGCATGTCACGGCGTGGAACGACTGCCGCACAACAGTTCTACGGACGGTGGGCGCAGTTATACGACCTCCTTGCAGTGGCGACACCCGGCCTCTCCGAACTCCGAAGCCGAGTCGCCGACGAACTGCACCTCTCGCCCGGGGACACTGTGATCGAGATGGGTTGTGGGACCGGCGCGAACTTCCCTCACCTGCGGGAACGCGTCGGTCCGGCGGGTCGCGTCGTCGGCGTCGATTTTACGCGCGGAATGCTCGACCAAGCGCGGGACAGAATCGACCGCGAAGGCTGGGAGAACGTCCACGTCGTGCAGGCCGATGCAGCGACGTTCTCGCCCCGCGAGGACGTCGACGCCGTCCTCGCCACGTTCGTCATCGGGATGCTCGGCGACCCGCACGGCACCGTCACCCGCTGGCTGGACGAAATCCGTCCCGACGGCCATCTCGCGCTCCTCGACGCCGGGCGGAGTTCACGAACCTACTCGTGGCCCGTGAATCTGGCTTTCAAGGGACTCGTTCTCGCCTCCACACCCGGCGATATCAGCGCGTTCGAAAAACCGCCCTGGTACGTGCTGGACGAACGAATCGCGGAGTCGCGGCGGGCGCTGTCGGCGGGAGCAGTCGATGTTCAGGATAGCGAGCACGCGCTGGGCGTGGTGCGAATCACGGGTGGACGAGTGGCGGAAAGTCGATAGGGGTCGTCCACGACGGGGGTCGACCGTACGAATTCGCCCGCCTCGCAAAATAGTTGAATAGATGAACAATTGGTTGAGTATACTTTCGACCGAAGAACGGTTCGTCCGTGACGAACCTGCCTCGCCCGTTCAGTCGTCAGCGGGTGACGGACTGCCCGTCATCTCCACCGTGCCGCCGACTTCCAACTCGTCCAGCGCGACTTGCGCGGAGCGCTTACCCGACAACAACATCGCGCCGAAGGTCGGTCCCATGCGGGTGAGTCCGTGAGTCGTCGCGGTGGCGAGACCCGTGGAAATCAACCCGTCGTGGACCTTTCCGGCGTGTTCGACGACTTCGTCCTCGCTCTTTGCGACCCACATCGAGTCGTGACCCGGCGAGTCGTGGCCGGGCGCGCCGTACTCGCCCTCTCCGGATTTGTCCATGCCGGTGTTGTGCTCCTGTGCGTGCTCCAGACCGGGCGCGTCGAGGACGCCGCGCTCTTGGAGTTTCGAGACGACCACCGCCTCGTGGCCCGTCGCATCGATGACGAGGTCGGACTCCACCGCGATGGGGTCCACGCAGGTGAGTTCGCGCGGGAGCGCGTGGACCGGCGTCCAGTTCATGACGATGCCGCCGACGCGGTGGCCCTCGCGGACGACCACGTCGGTGAACTCGGTCATGTTCTGCATTTTGACTCCGGCGGCGCACGCCGACTCGATGAGCGCGGAACAGGCGTGCGGGCCGTTCGCGACGTAGAGACCCTCGGCCTCGTCCGACTCCTCGTATGGGACGCCGAGTTCGTCCAACACGTCCTGTGACGGGTCGCGAACCGTCACCTTGTTCATCAGGAACCCGCCGAGCCAAAAGCCGCCGCCGAGGTAGTTGTTCTTCTCCACGACCATCGTGTCCACGCCGCGCTCGGCGAGTTCCTTCGCCGCGACCAACCCGGACGGGCCGCCGCCGACGATGATGACCTCGGTGTCGGTGAACTCGGTGAACTCCTCGCTCCACGCGGTGCCGATTGCTCGTGTGACCTCCGCCTCGCTGACGTCCGCAAAGCCGTCGAATCCGTGCATACCACCTAGTGATATTACTAAGTGGTTGAAAACCGTTTCCCTCTGCCAGTGACAGAAGCAGAGCTGAGGAAGATGGCTGTGAACGATCACAACGGGTATGCGGTGATGTTACTGGGAATTCGAACACCCACGAGCAAGGGTTCAGTTGTCGCGTTCGATTCGAGAAAAATCGTCGGTCAATCGTCGTTTAAACGTCGCTCAGTCGTACTGCGGCGCACGGCCTGACGGGTCGCTCCCGTCCACGAGCGGTAGGGAGGCGATTTCCGCGGCCACTTCGTCGCCATCGACGCGGACGGTCAGTTCCGAATCCATCCCCACGTCGTACTCCACCAGCGCCATCGCGGCGGGTCGGTCGAGGGACGGACTGTCGACGGCGCGGGTGACTTCGCCGACGGATTCGTCGCCGTCGAAGACCGCCGCGCCGCTTTCGGGCACGGAATCGGGGAACAGGCCCGCCAGCCTGCGACTCGGCTGGCCGCGGTTCTCGACGCGCGAAACGACTTCCTGTCCGACGTAACAGCCCTTCTCGAAGTCGAGCGCGTTCCGCAGGCCGAGCACGTTCGGTATTTCACCCTCCAGTTCGTATTCGAACAGCGGCGTTCCCGCTTCGAGCGTCAGGGACTCCCACGTCGTCCGGCCGAAGGGAGCGGCGTTCATCCCGCGCGTGATCAGGGTGTCGAAGACGAGTTCGACGTTCGACCGTTCCCTGTCCATCTCGTCGGTCGTCGTTCCGGTCGTACAGACGACTTCGTAGCCCTCCTCGCCCGTCGGCGCGTCGGTGCGGATGACCGTCACGCCCACGTCGGCCATCTTTCCCCTGTTGAACGAGAGGCGCTCGTCCGGCGTACTCACGTCGTTCAGCACGCTGGCGACCTTTTCGGTCGCGTAGGGACCGTGGACGCCAAAGATGGCGAATCGGTCGGTGGCGACGGATATCTCCACATCCTCGATGAATATCTTCTCGCGCCACTGCTCGGCGAGCGGGGTCGCTTCGCCGGGCGGGAGAAAGAGCAGGAGTTGCTCGCCCGCACAGTAGACGTACATGTCGAGTTCGATTCGCCCCTGTGGGTCGAGCAGGAGGGCGTAGGTTCCCTGTCCGTCCTCGCGCGGAATCCGGTTCGAGACGACGTTGTCGACGTACTCTATCCGATCGTCGCCGGAGACCACGAGGACGCCGTAGGGCATCTCCGTGAGTCCGACGCCGTTCCTGACTGCACGGTGTGCCCGCTCGGGTCTGCCGTAGTCGCGCGGCACCCGGCGGTTGCCGACCGAACAGAACGTCGCCCCGTGGTCTTCGTGTACGGTTTCGAGGCTCATACTCGTAGTCGGGTGCGCGGGGGAGTAAAAACGTCGGATGCGGAACGCTGGGTAGTGACTACGACATGTGAAATCGAAAGCGGAGCACGGAACCGATTACGGAGCACGAAGTTGAATCACAGCACGAAGCCGAATCCGGAACGATGGTCCGAAACTACAGCGGCAGGCGTTCGATGATCTTGTCCACGAACGACGGTTCGTCGGGTTCCTCCTCGGGGTCTGGAACGACCTTCGTGTCCGGTTTGATGAGCGTCCGCCCGTTCCGCATCGTCGCTTCGATGAGACCGTCCCGTTTCAGGTTCGCGAGCGCGTCCTCCAACTCGTCGATGCCCGCCTCGACGTGTGACCGCAGTTCGAAGACCGTCATTCCGTCCTCGCTCCGGTCCACGAGGGCATCGAGTACTTGGACCTCGGTGTCCGGACGGCGCCGATACTCCCGCTTGGCCTTCATATCTATTTCTATGTCACCCCGGTTTTTAGCCTTACCTCCCAGTTAGGTTCAGCGGGCGGTCCAGTTCGGAGAAACGGGACCTCGACCTGATCCGCATACGAGGGGTTCGTCGAACCGATCGACGCCGTGAACTACCGATCCGTCCCGACCTTCTCGCTCGCGTCCCGAATCAATCCGTCCAGAATCTCGGGGGTCGTCGGGTGGTACGCCCGGTCCGGGATGTCGCGCACGTCCATCCCACGCTCCACGACGACCTGCATCGTCTTCGCCATCACGTCGGCGTGGTAGTGCAGGCCCTGATAGCCGATGACGGTCCCGTCCTCGGCGTCCACGACGAGCTTTGCCAACCCTCTCGACGCTTGCTTGGTCTTGAATACGCCGTCGTCCGACGCCTGCCGGGAGACGGCGACGTACTCCCTGCCCTCGGCCTCCGCCGCGTCCTCCGAGAGGCCCACTCTGGCGAAGGGATACACGCCGACGCCGGAGAAGATGACGTGATGATGGACGTTCTCGTACGGTTCGAGGTCGTCGCCGCGAACGTGCGCGAGGATGTTCTCGGCCGCTTTGAAGCCCTGTTCCTTGGCGACGTGGAGAATCGGCTCTTTGCCGTTCGCGTCCCCGACGACGAACGTCCGCGGGTCGTCGCGGGCCTGCATGGTCTCCTCGACCCATCCCTCGTCCGGTGACAGCGGGGTGTCCTCCAACCCGAGTCCATCGAGGTTCGGTCTTCGTCCCGTGAAGAGGATCAGTTCGTCCGCGTCGATGGATTTCGTTTCGCCGTTTTGCTCGACGTGTAATCGAACCCCGTCGCCCGTGGACTCGACGCGCCGTTCCTCCGTCTCGGTCAGGATGTCGACGTCGAACTCCTCGCGGTACATGTCCAGGATTTCGTCGCCGAACGGCGCGTCGCCCTCGTCCAGCGGCCGCGGGTCGTGTTCGATCACGGTGAGGTCCATTCCGGCCGCCTCGCTGAGGTACGGCACGAGTTCGAGGCCGGTGTAGCCGAATCCCATCACGATTCCCGAGTCGGGGAACGCCGTCGCGTCCAGCACGTCCGCGCTGGTCATGTACTCCACTTCGTCCATCCCCGGGAGGTCGGGAACGTTTACTTTCGACCCCGTGGCGATGACGACGTAGTCCGCCTCGATTGCTCGATCACCGACTTCGACCGTGTGGTCGTCGACGAACCGCGCGGTGTCGTGGATGAACTCCACGTTCTCCCCCTCCGCGAGGTCGTGCACCGCCGCGCGGCGATGCTCCGCGAAGCCCAAGACGTGGTCGTCCTTCAGGTCCACCACCGACTCCAAATCCACCTCGGGCGTCTCCGAAAGCCGCGGGTCGTGGCGCGCCTGATACCGATGGGCCGCCGCCGACAGCACCTCCTTCGACGGCATGCAGCCGCGCAAAATACACAGCCCACCGCCGGGGTCGCCGTCGTCGATGAGCGTCAACCGGACGCTCGGGTCCTCGGCCAGGCTCTGTGCGACGGCGACCCCCGCGCTTCCATACGCCCCGACGATGACGACGTGCGTTGCCATACGGGTCGATTGGTCGTCGGGGAGGTTAGTGGTTTAGGCGACGGTCAAGATGGCTGGTTTCACGGTACGATGTCATCGATCACGCTCGCACAACACGCGTGACAGTGTGCTGGACGATACTGATCAAAAAACCAAATGGGTCCGTTCGTCTCGCTCGTTATCTCGAAATATCTCGTCCTTCGGTGTCCATCACGTTCTCCACTTCCTCCCGCGTCACGACGGCCACGTCGCCCGGGATGGTCCGTTTGAGCGCGGCGGTCGCAGCGCCGTATTCGAGCGCGGTCGGGACCGATTCACCCGTCAGTCTGCGGGCGAGGAACGCGCCGACGAAGGAGTCGCCGGTGCCGATGGGGTCCACGGTGTCGGTCTCGAACGAGGGTTGTTCGTGGATTTCGCCGTCGTGGAGCGCCAGCGCGCCGTTCGCGCCGAGGGTGACGATGACGGTTTCGAAGTCCCACTCGTCGGCGAGGTCGCGGGCGATGTCCGCGGCGTCACCCGACTGATCGAGGACGGTTCGGGCGTCGCGCTCGGCGGTGACGAGCACGTCGATTCGGGGGAACAGTTCGGTGAGCGACGCGCGCGCCTCGGCGGGCGACCAGAGTTTCGAGCGGTAGTTCACGTCGAACGCGGTGGTCGTCCCGGCGTCCTGTGCTTCCGCGAGCACCTCGTCCACAGTGGATTCGAGCGTGTCGGACAGCGCGGGCGTGATGCCGCTGGTGTAGAACATGCTGGCGTCCCGAATCCGGTCGAGCGGCACGTCGTCGAGCGTCGCCGTCGTGACGGCGGCGTCGGCGCGGTCGTAGATGGCGCTGGTCCCCCGCGGGTCGGTTCCGAATTCCAGATAGTACGTTCCCTGTCGGCCCTCGTCGCTCCACTCGATTTCGGTCTCGATGCCGTACTGGCGGAGTCCGGCGGCGACGCGGCGTCCGAGCGGCGAATCGGGGAGTTTCGACGTCCACATCGTCTCCGCTCCAATGCGATGGGCGGCGATGGCGACGTTGCTCTCCGCGCCTGCGGCACGGAGTTCGAGGGTGGACGTGCTCTCGATTCGTTCGCGGTCGGGTGGCGAGAGACGCAACATGGTCTCGCCGAATGTCACGAGGTCGGTCATATTCCGGAGATGAACCTCGGAGCTCATAGTTTCCCCGATGCGGGGTCGAAAAACGAGTTCGTTTCAGCTACGTGCCGATTTCAGCGAGTCAGTTCCACGGCCCGAAGTCGGGGTCGACCTGCCGCTCCGTCTTGCCGATGTCGTCGATTTTCTCGATGTCCTCGTCGTCCAGTTCGAGGTCGAGGGCGGCGTAGTTGTCCTCGATGTGATCCTCGCCGGTCGCCTTCGGGATGGCGACGACGTTGTCCTTCGACGTGATCCACGCGAGGCTGACCTGTGCTTCGCTGACGCCGTGTTTCTCCGCAATTTCGGTCAGTTCCGGCACGTCGAACACCTTGCCACGGGCGAGCGGCGAGTACGCGACGAGCGTGATGTCGTTATCCTGTGCGTACTCGACGAGTTCGTCCTGCGGCAGGAGCGGGTGCATCTCGACCTGATTCGCGTAGATTGGCGCGTCGAGGATTTCGGCTGCCTCGTCCAACTGCTCCGGTTGGAAGTTGCTCACGCCGACGTGCTCGATCTTGCCCTCGTCGTACAGTTCGTCGAACGCCGCGAGCGTCTCCTCGGGGTCGTACTCGCGGGCGGGCCAGTGGATGTAGAGCAGGTCCACGTAGTCCGTCCCGAGCTTGTTAAGGCTCTCCTCGGTCGTTTCGAGCACGTCGTCGTGTTCGAGGTTGTCGGCCCAGACCTTCGTGGCGAGGAAGAAGTCCTCGCGGTCCACCGACGAGTCGGTGATTCCTTGCCCGACGTGTTCCTCGTTGCCGTAGGCCTGGGCGGTGTCGACGTGTTCGTAGCCCAAATCGAGGGCGTACTCGACGCTGTGTGCACACTCGTTGCCGTCCGTGTTCTCCCACGTCCCGATACCCAGTTTCGGAATTCCGTCGCTGTCGGCGTCGTATGTCATCGTGTATTTTCCAAGGGGCAGGAGGGAAAAAGCGGTTGTGGCGTCGGAAATTCTGTGGGGGATTCGTAACCCGGTGACGGAAAGGAGTTTCGGCCACTCTATCGTCCACAAATCGAGGGCAAAATCGTGCGGGAGTTCGTCGGTCGCCCCCGATAAGTGCGGGTTTCGGAGAACTTAACCGCCCGCCGGAAGACACCCCTGTATGCGAATCTCACTCTTGGGAGGAACCGGCGACATCGGACAGGCGCTCGCGCTTCGCTGGGCGTTCGACACCGACCACGAAATCGTGATCGGTTCGCGCGACCCCGCAAAAGCCCGCGCGAAGGCCGAGGAGTACGAAACCGAACTCGATAGCCTCGGCGTCTCCCGCTCCATCAACGGCTTCAAGAACGGCATGGCCGCCGAGCGCGGGGACATCGTCGTCCTCGCCGTCCCGCCGTTCCACATCCGCGACACGGTCGAATCCGTCGCCGACCGACTCGACGACGTGGACGTGCTCGTCACGCCCGCCGTCGGGATGAACCGAGACGACTCCGGCTTCCACTACAAGCCGCCGAAAGCAGGGAGCGTCACGGAACTCGTCGCGGACACCGCACCCGACGGGATTCCGGTCGTCGGCGCGTTCCACGGCCTCTCGGCCGACAGGCTCGCCGACCTCGAACTCGACATCGAACAGGACACGCTGATCGTCGGGGACGACGAGGACGCAAAGGAGATGATTCGGCGACTCGCCGAGGAAATCGAGGGACTACGAGCGCTCGATGCCGGGGGCATCGCGAACAGCGCGGAAGTCGAGAGCGTGACGCCGCTGCTCATCAACCTCGCGCTCGAAAACAAGGGGATGCACGACGTCGGCATCCGGTTCGAATAGCGTCCGCTGGTCGTGTTCGCACGCAACAAAAACTGATTTTCGATGGACTTACGCGCCCGCTTCTTCGAGAACGCGCTCCAAGTCGTCACGCTGGGTGACGCCGACGAAGCGTTCGACGACGCCCTCGTCGTCCTCGATGACGATGGTGGGAATCGAACGAACCTGATACTCGTTGGCGATATCCTGATGCTCGTCCACGTCAACTTTCTCGAATTCGACGCTTTCGTCCCAGTCCTCCTCCAAGTCCTCAAGAATCGGATCTTGCGTTTTGCACGGACCACACCAATCTGCGTAGAAGTCGAGTAATTTCACGGTCATGCGTTTCTGTTGTGAATTTCACTCGCCGCGTGCATAAGGGTTTCTTCCGCAACCACCTCTGCCGCCAGTTGTCATCACGCAACCGTCAGCGAACCGCCGCCAGCAAACCGCAGTCGGCGGACCACGGTCAGTGAATTTTCGCCAGCCGTCGCTCCATTTCGCCCTTCGTCCAGTCGGCGAGTTCCTCGGTGTCCTCGTCGAGGAACGCGGCCCACTTGTCGAACACGCCGGTGTGGTCGAGGAATCGAACGACGTCGTATATCGGCCGTCGGTCCTCGATCCCGTCCGGAAGACCACCGGCCCGCTCCCGATAGCCGTCGTAGAACGCGGCAACGACTTCCTCCGGACCGTCGGAGCGGAGCGACTCGATTTGCAGGTTTCGGGTCCGCTCCACGTCGCGAACCGGGTCGCCGACGTGTGCTATCTCCCAGTCGAGAAAGCCGATTCCGTCCTCGCACAAAAAGCAGTTCGGACGGGCGGGGTCGCCGTGGAGGAGCACGGCAGGTGTGTCGTCCAACAGTTCCCGATTCGATTCGACGGCTTCGACGACCTCGTCGAAATAGTGATCGAAGCGGCCGGAGGACGCGATTTCGCGCATCTCGGTCATCCGTCCGACCAGCACGTCCGTCCACGGTTCCGTTTCCAGGTCGAGTCCGTCCTCGTCGCCACCGACGACGTGGCCGTGGTTCTCGAATCGGCAGGAATGGACGGTTGCCAGGGAGATTCCGACCTGCCGAGCCAGTTCCGCTCGCTCGCTCACGCTCGCGTCCGACCACAGGCCGAGCAGGTTCTCCCCGTCCACCGGTGCCGTCACGAGGTACGGAACGTCTCCCGCCGTCTCGCTCGCCAGCACGTCCGGGACGGGGACGACGCGATTGGCACCGAGATGGGCGATGACGCCCCGCTCGCGTGCGATTCGAGTTCCGTCGCCGTCGTTAGCCATCTTCAGAAACACCCGTTCCCCGTCCGAAAATTCGATATCGACCGTCCGGTTCTGCTCGTTCCACGACGGGCCGGAGGGGTGTACCGCTTCCACGTCGCGGCAGGGAAACGCGTCGCCGAGCGCCGACGCGATCTGTTCGTCCATAAACGAACGTTTCCCGTATCCGATAAATGGATTGGGGGACGGTGTGAACGGATGGCAACCCGTTCCCCGCTTCGGTTTCACCCCGTTCTCGTCCACGGCCGGAAAACGTTCTCGTTGCGAAAGGTTTACCCCGTCCGCTCCCGGAACCCAACTTATGAGCAGTGGTCAAAACTCCGGTGGGTTGATGTCCAGCGCCGGACTCGTTCGATATTTCGATGCCGAAGACCGGAACGCGATTCGAATCGACCCCAGATCGGTCGTCGCGTTCGGCGTCTTCTTCGGCGTCGCAATCTTGGTCCTGAACTACCTCGCGATATAACGAGGCCCTTTTCCCGACCTGCTTCGAAGAATCGGCCATGAGTCTCAACGCTGGCGTCATCGCCGTTCAAGGCGACGTGAGCGAACACGCCGACGCGATTCGACGGGCCGGAACCGCCCACGGGAAGTCCGTTTCCGTCACCGAAATCCGACAGTCCGGTATCGTCCCCGACTGTGACCTTCTCTGCATGCCGGGCGGCGAATCGACTGCTATCTCCCGACTCCTCCAATCGGAAGGAATCGCCCCCGAGATACAAGCCCACGTCGAGGATGGGAAACCGATTCTCGCGACCTGTGCCGGTCTTATCGTCGCCGCCGAGGACGCCGGTGATGAGCGGGTCGAAAACCTCGGCTTGCTCGACGTGAACGTCGAGCGAAACGCGTTCGGCCGCCAGAAGGACAGTTTCGAAGCGCCGCTCGACGTGACCGGACTCGACGACCCGTTTCCCGCCGTGTTCATTCGTGCGCCGCTCATCAGCGAGGTCGGGTCGGCGACCGTCCTCGCGGAGTGGGACGGACGGCCGGTCGCGGTGCAGGACGGGCCGGTCGTCGGCACGTCGTTCCATCCGGAGTTGACACCCGACGACCGGATTCACGAACTCGCGTTTTTCCGCGACGAGTAGCGATTTTCGCCGACGGTAAGCAAGTTTTTGCCGCTGGGAACCTTCTGCTCCCCATGGACGTTTCAATCGATGCGGTACGTGTCGCCCCGACGGGAGAGGGACCACTCCCAGTCGTCGTCCTCTCACCCGACGACAGCGACGACGTGCTCCCGATTTTTATCCGATTCGAGGAGGGAATCAGCATCGCCCGTGGGATGGAAGCCGAAGACATCGGGCGGCCACTGACGCACGACCTGCTCCTCGACGTGATGGAGGAACTCGGCGGACGTGTCGAACGCGTCGTCGTCACCGAACTGGACGACAACACCTACATCGCCGACCTTCACATCCAGACGCCACGCGGCCACGAAGTCGTGGACGCCCGTCCCAGCGATTCGCTCGCGTTGGCCTCCCGCACCAACACGCCGATCGAAGTCGCCGACGAAGTGTTCGAACACGGACACCAAGCGCGAGCACAGTTCGACGACCTTCAAGACATTCGGGACGTAGCTCAAATCGGTCCATGAACGACACGTTGGACGACCTGTTCGAGGTCATCGAAGACAGAAAGGAAACGCTTCCGGAAGATTCCTACACCGCATCGCTGTTCACCCACGAGAAGGGCGAAAACGCCGTCCTCGAAAAGTTGGGCGAGGAGATGACGGAACTCATCCTCGCGGCCAAGGACGACGACCACGAGGAAATCGCCTACGAGGGGTCGGACGTCATCTATCACCTACTCGTCCTGCTCTCGATGAAAGATATGGAACCGGCGGATCTACGAGAGGAACTGGAAGCACGACGCTGAGCGTTTGTAACGCGAAAGACAGCGCGTTCGCTTTTTGCGTGTGACTGCCGAAAACAACGAATCGGATTTAGCTGACGAGTTTTTCTTCGCCACGTTCCACGATGACGCGGCACGGCGGCGAAATCTTGTTGTACGCACGGCGGAACGCGTCCTTCACGAGGGGCGCGTCGTCCACGGTACACCACGCGGTGAACACTCGATCGCCGTTGGCGATTCGTGCTGCCGTTCCGACCGGCTTACCGAACGCCTGTCGCATTCCGTCGGAAACACGGTCCGCACCCGCACCGGTCGCCTGCTTGTTCTCGCGCAGGACCTGGTGGGGGAACTTGCGGAGGATCATCTTGTAGCCGGTTTCGCCGATGTTCTTGAGCAGGAAGCGGTTCGCCGAAAGGCGGGAGGCTTCGAGTGCGCCGTGGCGAATCTGGCACTCCTCTTCGACGATAAGCGAGATCTGAACTGGGTAGTCGTCCTCGTTGCTGTCCACTTCGCCCATCTTGTGCTGTGCGATCTTCGAACCCGGAATTCCGGTGATGTATTCGCGTCGTGTGTACGAGGGCTTGTCGATGGCCCGGTACATCGAGGCAGGTTTGTCGGACATAGTTACTACTGAAGTCTGATGGTCAGGGCGTGAATAAACCCTTCGAAGCGTGTTCGCCGCTGGCTAGACGAAATCCCCGACGAAGCGGTCGGGAACGTACGCCAGCAGGTGGTCGGGGATCTGCCCGACCATCCATTCCGCGATTCGGACGAGGGGTTTGCGTAGAAGCGCGTAGACGCCCGAAATCAGGACTGCGCCGACCACGAGCGTTTGGATCGTTCCGTCGTAGAGCACGAGGCTGGGCAGTGCGACCGTGAACGCGAGTGCGAAGTCCTCCGGCGCGCCGTCGTAGCGAATCCAACGACGCGGGGAGATCCACTGACCGCGGAAGTGGTCGTACACCGCACGTTCGGACTGGCCGAGCCATGGCTTGAGTTCCAAGCCACCGCCGAACGCGTCCGAGACGGAGTGTGCCGCCGCCGCGAGGAGGAAGAACCCGACGGCGAACGTCAACGCTGTCGGCACGACCGCTGCGATCGCCAGCGTTGCAACCGCCGCGATCGAGAAGTACACCGGGAAATGCAGGGTCTTCCGGTGACCCGAGTACAGGTCCAAGTCCGGAAACACGCCGCCAGCGAATCCCGCGAGAACCGCAACCGGAGCCAACTCCGGCGCGACGAAGAGCGAGACGCTCCCGAGTAGCACGCCGAGGAGGGCGTGGGTCGTTGCCATCATGAGTAACATCGATAGGCAATGTTTGCATAAACACCTGTCGGCCTGTTGTATGGTATCATGAACCATATTTACGGGAGACGAACGGATAGCCAGCGTTTACTCCCCCCGTCACCTATCGAGCAACGATGGAGATCGATCTCTCCTCGTATCGCCTCGTCCGATTCCTGCAGTTCGCCATCGCCAGCGTCGCGTTCGTCGGCCTCGTGACGCGGAATGTCGGGGTACTGATAAACGGGAGCTTCGCGCTCGGGGTGACGTTCCTCCCCGGCGTGCTAAAGCGGGACTACCGCCTCTCGCTCAGTCCGACGCTGACGCTGTGGATCACCGTCGCCGTCTTCCTCCACGCCATCGGCATGCTCGGGTTATACGACGAGGTCTGGTGGTGGGACCACCTCACGCACCTACTCTCGGCGACCCTCGTCGCTGGCGTCGGCTACGCGACTGCACGGGCCTTCGACGAACACTCCGACGCCGTCTACTTCCCGCCGCGATTCATGTTCGTCTACGTCCTCCTGTTCACGCTCGCCGCCGGTGTGATCTGGGAGGTGCTGGAGTTCACGGCGCGGGCGAGCGCCGGATTAATCGGCGTGAAACCCGTCCTCATCCAGTACGGCCTGAGCGACACCATCGTCGACCTGATTTTCGACGCCGCGGGGGCGGTGCTGGTCGCGCTGTTCGGTACCACCCTGCTCGCCGAAACCGTCGAGACGCTTCTCGCGCGGCTATCGAGGGAAAAGGATTGAAATCACACAGTCCGGTTTCGTGGGGTGAGCGCGTTCAGTTCGTTGTCCGCGTTTTCCAGACGTCGCTCCCCCACCTGACGGTAGAACTCCTGTTCACATCGAAAAACCGCCACCGATGGGAGTTCACGGCGAAGAAGTCGACGGGCGTCAGTCCCGCGAGTAATCCCATCCGGTCACGTCGCTCGGCAGGATTTCGCCGTTGATGTGCCACGTCCGGGGACGGTAGGCGATGACGAAGAGTCCCGCGTAGAAGGCCACGACGAGACCCGTGACGACCGTACCGGGAATCATTTCGATCGCCGCCGATTGGGGCCACTTCGCCGACGGCGTGTAGGCCGTCAACTGGAACACCCACGCCAGGAGCAGAATGCAAAACAACGGGGCGTACACCCGACGCAGTCGGTGGGCCAGCGCCTCCTCCAGGGATACCTTCATTTTCGGGTTGCGGTAGTCCTCGCTCAGCTTTTGCCGCCAGTCCTCGTCCACCACGCCTTTCGAGTCGTCGAGCGCCAACGCGAAGACGTTCTGCTGGAGCATTCGGACCCGAGACCGCCAGATGTCGTAGGCGCGGTACCTGCGGGCCTCGATGAGCAGGAAGATGCTCACCGTGATGATCGCGAGGAGGACGATGTAATGGGGATTGTTCCGACTCGAAAACGCCCACGTCAGGATGGCCGCCATCAACGTTATCGCCCAATTGCTCGTCCGGTCGAGGCGCTCGCGCCAGAACTTCATGCGGTGGATTTCTCCACGATACATGTGCGCGAGCGCCGAACTCGGACCCATGTTCTCCTCGAACAATCCCGCTCCGATCTCTGTACCACTGTTGTTCGATGGTTCGTCTGATTCGTTGGTTGTCATGGGTCGATGACGTAGCTCGCCGTTTCTACGATAGGAGTGAATATTGTGCTGTATGGTGAAAACCGTGGTGGTTTGGAGCGCAAAACGGTCGGGCTTGATGCGCAAACGGCCGAGCTAGTTGACGGGTGAGTCACACACGAACCGGTCGCGTCGCTAGCCGTTTCGGGGTACAGAAAATATGGATGTTACAGTAGTGCTCGCAAAAGTGTCGCCCGATTACAGACGGGTGACGTTCTTCGCTCGGGGGCCTTTCGGGGCCTGTTCGATATCGAATTCGATTTCTTGTCCCTCTTCGAGGTCAGCGCCACCCACGTCCTCCATGTGGAAGAAAACGTCGTCGTCCGCGTCGTCCGTCGAGATGAAACCGTAGCCGCCAGTGTCGTTGAAGAAATCAACTTTGCCTTTCGCCATTGCTTTTGTATGGAGTGGTGCCCCATAGATAATACTTCCGAGAGTTGTGTTACCACGAACAACGGCGCTACTCGCCGAGCCATCGCGCGATTGCACCCGCGACGAGAACGAGCGCACCGGTGATGAACGTCCCGGGAATCGGGAGGAAGAACAGTACGACTCCGAGGGCGAGAACTGGTGTGGATAGTCTCATGATAGAGGAGTTCGAGCGGACGATGGTTACGGTTTGTGGGCGAATATGCAAGCCCGGGTCGTCACATCGCCCCCACGATCACCACACCGATTCCACCGAGACCGGACAACACGCCGATGCCCTTTGCCAGTCGTTCCCCGCCGGGTGCCAGTATTTCGGCCGAGATCAGCACGGTAAGGGCGGCCATCCAAAGCAGGTTCATCGACCCGACGACGATCATGAGCGCCATCAGTGCCCAGCAACAGCCGATGCTATCGAGCGCCAGTCGCCACCCCGACCGAACCGCGTTCGGAATCCCACTCGTTCCACCCGCGAAATCGCGCTCGGGTGAACGACAGTGATCCAAGTGATGGCGCTTGAGCGAGGTGAGTTGATAGGCCGACAGCAGCAGCAACGTTACTGCCAGGAGAATCGTCCAGTTTCCGGGTGTGAGAGTGGCGATGGGAATCACCAGGGCGACGCCGAGCGGCACCAAACCGGTGAGAACCCAGACGAGCGTGTACGTGGCCATCGTGGCGACGACGGCTGTCTTCCTCCGTCCGCTCGTCGTGTCCCGATTTGCCTCGTAGTACGCCCGAAACGCGTTTGCTGATGACGGGTACATCATCGCCGTTATCATCGCCCCCCACACGAGCAGGTAGAGACCGACGCCGAGGAATCCGCCCGACAGGGCCATGGCTTCCGGCATTCCCGGTGCCGATATCCACATGACCATGTCCGCCCCGGGCATGGGGACGCTACGGGTCGCGAGAAGGAGCCACGCGAGTACTGCGAGTCCGTACGTGAACAGGACGACCGGATGTCGCTGCCGGGCGAGAAACGCCCGCACTGGACGGAAGATGTGTATCATGAGTCCCCCCGGTTTTCGAGTTAACTACGGTTGCAACGGGTATAAGACTCTCCGACGACGGCATCACGACCGTTCAGTCGTCCGCATACGACGCTTCCGGTCGGAAGTTTCGACTGATGACCTTCCACCGTCCGGTCGAGAACCGGTAATAGTTGAGCACCGCGGGAACCGTCGTTTCGGCGATGTACGACAGATACAGTCCGACGAGTCCGATCGCCGGTATCGTCGCACCGAGATACGCCACCGGTATCGAACAGAGGAACATCCCCGCCGCTTGGGCGAAGAAGGGCCAGCGAGTGTCACCGCTGGCGTCGAGCGGACCGGCGACCGCACCGTTGACACCCTGCGCCAGAATAGCGAAACAGGAGACGTACACGAGCGAAACCGCCGTCGGTACCGACGGATCACCCGGGTCGGAGACGAACAGAAGCACGATGGGTTTGGCGAACGCGAACACGATGGCGGCCGCGACGAAGTACGTGGCTACCGAGAAGAGAACGACGTCGCGGGCGTACGTCTCGGCGGTTCGTTCGTTCCCAACCCCGAGTTCCTGCCCGACGAGACTGCTCGATGCCAGTCCGAATCCCCATCCGGGCGTGTTCATCAGTCCCCAAATCCGTCGGCTGATTACGTAGGCGGCGGCGACGCTCGGACCGAACAGGTTCACGATGGCCAGCATCGGGAATTTGGCGACCGTCCACACCATGTTCCGACCGACGACCGGAAGGCCGATGTGGATCAATTGTCGAAAGGTTTCCACGTCGAGATACGTTCCGAAGGGGTCCACCTTCACGGGGAGGTCACCCATTCCCGGCAGGCGACCGGCGACGACGCCGGCGACGAACGCGACGGTCACGACGATGTTCGAGAGGAGGGTTCCCCACGCCGCACCGGCGACACCCATTCCGAGTCCGAAGACGAAAACGGCGCTCAGAATGATGTTGCTCACGGCACCGCCCGCACGGATCACCATCGGCGTCCACGCGTCGTCGGCACCGATGTAGATCCGACTGCCGACGAGATTGAGCGACGCGAGTGGAACGCCCAGCGAGATGATGTGAAGATACGTCGTGCCCAATCGGACGATGGCCGGTTTGTCGGTGATCAGCGAGATGAGTTCCGAGGAGAACAGCCAGAAGACGGCCGCGACGGGGAGGGAGACCAACAGTACGAGCGCGGCGCTCGACCGAATCGCTTGACCCATCTCCTCGTACGCTCCCGCCCCGTACCGCTGTGAGACGAGTGCGATCGTTCCGCCGGCAAACCCCCCGCCGAGCGAGAACGCCATTCCCCAGAACGGCGAGGCGAATCCGACGCCAGCGATGGCTGCGGGACCGATGGCGATGCCGACGAACGCCACGTCGACGGCGTTTTTCGACATGCGAGCGATACCGGTAACGATACGGGGCCACGCCAGATCCGTCGTTCGCCGCACGTTTTTCGGTTCGACGAGGCCGAGACGGGAGAGCGAGAGACCGATACCGAGAATGATCAATCGAGCCGGGTTCGGGAAACGGGAGTCCACAGTGGGTGTTTCGAATCGAAAGTAAAAATTCCTTTCAAATGCGGTAAGAAAGAGGGAGTTCGACGGTCGTTCACAGCAGTAACCGATTGATAGTTCACTCCGCAGGGGAGATGACCACACGCGACCCGTCGTGTACTTCGACCCGATATCCGACGTAGTCGAACGAAACACACGATACCGAATTCGACGAGGTTACCCGTTCGAGTGCATCCCCATCGACGGCCGAATACAGCGGTTCGAGATCGGCTATATCGACGTTTTCCAACGCTGTGACTGCCGACACCACGGCTTCACAGACGGACTCGTTGGAGTCGAGGGTGCGTTCGTAGTCGTGTTGCTTCGATAGGATTGTCTCGGTCGAATCGGCAGATATCTCGGTCGGTGACTCTTTCATGGTTCTCACTTGTCGTTCATCAGCGAGTCGAGCATCGAGACGAATTCGCTCGATTCCCAACTCGTCTTGTAGGCACGTATGGTCCCCGACGGGATTAAAACAGACCCGCAGTTTCGGAACCCGAAATCGGGCGACAACGTGGCTCATAACGCCGAGAGGTTGACGAACAGTACAGCTGACATTTTTATCCCGCGGGACCGTACTTTCGTCCGTGAGCAAGGAGTGGGGGCCGGACGACATCTTCGACGTTCTCGCCAGCGAGACCGCGAGGGACATCCTCCTCTTGAGCAGTTCGACAGCCATGTCAGCAGGGCAACTCGCTCGGGGGTGTGATGCGTCGAAACCGACCGTCTATCGGCGGATAAACAAACTTCAGGAGTACAACCTCCTCGAACAGCGGATGGTCATCGACAATGGGGGAAACCACTACAACACCTACCGGACGAACATGGACCGTATCTGCTTCGAAATCCGCGGTGACGAGTTCGTCGTCACCATCCGGTTCGAGGAGGACCTCATCGACCGATTCGTTTCCGCATGGACCAAGCTCGGACGGTCGGAGACGGGGGACAACTGACATGCGTTCCGCCCGGTCCAGAGGGGGGTACTCATGGTGAACGGAACGATATTTTGGGCGTTCGTCCTGACGAACGTGTTCGTCTTCCTCATCGGCACCATACTCGCGTATCTGAGTTACAGAGCGTCCCAACGGGTGGGAGGAGGGTCGTTCCGATACGCGATACTCGGATTCGGTCTCATCGCGTTCGGCTCGTTGATCGACCTCGTTTACGAGCTGTTCGTAAAGCGGACACAGGAACTCGACGCGACCGAAATACTCGCCCTTCACACGAGTGAGTCGGCACTCGTCGGCCTCGGCCTCGTGTTCCTGTTCTACTCGCTGGTCGGCACCAGATGATCCGTACTCCGTCGTCGAACGAATCGAGCGCCGTCAGTCCACAATCGAGAGCGCCATGAAGTTCCAGTCGTCCCGGATTTCCGCCGGGGTCTGGGATTTCCCGTACGGTTCGGTGAACTCGAACCCGAGGTCGCGATACAACGACTGGGCGCGCTCGTGGAACGGGGCCACACCCAATCGGAGCGTCTCGAAGCCGTCCGAAACCGCTTCCGTCAGCACTTCGTCCACGAGTCTCCGACCGATTCCCTTGCCCCGGTCGGCCGGTTTCACGTAGAGTCGTTTCACCTCCGCGGTCGTCTCGTCCAGTCGCTTCAGTTGCACCGATCCGACGATTCGGCCGTCGTCCAGCGCCAGAAAGAGCGGTTCGGTCAGCGTCGTCGATTCGAGTCGCCCGATGTCGTCAGCCACGAGTCGTTCGGCGTCGGCACCGAAATCATCATCGTCGAACCACTCCCTCCCCTGTTCGTCCGCGCTGGCGAAGTAGTCCAGAAGCAGTTCGCGCAACTCGTCTTCGTATCCATCAATATCCGTGCGGACGATGGTGACCTCCTCGCACATGTGTCAGGATTGCTGTTCGTCAGTGTAAACAGTATTCGGTCGGGTTGGGCGAGCATCGGTTTCAAATCACGATCAGTGAGTACTCTCTACTCGGGTACTATTTCGTGGAGAAACATGCCGTCTTTTGGATTTGAACCAAAACCAGACGTGGCTCGCTTCGCTGCGCACGACAGGCAGGATTCAAATTCGCTCGGGTGCAGATTTTCCGCTCACGGTTCAGTCGCTTCGCTCCTTCACGTTGTTCGCAGAAACATGCCGCCTCCCGGATTTGAACCTCCGGAAGAGCAAGCTCTTCCGTGCCCCCACTCGCTCGGGAAGACAAACCGCGTCTTCCCTGCCCTCGTTCGCGTTGCTCACGAGGACTCCGCTCGCGGGGACGGGGACAGCTCGACCTTCAGTCGAGAGAAGTAACTCGAATGGAAATCGTGTGAAAGAAACATGCCGCCTCCCGGATTTGAACCGAAGCAAGACAGTCCTGCTCGTTCGCTCCGCTCACTGCGCGGGCTGTGACTTGCAGGGTTCAAACCGGTCGTGAACATTTTCACTGCTCACATTGTTCGCAGAAACATGCCGCCTCCCGGATTTGAACCGGGGACAGCTCGATCTTCAGTCGAGTGCTCTCCCAGTCTGAGCTAAGGCGGCTCATTCTGGAAAAGGTGGATGGTACAAAAAAGGATTTCGAAATCCGCCGGAGGGAAGACGAATCGACCAGAATCCCTTACACCTGTATCGGCAGGCGACACAAGCCATTTACGCACGGTCGTGGTAGATACTGGCATGGGAGATCGGGCCTGCTATCTGGAGTTTTGTCCGGCGTGCGACGCGCAGGTGACGATTATTGATGATAAATGTCCCGATTGTGGAAATTCACTTTCAAATTCTGAGCCGGATTCGACGAAGTGATGGCAGAAAACACCCAATTCTGTTCGAAGATGTAATACTTAGGAGGACAGAAAGCGGAGAAACGCGCAGTTGGGAGAAAACTTATACCAATACGGTACTGCAGTTCGACATACCCACATGGTGCAAGAGAACACCGAGAAATGGGACGACTGCCTGGAACGCGAAATCGACGGCGGGGTCGAACTGTACGACCCCGAGAACGATAACGCGTGGATATGGTCCGACTTCGGCGTCGACCTCTCATGGGAAGCCTAGCGCACGCCCGAGGAGACCGATTTACAGGCCGACTGCTGTCCAACTGACGTACAAGCGAGTGCCCTGCCCCCTCTTTTCCGTCTCTACTCTCGGTGCTCTCCTGCGATCCATTCCCACCCGATGCAACCGTTCCATCCACGGATACTCCATTCGTTATTTTTGCCCGACTTGTAGTAGCACAACAAGATAAAGTATATAATCCATTGCTTACTGTGAATATGCAAACAGGACTGCACGTCCGAGAATGTGTCTCCAACCTACTCTCGCGTCACCAGTCCCGCCCTCTTTCCCATGCACGTTTTATCATTCGAACGCGAAACGCTCGACTCCTCCACGCTCGGCGTTTCGGGATTCCTGCTCTTGGGCCTCCTCGAAACGTTCGGTCGGTATTTTAGAATCCTCTACGGCGAACAGCAACCCCACATCGACGTTCGGTGTTGCTGGCGGCCGCTTGCGAACGCCGTGCTCGCCGGGAAACCGATCTACGTCCGACCGGCCGTAGACAACAAACCGCCGCTGTTCGAACTGCTCAACGTCACCGTCGCATCGACGGGCCAGTACTTGCTGGTCTTTTTCATCCTGATCGGCATCGCCAACGGCGTTTCGGCGATCCTCCTCTGGCGAATCTGCGCCGACCGAGGCGCTCCTCGCGTCGGACTCATCGCCGGACTGTTGTTCCTGACGAGCGTTCCAGCCACCGGTGGCACGGTGATAAACGTGCGCTCGTTTGCGATAGCGGGCATCCTCCTCTCGCTGTGGGTCGAACACCCGCTCGCACGCGGTGCCACGATCGCAGCGGCGGGACTGTTCTCCCAACATGCGGTGTTCGCCATCCCGGCGCTAGCATACGACCGTCTCCGATATCTCGACCGGAATTCGAGTCTCCAATGGCTCGCCCGATTCATCGCCGGTGGGGTCGCCGTCCTCGTCGTCTCGTTCGGATTCGTGTACGTCGTCTGGGGAGCACAATCCTTCCACGGTGCACTCTACTGGTCGTTCGGTGCCGCGGAGAAGTACACGACAAATCCGGTCGTTCCGTCGATTATCGGCGATACACACCGATGGATGGTGGCACTGTATCACGGCGTCATCAAACACCTGTTTCTCATCGTCCCTGCGACGATCATCGTCCACTTGGCCGCGACCGAACGCGGTTCGAACCGGGTGATCCATTCGACCAATGCCCCACTCGTGACGACGACGTTCCTCGCACTCTCGATGTCGATTCCGTTGCTCGTTCGAGCGTACCGTGCCTACTGGCTGTACCCGCTCCCCTTCCTCGCGCTGTTGGCAAGCATCGGCTATCAGCAGTTCTTCACGGTTGGAAGGAGTGAACTCCCGCCAACAGAGAGAATCAATCCCGAAAAGCGTCGCCACGCCGAGACCGAGCGCCATCGTACCCGCGAATAACTCTCGGTTCCCGCGGCCCGTGTTCGCTCGAACTATTCGTTCCCTTCGTATTCGTCGTCGGTGACGTGTTCCATCCACGTGACTACCTCTCCGTCGAGTTCCTCCTGAATCGCGATGTGCGTCATCGCCTTGTCCGGTGACGCCCCGTGCCAGTGCTTCTCGCCCGGTGGGAACCAGACGACGTCACCCGCACGGACTTCCTCGATCGGACCATCCTCGCGCTGGACGAGGCCGCATCCGCTCGTGATGACGAGTCGCTGTCCCAGCGGGTGAGTGTGCCACGCGGTGCGCGCGCCGGGTTCGAAGGTAACGCTCGCCGCCGCTGCGCGGGCGTCGTCCTGCGGGTCGAACAAGGGATCGATTCGAGTGTCCCCCGTGAAGTATTCATCCGGGCCTTCGGCAGACGGTAGTGAACGGCTGTCTGTGATTTCCATGTATGATACCCAGTCTTGTTTTGGGTAGCATTTAACTTGGAGGTGGTGCTATCCGAAAAGCCCCTTTAAGTATTGATCGCCGTAACGTCCGATCTGGCTCACTCGCCTTCCGAAGTCGTGCCCCGATAGAAAAGCCCGGCACCGAGAACGGTAACGACGCTCACTGCGACGAGCGGAGCGACGTACCCGCCGGTCATGCTATCGAGTACACTGACGGCGAGTGGACCGAGGAAAGCCGATAGAGCTATCGAGATATTGAGCAAGCCGACAGTCGCGGTCGCATTCTCAGGTCCGAAGCGGGTGAGGATGATCGGCGACCACAACGAAGCGAGAGGTCCGAGACTGGCACCGAGACCAACGAGCACCACGTAGATCATCGTATTTGAGTGGACAAATGGGAGCGCGAAAACGAATACAGCCGCGAGAACGACACTCGCTATAAACGTCCGACGCCGACCAACACGGTCACCGACGAGCCCGCCGCCGATTCGGGTAACGACGCTGACGCCCCCGATGATGCTGAGGCCTGTCGCAGCGACCGTTCGATCGACGTTGTTCGTCGTGAGGATGGTGACGAGATGTGAAGCGAGAACGTAGTACCACGTCCAAATCAGGGCGTATCCGAGAGCCGTACGGAGGAAATAGGAATCCCCGATCCGTCCACGAAGCCACGCGATGTCGATTGTACGTCCGTTCCGCGAGCGATTCTGCGGTCGACGATATGCGAGACTCGAAACCAGCACGAGACCAGCGGCGACACCGACGACGACCGCAAAGGCAGCACGGAAGTTCATCCGGTCGAAGAGCCAGAGCCAGACGAACGGCAGCACTAAGGGACCGAGGCCGACCCCTGTCATCGTGATGCTCGTGGCGACTCCCCGGTAGTCGTCGAACCACTGCGGGGCGAGCGAGACGACGACTGTGAAGGCGGTGCCTCCGGACGTACCGAGTACGGCAAACGCGGCGAGAACACCGACGTACGAATGCACGACTTGGAGGAGCGCGGCAGCGACACCGAGTCCAACACCAACTGTTGCAACGACAGGCCGAAGGGGGAATCGAGCAGCGAATATACCGAAGAGCCCACCAACGATAAGGAAGAACGCAGTGGTAATCGAGAAAATAGAGGAAGCCTGCAAAGCGGTCAATCCGAACGCTGCGGAGAGCCGGTCAGCGTAGACGGTGAAGGTGAAGAGAGAGCCCCAGATCGAAGTGAGCATACAGACACCGAGCGCGACGACTAGCCACCCCTGCGCGGAGTCCAAGGTATCCTCGTGTACGTTGGATACAGTGGTCGCCATTATTGGATACCCCTCTGGGCAGCATAGTTGCCGACAGTGCGTTCGGAGGGTGAAATTCTAGAAGTGAGAGTAGGTCTTGCAT
This sequence comes from Haladaptatus sp. AB618, assembly GCF_024136965.1. Classification (NCBI taxonomy): domain Archaea; kingdom Methanobacteriati; phylum Methanobacteriota; class Halobacteria; order Halobacteriales; family Haladaptataceae; genus Haladaptatus; species Haladaptatus sp. AB618. Next base: position 190,883 of record NZ_JAMYJX010000002.1, on the reverse strand, counting down.
CCATCATCCGTCTCCGAAAGAGAGGTAGGGTCCACATGGTTTGGAAGTGGTGCTATTCAGAAAGCGTCTATAAATCCGTCCAATGTCGAGAGACGAACAGAGAGGAGTTCGTACCCAAAATCGATAGGTCATCGAGATCGGTGTGAGTCCGTCGCTAGATTCGCAAAGATCGGATTACGGTTGAACCTGGTCGAGCGGTCGAATCAGAATCTCGTTGATATCGACGCGCTCCGGTTGCGTGACGACGAACGTGATCGTCCGAGCGATGTCCTCGGGGGCGAGTGCCTCCATCGACCCGACGTGCTCCTTGACCCCCGCCTGGACCTCGTCGTCCGGGATGTGTTCGAGCAGTTCGGTGTCGACCGCACCCGGTTCGATCGTGGCGACGTGGATTCCGGCCTCGGCGATGTCGAGGCGGAGCGAGTCACCGAACATCTTGACGCCCGCTTTCGTCGCGTTGTAGTGGGAACTGTTCGGCTGAAGGAATCGTCCGACGACGGAGGAGAGGTTGACGATGTGCCCGCTCTCCTGCTCCAGCATCGTCGGAACGACGGCGTGCGTGAGTTTGATGAGGCCGCTGAGGTTCACGTCGATCGTCGTCTGAAGCGTTTCACGGTCCGCCTCTGCGATGTGTGCGAGCGGCATGAGACCGGCGTTGTTCACGAGGATGTCGATCCGACCGTACTCGTTGAGTGTCGTCTCGACCAAGTTGTCGATGTCGTCGTCTTCCGTAATATCGGTCGCGACGACGAGCGCTTGGCCGCCATTGCTCTCGATTTGGTCTGCAAGATCCGTGAGTTCGTCTTCCCGCCGGGCCGCGAGCACGACGTTCGCCCCTCGTGATGCGAGTGACTCGGCCGTCGCTCCACCGATTCCAGACGATGCCCCGGTGACGATTGCGACCTGTCCATCCAACTCCGAACCGAATTCTGTTGACATCAAATGAAGAAAGGTACGTCGTGGGTTTCGGAGTTATGCTATTCAGAAAGGTCCTTTAAATACATCTCGCTGCTGAGCCCGATTCCGCGAATAGCAACGATACCAACGACGAGAAGGTGCGTGAATGTGATTCTATTTGGAGAGGGCGTCTATCTGCGGCTGTGAACCGAGCGCCGAAGTGAGGAGCTGCCGCTCACCCCGGCGAAGAAGGCTCGACATCGAGGGTTGTGAGATTCCCATCTCCTCGGCGAGTTCCTCGGTACTGACCTGACGCGGGGCTTCGTAATACCCTCGACCAATCGCCAACTGGAGTGCCTCTTCTTGCCGCTCGGTCAGCCCGTACTCGGACGACTCGTCATCCTCGGGGGGATTCTGGGAGATGGAGATCAGTTCGACCTCGATACCATACTCTTCACAACGGGTTCGCATCCCGTTGAACGCATTGTAGTTCTGAAAGAGCTTCTCTTCGTACCACCCGTCGGGCATGACGACCGTCGGTTCGACTTGGCTCGCAGTGAACCGTTCGGGGGCAAACGCATCCGAGACGACGTCCGCCAATTCGATGGTGAGTTGATAGACGTCCTTGCCGCTCGCACGTCCGAGTGGAGTCGTCTCTACGACCTCGTCGAAAGCCAAAAGCTCGTCTTCGGAGACGTCGTCGTTCGGATCAAGATAGACGACGAATACCCGAGCGGTTCGTTCCCGACAAAGCCCGTGAACGCACTCGACTTGGTTCGAGGGAAGCGATTCGGCGAGATCAACGAGCGGAAGCGAGGGCGAACGGATAACGAATTCCGTGGTGATTGTCATGAGGGATGGGTATGCTCTCTCCGAGGTTAACCCTCTGGATTTTTTGTTCGACGACGACCGACAACGTGAGAACGGACGATTTCTCGGTCCATTCCTGATTTGGTCTCGTAGTTGAAAGAAAGGTACGCGTCGATCACATACTCTTCGGCTTGCTCAGCGAAGCCCGGACGTCAACATACCATACGCAACTCAAGTAGGATTGGAACACGGCATCGCGCAGAATTATATGGGTTCGGGCGGATTCGAACCTCGCCAAGACGTTCCTGCTCGCTCACATTCGTTCGCTGCGCGGGCATGCGACTTGTCTGGTTCAATCGCCCTCACGAACGAATTTACTCGTCACGTCCGTTCCTCGCAAAATTCGATGGGTTCGGGCGGATTTGAACCACCGACCTCGGCCTTGTAAGGGCCGCGTCATAACCAACTAGACCACGAACCCGTATCCCGAAAAAATCGCTCCGGGGGAATAACTGTTACTTTCTCGGTTTCGTAACGACTACCACCGTCGCTAGCAATCCGCAACTATGGACGACTCGCTCTCGGCCCTCGACGAGCAGGACGGTTGGAAAGTGGACGGGTTCGCCGCACGAGTACACTATCGCGGCGCGGACGAGTTCTACAGCATCGAATACTACCAGCCCAGCGAATGCGTCATCTACTGGAAAGTGAAAGGGGACGGCGACGTGGCGGTGCCCGTCGGGCGCGGGACGGTCCCCGGGCCGCTCCGCGAACGAGTCCGAATGGATCTGGATGAGGCGGGCATCGACCCCGATATCGAAAGCCGAAAGCTCTGAGAGTTTCCTTTCTCCCGAGGTGAACGATAGCAAACGATCAGTCGAGGATGAACCGTCCCGAACCCTTATTTGACGATCGAACGCAATCTACCACGTCCTATTGACCGGACCAAATGGTGTTTCGGTTCGTAGGAAACTCTTATCAATCCAGTGTCCCTTCAGATAGAATAATGAGCACACACACGGACGAAGACGACCCGTTCGAAGAACAGCGGGAGAACGCCGACAATCCGATGCGGCGTCTGTTCTTCGAATATGGGGGCGAGAACCGGTTCGCCTTCGTCGTCGGAGTCCTCTCCAGTTTCTTCGCTCGGGTGTTGAACCTCCTACCCCCGATAATACTCGGCGTCGCTCTCGATTCTCTTATCAAGAACGAGAAACCGATTCCCTACTCGAAGGCCTTGGCGGGGCAGGTTCCATTTCTCTCCACCGGTGCGGCACGGCACATCGTTCCCGCGACGACACAGGGCCAGTTCTGGTTCTCGGTCGTCATCATCGCCATCGCGTTCGGGGTGGGGGCGATGTTCCACTGGGGGCGAAACTGGGGATGGAACTCGTTCGCTCAAAACATTCAGCATTCGGTTCGAACCGACACGTACGACAAGATGCAGCGGTTGGACATGGAATTCTTCTCGGATAAGCAGACGGGAGAGATGATGTCCATCCTCTCGAACGACGTGAATCGTCTGGAGCGCTTCCTGAACGACGGGATGAACTCCGCGTTCCGCCTGGGCGTGATGGTCGTCGCCATCGCGGCTATCCTCTTCACCATCAACTGGCAACTCGCGTTCGTCGCACTCGTTCCCGTACCGCTCATCGCGCTGTTCACCTACAAGTTCATCCAGATCATCCAGCCGAAGTACGCCGACGTGCGCTCCTCGGTCGGGCAGGTCAACTCCCGACTGGAGAACAACCTCGGCGGCATTCAAGTCATCAAGACGAGCAACACGGAGACCTTCGAATCCGACCGCGTCGAGGACGTGTCGAGCGACTACTTCGGCGCGAACTGGGACGCCATCATCACCCGGATCAAGTTCTTCCCGGCGCTCCAAATCCTCTCGGGACTCGGCTTCGCCTTGACGTTCATCGTCGGCGGTCTGTGGGTGTTCAACGGCGAAGCGCCGTGGTTCTTCTCGGGAGACCTAGACCCCGGTCAGTTCGTCACCTTCATGCTGCTCACCCAGCGGTTCATCTGGCCGATGGCGCAGTTCGGGTCCATCATCAACATGTACCAACGCGCCTACGCATCCAGTGCTCGCATTTTCGGGTTGATGGACGAGCCGAGTCGCATTCAGGAGGACCCCGACGCGGAGGACCTCGCCGTCGGAGACGGAGAAGTCGTCTACGACGACGTGACGTTCGGGTACGACGACGAGACCATCGTGGAGGACATCTCCTTCGAAGTCGAGGGTGGGGACACCCTCGCGCTGGTCGGTCCGACAGGTGCCGGGAAGTCCACCGTCCTCAAACTCCTCTTGCGGATGTACGACGTGGACGAGGGAGCCATTCGCATCGATGGAACCGACATCCGCGACGTGAGCCTACCGAGCATCCGTCGGAACATCGGCTACGTCAGTCAGAACACCTTCCTCTTCTACGGGACGGTCAAGGAGAACATCGAATACGGAACGTTCGACGCGAGCGACGAGGATATCGTAGAAGCCGCGAAGGCCGCCGAGGCACACGAGTTCATCAGCGGCCTCCCCGACGGCTACGACACCAAAGTCGGCGAGCGCGGCGTGAAACTCTCCGGCGGGCAACGCCAGCGTATCTCCATCGCCCGTGCCATCCTGAAAGACCCTGAAATCCTCATTCTGGACGAGGCGACCAGCGACGTGGACACCGAGACGGAGATGCTCATCCAGCGCAGCCTCGACAAACTCACCGAGGACCGCACCACCTTCGCCATCGCTCACCGTCTCTCGACCATCAAGGACGCGGACAAGATCGTCGTCCTCGAAGGCGGCAAAATCGTCGAGCGGGGACGACACGACGACCTCATCGGCAACGACGGTCTCTACGCTCACCTCTGGGGCGTGCAGGCCGGGGAGATCGACGAACTCCCACAGGAGTTCATCGACCGCGCCGCCCGCAGAACCGCGCGCACCGACGCCGACGACTGAGAGCGGAATACCGTCCTACTGCTGGCCATCCCTGCTGCCGTCCGTCCTACTGCTGACCGTCCCTACTGCCGTCCGTGCCGATACCGCTTTCCGCCTTTCTCGACCGCGAGGTCCCGCTGCCGGGAGAGCGCCACGTCCGCCCGTCGTTCGTATCGTCGAATCTCCTCGTCCCGTCGTCGGTGTCGTGCTTTCGCTAGTTCGCGCTGCCGTCTCCAATTCGGATCCCGGGGACCGCCGTACTTCGGCACGTCTCCCGTGTTCGATTCCCGCTCCGTTTCGTCGCGACTGGATTCGGGCACCTCATCGCCGTCGTCTTCGTCCCGTTCCCGTCGCTCCCGCACTTCGTGCATTTCCCGCCGTTCGCGTAGTTCCCGTTCGCGCCGTTCTCGTGCACCCATCTCCGCTTCCTCGGGTTCGCCTTCCGGAACCCTGTTTTCGTATCGGCCTCGATACGACGGCCGTTCCGCCGGTCGTTCGTACTCCCTGTTGGCGCGTCGGTCGGCGTCGGATCGGGATGGTCCGTCGGGTGGATGCGGTGGCGTCGGTTGTTCCGGCCGTAATTCGTGTTCGTTTGTGTCCGCCTCTACGTCCGGCGCGTCGTGTTCCTCACCTCGTTCGGATTCGGGTTCGTTCCCGGATTCGGATTCGCTCCCTGGAATTCGTTCCTCGGGGTCGTCCGTATTCTCGTGAGACACCATCCGGAGAATCTACTCGAAAATCGTGAATAAACCGGCGTGACCGTTCAGATGGTTTGGGTGGTTCGGGTGGTCGTTTCGAATCGGGTAACGCGGGGTTTCCTCATCCCCGTGGTGATGCCGTACTCGTCGTCGGAGGGGACTCCAAAAATTCGACGCCGTATTCGGCCAACCATGCGAGCGTCGTCCGCACTGCGGCCGGGTCGGCGACGCGATAGCTCGCGACCGTCGGTGGTTCGTGTCCGACTTTGACGCCGAGTCCCGACTCGGGCAGGACGTCGAACGCATCCTCGTCAGTTCGGTCGTCGCCTACGTACAGCGGCAACCACGTCTCCGCGTTCGGAACGCGGCGGCCGTACAGCCACCGAATGGCTCGGCCCTTGTGCCACTCGACGTCGGGGCGCAGTTCGATGACCTGTTTTCCGGTCGTGACACGGACGTCCTCGACACCGCGAACGGCATCGCGCACGAAGTCACGAACTTCGGGAACTCGATCGTCGTCGGCGAGTCGGTAGTGAATCGACGCGGTGACACCCTTGTCCTCGACGAACGCGCCGTCGACCGTGTCGAGTCTGGACTCGAGGGTGGAGCAGAGACGGGCGATATCGTCGGCTGCGTCCTCGGCAACCGAATGGGTGTGTCGGTCACCATCGGAGAAGAGTTCCAAGCCGTGATTCCCGGCGTAGGCGATGCCGTCGACATCGACCCGCTCTCGGAGGTCATCCAGCCCCCGACCGCTGACGATACCGACCTCGACGTCCGGAGTATCCCGAAGGGCTTCTATCACGACACGCGTCGCCGGTGGAAGCATCACCTCGTCGGGGTGGTCCTCGATCGGTGCGAGCGATCCGTCGAAGTCGAACATGGCGAGCATTCCGTCGGCATCACGTAGTCGCGTGACCAGCGCATAGAGGTGGTGCCGAAGCGGCTCAGGTACGTCGTCGTTCATCGTCCTCGTGGTGACTCCGCTGCGATTTCACGACCGCGACGAATCGCTTCGATAGTCCGGAACTGAGCGTTCATCCATGCGTATACATCGTTCGACCGCACTTGTTTTTTGAGGCCATACATCCTGCGTTCACGATCCGCTTGGGGAAGCGAAAGTGCCTCCTCGATCGCGTCGGCAAACCCTTTGGTGTCGTGTGGATGTACCGATACCGCCTCGTCGCCGAGTTCCCCGTTCGCGCCCGCCAACTCGCTCAGCAGGAGTACGCCCGGTTCGTCCACCTGTGAGGCGATGAACTCCTTCGCCACGAGGTTCATCCCGTCCCGGCGAGGGGTGACGATGCCGAGGTCGGCTTCACGGTAGAGCGCCGCGAGGCCTTCCTTCGGAAGGTGTTCTTTCAGATAGACGATGGGTGACCAATCGTCGGTACCGAAGCGGTCGTCGATACGCTCGATTTCCGATTCGACGCGACCCTGTAGCTCCCGGTACGCACCGATTTGACTCCGACTCTCGGACGCTTTCTGGACGTAGGTGAACTCGCCACGCCATTCGGGATGTCGCTCCCAGAAGCGTTCCAATGCCGAGAGCCGTTCGGGAATCCCCTTGGTGTAGTCGAGGCGTTCGACGCCGATTGCGAGCGTGTCGCCGACGGCGCATTCCTCGCGGAACTCGTTCCAAAACGCGGTCGCCTCCGTCGACTCGGCGAGTTCCTCTCTCTCGACCGCATCGATACCGAGCGGGAAGGGTCGGACGAACGTCCGTCTTCCATCGTAGACGACGCTCTGAGTCGCCCTGTCGACCCGGGTGTCGGAAAGCATTGCGGCGCAATCGAGGAAGTTCTGGCAGTAGCGCTCGGTGTGGAAGCCGAGGAGGTCGTTTGCGAGCAAGCCATCGAGCAGTTGCTCGTACTGTGGACACGTTTGGAAGACGTCCCACGATGGCCACGTGATGTGCCAGAACTGCATGCAGAACGTATCGGGACGTTCCTCGCGGACGTGTCGAGGAGCCAATCCGAGATGATAATCCTGAAACCAGACTACGGAATCGGTGTCCGTCTCGTCGATGATGGCGTCAGCGAAGGCGCGGTTCGCCTGCTGGTAGTGGTTCCAGAACTGCTCCTCGGCGTTCATCTTCTCCAGGTCGATGTGACAGATAGGCCAGAGCACTTGGTTGCTGTAGCCGTAGTAGTAGCCCTCGACCTGTTCATCGGAAAGCGGGACGCGCCGAATCTCGTAGGCCGGAGACTCCGGCGGAACGCTGACGCGTCCGTCCGTGTCGGCCACGTCGAAGTCCGCGTCGCCGCTCCCCCACGCAACCCACGTTCCGCCAGCGGATTGCATGACGGGGTCGAGTGCCGACGTGAGACCGCCCGCCGGACGGTTGACGACGATGTCACCGTTCTCACGTTCGTGGCTGTACGGTTGGCGATTCGATGCGACGACCAGCTTCTGGTCCCCCAAGTGTGAGGAAACGGTTTCGGCAGCGGACCGTTCCCCTGTCATGATTTCACCCGTTGTCGCGGGTGGAATTTCCGGTCGAGACCTGCACGTCTGTATTCATTCATCAGTTGTCGGTGGGTCGTGACTGCGACGAATAAGCCAGTCGTCCGTTCATCCGGATTCGACGTGAAAAACGGTAGTAACAGGCGATTACGACTCCCGTAACCGCGACCTGATCATTGGAAACCCCTTCTTGTTCGGCTTCCGTGTGACCTCAGAACGACTCTTGGTCGGGGTCTTGTTCCGTAGTTTCCGCCCCGCCCGCTCCACGGTCGGAGTAGCGTTGACGACCCACTGCGTCGCTATCGGCCATGTTCAATATCGATTGCCGGACGTCATCCGCGGACTCGTACGTCTCGTCGAGCGGGGCGATGACCTCTTCGAACGTTTCGGACCCCCTCGGATACTCTATTTCGTACTCGCCGTATTCCGAGACGAGTTCGTCCACGTCGGCGGGATAGTCGTGGTCGTCGAGTTTCTCGCTCAGTTCGCCCAGCTCGATACCTTGTTCGCGCTCTCGGTCAGACATGAAAAGAACGACATCGGAGAGTTAGTAAGTCCTTCTGGCCCCGATTCCTAATTCGGCGGCTACAAGACGATTCCCGTACACGAATTCGATATGCATCTCTCCGACGCGACGTGGACCGACGCAGACGGCGTGGACACCGACCTCGCGCTCCTCCCCGTCGGAAGCACCGAACAACACGGTCCGCACGCACCGCTCGGCACCGACTGGTTGAACGCCGAAGCGGTCGCGAACGCGGGCGCGGAGGCATACGACGGCGAAGTGGTCGTCGCCCCGCCGATTCCCGTCGGCGTGAGCGAGGAACACCGCCAATTCACGGGGACGCTCTGGGTTTCGGAGGACACCTTCCGCCAATACGTCCGCGAAACGGTCGCCAGCCTCGCCCATCACGGTTGGGACCGCGTGGTCATCGTCAACGGCCACGGCGGCAACGTGGCCGCGCTCCGTGAAGTCGCCGGAACGATCGCGCGTCACGACGAGGCCTACGCCGTCCCGTTCACGTGGTTCGAAGCCGTCGGCGACCACCGGAACGATATGGGCCACGCCGGGCCGCTCGAAACCGCGTTCCTCCGTCACACCCGCCCTGAACTCGTCCACGAGGACAGGATCGAGGAGGCACGCGAGGGTGCCAGCGACGGTTGGGGCGAATGGGTGTCCTACACCAATCTCGCCTTCGACAGCGCGGAGTTCACGGAAAACGGCGTCGTCGGCGACCCGGAGGCGGGTGACGAGGAGCGCGGCGAAGAACTGTTGGAACTGGCGACGCAGTCGCTCGTGAAGCTTCTCACGGCGGTCGAATCACGCGACGTGCACCGCCCCGAGCACGAGTAGTTTTCTCCTTACTCCTCGTCCTCTTCTTCTTCGACTTCCTCGTCGGCCGCTTCTTCCTCTTCTTCCTCTTCCTCCTCTTCCTCCTCTTCCTCCTCTTCTTCGACTTCCTCGTCTTCGGCGTGCAGTTCCTCCAGCGACCCCTTCAGGCTCGGAATCGTGCTCGCCAGTTCGCCGACCTGCTCGCGGGCGTCCTCGATGTCCGAGATGGCGCTCTCGATGGTCTCGATTTCGGCTTCGAGATCGTCGGCGTCCTCGAAGGCGTCCGCGCGCTGTCCCATCGCGTACCACTTCTTCGCGTCGTGCAGGTGCTCGGCGGCGTCGCCAACGTCGAGCGCCGACCGAAGCGCGTTGAGCGCCCCGAGCGTGTTCTCGGCGTCGGTCTCCCAGACGGCTTCCACGGGTGGCAGTTCCTCGCGGGCGGCCGCGAGGTTCTCCTCCACGTCTTCCCGCATTTCGTTCGCCGCTTCTCCGAACAGTTCGTCATCGAACGAGGATTGGCTCATGTCACTTGATTAGACGGGATCGCATTTAAAAGATAACCCGAAACCGGAAGTGAAACACGGCACCTCCACCTTTTGCTGCGCGGAAATCGCGGCGAAGCCGCGATTCCGCTGGCAAAATCTGGACCAAAACCTCGGTGCTCCTTTCGAGGTGCTTCACACCTCTCCAGTCCGCGCCGAGTCCGCTCGCTCCTTCGTCGCTCGCGGGCCAACGCGACGGAACTCGATTTTCCTCACTCCTGCCGAACCGACTCGATTTTCATCAACGGGTAGCCGTCCTCCATCTCCATTCGCGTGACGACCTCAGTCCCCTCGTGGTCGATGACTATTTCGACTTCGAGATATTTACCCGTTAATTCAGTATATCCGTGGTCGATCTCCTCGGCCAATTTGTCGGTCAGGATGTCCACTTCGACCGATTCGCAGAATGGCTGATTCTCGATGCTCTCCTCGATGGCGTGTTCGAGGCTGTCGGCGCTGTCGGGGCTGACCGGCGTTCCGGCGAACTGGTGATACAGCGCACCGAACTTGATTCCGGCTTCGAAACAGGCCGCGTCTCGGGTCGTCGGTTCCATACCTCGGGAGAGGCGTTGGAGGTTAAAGTTCGTGATGACATGGAACACGGAGCACATTTACGTGTTCACCTCTCACCAAAACACATGGATTACAGTTCTGCACTCGACAGAGGCATGGACGCCGTTCCGGAGTTGGAGACGAGCGACGAGCGATTCAGCTATCCGGACCCGGCCGTACAGAAGGACGGGTCGTTCACACGACTGACCAATTTGGACGACATCGCCGACGCGCTTTCGCGTGACGGCGAGCACGTCCACAGTTCGGTCCAGCGCGAACTCGGGACCAGCGGGAAGTACGAGGACGGACAGGCTCGCTACAGCGGGTCCTTCTCGGTATCCGACTTCGAAACCGCACTGGACGAGTACGTCGAGGAGTTCGTCATCTGTTCGGAGTGTGGCCTTCCGGACACCCGTCTCGTGCGCGAGAACCGCAACCTCATGCTCCGCTGTGACGCCTGTGGTGCGTTCCGTCCCGTCACGAAACGAAGCACGACGAACCGAACCCAACAGCGCGATGCCGTCGAGGAGGGTCGAACCTACGAGGTCAAGATCACCGGCACCGGACGCAAGGGCGACGGCGTCGCCGAACGCGGCAAGTACACGATTTTCGTCCCGGGCGCACAGAAGGGTGACGAGGTACAGGTGTACATCGAGAACGTCAACGGGAACCTCGCGTTCGCCCGTCTCGCGTAGGAAGATCTATCGCGGCACGAACGGTCCCAATCTCGCGCCGCAAAATCGCATGGTTCTTATCGAGGTTGTGCCTCTAGCCGACTGAATGGACGATCCCGTTCTGCTCACGGGTTCCGAGGGCCGCGTCGGGACGGCGATTCTCGGCGACCTCGAATCGAAATACGAGTGGCGATTGCTCGACAGGGAACCGCCAGCGGCGGAACCGTCTAACGAGTTTTTCGTCGCCGATATCACCGACTACGATGCCGTTTACGAGGCAGTGGACGGTGCGGGGGCGATCATCCATCTCGCTGGGGACCCCCGTCCGGAAGCGCCGTGGAACAGCGTGCTCGGCAACAACATCGACGGGACACACACCGTGCTCCAAGCGGCAGTGGACGCTGGCGTCGAGAAGTTCGTGTTCGCCTCGTCGAACCACGCCGTCGGTGCCTACGAGACGGAAGAGCGTACCCCCGACCTCTACCGGTCACACGACGAGTTCCGACTGGACGGCACCGAACTCCCCCGTCCGAGCAACCTCTACGGCGTCAGCAAGGCCGCCGGGGAAACGCTCGGTCGATACTACCACGACGAGTTCGACATCAGCGTGGCCTGTGTCCGAATCGGTAACCTGACCGAAGGCCACCCGCCGATAGATTACGAACGCGGGCAAGCGATGTGGCTTTCCTACCGCGACTGTGCCCACCTGTTCGACCGCTGTCTGTCGGCCGACTACGACTACGAAATCGTCTACGGCATCTCGGACAACGACCGGAAGTACTACTCCATCGACCGAGCGCGTGAGGTCCTCGGCTACGACCCGCAGGACAACTCCGCACACCACGACTGATTTCTATCTCCCATCAGTTCGATTTTAACGACTCACTCCCTCAGTCACGACCATGACCGACGACTGGCACGATCACGACTGGCCGGTACTCGAATCGAAAGCCGAGTACGAAACCGGGTGGTACACCGGCGGCTACGACCTCGTCGAACAACCCGACGGGACGACGAAGAAATACTACTGGGCCGACCTCCCGTCCGCGGTCGTCATCCTCGCGATCGAAGACGGGCAAGTAATCTTCGTCGAGCAGTACCGCCCCGTCATCGGGGAGACCTGCTTGGAGTGTCCCGCCGGTGTCGTGGAGGACGGCGAGTCGTACACGGCCGCCGCAGGGCGTGAACTCCGGGAGGAGACCGGGTTCGAAGCCGCCGGTCTCTCGCTGCTCGAAACGTTCTGGGTCGCCACAGGTGCCCTCCGCCACGAGCGCGCCATCGTCTTCGCGGAGGGGTTGACCCCGGCGGAACGTGATCTGGACGACAACGAATTCCTCTCGGTGCGGACGGTTCCGGTCGAGGACGCCCTCGCCGCGGCCCGTGAGGACCCGGCCAACGACGCGACCATCGAGGCGCTCCTGCTCGCCGAAACTGAAGGTCTGCTCGATCAATGAACTGGAAACTCCACGCGCGACGCGGGGTTTCGCTTCTCGGCCACGCGGTCGGGTACGACACCCTCGAACGACCGGACGGAAGGACGGTTCGTCGGTCTTGGTTCGACCCGCCGGACGCCGTGGCCGTCGTCGCCCGAACCGGCGACGAAGTCGTCCTTATCGAGGAGTACCGACCGCGACTCGGTGAGCGAGTACTCTCCTGTCCCGCCGGGCGGATGGAACCCGGCGAATCCTACGAGAGCGCCGCGAAACGGGAACTGTACGAGGAGACCGGCTATCGAGCGGGTAACGTCGAACTGCTCGAAACGTACTACCCGTCGGCGGGCATGCGAAAACAGCGGGCCGTCGTCTTCGCCTCGGATCTGATGGCGGGCGACCAGCACCTCGAATCCGACGAGTTCATCGACGTTCGGACGGTGCCCGTCTCGGACGCCATCGACGCGGTCCGAACCGGTCCGACCTGCGGGTGGGGATTACCGCCGCTCCTGCTCGCTCGCGAAGAAGGGTTGATTTAGATACCCCGACCGGGTCGCTTATTCGGCCCGCTCCCATATCCCCCGTCGATGGACGGCGAAATCTCCACCGAAGACGTTCACGACCTTATCGAGTCCGAGGAGGACGTTCGTATCGTCGATATCCGACCCGAACCGCAGTTCGACGGCGGGCACATCCCGGGCAGCGAAAACATCCCGTTCCACACGCTTCCCCGCCGAGTCAGCGAACTGAACGATGCCGACCGCGTCGTCACCGTCTGCCCGCTCGGAAAATCGAGCGTCCAGGCCGCGCGACTCATCGGCTCCTACGAGGGCGTCTCCGGAGACGTGCCGGTCGAGAGCATGGCCGGTGGATTGACCGATTGGGAGTACGAACTCGAATCGTCTGATGGCACCGAACGGGAGCAGGACGCCCCGTTCTGAGTTTCGTTGCGGACGGCTGTCGCTCACGTTCAAAGACTGCGAAAAATGGGGTGTAGTATGCTGATATCCGACCAACAGGCGCTCGTCAGGCGACGTTGAACCCGCGGTCGCGGAGGAAATCCTCGACGCGTCCGGTATGGTTTCCTTGAAGCTCTATCTGACCCTTCTCGACCGTGCCACCGCAGGCGAACTTCGACTTCAGGTCCGAGGAGAGACTGTCTACGTCCACGTCCTTTGGGTCAAATCCTTCGATTATCGTTACCTCTTTTCCATAACGGCGCTCGTCGATGCGGATGGTGATCTGCTGGGATTCTTTTGCGACGTCTTCACAGACGCAAAGCTCCTGAGGCAGCCCGCACGTCGAGCAGACTTCCGACATTACGCATGGGGCTACGAAACCAACCTATTAAACATTGTCGGGTATGTTGCCATATCGAACGGCCGTTACCCGCTCGTCCCGTCCGGCGTGGACCCGCGAACGATCTCGTTTACGAGAGATACCGCTTCATCTGCATTCTCGCGTGTCACCTCGCCCGCGTACTGTGCCCGTTCATACAGAGAACCGACACGTCGTGCCCGCTCGTCGATGCCGACGTGCGAGAGCGAGGCGAGGTACTCGCGCGGCGTCTCGCCCGGGCGACGTTTGCGATGCTTGCGTGACAGATAGTACTCCAACCTGTCGAACGCACGCTCGACGTCGGTTCCGGGGTCCTCGCGCGGTTGCCAGCGCATCCACACGGTTCGGTACGCCCACTCGATGAGACCCATCCGTCGTGCCGTGAGCAGCAGGCCGACGAGTAGCAAGCCGCCGTAGAGCGACTGTGATTTCGAAGGTAGTTCGATGGGGATACCACCGCCGCCGCCCCCGAGGGCGCTCGCGTTCGTCGTTGTCGTCGTTGTCGTCGTCGGTCCACTGGTGCCGAGTTTATCGCCGACGTTGCCACGGCCGTTCGGACCGGTGGAGACGTTCGACCCATTCTCCGGGCTACTCGTCGTGGTCGTGGTGGTCGTCGTGTCGGATGTCGTGGTGGTGGTCGTCGTCTCCGGCGTCCACGTTCCGTTCTGGCTTCCCGCCGTATCGACGCCCGATTTGCCGTTCTGCCGGGCCTCGTCCACGATTTGCTGTTCGGCGTTCGAGCGCTGTGTGGACGGGGTCGGGTCGAAACGAACCCACCCGGTGTCCGGGAAGTACACCTCGACCCACGCGTGCGAATCGAGGCCGCGGACGACCCACGTGTCCTCGTCCGTCCGCTGTCCCTTCGTGTAGCCCGTGACGAACCGTGCGGGAATGCCCTGTGTCCGGAGCATGGCGGTCATCGCCGTCGCGTAGTAGACACAGTAGCCTTTGTCCATATCGAAGACGAACGAGTCAGCGATGTTGCCGTCCGGCCGCTTCACGTGGAGCGAGTACTCCTTGTTCTCCTCCAACCACTGTTCGATGGCGGTGGCTTTCTGATACGGTGTTTTCGCGTCGGCGGTTATCTCGTTGGTCTTCGTCGTCAACCGCTGTGGCGTACTGCCGGGAAGGCGGGTGTACTGATTCTCGATATCGCTCGGATACGCCGTACCGGCCTCGTTCAGACCGGATGGGGACGCCGACGGAACTTCGCTGACGACGCTGTACGAACTGCCGTTCGTCAACGGCTGTGTCGGCGAGAGGCTCCCAGCGCTGCTGATTCGCGTGTTCGATTGCTGTTGTGAGCCGATGACTTTGATGGGCTTCCACGCGGCTGGCATCGCGTCCACCTGTTTCGCTTTGACGGTGAACGTCTGTCGCACCGTGTAGGACTGACCGAGCGACGACTGCGCGTGATAGGATTGGCTCTTCCCGGTCCGTATCCAGTCGTCTCCAGTGTATCGGTCGTAGGATGCGACCTTCCAGTAACTCCCGTGGTTCGCCGTCACCGTGTACTGTACCTTCGGCGAGAGTTCGATACTCCCCTGAATCGAAAGTTGTGCGCTGTTACTGATGAGACCGCCACTACCGCCCGAGCCACCACTGCTTTGACTGGGGAGAATCGGACTTGCTCGACCGCCGGGGACGACACTCATCGTGGCGGACAACAGTACCATCACGATGAGCGCGACGACCAGCACGTCGACCTGTCCGACGGTCCCGCCGTAGCGAGCCATCGTCCCGAAGGCGACGATGCCGAGTGCGCCGAGCATCCCGACGAGCGTCACGAACGACCCGGCGTCACCCGTGAGAACGAAGAAGCCGAGTGCCGCGCCACCTGCCGCAGCGGCGAGCATGTATCGCCGTCGGAAGACGAGATACCACGGGACGAACACGGTTGCCGGTGCGACGCCCAACGCCCACGTTCCGACCTTTCGCATCTCCAGAATCGACAGGCCGGTCAGCAGGGCGATGTTGTCGGCGATGATGTGACCCGTCTGAGAGAAGACGTCCACCCCTCCCGGAATCGTCGTGTAGTAGCCGAACATCCCGCCAGCGAGCAATAGCGCGCCGATGCCACAGGCGACCCATTCGGGGACGACCCGGGCCAGGAGCGTCGCACCGATGAAGGCACCAGCGACGAGCAGGAGCAGGGTATCCGTATCCCCCGCGATGTTCGTGATGTCGTAGAGGACCTTCAGCGACGACCCGATGAGAACTGCCGTCGAAGCGATGGCGAGGCCCTGATACGGAATCGTCACGTCGCCGATAGAGAAACCGCGTGCCGTGCTCACGACTTCTCACCTCCATCGGCCCGCACTCCGTCGAGGGCGCTCGTCCGTCCCCGTCGCGACGTGAATTCGTCGAACGACATGGTGTCACGGCCCCACCGAATCGTCACGTCCCGTTGGTCGGTCAGTCCGCGAACGAGCAGGTCCGCGTGCGCTCGCTCGCGTTCGTGCACCTGTCCGCTCTCCATGTGTGCGAGGACAGTGAGAATCCGCGTTCGCTGGTCGGTACTGCCATCGGGTCCGACGTGACCGTCGGGCGTGGTCACCCCGACAGAGACTCCGATGTCGAGCAGGGCCGCCGCGATACTCGCCGTCGCGTCCGCGACGGCATCGACACGACCCGCGTTCGCCTCCGCCACGATCCGTATCTGCTGACTCTCCTCCTGCGGTTCGAACTGCCGGACGAACATCTCCCCGACCGGCCGCTTCGCGCTCGATTTCCAGTGGATGTCCCGAAGCGGATCACCCGCCTGGTACTCCCGCAGTTGGTCGAACTCGCGTCGTGCCGCGTTCGTGTGACTGTCTTCGAGCGCGCGTGCGGTCGTCACCCCGTCGACCGGTTCTACCCGGGGGAAGACGAGAATGGACTCCCGGATCTGATGGGTGAACGTCCGCTCGAACAGGCCGAACACGTCTTCGGCCACGACCCGTACCGGGCCGATAGCCTGCTCGCCACGCTTCGTGAGGCGAACGTCGAATTCGACCGCGGTCTCGCCGATGCTGGTCTCGATGGGGCCGCCATCGTACTCCAGTCCGTCGGCGAGTTCCAGATCGACGGTTCCCGCGAACGGGTCCGGCGCGTCGAAGTCGAGTGTTATCGTCACCGCTTCCTCCCGGGACCCGACGTTCGGCGCGGACACGTCGAGTTGTGGGCGTTTCGTCCGCTTCAACTGGATGAAGCCGACGAGTATCGCCACGAGAAGCGGGGCAACCACGGCGTTCAGCGACCGAGCGCCGAACGAGGCGGCCAACGCGAATCCGGCGACACCGACGGCGATGAACATCCATGCACGTCGTGTCAGCATCTCACTCCACCGGGACGTTGTCGAGGGCCTTTCGGATCATCGTCCGCCCTTCTTCACCGCCCATGACACCCGTGTCACCCCGTACGCGGTGGGAGAGCACGACTTCGGCTTCCGTCTTCACGTCGTCCGGGATGACGTACTCCCGACTGTCGAGGACGGCCCGTGCTTGGGCCGCACGGAGCAGCGAAATCGATCCTCGGGGGCTGACACCGAGTTGGCAGTGGTCGCGGGTGTAGTTCGCGAGTCGGGTGACGTACTCCCTGACCGGCTTTTTCACGGTCACTTTCGTGATCGTCGCCCTCGCCCGTCGGATGTCGCTCGCGCTCGCGACGGGGTCGAGTCGGCGAATCGGATGCTCGCCGACGACGCGCCGGAGGACTTCCGATTCGTCCTGCGGATTGGGGTAGCCGAGCGAGAGCTTCTTCATGAAACGATCGATTTCGGCGACCGGGAGTTCGTACGTCCGGTCCTGTTCGATGGCGTTCTGCGTCGCGATGACCGTGAACGGGTTGGGAACGTCGTGGGTCTTCCCGTCGATGGTCACCTGCTCTTCCTCCATCGCTTCCAACAGGGCGGATTGGGTCTTCGGCGGTGCGCGATTGATCTCGTCGGCGAGGACGACGTTGCCGAAGATAGGACCGGGTTGGAACTCGAACTCGTTCGTTTTCTGGTTGAAGATGTTGACGCCGGTCACGTCCGAGGGGAGGAGGTCGGGCGTGAACTGCACGCGTTTGAACGAACAGTCGATGGAGCGCGCCAACGACCGGGCGAGCATCGTCTTGCCGACGCCGGGAACGTCTTCGAGAAGGAGGTGGCCGCGCGCGAGAATCGTCGTCAAAATATGCTCGGCGGCGTCGTGTTGCCCGACGATAACGTGTTCGATGTTGTCGATGATACGTCCTGACAGGTCCGCCGCGTCCTGTACCGAGAGGGGGTCCGCGAACTCGTTGGTCGGCCGCTCTACGGGGGTCTGCTCTGGATCTTTGTTAGCTTCCTTCATGCTATGAATGCGCGATTGGTCGAAACGGGTCCTTGTGGGAAGTGGGGACGCTAGGGGGGCGTCTCCCTCGTTACGCGTACTATCGAAGCGTACCTTTGTAACTTTTGTCGCTACGCCAAGAGGTGTCCCGGTTACCCTTGAATACTTTGTGCATTGATGTTTCGAGGAGCTCAGCAGAAGAGATCGGTTCCATTCGATCCATCATGTTTCCAAAATTGCTGTGTTCGGAGAGAAGAGAGGTCGCTAGCTGGTCGGACGGTATCCGAGAAATTTCACGCGCTCACCACACCTTGCAGTCGGCACAGACCATCCCGTCCTCGTCGCGCCAGCGTTTCTCGACGCTGGACCCACAGCACGCACAGTTCGCGCCGTCAGGCGTCCAATCGTACGTCGCTCTGGCGGGTTCGATATCGTCGGAGTCCAGTTCGGATACGTCCTCGCCGGTCTCGTCGGTCCCGTCGGTTTCGACCGGTTCTCCTTCTGCTCGCTCTTCAGTTACCGGTTCGTCGTCCACCTGCTCCCCCTCTCTCGATTCGTCCGCGATCCGCTCGTCCGGTTCATCCGGTTCGTCCGTTGTCCCCGCGAACTCCGAGAGCGACGTATCCTTCGGCACGGTCCCGCCTACGAAGCCCCAAGCCGTAAGCGTGACGGAGCAACCAAGTACCCCCGGTACGCAGTGGCACGTATGGCAGGACTCATCTCGAACATCAGCGAACTGATTCGCCTGTTCGGCGACGTCGCAACGGCATCGGCAAACCCCATCCCAGCGATTTTGCTCCTGTTCGGGGCGATCTTCGTCGGCTTTTCCGTCCTTCTGGGAATTTACCTCGTCATCGGCGCGATCGGCGGCGTGATCACTGCCGATTCGCCCGGTCAAGCGCCGCCGCAGTGAGGGATATCGCTTCTTTTCGATCCGGGCCGAGCGGCGACCCGGCGACGAAACTGTCGGTGTAGTCGAGCACGGCGGCAATCCTATCGGCCACCGTGTCGGGTTCCCCGGCGATACAGAAGGCGTCTATCATCGTCGGCGTCACGGCGTCGAACGCCGCCGAGAACTCGCCCGCACCGATCTTCTCACCGATTTCGGACGCCAACTCGCCGTCGATTCCGTGTCTGTCGAGCACCGGCCCTGCCGCACCACCCGCGATGAACGCCACCGGTGGGCGGGCCGCTTCGCGCGCCGCTTCACCGTCTTCGGCCACGCTCACGCAGGCGTACGCCGCGAAGTCGAACTCACCCCTCCCATCGGGGCGTTCGTCCAACCCTTCCGCGATGCGCTCGCTCGCCCACTCGAAATCCCGCGGATGCGAGGCGTTGACCAGCGCACCGTCGGCGTGTTTCGCGCTCATTCGGAGCATGTGCGGTCCCTGCGCGCCGACGTACGCCGGAATCTCGCCAACGTCGTAGTTCAGTCCGGCGTCCCGCGCGGTGAACGTTCCCTCGTGGGTCACGCGCTCGCCCGCCCAGAGTCGCTTCGAGACCTTCATCGTCTCCAGCACGCGACGAAGCGGTCGGTCGCGGTCGATGCCGAGGTTCCGGAGCGTGGAGCGGTCGCCCGCGCCGACGCCGAACACGGCCCGGCCGTCGCTCGCTTCGTCCAGCGTTGCGGTGCGTGAAGCGAGCGTGACGGGATGGCTCTCGTACGGGTTGACGACGCCCGGTCCGAGGCGGATGTCCTCGGTGACGTCGGCAATGCGCGAGAGGACCGTGAAGGGGTCGCGGTTGTTGTAGTGACTGCTGGCGAACAGCGTGTCGAACCCCGCATCCTCCGCCGTCTCGCCGAGTTCGACCAGTTCGGAAATCGGGTCCTCGGGTGTGATCTCAATCGCCCGCAAACTCCCACCTCCGGAGCGCCTGCCGGACGAAATCGCCATCGACCGACCGGAACAGGTTGTCGCTTCCGCCGTGGTCGCCGAACTCCCAATCGCGGACGACGACGACCGGCAGGCCGTCGTCGCCCTCGCCGCTCACGAGGTTGGCCGCCGAGGCGAGTTCGTCCACGACGGATTCCACCGTCACTTCGAGTTCGTGGCCGTCCCTGTCGTGTTCACCCCGCCAGTCACGACTCGCAGAAATACCGTCCCAACCGATAGCGACGCCGCGCTGGCCGTGTCGAAACGGCCGCCCGCAGGTGTCGGTGACGACGACGGGCACGTCGATGGGGAGACCGGAGCGAATCCGGGCGGCGCTCTCGTTCGGTCGCTTCGGGAGCAACAACAGGTCGGCATCGCCCGTGTTCGAACGGTCGATGCCCGCGTTCACGCCGATGTGGCCGAACCGCGTCGAGGTGAGCAGGAACGGCGCTTCCATGATGAGTTCGGTGCTCTCCTCGATGACGGCCTGTGCGAACCGTGGGTCCTTCTCCTCGCCGGAGAGTTCGGACAGGCGACCGGCGATTTCCTCCGCCCGCGGACTCGCCGGGAAGTCGTCCATGGTCGCCGTTCGTCCCTCGGCTTTCGAGACGATGGTGCTCGCGACCAACAACACGTCGCCGGGTTCGAGGTCGACTCGCTCCGCGACGAGCGCGGCGATGTCGTCGCCGGGTTCGACCTCGGGAATCCCCGGAACCGCGAAAACGTTCATGTCCGGTCGTTGGTGCGCGCCGATAAAAACCCGCCCGGAAGGCGCAAAACCAGTCAGCTTTCGTGTCGTTGTACCGAGCAGGCACCGTCTTCGACCGTCGCGACGAACATCGTCGCCGTGTCCGCCGGGACAGCACCCGTCGCACTCCCCGGATTCAGCAGGCGAACGCCATCGACCTCCTCGTCCATCGGTCGGTGCGTGTGCCCGGCGACACCGACGACGGACGAATCGAGGTCGCCGTCAACCGCCTCGCGAACGATTCGTGCGACCCGGGATTCGTACCCGCGTTTCGGGCCGGTCCCGTGTGTGACGACGAACGTGACGCCACCGATGTCGAGGGTCGTCACGTCGGGCAACCGAAGCGATTTCGGGTCGGTATTCCCTCCCACGGCAGTGTAGTTCCCGTCCGTCAGTTCGTGTATCGACGCCAGCGCGTCGGCTGAATCGAAGTCCCCCGCGTGAATCGTGTGGTCCGCCCGAAGGATTCGGGTTCGTACCCAGTCGGGGATTCGATTCGCACGCGACGGGATGTGCGTGTCGCTGATGATGGCGACCCGGAGCATGCCTCTCCGTTCGCGGTGCTGGTAGAAAAACGTTAGAGCGGCGTCGGAACGCTTTAGTTCTCGCTTTCGAACGTATTAGTATGGGCGGCCGTTCGTCCCGACGAAACTTTCTGGGTGCTATCGGCCTCGGTTTGTCGGTGGTGAGTGCTGGCTGTAACACGCTCGAAGCGCAACCGGATCGGCAACAGCCGAACTGGTCCGTCGAACTCGACGGGATGCCAGCCCGGGCTAGATCCGTCTCCGACCACGGCCTCGTTCTGGCGACGACGCTCACCCCGGACGGTGAACTCGGCCACCTTCGATTTTCGGGCGACTATAAACGACTCGCCGACCTGTCGAGAATCACCACTGCCCCCGTCGTTTACGACGACCGGGCGTTCGTCGAGTCCAATGGAACCATCCGCTCCATCCCGATCGACGGCGGCGACCCGGTGCGGATGCACAGCGGCTACTTGTCACTCGGGCGCTACGAACCGGTCGTCTCGGGGTCGCGGTTGTTCGGCATCGGCTACAACGACGAGTTCGAGAAATACACCGTCTTCGCCATCGATTTGGAGGCCGAACGGGTCCGGTGGATTCGTCCGTTCGGCAGCATGCAAGCGTCGATCGCCACCGACGGCGACCACGTTTTCGCGGCATCCCCCTCGGGCATCGTCAGGGCCTACTCGGCGAACGACGGTGCGACGATTTGGAAGACCCATGTCGGGGGCGATGCGCGACTGACGTACCACGACGGGACGGTGTTCGTCGCGACCGACAGGGGGTTGGTCGCGCTCGACTCGACGGACGGAACACATCTCTGGCTCGCCGAGAGCCACTGGATTGCCTCCGTGAACGCCGTCCCCGCGGTCGCCGACTCGACCGTCTACACCCTCCTCACCCTCTACTCGACCCACCACCGGAACATGTTCGCAACCGAGACGTATCTCATCGCCTATCACGCGTCCGGCGCGGAGCGCTGGCGCACCCGCGTCAACTACGGAACCCCCCTCACCGTCACCGAGGATGCCATCGGCGTCGAGACCATGGAGGAAGTCGAAACCGATCGCGGAAACAGGAGGCTCAAAAGATATCTCTCCGTCTTCGCGACCGGCGGTAAACGACTCGTCAAATACGATCTCCCCGACCGGTCCACCATGCGACCCCTCATCCGCGACAATTCGGTGATCGTCGGCTACGGCAACACCGTTGCATCCTACGAGCGCTAGGACGACGACGTGACTGTGATCGTGGCGAGCAAGAAATGAGTCCGGAAGTCCCCCTCACTATCGCTCATCTCCCCTAGTTTCGTACCGAAACCCATTCATTGATAATCGGTGACACCAAACATCCGACGATGGCAACTGAAGCCACCACAGAATCCACGTACGAGGAGTTTCTCGGGGAAGTAAAACGAATTTCGAACGTCCAGAACGCCGCCGGAATTCTCGGCTGGGACCAAGAAGTCGTGATGCCCGAAGGTGGCACGCCCGCCCGGTCACAACAGCGCTCGGCGCTGTCCGCGATTTCGCACGAACTGTTGACCGCCGACGAGATGGGGGAGATGCTGGACGAACTCGAATCGGAGGACTTGGACGACGAGCAGGCCGCCGTCGTCCGCGAGGTTCGGCGGGAGTACGAGCGGGCGACTCGCGTCCCCGGCGAGTTGGTCGAGGAGATTTCGCGCACCACGTCCGAAGCCCTGCCGAAGTGGAAGCAAGCGCGCGAGGAGGACGACTTCTCGATTTTCGCGCCGACGCTCGAAAAACTGGTCGAACTGGAGCGTGAGTACGCCGAGCACATCGACCCGGACAAGGACCCTTACGAAGTACTGTTCGAGGAGTACGAACCCTACCTCGGCATCGACACCGCGGAGGAGACCTTGGAGCAACTCCGCGACGAACTCGTCCCGCTCATCGACGCTGTGCGCGAGAGCCATGTGGAACTCGCCACGCCGTTCCAGGACACCTACGACGCCGAGATTCAGGAGGAACTCTCGCGCGACGTACTCGACACGCTCGGCTACGACTGGAACCGCGGCCGTCTCGACACCGCGCCGCACCCGTTTTCCAGCGGAACGCAGTTCGACGCCCGCGTGACGACGCGTTTCGACGAGAGCGACCCGCTCGGCGCGCTGATGAGCACGGTCCACGAGTTCGGCCACGCCACCTACACGCAGGGACTGCCTGACGAACAGTACGGCACGCCGCTCGGTCAGGCGCGCGACCTGACGGTCCACGAATCCCAGTCCCGCGTCTGGGAGAACAACGTCGGCCGGTCGCGTGCGTTCTGGGAGAACTTCCTCCCGCTCGTCAAGGAACGCTTCTCGGACGCGGAGGACGTCTCCGTCGAGGAGATTTACGAGGCCGCGAACCGCGTCCACGAGGACAACCTCATCCGCGTCGAGGCGGACGAGTTGACCTACCACATGCACATCGTGGTGCGCTTCGAAATCGAGAAGCAACTCATCCGCGGCGAAATCGAAGTGGACGAGGTGCCCGAACTCTGGAACGACAAGTACGAGGAATATCTGGGCATCCGCCCCGACACCGACGCCGAAGGCTGCCTGCAGGACATCCACTGGAGCCACGGCAGTTTCGGCTACTTCCCGACCTACTCGCTCGGCAGCGTCCTCGCCGCGCAATTGTACGCGAAAGCCGACGAGGACATCGACGACCTCGACGGCCAGATTCGAGCGGGCGAGTTCGACGACTTCCACGACTGGCTGACCACCAACATCCACCAGTACGGCTGTCTGTACACCACCGACGACCTCATCGAGCACGCGACCGGGGAGAGCTTCACCGCCGACTACTTCCTCGACTACGTGAACGAGAAGTACGGCGCGCTGTACGACCTGGAATAGACGCAAAATCGTTTTCGATTTTTCCGTTCACGACTCCGACGACGCGGCCGAATACTCGTGCACGAGTCTCGACTCCGCCCGATGGAGCACCCCGCTCACGGTCGATTTCGACACGTCGAGCAGTTCCGCCAGTCGCGTTATCGAACAGCGACGTGGCACCTCGTAGTACCCCTCTTCAACGGCGAGGTCCACGATTTCCGCCTGGCGGTCGGTGAGCAATCCGCTCGAATCGCCCGTCGTCCGAACGGCGACGATTTCGACGGCCGCACCCATCCTCTCCAGCGCCTGCTTCAATTCGACGACCCGCTCCCGCGTTTCCGTGACGCTCACGTCCACGGATCCGTTTCGAATCGTTACCGGATACTCCGGCATCGTCCCGGTCTCGCGGAAGATATCGTACGTCTCGTGCGACGTGGCTTCGTTCCGGAACACGGTCTTTCCGTCGCCGTGCATGACGACCCGAAACGAGTCGATGGAGGAGTCGCGCTCCGCGCTCTCCCGCAGGTCGTCCACCGGGACGCCGGTCGTTTCCACGAGCGCGCTCGCACGCTCGTCGCCGCCGATACCGGACAGAACGCGGAATTCCGCGGCCTCGTATTCGCGCGATATCTTTCCGATCCAAAGACGCTCGGGGAGCGTCACCCGAAATCGAACGGAAGCCATCGACTCACTCTCCGCACCCCATATAAATAAGGCTACATGTGGCGTACCATATATTCGGACCCGACGGCCCAACCACTATTCGACGAATGATACGCGACAATTACCGTTCCAGCGGTCGATTTTCCACCCTACTCACTACCGATGATTCACGTTGATAGCCTCGATTTCGCGTACCCGAACGCCGAGAACGACACGCTTCGTGATCTCTCCTTCGCGGTCGATTCGGGTGAGATATTCGGCTTCCTCGGTCCCAGCGGGGCCGGAAAGAGTACGACCCAGAAAATCCTCACCGGACTGCTGGACGACTACCGCGGGTCAGTCCGCGTCTTCGACCGGGAAGTCCGCGACTGGGACGGCATTTACTACGACAAAATCGGGGTTTCGGCCGAATCCCCGAACCAGTATCCCAAACTCACCGGTCGCGAGAACCTCGAACTGTTCGCGTCGCTCCACCGGACTGAAACGAGGGATATCGACGAACTGTTCTCGCTCGTCGGACTTGTGGACGCCATCGACCGGCGCGTGGGCACCTATTCGAAGGGGATGGCGATGCGTCTCAACTTCATCCGCGCACTCCTGCACGACCCCGAACTCGTCTTTCTGGACGAACCGACGAGCGGTATCGACCCCGGCAACGCGAAGCGGATCAAGACGGCCATCGCCGACCTCCGCGACGCTGGCACGACGGTGTTCCTGACGACCCACGACATGACCGTCGCCGACCAACTCTGTGACCGGGTGGCGTTCATCGTGAATGGCCGGATTCCGCTCGTCGGGGACCCCGAGGCATTGAAACGGGAGTACGGGTCGCGGACGGTTCGGGTGGAGTACCGCGATGGGAACCGCCCGCAAACCGCGCGGTTCGCGCTCGACGGGCTAAACGGGAACGCGGAGTTCCGGTCGCTGCTCGCGGGGAACGACATCGAAACGCTCCACACCGAGGAGGCCACGCTGGAGACCGTCTTCCTCGAAGTGACGGGGGAGAGATTAGAGTGAACCCGATCGCCGCGATGGTTCGGTGGGACGTACGACTTCAGCGTCGATACGGCTTCTACACCGTGTACGCCGTACTGACGGCGTTCTACGTCGTCGCGTTCGTCGGACTCGAACTCCCGGCATCGGTGGCCGAGCGTGGGTTGGTGTTCATCGTCCTCTCCGACCCGGCCGTCCTCGGTTTCTACTTCATCGCCGCGCTCGTCCTCATCGAGAAACGCGAGGGCGTTCTCGACGCCCTCGTCGTTTCGCCGCTCGGTGTCCGGGGCTATCTCGTCTCCAAAGTCACGTCCTTGACCCTTCTCGCGGTCGTCGTGGCGACGGTGCTCGCCCTCGTCGTCCATCCGAGCGGCGTGAACGTCCCCCTTCTGGTGCTCGGCGTGGCGCTCACGTCGATTCCGTTCGTCCTCGTCGGGTTCGTCAGCGTCGCCCGGTTCGACTCGATAAACGACTACTTCCTGAGCGCGCTTTTGTACGGCGCGGTACTGTACGCACCGCTGCTGTCGTTCTTCGGTCTCTTCGACACGCCGGTTTTCTACCTGCTTCCCGTCCGACCCGCCCTGATACTCATCGACGGCGCGTTTCACGGGATTGGGTCGGTGGAGTTCGTGTACGCGGTGGGCTACCTGTCGCTCGGAAGCCTCCTCGCGTTCGCCGTGGCGGAGCGGGAGTTCCATCGCCACATCGTACAACACCGTCCGTCCCGGAGCGAAACGAACGGAGGGAACGGGACGAAATCGTCCCGCCTCGGAACGGTTCGTGATCTGGGACCCGTCGGCGGCATGGCGCTCGCGGACGGGAAGAAGTGGTTCCGTGACCCGCTCCTCCTCGTCGCGGGAACCGGCCCGCTACTGCTCGCCCTGCTCGCTCACGTTGCACTCCCCTTCCTCAACCAGCACTATCTCCCGACCATCTCGCTCGTTCCGTACTATCCGCTGGTGCTCGGATTCGTCATCACGTTCCCGCCCTACATCTACGGGTTCGTGGTCGGCTTCTTCGTGCTCGAAGACCGCGAGCAAGGCGTGCTGGCCGCGCTCCGGACGACGCCCCTGACCGGCCGTGGCTACCTTCGCTACCGCGGCGCGACGGCGTATCTCGTCGGTGCCGTCGTGACGATTCCGACCGTGATGCTGTTCGGCCTCGTCCGGGTACCGCCACTCGTGCTCGTGGCCGTTACGGTCGTCGTCGCGCTCGCTGGACCAGCCATCGCGTTCCTGTTCGCGGGGCTAGCACGCGACTCCATCGAGGGCGTGGTCATCAACAAACTGCTCGGCCTGCTGTTGATCGTTCCGGTCGCGGGAATCGCGTTGCTCCCCGAACCGTGGCAGTACGGCGTGGGAATCGTGCCGCTCTACTGGCCGGTGAAGGCACTCGTCGCGGGGGTCACCGACGGAATCGGGCTTCGCTTCGTCGCCTTCCTCTTTCTTGGAGTCCTCTCGTTCGGCGTGTCGATTCGGTATCTCGTCCAGCGATTCGAACGGATGGCCCGGGACGAGCGGTGAAAAAACGGGTCGTTCGACCGCTCACCTCAGTAGGAGTTGACGAGGTCGATGTAGTGATCCCAATCCCAGTTCGAACCGGGGTCGGTGTGACTGCTGGAGGGGACCTGTGAGTGCCCGATGATACCGCCGTTGGCCGGGTTCGCGGCGTCGCTCGGGACGCTCGTCGGGTGCTGTTTCGGCACGCCGTACTGGTCACAGAGCCAACTGGCCAGTTTGGCCGACGCCTCGTACTGTGCTTCCTCGTAGGTCCCGCTGACGTAGCCGCCGTGTTCGATACCGACGGAGTACTTGTTGTAGTCCCAGTCACCGGCGTGCCACGCGATGTTGATGTCGCTGACGCTCTGATATTTGTAGCCGTCCTCGGCGACGATGTAGTGTGCGCTGACGTCCGCGTCGGGGTCTTGGAACCAGTTGGCCGCGCTGCTCGCCGACCCCTGTACGGTGTGGATGATGACCCAGTCGATCAGTCCCGCACCACGGTCCGCCGCCGTGTAGTTGCTCGAATCGGCCGGTTGCCAATGGACCGTCGGCTTGGCCGCAGCAGTTCCACTGAACGCAACCGCACCGAGTCCCGCCGTGCCTGCCGTACCGATCGTCTTGAGTAGGTTACGTCTGGATGGCATGTTCCATTCATCCAAAGGTAGAACTCATTTAAAATATTTTCTCTAGCAATTTTGTAAATTAAATTTAATAGACTGTGCATTTAGATACCGGAGGCCAAACTACCAGTTCCCCGTTCGGTCGTCACGACGAATCGAAAGCGGACGACGGTACGATCCGTCGCTCGCTGTCCCACAGGAAACCAGCGTGTCGTTACGGGGATTATGAAAACGGAAAATGGGGGCAGGATCGAGACGGCATCACACGCTATTTCGGGTAGTCCGAGCCTACGAGGTGCGTTTCAGCAACGTCCGGAGGTGGTCCGTCGAGAAGAGCGACGAGGGTTTGTCCATGTGGACGCCGATTTCGCCCTCCATCGCCGAGAGACCGACCGTTTGGATCGGTTTCGGGAGCGAGTACGCCCGCCGCAGCCAGTGGCCCAGTCGGATTTCGTTCTTCAGTTCCCGACGCCACGCGCGCTCGTAATCGGCGAGCGTTCCGGGGTCGTCGGGATCGACCGTTTCGGCGGCGTGATCGGCCGAAGTCATCCCGTAG
The DNA here is from genome assembly GCF_024136965.1 of Haladaptatus sp. AB618. Lineage (NCBI taxonomy): Archaea > Methanobacteriati > Methanobacteriota > Halobacteria > Halobacteriales > Haladaptataceae > Haladaptatus > Haladaptatus sp. AB618. The sequence continues at coordinate 162,585 of NZ_JAMYJX010000002.1, read as the reverse complement.
AGGATTCCCCCGCCGGTGAACGGCTTCGTCTGCGCGGCGGCGTCGCCGATGAGGAACCCTCGATGTGCGGTGACGCGCGGTGCCGGACCGATGGGAATCATCCCGGCGCAGAAATTCCCGATTTCGACGCCGTAGTCCGCCGTAAATCGGTCGAACAACTCGCGGGCGCTCTCGCCCGGCGGCGCGGCCAGTCCGTACTCGACGCCCTCCGCTCCACGGGGGATTCGCCACGCGAAGAACCGAGGTGCAGTCAGGTGAACGTCGACGAAATCGCCGCCGTCGTCTTCGGTCGTGAAACCGAGCACGCCTTGGAGCTTCTCGTCCGGCTCCGGCAGGTGGAGTTCCCGTCGGACACGGGAGGCGGGGCCGTCACAGCCGACCACCATCTTCCCGCGAAACGTCTCGGTTCCGTCCGGCGTGTTCGCGGTAACATCGACGTATTCGCCGTGTTCCTCGACCGCCGAGACGCTGTGGTTTTCGCGCAAATCGGCTCCGGCATCCTCGGCGGCACGGGCGAGCGTCCGGTCGAGACCGACCCGGTCGATGACGTTGGAGATGACTTCCTTCTTGTAGAACTGATGGTCCGCCGAACCCGGCCCATCGACGTGGAACCGAGCACCGTAGACTTCGTTTTGCAGAAGCTCGTCGCGTGCTCCATCGGGAGTAAAGTTCCAAATGTCGGTACTGACGTGGCCGGAACACGCGAGTGGCGTCCCCACTCGTCCACGTTCGAGAACGAGAACGTCGTGTCCCGCGTTCGCAGCCCGTCGTGAAAACCGTGACCCGGCGGGCCCCGCACCGACTACCACGAAATCGTGCATTATCCTCGATTACGGCCCGTCCGTCAAATAGCTTGTTTCTCGTTTCGGGTCGCTACCGTGCCGACGGCGGCCGTTCACCCGTCCCGAGTTGCCGACGGCGAAGGTAATGAACCAACGCCGAAAACGCGAAGAGGGCGACGATGAGGACACCCCAGATCTTGTCGGGGATGGCCGAAAACGGTGGGATACCGAGGAAATCGGCCAATACGAGGACCGCGCTCACTATCGCGAGACCGAGGTAGTAGCGAATCCACGGGAACTCGTCCTGCGGACGCAAGTACCCCTCCAGTTGAGCGGCGTTATCGGAGAGTTCCACGATACCTCGACTCTGGTTGTACTCCACGATACCGGCATCCGAAAGCTTCGGAAGATGTGTCTGGTACAGCGACGTGTACACCGATTTGCGCTCGTTCGCGGACAGGCCCTCGACCGTGGTGTCGTTCTCCCACGCGGCCACCTGTTCGGCGAGTTCGCTGAGTTCCACTGGTCGCCCCTGTTGTTTCAGATAGTGGAGCGTGTATCGTCGTCGTCGATTTTTCAGAACGTCGAAGATGAGGTCTTCGGACAGTTCTTGTGGGGTTCCATCAGTCGAACTCATGCCACCGGTAAGTCGCAATCGGTTGTTTCGGCTATACCACCGCCACCCGGACGTAACACGACTGCGTTGTTACCGCGGACGACACTTTGTTATCCAGTGCTTAGCCGCCAGGAGTTTTCAAACTAATTACGATTGAGAGGTATAAGCGTGCGATTCTCTGCGGTAAGGACGCCATTATCGAGGGAGAAACAGCGGTTACGCGCCGATTTTCAGTCGTCCATCGCTGCCGGTGCAGGCCTGTCGGCACGTGGACCATCGAGATCGATCGCAGGGAGTTTATCCCGAAGATACCGGCCAGTGTAGGACTCCTCTGTCCGCGCGATTTCCTCCGGCGTACCGGTCGCGACGACTTGACCACCCTTCTCGCCACCTTCCGGACCGAGGTCGATGACGTGGTCCGCGTTCTTCACGAGGTCGAGTTCGTGCTCGATGACGGCGATGGTGTTCCCCTTGTCCGTCAGTCGCTGAAGCACCGAGACCAGTTTGCGCTCGTCCTCGTGGTGGAGTCCGGTCGTCGGTTCGTCCAGCAGATACAGCGTCTCGCCCGCGTCCTTCTTGCCGAGTTCCTCGGCGAGTTTCACGCGCTGGGCTTCCCCACCCGAGAGCGTCGTGGACGGTTGGCCGAGTTTCATGTAATCGAGACCGACGTCCTTCAGCAGTTTCAGACGACGGCGAATGCGCGAGTCGTGTTCGAAGAACTCGTGGGCCTCCTCGACGGACATGTCGAGCACCTCCGCGATGGTCGCACCGCGGTAGGTCACGTCCAGTGTCTCGTCGTTGTAGCGCGCGCCGCCACACTCCTCGCACGGGACGTACACGTCCGAGAGGAAGTTCATCTCGATCTTGACGGTTCCCTGCCCGCCACACTCCTCACAACGCCCGCCCTTCACGTTGAACGAGAAGCGACCCTTCTCGTAGCCGCGCTGTTTGGAGAGCTTCGTCTCGGCGAACGATTCTCGGATGTAGTCGAACACGCCCGTGTACGTCGCCGGGTTCGAGCGCGGCGTCCGACCGATGGGCGACTGGTCGATGAGTCGCACCTTCTCGATGTGCTCCATTCCCTCGATGGAATCGTGCTCGCCGGGGTCCACCGAGGTGTTGTCGTTCATCTCGCGGGCCAATCCCTTGTAGAGGATGTCGTGCATCAACGTGGATTTGCCCGACCCGGAAACGCCCGTGACGGCCGTAAACTTCCCGACCGGGATGTTCACGTCGAGGTCCTTGAGGTTGTGCTGGCGTGCACCGCGAATAGTGATACTGTCCTCGCTCTCGCGTCGTTCGTCGGGGACGGGAATCTCCTTTCGGCCAGCGAGGTAGTCGCCCGTGATGCTGTCCTCGTGGGCCATCACTTCGTCCACGTCTCCCTGCACGACGATTTCGCCGCCGCGCCGTCCTGGACCGGGTCCGATGTCGATGACGTTGTCCGCCCGTCGCATCGTCTCCTCGTCGTGTTCGACCACGATGAGGGTGTTCCCCAGGTCGCGGAGTTCACACAGCGTGTTCAACAGACGGTCGTTGTCGCGTTGGTGCAACCCGATGGAGGGTTCGTCCAGCACGTACAGCACGCCGACCAGTCCCGACCCGATCTGGGTCGCCAGCCGAATCCGTTGGCTCTCGCCGCCCGATAGCGTCGAAGCCTCCCGGTCGAGGGTGAGATACTGCAAGCCGACCTCCTCCATGAAGCCGAGTCGAGCGCGAATCTCCTTGAGAATCTCCTCGGCGATGCGGTTCTGTCGTTCCGTGAGGTTGGCTTCGAGGTTCTCGAAGTGTTCCAACGCGTCCCCGATGGACATCCCGTTGACTTCCGAGATCGACGTGCCATCGACGTACACCGACCTGCTCTCGGGGCGCAGTCGCGTGCCGTCACAGGCCGGACACTCCGTCACGGCCATGTACTCCTCGATGTGGTTCCGCGCCCGGTCGCTGTCGGTCTCGATGTACCGTCGTTCGAGGTTCGGGATGACGCCCTCGAACGGTTCCTCCTTGCGTCGGATTCCGTTCTTCGTGTTCCACTTGAACAGCACGTCCTCGTCGGTGCCGTAGAGGAATCCCTGCCGGACGTCCTCGGCGAGGTCCTCGAACGGGGTCGTCAGACTCACGTCGAAGTGTTTCGCCACGGAATCGAGCTGTCGGCGGTAGTAGGTCCGCTGGTAGCTCCACGGCTCGAAGACGTGTTTCAGCTGTTTGCTCGGATCCTCTACGACGAGGTCCTCGTCTATCTCCTTCGTCTCGCCGATACCCTCACACTCGGGACACGCCCCGTGCGGGCTGTTGAACGAGAAGCTCCGCGTCTCGATTTCGCGGAAGTCGATGCCACAGTGCGTGCAGGCGAGTTCCTCGGAGAACTCCACGACGAGTCGCTCGTCGCCGTCCCCGGCCAAGTCGCCCGTCGAACGGGATTCAGAGCCGAGGTTCACGTCCTGGGGCGGGTCCGGAACGATGAGTTTCATGACGCCCTCGGCCTCCTCCAGCGCGGTCTCCACGCTGTCGGTGATGCGGCTTCGCGCCTCCGGGCTGACCTTGACCCTATCGACGATCACGTCGATGGTGTGGTCGTAGTTCTTGTCGAGTTCCGGGCGGTCGAGGGTCAGGTCGAACTCCTCGCCGTCCACTTCCACACGGGAGTAGCCGTCCGAGACGAGTTCGTCGAACAGGTCGGCGAACGCACCCTTCTGGTCGCGGACGACCGGCGCGGCAATCTTCGCCTTGGTACCCTCGGGCAAATCGAGCACCCGGCGGACCATGTTCTGGGCGCTCTGCTCGCCGACTTCGCGGCCACACTGCGGACAGTGTGGCGTGCCGACGCGCGCATAGAGCAGTCGCAGGTAGTCGTGTAGTTCGGTCACGGTTCCGACCGTCGAACGCGGGTTGTTCGCCGCGTTTTTCTGGTCGATGGAGATAGCGGGTGACAGGCCTTCGACGTTCTCGACCTGCGGCTTGTCCATCTGCCCGAGGAAGTTCCGGGCGTAAGCCGACAGGCTCTCGATGTAGCGTCGCTGTCCCTCAGCGTACACCGTCTCGAAGGCGAGCGAGGACTTCCCCGACCCGGACAGGCCGGTGACGACGTTGAACTCCTCGCGCGGAATCTTCACGTCGAGGTCTTTGAGGTTGTGCTCCTCGGCCCCCCGCACTTCGATGTAGTCCTTGCTCATCTAGACTCAGACAGCGACCGAATGAGGGTATGCCTGTCGGTTGCAGATTAAAGCGGAGTGAAAGTGAAAGTGGAATCAAAAGCCATCACTCGCACACTCCACCACGACACTCACTTCCACCATCTAAACACACAAAGCCGCTGAGCGCCTACTCTGTTCGGAACAGGTGATTTCATTCAGCACGACTAACGACACCGAACGATTCGACGAGGACGAGGAGCGACACACGATGTGGCGACTCTTCGCGGAGTACGGCCGCGGCTACTTCCCGCAGTTCGTCGCGGGATTCGTCGGGACGGTGCTCGGACGACTCTCGGGCCTCCTACCGCCGGTCGTTCTCGGCATCGCCATCGACGCGATATTCCTGAACAAACAGGCGTTCCGTCTCGGGCCGATTCCCTCGGGGTGGCTCCCGACCACGCCGACCGAACAGCTTTGGCTCTCCATCGGTATCGTTCTCGCGTCGTTTCTGGTGGGGGCGGTATTCTCGTGGGTGGAAGGCTGGGGCTGGAACGCGTTCGCGCAGGGCGTCCAACACGAGCTTCGCGTGGACACCTACGATCGGATGCAGTTGCTGGACATGACGTTCTTCGACGGCAAGCAGACGGGCGAACTGATGTCCATCCTGAACAACGACGTGAACCAACTGGAGACGTTTCTGAACGACGGGCTGAGTTCGGCGCTCCGCATCGGCGTCATGATCGTCGGCATCGGCGGCATTCTGTTCACGCTGAACCCGTCGCTGGCGGTCGTGGCGCTCCTGCCGGTGCCGCTGCTTGCGGCCTTCACGTACCTGTTCGTGCGGACCATCCAGCCGAAGTACGCCGCGATGCGGGCCAGCGTCGGTGCGCTCAACTCCCGACTGGAAAACAACCTCGGCGGCATCCGCGTCATCAAATCCGAGACGGCCGAGGGGTACGAGTCCGGGCGCATCGAGGAGGCGTCACAGGAGTACTACGACACGAACTGGGACGCAATCACGACCCGCATCACGTTCTTTCCCGGCCTGAGCCTGCTGACCGGCATCGGCTACGCCGTCACGTTCGGCATCGGCGGGTTCTGGCTCCTCTCCGGCGCGCCGGGACCGCTCACCGGCGCGCTCGAACCGGGCGTGTTCGTCACCTTCGTCATCCTGAGCCAGCAGTTCATCTGGCCGATGGCGCAGTTCGGGCAAATCATCAACATCTACCAGCGGGCCGAAGCGTCGAGCGACCGCGTGTACAGTCTGATGAACGAACGCGGGACGTTGGACGAAACGTCCGACGCTCCCGATTTGACCGTGACCGACGGCACCGTCGAGTACGACGACGTGAGTTTCGGCTACGGCGACGAGGAAGTCGTGGAGGGAATCGACCTGCGCGCCGAGCGGGGGCACATGCTCGCCCTCGTCGGCCCCACGGGAGCCGGAAAGTCGACCGTCCTCAAACTCCTCTTGCGGATGTACGACGTGGACGATGGCGCGATCCGCATCGACGGAACCGACATCCGCGACGTGAACCTCCGCAGTCTGCGGCGGGCCATCGGCTACGTCAGTCAGGAGCCGTTCCTGTTCTACGGCACCGTCAGGGAGAACATCTCGTATGGTTCGTTCGAGGCGAGCGACGAGGAAATCGAGGAAGCCGCGAAGGCCGCCGAAGCACACGAGTTCATCAGCAACCTGCCCGACGGCTACGACACGATGGTCGGCGAGCGCGGCGTGAAACTCTCCGGCGGGCAACGCCAGCGGTTGTCCATCGCGCGGACGATCCTCAAGGACCCCGCCATCCTCGTGTTGGACGAGGCGACGAGTCACGTCGATACCGAGACGGAGGCGCTCATCCAGCGCAGTCTCGCCTCGCTGATGGCCGAGAAGACGACGTTCGCCATCGCCCACCGCCTCTCGACGGTGAAGGACGCCGAGGAAATCGTCGTCTTGGACGAAGGGACGGTCGTCGAGCGCGGCACCCACGACGACCTGCTGGCGCTCGGCGGACTCTACGCGAACCTCTGGCACGTGCAGGCCGGAGAGATCGAAGACCTCCCACGGGAGTTCATCGAACGAGCGATCCAGCGCCGGTCGGAAATCGAGGACATTGGTGACGGAGCGGAGGCCGAAGGGGCGGATGCACAGACCGACGGCGGCGAGTGATTCCGTTCGGCTCCCTTCCCGACCTTCCGGCCTCAAGTTTAAATATGAGGACGTGAGAAATGGCGGTCAATGGAACCCCCAACGCAGCGACACGACATCGGCGGCGTGACCCTCGACGATGACGAGTACACCGTCAAGCAGAGCTACTTTCGGAACAAGTACAAGGTCTACGACGAGGGCGGGAATCTCGTCCTGAAATCGAAACAGAAGCTGTTCAAGATGAAAGAGGAGTTCCCGTTCTTCGATGCGGACGGAAACACGGTGTTCCGCGTGAAGGCGAAGAACGTCCTCGACGTCGCCGGGGATTACGTCCTCGTGGACGAACGAACTGACGAACCGGTTATCGTCCTCTCGAAGGACTTCACTATTTTCCATCATCACTGGACGATAAAGACACCCGACGGGGCGGAAGTCGCGGAAGTCGAATCCAGAAGCGCGATAATCGAGGCGCTCCGGTCGTTCTCGACGCTGTTCTCGTTCCTACCGCACAGATATACCATCTCGGGACCGGACGGGAACTCCATCGGAGAAATCGAGGGACGGTTTTCGCTCCGCGACGTGTACGATATCAGCGTCGAGGAGTCGAACGCGGTATCCAAGACCGCACTCGTGGCGGCCGCAATCGCCATCGACGCGTTGGAAGGGAACTGAGTCCGAAATCGGAGTCAGACTTTCTCCGGCAACCAACCGCCGTCCACTTCGACGTTCACGCCACTCAGGTAGTCGCTGTCGTCGTCGACGAAGAACCGCAGTGCCTGTGCCATGTCCTCGAATTCGGCGGGGCGGTCACGGGGTAAATCGTCCGGGAACACGTCGGAGTTCTCGACCACGTAAGGAGAAATCGCGTTGACCGTCACGCCGTCATCCTGCGTGTCCGCCGCGAGCATTCGGGTGAACATCAGGACGCTCGCCTTTGCCATGAAGTACGGGGCGTTTTTGGGGCTGATGAGTCCCTTCTCGGCGCTCGCGTAGCCGATGTTGACGATGCGACCGAACCCCGACGCTCGCATCTCCGGAAGCGCCCGCTTCGAACAGAGGTAGGTGCCGTTGATGTTGCCGTTCAGCACGGCGTTCCAGCGGTCGAAAGAGATGTCCTCCCAATGGTCGGGCGCGAACGGGCCGACGTTGTTCACCAGCACGTCGACGCCCCCGAGTTCGGCTTCGACGGTCCCGAAGAGGTCGTCTACTTCGTTCGGGTCGGTGACGTCGCCGTTGACGGTTATTGCTTCGACGTCGTGCGTACGGGCGGTGTCGGCGACGTCCTCGGCGACGTCCTTGCTGGAGTGGTAGTGAACGGCCACGTCGGCCCCGCAGTCGGCGAGTGAAAGGAGGAGTTCCCGGCCGACGCCCTTCGAACTACCGGTCACCAGTGCGACCCGTCCATCGAGGTTGGGTGTGATCATGGGCGACCTTCGCGGTGCAATCCCAATTAGTTTGATGCCGACGAGGTCGGGATTCCGTCCGAGGCATGACCTTCTCCAATTATGAGTGAACCCCCCTATCTTTAATATTCTGCATGGAGACCTGATACCATGGGAATTGAGACGATTCTTCTCGCCGTAGGACCGGGCGACGCGGACCGTACGGGAAAACTCGCTGACGCCGTCATCGATGTGGCGGGACCGACAGGTGCGACAGTCGTGCTCGCGCACGTATTCACCGACGACGAGTTCGAGGACGTGGTCGAGCAACTCGACTACGACCCGGCCGGGAAACCGAACTCCGACGAAGTGGCGGCGCGACACGCGACGATTCGATCGCTCTCGGACGCGCTCGACGCTGAAGACATCGGTTACTCGGTTCGTGGGTCCATCGGCCACCACGGCGAAACCATCGTCGAACTCGCCGAGGACGTGAACGCCGACAGCATCTTCGTCGGCGGCCGCAAACGCTCGCCGACCGGGAAGGCCGTCTTCGGCAGCACCGCACAGGAAGTCATGCTCTCGGCTCCCTGTCCCGTGACGTTCGTGCGCGAGGACTGAGCGCCCCGAGAATTTTCGCCTCTTTTGAACGGATCACCTGACCGCACCCGATCCAAGTATCGGTGAGCGTTCGATTAGCATCTCCGCGACCGCCGTCAGCTATTCCTCCGCGCGTTCCTGCCACTCCCGTTGCATCCGTCGCTCGCGGACGTGGCGTTCTCCCCCCGCAATCTCCTCGCGGGTGACACGTTCGAACGATTCGATATCGTGGAGGAATCCCGTCTCGAAGGATTCGACCAGTTCGTAGGTCCAGCGGTCGCCTCCGAGAACGCCACACGGAAGGATTTCGTCGCGGATGTGATCGGCGATGTCGTCGTGGCCAGCGTCACGGAGGTCGTTCTCGGCTTCGCTGAAGTGCTCCATCGCGTGGCCGGTGACGTGGTGAAACTGGACGAGGTAACCGTGTGCTTTACGGAGTCCCTCGATACCGAGTTCGAGTTGGTGCAGCGCGGACTCGGTTTCGTCGTCGAGGTCGGCAAGGTCGTCCGAGAGGTCGTCGGGAAAGTCCTCGGTCATGCATCGATACACGACGCCGAACCAGTTAACTTCGACAACCCGACCCGTCAGAATTGACAACCGGACCTGTCGAGTCGGGAGAACTCGTCCACGAGTAAATGCCTGTAGTTAAGTGGGACGGACGACGTTAGTTCACCTGAATGGCCTACTACGCGGGTGTAGACCTCGGGGCGACCAACGTCAGGGCGGCGGTTGCCGACGGGGACGGTAACGTCATCGGCACGTACGACCGTGGCACGCCACGAGGACCGAACGGCATTGCGGTTACCGAGGCAGTGCTCGAAAGTATTCGAGGTGCGTGTACGAACGCAGACGTCGACCCGAGAGAGATCCAGGCGGCGGGGATCGGCAGTATCGGTCCGCTCGATCTCGCGGAGGGAGCGGTCGATGGCCCGGCAAACCTGCCGGACACCATCGGTCGGATTCCGCTGACCGGTCCGGTGAGCAAGCTCATCGGGAGCGACCGGATATACCTCCACAACGACACCAATGCGGGCGCTATCGGGCAACGATTCTACAGCGACCGCAACCCCGACGACATGGTCTACATCACGATTTCGAGCGGTATCGGTGCCGGAGTCAGCGTCGATGGAAACGTCCTCACCGGATGGGACGGCAACGCGGGCGAAGTAGGACACATGCTGGTCGATCCACACGGCGGACGAACCTGTGGCTGTGGCAAGGACGGCCACTGGGAAGCCTACTGCTCGGGTAACAACATCCCCGAGTACGCCCGCATGTTGGCGAAGGAAGACGAGAGCGTGGCGACGTCCCTCCCGCTCGACGACCCCGACTTCTCGGCAAAGGACGTGTTCGAGTACGCCGGCCTCGACGCCTTCGCCGACCACGTCATCGAGCAAGTCGCCCACTGGAACACCGTCGGCGTGACGAACGTCGTCCAAGCCTACGCGCCCATCGTGGTCTACCTCGGCGGCGCTGTCGTCCTCAACAACGAGGAACTCGTCGTGGACCCGATCCGGGAACGCGTCGGCAACCACCTGCTCAACAACGTCCCGGACGTGCAGGTGACGACCCTCGGGGACGAAGTCGTCCTGAAAGGTGCCGTCGCGAGCGCGCTGACCGAGGGCACCGGCGACGAATCGCGGCTTCGGTCGTGAACGACGGATAGCGGTTTTTGACGTTTCAACTCCTCTTCTCGTTCGCTACGGGAGTACCTCGATTTTGGCGTTGCAACATCCACGACTCGGGAGTTTCACTCTCAACGAAGACGAACGAGTCAACGGAAAACAGATCGAGTACGATTCGCTAGCGGAGTTGTTCGCGGGCGGCGGCCATCCCGGCTTCGACGTCCACGTCCGCGCCGACTTCGAGGAACGCCTCGCCGATGGTGCGGACGCCGCGGAGGATCTGCTCGTCGGAGAGGTTGCCCATGTTGCTCACGCGGAAGATTTCGCCGCCGAGGTGTGCCTGACCGCCGCTGATGCTCGCGCCGCGTTCGGTGACGGCGTCGAAGAAGTCGGTCGGGTTCTCCCGGACGGAAGCCGGGAGCGAGATGGCAGTGAGGGTGTTCGAGTACTCCGAGGCGTCGTTTCGCTCGGGGAACATCGAGAGACCCATCGTCGTGAACGCCGCACGGAACGCGCTGGACTGACGGCGGTGGCGGGCGATGCGCTCGGGCATTCCCTCGTCCTCGATGTGGCCGACGGCGAGCGCGAGGCCGCGGAACAGCGGAACCGCGCTCGTGAACGGCGTCTGATGGGAGTCGGCCTTTCGAAGGTGCCACTCCAAATCCTCGTAGAAGGGTGCGCTCTCGCCGTCGAACGCCTCCTGTGCGCGGGGCGTGGCGTACATCGCGCTCGTTCCCGGCGGGGCCGCGAGGGCCTTTTGGGCGTCCGTGACCGCGACGTCGACGTTCCACTCGTCGATGAGGAACTCGTCGCCGCCGAGGGAGGTCACCCCGTCCACGACGAAGTAGGCGTCGTGTTCGGCCGCGATCTCTCCGATTTCGGCGACGGGGTTCAGCAGACCGGTGCTCGTCTCGTTGTGGACCATCGTCACGACCTTCGTGTCGTCGGTGACGGCCTCCGCGACCGCCTCGGGGTCGATGGATTGGCCCCAGTCGAACGCCACCGGCGTCACGTTCGCGTAGCGGTCTGCGATTCGCTTGAAGCGACGGCCGAACTTGCCGTTCACGACCGAAACCACCTCGTCGTCTTCACCTGCGAGGTTGGCGACGGCGGCTTCCATCGCCATCGTCGCGGTTCCGTTGAAGATGAGGCTGGTGCCGTCGGACTCCGTCGTCGGCGTCCCGTCGAGCGACGAACGCTCGAAGACGTAGTCGAGGCCGTTCTGGGCGTCCTCGTAGACGGATTCGAACTCCGCAGAACGGTGTGAGACCATCGGTTCGCTCATCGCTTGTCGAACGTCGCGAGCGAGGGGTACCGGACCCGGGTTGAGTAAGAGGAAATCCTCTCGCATACTCACCCGTTCTACCTCCCCATAAATAAGCGTCGTGCGGGGCGCAAATTCCGCCTCTTGTCGTTGACAGTTACAACTATCGCTGTGAGTGCTCGCCCGGCATGTTCGGGAGCAGCCACGACAGCAGCGCCACCGGACTCCTCGACTGTAACCAAATCGTTCCCGGACCTTCGAATTCGGAGAGGAGACCACCCCTCCCGTCGCCGGGTGATCGAAGTCCATCGACGTTGTGGACGTCGAAATCGACGGGGCCTTCGAACGCGACGACGTGCCCCGTGTCCACGACGTATCGCTCGCCGGGGTCGAGACTCACCACCGAGACTGCCCCGTAGCTCGATAGGAACGCGAGACCCGCGCCCGACAGTTCGAGGAGGAAATCCCCGGCACATTTCACGAACGCCTCCTCACCGCTGAACGTCGCCTCGAAGTCGATACCCGATTCTGCGGCGAGAAACGAACAGGACTGGACGTACAGCGATTCGTCCCGTAGTTCGTATCGAAAGATGTCGCCCGGAAACGGCGGCGCGAGGCGGACGGTTCCGGGCTGGTCCGCGGCGAACGTCGTGGAAAACGGCGTCCCTTCGCCGAGGGAAGCGTGCTCCGGCGTCTCGTCCGTTCCCGGCGAGAGTTCCACCGTTCCCGAGTAGCTGACCAGCGCCCCCGACTCGGCCCGTATTTCCTCCCCTGCCTCCAGTGTCAGTACGAGTTCGGCGAACGCTGGCTGGTTCGTAATTTCGTACTCCATGCTCGACTAGGCCACGACGTCACGACCCATAGCCCTCCCGGCCTCCTCTCCACTCCGTGACCTGCTTTTTCGGTGATGTGCATTCCGGGTTGATGCTGGACAGGATTCGCGGTAGTTCGATGGTGGTCGCGGTGCGGAAGCGGTTGTGAGGGGTCGTTGCGATGCGGAAGCGGTTGTGTTGCTGTGTGCGGTGACGTTTGGTGGCGTGGCGGTATTCTCCAGAAAAAGAACCGCGAGCGAAGCGAGCGGGCCAAGGAGCCCCCGGAGGGGGTGACGCCGTGCTTTTCATCAACGTTTTGCCAGCGAACGAAGTGAGCGCAGGAAAAGGTTGACGAGCACGATGGGATTCGAACCCACGGCCGTCGGATTAGAAGTCCGACGCTCTATCCAGACTGAGCTACGTGCCCTCGATATCTCGTTATTCGTCAGCCTTCATAAGGGATTGGGATTCTGTCCCGCAAACACAGCCCTTAAGCACGGTTCACGACAAAACCAAGACGATGCGAGTAATCGGAACCGTCGGCCTTCCGGGGAGCGGCAAAGGCGAAGCCGCCACCGTTGCCGAGGAGATGGGGATTCCCGTCGTCACGATGGGCGACGTCATCCGCGCCGCCTGCCGTGACCGGGGTCTCGACCCGGCGAAACACCACGGCGAAATCGCCAAAGCGCTCCGCGAGGAGAACGGCCCGGACGCCATCGCGCAGGCGTCACTGCCGCAGATAGACGACGCGCTAACGGGCGCGGACACCGTCCTCGTGGACGGCATCCGCTCCGGCGTGGAGGTCGAACGGTTCGAGGAAGCGTTCGGCGACGACTTCGTACTGGTGAGCATCGAAGCGCCGTTCGAGGTTCGGGCCGACCGCTTGGGGGAGCGTGGACGTGACCACTCCGACGCCGACGAAGAACGGCTTCGGGAACGCGACGACCGGGAACTCGGGTTCGGTCTCGACCGTGCGATGGCGCGGTCCGACGCCGTTATCGACAACACGCGCTCGCTCGACGCGTTCCGCCGTCGGATCCGAGCGCTGTTCGAGGACGGAGTGGCGGGACTGGAAAACGTGGAGGCGACCGACAAACCATGATTTACAGCGTCGATATTCGAATCACGGCCCCCGTGCACGACACGGAAATCGGAGCACGAATCGAGGACGCGATCGAGAACGTCTTTCCCGGCGCGGAGGTGACGTCGGACGAGGGCGAACTCGTCGCGGAAGCCCACAGCGTCGAACACTTCTCCGAACTGCTCCACCGGCAGGAAATCCTCGACACGGCACGTGGGGAGTTCTTCTCCGGGCAGGACGGGGACACCCTTTCGTTCGATCTGAAAAAGCAAGCGGCGTTCCAGGGCGTCGTCAACTTCGCCGTCGGCAACCCCGACGAACTCGGCGAGATTCACGTTCGGATGGACGTCCACGACCCGGACGTGGAATCGTTCGTGGACTACATTGCCCCGCCGACGAAGGACGGAAAACCGATAGACAGCGACGAATAGCGACCGGGACCGATAGCGGAACGATTTTTCACACCAGCAGTTCCACCACGGCGAACAACACGATCACGCCGAGCACGTCACAGGCGTTCGTGACGACCGGAATCACCACGTCGTCCGGGTCGAGTTCGAACCGATAGGCGACGTACGTGGCGACGAGCGTGACGAGCACCGCGACGAACGCGAGGACGATACCGCTGGTTAGCGAGACGAGGACGACCGTTCCCAACCCGAGTTCCGTTCCGTCGATGAACCACGTCAACATCCACGCGCCGAAGCCGACGACAGGGAAAATCGTGATCGCGAGAGCGACCGTGGCGACGGCGTTCCCCGCGAGCACTTCGTCCTCCCGACCGAATGAGAGCGTCCCGAGGTGGAACGCCGTCGAGAGGCGAGCGGCGAGGATGCTACCGAGGTTGCCCGCGGTGCCGATCGTTACCGGCACCAGCGCGAGCAGCGTGGGATACTGGAGGAGCGTCTGCTGGAACGACCCGAGGACGAGTCCGCTCCCGAGTTCGACGACCGTGAGAACGAGCAACACCGGCAGCATCGCTCGCATAATGGATCGAACCGTCCAGCGCGTCGGCATCTACCCACCCCCGAGTGCGAGGACGATTTTGACCGCGAGCAGGAGAAACGAGATGCCGAACACGTCGCCGGTCGTCGTCACGAGCGGACCGACGAGCGTATCCGGGTTCTTCCCGCGACGATACCCCGCGAACACGACGATGACGACGGCGACCGTCAGTGCGATACCGGACAGCAATCCGGCGATGAGCGCGATCGCGACCAGGGTCGGTAATGATGCGACGTCCTGCGAGAGTGCTTTCAGGATGAAGAACGCGACCACGGACGCGAACAGGCTGGCGAGGATGCCATTCGCCAGCGAGGCGACGATCGCCGCCCAGACCCGTTCGTCGTCGGGAACGAACGACGGTTCGACCAGCCCTTGGTGTAGTCCGGACGCGAGACGCGCGCCGAGCGACCCGTAGACGTTCCCACGGGTAGCGAGGAGGGCGGGAACGAGAACCAACAACCCGGCCACCTGACGGAGTTCGGCGCGCATTCCCCCGAGGACGATACCGGCGAACAGCCCACCCACCATGCTCGCTGCGAGCGCGGGGAGAGCCTCGCGGTACGCCTCGACGGCGACTTCCCGGACGGTCATCTATTGTCCCGAAAGCGGGCACGGAACAAAAAAGCGGTGTGTCGCGGTTTCACTTGCGCTCGATGTTTGCTGTACACAGGAAGCTAAAAGCGGCCGTTCATCGCGATCGTGCTCGCGACAAAATCGTATCCGGATCGCGGAGACCATTCACCCGAACGGACCCATGCCGCCCATACCGCCACCACCGCCACCGCCGCCGCCCTGCATCTTCTTCATCATGCGCTCCATGTCGCCGCCCTGTCCCATGCCCTGGAACTGTTTCAGGGTCTGGGCCATCATCTTGTGCTGTTGGAGCAGTTCGCGGATGCGTTCCTCGTCCTGTCCGCTCCCGCGAGCGATGCGTCGAATCTGACTCGCGCCGATGGACCGCGGGTTTTCGAGTTCCTTGTCGGTCATCGAGTCCATGATGACCTCGAAACTCCGCATCCGGTCCTTCGTCACGTCCATCGCGTCGTCCGGCAGTTCGTCCATGATCCCACCGCCGAAGCCGGGGATCATGTCCATGACCTGTTCGAGCGGCCCCATCTTGTTCATCGCGTTCATCTGATGGCGCATGTCGTTGAGGGTGAACTGCCCCTTCATCATGTCTTCGGGGTCCCAGTCCTCCTCCTCTTCGGTCTCCGTCATCGCCCGCTGGACGCGCTCGGTGAGCTGTTTCAGGTCGCCCATGCCGAGCAGGCGGGAGATGAAGCCGTTCGGCTCGAACCGCTCGACGTCCTGGACCGTCTCACCGGACCCAAGGAAGGCGATGGACGAATCAGTCTCGTTGACTGCCGTCAACGCGCCACCACCTTTCGCAGTACCGTCGAGTTTCGTGATGACGACGCCGTCGATGCCGATGGATTCGTCGAACTGTTGGGCTTGGTCCTTCGCGCCCTGCCCGATTGCGGCGTCGAGCACGAGCAGGTTTCGGTCGGGGTCGGCGACCGACTCGATCTCCTCGATTTCGGCGATGAGGTCGTCTTCGAGCGCGTGGCGACCGGCCGTGTCCACGATGTGGATGTCGGCGTCCGCCGTCTCCTCCAGTCCCTTCCGCGCGATATCTACGGGGTCCTCGTTGTCCGGGTCGCCGTAGAAATCGACCTCGGCGCGGGAACACATCTCCTTCGCCTGGTCGTACGCACCGGGCCGGAAGGTGTCGGTTTGGATGACCGCGGGGCGAAGTCCCTTCTTCGAGAACCACCACGCCATCTTGGCGGAGGTGGTCGTCTTCCCCGACCCCTGCAAACCGGCGAGGAGAATGGTCTGGTTTTCGAGCGGGATTTCCGTACTCTCGCCGACGAGGCCGACGAGTTCCTCGTAGACGATACTGAGGACATGGTCACGGGCCGTCGTCCCGCCCGGCGGTTCTTCGTTCACAGCGCGGTCCTTGATGGACGACGAGAGGTCCATCACGAGGCTGACGTCGACGTCAGCCTGCAGGAGGGAACGCTGAATTTCCTTGACGATTTCCTCGACGTCGTCCTCGCTGACGCGTGACTTCCCACTCAGTTTGTCGAGTGAGCCGCGAAGAGAACTGCCGAGATTATCGAGCACCATCGTTAGGGAGTGTTTGGCTTTCCGGCGGTTTAAACCCTTTTTCTATTTGGTTTGGAGTCGATGTCGTCGGAACGTATCGGGGGGCGTCAATCTTCAAGCCGACGGGGAACGAAGGGTTTCGTATGCGACTGTTCGTGAGCATCGACCTGCCGGACGACCTCTGGGAGGGTGTCGAGGGCGTGCAAGAGCAGTTCCGAGACGCCGGGGGTCTCACCTTCACCGACCCCACGCAAGCACACCTGACGCTCTCGTTTCTCGGCGACGTGGACGAGGACCGCGTCCCTGCCATCGAGGACGCGCTCGAAACCGCCGTCGAGGATGACATCGACTTCGGCCCCTTCGACGCGGAGATTAGCGGCTTGGGAGTCTTTCCCAGTCTCGACTACATCTCCGTCGTCTGGCTCGGCCTCGACGACGGGGGAGAGGAGACGAGTCTCGTCCACGACGCCGTCGAATCCCGTCTCTACGACCTCGGGTTTTCGCCCGACGACAACGAGTTCGTTCCGCACGTCACCATCGCAAGAATGCAACACGCGGGCGGCAAGGAACTCGTCCAGCGGAACGTGCGGGAACTCGACCCGACTGTGGGGAGAATGGAAGTCAGGGAGATTCGACTGACCGAGAGCGAGTTGACGTCGGACGGGCCGGAGTATTCGACCGTCGCGGCGTTCACCCTGTGAAGCCGTTTGAAAGGAACAAGATTTTATGCGACGGCGGAAAAGTGGCAACCACTATGGGCAAGAAATCGAAGGCCAAGAAGAAACGCCTGTCCAAGCTGGAACGGCAGAACAGCCGCATCCCGGCGTGGGTCATCATGAAGACGGACCGAGACGTAATGCGAAACCCGAAGCGCCGCAGCTGGCGGCGTAGCGACACTGACGAATAATGAGCGCAAGTGATTTCGAGGAGCGAGTCGTGACGGTTCCGCTCCGAGACGTGACGGCAGAGGCAAAGCACAAACGAGCGAACAAAGCGATGAAACTGGTGCGCGGGCATCTCGCCCAGCACTTCAAGGTGGACGAGGACGAGGTTCGCCTCGACCCCTCCATCAACGAGGCGATCTGGGCGCGCGGTCAGAAGAACCCGCCACGAAAGCTTCGAGTTCACGCTGCCCGCTTCGAGGAAGAGGGCGAATCCGTCGTTGAGGCGGAATACGAAGAGTAGAGCGGTGCTTCGTACCGCGTTCAACGGCTCGGCGTACGTTGGCGTCTTCGCTCGTGTGACTGACGAGTATCTCCTCGTCCGACCGGATTTGGACGATGACCTCGTCGACTCCCTCGAAACGGAGTTGGAAGTCGATGCCATCGGCACGACGCTCGGTGGGTCGTCCACCGTCGGCGCGCTGGTCGCAGGCAACGAGAACGGGCTGCTCGTCAGCAACCGTCTCACTGACCACGAGCGCGAACGAATCGAAGCAGTGGTCGACGTTCCACTCACGAAGTTCCCGGGGCGTATCAACGCCGCCGGAAACGTCGTGCTCGTGAACGACACGGGCGCATACGTCCACCCGGACCTCTCGCGGGAAGCAGTTCAAGCCGTCTCCGACGGGTTGGACGTTCCCGTCGAACGAGGGACGATTGCGGGCGTTCAAACGGTCGGAACGGCAGGCGTCGCCACGAATCGAGGCGTCCTCTGTCACCCGAAAGCGACCGACGACGAACTCGATACCATCGAGGACGTGCTCGGCGTCCCGGCGGACATCGGCACCATCAACTACGGTGGGCCGCTCGTCGGGTCCGGGCTTCTCGCCAATGCCCACGGCTACGTCGTCGGAGAGGAGACGACCGGACCGGAACTCGGCCGTATCGAGGACGCGCTGGGCTATATCGACTGATTTTCGGCCCATCGTGTTTTGCAACCTAGTTAGCAACATTCTTCCCGCTCGCTCCCGCACGTGGTGACATGAGCACGATTACTCGCGGAACGGAGAGTGGAGCACAATGATGGGCGGCGGCAATCAAGAGATGCAGCAGATGCAACAGCAGCTCCAACAGCTGGAAGCCGAGAAGGAGGAGCTGAACGGAGAAGTCGAGGACCTGCGCGACGAGAAGGGCGAGGTCGACGAGGCTATCGAAGCCGTCGAAACGCTCGACACCGACTCGGTCGTCCAAGTCCCGCTCGGCGGCGGCGCGTACCTCCGCGCGAGCGTCGAGGACATCGACGAGGTCATCGTCGAACTCGGTGGCGGCTACGCCGCGGAGCGAGACCAGGAGGGCGCAGTGGCGTCCCTGAAGAGCCGGAAAGACCTCCTCGACGAGCAGATCGCGGACCTGCAGGAGGAGATCGGTGAAGTCGAAGCCGAGAGCGACCAGCTAGAGCAGAAAGCACAGCAGATGCAACAACAGCAGATGCAACAGCAGATGCAGCAGATGCAGCAACAGCAGGACGACGAGGACGAGTAACCGCCGATGTTCGACAGTCTGAAGGATAAGTTGAGCGGGTTCCGTAAGGACGTCGAAGAGACGACAGAGGAGAAGGCCGAAGAAGCTGAGGCGGCGGACGCAGAGACTGCAGATGCCGCGGCAGCCGAAGAAACGGCCGAATCGGAACCCGTCGAAACGGAAGCGGAAACCGAAACCGCGGAAACAGCCGAGCCGGAAATCGAACCGGAAATCGAATCCGAGCCGGAACCCGAATCCGAGCCTGAACCGGAGCCAGCGACGTCCGACGAGGACGGCGCGGAATCGGAGACGGACTCCGAATCGAGTTCGGACAACGGCCGCGGCGGGTTCGCCCAGAAGGCGAAGTCGTTCGCGCGCGGTGAGATCATCATCGAGGAGCAGGACGTCGAGGACCCGCTCTGGGAGCTGGAAATGGCGCTCCTCGAAAGCGACGTGGAGATGAGCGTCGCCAGCGAGATGCTCGAAGACATCCGGAACGACCTCGTCGGCGCGACGCGCAAGTTCAGCGCCGAGACGGGGGACGTCGTCGAACAAGCCCTGCGCGATTCCTTGCTGTCGGTCATCAGCGTCGGGCAGTTCGACTTCGATCAGCGGGTTGCGGAAGCCGACAAACCGCTCGTCATCATCTTCACCGGGGTCAACGGCGTCGGGAAGACGACGAGCATCGCCAAACTCGCCCGCTACTTCGAGGAGCGCGGCTACTCCTCGGTGATGGCGAACGGTGACACCTACCGTGCCGGTGCGAACCAGCAGATCCAGGAGCACGCGGACGCACTCGACAAGAAACTCATCGCGCACGAGCAGGGTGGCGACCCCGCCGCCGTCATCTACGACGCGGTGGAGTACGCCGACGCTCACGACATCGACATCGTGCTGGGCGACACCGCGGGTCGCCTGCACACCAGCGAAGGGTTGATGGACCAGTTGGCGAAGATCGGACGCGTCGTGGACCCCGACATGACCCTCTTCGTGGACGAGGCCGTGGCCGGGCAGGACGCGGTCCAGCGCGCGAAGGAGTTCGACGACGCCGCCGAGGTCGACGGCTCGATCCTGACGAAAGCCGACGCCGACTCGAAGGGCGGCGCGGCGATCTCGATCTCCCACGTCACGGGCAAGCCCATCCTGTTCCTCGGAACCGGACAGGGCTACGACGACATCGAGCAGTTCGACCCCGAAACGATGGTCGAGCGACTCCTCGGTGAGGAAGAAGAGGAGTAATCCGCACCGCAAGTCGGTTTTCGCGTTCGCGGTTCGGTTTTCGCGGTTATTTTTTCGAAGGGTGCAATCGGGAGTGGCGACGCGATGTGGAGTTTGAACGATTGTGAGAGAGACTTCGAAAGTGCGGATTGTGGTCTCGGTAATCGAATCAGACGTGGTCGTCACTGTACCCGAACTGGCTCGGGATCACGAGTGCGAACCTTCTCGTCCCCGTCGTGATTCGGAATTCCCAAGAGCACAGCACTGTTCCCCTCGAACGAAACCGGACGACTCCGGAGGAAATCGCAATCGTGTACGTACTGGAACTCGGCGGACAAGACGACGAATTCGCGGCGTGTGAAGCGGCGAGCGCGGCGACCGGAGTGGAACTCGTCGCGCCCGGACTCGCGCGGGCGGCGACGATCACCGAGCGCGTTCGAAACCTCGCGTACACCCATCGGGCGAACGAACTGGTGGGGACGACGGACGCCGACGTGGAGAGCGCGCAGGCGTTGCTTTCGGCCGCACCCATCGACCGCGAGGGGACTGTCGCGGTGCGTGCGCGGACGGTCCGTGACACGGAGGATATCAGCACACAGGAGGTCGAGCGCGAATTGGGGCAGATACTCGTGGACCGCGGATTCGCGGTGGACTTGGACGACCCCGACCACGAACTGCGGGCGACGTTCTCCGACGACAGTTGTGTGCTCGGGTGGACCGCAGTCGAGAGCGTGCGCGACTACGGTACCCGGAAACCGACCGACCGACCGTTCTTCCAACCGGGGAGCATGCACCCCCTCCTTGCGCGCGCGCTGGTGAACATCGTCGGAGCGAAGGAGGGAACGACGGTTCTCGATCCGATGTGCGGGACGGGTGGCACCCTCATCGAGGCCGCGCTCGTCGGCGCGCGACCGTTGGGTGCCGATGCACAGTGGAAGATGGCCCGTGGGGCGGCGGAGAACCTCGACCACTACGCACCGGACGCGGACGCCGCGACGGTTCGCGGCGACGCGACACACCTGCCGTTCGCCGACGATTCCATCGACGGCGTGGTGTTCGACGCACCCTACGGCAGGCAGTCGAAGATAGCGAATCTCGACCTCGACGACCTCGTGGCTGGCGCGCTCGCCGAAGCGAAGCGGGTTTCCTCTCGAACCGTCATCGTCGGCGACCGCTCGTGGGCGGACGAAGCGCGGGCGGCGGGATGGACCGTCGAAGGAGAGTTCGAACGGCGCGTGCATCGGTCGCTGACGCGGTACATCGTCGTGTTGTCGGAATAATATCGTTCGAAGAGAAGAACATCGAGAGGGTCGTTTTATATATTATTGAGCAGGAACACCCACCCATGAAGCAGTACCTCGACCTCATCGAGGACGTACTCCGGGACGGGACGTACAAGCCCAATCGAACCGGCGTGGACACGATTTCCACGTTCAGCCAGCACTACGAGGTGGACCTGCGCGACGGCTTTCCGCTGTTGACCACCAAAGAGATGGACGGCTTTCGGTGGGACTCGATGCTCCACGAACTGCTCTGGTACCTCTCCGGCGAGGAGCACGTCCGGAACCTCCGCGAGAAGACGGGAATTTGGAACGAATGGTCGAACGAGGAGGGGCATCTCGACACGGCCTACGGTCGGTTTTGGCGACGGTTCCCGGTCCCCGAGGAGGGGCTACCAGGCGAATCGTGGCCCGAGGACGGCAACCGCTGGATGAACGAGGACGGAACCTTCGACCAGATCCAGTATGTCATCGACGGTCTCAACGAGAATCCGAACTCGCGCCGGTTCGTCGTTTCGGCTTGGCATCCGGCGAACGCGGCCGTTTCAACGCTCCCACCGTGTCACTACACCTTCGTCATCAACGTTCAGGGCGACGGTACCCTGAACCTGCACCTCACCCAGCGCTCGGGTGACGTTGCACTCGGAATCCCGTTCAACGTCGCCGCGTACGCCATTTTGGCGACCGTGCTCGCCCAGCAGACGGGATTCGAGGTGGGGAAATTCTCGCACACCATCGTGGACGCACACATCTACTGCGGCGAAGGCGAACGCGGCGAGTGGTACCGTGACAACCTCCCTGCCCTGCAATCGCGCCTCGCCGACGTGAGCGAGAAGTCCGAATACGAGGAAATTCGGGAATGGCTCGAATCCGAGGCACCGGAGGAAGAGACCGACCGTCTCGACCACGTTCCGGGCCTGCTGACTCAACTCTCGCGAGAGCCCAAATCACGCCCGAAGATCGACATCGCGGCGGATTCCATCGACGAGTTGAGCTACGAGGACATCACGCTCCGAGAGTACGACGCCCACCCCGGCCTCAAATTCGGCGTGGCCGAATGACCCGTCTCGTCCTCATCGCCGCGATTGCCGAAAACGGCGTCATCGGCAGCGACGGCGGCATGCCGTGGCATTATTCGGAAGATATGCGGCACTTCAAGGAGACGACGATGGGCCACCCCGTCGTCATGGGTCGGACGACCTACGAGAGCATCGCGGCACAGATGGATGGCCCGCTCCCGGGCCGAACGAACGTCGTGTTGAGCCGGTCGAACCCGGACCTCCCGGAGGAAGTCGTCCTCGTCCACGGCGTGGAGGAAGCGATGGTGGAAATCGAGGAACTGGACGACGTCGCCTACATCACCGGCGGCGCGGCGGTGTACGAACAGTTCCTCCCGCACGCGGACGAGATGATCCTCACGGAGATTCACGAATCCTACGAGGGGGACACGTACTTCCCCGAGTGGGACCCGGAGGAGTGGCGAGAAGTCGAGCGCGAGGAGCGCGAGGCGTTCGATTTCGTTCGCTACGAGCGGTGAGGAATCGCCGCGCGGAGTTTTCTGTCGAGCTCAAATCGCACGACGACGAACGCAAACAGCATGCCGACGAGCCATTTGGCGAGCGTGGGGGCGAGTGGTTGAATGCTCTCGGTCCCGGTAAGCGAGCCGACAATCCCCCCTCCGATGAGTGTCAACCAACCGAACAGCGCGGCGCGTTTCGGGTTTTCCGGACGGTAGTACAGACAAAGACACGTCATCAAAATCGTCGCTGCGAACGGCAAGTCGGACAGCGAACTATCGTATCCACCTCCGGATTCGATGAAGAGAAGTGGGGTAAACACCGCACCAGCACCGACGTAATACCAGAAGAGATCGGCGAATTTCCCCATCTCTTCGGTGAATTCACCCATCTACGCCCCGTTCCGTCGGAATTGCAAGTGTGGCTTCGCCCACGCGACGAACGCGCCGATGGCTAAAGCGATAACCCACGTCGCCAACGCGGTCGGTCTGTTGGCGGGCGTGAGACTGATTTCGAGGCCAGCCCACAGAACACCGATCGCTACGGAGCTAGCGAGCGAGAACAGCCAGACCTGTCCGTAGGAGACCGGGAGCAGATCGAGCGCGACGAGTACGCCAACGACAAGACCGGGGATGCAGACGAGGAAAGTCCCGACCCAGTGGGGACTAACGATGAACAAATCGAGAAGCGCGATGAATGGAAGTGGAAGCATGATAACGCTCCCGACGACGATGCCGACCTGTTCCAGACGGTGGGGGAGGGACATACTGTCAAGTTAATCAAGTGAGGATAAATGTTTTCTCGTCGGAGAGTCCGACGATGTCACTCCGTGAAAGGCGGGAAAGGGAAAACCGAAAGAGATTATTCCAGCAGACCGAGTTCTTCGAGCCGCGAGACGATTTTATCGACTGCCTGTTCCGCATCTTCGGGCTTCTTGCCGCCGGTGATGACGAGTTTGCCGGAGCCGAACAGCAGGGCGACGACTTCGGGTTCGTCGAGACGGTAGACGAGGCCGGGGAACTGCTCGGGTTCGTACTCGATGTTCTCCAGACCGAGACCGATGGCGATGGCGTTGAGGTTGAGGTTGCGTCCGAGGTCCGCGCTCGTAACGATGTTCTGGACGACGATTTCGGGGTCGTCGTTCACCTGAATGTTCAGCTCTCGGAGCTTGTCGAAGACGATTTCGAGACTCTCGTGGACGTCGGCAGTGCTCTTTGCACCGGTGCAGACGATTTTACCGGAGCGGAAGATGAGTGCGGCAGACTTCGGGTTCTGCGTACGGTAAACGAGACCGGGGAACTGCTCTGGGTCGTAATCCGCGCCCTCCAAGTCCATGGCGACACTTTGAAGGTCGAGTTCCTGCCCGATGCCCGTCGAGGCGACCACGTTTTCAATGTTGATGGTTTCCTTTGGGTCGGTCATAGCGCGACTTAAATGACGTATTTAAGGTTTATAAAGGTTGGTAGTCCAGACTGACACGTCTCACCCACCCTTTATCAGCGGACTGCGTACGAAATATTGATGTCGGAGGCCCTATCGACGGCAATATTGGTGTTTGCGTGTCCTCGAAACGAACGGGGATCGTTGTAAATAGCTCACATTTTATCGGACCGGTTTCCGTCAGCAGGTCCGCGACGAACCACCTCCGATGGAGGACGACGAGATGGGCACCAATCGAGCGGTGGGGGCGTTCTCGGAACGTCGTATCGTCGGCTTCGACACGCTGAAGGCGTGAGAAGCGCAAGGAGGACCCAATGAACGTGACGGTCGAAGTGGTCGGCGAGGAAAGCCACGAGTTCGACGTGGAAGACGAGGTGTACGCCGATTTGGTATCGGCCGTGGGGTTGAGTCCGCATGAGGTGTCGGTGATGGTGGACGGACGGCCGGTACCGGAGGACCAACCCGTGGAGGCGGAACACGTGAAGATACTGCGACTGATAAAGGGTGGATGACGGTTCGACTCGCGACCGCTGCGGACCGCCTGTCAGTGATGCGAATCGTGAACGGTGCGATGCTGGAAGTCGATGCTGAGGAGGTCGAACGGGGAATCGATTCGGGGGACGTGCTGGTAGCAGTTGAGGAGGACAGGGTGCTCGGAGCGGCGGTGCTAGAACCGGGAGCGGACGGCACGCACATCGATGCAATCGCGGTGCGACGGGCGCGGCGGGGACAGGGTATCGGCGGCGAACTGGTGGCGTTCGCGGCCGAGCGGTGCGGAACGCTGACCGCGGACTGTGACCCGAACGTGCGACCGTTTTACGAGTCGTTGGGGTTCGACATCGAGGAACGGATGATGGATGGAGAGGGAAGCGAGGAAAAGCGGTTGTGGGGAACGCTCGAAAGCGAAGACTGATATGGCGAGTTCGCCAACGCCCGGACATGGACGAGACGAAACGACGCCGTCTCACGCTCATCTGGGTCGCGTTCGCGGCGGTGATGGTGTACTACGTCTTCGCAAGCGGATTCACCGGATCGATCGGAGACCTGCTCGGCCTCCTCACCGCAGCGTTGGGCGTGGTGCTCGCCGCCGTCTACTATTTCAATCCACGCGGCATGCTTACGTTCGGCTAAAAAATCGAAACGACCGATTCAGATCAACGGTGCGACCAGTTCCTTCCCCGCGTCGAGCAGGTCGGCCACGGCGTCCTCGCTTTCTCCCTCGGCGTAGATTCGCATCTTCGGTTCGGTGCCGCTCGGCCGGACGAGCAACCACGAACCGTCGGCGAGCAGGATTTTGAAGCCGTCCTTCGTCACCATGTCGGCCACGTCCTTGCCCGCGACTTCGTCGGGGAGTTCGGTTTCGAGGTCGTCGAGGACGCGTTCCTTTTCGTCGTCGGGGCAATCGAGGCTGACCTTGCCCTGGTGAATCTCGCCGAACTCGGCGAGCAGGTCGTCCACGCGGTCGTCGAACGGACGTTCGTGCGCGACTGCGGCCGTCAAGAGCGCCATGAGGACGCCGTCCTTCTCGCGGACGTGGCCGCGGATGGTGAATCCGCCGCTCTCCTCGCCGCCGATGAGCGCGTCGTGTTCACCCATCGACTCCGCGAGCCACTTGAATCCGACCGGCGTCTCGTGGACTTCCTCGCCGTGTTCCTCGGCGATACGGTCGATGAGGAAGGTGGTCGAGACGGAGCGCACCGCGGGACCCGATTCGTCTTCGAGCAGATACTCGTACAGCGCGGCGAAGACGAGATTTTCGTCCAGATAGCCGCGTTCAGGCGTCACGATGGCGATTCTGTCGGCGTCTCCGTCGTTGGCGATACCGAGGTCCGCGTCGCCGTCCTCGACCGCTTCGATGAGGTCCTGGAGGTTTTCCTCGCTCGGTTCGGGGGGTGTGCCGCCGAATTCCGGGTCCTGATCGCAGTTGAGTCGTTCGACACTCGCACCGGCGTCTTCGAGGAGTCGGTCGGTGATTCCCCGACCGCTGCCGTGCATGGCGTCGTAGACGACCGAGAGGCCGTCGAAGTCGGCGTCCACGAGGTCGAAAGCGTGTTTTTCGTAGGGTTCGACGAGGTCCTCCTCGCTGACGGACCCGTACTCCGATTCGGGGAGGGGATCGGGTTCAGCGAGTCGGGCCATGATCTCGTCGGTGACTTCGGGGAGGGCGGGTGCGCCGTCCGATGGGATGAACTTCACGCCGTTGTACTCCGGCGGGTTGTGGCTCGCGGTTATCATCAGGCCGCCCGCGAGGTCGCGGTCCACCAAAGTCCACGCGAGGATCGGCGTCGGTGTGTCGCGTTCGGCGACGAGTACATCGAACCCGTTCGCGGCGAGGACGCGACAGAGGTCTTCCGCGAACCCGCGTGAGGTATCGCGGGCGTCGTAGCTGATCGCGACCGTTTCTCCCGCTCGGTCTTCGACCTCGCGGAGGTAGTCGGCGACTGCTTGGCCGACGATCTGCACGCGCGGGGAGGTGAACTCGTCGAGCGTCGCGCGCCAACCGTCGGTTCCGAACGAAATCGGCGTGTCCATACATCGTTCGTCATCGGGGATGTCGAAAAAACCACCGTGTCGAAGTTTGCCACAGAAGTGGCAAGCATGCAACCAAAGTGCGCTTTCGGAAATCACCTCGTACGCTCCGCCCGAGTTCGTTCCCACGAGACGAATGCGAACTGAAACCCGATCGGAGTGGAACACGCCGGTTAAACGTTCTCGGTTCCAAGATGTCCGATAATGCAACGGACACCGAACGTCATCGCGGTATGCGGCAGCATGCGCGATGGCAGCCACACACGAACCGCCTTGAAACACGTCCTCGATGCCGCGGAAGCGGAAGGCGCGGAGACAGAACTCATCGACCCGCGCGAGTACGACCTCCCCATCTTCGATCCGGACGAGGAAGAACCGGAAGACGCCGTCGAGATCAAGCGGAAGATCCGGGAAGCCGACTCGGTCATCATCGGCAGTCCGGTCTACCACGGCTCGTACACCTCCGCGTTCCGGAACGTCCACGACTACTGTAGCTTCGACGAGTTCGAGGACACCACGGTCGGCCTGCTCGCGGTCGCCGGTGGCGGTTCCTACGGAAGCACGCTCGATCACATGCGGATCACGGTCCGCGGCGTCCACGGCTGGGTACTCCCCCATCAGGTCGGTATTCGGAACGCATACGAGCAGTTCGACGACGGAGAGTTCGTCGACGGCGATTTGGAAGAGCGCGTCCGAAAGCTGGGCGAGCAGGCGGCCAAATACGCCTTCCTCGACCCCAACGTGACCTCCTCGGAGGCCGACGAAGAGGTGGCGGACGAAGCCGCCGCTGACGACTGAAAAACGATCACGAACGGCGAACCACTCTACGAACTACTCTATCAACCGCTCTTTCTGCCTACGGCTGAACTGCTTGATCCGATATTCGCGGGACATCGCAGCGGATTTCGAGTCGAATCGCTCGGTGTAGCGGAGCGTGACGGGAGTTCTTCCGCGGGTGTATTTCGCCCCGTTTCCGGCGTCGTGTTCGGCGACTCGGCGAGTCACGTCGGTCGTGTACCCCGTGTAAAAAGTGCCGTCACTGCATTCGACGACGTACACCCAATGGTCGGTCACACCTGACAGGCTTCGCGTGGTTCTTCTTCGTCCTGTCGATTCCGCCCGGGCCGCCACAGTGGGCTATACTTTTTGCGCACGCTCTCGTGCCACCTCGGCGATACCTGCGTTCGCCGAGCAAGCAGGGCAAGCGCGGATGTAACCGGATTCGTCAGCGAAGACGCGCGCAAATCGTTCCGAGACATGCGCGCCACAGTGGTCACAGTTTGGCATGCTGTCAGCCGACGATTGGTCGTCGGCATCCAGTGCTTCGATTCGAGCGCGTAAATATGCTTTCCAAATTCCGACCCAAATTCGTGAATTGCGAATATTTGTTTTCCCAACAGAGAAAAAGAAATCGAAAAACCAAACACAACCATCAATATATGAGATAAGGTTTTGGAATCGAAAAATGCGGTTCGAGACCCCCCAATTTCCGGTGGAGTTCAGTGGCCGTCCAACGTTTGCTCACCGGCTGGAATCAGCACGTCGAGCCAGTTCTCCTCGGGGGGGGAGCGGACAGGAGAACGTCTCGCTGTAGGCGCAGAACGGGGAGTACGCCACGTTGAAGTCGAGAACTATCTCGTCGCCGTCCGACAGTCGTCGGTCGGGATGGAGTTCGAGATAGCGTCCGTTTTCGTAGCTCTGCTGGCCCGTCGTCTTGTCCCGGAACGGCACGAACAGCGAATCCTGCCCCTCCTGTTGGTACACTGCGAGTGACGCATCCTCGTCGTCCACCTCGAAGTGGAGCGTCATGGTCCGAAGGTAGCGCTGTGACGGCCCCGCGGTCGTCTCCAGTTCGACGGGTTCCGGGTCGTCGTGTGCCTCGACCGTCGCCGTCACGCGGTAGTCCGCGTCCGGGTCGAAGTACGACAAGCCGTCGAAGTCGTCGCGCTCTCCCGGCGGAATCGGCGATTGCGGATGCGTGTCGAAAAAGTCGTCTTTCTCCTCGCGCATAGCGAGCAGTTCCTCGCGCCACTCCTCCTCCGTGGTGTCGAAATCAGCCATACACGGGGGTACTGGCTCACGCCGGGTAAACACACCGCCACGACATTTGGTTTGTTTTTGATTTTTCTGCGATTACGGTTGCCGAGAGGAAACCCGCGAATGTCCTCACCCGTTCGCCACGTGCGAAGCATGTAGTTTCCGAGATTGCAACTACCGAACCCCACCATACCGCACCGCTCCCGCCTGCTCGGGGTTTCGCCGGGCAAAGTCCGACTGACTGCCGAGCGTTGCTCGGCAATTTCACCGCTCACAATCGAGGTTGCTCCGCAACCTCGCATCCCGCACATCGTTCCACGTTCCACCGTAGCCTTTTGTACGAAGCCGCCGAAAATTTCGGCGTGATGAGCCGCGGTACGGACCACGCGACGGAGGAACGCCGCCTTCGAACCCGCGAGGAAAAGGAGGGCATCGAGGAGTGGACGGAGAGCTTCTTCTTCGCGGTCGGGGAGGTGACGTTTCTCTGCGTGCCTGCCTTCTACGTCCTGATGGACGCGGAACCGAACGGGCCGCTGAAGTTTTCGGCCCTCTTCGGATGGCTCGCGCTCTGTCTCTCGGTCGGGACGTTCCGCGGCCATTGGATCGATATCGACTGGCCGCAGGTGACACCCGCGTTGGTGCTCCTGCGGTTCGTCTTCTACGACGCCGTCATCCTCGGGGTCGCCTACGCCGCGACGGGGGTCGATCTCGCGTTTCACTCGCCGGTTGCGACGGCGACCGCCGCGGTCGTCCTCGCCGTCGGGTGCGCGCTGTTGTTCTCCCGCCTCGGGGGAGCGGTCGAAAACCGACTGTAGCGGAACGCTCAAGAAAACGACGAACGCGATACTACACAGAGAGGACACATGCAAGACGAGTACGACCCGACGACCTGTCCGGTCGAGGGGTGTGAGTACGAGGACGCCATCCGCTCGGTCGCGGCACACGTCAGTCGTTCGTCGGACGACGGCCACTCGTGGGACGCGCTGGACTACGACGGTGCCCGCGAGTTCGTGATGAGCGAAAAGCGACGACAGCACGCGGAGTCAGGGGGGGCAACGGCAACTGGTAACGGAGCAGGAGATACGAGCGGAGAATCTGCCGCATCGACGCCCGCCCCCACTCTTCCGGCGGAGGACCCGCCCGAGTTCGGTCTCGACCTCGATTTCGTCAGGGACGTGTTGGTGCTGTTCGACGCCGTCGAGGAGTACGACGTCGATTCGTTGGACGAACTCGACACCTTCCGACTGGTGAACCTTTACACGCTCCTTTCGGACGTGAGCAGTTCCGCCGACGACGCGCGGAAGGAAGTCCGGGACAAACTGCTGGAGGTCGTGCAGGACGACCGCCGAGTCGAGTCGGATTTCGGCGCGGTGAAACGGACCACCCACAAGCGACGGAATCTCAAGGACGAGCAAGTCGTCGCGGACCACTTGGAAGCGGCGGGTATCGACCCGGAGGAAGCCCGGTCGTTCGACACGAAGAAGGTCAAAAAGCTCGTTGCCGAACGGGGACTGGACGAGTCCTCGGTCTTCGACATCGAGAAGCGGACCTACGTCCGGAAGTCCGGCGCGGACGACGAGGGGCGGCGCAAGGCGTACAACCGACTCGACCCGGAACTGAGGGCGCGCGTGGACGACGAGCGGTTCGGCGGGAAATGATCGGGTTTTCTGGCCACTGACATCGATGCCATGTGGTGACACCACCGTCAGCGAGGGTATTTCTCCGCTCGGAACCTATTCCGAGACGAGAACGATGTCCAACGAACCTTCCACGGACGATATTCCGATCACGGCGGAGCGCCCGGACGGCGCGGTTCCGCTCACCGGCACCGACCACATCACACTCATCGGGAGCAACGAGGAGGATACGGTCGAATTTTATCGGGACGTGCTCGGCATGCCGCTCGTCCTCCGCCAACCGAACCTCGACGCGCCGAACGTCACGCACCTGTTCTTCGACAGCGGCGACGGCCGCATCATCACGTTTTTCGTCGAGGAAGGTCGCCAGTCGAATCCCGCACCACAGCGGACCGGCATCGGTGCCGTCCACCACCTCGCGTTCCGGTTCGATCCGGAGCGAATCGAGGAGGTCCGCGAACGACTCGAAGCGCACGGCCGCCGGTACAACGAGTTCGACCGGAGCATCTTCTACTCGCTATACACCTCCGACCACAACGGCCTCACCATCGAACTGACGACGGACAAGTTCGACATTCCGGACGACCGCCGCGCCGAAGTCCTCGCCGTCGCCCAGCGGAAGCGCGAGGAGGACGGTTCGGAGTACGCGAAGGGCGAACACCTCGAAGCCGCGCTGGAAGAACTCGGTATTCCGGTGGAACCGGCGGACCTCCCCGACGCGCCGACCGGCGCGGGCGGGTTGTAGGTCTGGGCGGATTGTAACGGAATTCGAAACCGTTGGGCGGTGCTTTTCTGTATCGTGCGCCCGTAACCGGATTCATGACCGATTCCGGGTGGACCCAAGACAGCATGCCGGACATGGCCGGAAAGACCGTCATCGTCACGGGCGCGAACAGCGGCCTCGGCTACGAGGTGACGCGGGCGCTCGCCCGCCACGGAGCGACCGTCGTCATGGCCTGCCGACGGACGGATCACGCGATGACGGTCAAGGGGCAGATTTTGACCGAACTGCCGGACGCAAACCTCGACGTGCGGGAACTTGACCTCGCCGACCTCGCGCTGATTCGGGAGTTCGTGGACGACTTCAGCGAGGAGTACGACGACCTGCACATCCTCTGTAACAACGCAGGCGTGATGGCGGTGCCGCGGGAGGAAACCGCGGACGGCTTCGAGTTACAGTTCGGTGTCAACCACCTCGGCCACTTCGCGCTGACCGGTCTCCTGCTCGATTCACTGCTGGAAACGGAGGGAGAGACGCGGGTCGTGACACAGAGTAGTGGCGTGCACGAGCGGGGGACCATCGACTTCGACGACTTGCAGGGCGAACGCGAGTACGACAAGTGGGACGCCTACGGTCAGAGCAAACTGGCGAACGTGCTGTTCGCCTACGAACTCGACCGCAAACTCCACGACACGGGGGTCGACGACGTGGCGAGCGTCGCCTGTCATCCCGGCTATGCGAGCACGAACCTCCAGCGACGCGGCCCGGAGCGGGAAGGCTCCCTGCTTCGACTGTGGATGATGCGGGTCGCGAACGCCGTCTTCGCACAGAGCGCTGAACGCGGCGCGCTCCCGATGCTGTACGGTGCGACCGCCGGGGAAATCGAGGGCGGAGAGTACATCGGTCCGGACGGCCTGATGAACATGCGCGGTCACCCGAGCGTCCAACCGTCCAGCGACGAGTCCTACGACGAACGCACCGCCGAGCGACTCTGGGACACCTCCGAGGAACTGACGGGGGTCGCATACGACTTCCCGCAGTCGAAATCCGTCAGTCGATGATCGTGGATCGGTAATCGTCAGTCGATAGAATTCTTTAATTTCCATCCGTCGGATACGCCCGTATGGACGCGACGGACGACGCCCACCGCTTGACGACGGTCGAGGACCTCCCCGAAAACGATTCCTTTCTGTTCACGGTTCGCGAACGCGACGGCTCACAGGAGGAAGTGATTCTCGTGAACGGTGGCGACTGCATCGCCGCGTGGAAGAACTTCTGCCAGCACGAAACCGACCAGCGTCTCGACCGAGGGTTCGGGGCGGCGATGCGCGACGGCGACATCATCTGTCCGAAACACGGGTCGATGTTCGACGGCTGTTCCGGCCACTGTGACAATGGCAAAGCGTCGGGTTCGACGCTCCTCTCGGTCGACGTCACCGAGGACGGCGGCGAGATCTACCTGACCGACCGAACCTGCGACTTCGATCACGAGGGGGGAATCGAGGAGGACGATGACGACGACATGCCGAGTTCGTCGTCACATCTCACGTTTTAGACGTCAGTTGGGTACAGTTATCCGACGTCACCGATAGCGATTATTCCGGAATTCTCAGAAGGGTTCTGTAGAGTTTTATCGAGTTGTCGGTCGAACGGATAGTCATGGTCGTTGTTGATAACCGTCTGGTCGATGATCTCTCGCTGCGCGACCGCGAATACGAAATCGACGACTTCGTCAGATATCTCGAACGGCATCATCACGGGGAAAAACCCGGGCTTTCGCGGGAACGGATCGACGCCTACGCCGACGCGCTCGATTACGACAAGGATCGGACGAACGCCTTGCTCGAAGAGCGACTAATGGACTCGGAGACGTGGATGCCCGGCAACAACCTGTATCGAGTCGAGGGGAACGTCAGTATCTACCCACCGTCGTGGCACGAGCAGTTGGACGACACGATAGACCTCGTCGAGTACGTTCGCGTCATGCTTGCCGAAAAGGAAGCCAAGACCGGCCGACTGAATCCCGCTCAGCGAGGGGTCCCACAACCCGACATGCTCACCGCGATAGAGATTTTCGCCGACCTCGATCGCGAGATGGGCGAACAACTGCTACAGAAACAACGACAGGAGGGCTCTATCGTGATATTCGCCTCGCAAAACCCCGAGGACCTCGTGCGACTGCCGGAGATGACGGAGTAACTACGAACGATGAAAGTAGCGACAACACTCAACGAACGGGACCACCTCGAACTGTTCGTCCTCATCGACGAAACGGTGTACACCAGCAGACAGACCGGGTCGGAGACGGAGTGGACCGACTGGGAACGACTCGTCGGTGCCGAAGGAAAGGCGATAGCGGCCGGGCGCAACGAGGACGGACGCCCCGAGGTGTTCCTCACCGATCCGGCGGATGGAACGTATCACAATCGACGGGAAGCGCTGGGCACCGATGAAGCCGCGACCGAATGGGACGACTGGCGACTGCTCTCCAACGATCCGATCACGGGCGAGTCGATAGCCGTCGCACCCAACGGCGACCGACGGCTCGAAGTCTTCGTCACCGGACCAGCGAGCGGGACGTTCCACGCGAAACAGACGTCGCCGAACGATACGACGTGGACCGACTGGGAACAGTTGGGCGACCAAGCCGGGAACGAAATCGTCGTCCAGCAGGCTGCGAACGAACGGTTGCACGCCTTCCTGCTCAGCTACGACGACAAGGCGACCGATCTGACGGCGGCCGAAAAGGAGTTCCTGTTCGGAATTCACCACTGCTGGCAACTCGAATTGGACGGCGACGAGTGGGCCGACTGGCATCGACGCGGGCGGGCGAACGGTCACTCGCTCGCCGTCGCGGAGAACAACGACGGGAAGTTCGAAATCTTCCTCGTCCGGGACGACGAGACGCCGCTCTACCTTCGACAGCTCGGATTCGAGGAGACCGAGTGGGAGGAGGAATGGAGCGAACTGAGCTATCCCGAGCGGTTCCAGGTGTTCCACCGCCCGAAGGCGAAATCGCTGGCCGTCGGCCGACACGCCGACGGCCGCCTCGAAGCGTTCATTACCGGAAAACGCCTCCACCACCTCTCGCAGATGGCACCGAACGGCGACTGGTCGCTGTGGGAGCGGTTCGGGAGAGTCAAATGCGCCGGTCTCTCCGTCACACGGACGACGGACGAACGCCTCGTCGTGTTCGGTCTCGAAGACATGCCGGAAGTGTCGCGGCAGCCGAAAATCCACCAGCGATGGGAGACCGAACCGAACGGCAAGTGGTCGAAATGGCACTCGCGCACGATTTAGGGATTTAGCGGTGAATCGTCACGTGAATTTGTTGCGAGGCGTCGCGGAGGTCGAATCATCGGCGATTTCGAACCGGCTACCGAGTTCGGGCGCGTTCGCATCGAAGCCGTCGTCCCGCAGTTCCTCGGCGAACGCCTCGCATCTGTCGCCGTGATTGACGAGAACCGTCGAATCCCGATACGAATCGAGGAAGTCGAGCAACCCGTTCCGGTCGGCGTGAGCCGAGAAGTCGTAGGATTCGACCTGCGCACTGACGGGCATGACGCGGCCGTCGATTTCGCCGCGGCCGTGGTCCAGCAGTTCCCTGCCGGGCGTTCCTTCGACCTGATAGCCGGTCATCGTGATCTTGTTGACCGGATTGGCGCGGATTTCGGGGATGTACGTCATCGCCGGACCACCGGTAAGCATCCCCGAGGTCGTCACGATGACAGTGTTCTTCCGCGCGATTCGCTTTCGCTGGCCGTTTCTCCCCGTCACGAATCGAGCGTGCGAGACGGCGCGCTGGAAGGCGTCCGGGTCGCGGAGGAACACGGACTGCTGTTGGAGCATTCTGGTGACTTGCTTTCCCATCCCGTCCACGTAGCAGTCGATGTCGTGGGCCTCACAGACCATCAGTATCTCCTGTGTCCGGCCGATGGCGAACGCCGGGACGACCACGGTTCCGCCCTCCCACACCGTCGTCTTCACGCTTTCGGCGAACTCCCGTTCCGTCGTCTTCCGCTCACCGCGCTCCACGTCGGAGTACGTGCTCTCGCAGATTACCACGTCCGCGTCGGGGCGGGCGGTCGTGCCCGACAGCAATCGCTGGTCGCCGGTGTGGAAGTCGGCGGTGTAGAGCAGTTCGGTGTCCCCGTCGTCGATGAGAACGTGCGCGCTTCCCGGAATGTGGCCCGCGTTGAAAAACGTGATTTCGTGGCCCGCGGCTTCGAACGACTCCTCGTAGCCGTGCAGTTCGGACACCTGGGCCAGTCGCTTCAGTTCCGCCTCGGTGAACGGACAGTCGTAGCTTCCGCCGTGGAGTTTCAGGGTGTCCCGCGCGAGGATGCGCGTCAGTTCGTACGTCGGCGGCGTCCAGTGAATCGGCGGCCGGTCGTCGCCCGCGAGCAGGGAAGGGAGGATGCCGACGTGGTCGAGATGGCCGTGCGAGACGACGACGGCATCGGGGTCCACGTCCTCGACGGGGTACTGTGGCGGATTGCCGGTCAGCATCCCGTAATCGAGCAGGAGGGAGTCGTTGACGAGAATCGCGCTCCGCCCCACCTCGCGCGCCCCGCCGAGAAACTCGATATTCATTGTCGGTGGTAACGGCCGGAGCCGTTTTTCTTCGTCGGTTCGGAAGCGTGTCTGAAAATGCCACACCGCGGCCGGTTCCTGACCATTTATCACCATGAACACCCGAGTTCTCAGTGATGTCGGACAGAGCCTACACCTTGGACGGCGACTGGAACGCCCTCTACATCGACGGCGAATGGATCGACGGCGGCGACCGGGACGAAATCGAAGTGACGAACCCGGCGACCCAGGAGAAAGTCACGTCGGTCCCCGCCGCGACCGAGGACGACGTGAATCGCGCCTACGAGGCCGCCGCCGAGGCGCAGGCCGACTGGGCCGACCTGCCGCCGAGCAAACGAGTCGGCGTCGTCCAGTCCGCACTCGACCTGCTGGACGAACACCGAAACGACATTCTCCACGCGCTCGCCGTCGAGTCCGGAAGCGCGAACATGAAAGCGTTCGCCGAGTGGCAGACCGCCCGCGGTATCACCCAGCAGGCGGCCGAGTTCCCGTTCCGCGTCGGCGGCGAGATCAAGGACTCGATGATTCCGGGCAAGGAGAACCACGTCAAGCGCGTGCCGATGGGCGTCGTCGGCGTCATCTCGCCGTGGAACTTCCCGTTCAACCTCTCGATGCGCGCCGTCGCACCCGCGCTGGCGCTCGGCAACGCCGTCGTCCTGAAACCCGCCTCGCCGACCCCCGTCACCGGCGGTCTCCTGCTCGCCAAGATTTTCGAGGAAGCCGAACTGCCCGAGGGACTGCTCAACGTCGTCCCCGGCAAGGGTTCGGAAATCGGCGACCGGATGGCGTCCCACCCCGAACTCGACGTGATGGCGTTCACGGGTTCGACCGAAGTCGGCAAACACGTCGCGGGTCTCGCCGCGGAGAACCTCGCGCTCCCCGCGATGGAACTCGGCGGGAACAACCCGCACGTCGTCACCGAGGATGCCGACCTCGACGCCGCCATCGATTCGGCCGTGTTCGGGTCGTTCCTCCACCAGGGACAGGTGTGCATCTCCATCAACCGCCACCTCGTCCACGAGGACGTGTACGACGAGTACGTCGAAAAGTTGACCGAGCGCGCCGAAGGACTCCCCATCGGCGACCCGACGGACCGCGACAACGTCATCGGCCCCATCATCGACGAGGGTCAGCGCGACCAGATGCTCGACTACATCGACTCGACGGTCGAGGAGGGTGCGACCCTCGAAACCGGCGGCCACCACGACGGCCTGTTCGTCAAGCCGACGGTCCTCTCCGGCGCGACCAACGACATGGCCGCGTCGTGCAACGAGACGTTCGGTCCCATCGCGCCGGTCATCCCGTTCTCCTCCGACGAGGAGGCCATCGAACTCGCGAACGACACCGAATACGGCCTCGCCGCGTCGGTACACGCGGGCGACCTCGGCCGCGCACAGGACTTCGCCGACGCCATCGACGCCGGGATGGTCCACATCAACGACCAACCCATCAACGAGGAACCCCACGTCCCGTTCGGCGGCGTGAAAGGCTCCGGAATCGGCCGCTACGACGGTGACGCCATCGTCGAGGAACTCACGCAGGAGAAGTGGATCTCAGTGCAGCGGAACCAGCGACGATATCCGTTCTAGAACCCACCTTTTTATAGCGAGGGTCGCAAACCACGCGACCCTCGATAAAGATCTGGACCAAAAGCACCAGAAGACGTTCCGGCTCACTTCGTTCGCGGGCATGCGACTTCCGAGCCTTCGTTCGCTACGCTCACGAAGACACTCCTCCTTCACTGCGTTCAGTCGTCGGCCCGCTCGCTCGCACCGCGCGTCGCTCGCGGGGAGTTGGAAACATCTCACCTCGTCGTCCGTGGCCCTTCTGGTTTCATCGGATACTCGTTTGTAGCCTGTCTTTCTACTCCTTCGATGCCGACTCGACCACTTCCTTCTCCGACCCCTCGATGACGGTCCGTTTCGGAATATCGTTCTTCACCTTCGGACGGCGCGAGAGCAACCGTTGGACGAGCGTGAGTTCGTTCGGGGCCTCCTTCTCGATGGTGTGGTACTCGATCACGACGTTTCCTTCCTCCTCGTCGATTTTGAAGTAGTTCAGTCGGTACGAAGGGTAATACACCGGCGGCAGGATACCGATCCACGTCGAGGTCCGGTGCAGTCGCTTGAGCCACGTTCCGGTGTTGATGATGACGCGCTCGCCCACGTTCGTGAGCGAGACGCGGTGGGTGTGGCCGTAGATGTACGCAACGACGTCGGGGAACTCCTCGAACACGTCCTCGGCGGCGGCGACGTAGGGCGCGTCGGCCGGTTCTTCGGGCTTCTCCTGTCTGACGAGGCCGAACCGTTCGAGCGTCTTTCGCACGTCGCGGGCGAAGAAGTACAGCGGTATCGAGACGAGAAGGAGGAGACCGACGACGACGAGATTGACGTAGATGACGAACTCCACGAGGTCTCCGACCAGTCCGAACTGGTGGAGAAAGTCCGCCGTGAGGTTCGAGATGAGATGCGTTCCGAGGACCCCGGTCGCTTCCAGCACGAGGACGAGGAGATACAGCAGGCTGATCTGGAAGAGCAACAGGAACGGCAACGCGCCGTAGCGCAGAAACGGGTTCATCTCGCGGTAGAAGTAGTTCGATGCGATCCAGTCCGGAATCTCTTCGAGCGGCGTGAGCGACTGGATGTCCTTGAGCCAGTTGTACTTCCCCCGCCCCGAAAGCTGTCCGGCCTTTCCCGTGATGTGACGGTTGACGAAGTAGCCGAGCGGGTTCGCACGCGGGTTGCCGAACTCCGGCATGCGGTTGTGTGCATCCTCCTGCATGCCGTGTTCGATCCAGATTTTCTTTCCGGCGACGGACCGAGTCAGCGACAGCGTCGAGTCGAGGTTCACGTTGTACTCGGCCAGTCGCCTCTCGTACTCCGGATACCCTGCGAGTTCGGCGTCGTGATTGCCGGGGATGAGCGTGATGGTGACGTTCTCGCCCGTCTTTCGAAACTGGTCGAACAGTTTCGGGTGGTGTTCGACCAGCAGGTCGAACTTCTTCATCCCGGCCGATTGGGTGAACTCCCACAGGCCGAAGGCGTCGCCGAGGATCACCAGTTCGGCGTTTTCATCTGTGGTTTCGAGCATCCGCAAGAACTCGACGAACTCGTCCTCGAACTCACACTTCTGTAGCTCCTCGTCGCCGCCGACGTGCAGGTCACTGACGAAGTAATAGGTTTCCGACATTCGTCCCCCCTGCCATCAACGAACGACTGGCCCATGCATAGCGGTTTCGTCCGAAAGCACTTTTCGATGTCCTTTTAGGGTGCGACCGATATTCGTTCCGTATGGCAAACTTTCAGGTCGTCGTTGCTGACCCCGACTCCGGGGCGGCCTATCAGCGCGAAGTAGACGGACAGGACGCAAACCGATTCCTCGGCAAGTCTATCGGTGAGGA
Organism: Haladaptatus sp. AB618; assembly: GCF_024136965.1. NCBI lineage: Archaea > Methanobacteriati > Methanobacteriota > Halobacteria > Halobacteriales > Haladaptataceae > Haladaptatus > Haladaptatus sp. AB618. Next base: position 123,255 of record NZ_JAMYJX010000002.1, on the reverse strand, counting down.
CGTCGACGGCAGTGCCGTCGGTCTCGACGGGTATTCCGTCGAAATCACCGGTGGCTCGGACAACGCCGGTCGCCCGATGCGTGGCGACGTCGCAGGCCCGAACCTCAAGGACGTGCTCCTCGAAGGCGGCACGGGTTACAACCCCGAGCGAGACGGCGAGCGACGACGCATCTCGGTCCGCGGAAAGGAAGTCAGCGAGGCAGTCGCGCAACTCAACGTCACGATCTCGGAATACGGCGACGAGTCCGTCGAATCCCTCTACGGCGAGGGCGACGACGAGGAAGACGACGAGTAACGCGGCGGAACACTCAAACATATACACCATCTTTTCACGATTATGACCCAGCGGGTTTCTAGTGATACGACCGAAACCGTCAGGGCGACACTGGCGCAGGCGGGTGCGACGCATCGTGCGAACATCGAGATTTCCGGGGACAACGAGGACGCGTTTCCGGCCGACGAAATCGTCCGTATCGTCATGGACGATACGGAGTATCGCGCTCGAATCGAACGACCGCTGACCGGCGACGGACGGCTCATTCGCGGGGTGTACGATACGCCGCGACTCGCGCGGAATCCCGGCGAAGGCGAAAACAGACTCTCCGAGTGGTTCGACGAGAGCAACCGCTCGTTTGGCCAGTCGGTGCTGATCGACGTGGTCGAGGAGGGGTTCAAATACGGGATTCGACAGCCGGGTTCGCGGGCGGTGTACGAGGCGACGGAAGCACCGGACGGTGACCTCGCGGATATCGCACGCCAAGTCGAGGACCAATGAACAAGCGGGACGAGTTTTTGGCCGGTGACCGCCCGGACGACGTCGCGCTCTTTCTCGCCGATTCGTTCGTCTCCGGGGACACGCTGGCGGAGTACGGCGAGTCGGTACCCGGTGGGACACTGCTCATCGTCCCCGGCGAAACCGGTCGAAGCGTGTTCAAGAAGGCGACCGGAATGGACGCGATGAACTTCGCGAAACAGGCGATGGGAACCGAAGGGACCGTCGCGCCGACGCTCGACGGCGGCGACTGTCCGGAGGGTGACCACGACGTGAAGTTCGTGTTCGCGTTCGCCGAGGAGCAGAACGAGGACGTCGGTGGCCTATACGCGGAGGGGGACGTGATTCACGCCTACGCCTACTGTGACTGTGGCACCGCGTTCTCGCAGAAGTGGGTCGCCGGCGAACGCGAAGACGCACGAGCGGCGTGAGAATTCGATCCGAGTTCGTTATTCAATCCAGGGTTCGTTACCATCCGTAATGAGTTAGATATATGTCTTTTGGCCGTGTTGGTGCAGAAAGCTAGATGGCGAATGTAGACCCGGTTTCGATCGGTCACGATTTCCCTGCCGAAATCCGTGTGCTCCACGTCGACAACGATGAGAAATTTCTCCAGTTGTCCAGAACGACCTTGGAAGCGGAGGATGGTATCGGAGAGGTCGTCAGCGTTACGAACAACGCGGAAGCGACGGAGTACCTCTTCGACCGTGACATCGATATCGACTGCGTCGTCAGTGATTACGAACTCGAAGATGGATCCGGATTGAAGTTGCTCGAACAGGTCCGTGATCGCTGTCCGTATATCCCGTTTCTCATGTTTACAGGGACTGGAAGCGAGGACGTTGCAAGCGGTGCTATTTCGGCCGGTGCGACGAACTACCTCCAGAAGGGGACGTCCAGTGTCCGGTTCGTCACGCTGGCGTCCCAAATCCGGCAAGCAGTGTCACGCCGTTACGTGGAAAAACAAGTCCACCGAGGGTTTCGAGCCATCGACACGACCAGCGAAGGTATCGCGTTGCTCACGAACGATTTCCGTTTCAATTACGTCAACCAAGCGTACGCCGACCTGTTCGGCTACGACTCGTCCACCCTCATCGGAGGGGAATGGAAGGAGACGCTCACGGACGAGGCAGACGACCGCATTCAGTCCGAGATAATCCCAGAAGTCGATTCTGCCGGGGAGTGGAACGGCGACATCACGGGAAAACGTCACGACGGCAGTACCCTCACGCTGACGCTCACCGTCACAGTCGTCGCGGAAGACGAGTACGTCTGTGCCGTCCGAGACGTCACCGAGCGCAAGGAGCGTGAACGCGCGCTCGTCCGGGAGAACGAGCGACTCGACGAGTTCGCGAGCCAGGTCTCCCACGACCTCCGTGGGCCGTTGAGCATCATCTACGGCTATCTCAACTTGGCCCGTAAAACGGGGAAAGAGGAACATTTCGACGAGGTAGAGACGGCCGCGGATCGCATCGAGGCCATCATCTCCGACCTCCTCGAAATCGCACGAGAAGGGCAAAAGACGCTGAAACTGGAGGAGGTCGAACTCGTCGAGTTCGCCATCGACGTGTGGAACGGTGTCGAAAGCGAACCGGCAACCCTCGACGTCGAGTCGACGAACGACCGAATTCTCGCCGACCGCGACCGTTTGACCGAGTTGTTTGCGAACCTGTTTCGAAACGCGATAGAACACGGTGGCGACGACGTGACCGTTTCCCTCGGCAAGACGCCGGGAGGATTTTACGTCGCTGACGACGGCCCCGGGATTCCGGAGGAACAACGCGAACGGGTGTTGGAATCGGGGTACTCGACGGAACAGTCCGGAACCGGACTCGGCTTGAGTATCGTCCAGCAGATCGCCGACTCCCACGGCTGGACGATTGCGATCGGTGACAGCACCGGCGGCGGCGTTCGGTTCGCGTTCTCCGACGTCGAATATCCGGGCACGCAGTGACACCTGTCCCTCGGATATCCCCCGATTTTTCCGATTTCCTCGATTTCCCCGACATCGCTTTCCCCTTCCCTGCCGACGGTTACCTATGGCAGAGCGGGTGCCCATCGACAACTGGGGCGCAATCGAAACCAACCTCCGGCAGTTCGCTCCGGACGTTGACGAACACGGGTCGAAACTCGTCGCACGGATGGGTGTCGCCCGGTTTACCGTCACGCGTGACGGACACGTTACGGCCGGAATGCCGTTTCACGAGTTCGACGGACGCGCGGATTGGGTCGTCTTCGACCACGACGCGGGCGTGATTCGGATCGAGCGGGCAGGGGTAACCTACGTGTTCCGCAAACCGTAGCGCAAGCGACTTCCCGCCGCGACGTGACCGTGCCGACGATGACATTCGACGCGGTGACGGTCGGGAGCGCGCTCGTTGACCACGTCTACTCGCTCTCGAACCTGCCGGAGCCGGACGGCGGCGCGTTCGTCCGCGACGAATCCCGTGCCGCCGGTGGCGTCGCGGCGAACGTCGCAACCGCACTCTCACGACTCGGTCGCGACACCGGCGTCGTGGCACGCGTCGGCGACGACGAGGAGGGCGAATTCGTGAAAAGCGACCTCGAAGCCCGCGGCATCGACACGACCCGCGTTCGTCGCGGCAACGAAGACTCTTCGTACTGTCTCATCCTCTGCGACCCCGACGGCGAGCGCATGATCATCGCGGGGGGAGACGCCGTGCCCGCACTCCGACTCGACGACGCCGACCTCGACTACCTCCGCCGCGCCCGCGTCGTGTTCACCAGCGCGTACGCCCCCGACGAAGTCGTCTCGCGCCTCGTTTCCGCCCGAAGAGCGGGCGACTTACCGCCGCTCGTCTTCGATCTCTCCGGCCCGCTCTCAGAACTCGACGGCCGGGGCGTCACCCGTGAAACGTTGGACGACGCGCTCCCCGTCTTCGACCTGCTGGTCACGAGCGAGGTGCCAGTCCGATCGTACCTCGGCGTCGGTCCATACGAGGCCGTCGAGATGTTCCGCGAGAGGGGTGTGAAACGCGGCGCGGTGACGCGCGGCGCGGACGGTGCGCTGCTGTTCGACGCGTCGGAGACGGTCGAGATACCCGCCTTCGACGTTCCCGTGACCGACACGACCGGAGCGGGGGACGGTCACACTGCTGGCCTGATCCACGAGTGGATTTTGGGAGCGGGAAATATGGCGAAAGCGGGGGAGTTCGCGGCCGCCGTGGCCGCGTTGAACTGCGGCGCGGAGGGCGCGAGGGGTGGCTTGCCGACGGAAAACGAGGTCGAGGAGTTTCTGTGAACGGTCACAGCTCCTTTTTCATCTCGATGACCGTCCCCGTCACGCCCGTCGATTTGCTGCTGCAGAACTCGTGTGTGTACTCCCTCACGCGTTCGTATCCGTGTTCCTCGTAGAACGAAACCGCGTTCAACGACGCCGAGAGTCCGAGAGCGTGCGTATTCCGGTCACGCATCCGGCGTTCTATCTCCGAGAGTACCGCGGAGCCAACTCCCGTCCGGGCGACTGACGGGTGAACGTACACACCTGTGACTTCCGCCTCCACTGTGGCCTCGTACTCCTCGGGCGATTCGAGTGTGGCCGACCCGAACGCCACGACGGTTCCTTCGTCCTCCGCGACGACGAACTCGGTCACCTCGTTTTCGATAACTGATGAGTAGTCGGCGGACTCACAACCTCTCGCCCACGCTGCGACCTGCGGTTCCGCGTATCCTTCCGGGCCGAGTTCCGTGATTGATTCCGAATGAACGCTCCGGACTGCCTCGGCGTCGTCGGTCGTCGCGTCACGAACGTGCACGGCGTCATATTAGTCCCAACGGTCATCTTCGGTTCGGTTCTGCAGATTGGTCTGTGTAACCTCAGTAGGAATAGTGGAAAGACATGGATGTATTCGTGAGACACCCCTTTCTGCTCACCTCACCGTACTGGATTTGATTTTGATGCGATTGCAGCTACCGAGCCGCATGAATACCGTCCTGCAACCGATTCCGCACCACACCACTCCCTCCCCAACCGATTCCTCCGGGAGAGCAAAGCTCTCCCGTGCTCTCGTTCACTCCTTCGTCCTCGCCAGCGTGAAACGTCGGCTTCCAGCGGGACCTTCGGTCCCTCGCGCGCCGCTCGTATTCACTCGCTTCCGCGCGCCACTCGGTTAGGACGGGTTAGGCGATACGAGTGGGCTACACGAGAACCGAAGGAGTATCCGTTCGTAGCGAGCGTAGTGGGTGCCTCAGATCCTCTCGACTAGTTCCCGAACTCGCTCCTCGTCCACTCGGTTCGTCGTCTCGCCGCCTTCTTTCAACGCCGTGCCGACGATAGCGCCGTCCGCGATATCCAGCAGGTCACGAACGTTTTCGGCCGTCGTTCCGCTCCCGAGAAGCACCGGCGCATCCGATCCGACCCCGTCCCGGCACGCGACGACGGCTTCCAGCATCTCGGTATCCACTTCGTGACCGGTTCCGACGCCGCTCACGACGATACCGTCCGCCCGTCCGCGGCCGAGGGTCTCGTCCACCAGTTCGGTGACGGGCCGTTCCGCGAGTGCGGCGGAGTGTTTCACGTCCACGTCGGCGAGGACCTTCACGTCGGAATCGAGTTCGTCCCGCAGGCGGATCGTCTCGTGTGCGCTCCCCTCGATGATGCCTTGGTCGGTCAGGCGCGCGCCGGTGTGGACGTTCACGCGGATGAACTGGGCGTCGGCCGCGGTCGCTATCGAGAGGGCCGCTTCGGCGTCGTTGCGGAGGACGTTCACGCCGAGCGGGCACTCTGTAGCCTGTCGGAGTTCGGTGACGACGCGGGTCATGGAGGCGACGACGTGCTTCGGCACGTCGTTCGGGTGGAACGGCGAGTCGCCGAAGTTCTCCACCATGATCGCGTCCACGCCGCCCGATTCGAGCGCGTGGGCGTCGGTGAGCGCGCGAGTTCGGAGCGCGTCGAAGTTGCCGTCGAAACCGGGAGCACCCGGCAGGGCGGGCAGGTGTACCATGCCGACGATGGCGTCAGTGTCGAAAATGACCATACGCGGCCCTCGTTGCGACCCGGATTAAAGGGTCCGAGTCGTTCGTTCGGGATCGTTCCGGTTCGCTCCGGTTCGTTCCGGCCCGGAGAGTTCCGTTGCTGTTGGCAGTTCGACACCACAAGGCTTCTACGAGCGGGGCGGCGAAACCCACCCATAACTCGATGACGGACACGAACTTGGAGACCGAACGCGTTCCACGACTGATCCGGGAGATACTCGGCGACCGCACGGTGACGAACGTGGTTCCGGCGGACGAGGGCACTGACGACGTCTTTTTCGTCACCGTCGAGATGCCGGACGGGGCCCGACACTGCGTACTGAAAGCCCGTTCGTTCGTGGACCCGCCTTCGTTTCGGATGGAACCGCGCATTCTCGACTTCGTGAACCGGCGAACCGAGATTCCGGTCCCGGCCGTTCTCGGATACGTGGACGAGCACGATAGCCTGCCCGTGCCGTTCTTCCTGATGGAGCGTGCGCCCGGCGAGCAGGTTTCCGGCCCGGAGTCGCTGACCGACCGCGCCCTCGAACGCACCGCACACGACGCCGGACGGCACCTCGGCGAACTTCACTCCGCGGCCACGTTCGACGGATACGGTTGGCTTCGTGCGGGCGTGGACGCCGACAGCGAACCGACCGTCGGTGGCCTCTCGATCACCGATCCCGAACCCGATTGGCCCTCACGGCTCCGGTCCTACGCAGAAGGAAACCTCGCCCGCATCGAGGAATCCGGGCGATTTTCGGATCTGACCGACGAACTCCGTGCCGGACTCGACCACTACCTCGAAGTCGTTCCGTCCGATCCCGCTCCGGTGCTCCTCCACGACGACTATCGGTTCGGTAACCTCCTCGTCGACCCGGACACCGGTACCGTGCGAACGGTGCTCGACTGGGGTAACCAGTTCACCGGCCACCGCGAGTTCGACCTCGCGACCACCGAACACTACCTCTGCGGTCGTCGCCCGCTGGACGACGAACGGCGAAGTATCGTCAACGAGGCATTGCTTTCGGGGTATGCACAGACGGACGAACTGACGCGCGACGACGGGTTTCGGTGCCGACAACGGGCATACCGCTTCATCGGACAACTCTCCCCGCTCGCGTGGTTCGATCTCTGGTACGGTGGGCGCGACGATTCGGATGATATCGAGACCCGGCAGAAGGAACTCGCGCTGTCGTTGCTTCCGTAGCCCCGAATCAGTTGCTCGTGTTCACCGGTCACTGAACCGTCGGTTGCTTATAAACGAAACGTAGTGAGCGGTGTGAACGTGCCCACGGAAATCTGGTCCAGCATGTACTTGCCGGGCGAAAAGGGATGTCCGACTCGGTGGACTCACCATCAGAATCCAAACCGGATACGAGCGGGGACTAACGATGATCTATCGTTACTGATCAGTTACTGTGCTCTCGCAGGCGATGTGCGAGTTGACCGATATTGGTCCACCCGCGCAGTTTTCCGCTCTCTCGATCGTACTTGATGGCATCGTGCTCGGCGAGTAGTGGTAGATGATCGTTCCAGACGGCCTCCGCGATCTCTTCGAAGAGTTGGGTCGGTGTATCACCGGAACACTCCTCCAACTCTTGGTACGTGAGGTGCTCGATTAGCGATTCGATTTCGACCGGGCCGTCGCATACTTGTAAGTAAGAGAGGATCACTCGTCGCCGTTGGCTCGTAAGCAATTCGCTGACTTCCGTCTCCGAAAGTCTCCCGTCAGTTGTATCGTTGGTAATACTTTCGAGGTCTTCGGTCGCGTTTTGGAGTTGCATATGTTTGCTCATTACTCCCGACGTCCTTTCATCCATTTTGTAGTAACTCGCGTGGCGATGAATATCTCGCTGTTGCGTATGTCACCGTATAAAATGGGGTCCAGTAGACGGATGCATTCGTCAAACCGAATCAGGTCAGTGAACGCAAATCCCATACTGCTTCGAGAAAGGAGTGATCGGTACCCAGGGAAGAACACTCCCTACGCTGTCCCAATCTTCCTAATTTCGGTACTAATCCGCTATCAATCGACTGCTTGGCCGTTCTTAACGGCAGTGCCATCCATGCAGCTTAAACAGCCATGGACGCTATTTTGATTATCACCAAAAATACGTGCAAAATCAGGCGTAACGAAGTTGCCGCAGTTTTGACACCGGATTGCTTCAAGAAGCGCTGCCGGAGTACAGCGTTGAAAACATAGAGATGAGGTATCCGCATTATCTTTCGCCAGAGGATGTTTATAACTACAGGCCGGAGGTTTGGATGGAGTGCTCGTTGCGGAAATCGTCCGAATAATCACGAGCGCTCTAGGGAGAGACTACAACCATGGGAGAGACAACAACCAACACACCAAGCGACGAGCAAACGATCACGGCAGAGCCCTCGATCACGGTGTTGATTCATGCCGAGATTGCTACCCGTGACGGTCCCGATACGAGTGAATGCCCGCCGTTATACGAGGCCATCGACCCGGATGCTCTTGACACGCTGTTCGCTCCACTCCACCGAAAGACCGAACGAAACGGGAAAGTGGTTTTCGACTACTGTGGCTATCAGGTCACGGTCAACGCTGATCGGACGGTTGAACTCGAGCCGCTCGATGCCGAGGGGGAATGAGATACTGTGATTTTACTCGACTACCGCGTCTTCGTCGATCATTAGTCGGACCGGGTAGTCTGGGGTACCGGCGTTTTCAACGAACGCGTGGTCACGGAGCTCTCCTTGGCCACGTCGAAGTCGCTCAGAGAGCGCTTGATGTGTGACCCCAAACTCTTCGGCTAGATCATCGGTAGTGATCTTACGAGGAACTGAACACGAGGAATTGAATCGTCGTACTCGCGACGAACCGCGTTTTTATCGACCATCCTGCCGAGTAGCAACGCAGAACAGTTAATTTTTTGTACTGTTCGAGACGGTCCGTTCGAAGCGACCCTATTCGTCGGTGTCCAGTTCGTCGTCCTCGTGTTTCAGGGCCCAGAACGCTTCCAGAATCACCTGCTTGGTCACCGCGCCCTGTGTGGTCCAGTGGTGGGCGTAGTCCAGCATGTCGTCGTAGATGCTCGGTTTGCAACCCGCCGCTTTCGGGTGGCCGCCGCCGTTGACCTGCCGTGCGACCTCGTGGCACCGCTCGAACTCGTCGGTACCGCGAATACTCGCGCTTCCGGCGGGTTTGACGACGACCGAAGCGTCCGCACCCTGTTCGCGCATCGCTTCCGCGACCTCGTTCTGCGAACAGCGGCCGTAGGTGACGCCGACCATCCAGTCGCCGATCCGCTTCATCTCGGCGCGGGACACTGCCCGCTCGATGAGCGCCTCCTTCTCGACGCGCTGTTCCGCGAGGAACTCCTCGACTTCCGCGGGGAGTTCCGCACCGTGTTCCTGAATGACCTCCATGTACTCCTCGGGTTCCGCCCAGTAGGAGTAGTCCGCCAAGTCGTCGCTCCGTGGGTCGTCCCGAAGCCACAAGTCGTGGTCGCGCGTGACTTCCGCGAGTTCGACGAGGTAATCCGGGAAGTCGTAGTCGAGCGAGCGGGCGACCACGTCGGCGGTACACTCCTCGTCGGATTCACCGACGACGAGTTCGATACCGAGCGCGCGAACGGCGTCGGCCACGGCCTCGTCCCACTGGTGGTGGTCGAACCAGAAGACCTCGTTCGCCTCCTCCACGAGGACTTCGAGTTCCGCCGCTATCGGCTCGTAGGCGTCGGGACAGAGGTCACAGATGAAGACGGTCGCACCGGGTTCGCTGTACGCGACGACCCGTTCGAGGGCGTCCGCGAGGTCGTGCGGTCCGGCGTCGATGAGCGCCGTCTCGCCGTAGGCTTCGCGAACGAGCGCGGTTGCCGCCAGTCCGTCGGCGTCCGGATCGGCGACGACGGCCCGTTCCGCACCCTCCAACTCCTCTTTCGCTTCCTGTTCTTCCTGCCGTGCTTCGAGCGAGTCGGGAAAGAAAAAGCCCTCACCCGGGAGGAGCGATTTCCGTTCGAGCGAGAGGTTCTCGTCGTCGATAACCCAATCTTTCATACCTTCCCTCATACCCCAGACGCAAAGAGTTCCCGGGTATGGCTCCGGGAAGACGAAGTTATTCGAACGTTCGGGAGATACCGTTCCGTTCGAGGAGGTGACGGACCATGTTCAGCGTCCAGTTGATCCGCGTGTCGAGGTCCGTACCGTATCGCGTCGTATCGAGGAGATAGGCGGGTATCTCCATGTCGCGGCCGACTTTTCCGGCCAGGAGGGGTTCGCTCCCGTCGAGCAACCGCCCCATCTTGAACTCGTAGTACTCGGGGAGCGAGTCGGCGAGGTGGTGGTTGTTCATGTACGACGCCGTTTTCGTCGCGTCCCGGTCGGCACCTTCCGAAGTCGTCGGGAAGATGGCTTGTCCGGTTCCGTCCGGCGCATCCGCATCCCAAAGGATGCCCTTCGAGCTATGGAGGGTCAACACCGTCTTCGGGTCGTGACGGTCGATTTCGTACCACAGCGCGCGGGCGAGCGCCGTCCTCGGTTCGCGCCCCGGGTGGAACTTCGCGTTCAAGTTCCCATCGTCGTTCAGATACGCTCCCCGTTCGATAGCGACCGGGTTCGCTCGCGGAATCACGACGAGTTTCCCCTTGTCGATGGACCATTCGGCGATACCACCGGCGGCCCGGTATCCGGCCGGTTCGTTGCCGTGGATGCCACCGACGACGACGGCCGTTGGACCCGGTTCCCCGGATTTGACGACGTGTACGTCCGTTTCGTCGTTCGTTCCGCGCCGAATCGCGTGCGACGTCCGCTCCTCGCCCGCCGCCGCACCGACTCCCGTCGCAACCGTCGCCGCCGCGAGAACACTTCCTGATTTCAGTAGAAATCCGCGCCGTGAGCTGCTAGTGGCAGATACTGCTCGTTCCGATCGTGAACTCTGGCTGTCAACCATCTGGAAGTGAAACTCCTCACGTCCGAATATTATGTATTTCTAACGAAAAAATATATATTTATCCGAACAGACAAAAGGATTCTATCGGGTGTGGAATCCCGCGTCGGGAAACCGGTCAGAGGTCCGCCGAACGAAACCGCCGGTAGCCGAGTGCCACCGGGATCACGGCCCATCCGAGGAGGACGAGGAGGGCGAACCACCCGGACTGATAGAACGTGGATGCGGTGTTACCATGCACCAGCGTACTCATCCCGTTCGAGTAGGCCTGGATGGGACTGAGGCCGTCGATGACTTTCGCCCAGACGGGTTCCGCGCCACCCGGCATCGAAAAACCGTTGAGCACGTACCGGATCACCAGCGGAATCGCCGACCAACCCGCGAGCGTCAGGAGGAAGAACCCGACGCTCGTCGCCATCGCGCGGTTGCTCGTGGGCGAAGCGGCCGAGAGACAGACCGCCGAACTCGTGTACGCCGCCGCGAGGAGCAGGACGAGGACGAGGAACAGCACGTACCCGACGATGGAGAGCGTCCCGCCGAGGACGACGAAGACGAGCGTCGAGATGAGGATGCCGATAATCGCCGCCGCGCCGACGACTGCGGCCCGTCCGATGGCCTTCCCGGAAATCACGTCCAACCGGGTGTACGGGAGCGCGAGCAGGAGTTTCAGGCTGCCGAGTTCGCGTTCGCCCGCGATAGCCCCGTAACTCATCATCAATCCCGCCAACGGGACGAAAAAGAGGGCCGTCTGCACGAACCCGAAGAAGTCCTGTCCGCCGGGATTTTGCGCGTGGCTCATCCCCAGATACGTCGGAACGGCGAAGAACAGGACGAACCCGGCGGCCGCAGTCGCGAGCGACCACTTCCGGTAGGCGTCGAGGAAGTCCTTTTTCGCCATGACGCGCCAGTTCATGCCGGAACCTCCGCCGTGTAGGTGGCGAACAGTTCTTCGAGCGACGCCTCCTCGGTTTCGAAATCCTCGATAACTGCACCCGTCGATTCGATGACGTCGAGAACGCGCTTTTTCGACGGGTTCGTACAGGCCACCACGAGCGTCGTCCCGTCGGCGACGACGTTCCCGACGCCCTCGACGCCACGCACTCTGTCGAGCGTACCCGACGGGATTCGGTTCACTTGAACGGTCAGCGACGCGCCGGAACCGACCGTCTCGCGGAGTCCGTCGATGGAGTTCACCGTGACCAGTTCGCCGTCGTTGAGGATAGCGACGCGGTCACAGACGGCTTCGACCTGCTCCAGGATGTGACTGGAGAAGAACACGGTCGTCCCGCGGTCGCTCTCCTCCTGGATGATTTCCCGCATCGCCAGCGCCCCGTTGGGATCGAGGCCGGTCGTCGGTTCGTCGAGGATGAGCAAGTCGGGGTCGCCGACGAGCGCCATGCCGAGGATGAGTCGCTGGGTCATCCCCTTCGAGAATCCTTCCGCCCGCCGGTCCGCTGCCTCGGGAATGCCGACCCGTTCCAGTATCCTGTCCGGGTCGTCGTTCGCGCCGCGTGTTTCGATGACGAAGTCGAGGTGTTGACGGGCGGTGAGATGGCCGTAGGAGTGGTAGGCGTCAGGGAGGACACCGATACGTTCGTGAACGGCCCGGGTTTCTCGCTGGGCGTCGTGGCCGAAAACGCTGACCGTTCCGCTGTTCGGTCTAACGTAGTCGAGAACGATGTCGATGGTGGTCGATTTTCCCGCGCCGTTGGGGCCGAGAAAACCGAACACCTCACCTTCCTGTATGGAGAGATCGAGGTTGCGGAGGGCAACGACGTTCCCAAATCGCTTGGAAACGTCCACCAATTCGATGGCGGTCATGGCGGGAACATCGTAGCCGTCTGATAAATGTCTTCCTCACGCCTCGCTCGGGTCGAGTTGCCGGACCGTCAACACGGGTGTCGGGCAGGTTCGAACGACGCGTTCGGCGACGCTCCCGATGAGGAATCGGTTTTCGCCGTGTCGTCCTCGCGTCCCCGTCGCGACCACATCCACATCGTTGTCGCGGGCGTACTCCCCGATTTCGGCGGCCGGATCGCCCTCCCGGACGGCGGTGACGACGCTCCCGTTCGTGTTCTCGCGGATCGATTCGAGCGCCGTTTCGGCTTGTGCTTCGAGCGCGTCGTGAAACTCCTCGCGCAGCGTTTCGGGGGAGGAGTTCACTTCTCCCTCGTCCACGACGTAGAGTGCGTGTACCTCGGCATCGAAGCGGCGCGCGAGGTCGAGTGCGACCGTCACTGCCCGTTCGACGCTCTCGGAACCATCGGTGGCGATAACGACGGTGTCTATCATCGTTTCTCATTCCTCCGGCATCCCGCTTAAAGCCTAAGACTATATTGCACCAATCCAAACGGCTAAGGTCTATGGTGCATGTTATCAGTACGCCCGACGGGGCAAGGTTGCACTCAAGCCGCAATCCCATCCGATTGCGGTTTCTCGACGGGCAAGCGGGAGAAGGCTTTTTGCTTACCTACGCGCACCCACACGTATGTCCGAGTCGTCAGTCGAAGTAAACACGGTACTCGTTCCGGTGGACGGAAGCGACGAATCGGTGCGTGCCGTCGAGTACGCGGTTGCTATCGCCGACCGCTACGGTGCCGATGTTCACACGCTCTACGTGTTCGGTGAGGAAGTGTCCCGAGCGATCGAAACCGGAACGGTCGAGGAGGACGACGTCATCGACGAGACGGAATCGTTCATCGACGGTGCACACGCCATCGCCGAGAACGCCGACGTCGAACTCGGCAGTTCGATAGCCTACGGCTTTTCGACGCACAGCAAACTCCGCCATCCCGGCAGCACCGTGCTCGACTGTGCGGACGAGATCGATGCCGACTTCATCGTCGTCCCGCGGGAAACGCTCGCCGACGAACCCGGAGACGTGCTCGAAAAGGCGGCGGAGTACGTACTCCTGTACGCCAGCCAACCCGTTCTCTCGGTCTGATTTCATTCTCTCGGTTAGATGGAGCTCAGAAGTTGGTCATCTTCGATTGAATCCGCCCGTCGTCGATCGCCAACTCCTCGTCCGCGTCCCTGAAATACTCCGCCAGTTCGTCCATCCGTATCTCGTCGCTGTCGTGTAGGTAGGCGATTTCGGTGAGCGACAACGCTTCACCCTCTTCCAACTTGTGTCGTAGTTGCTCGACGGAGAGCGAGTGGAAGGTCAGATCGAGATCGACGCTCGCCACCCTGCCCTCTCTCACCTCCGCCATGTTGATTCCTTCGTGCAATACCGTCTCGAAATCGAGGCTGGTGTCCTCGGTCGCCCGATAGAGGAACGAAACGGCGGACACGAGCGCATCGAACGCCGCCGCGCCGTCCATGTTTTCGAACCGCTTTTCGAAGATGAGCCGTCGGTCGCGTTCCGGAAGCCGCTCAACGAGGAGTTCGAAATCGCACATCGCGTTGTACGTTCGGTCCCGAATGCGCGCACGCGTGTTGCGTTCCGATTGCGTACTCGCGAGGTCGGACTCGCCACGAAGATACGCTCGGTCGGCCTGGCTCAGGATTCCACGGGGTCGCTTATTCCCGTCCATAACTTGTATCAGGTTATGTATTGAGATGCACTCATATAATCATAATCCATATCGAGTTATCTATCTGAATTGTTAGCAAAATCATTATGCGGTTGTTTGCTGATATCTTAGCCGATAAACGATGAGCGAAACCAGTTCGAAACCACGGCAAAGCAGCGACGGAGACAGCTTGTTCGAAGGGGTGGTGGACGCCGACGTGATGCAGACGACCGTCTCGCTGGTCGAGGCGTTGGTGGACGAGTGTCACCTCTACCTCGACGACGACGGTATCCGTATCCCGGCGATTGACCCCGCCACCGTGGCCGCCATCGACCTCGTCCTGAAACCCGACGCGTTCGAATCCTACGAGACCGACGGTGCCCACGTCGGCGTCGACGTCCCACGGCTCAGCGACATCGTCGGAATGGCCGACCGCGACCAATTGATATCGCTTACGCTCGACGCCGAAACGCGAAAGCTCGTGATTCGCATCGGCGAACTCACCTACACGCTCGCCCTCCTCGACCCCGAGACGGTTCGCTCTCCGCCGGACCGGTCGAACGTCGAGTTCGAATTCACCGGGGAAGTCGTCACGGACGCCGAAACCATCAGTCGGGCGGTGACGGCGGCCGATATGGTTTCGAGTCACGTGACGCTCGGAATCGACGCGGAGGAGGAACTGTTCTACGCCGAGGAGGACGGCGACACCGACGACGTCTCGCTCGCGCTTCCGGCGGATGACCTCGCGGGGTTCACCCCCGGCGACGCACACGCGCTGTTCTCCATCGACTATCTGACAGCCATCGACCGAGCGATGCCGCGTGATTTGGACGTCGAACTCGAACTCGGCGTCGACATCCCGCTCGCGATGCACCACTCGTTCGCCGAAGGTGCTGGGGTAGTCGATTATCTGGTGTCCCCCCGAATCGCCAGAAGTTGAGACGCGCGTTCGAACCGCGATGACACAACGTTTTTACCCGCAAAAGCCACCCATCGGTGTATGGACCGGACGACGCCGAACGTCACGGCGCACTCACGCGCGATGCCGTACTGGGAGAACGTCATCGACGACATGGACGCGACAGCGGCGGAGTACGACGACGAGGGATGGAAGACGGTACAGCTTCATCCCGGCGACGTAACGCCGCTTTGGCTGGACGAGGACGACGAGTTCGGACTCGACGTGCTCGTTCCGGACAACGAGTTCGAGGAGGTAAAGGAACTGATGGACGGCGTTTCGTTCGATGCGTTCGAATTCTATCGCGCGCTCGCCGATGGCCTCGTGTTCGGTGTCGTCGTCATGGAAGACCACGACGCCGAAACCGCCGTTCTCTACCCGGTGTACTACGACATGCAGGGAGCGGAGGGGATGTTGGACGACGCGACGGAAGCGGGGGAGATGTACACGTTCGTCCGAACGCTGAGCGAGGACCGCGTCCAGTTCGTTCACGACGACCCGTCGCTGTTCCGCCCGACGGAGGAAGAGATCGAAGCGGCGACCGCCGACGTGGAAGAAGCGGACGTCGAAGAGTAACGAACCCTACTCCTCGCCGTTGATTTCGTGCCCGCAGTGGGGACACTCCATCTCGTCGTGGCGCAACTCCTCGCTCGATTCGCGCACCTCGCGCATGACGCTCGAAATCCTGTCCTCGGCGGCGAGTTCGTCCTCGACCGCGAGGTCCACGCCCTCGACTTCGAGCAGGAACTTGGCGACCTCGGTCACCTCGTACATCACGTCGTCGAGCTCCTCGGCGGTGAAAAATCCGGACATCGCGCCGTAGAGGAACGTCGCGCCCGCTTTTCGAACCTTGTCCTCGAACGCCGACCGCGCCTGATTCACCGCCTGCGGGGTGTACGTGTCGGTCATGAACGGAACGAGATACGGGAGGTTGTTCCCGATTTTCGTCATCTCCACGCCGGTTTCGGTTCGGAAGTCCGCACAGAGACGGGCGATTGCCCACTCGCGCGCGGTGATGTAGGTCCGGTCGCGCAGGAACTCGTTGACGCGGTCGTACTGTGCCCCGTCCATCTTCTTGAATCGCGCGTATTTCTGCACCTCCGGCGGTATTTCGGGGGTATCAGGTTCGTCGGGTGTGGTATCGTTTCCGGCGTCGGGTGTGGTATCGTTTCCGACATCGGGTGCGATATCGTTTCCGGCGTCGGGAGTCGTTTCGGTCGCCGATTCGGCGGCCATCTCCTGGGAAACGCCTTCCGCCGTCTCGCGTGTCGTTTCGGCGTGCTCGTCCTCCGTTTCGGGCTCGGGCGGGGAGGGGTCGTTCGACATATCCCGTCGTTACCGAGCGGGGTGCAAAAGCGTATCGCACCCAACTGTTTTGATACCCGGCGGAAATGGAGGTAGTATGAAGGTCTTATTGGGAATCGGCGGGAGCGATGACTCCCTTACCGCGCTCTCCCGAACCGTCGAGCGCGCGGTCGCGGCGGACGACGAACTGACGGTCGCCATCCTCGACAACCCGGAAAGCGATCTGGCGAAGGACGACATCACGGAGAAGGTACAGGCGGTACTGGACGACGTCGGGTTCGACGCGACCGTTCGGGACGTGTCCGGCGACCCCGGGAGCCGACTGCTCGACATCGCCGAAAGCGAAGGGTTCGAACAGATAGTCCTCGGCGGCGGCCAGCGTAGTCCGATGGGGAAGATCCGCTTGGGCCAGATCGCGGAATTCGTCCTATTGAACTCGCACGTCTCGGTGAAACTAGTACGATGAGTCCCGACCGCCGGTTCCCGGACGAGCCCGCTGGGCCGTTCCCGGAACCACCGCAGACGTTCACCGACCGCGAAGGGCGAGACATCGAAGTCCGTCCCTTCGAGGAGGGTGATGCGGAAGCACTCGTCTCGATGTACGTCGATTTCGACCCGGCTGACCGAGCACAGGGGATTCCCCCGGCCACGGAACCACGGGTGCGCAACTGGGTGGAGACGCTGACCGACGGCGACGGGTTGAACGTCATCGCGTGGGACGGTGACGAGGTCGCGGGTCATGCGACCCTCGTTCCCGACGGGAACTCCTCCTACGAGCTCGCCATCTTCGTACATCAGGAGTACCAACGCGCCGGAATCGGATCACATCTCATCCGAACACTCCTCGGCTACGGGCGACAGGAAAGCATCGACAAGGTGTGGCTCACGGTCGAACGATGGAACCGCGCCGCCGTCAACCTCTATCGCAACGTCGGGTTCGAGACCGCCGATGCCGAGAGTTTCGAGCTAGAGATGGTTTTGCGGTTGTGAGATTTTTTCACGAGCTTCCTTTCGTTACTGTGTCGTATGCTATACTCAACCGAACGATTTTTGCTCGCGCGACCACCATAGCCGCGTAATCGTGAGCGATCTACTGTCCATCTCGAATCTCAAGACGCAGTTCCATACCGAGCGGGGGACTGTCAAAGCGGTGGACGACTTCGAACTGAATATCCGCGAGGGCGAAACGATCGGACTCGTCGGCGAATCAGGGTCTGGAAAGAGTGTTACCGCGCTCTCGGCGATGCAACTCATCGACGACCCGGGTGAAGTCGTCTCGGGTGATATCGAATTCCAACATGCCGAAGTCGCCGAAGAGTTCGCCGAAAAATATCCGAGCGGCGTCGGGGAGTTCGTGTTCCCCGACGAGGGCTACATCGACATCATGGCCGCGCCCGAATCCGTCATGCGGGACATCCGCGGCAGCGAGATGGGGATGATCTTCCAGGACCCCATGACCTCGCTCAACCCGGCACTGACCGTCGGCGAGCAGGTGGCCGAAAGCCTTCGACTCCACCAGTACGGCGGCCAGCGAAAGGATAGCTGGTGGAACGCGGTGCGGGAAATCGCCCCGAAACTCGGCAACGACGAAATCGACGGCGAACTCCTCGAAGACACCATCGACATCCTCGAAGAGGTGGGGATTCCGGAACCGGAATCCCGCGTGGAGGAGTACCCACACGAGTTCTCGGGCGGGATGCGCCAGCGCGTCCTCATCGCCATCGCGCTCGCGTGCAAGCCGAAACTGCTCATCGCGGACGAACCGACGACCGCACTGGACGTGACGATTCAGGCCCAGATTCTCGACCTCATCAACGACCTGCAGGACGAGTTGGGCATGTCCGTCTTCATGATTACCCACGACCTCGGCGTCGTCGCCGAGACCTGTGACCGAGTCGCGGTGATGTACGCGGGAGACCTCGTGGAAGTCGGTCCCGTAGACGAGATTTTCCACAACCCGAGCCACCCGTACACCTACGCGCTCCTCGAATCCGTCCCGCGCGAGGACAAGGAACGGCTGACTCCCATCGAGGGGAACGTTCCCGACCTCATCGACATGCCGCAGGGATGTCACTTCGCCGACCGCTGTCCGTGGGCGCAACCCGAATGTACGCAGGGTGAAATCCCGAACCTCCAACACGGTCCGGAGGACCTGGACCACCGCGCCAAGTGCGTCCTCGAATCGTTCGACAAAACGGAGTACATCCAGGAACAGGAGAGTCTCACGACCAGTGACCACGAAATCGGCGACACGCTGGTCGAAGTCGATCAACTGAAGAAGCACTACTCGCGCGCGGACGACTTCCTCGACAAGTGGCTCTCGGACGGCGACAACAGCGTGAAAGCGGTCGACGGCATCTCGTTCGACATCTACGAGGGCGAGACGGTGGGATTGGTCGGCGAGTCCGGCTGTGGCAAATCGACCGCCGGGCGGTCGCTGCTCCGGCTCGAAGACCTGACCGACGGGCGAGTCGTCTTCGCCGGAACGGACCTCGGCGGCTTGGACGGCGACGAGATGCGCGAGCGACGCAAGGACGTCC
Organism: Haladaptatus sp. AB618; assembly: GCF_024136965.1. Lineage (NCBI taxonomy): Archaea > Methanobacteriati > Methanobacteriota > Halobacteria > Halobacteriales > Haladaptataceae > Haladaptatus > Haladaptatus sp. AB618. The sequence continues at coordinate 104,273 of NZ_JAMYJX010000002.1, read as the reverse complement.
AGATGATCTTCCAGGACCCGCTGTCCAGTCTGGACCCCCGGATGTCCATCGGGAGTATCATCGCGGAACCGCTCAAGATTCACGGACTGGCGAAGGAGAACCGACGGGAACGCGTGGAGGAACTGATGGAGAACGTCGGCCTCGACCCCAGTCAGCGCGACCGGTACCCACACGAGATTTCCGGCGGCCAACGCCAGCGTGTCGGCATCGCCCGCGCGCTCGCGGTGGACCCGGACTTCATCGTCGCCGACGAACCGGTCTCGGCGCTGGACGTCTCCGTGCAGGCCCAGATCATCAACCTGCTCGAAGACCTGCAGGACGAGTTCGGCCTGACGTTCCTGTTCATCGCGCACGACCTCTCCGTGGTTCGGCACATCTCCGACCGTATCGCCGTGATGTACCTCGGCGAAATCGTGGAGATAGCGGACACGGACGAACTGTTCGCAGACCCGAAACACCCCTACACGCAGGCGTTACTCTCGGCGATTCCGGAACCCGACCCCAGAGCGGACACCGACGACCGCGTCATCCTCAAGGGTGACGTGCCGTCGCCCATCGACCCGCCGAGTGGCTGTCACTTCCGAACGCGCTGTCCGCAGATCATCCCGCCGGAGGGGATGGACATCGACCAGCGGGCGTACCGCGAAGTGATGAACTACCGCGAGCGAGTCGAAGACCGCTCTATCAACCTCGAATCGGTTCACGAACAGGCAGCGGAAGGCGGGTCCCCGGCGCGGGCCGCGACGGACGGGGGCGAGAGGAAGACTGACGCCCAGCCCTCGTCGGACGTGGAATCTCCCGCTTCGACGGACGAACCGATGAGCCGACAGCCTGTGGACGATTCCTTCCACGCCGTGCTCTGGGACCGGTTGTTCGAGAAGGAACCGACGGGCGTACCGCGGGATATCGTTTCCCAGTCATTCGACCATCTCGCGGACGGCGACTGGGAATCGGCTGAGTCGCTTCTGCGCGAGCACTTCACGAGCATCTGTGAGCAGAAGGACCCAGTGCTTCAGGACACGACCCACCCGTCGGCCTGTCACCTCTACGATCAACCGTAGTAGTCGATTCGACATTTCTGGTCATTGGGTTCCTTTATTGACCATCTCGAAACACGCGTGTGCAATACCACGCGTCGAAGGCGCATAGACGACGGTGTCGCCGGATTCGTCGCCGAACCATCCCGGAACGTCGTTTTCTCTAATGAAAAACGGTGTTCTATTTAAGAATCCAAACTTTATGTGCGGAAGTGTGACTAATTGTTGGCGCTGTTCGACTGTTTCTTTCATTTATTTCCGGTTCTGAATACTATTGGTCCGGTATGTTTATATAGAACATGTGACCACACTGGCGTATGGCGTCACGCGACAGATTGACTGACAGACGTAATTTCCTCAAAGCTGCTGGTGGTGCTGCGGCAGCAGCGACGCTCGCTGGTTGTATCGGCGGTAACACGGGCGACGACGACAGTTCGACGAGCGATGGTAACGGTGGCGGAGACAACACCGATAACGGAAACGGCGGCGACAAGAGCGGCACGCTGACCTACACCCGCGGTAGCGGTTCGGGGTCGCTCGACTTCCAGAACACGACGAGCGGTGAAGCCGCGAAGGTGACGAACCAGATTTACGACACGCTCATCGCGTTCAAACCCGGAAAGACCTCCCTCACCGAAGGGCTCGCGACGAACTGGAAGGTCGACGGCAAGACGGTCACGCTCGACCTCCGGAAGAACGTCAAGTTCCACAACGGAGAGACGTTCACCGCGGACGACTTCGTCGCCTCCTACCGACGGTTCGTGGATACGGATTACAAGTACTACCCCGGCAAGAAGTACGCCTCCTCGTACGGTCCGTACACGCTCGGCGTCATCGAGGACGTGAAAGCGAAGAGCGACAACGAGTTGGAGATCACCTTGGAGAAGAAGTACGCGCCGATCCTGCCGAACCTCGCCATGTTCGTCTCGGCGGTTCACTCCAAGAAAGCGATCAAAGAGAAAGGCAAGGACCTCAAATCGAAACCGGTCGGCACCGGGCCGTTCAAGTTCAAGAACTGGGACACGAACAACAACCGAATTCGCCTCGAAAAGAACGACGATTACTGGGGAGACGGTCCCTACGTGGACGAAGTCGTCTTCACGGTCGTCGGGAGCAACACCTCGCGCGCCCAGACGCTCGACACTGGCAACGCCGACATCATCGACGGACTCGGCGCACAGTCGTCCAAGCAGGTCAAGCAGTCCGGCAACGCGGAGCTCGTCTCGGCCGCCGGTATCAACGTCGGCTACATGGCGTTCAACATGGCGAAGGTGAAGCCGTTCCGGAAGAAGAAGGTCCGGCAGGCCATCAGCTACGCCATCAACACGAAAGCCATCGTCAACACCATCTTCGATGGTATCGCAAAGGAGGCGAACCAGCCGATTCCGGAAAGCGTCATGGGCTACAACGACAGCATCAGCCCGTACGAGCACAACCCGGAGAAGGCGAAGAAGTTGCTGAAGGAAGCGGGCTACGGCGACGGTTTCTCGTTCGAGTTGGCGACGTTCAAGAACCCGCGGACGTACAACCCGAGTCCGATTCAGGCCGCCCAGACGGTCAAATCGAACCTCCACCAAGTCGGTATCGAGGTGACCATCCACCAGCAGGCGTTCGATCCGTTCCTCGATTACACCAGTAGCGGAAAGCACGACGCGTGTTTCCTCGGCTGGATGACGGACAACGCCGACCCGGACAACTTCTACTACGCGCTGCTCCACCCCGGCGTCTCCATCGACAAGGTTCCGAAGGGACAGGACTGGGTCAGCTTCGACGCGGAGAACTTCAACACGCTCAACGTGGCCGGATGGGCGAACACGGACTTCATGAAGCTCGTCGAGGACGCGCAAGTGACCTACGACAACGCGACGCGGAAGAAGAAGTACAAGAAGGCGGGCAAACTCGCACACGACGAAGCGCCGTGGGTGTTCATGGACCACGCGAAGGACCTCCGTGGCGTTCACAACAGGGTCAGCGGGTTCGAACTCGCACCCATCAGCGGTCCGTTCCTCCGTCTCGTGAAACTCAACTGACTGATTGTAGTAACGAGCATTTTTTGACCCCGCAAAATTGACCTTGGTGTAGATGATATCCAAGCGGTTTGTTGTCAAGCGACTGTTGCTACTCGTTCCCGTGCTACTCGGGGTGGCGACGTTCGTCTTCGCCATTCTGCAACTGTCACCGGGAGATCCCGCGAAGGTGGTTGCCGGTCAACGGGCGTCGAAGGCGTTCGTCGAGCAAGTTCGCCACCAAATGGGACTGGACCAACCGATTTGGGTCCAGTACCTCGATTTCCTGTGGAAGGCGCTTCACCTCAATCTCGGAAAGTCCTACCAGATTCAAAAGGGTGTTCCGGTCACGAACATCCTCCTACACAAGCTTCCCGTTACCGTCGAGCTAGCGATTTACGGGCAGATATTCGGCATTCTGTTCGGAATCCCGCTCGGCGTGATTTCGGCCATCAAGCAGGACTCCGCGACCGACCACCTCACCCGCCTCGGTGCGCTGACCGGCATCAGCGTCCCGATTTACTGGAGCGGACCGCTCATCATTCTGTTGTTCGCCCAGATTCTCCATCTGTTCCCGCCGAGCCAGCGCATCGCATCACAGTTCAGCATTCCGCTTGTCACCGGCCTCATCACCGTCGATACGTTGTTGAGCGGTAACCTCGCGGCGTTCCAATCGGCCGTGATGCACCTGTTCTTGCCCGCGCTCGTCATCGGTATCTACTCGATGGCGCTCATCTCGCGCATGATGCGGTCGTCCATGCTGGAGGTCGTCCGGCAGGACTACATCCGAACCGCCCGCGCGAAGGGGCAGGGAACCAAGATCACGATGCTGAAACACGGCTTCCGAAACGCGTTGATTCCGGTCATCACCGTCATCGGTATCCAGTTCGGTACCCTGCTCGGCGGCGCAGTGCTGACCGAAACCGTCTTCGGGATTACGGGTATCGGAACGCTGCTCGTGGACGCAATCGAAGTCGGTGACTTCCCGGTTGTACAGGGAACCGTGCTGACCTTCGCGCTCCTGTTCACCCTCGTCAACCTGTTCGTCGACATCACCTACTCCTATCTCGACCCGAGGATCCAACAATGAGCACGCAAACAGAAAACAGCGAAACGGTTTCCCGTGGGTTCTTCGAACGCCTACGGGCGTCGCCGTTCCTCTCCGAACTCCTGTCGAATCGCCTCGCCGTCACCGGACTCGCCATCATCGTCTTCATGCTCGTAGTGGCGATTTACGCGAGATTTACCATCGATCTCGATACCATCAAACAGACACAGATCGGGGTGATACCGAGCATGCACCCACCGAGCGCGAAGTATCCCTTCGGAACGACCCAACTGGGACGGGACATCTTCCCGCGCGTCCTCTACGGGGCGTGGTACGCCATGCTGTTCGGAACGGTAACGGTCGTCGCCTCCACGACGCTCGGTGTCGGTCTCGGCATCGTCGCGGCCTACTACAGCGACCTCACCGACAACATCATCATGCGGACGATGGACGTGCTGTTGGCGTTCCCATCGCTCCTGCTGTCGCTCGCGTTGGTCGCGATTTTCCCCAATGAATGGGGCTTGTGGCGCGCAGTCGCCGCACTGACCCTCGTCTACACGCCGCGGTTCGCCCGCGTCGTCCGCGGAGCGGCCCTGAAAGTGCTCGAAGACGAGTACATCGATGCGACGGTGGCGTTGGGGGCACAGAACGCCCGCGTGCTGGTCCGCCACGTTCTGCCGAACTGCCTCGCGCCGATCACGGTGCAGAGCACGCTCAACTTCGGCCTCGCAATCCTCGACCTCGCGGCGCTATCGTTCCTCGGATTCGGTGGCGCTCCGGGTACCCCGTCGTGGGGACTGATGCTCTCGAACGGCGTCAAGCACGGCCTGTTCAGCATTCCGAGCGCGTGGTGGTGGTCGTTCTTCCCCGGCCTCTTCCTCGCGGTCACGGTGCTGGGCTTCAACCTCCTCGGTGACGGGATGCGCGACGCGCTCGACCCCCGGATGCGCGAAGCGGTCGACTGATGGATTTCGCCGGTTATCTGCGCCCGCGAATCCGTCTCATCGTTCGATTCGGACTTTTTGGCATCGTCCTCAGCAGTGCTGCCATGCTCCTCGTCGTCGTTACTGGAGAGACGGTCTCGTTCGCCAGTCGGAAGACGTTCGCGGTCGCCACACTCGCGTTCGGGTTCGCCATCCTCGGCTGGTCGGGGTCGGTGTTCGCTGGGTCTGCAATCGAAAATGTGCAGGAACACCTCGATACGAATTCGAACTGGACGGAGGCGGGGTCTCGCCGAGCCATGACGGCCATCGGAAGTTTCGGCGCTGGCGGCATGCTCGGCGTCGTCGTTATGACGACCGTCTTGCGTGCGGCACACTGAGCCGCAACATTTTTCATTATATCATTGTTATGGATGATATGGTCGTCTTCGAAACACTGTTTGTGGGCGTCGTATTCGCCCTATTCGGCGTCGTCGTCACGACAAAGCCGCGAGAAGTGTTTGGAATCAAACAGTCAGTTGCGGTCGCATCGACCGGCGAACTCGGCGAGTTCGGTGTCGCGCGGTATCAGACCTACGGGTTGCTCTGTGTCCTCGCCGGACTGCTTCTCGCATTGGTTCCCTTCTTCCTTCCTTAAGGCTCGACGAGTTTCGACGCGAACCACTCACCGGCGAGGGTCGCAACTGTCTCCAGCGTTCCCGATTCCTCGAACAGGTGCCCCGCCCCATCGACGACCTCCAATCGCTTTTCACACCCCAACTCGTCGTACGCCTCCCGATTCAGTTCGAGTACGTCGGTGTCCCGTCCGCCGACGACGAACAGCGACGGGGCGGTCACATCGGCGAGAGTGTCCATCGCGAGGTCCACACGCCCACCGCGCGAGACCGTCGCGCCGATGTCCGGACGACGAGCGGCGGCACGCAGTGCAGCGGCCGCACCCGTACTCGACCCGAAGTACCCGACACGACGCTCCACGACTCCCCGCTCGTCTTCGAGCCACTCCGTCCCCGCGACGAGGCGGTCAGTCAGTAATCCGATATCGAACCGATTCGCGTACGTCTCGTCCTCCGCTTCGGTGAGCAAGTCGAACAGGAGCGTCCCGAGACCGAACTCGTGGAGTCGCTCCGCGACGAAGTTGTTTCGTGGGCTGTGCCGACTACTCCCGCTCCCGTGTGCGAACACCACGACTCCTGTCGAACCCTCCGGAACGTCGAGAAACCCATCGAGGCGAACGGAATCGATGGGTATCTCGACCGTGTTCTCCCCCGGCATATCGCGCTGACTATCGTCGCGAGAGTGCCTAACCTTGGCGGCCCCACGGTCCAACGCTCGCTGATCATCGGTCGCCGATCACCGATCACCAACCAATCACCGATTACCGACAAGCCGTTGCTCCGCGTCGTCCCGCTCCGCAGGCGTGTTGACGTTTACCGTCCATCCGTCGGTTTGCCCCACCAGCATCGTATTCTCGGCGACGAACCGCTCGATGGACTCCGCGAGTTCGTATTCGCCGCGCACCGACAACTCGGTCTCGGCACACGCCTCGAAGATCGAGGGACTGTAAACCGCGAATCCCGCCGCGATGAGGCTCGGTTCGGGCGGGTCGTCGGGTTGCTTTTCGATTCCGAGTAACTCACCACCGTCCGTCACGTCACAAATAGCCTTCACGCGCGCCGCCTCGGTCGGGACTTCTTCGACCTGTTGTACTGCATCCACCCCCGCTTCGCGCTGTCGTGTGACCAGCGGGTGGAGGTCCGCGCGGATCACACAGTCGCCGTCGAAACACATGAAATCCCCTTCGACGTACGGTTTGGCCTGCAACAGCGCGTGTGCCATCCCCAACTGCTCGTCCTGTCGGACGTACGTTATCGGAACGCCGGAGAACGACGCCCCGTATCGTTCTCGAATCCGTTTCCCTTCGTATCCGACGACGACGACCAACTCCTCCGCGTCGAGTTCGAGGGCGTTCTCGAAACAGCGAGTCAGGATCGGTTTTTCGGCTACCTCGACCAGCGCTTTCGGTTTCTCATCGGTGAGCGGCCGAAGACGGGTTCCCTTTCCGGCGGCGAGGACGACTGCTTGCATAGGGTCGCTACACGCTACACCCCCACGACGGATAATTTCGGGGTCTATGCTCGAACGTTTTCCCCGATTTGCTCGCCGAACTCGCCATCCTCGAAGACGACGTGACCGCGAACCATCGTCATCTCGGGGAACACACCCATCCACCCTTCGAACGGCGTCCAGTCGCAGTTGGTATGAAGGTCGTCCGCTCGAATCTCGCGGGATTCGTCGGGGTCGACGAGGACGAGGTCGGCCATCCGACCCTCCTCGATTCGACCCTTTCGCGGCAGACCGAACACCTTCGACGGGTTTCGAGCGGTGAGGTCGGCGACGCGTTCGTAGCTGAGGTTCCCGTTACGTGCTTGCTCCAACAGGAGCGGGAGCATCGTCTCGACGCCCGGCACGCCGCTCGGTGCGTCCCAGATTCCGGCGTCCTTCTCCTCGCGCGTGTGTGGCGCGTGGTCGGTTGCGATCATATCCACCGTCCCGTTCGCCACGCGTGCGAAGACTTCCTCGCGGCGCTCTTCGCTCCGGAGCGGGGGATTCATCCGCCCGAACGTCCCGAGTTCGTCGAGGTGGTCGCGCGAGAGGAACATGTGATGCGGCGTCACCTCGCAGGTCGCACCCGCGTCCTTCGCCACGTCGATTCCCTCCGGCGTGCTGGTGTGGGCGATGTGCAGTCGCGCGTCGAGGTCGTTCCCGATTTTACACGCCCGTTCGACGGCGTCGGCCTCGGCTTCCGCGGTTCGGTAGGCGCTCCACGCGTCCGCATCGTCACGGGATTTCGCGTCCGAATCGAACAGATCAGCGTTCTCGGCGTGCACCGTCACGACGACGTAGTTGTCCGTCGCTCGCTCCACCGCCACCCGAAACAGGTCCTCTTCGATACCCATTTTCCCGGTCGAATCCGCCAGGAACACCTCACCGAGCGCAAGAATCGGCTTCTCGAACAGTTCGTCCGGATTCCAGTCGGGTGTGACACCGCCGTTGATGCCGTAATCGACGTAGGATTTGGCCGCGAGTTCGGCTTTCTCGTCGAACGACGCCGCATCGACCGTCGGTGGGTTGGTGTTCGGTTGGTCCACGACCGTCGTCACGCCACCCGCGGCAGCGCTCTTGCTGCCGGTCTCCCACGTCTCCTTGTGTGAAAAGCCGGGCTGTCGGAAGTGGACGTGAGCGTCGATAGCGCCGGGCAACAACAGTTTTCCAGTCGCATCGACCACCTCGCCGGACTCCGTGAGCGAAGAGCCAACGGCCGATATCCTCCCGGCGTCTGTGTCGATACGAACGTCTCGTCTACTCCCAGAAGGTAGCGTCGCGTTCCGGATTGTGAGCATACTCGCCACTGTTCCGGGAATCGTCCTAAATCCCTCGGTCAACGTGTTCGACCGTCACGTCCGCGCCACCGACCAACATCTCCTCGATTATCTCGACGACGCGCTCCGGGTCGCTATCACCGTCCACCTTGGCGATACTCCCGACCGAATCGGGATTGAACGGGACGTCGAGGGCGGAATAAATCGGGTCCAAGACGCCCGCGATTTCACCGTGGTCGTCTACGATGACGACGCCGGAAACGAGCGCCGCGCCGGTTCGAACCCGTTGTGCCACGCCGGCAACCTTCCCCTTCCACTGGAGCGAGTAATCGCCCGGACAGAACGACCGTTCCGGCTCGCCGCGCTGGGCCGGAACCCCCAGTCGCCAGAGCGCGCGCTGGAGGTCCTCCGTGATTTCGGCGTACCGCTTTTCCATGCCCGTTCGCATGTCCGCCAGCGGGACCGTTTTGGCGAACGCGACCGTCGTTCCGGTGTATGCGACGGCACGTCCACCGACGCTTCGTTCGAGAGGTTCGAACCCACACGCCCGCGCGACGGATTTCGCGACTTCGTACTTCTCGGCACGGGTATCCCGCCGCCCGAACGCGATCTGTCGATGTGGTGTCCAGACGCGAACCGCGGATTCCTCCGTGTCCGCCGTCTCCGTGAGCATCGCGGCAGTGACCTGCCGGTCCTCATCCCGCGTCTCCGCCTGCCCACGCAGCACACGCATGGCCCACTATTGTGACCCGATGTATGTAAACGCTCCCGCTCGTAACAGGGTTCATGGTCGGGCTTCCCCCTGACGTGTTGTCGCGTTACCCTCGATTTTCGATCTACAACTCGCCGTACGCCGCACACGATGACGGCTGTGCTATCGACCTCTATCCCGACAACGAGGAGCCACGGACGCCCCTCGCGCCGAGTCCCGTCGCTGGGGAGGTGGTCGAAACCCGGACGGTAACGGCCCCGTCGAAACCCTACGCCGTGGAGCACGACCACCTCATCGTGGTCGATACCGGCGACTACCTCGCGCGCACCCTGCACGTCGACCCGTCGGTCGAACCGGGAGACACGGTCGAAGTCGGCGACTCGCTCGGTGAGTTGGTTCGCTCGGGCTTCTTTGCGCCGTGGGTCGCAAACCACATCCATCTCGGATTCCGCGAGCCAGATTCGAACCCTGTGCGCGCATCCGGATCGCTCCCGCTCGACCTCCCGGTGGACGTGGAACCGATTCCGTGGGACGGCACCGGGGAAGTGGTCGAGACCGGGGAGACGTTCGTCGTCCTCGATTCGCCGGTGCATCCCGCTCCCGGCGAGTGCTTCGCGGGTATCGAAGCAGTGGTCGGCGGCGACGCTGTGGTGCTGGATGGTGGACTGCCACACTACGAGGGCGGCGGCGTACTCCGTACGCCGGAATATCGAGCGGCAACGCCGCGAGATGGCGGCGTGCTCCGCGCATCGGAAGGTCGAGTGGAAACGGAATCGGAACCAGTGGCCCCGGAGCCAGTTTCACTGTTCGACGCTCGTGTCGGGAGGGCCGTCGGTCGCACCGTGACGTGGGACGACGTGGAGATTTGTGCGAACGGCGAACCGATCACCGGACTCTCCCTGTTCGTCTCGCTGGAGCAGTTCGGCGCGAAACTCGTCCGTCCTGGCCACGACTTTTCGGTCGGCGACTCGATTTCGGTGGAGATTCGCTGAGCTGTCGAGTTCCTGTTTTGGCTTACTCCGCGCTGTTTTCGTATTCGTCTCTCAGTCTCTGGTATCGATCATCCTGACGAATCTGGCCGCATCTTCATTTAAAAACCTTCGTCGCTATTCGAACTCGATATCGTCCAGTTCCACACCTTCGCCGAACAACCATGCGGCGTGTTCGAGGGCGTAGTCCCGATGACTTTCCTCGATATAGCCGACCGCATCCTCCACGATGACGGGTTTGAAATCGCGCAGTCCGGCGCTTCCGGCGGTGTGGAGCACACAGACGTTCGCCAGCGTCCCACAGATGAGCAGGTCGTGGATGTCGTGGGCGTTCAGGTAGCCTTCGAGGTCGGTCTGGTAGAAGGCGTCGTAGGTGTACTTCGTGACGACGTGGTCGTCCTCGCGAACGTCGAAGTCGTCCACGACCTCGGCCTCCCACGAGCCTTCGAGGACGTGCTCGCCCCAGCGGTCGAACTCGTCGTAGTAGTGGGTGTCCTCGAACTGCTCGGGCGTGTGCACGTCGCGGGTGAACACGACGGACGCACCTGCGTCCCGAGCGCGCGCGAGGAGGTTTCGAATCGGGTCTATAACGTCCTCGCTTGCGGGGGAGTACAAACTCCCATCCGGATGACAGAAGCCGTTTTGCATATCGACGACGACGACGGCGGTCGAATCGGAATCGACGTTCATACTCGGGACTACGGGCGGTTTTCACGAAACGGTTTCGCGTCCGGTTTATTTTGCCTCGCTTTCACGAGCTTTTTTACATAGCAGTCCTACTTTGCAGGCACGAGAATGCGAACATTTACCGTAGTTGCGCTTGCCCTCATGCTCGTTCTCGCGGGGTGTGCCCAAGCCCCTGGGACGAATACGAGTACGAGCACATCGCAGAGCGGTCCTGACGTGACGAGCACATCGCAGAGCGACGGGACGGCGGTGTCCGGACCGAACACGAACAAAACGACTCACCCGCCGGACCCGAAATCCGACGTTCTCGGCTGGGAGAACGGATATTGGTACAACGAGACGCTCTCCGTTGACGCGAGCGACGGCTTCAATCAGTCGGAAGTCGAAGCGATCGTCAATCGGGCGATGGCCCGTGACGAGAAGATACGCCATCTGGAGTTCACGCAGAAGGTCCCCGTCAAGATCATTTCTCGAAAGGAATTCCGCAAGCAACAGAGCAACCAGTCCGTCCCCGCAAACCGGCAGTTGTTCGACAACGCGAAGTACGAATCGCTGTTCATGATCAACGAATCGACGGACTCCATCGCGGTGCAGAACACGAACTCCGGTTCGTCCGTCGGTGGCTACTACAGTCCGTCGAAGGACTCCATCGTCCTCGTCTCGAACGACAACGAACACCTGAAAGTGAGCGAGAGTACGCTCTCACACGAACTGATGCACGCCCTTCAGGACCAGCATTTCGACATCACGTCGTTCAACAAGTCCACCCGGGAACGAACCAACGCCATCAATGGCCTGCTCGAAGGGGAAGCCAACAACATCGAGTTCCTCTATCAGAACCGCTGTCAGAACCAGTGGAAGGGGACGTGCTTATCGGACACCGAACAGAGTAGTGGCGGCGATCTCGCCAACATCGGACCGTACCTCATCAAATACCAACCGTACAGCGACGGTCCCGCGTTCATCCGATACATTCGCAAGCAGCAGGGTTGGAAGGGTGTCAACCAGTTGTACTCGAACCCACCCACCAGCACCGAACAGATAATCCACCCGGAGAAGTATCCGAGCGACGAACCGTCGAACATCTCGGTGCAGGATACGACGAGCGATGGCTGGAAACGTCTGAAACCGCAGGGGCGACCGAGCTACGGTCAAGTCGGTGAAACGGGCATCTTCGCGATGTTCATGTATCCGTACTACGAAAGCCAGGGAACCACACAGATCATCCCCGCACAAAACTTCTTCAACAAGAACGGCGACAACCTGCAAACGGTCGATCCGCTCAACTACGAGAGCAAACCGACCGACGGATGGGACGGCGACAAGATCGTCGTCTACACGAACCCCAACGAGCCGAAAAACGAGACCGGCTACGTCTTCAAAACCAAGTGGGATTCGAAGCAGGACGCGACACAGTTCGTGAACGCCTACAAGAAACTGCTCAACTACCACGACGCGAAGAAGGTCGACGGGAAGCAAAACACGTGGACAGTGCCAGACAGCACGGGCTTCGGTGATGCCTTCCAAGTCCGGCAGAACGGAAACACCGTCACCATCGTGAACGCGCCCACGGTGTCGGACCTCTCGCACGTTCACGGCAACACCGCATCGTAGAGCGCAACGACGTATCACAGCGCTTCGAATCGACCGTCTTTCAGATTCCGCTTTTCACACCGACGAATCCGGCCCTTTTTCTCTCTCGCGGGGAATACCCCCGGATATGCAAGACAGGTGGTTCGCGTGAGCGACCGATTCGACGTGGTTTCCGAGGAGTCAATCCGCGACGGAACCGCGACGGATGCCTACTTCCTTCGTACAGAGACGACGCTCGAAGCGGTCGGGAAGAACCCGCACGTCGTCGCCGAAGTGACCGCAGACCAGTTCCCGACCGGCGAGTTCGAACTCCTCTCCGGCGTGAAAGACGCGGCCCACCTTCTCTCCGGGCTTCCCATCGACGTGGACGCGATGGCGGAAGGTCGACTGTTCGACGGCGGACCGGTCATGTCCATCGAGGGCGACTATCTCGACTTCGCACGATACGAAACGTCGCTGTTGGGATTTCTCTCGCATGCGTCGGGAATGGCGACGAACGCGCTCGAAGCACGGCTCGCGGCTCCGGAGTCCACAGTCCTGAGTTTCGGTGCGCGGCACGTCCATCCGTCCATCGCGGCCGTGGTCGAGCGCTCCGCGCTCGTCGCGGGATTGGACGGGTTTTCGCACGTCGCGGCCGGTGAGGTACTGAGACGAGAACCCGGCGGCACCATGCCCCACGCGTTGATGATCTGTTTCGGGAACGGCAACCAGGAGGACGCGTGGCGCGCGTTCGACGCCGCGGTCGGCGAGGACGTTCCCCGTGTCGCGCTCTGTGATACCTTCTCCGACGAAAAGGACGAGGTGCTTCGCGCGGCGCACACGCTCGGCGACGATCTCGACAGCGTTCGCATCGACACCACGGGGTCGCGTCGTGGAAACTTCGAGCACATCCTACGGGAACTCCGCTGGGAACTGGATTCACACGGCTTCGAGGACGTCGATATCTTCGCGAGCGGCGGTCTCGGCCCGGCAGAACTCCGGAATCTCGGCGATATCGTGGACGGCTTCGGCGTCGGAAGTTACGTCAGCGACGCGAATCCGGTCGACTTCGCGCTCGACATCGTGGAAGTCGATGGCGAACCGGTATCCAAGCGCGGTAAGCTCTCCGGACGAAAACAGGTGTATCGCACGGCCGATGGCGGCCATGACGTCGGTCTCGCACGCCACGACGCGGACGGTGAGAAGCTGCTACAGCCGCTGATCCGTGATGGGGAACTGGTACGGGAGTTCGATATCGATGCCGCTGCTCGCCGTGCTGAAGAAGACGCGGCAGCCGTCAACTTTTAAATCCGCTCGATACTCCCCTCTGGTTCGCGCTCGCGGAACACCGGTCCGTCGACGATCGTTACGGTCACGTCGTCGTCTTCCCATGCCCCGTGCGGGAGACCAGCCTTGCGACACGTTCGGTCGAGATACTCGAACGTACTCCAGTTGTGTTCGACCGGCAGGGTCGGATACATCCACGCTGCACCGCCACGACCTTCGATGGCGACCCCGTGTCGCCCTAGCCGAATGTCGTTTGCCGGATCGTTCGATAACTTGGTATCCTCGACGATGAACACGGAGATGTTGAGATTCGACAACTCTGCGGGTTCGATTTCCGACCCGCACGAATCCTCGCTCGCCGCCGCGATGGCGGAATCGACGATCGCGTGCCCCAACTGTTCGCTCGTGTCGTAGGCACCTGCGCACCCGCGTAGGCTTCCACGACCACGGGTGGATTCGAGCCGGACGAATACGCCAGTGCGTGCATAGAACGCTTCTCGCATGCTTCCTGGCTGTTCTCGTTGTCCGTTGATCACGTAAGAATTGACTGCCTCCCGAGCGAGTTCGACCGCGCGCGTGCCATCCTCGTAGGAGAGGGTTACTGCCTGTGCCTCAGACATACAGATGGTTTATGCATACAAACACCTTCAACGCTTCCCTTCAACCTGGCCGGCTTTAAGGGCCCATGACTATTCGTATCGAACGGCTTAAACGCGTGCAAAGACTAGCTTTCCTCGGCAGAGGGAGCCCGGTTTCCGCGGTGCACGTGGTAATCGCCGCGTGCGGACGGTACCGATTTCCGGTACCTACGTGAGGAAAGTCCCCCCACCCGCCGGGTAGGCAACCGGACGCAAGTCCGGAGTGGGAGACCACTGGCTCTGAAACAGAAACGAGACCACTTCGCGTGACCGATGAGGTGTGCGAACCGACCCGAGAGGGAAGGGAGTTAACCCACCGAGGGATCCGGTGGCACTGCCACCGGAACGGCGCGACGGTAAAACCGCCGCGTCGATGCGTGCCGACGCTGTCGACACGCGGACCGCGAAGAATGGATGGAACGGTGAATCCTTGCCGGTGCAAGTCCGTGCCATATTGGTAGCCCGGACACGCCGTCGGAGTCCTCCGACGTGCCTCCGGAGATCATCCGGGGATGGTTCGGACGCTGAGCCGAATACTGGGCCGAACAGAAGGGGGCTTACTCCCCTCAGCCGCTATTCATTTAGATACCAAATGCGACGGCCAGTAATGCGACCCCAGCGAGTATTTCTATCGCAACTATCGCCACGGCGGCGCTTGCTTTAATGTGCGTCATGCTGCCCAGTTTGGCTATCGGTATCACCCCCAATAAGTGAGAACGATGGTTATGCCCAGTTTCCTATTACAACAGAATCATAACGGATTGAACGGTTTTGAACGGTCAATCAGCGATGACAATCGCGTTGTAGAACGATCTGGAACGTCCGAATTCGTCCTCCAATGAGTGATTAACCCGTTATCAGCACCCTAAAATCGGTACCAATTATTCACTGAACGAAATACGTTGTCCGATTCAATACACTAGTACAACATTGATAATAATAGCCCGCCTCGATCAAGAGTCGTATTTCCAAGCTATCTCCGAACTGGATTTTCCGAGGCCGGAAGGTTTGATAGGGCTAGCGTCGGATAACGTAACGATGAAGCAGCGTGTACTGTTGCTCGTTGCCTGTCTCGTCCTCGCAGGGTGTGCTGGCGCGCAGTTCGACTACACGACACACACCGTGACCAACCCGACGCGGACGGTGAACCAACAGACAGGAACGGAAACGGGAACCGGAATGGTCGCCGACCGCACGAACCCGTGGGGGGACGGGCCAGTGCAAGTTGCGATCAACGCGAGTGCCGACGGTTCGCGTAACTACGCTCCCGAGATACGACAGGCGCTCGATTACTGGGAGAACCACAGCGAGCAGTACGCTGGCTACTCGATTCAGTACGAGTTGACGCCGAACGCGAAACATCCAGATCTCGTGATCAACTTCGTCGATACCGTGAAAAGTTGTCCCCGCGTCGAAAACGCCGCTGGCTGTGCGCCGTATATCACCGACTCGGCACAGATTTCCCGTCCCATGCGAATCGACGTGGACGACTCGTTTTCGAACGGTTCGACCGTTCTCATCCTGAAACACGAAGTCGGTCACACGCTCGGGTTGAACCACAGTTCCGCCCCACAGTCGATAATGGCCGCCTCGGCGGCACTCTCGACGCGGCCCCAACCGGACGCGACCGAGCGCGACCTCCCGTGGGCGGACCCGGATTTCACGGTGTATCTCGGCGCGACGAAGGACCGTACCGCAGTCAAAAAGCAGGTCCGGCACGCACTCGACTACTACGCCGATGGCGCGGACGGGACGGTTCCGTCGAACGCTACGTTCTCGTTCACGAGGAATCGATCCGCGGCCGATATCGTGATTGAGTTCCCCGAGACGCTTCCGTGCAACCCCGGAACGAGCGGCTCCTGTGGCGGTGTCCGTGGCACCGATCCCGACGGCGACTCCGCACTGGAGGAGTACGATAAGCTCACCATCTCGATTTCGGGCGTCGATACCGACACTATCGGGTGGTACACCGGCTACTGGTTGGGTTACGGATTCGGCCTCGACGAGTCGGAACTCGCACCGCCGTTCCAACACGCTTCGGAACGGGAGCGCAGAAGTGACTGGTGGAAATAACCGCGCACTTTTTTACCTCGTCGGATGGGCTTCGCCCACCCCTCCTCGTAAAAAACCTGCACTAAAAACTCCCCGCTCGTTCGACTCACGGCTCACTTCACTTGCCGTTCGTCTTGCGAGGCGCGAAGCGCCTCGTCTCCCTCGCGGTTATTCCTCGAACCCGTCTTCCCATCGGAACGTGCACGTACCACCTTTTTACGTCGTCGGGTCAGCAAGCTGACCCCTCCTCGCAAAAATCTGGACCAAAAACGCCCGCTCGTCTCCCTCGCGGTTATTCCTCGAACCCGTCTTCCCATCGGAACGTGCCGTTTCGTTGGACGACCTCACCGTCGATTTCCATGCGCGAGTCCTCGCTCATATCGGTGATCATATCGACGTGGACGGCGCTGTCGTTGCCCGTTTCGCCGTCTGGAAGGCACGAGTCATAGGCCCGTCCGACCGCCAAGTGGATCGTATCGCCCATCTTCTCGTCGAAGAGGATGCTGTCGGTGAAGCGGTCGATACCGCGGTTCATCCCGATGCCGAGTTCGCCGAGTTTGCGTGCACCCTCGTCGGTGTCGAGGATGTCCGCCAGCACGTCCTCGCCGGTATCGGCGCTGAACGCCACGACCTCGCCGTCCTCGAACGTGAGCTGAACGTCCCGGATGTGTTGCCCTTGATGGGTCATCGGCACGTCGAAGAACACCTCGCCTTCGGTCGCGTGCGGTGCCGTGAACACCTCGCCGCTGGGGAGATTGTGTGAGTCGTACGCCACCGACGCGGAGCTATTGACCGCCGTTCTCCCCTCGATGGACATCGTGACGTCGGTGTTCTCCTTGATGATCCGAACCTCGCTTCCCTCGTCGATGAGCGTCTTCATCTTCTCCATCTCATCGGCCAGCGCCTCCCAGTCGCGGAGTACGGCGCTGTACACGAAGTCCCGATACTCCTCGTAAGCCATCCCCGCCTGCTGTGCGTATGCACGCGTGGGATGCTGTGTCGAAACCCAGTCCGTTCCGAGGCGCGTCTCGCGGATGAGCATCCGGGATTTGTCGTATGCCTGCTTCCTCTCCCCCGGAACGTCGGCCTTCCCCATCGTGTTGCGCGTTCCGGAGAGGACGAGAACGACGTCCGCGTTCTCGTACATCGCCAGTTCGGGTGCAGGGTTCTCGTCGAAGTCGCCGTCGTGTGCCCGAAGGAACGCCCGTTCGATCTCATCGGATCGGTACACGGTCAACATGTTCGCGTTTCGCTCGCCCAACGTCTCGCCGACAGCGACGGCGAGGTCGTGTGCACCCTCATCGACCACGACGACGACGTCATCGCCTTCTTCGACCCGCGCACTCCAATCGACCAAAATCTCCGCGTGTTCGTGAACTCGGTCGTCCATACCACGACAGTCGCGGGGCAAAAGAAAAGTCTCGGTGATTCAAAAGCGCGGTGTTTGCTCTTCGATGACCTCGGCGGCGTCGTCCATCTCGTCGGCGAGCGTGACGAGCACGTCATCAAGCGTAACGATGCCCGTCAAGTTTCCGTTTTCGACGACAGGTATTCGACGGATATTCGCATCGTCCATTCGTTCGATAGCGTCGTGAACGCTGGCGTCGGCGTCTATCGTGATCGGGTCCCTCGTCATTACGTCGCCGACCGTTCGGCCCGATGCGTCGGCCTCATCGGCGAGTGAGAGCGCGATTTTGCGGTCCGTTACGATACCGACCGGACGTTCCCCGTCGACGATAGGAACACACCCGACGTTCTCCTCGCTCATCATCGAAGCGATGTCCACGAGTTCGGTTTCGTCGTTGGCGGTGATGACCTCCATCGAAGCGATGTCTTTGACTGGCATTGGTTCCCCCCAAATCGGAGGTACTACCGATCGGTACGTAAAAACGACGGCCTGTCGGATGGTCCGTCTACGGGAAGACGAGAACCGTCGCGTGCTCCGTCTCCAGCACTTCGACTTCCTCGCCGCTTTCGGCGCGGTACTCCTCCTCGATTTCGACCCAATCACCGTCGAGCGTGACCTCCTCGCCTGCCGCGTCGAGCGTGATTTCTCCGTGGGTATCCAATTGGGCCTTGAGTTCTGCGGGGTCGGCGGATTCGAGTGCACCGACGACGGCACCCGCCTTGTCGCGGAACTTCGGACCGATGGACGAATGGTCGGGATCGACGCCGACCGGTGCGAGTTCGACGTTCGGTCGTCCCTCTTCGAGGTAGACGGGGCCGTTCACGGCTTCGCTCAGGTCGTAGGTGTCGGGGTGGCGCTCCGAGTCGTCGTACAGCTCGATACGGTTGATTTCACCGTTGAGAGCCAATCCTTCCTCGGATTTCCATGCTCGAACCTCGCTCGCGACTTCGGCGATGATGTCGCCCGCGAGTTCGGCCTCCTCGTCGTGCATCTCGACGTCGGGCCACGAGGCCTGATTGATGCTCGCTTCCGTGCCGGGAAGGTGGCTGTACACTTCCTCGGCGAAGAACGGCGAGAACGGCGCGAGCATGCGGACGACGGCCGAAACGCACGTGTAGAGGGCGTGACGGGCCGCGTTCCGCTCGCCGGGACGTCCTTCGTAGAGGCGACCTTTCACGAGTTCGAGGTAGTCGTCAGCGAGGTCGTCCCAAACGAACTCGCGGAGCGTTCTGAGCGCCCGGTCGTAGCGGTAGGCTTCCATGTCCTCGGCGATGCTGTCGGCCGCGTTCGAGAGTCGGGAGAGGATCCACCGATCCGCGTCGCGGTAGGCCGGGTCCGCGATTTCCGGCGTGTTCTCGTCGAAGTGGTTCCGGGAGAACTGGAAGATGTTCCAGACCTTCGTGAGGAATCGGGAGGCCGAGGTGGCTTCCTTCGGCTGGAACTGCACGTCGCTTCCGGGTTGTCCGCCGAGCACCAACGCCTGCCGAACCGAGTCGGCACCGTACTCCGCGACGGCGTCCTTCGGCGTCACGACGTTGCCGCGCGACTTGCTCATCTTGTTGCCGTCCGGGCCGAACACCATGCCGTTGATGAGGATTTCGTCCCACGGCCGTTTGTCGGTGAGTTCGCCGACGCGGAGGAGCGTGTAGAACGCCCACGTCCGGATGATGTCGTGACCCTGGGGGCGCAGCGAAACGGGTTCGAACTCGTCCAAGTCGAGGTCCTCGGGCCATCCCGTGATGTGTAGCGGTGTGATGGACGAATCCATCCACGTGTCCATCACGTCGGTTTCGCCCGTCCACGCGTCCGCGCCACAGTCGGGACAATCGCCGATGGCGGGACCGGTTTCGGTCGGGTCGACCGGCAGTTCGTCGATGTCCGCGATATGCCAGTGGCCACACTCCTCGCACTCCCACGCCGGAATCGGCGTGGCGAAGACGCGCTGGCGGGAGATAACCCAGTCCCAACTCATCCCGTCCGCCCACTCTTCGAGACGGGCGTACATGTGCTCGGGAATCCACTCGACTTCCTGGGCTTTCTCGACGATTTTGTCCGGTTCGACTTCGACGAACCACTGTTCTTTCGAGAGGATTTCGATGGGTGTATCACACCGCCAGCAGGTTCCGATGGACTGCTCGGTCGGTTCCGAATCGTTCAGGTAGCCCTCCTCGGCCAACGCGTCGGCGATTTCCGTTTTCGCCTCGTCGATGGCCAATCCCTCGAACTCACCCGCGAGTTCGTTCAGGTGGCCGTCCTCGGTGAACACTGGACGGAGGTCGAGGTCGTGTCTCGCCCACCAGTCCACGTCCTGTTTGTCCCCGAAGGTACAGATCATGACCGCGCCGGTCCCGAACTCGCCGTCCACGTCGTCGTCGCCGACGAGTTCGACTTCCTGCCCGAACAGCGGCACTTCGAACGTCTCGCCGATTCGGTCGGCGTAGCGTTCGTCTTCGGGATCGACAGCCATGCCGACACACGCCGCGAGCAGTTCGGGGCGCGTGGTTGCGATCTCTATATCATCGTTGTCCACGCCGTCGAACGTGACGTAGTAGAGCGTCCCCGTTCGGTCCTCGTTCTCGACTTCCGCGTCCGCGATGGCGGTTTCACAGCGCGGACACCAGTTGACGGGGTGTTCGTCGCGGTAGACGTGGTCTTCCATCTCGACGAACGAGCGCTGGGTTTTCCCCCAGTATTCGGGGTCCATCGTGCGGAACTCCGCGTTCCAGTCGATGGAGAACCCGAGTTCGTTCATCGTCTCCTTCATCGAGTCGATCTGCTCCTCGGTGTGCTCGATGCAGAGCTGACGGAACTTCTCGCGGGAGACTTCGGTGCGGTGAATGTCGTGGTTCTCCTCGACCTTCACCTCGGTCGGCAGACCGTGACAGTCCCATCCCTGTGGGAAGAGGACTTGTTCTCCTTTGAGTCGGTGGTAGCGCGCCGCGAAGTCGATGTAACTCCACTGGAGTCCGTGGCCGATGTGAAGGTTACCCGTCGGATACGGTGGCGGCGTGTCGATGACATACTCCAGATCGCCGTCCGGCGTGTACACGTCGGAGTCTTGCCATTCGTCCTTCCACTTTCGCTCGATACGCTCTGGTTCGTAGTCGTTTGGAACGTCAGTCATGGCTGCAAATCCCTGTCGCTAAATGGTGAATCGGCGAGAAACACTATCGGCTCGTCGTCTACGCTACAGACGTACTACCGACACCATCGCGCTCATACCTGTGACTCTGCGCGGCGTCGCTGATAAAGGTTCCCGTCCATTGATCCCGTGAAATCAACTCCGAACCGTCCGATACGTCCTGACGAGGAGGAATCCGCCCATCGTTCCGAGAGCCGTGACGACGGCGAAGAGGAAATTCGGGAAGTTCCGGACCAGGAACATGAGATACGGTATCGTAACGAAAAAGGCGATGAGACAGAGGAGAACGATAACGAGATTCAATCGCCAAACGATTCTATCCTCATTCATACCCTCAACACACCCCCTGTATTGTTATTTGTTTGGACCGGGTGAAAGATACAAACGATTCTCGTCGTTCGAGTCCATGGCACGTGACTCGACCGAACGACGTAGGATTCAGGTGTGCAATCCCCCTAAAATCCTGAAAGACTGGAAAGAAAAGTGGTTTTGCCGAAGAAGTTCCGATGGCTGCCATCCAGTTTTGCACCGATTGCTATCGATGTGTCTCTTCACACGCAAAATACTCATAGTACAATATATTGATTTTAATTGCATAAATGAATGCAACAACCCGGAAGCGAGTTCTCATGATTGCTCTCGTTCTCCTGATCCTCGGTATCATCGGCGGGTTAGCCAGCAGGCCGACCGCGGCGTCGGTAACTGACAGCGAACAGGTAACGGTCACGGACGTCGTGGACGGCGACACGCTGGATATCCAGTATTCGAACGGTTCGACCGATACGGTTCGTACTGACTCCGCGAAATCGCAACCCCTACCACCCCCGCCACGCAGGGTTCACCCATGCAACTGGGCGTCATCGGACTCGGACGGATGGGTCGCATCGTAGTGGACAGAACCCTCGACGCTGGACACGATATCGTGGCGTACGACGTCGCGGAGGAGGCCGTCGAATCCGCCGCGGAAGCGGGCGCGGAACCGGCCGAATCGGTCGCGGACCTCGCGGAGAAACTCGGCGACGAGAAACGGATCTGGTTGATGGTTCCCGCCGGTGACCCCGTGGACGCCGCCCTCGAAGATTTGGAACCGTACCTCGACGCGGACGACGTCGTCGTCGACGGTGGAAACTCCTACTTCGAGGACTCCGTGCGCCGAAGCGAAACGACTTCCGCGACCTATCTCGACTGTGGGACGAGCGGCGGTCCGGCAGGGGCCGAACTCGGTTTCTCGCTGATGATCGGTGGGGAGCAGTGGGCCTACGACGAACTGACGCCCGTCTTCGACGCCGTTGCGACCGGCCCGGCGGGACACGACCGGATGGGCGAGTCGGGATCCGGCCACTACGTCAAGATGGTCCACAACGGCGTCGAATACGCACTGATGCAGACCTACGGCGAAGGGTTCGAACTGCTCCACGAGGGGCGCTACGACCTCGATTTGGAAGCCGTCGCGCGGACGTGGAACAACGGCGCTGTCATCCGCTCGTGGCTCCTCGAACTCTGCGAGGAGGCGTTCCGCGAGGAGGGCACCGACCTGGGCGACGTCGCCGACCACATCGCGGGCGGTTCGACCGGAACGTGGACGGTTCAAGAGGCACTCGAACAGGAAGTTCCCGTCCCGCTCATCTACGAGGCGCTCTCCGAGCGGTTCGGCAGTCGTTCCGGGGACGACGGCCGCTTCTCGCGCCGGTTGGCGAACCGACTCCGATACGGGTTCGGGCGGCACGAAGTCGCACGACAGGAGTAAGGCGTCGATTGGTGGGGGAGAAGACGGACAGAAGGAGACGAACGAAGGGAGACGGAACTCACTCCGACGCCGTCGAGGTGGTTCGTCGAGAGACGACGAGAACGCCGGTCGAATAACAGGCGTAGTAGCCGAGGAACACGAGGAGGACTACGACCGTCAGCGGATCGGTCGGCATTCCGGATGCGGAAGTACTGGTCGTCGTGGAGTTCGCCGCGTTACCCATCACCAGCGGATACAGGTGGCTCGCCAACCGGAGGAGAAACAGCGCGAAGACGGCGACCCCGACGTACGGGTGCGGTTCGTAAAACGCACCGTCGTCCGTGTGTTCGAACTCCGTGAAGGTGAGACCAATGGCGGCAGTGACGCCGCCGATACCCACGCCGACCAGGTCTTCGAGGAGGTTCACCGGACTCGTCACCGACGACGCCACGATAAACGCGACGACGACCATGATGAGGACCGCTCGGAGTCCGAGACGTTTCTTCGACACCGGTTGTCGCCCGAACGACCGCTTGAATCGACGGTAGACGACCAAGCCGAAGATTCCGACGGTGAGGAGGACCGGGAGGACGTTCATAGTCGGAATACCGGATCGTTTTCTATCAACCTGCCGTTCGATTCGTCCCGCTCGGTTTCACGAACGACTGATCGACGGAGAGTCACAACAAAGGGAGACGCGCCCGATTTTCACAATGGTTAAACGGACACCGCATGTACGGCGTGGTGAGGGCGCGTAGCTCAGTGGACAGAGTCCTTGGTTCCGGACCAAGATGTCGCGGGTTCAAATCCCGTCGCGCCCGCTCCTTTCGTGACGAACGGACCTGAGGAACGAATGAGCGAAAGCGACGGGATTTTGAATCCGACCGGTCGCATGCCCGCAGATTCTCCGACGAAATCCCGTTTCCGAACTATTCGAGCCTTGGAATGTATTCCGTGTTGGCTTCGATGAGTTCCTCGGTCATTTCGTGGAGTTCGTCCAGCGAACAGGCCGCGGCGGAAAGCGGGTCGAGTTTGACCGCCTGGTGGATTTTCTCCCGGTTTCCTTCGAGCGCACCTTCGACGGTGAGTTCGTACACGGCCGAATGCTGGCGGTCGAGCGCGGCGAGTTGGGTCGGGAGTTCGCCGACTGACGCGGGGTGAAGACCGGTTCCGTCGACGAAAACGGGGACTTCGACGCAGGCGTCGTTCGGGAGGTTTTCGATGGCGTTCGTCGCGTTCGGGACGTTCAGATTGAACCGCCGCTGGGTACCGGTTTCGAGCGAGTGGATGATTCTGGACGCGTACTCCTCCGAGCGTTCGACGCCGACCGAGTCGAGGTCAACGTCGAGTTCGGGGTCGTCCCGTTCCGCCGAGCGCTCCTTCCAGCCTTCCAGATACGTCGCGGTAGGCATCCGTTCCGCGAAGTTCGTCCCGCCCATCTCCTCGATGGCCGCGTCGTCGGTGCGGACGTACGGGACGTACTCGCTCATGTGATGGCTCGATTCGGTGGGAAACGCGCCGAAGTGTTTCAGCATCTCGAACCGGACGGTGTCCTTTCGATAGGTTTCGTCGTTCTCGGCGGCGTCACGGAGCGCCGGGTAGACGGAATGGCCGTCGTGTTCACACTCCAGGAACCACGCCATATGGTTGATACCTGCGACCCAGTACTCCAGTTCCGACGCTGGGACGCCGACGTACTCCGCGATGGCCTCGGCCGTGTGCGGAACGGAGTGACAGAGACCGACGACGTCGATGTCAGTCGCGTCGGATAGAGCCTTACAGAGGATCGCCATCGGGTTCGTGTAGTTGAGAAGGAGGGCATCGGGGCACAATTCTTCCATGTCGGCGGCGAGGTCGAGTATCGTCGGAATCGTACGGAGTCCGCGGAAAATCCCGCCCGGACCGGTCGTGTCGCCGATGGATTGTTTCACGCCGTACTTCTCGGGGATTCGAATCTCGTTTTCGAACGGTTCGGTTCCGCCGACGTTGATCATGTTCAGGACGTAGTCCGCGTCCGCGACCGCTTCTCGGCGGTCGAGTGTCGCTTGGACATTCGCATCGAGCCCTTCGTTCGCGATCATCGCCTCGGCGATTCGATGGGTTTGGGCGAGGCGGTGCTCGTCGATGTCCATCAACGAGAGTTCGCTGCTCGAAAGCTCCTCGAACGAGAGTATGTCCCCGATCAATTTCCTCGCAAAGACCATACTCCCCGCACCGATCAGGGCAATTTTCGGCATGGTAGGGATATCTCCTTGGCGAGGTCATTACCATTTCGCCGGATAGTATCAGAATTTTCTCGAGCGTGCGGCGTGAAGAACCAGATCTCGTTCTGCTGGCGCGTCACCCCGTAGACGCTCTCTCGAGAGCAACGGGCTTTTTCCGACGCACTCTCAGAGCATGAAATCATCCCACTCCGTTTTCGGTATGAACTGTTTAAACCACTGTTCGCAAACATCACGAACAGTGGGCGGCAAACACATTCATAAACAGACATTATTGAGCGTATAGAACCGTGAAAAACGCGTGACGTAGCCGCACGAGCCATTTTGGAGCACTGAGCCGAGGGCGTTATTTCGTTTCCATTCCGAACTATTCAATTATATATTACATAATAAAGATAGATGCATGCCAACATACTACCATGGCGATCAGCCTGAATGACCCGGAATACACGGTTGAGAGTCCCGCCGACCGACCCTCCCTTCGAGAGACGGACGACGGCGAATGGATCGCATCCGACACGAGCGGACGTTCGTGTCGTGGGGCGACGCCAGCCAGTGCCATCGCGTCGCTCCGGCAGTAATTATCCGCACAAGTATTTTCACCCAAACTTCGATTCAGGTTAGTGCTACGCTGTTGTAGCTGGTAATTACTTAATCTAACAGTCGTCCAAGCCGAAGTATGCCCATTGGTTTGCCCGAATACGCAGTTCGAAATCCCGCACAGTGTCCCCAGGTCCGTCAAATTTCCAACAACAAATGGAGAGCCAAGGACGAGCACGGTCGATGTGCTTCAGGGTCGACGCCCGCCCAAGCGATAGCGAGACTGAAGCCATAACCGTGAATTCCCTCGAATAACGCCGATTTAGGGGGTGTTTAATCGATGACCGCTTGAGCGACGGGTCAGTCCGAACTCGAAAGTCGTAGGACCGGACGACTGATTTGGAAACCGTCTGACCGGAGCGGGGTAGAGCTGTGGGTCTTAAAGCGACGATTCGGAAGGAGTTACGGCATAGTTCGTCGATCCGAGTACGATTCGGAATCTTGATGTCAAGGTGTTTCGTTTCGAAGGTACGATGACCAGCACACAGTCCAGCAGTTCGATCACTGACGGTGGACTGGTGCGACCGATGTTCGAACTCGCGTGGCCGATCGTCGTCATTCAGCTTCTACAGGTGATGTACAACGTTGCGGACACCTTTTGGCTGGGACGGTTGTCGTCCGCCGCGGTCGGCGCGATGAGTATCGCATTTCCGCTCATCTTCTTCCTCATCTCCGTCGCGGGCGGGTTTACGACGGCCGGGAGCATCTTGGTCGCCCAGTTCACCGGGGCGGACAGCGAAGGGTCCGCGGGGAAAGTCGCGGGCCAGATTCTCTCGTTCGTCCTGTTACTCTCCGTCCTCCTCGCTATCGCCGGATACTTCCTCACCGAACCGATGCTCTCGGTGATGCCGTCACAGGGCGCGACGGCCACTCAGGTCGTTCCGCTCGCTCGGGAATACATGGAGACGTACTTCCTCGGATTGCCCTTCCTGTTCGGGTTCTTCGTCTTCACGTCGTTGATGCGCGGGTACGGCAACACCCGTACCCCGATGCGTATCATGCTAGTGAGCGTCGCCGTCAACGTCGTTCTCGACCCGGTTCTCATCTTCGGGGCGGGACCGATTCACGGGATGGACGTTCAGGGCGCGGCGCTCGCGACCATCTCCGCACGGGCCGTTGCGAGCGTTCTCGGACTGTACGTCCTCTTCTACACCGACGCAGGACCGAACGTCAGCGTCGATGATCTCATCCCGGACCTCGGTCTTATCTGGAAGATAATCCGAATCGGCACGCCGAGCGCCCTCGAACAGTCCACGAGTTCGCTCGCGATGATTTCTCTGACCGCGATGATCGTCCAGTTCCAACCGGCGGTGGTCAGCGCCTACGGACTCGGAAACCGCCTCGTGTCGCTCGTGTTCCTCCCGGCGATGGGGCTGGGACGAGCGACGAACACGATGGTCGGTCAGAACCTCGGCGCGAAGAAACCCGACCGAGCGGAGCGGGCGGTGTGGCTCGCGGCGAAGGTCGGTGCGGGTGTGATGTTCATCGTTGCAATCGTTGCAGCGTTGTTTCCCCACCCTATCGTCGGCGTCTTCATGGCGACTGGAACCGACCAAGCCCACGAAACGGTCAAGTTCGGGAGTCAGTACCTCCGGATACGATCGGTCGAGTTCGCGTTTATGGCCGTCCTACAGGTGCTCCTCGGCGCGTATCGCGGTGCAGGCAACACGAAATTGGCGATGGCGTTCTCGATGATCACGCTGTGGCTCGGACGCGTTCCGACGGTGTACTTCCTCGCGTTCGTCCAGCATATGGGGCCGACTGGTATCTGGGTAGGAATGGCCTTCGGGAATATAATCGGAGCCATCGTAGCGGCTCTGTGGTTCACACGCGGGACGTGGAAACGGACGGTCATCGACGAGCCGAGTGTAACCCTCACTGACGGTGAAGGGGAATGACTATTCGGTTCCAGAATTAAGAGTAGCATAATAAAATGACTAGGGAGTGTAGGAGGTTCCAATGAGTCCGACGAGCGTCGTAATGCAAGGAGACACCTCTTGCTCGACGAACGGAACGACACGCGCTGGTCGCAGGTACGATCTAGGTGATGGTAAATGAGTAACGTAGATGTTCTTCTTATCGGTATCGACGCCGGATGTCTGCCCGTCTTCGAGCGGTTGTATGAGGACGACGTCATTCCCAACATCCGCTCCATCTGTGACGGTGGCGCATCCGCACCGCTGGAATCACAGATGCCGCCGTGGACCCCGAGTGCGTGGCCGTCGATGTACACCGGCGTCAACCCCGGGAAACACGGCGTCTGCGGATTCGTCGCCTACGACGGATACGATTTCCACGTCGTGAGCGGGCAGGACGTCGAGGAACACTCGATCTGGTCGCTGCTCGACCAACACGACCTCACGAGCGTCGTCGTCAACGTCCCGGTGACACACCCGCCGGACGACATCAACGGCGCGCTCATTCCGGGGTTCATCGGTCCCGAAAACCCACGTTGTTCCCCCGATGGACTACTGGACGACATCCGCGAAGAGATCGGCGAATACCGCGTGTATCCGACCTACTCCCGCGAGGAGTCGGATTACACCGACGCACAGAAGATGGACGAATATACGAGCCTCGTCCGCATGCGCGGGGAAGCGTTCCGCTACCTCGCGGACGAGTACGAACCCGACTTCGGGTTCGTCCAGTTCCAGAAACCCGACACCGTCTTCCACGAGTTCGACGGCGACTGGGACAAAGTGAAGACCGTCTACGAGGAGACCGACAGGCAGGTCGGGAAACTGCTTGAGGAATGTGACCCGAACACCGTCTTCATCGCGAGCGACCACGGGATGGGACCGTACGAGAAGTACGAGTTCCGCGTCAACGAGTTCCTTCGCGACGAAGGCTACGTGAAGGCCCGAAACGGCGGTCGCGGAATGCCGTCGTGGAACCCGATTCAGGACGAACTCCGGGAAGGGAAGGACACGAAGACGTGGGAGCCGAACACGTTCGAACGGCTGGCCGCGAAAGTGGCCCAGTTCGGCTTCACCGCGCATCGAATCCGAACCGGATTGGAGAAGGTCGGTCTCGCCGAGATCGCAAAACAGTACGCGCCGAAGAACGTGGCTCGGATGGCAAACGAACAGGTTGACTTCGCCAAATCGACCGCCTACGTCCGTGCACGAACCGAACTCGGCGTACGTATCAACTTGCAGGGCCGCGAACCGAACGGCATCGTCCCGCCGGAGAAGTACGACGAGGTGCGTGACGAACTCATCGAGAAACTCAGCGGCGTCGAAACGCCGGACGGCGAACTCGTCTTCGGCGAGGTCGTGCCCCGCGAGAACTACTTCCACGGGAAGAACGCGGACAACGCGCCGGACATCGTGACGATTCCGAACCAGATGGGCCAGTTCATCTCTGCACAGTTGCTCGGCGATTACTTCGCGCCGCCGACAGAGCCGTGGAACCACAAACTCGAAGGCATCGTCGCCGCGAAAGGGGAGGGCATCGACGTGGACGCGATGCCGACCAAAGCACACCTCTTCGACATCGCGCCGACGGTCATGTCCGCGCTCGGCGTGCCCTACAGCGACCGCATGGACGGGACGGTGATTCCGGTCGTCGAGGACGCCGGTTCACAGTCCTACCCCGAATACGACGAGGAGAACGACGGTACGATGGGCGACGACGAGGCCAACGTGGAAGAGCGACTGGCCGACCTCGGGTATATGCAGTAACACTTCTGCCGACTCGTTTCCACTTCCTTCCCGACGAAATTGTACACCGACGGACGGAGTAGTACCGTGGAGTAGATTTATGATCTTTACTAACCATTCGGGATTTATGTCACGAGAGCAATCCATCGAGTTCGGGACGTTCGGGGGCCGACACGTTCCCGAACCGCTGGAGGAACCGCTCGAACAGTTAGCAGGAGCGTACGACGAGATTTCGGAGACCGAGGAGTTCCAGTCGGAGTTCCGGTCCCTGCTCGAATCGTTCGCCGGTCGGCCGACACCGATCTATCACGCGAAACGGCTTTCCGAGGAGTACGGTGCACGGATCTACCTGAAGCGGGAGGACCTGCTCCACGGCGGGGCACACAAGATCAACAACTGTCTCGGGCAAGCCCTGCTGGCGAAACAGGCGGGCAAGGAACGACTCATCGCGGAAACCGGCGCGGGGCAACACGGCACCGCGACGGCGATGGTCGGCGCGCTGTTCGACATTCCCACCGAGATTTACATGGGCAAAAAGGACGTCGAGCGCCAGAAGATGAACGTCTTCCGCATGCGCCTGATGGGTGCCGAGGTGAACGAGGTCACGCGCGGCGATTCGGGACTCGCGGACGCGGTCGATGCCGCATTGGAGGACTTCGCCCACAACGTGGACGACACGCACTATCTCGTCGGAAGCGTCGTCGGCCCGGACCCGTTCCCCCGCATGGTTCGGGACTTCCAGTCAGTCATCGGCGAGGAGGCACGGGAGCAGATTCGGGAGCAGGCCGGAAAACTCCCCGACGCCGCCGTCGCATGCGTCGGCGGGGGATCGAACGCCATCGGGTTGTTCCACGCGTTTCGCGACGACCCCGTCGAACTGTACGGTGCGGAAGGCGGCGGCGAAGGCACCGACTCGAAGCGCCACGCCGCACCGCTGGCGAACGGCACGACCGACATCCTGCACGGAATGAGAACGCGAATTCTGAACGACGACGTGGAAGTCCACTCGGTTTCCGCGGGACTCGACTACCCCGGCGTCGGTCCGGAACACGCCCAGTTCCGCGAGACGGGACGATGTGAGTACACCGGCGTCACCGACGAGGAGGCGCTCGCCGCGTTCCGCGAACTCAGCGAACTGGAGGGCATCATCCCCGCGCTCGAATCGAGTCACGCCGTCGCACTGGCGAAACAGCTAGCCGCCGAAAAGGACGAGGACGACGTCATTCTCGTGAATTTGAGCGGCCGCGGCGACAAGGACATGGAACAGGCCGCCGAGTTGTTCGACCTCGGAAAATAGGGAAACGTTCGACCGGCAGACGAATTCGACCGATCAGGCGGCCGCCACCGGCGGCACCGTCGCTCGGTTGGCGTCCTCGTTTTCGTTCGTCTCGTTCGTTGCGTCGCGCTCGCTCGCGCCGTGTCCGTTCCGGTCCGCGAGCGTCGCAGTCACGTCCGCGTTCAGCCGGGAGTAGTTGAAGTAGACGCGGTCGTACTGCGAGGACTGATACCCGCCGTAGAGTTCGAGTTGTGCCGTTTCATCACAGCCGACGAGCGACGTGAGTTCGCCGTCGTCGAAGCGAACCGTGAGCGTGTCCTCGTCGGCGTCGTAGGTGACTTTCTCCGCGGCAACGGTGCGGTTGTCCGGGGTCGAAACGACGAACGTGTTCGGGACGGTTGCGTCGTAGTCGTCCGGTGCGTCGAACTGCATGACGGCGTTTCCGTGTCCGTCGAGGGTGACGGATTTATCGGCGAGTGACGTATCGACGCGCTGAATTCGGCCGTCCGTCGTCGGCGCGATTTTCCCGTTCGATTTCAGATAATCCACGACGGTGGTCGAGAGCAGTTCGTCCGTGCGCTGAACGACCGGCTTGTCGGCGAGCGGATAGCCGCTTCCGCCGCCAGCCATGAAGTCGTTGACGGCGACTTCGTACGTCGCGGTCGGGTCGAGCGGTTTTCCATCGACCCGGACGTCGCGTATTTTTTGTTTTCCGTCGTGGCCGACCCACTCGAAGCGGACGCCGCTGACCTGCATCGACATCTCCGCGCCGTATTGCTGTCCGGCGTCGCTTTCCATCGTCGTGATTTGGCTCGCGAGCGTCTCCTTGAGTTGTGCGCCCGTCAGTCGAACGGTCACCACCTTGTTTCCGAACGGAAGCGTGTTGAACACGTCCCCGCCCGTGATGTTGCCGGGGCCGTAGACCCCGTTCGAACGGATTCCACCGGCGTTGGTGATGGCGACGTCGGCACCCGTTTGTGATCGCATCGCGTCGGTCACGAGGTCACCGTAGTTGCTCTCGCGGTGGTAGTTCGTGGAGAATCGCGCGTCGAGCGGTGTCTCGGTGTACGCGATGGTCGAATCGAGGTCAACTTCCGAACGGTAGTCGTTGATGATCCGCGAGGCGGTTTCGTTCTTCGGCGTCGACTCCGTGATGTTGATGAGTCGGCCGTTCGCGCCGACGACGTCGCCGTCCTCGACCGTGAGGTTGATTTCACTCAGGTACTCGGCGCGGGCTTCCGTCTCGCTGATGATGGTCCCGTCCACGACGCGCGGTCGGTAGACGACTTCGTCGTGACCGGTCAGAACCACGTCGGCGTCGGTCTGCTTTGCGACCGTTTCGGCTTCCTTGGTGCCTTCGTGGAGCAGGACGACGACCACGTCGACGTTCTTCTGTTGCCGAAGTAGCTTCTCGTACTTCTGCAGCGTCGGGACGACGGGTTTCGCGGTAATGTTGTGCGCCGAGAGGTTCTCCGAAACGGAGCCATCGACGCCGGGATAGATGGCACCGACGACGCCGACTTTGACGCCACCACGGTGGACTACCTCGTAGGGCTGTGTTCCCTCGATGGTGTTACCGGTCGTCTCGTTCACGAGGTTCGCTGCAAGCCACGGGAAGTTCGAGGCGCGGGACGCGTTCGCGAACGCGTCAGTTCCGTAGTCGAGGTCGTGATTTCCGACCGCTTCCGCGTCGGGATGAATGAGATCGTACACGTCCACGGGTGCGTGCCACCCCGAGACGGGCGAGAGCGCGTTCGGTGACAGTTCGTCACCGCCGCCCATGACGAACGTCGGGTTGTCGTGGGCCTGCCGACGCTCGTCGATTCGGTGAACGAGCCGCGGCACGTTGCCGTCCTTCGCCGCGGCGGTCTGAATGTCGTTGTAAGAGAGGATGGTCACGTTCGTCGAACTGTTCGTGGTTGCCGTGGTCGATCCGATGTCGGAGTGTCGCCCGCCGACGTTCACACCGAGTGCGGGAATCGCTCCCGCGCTCACGATGCAAACGAGCAGAACGACTGCAGTAGCACGTCGCATTCATCGTAGTAAAACTACCGTTCGACGTTAATTGTATCTATGAGATGTTGATAGTATAATGTATTCTATGGATGAGAAATATTCGACTGAAATACATGTCATAAAAGATGTAGTTGAGAGTCCTTCTGATCGCTACCACTGTGTCAGCGCCTTCGTCCCGTGGGAGTACGACAGTACGCCGAGGAACGTCAGGACGCCGGAGATAGCGGCAGCGCCGCCGAAATAGAACACCCACTGGATACCCGGTCCGGTCGTCAGTATTCCGGCGAGAATCGGCGCGAGGATACTCCCCGGCCGCCACACCAAATCCCGAACGCCGAAACTGCTCGCCACGCCGCCGCCCTCGACCCCTTCGTCGGCGAACAGCGCCATGCTGGCCGGTTCGCGGAAGCTATCGGCGATGCCGAGAAGCGCGTTCAACCCCACCAGGGGGAGGAACGCGGGCGAGAGTTGCCCGAGGATCGGAAACATCGACGGAAGTCCGAGCGTCCGACCGATGGTCGGTGAGAACGGAATACAGAGCGCGACGAGCCCGTACAGGCCGCCGCCGCAGAAGACGAACAGAGCGCGGCCATATCGGTCTGAAAGGCGTCCCGTGTGGGGTTGAAACAGCATGTTCGTGAACTTCTCCGAGATGAGCACGGCGCTGACGGCGAGCGCCGCGTAGGCCAACCCACCCTGAGACGCCTTCAGTCCCGCGTATACGACGACCCAGTTTCGAACCATCGTTACCGCGACGGCGTACTGGGAGCGGAAACTCGTCAGCGTCAGGAGTTTGCGATTGAGCGCCAAATCCGAGAACGGAAAGCCTTCGATTCGCGTGTCGTCGGGTTCCACGAACAACAACACGCCGAACAGCGCCGGAACCAACAGGGCGACGATGACCCCGAACACCACGTCGAACCCGTACTGTTGATACAACGTCGCGGCCGAAATCGACCCGAGGATGGACGCCGCGAACCGCGCCGAATTGGCTTTCCCGATATGGTTCGCGCGTGTGTCGGCCGTCGAGAGTTCACCGACGAGCGCGAGCGTGATGAGGCCAGTTCCGGTCAGGGCAACCCCTTGGAGCGCACGTGCGGCGATGAAACCCCAACTGCTCTCCACGAACGGAAACGCGACGTAGGCCGCGATGGAAACTACGATGCTGCCGAGCAACACGGTTCGTTTGTCGTATCGATCGCCACCCCACGCGAGCGGGACGACGGCGATCGACTGTGCGGCGGTCAGTCCGGAGACGAACAGTCCGACGACGACACCCGACTGGGGATTTAGAACGTTGAGATACGTCGGGAGAAGCGTCGCCAGCGTGATGAATCCGAACCCGGCGGCGAATCGGGTGAGATAGAGTGCGTAGAACTGAACGCGGTTTTCATTCACGGTTCTAACTGTGAACAACCCCGCAAAACACCTTTCGTTTCGAAACCCATCCGTCGCTGCCGTCGACGCGAATGCTCGCTATCGGAACTCGACACTGATGAGTTACGATTCACGACAGTCCGGGCAGAGACCGCCTTCGAGATAGATTTCGAGCAACTTTTCGCCGCATTCGGAACATCGTTTCAGTACGTCTTTCTCCGCCACGTTCGGGAGGAACTCGAAACCCGATAAAAATAGACGTATCGATTTCTCCCACCCTCAGTTACTCACGAGACTCACGTCGCCGTACGTACCGAGGGAACCGTTCTCGGCACGGGTTACCGAATCGACGGCGTCCACGAACCCGGTTCCGATGTTCCACGGGGTGTAGTTGCCGTGTGTGTCCTCCGCCTCGGCCGTGAGGGTATTGAGTAGTTCCAGCGGGCTGATGTCGCCGTTGTTGTTCTGCCGATAGGCGTCGACGACGAGCGTGGCGATTCCCGCGACCATCGGCGTCGCCATGCTCGTCCCGCTGATGGTTGCATACCAGAGCCGACCGTCCTCCGGGCTTTCCGCCTGTAGCGCGTCATCGGGCGACATCGTACTGACGATCTCGTTGCCCGGTGCACCGATGCCGGGACGGTAGATTCCGTACGGTCCGGAACTCCCACCGCCGTCGTGATACGCCGTGAGATTGTCGAGTGCGGTTTTCCGGTCCCAGTTGTCCGGGGTGTTGGTGCTATCCTGTTTCCGACCACGGGACGAAAAGTCGGTCACGGTCTTGTCGTCCTTCGTCGCCGCGACGCCGAGGACGTGCGGCGCTTTCGCGTACTGATTGAGCGTGTTCGTGTCCGGTCCGCTGTTGCCCGCCGCGAACACCGGCAGTAGCCCCGCTTGGTAGGCGTGCCACGTCGCAACGTTGAGCGCTTGGTCCGGATGGAACTTCTCGCCGTTCGAGGAACCGTAGGAGTTCGAGACGATTTTCACGTCCGTCGCGCCGCTCTGGACGCGCGACAGCAGGTGGTCGTACGCCGCGGCCGCCTTCACGACTAACAGACTCACACCCGCGGCGTACACCGTCAGGTTCGCATCCGGAGCCATCCCTCGCTGTTTCCCGTCGCTCTTCGTCCCGTCGCCCGCAATGGACCCCGAACAGTGGGTTCCGTGCCCGATCGTGTCGGTATCGAGAACGCTCGCGCGGGTCCACAACGTCGGTGAGTCGAGCGGGTTACCGACCCACTGCCAGTTGGCGACGAGACTGGATTCGAGGTCCGGATGGTCGCCGTCCACACCCGAGTCGATGACTGCGGTGTGCACGTCGGTCCCGGTATATCCGAGGTCCGACTGCACGTCGTTGGCACCCGTAACTCGCCGACTGTCGTCGTTGTAGTAGTCCAACTCGACGTTCTTTCGGACGTATCGAACCGACTCCCAGTCAGCTATCGTCTCCAACTGGCTCACCGAAAGTTCGGTATAACCGATGGGAAGTACGTCGAACTTGTGATAGCCATTGGCAAGGTTCAACGTACCGAGTTGATCCACGTCGTCGTTGCTCTCGAAGACGACGAGGGATTCCTGGAGGAGATCCGTCGAATCGTCGAACGCACTGTCCAGCACACCACCGTCCGCCGCCGCTGCCCCACTGAAGGGGATCGTGGACGCAACCGCTGCTACCCCAGTTCTTTTGAGGAACCGTCGCCGACCTTGTGATTTGATATCAACCATCCCATTTTTTGGTTGCAATTAAATAAACTAAAGGATTGTTGCCGATAGTTGAGAGTTGAATTCAGATGAGATATTTCGTGGGATGAAACGACGTTCCCGCTGTCGCTTAGTCCAAATTCTCGCGCTGATAGTCGCCGTCGTAGGTTTCGTCGTGGTCCGCCTCGGCGAGAACGAGTTGTGCGATACGTGCACCGCGTTCGAGTTCGATGTCGTGGTGGACCTGCAGCAACCCTTCTCCCTTCCCCTTGTAGCCCGCGTCCCACACCGCCGTGTTGAGCATGCACGAGTTACGCATGAGCGACGACCGTGGGTAGATGAAGCCGACGTGCCCCTCCGGGATTTCGACCGTTTCGGCGTACTGGACGATGTAGCCACCTTCCGGGAGGTAGTAGTTCTCCGGAGACTTTTCCGTCATCTGTTCGGATTCGATCCGGTGACGGTCGCCGATTTCCTTGTTGTTTCGCCCGATACGCCCGGAATCCCGCTGTTCGTACACCTTTTCCAGCGTCAGATCGACGCCGTTCGGTTGTATCTGCTGTCTCCGAATCTCCTCGATGTGTTCTGCGACGAACGTTCCGCTCTGGAACATAGGCGGACGGCGTGTCCGAGAAAGTAAAGCCGTTACCGTTCTCGCGTAGTGTGCGTGTCTCACACACGCACCATTCACGCATCATTCACACGTCGCTCAGTGGTGGTCCCGTGTCGTTCGGGAGCGGTACCCGTATCATTCGGCCGAGTCGACGACCGCCCCGTCCGCCATATCGAGTTCCTCCGCCTCAACGACGCCGACGCGGGCGTTCGCTCCGAGTTTGACGTGGTCGCCGACGACTCGTTCCACGTCCACGTAGTCAAGCGTGATATCGCTTCCCTCGATGGACTTCGCTCGAAGGAAACCGTCGGGCCGACGCCGACCGACGACGATGGAATCCCCGACGAGGGACGAAACGACCGACTCGCCGACGAGGTTGAACCGGACGTCGTCCGCTTCGACGTGGCCCGCCTGGATCGCACCGTGGACCCGAACCGATTCGGCGTCCAACGTCGCCACTTTGGCCATACCCGAGGTTTCGAACTGATCAGCCGTGACCGTCTCCAGTTTCACCGACCCCGAACAATCGAGCGTGTCCGCCTGCGTGGTTCCCCGTACCGATAGCGACCCGGACACGGAGACGCTGTCCGCTGTCACGTCTTCAGCGACTTTTGTCGATCCGGAGACCGTGATGGAATCCACGTCGAGATTACCCCGTATCGTCGCCGCACCCGCGACCTTCGCCCGTTCCGCGTGCGTATCGCCCTTTACCGTAAGGGAGCCCAGAACGCGAACGTGTTCGGCGTCGATGTCGTCGTAGGTGGCGGAACCGAGTACTTTGACCCGGTCGTCCTTCGTGATGGATGGGTTCATCACCGGGGGTTTGTCGACGGGAGTCATAAATCTATGCACTGATTGTGCGTCGAATGTGTGTTCAATGTGATTTCGATGTGCGTTTCGAGGAAACAATTATGATGCCGGGGACGGTAGCGACTGGTATGAGTCGGAACATCCGGATCACCATCGACGACGACGAAGTGTTCGAACGGCTGAAACACCGAAAGCGCGAGTTGGACCTGTCGTGGGAGGAGGCGCTCCGACGAGGGTTGGAACGGGGACCCCACGACGACGAGAGGCGAGGGGCCGGTCGGGGAGGAGGGCATGAAAGAGGACGAACGCATGCACGGCAGATGCACGACCAGCGGCATCACCGGCATCGCGGGCGCGAACGACACGGGAGGGGTCATCCCAGCCCGTTCGACCCCGACTTCGGCGAACAGCTTCGCCGCGGCATCGAGGAATCGGTACAGGAATCCATGCATTCCGTCGAGGAATCGGTGAACGCCGTCCGTGAAGGGTTGGGAACCGAGATCGACCGGTTGGAGGACGCGGAAGACGCCGTCCTCGCGTTTCCGTTCCTCTCCGACGAGCGTGCACAGGTCCCCCTCCGTGTAAACCTCCGGACGAGCGCCGACGGGCTTTCCGTCGAGGTCGTCGCGGTTCGCCGCGGGAAGAATACGGCGGAGACGAACCGGTTCGCCGACGACCATCGAGCGGAGATAAATCGGTGGCTCGCCGACGGACGGACGGTTCGACTCGAACTACAGAACGGAACCGAAGCCTACGACGTCGTTCCGTCTCTCTCGTGGGGACGGGCCGACGACGATACGCCGATCGTTACCGAAGTCGAAATCGTGGAGGTTCGTTTCGACTAATTTTCGTCGTCTCACCCTTTTGACCGCCCTCATTTTCGCAATGATTGCCTGACGAGAGCCTGATTTACCACGAACGATGAAAACGTAAACACGCGGGATTTATACCTTCGGAGGGTCGATATTCGTCTGATATGGGACAAACACTGACGGAAAAGATTCTCGGCGAGCACCTCGTCGAGGGCGAACTCGAAACCGGTGAGGAAATCGGGATCGAGATTGACCAGGTTCTCACACAGGACACCACGGGGACGCTCGTCTGGCTCCAGTTCGAGGCTCTCGACATGGACGAGGTCCAGACCGAGATCGCGGCCCAGTACTGTGACCACCAGACCTACCAGTTCGACTTCAAGAACACGGACGACCACCGATTCCTCCGCTCCGCGGCAGGCACGTTCGGTGCACACTACTCCCGTCCGGGTAACGGTATCTGTCACAACGTCCACAAGGAGAACTTCGCCGCACCCGGCAAGACGATGCTCGGGTCGGACTCCCACACCCCGACACCCGGCGGACTGGGTGAACTCGCGATCGGTTCGGGCGGTCTCGACGTCGCAGTCGCCATGGGTGGCGGCCCGTACTACATCGAGATGCCGGAGATCGTCAGCGTTCGCCTCGAAGGCGAACTCCCCGAATGGTCCACCGCGAAGGACGTCATCCTCGAGATGCTCCGTCGCCTCTCCGTGAAAGGTGGCGTCGGCAAAATCTTCGAGTACACCGGCCCCGGTGTCGAGACGCTTTCCGTTCCGGAACGGACGACCATCACCAACATGGGCACGGAACTCGGCGCGACGACCTCCATCTTCCCGACGGACGAGAAGACCGAGGAATGGCTCAGCGCCCTCGGCCGCGAGGACGAGCACGTCGAACTCCAGGCCGACGACGACGCGGAGTACGACGACGAGATCGTCATCGACCTCTCCGAGATCGAACCGCTCATCGCACAGCCGTCGATGCCCGACAACGTCGTCCCTGTCCGCGAAGTCGCCGGACAGTCGGTCGACCAGGTCATGATCGGCTCCTGTACGAACGGTGGCTACGAGGACATCCTCCCCGCCGCGAAGATGGTCGAAGGCCGCACGGTCAACCGGAAGACGGACCTCATCGTCGCTCCGGCGTCCAAACAGGCCTCCGAGATGCTGGCCCGCGAAGGCTGGGTTGCCGAACTGATGGCGGCAGGCGTCAACTTCTCCGAGGCGACCTGTGGTGCGTGTATCGGTATCGGTCACGTTCCGGCCTCGGACTCCGTTTCCCTGCGTACGTTCAACCGCAACTTCGAGGGTCGCTCCGGTATCGAGGACGACTCCGTCTACCTCTGTTCGCCCGAAGTCGCCACGGCGGCGGCCATCAAAGGCGAAATTGTCGACCCGCGCGACCTCGCCGACGAACTCGGCGACCTCGACGCGCCCGGATTCGAGATGGGTGACGACTACGGCACCACCGCCGACGACCCCGACCTCATCGCCCCCGACCAGGCCGTCGACGACGAACTCATCAAAGGCCCGAACATCGGCGACGTCCCGCTGAAGGACGAACTCGAATCCACGCTCGAAGGCCCGGCCCTGCTCAAGATGCAGGACAACATCACGACCGACCACATCATCCCTGCGACGCAGGACATCCTGATGTACCGGTCGAACATCCCGAAACTCTCCGAGTTCACGCTCTCGCGTGTTGACGACGACTTCGCACAGCGCGCACTCGACTCCGACGGTGGTTTCCTCGTCGCTGGCGAGAACTACGGACAGGGTAGCTCGCGCGAACACGCGGCACTGTGCCCGATGTACCTCGGCGTGGACGGCGTCCTCGCACAGAGCTTCGCCCGCATCCACAAGGCGAACCTGTTCAACTTCGGTCTCATCCCGCTCGAAATCAACGATGACGACTACCAGAAGATCGAACAGGGCGACGACATCGAAATCGTCGATGACGTTTCGGAAGCGGTCCGCTCCGGCCAGGAAGAGTTCACGGTTCGCGTGAACGACGACTGGGAACTCACCGCGACGCTCGACGCGTCCGAACGTGAGCGCCAGATCCTCGCCGACGGTGGTAAACTGCCGCACACGAAGAAGCAAGTCGAAGGCGGCGACGCAGCGGCCTCCGCGGACGACTAAGTAACCAGCATTCTCCCATTTTTCGGCCGATTACGTGAGTAGCGAGAGCTCTGTTTTGGAAGCAAGAAGTAACTAGCAGAGCCGGTCTTTCGCGAACGATAGGAATCTACACAACCGCTAGTCACTAGCAACCTCACCGAAAGACCTGCGGTCTTTCGAGCATCAAAATCGCGCCGCGATTTTGAGACGCCGGAAAATCTCCGATTTTCCGGGCCGAGGAACCTCCGACGGAGCGATGAAGACGAGCGAATGCGAGTCTTCGGACGCGACGGAAGTGAGGTGACGCGGGCTTTTGATCGACCTTTTCCCAGGGAGACAGGCAGAGACCAGCGCCGTTTGGCGCTGGTCTCTGCTCCCGACCGTGGTTCGAGAGAGCGTCGCTCTCTCGTCATCACCAGAAGCCTTCGGCTTCTGGTTAGCAGTCAGATTCCGTCGGAATCTGACGACATCACGAAAGAACTCCGTTCTTTCGAACGACAGGAAAAGGTCGGGCACGAACGCTTTAGTTCTCCGCGTCGAATACGCAGTTGTGACAGCCACTGCGAGCGAGACGGGGTCACTCTCCATTCGCCCCGCCGAAGACGCGGACTTGCTCGCCATCTTCCGCATCGAGAAGGCGTCGTTCGAACAGCCGTGGCCGTTTGCCGCGTTCGAACGGTACGTCGGCGAGCCGACGTTTCTCGTCGCCACGGACGGG
This sequence comes from Haladaptatus sp. AB618, assembly GCF_024136965.1. Taxonomy (NCBI): domain Archaea; kingdom Methanobacteriati; phylum Methanobacteriota; class Halobacteria; order Halobacteriales; family Haladaptataceae; genus Haladaptatus; species Haladaptatus sp. AB618. The sequence goes on along the minus strand of NZ_JAMYJX010000002.1, from coordinate 63,718 downwards.
GTGAAGATCATCGGCTACGTCGTCGCCGACGTGATCCCGAACCACGGGCGTCCACTCGGGCACATCAAGGACCTCGCGGTGCATCCGTCCCGCCGTGGCGAAGGAATCGGGCGGGAATTGCTCAAGCGAGCGCTGTCCGGGTTGCAGTTCCAGTCCGCACGCAGCGTCAAGTTGGAGGTCCGAGCGAGCAACGAACCGGCGATTTCGCTGTATCAGGAGTTCGGTTTCCGGTATCTCCGGACGATACCGCAATACTACGGCGACGGTGAGGACGCGCTCGTGATGTTAGTCGAACTCGACCCGGTCGGCACCGAGTGAATCGTTTTTCAATGCGGAAACCGTATCGCACGTATGGGATATGCGTGTCCAGTGTGTGAAACGCCACAGTCTGACGGGGAACATCTCGCCAATCATCTCGCGTTTGCGGCCATTCTCGGGGACGACGAACACGAATCGTGGCTCGACGAGTACGCGCCGGGGTGGAACGAGGACGGTCCCGACGAACTCGCGCCGCGAATCACGGAGTACGCGGACGAAGAGGAGTATCCGCAGGTGTTCGAGGATACGGTCCACGACCACGGTCACGGGCACGACCACGGCCATGGACACGGTGGACACGGACTCGAAGACGAACTCCAGCAAGCCGGTGGTTACGGTCGGGATGCGGCGATGGGTGCCGACGCACAGCGAATCATGGCGGAAGCACGGCAGATGACCGAGCAGATGATGAACGACGAAAGTGAGGGTGGGGAGGACGACGACGCCGACGGAACGGACACGGCACAGGACGAAAACGAATAGTTCCTCGCCCCAAAACGTATCGGACATGGAGACGCACGGCGTTTTTTCCCCGGCAACGGAAGCGGCCGCCCGCGAACAGTACGAGGACATCGGTCCGGCAGCACAGACCGTCGTCAAGGAAACGGCGAAAGCGATGCGCTTCGACAGCGAAGAGTACGGCGAGCGGGTGACGAGCGACGTCGTTTCCACCGCGCGGGACGCGCTTTTCGCCACCCTCCTCGAAACGCACACCGGAACCACGGAGGAGTTCGACGCCGACGTTCCGGACGATTTCGAGAGACACGTGGAGGGCAGTGAAAACGTGGACAACGTCGCGTGGCACGTCGCACCCGCAGCAGAAACGGTCGTCGCGGTGACGTACCACGAAAAGGAGGAAGCCGCGATCGGAACCCTTCAGCGAATCGCCTTCGGTCGCGTGTACCGGGACATCGTGTAATCGTTCCTCTCGGGACATCGTTTAATTAGCTCGCGCGCGATTCCTTCGTCAGCATGACTGTCGACTACGGGCAGTTCGACCGCGGGCGAGGGCTGAACTACTGGCAGTACGACCCGGTACTACAGCACGAAGTCGAACGCACTTACGGCGGTGACCGAGGATGGGCCGAGGAGCGATTCGACGAGTTCGGCGACATCGTCGGAAGTATCGTCGCGGAGCACTCGGACAGCATCGACGAGCACGGCCCGGAACTCCGGCGCTACGACCGGTTCGGCGATGCCGTGAACGAGGTCGAATATCATCCTCATCAACTCGAAAGCGAGCGACTGGTGTACGGTTCGGGTGCTGTCGCCGACTCGTTTCGGGCACCTCCCGAGCAGGACGCCCCGGCGCCCATGCTCCATCACTTGACGATGGATTACCTGCTCGCCTACGCCGACGTGGGGTTGACCTGCCCGGTTGCGATGACGGCCGGTGTCGCGCTCGTGTTGGAACGGTTCGCTGACGGTTCCGATGCCGACAGTTCCGGTGCCGACGGTCCGCTCTCGGAAACCTTCGATCGACTCACGACCCGCGAGTACGACGACCTGCTCCAAGGCGCGATGTTCCTCACGGAGCGGCAGGGCGGAAGCGACGTCGGCGCGACCGAGACCATCGCGGAGCGCGTCGAGGACGGAAGCGGGTGGGAACTCTCCGGCGAGAAGTGGTTCTGCTCGAACGTCGATTCCGGAGCGATTCTCACGCTCGCCCGGCGACCCGACGCACCCGCCGGGACCGATGGACTGTCCTTGTTCTTGGTACCGGAGACGACCCACGATAATGAGGAAAACGAATACACGATTCGCCGCCTGAAGGACAAACTCGGGACGGTCAGCGTTCCGACCGGGGAGGTCGAATTCGGCGGCACCGAGGCGAACCTCGTGGGGGAAATCGACTCGGGGTTCCGCTACATGTCCGAGATGCTCAACCTCGAACGGATCGCGAACGCGTTCGCGTCGTGCGGTCTCATGGGACGGGCGCTGTTGGAGAGCAAGGTTCGGGCGGCCAACCGCGAAGCGTTCGGGAAATCCATCGACCAGTATCCGCTGATGCGCCGCGACTTGGTCGAGATGGCAGTGGCACACGAAGCGGCGACCGCCTTCACGTTCGACGCCGGGAGGGCGTTCGACAGATATCAGCAAGGTGACGAGGACGCGTTCGGATTGATGCGACTGCTCGTCCCCATCGCAAAGTCTCGAACGGGACGGATGGCCGTCGATGTCGCCTCGTACGCGATGGAAATTCACGGCGGCAACGGCTACGTGAACGATTTCGTCACCCATCGTCTTCTGCGCGATGCACAGGTACTCCCCATCTGGGAGGGAACGTCGAACATCCTCTCGCTCGACGTGCTTCGTTCGATGGCTCGCGAAAACGCACACGAACCGGCACTGGCCCTGATCCGTGATCGACTCGATGGCGTGGAACACGACGAACTGACCGACCTCGTGGTGACGACGCGCGATGAACTCGGGGGGCTACAGGAGGCACTCGGGGCGGTAGCGACGGAAGGAGACGACTACGCACAGCATCATGCGAAGGAACTGGCCGAGTACGTCTTCGACGTGTACACCGCCGCGTTGTTGCTGTCGGAAGCGGACGGAGAACTCGCGGCAGGGAACGACCGGAAGGCACTCGTCGCCCGTCAGTTCGTCACCGATTCGCTGGGAGAAACCTCCGCACGGGGAATCACGTCGGGCGAAACGCTTCCGTCCGATGCCTTCGAGAAGATCGTCCGATTCGCCTGAATTCGCCAGTCACTCGTGATCCGTCGGTTCCGTGTCGCGCACGTCGTCACAGCACTCGTTGTACTCGGTATGTGGTGCGCTACACTCTCCAGTACACGGATGGTTGATACGCTCGCGGATACGCGCGGCCACCTCGTCCGAGAGGGCGTTCCCCATCTCGCGTGCTTCCTCCGGGCTATCGATTTCGAGGTCTGACAGTAGGAAGTTCTCCGCGAGACAGTGTTTCCACATCACTTCGCGTGCGGTTTCCTCGCCTTCGTCGGTGAGCCTCGCCCCCTTGTACTTCTCGTACGTTGCAAGGTCGCGCGCTTCGAGCGTGGTGAGCATTTCGGTGACGCTGGCGGAGCTCACGTCCAACGCCGTCGCCAGTTCGCCGGTTTTGGCCGGACGGCCGGTACTCTCGCTCACGAGGTGAATCGTGCTGAGATAACGCCCGACGCTCGCGGAAACCTCGCTCATTGTCTGTGCCTAGCGGGTGTCACGACCATAAATCATTCCCAATATCCTGATCGTGTCTCAGTTTCTGAGTGACATCACCTACTCGAACAGGCCGTCAACGTCCGTCTCCCGGAACTCCCGTCGTTCGACGTGTTGGGACAGACGCTGGAAGATCAACGCCCTGTTCTCAGGTTGGCGAACGAAATCCATGACGAACGTGATGAACCGACTTCCTTCGTCGCCCGCCTCCAAATCCATCCGCGCGAACTCGATAGCCCGTTCGAGCACCGACTCCTCGTAGCCGAACTCCTCGGCGAGGACGAGTGCGGCGACGGCCGATTCCTCGAAATCGAGGTCGTCGGGACGGAGGACGGCCCCGTCGTCGGTCAAGCGCGGCGGTGCTACCCGCTCGACGTACTCGGGGTCGTCACGAACGGCACGGAGGTAGCTCCGAACCGTCTCGACGTCGACGCCTCGATACTCCCCGGGAAGGTCGCCCAGGTAAGCGGCCGCGCTCTCGGCGAGGCCACGAATTCCGGTCCAGTTCGAATCCGTCGTGTGGTGAACCACGGCGGTGAACTGGATGAGTCCGTGGAGAAAGCGTTCGTCCGCCGTACCGCTGTCGAGGCCCAACCAATAATCCTCCCACGCGTCGTGGGCGGCGTGAAACTCACCCGCGTTGTAGATGGCGAGTCCGGCCCGAAGGTAGGTATCCATACGACTACTCGTTTGTCGAGACGAAAATTCCTTTCCGACGATGAACAGTCACACACCGAACCGAGGAAAACGAACCCCCATGGGACCTGACTGGGTTATCGTCGGGGGTTCGAACCGAGAATGGTTATTTAGCGGCTTTCTTCGCGGCCCATTTCTTCAGATCACGAACGAACAAACGGTAGGTTTCAGCTTTACTCATACACGAGTAAATATTCAGCCGAGATTCAAAAGTGTCCCGGTTCATACCAGATTTGGCCAGAGACAACATAGCACGGTCTCCGACCCATACATCCATCCACATCTATCCGCGAATATTGGTCAAACGGCAACGGTATTCGCACCGCTCGACGTACCGTCTCGCATGGACGAACTCGAACGGAAGCGGGCGACGACGGATTCGTTCGGCGCGGTGGCCACTTCTTATCTCGACAGCGACGTTCACCGGGAAGGTGCTGACCTCGAACTCCTCGCGTCGTGGTGCGACGGCGCATCGACCGCCCTCGACGTGGCCTGCGGTGCCGGACACACCGCTGGCGCGCTCGGGGAAGTCGCCGACGCCGACATCGTCGTCGCCGCCGACGCAACCCCTGAGATGGTCGAAACGGCGACGGACGCGTTTCCGGTGGTCGGCACCGTCGCCGACGCGGAGCGGCTACCGTTCTCGGACGGGACGTTCGACGCCGTCACCTGCCGCATCGCGGCCCACCACTTCCCGAACCCGGACGCCTTCGTGTCGGAAGTCGCGCGCGTGCTCGCTCCCGGCGGCGTGGTCGCATTCGAGGACAACATCGTTCCCGACGACGACGAACTGGCGGCGTTCTACAACCGGTTCGAACGCCTCCGTGATTCGACTCACGGCGAGGCCTACTCCGCCGCGCAGTGGCGCGACCGGTTCGACGAGGTCGGATTGTCGGTCGACGAACTCACGACCATGCGAAAATCCCTCGATTACGAGTCGTGGGCCGAACGAACCAATCCCGGAGAGGACGCGCGCGAGAAACTGGACGAACTCGTCCGCGGGCCGGAAGCCGAGGAGGTGTACGACGTGACGGTTGAAGATGGGAAAGTAACCGAGTTCAGCAACGAGAAGGTTCTACTGCGCGCGACGAAGTGAGTCGGATTCGACAAACGTCCTGACGGAGGTTTACGTGAGTGAAACGAGCGTAAACCACGTCAGAGCGTGAACGAAGTGAGCGGTCTAACGGAGTCCTACGCGAACGGAGTGAGCGTAGGGCCAGTCAGAGCTTCGCTCTGACGACTGTCCCACGCGATCGTAGGGCAAGTCAGGTCGTGAATGAAATGAACGTTCTGACGGAGGTTTACGTGAGTGAAACGAGCGTAAACCACGTCAGAGCGTGAACGAAGTGAGCGGTCTAACGGAGATTTGAAATCGTGAAATCGTTCCTGCTCAGTCGCATACGCTCCTTCACGGGCGTGCGATTTCCCTGCTCAAATCTCCGCAGTCATCATCTTCCTCCACGACTCACGAGAGCCTCGGCTCTCGTGAGTTGGTTCCGTAAGAATGACGTCCTGACGTGAGCCTCACGCGAGCGTGAGGCAAGTCAGGTCGTGAATGAAATGAACGTCCTGACGGAGATTTGAACTCCGGTCCCTGGCTCCGCAAGCCAAGAGGATAGTCCACTACCCTACCAGGACTCATTCATTCATTTCGCGCTCGGCTTAATAGCGCTTGCGATGTGGTGGCGGTGTGTGGATGCGAGGCAACCACACGATTCGCACCCGGCGGCAGTATGAGAATAACTCAAATCGCTATTTTCGTCTACGGGACAGTTTTTAGAATGGGTATAGTATCCGATAGTATGCAACGACGAGACATCCTGAAACGAGCGGGTGCGGCGACGACGGTCGGCATACTGGCCGGTTGTCTCAGTCGAGACGGCGGCAGTCCTGGCGGTTCGGGGTCCGAGAGTACGAATACGACTACGACGACGACCACGACGACCACGGCGGACGGGACGACGACCGAAGAGATGACGACGAAGACCGGAACGGAGACCACGACCTCGGCGGACGGCGGCGAGTCGAATCTCAAGGACGGTACGGTGAAGGTCCTCAGTTCGAACTGCGGAACCCCGAAAAACGAGGCGTCCGTCGAGGTCACGGACTCGCGGATGGTCATCACCGGCACGATCGGAGGAAGCGACTCCTGTGCGATACCCTACCTCAAGAGTACGAAAACCGACCCGAAAACGGGGACGTACATGGTGACGGTCGGAACGAAGAAGAAGAGCGGGACCGTCGGCTGTTCGGAGTGTCTCACCAAAATCGAGTACCGTGCGACGCTCACGTTCGCCGGTTCGGTACCGAAGTCGGTGAAAGTCACCCACGAGAGCATGGGGAAATCGAAAGTGGTCGCGAGCACCGACGGCAGTTCGTCCACCACCGAGAACTGACGATCCACGAAAGCGTCATCGAGGCACGGGGCGTAACTTTATCAACGAAAATGCGGCCACTGATAGCTATGATTCGAACCGGATCGGGATCGGCGGACTTCCGTTCCCCGACACAAAGACAACGCTTAAGCGACGGCCAACCCTGCAACCGAGTACGATTATGGGCGTTATAGACGAGGTACATGGGGACCTCGACGCCGACATCTCTCTGGACGAGTTCCGGGACGCCGTCGAGGAAAAAGTCGAACAGATGGGTGGGCTTGCGGACGAGGAAACCGCCGCAATGCTCATCGCGCACGAACTGGACGAAAGCGAGGTGAACGGCGTCGCCGACATCGAACCCGGCATCGAGGAAGTGAAATTCGTTGCCAAGGTGACGAGCGTCGGCGATATCCGAACGTTCGAACGCGACGGCGACGACGCGGAGGACGGTCACGTCCTGAACGTCGACGTCGCGGACGAAACCGGGTCGATTCGAATCTCGCTCTGGGACGAACAGGCACGGGGTGCCGAGGAAGAACTCGAACCCGGCCAAGTCCTGCGAATCAAGGGCCGCCCGACGGACGGCTACAGCGGGACCGAGGTCAACGTGGACCAAGCCGAACCGGACGACGACACGGAAATCGACGTGCAGGTTCAGGACTCCTACTCCGTCTCCGACCTCTCGCTCGGCCTCTCGGACGTGAACCTTCCGGGTAAACTACTCGACACCGGAACCGTCCGTACGTTCGACCGTGACGACGGCTCCGAGGGCAAAGTCGCCAACCTCACCGTCGGCGACGAAACCGGTCGAATCCGAATCACGCTCTGGGACGAGCGTGCGGACATCGTCGAGGAACTGGAACCCGGCATCACCGTCGAAATCGTGGACGGGTACGTCCGCGAGCGCGATGGGAACCTCGAACTCCACGTCGGCAACCGTGGCGCAGTCGAGGAAATCGACGCCGACATCGAATACGTCCCCGAGAGCACGCCGATCGCGAACCTCGAAATCGGCGACACGGCGGACATCACCGGTGTGATTCGCTCATCGGACCCGAAACGCACGTTCGACCGCGACGACGGGTCGGAAGGTCAGGTGAAGAACGTCCGCGTGCAGGACGAAACCGGCGACATCCGCGTCGCGCTCTGGGGTGAAAAGGCCGACCGCGAACTCGCGCCGGGCGACAAAGTCGCGTTCGCGGACGTCGCCATCAAAGACGGCTGGGCGGACGACATCGAAGCCTCCGCCGGATGGCAGTCGACCATCTCCGTCCTCGACAACAGCTCCCCGACGGACGCGGCGAACGGAGAAAGCGACACGAACGAGGCGGAAACCGGACTCGACGCGTTCGGAAGCGACGTCGAAGGCGACGTCGAAGAAACGACGACGACCGAGACGGAATCCGACTCGACGGCGGACGCGAATACGACATCGACCGACGACGGCGAGCAAGTCGAGTTCACGGGAACGGTCGTTCAAGCGGGCAACCCTGTCGTGTTGGACGACGGTGAAGAAACGATAAGCGTCGAGACCGATGCCGACGTTCACCTCGGGCAGGAAGTGACCGTTCGTGGCGAACGTCGTGGTGGCAAGCTCGACGCAGAGGACGTGTTCTAACGCGTTTTCGGACGTTCCGAGTTAGCTCTGGAACGGCTCTTCGTCGCGGTGATTGTCCTTGTTCTGTTCGTCGGTCGCGGCGTCTTCCCGGGCCTGCTTTTGCTCGACTTCCGTCTCGTCTTCGAGTTCCTCCTCACGGGCCTGTTCGGCCTCGGTTTCCCCTTCCTGTTCCGCTTCGTCTTCCTTTTCCTTCGCCATCGTTCGGTCGCGTTCGTGTGGGTCGCTCATCGTGTTCGAGGGTTTGGCGTCGTCGTTTTAATTCGTGATGGCTGCACTGTCGTCCTTTTTATTGTGATAGCAGTTTCCGCGTGTCCGATTTGCCGCGAACGACGGTAGGGAAAGATTAAGGGCGACAGACTTCTGCTGTTGGATCATGAGCGTTGAGCTTCCGTTCGCGCCGGTCGATACGATAATCCGACGGAACGCGGGTACCCTTCGTGTCAGTGCGGATGCCGCCGAGGAACTCGCCCGCCGGATCCAGAGTCACGGCGCGGAGCTGGCCGTAGATGCTGCAAAACAGGCGACGAAAGATAGACGGAAGACACTGATGGCGGCTGATTTCGGCGTCCAGCAGGTCATCGACAAGGACGAACTCACCCTTCCGGTCGCTCCCGTCGATCGAATTGCCCGCCTCGATATCGGTGACGATTATCGGGTCTCGATGGACGCGCGGGTAGCGCTTGCGGACATCCTCGAAGATTACGCCGACAACGTCGCATCGGCGGCAACGATCCTCGCCCATCACGCGGACCGGCGAACCGTTAAGGCAGAGGACATCGAGACTTACTTCAGGCTGTTCGAATGAACTTCGGCTACAGCGAGGTCTGTTTAGCTCACGATACCGGAAAACGGCATCCGGAAAACCCCGACCGACTACGTGCGATTCGGCAGGCCCTCACGCGCAAACACGGCGTCGAATACGTAGAGTCACCACCCGCCACGGAAGCGGAAGTCACGGCGGTTCACGACGAGGGGTACGTCGAGGAGTTACGCGAGTTCTGTGAGAGCGGTGGCGGTAACTGGGACCCGGACACCGTCGCCGTCGAAGCGACGTGGGATGCCGCACTCGAAAGCGCGGGGCTCGCAAAATGGGCCGCGAACGCCGCACTGGACGGCGAAGACGGACGTGCAACGCCGTTCGCATTGGGTCGTCCACCGGGACACCACGCGGTAGAGGACGATGCGATGGGGTTCTGTTTTTTCAACAACGCCGCCGTCGCAGCCCAAGCGGTCATCGACGACGGCCGGGCCGAACGCGTCGCGATCATCGACTGGGACGTCCATCACGGAAACGGCACGCAGGACATCTTCTACAACGACGGAAACGTGTTCTACATCTCGATTCACGAGGATGGGCTGTATCCCGGCACGGGCGAAATCGAGGAAGCGGGCGAGGGGGACGGAAACGGAACGACGCTCAACGCACCGCTCCCGGCGGGAGCGGGCGACCCCGAATATCGCTCGGTCTTCGACGAACTCATCGTGCCCGCAATGCTCGAATTCGATCCCGACCTCGTGTTGGTGAGCGCAGGGTTCGACGCTCATCGGCACGACCCGATTTCCCGGATGCGCGTCTCGACGGAGGGATACGGCGTGCTCACCGCCCAAGTTCGTGAACTGGCGGACGAGTCGAACGCGGCACTCGGGTTCGTTCTCGAAGGCGGCTACGGGTTGGACACGCTTTCGGACGGCGTTGCGATGGTCCACGAAGTGTTCGACGGGATGGACCCGGTCGTTCCCGAAGAGGAGGCGAACGAGGAGGTCCGCGAGGTCATCACGGAACTACTCGATACCCATCCGATGTTCGAGTAGGTCTGGAACGTCCCTTGCTCGACGGATCGAACGCTGCTATTTTTCAAAACACCCACCACAATTTATACTATAGCGTGCTGTACCATCGTCACGCTCAGGGGTGGGCCAATGAGACAGGATTCATACGACGTAGCGGTGTTGCACGACAGATTCCCGGGTATGGGCGGTGGTGAGCGATTCGCCATCGAAGCGGCGCGCGTGCTCGATGCGCCGATTTACACGATGTACGTGGCGAACGACGTTCGAATTCCGGACGACGTGACCGTCGTTCCGATACGGCAGGGAAAGTACACACGGGGTCTCTCGGGTCGACTACTCGAATGGAAAAACGAGGGGATGAACCCGCTGGAAACCCTCTCGGTATCGTTCGATATGACCGACGCGGCCGACGAACTGACCGAGTACGACGTACTCATCGAGAGCGCGCCGCTTTCGAAATCCTACGTTCCGCCGGTCGAGCAGACGGTGATTCACTACCCGCACAGTCCGCCGAGATGGCTGTACGACCTCTATCGTGACCGACTCGGGGAGTTCGACTATCCGGGCATCAAGTTCGCGCTGAAAGGCTATGCGAAGTGCTGGCGGGCACTCGACAAGGAGAGCAACGACTACATCGACCGGTTCGTCGCCAACAGCGAACTCGTCCGCGACCGAATTCAGCGATACTACGACCGGGATGCGGCGGTCATCTACCCGCCGGTAACCGGCGATTGGCGGAACGACGGCGACGACGGGTACTTCGTGACGTGGTCCCGGCTTGCACCGGAGAAACGCATCGGTCTCGTGATAGATGCGTTCGCGGAACTGGACGAACGCCTCCTCGTCGTCGGTGACGGCGAAGAACGCGAAACGCTCGAACGGAGCGCACGCGGACACGACAACATCGAACTCCTGGGCTACGTCGAAGACGTAGCGGATATCGTTTCCCGTGCCACCGCCGTCGTCTACGCACCCAAGGACGAGGATTTCGGTCTGGTCGGTGCGGAGGCGTTGACGGCCGGGAAACCGCTCATTGGCGTGAACGAGGGGTACACCCGTCATCAAATCGTGGAGGGAACGACCGGATTGGGGTTCGAACCGACCGTCGAATCGCTCCGCGAAACCGTCGAACGATTCGACCCCTCGGATTTCGACGCCGACGAGATTCAACGGTTCGCCCGTCGCTACGACAGGACGACGTTCGCCGAATCGCTCCTCGAACTGGTCAACCGAACGCACGCGGAGGCGGCGAAAAAGCGCGCCGCGGTGGATACCGATGATTCGAAACCCATACGAATCCAGTGAGCCGCGGGTTTCGGTCGTGATTCCGACGGTCCCGGAAAACGACCACGAGGCCGTGGTCGCCGCCCTGCGAAATCAGACCGTCACCGAATTCGAAGTGCTGGTCGTCGACGACGCGACGCTCGACATCTGTGAAGCACGAAACGCTGGCATCGAGGCGGCGAACGCGGATATCGTGGCGCTCACCGACGACGACTGCCGACCGCCACCCGACTGGGTTGCGAGCGTGGAGAGCGCCGTCTCCGATGGCGCGGTGTGCGTCGAGGGAAGCGTGTCGGGTGGACGAACGTACCGTGGAACGGGGCTGTACGTCGGTTGTAATCTGGCGTTCGACCGCGAAACCGCGCTCGACGCGGGTGGGTTCAGAAGCGAGTACGCCGGGTGGCGCGACGACACGGAATTCGGCTGGCGAATGGAATCCTATGGTCCCTGTCGGTACGACCCGACGCTGACGATGGAACACCCCGACCGAACGCGGGCAAGCATCGATGCCGAAAACGAGGCCCGGTTGCAGCGCGAGTATCCGACCCGATATGAGGAACGGATCGTTCCGAAGACGGCGCTCGACAGGGTCAACGACTGGCTTTGGCGACAAGGGTTCTGGGACGCGGTCGATAGGGTTCGGTACGCAGGAGGGGGTCGATGACGCTGAAGGAGTGGCTAGGCGAAAGCAGTGACCGCGTCCACGAGGATGGGTGGATCGGCATGGACACGTCCGCCTACGAGCTATACAAAGGCTTTCTCCGGCGACTGGCCGGACGGGGGTCGTTCGGCGAGTCGATATACGACCACTCGTGGGACGCCCTCGTCGTCCTCGACGGCTGTCGGTTCGACTGTATGTGTGAGGTCGCACCCGAGATACCCTTCGTGAAGCGCGTCTGGCGCTTCGCGTCTGCTGGGACTCGCTCGGACGAGTGGATGCACGCGAACTTCGACCGCCGGGATTGCTCCGATACGGTCCACGTCACCGCGAACCCGAACTCCGCGGCGCATCTCGATTCGCGGAACTTCGCCGAGTTGGACGAAGTGTGGCGTGACGGGTGGGACGACGAGTTGGGGACGGTTCCCGCCCGCGCCGTCACCGACCGGGCTATCGTCGCCGGACGGTCTATCGGGGACGGCGAAATAGACGCGGACAAACTGGTCGTCCACTACATGCAACCACACTTCCCGTCGATTCCCGACCCGCTTCCGGGCGACGAGATGAGTCGCGGCGAGTTCGGCGAGCGCGTGGGCGTCTGGGAACGCTTGCGACGGGGAGACCTCACCCGCGAGCAAGTGTGGAGCTCCTACCGTGACAACCTCCGCTACGCCCTCTCCGAGGTGGCGGTGTTGCTCGACAATCTGGACGCCGACCGGGTGGTCATCACGGCGGACCACGGCAACGGTTTCGGCGAGTGGTACATCTACGGCCACCCCGACAACACACCGATTCGCGCCCTCCGCGACGTGCCGTGGGTGGTCACGAGCGGAACCGATTCGGGAACGTACGATCCGAAAAGCTGGATGGTAGGGTCGGACGAGACGGAAGGAGCGGACGGGACGAAAGGAGCGGACGGACAAACGACATCGACCGCCGACCGCCTCTCGGCGTTGGGGTACCGATGAACGTCGCGCTCGTCGTCCTCGACACCCTTCGCAAGGACGCCTTCGACGAGCATTTCGACTGGCTGCCGGGAACTCGATTCGAGAACGCCTACTCGACTTCACACTGGACGGTTCCGGCGCACGCCTCGCTGTTCGCGGGCAAGTACGCGAGCGAACTGGGCATCTACGCCGGTGCACAGCGCCTCGACTGTCCGGAAGCCGTGCTTCCGGAGTCCTTCCACGAAGGCGGGTACACCACCCGTGCATTCAGCGCGAACGTCAACATCTCCCGCCCGTTCGATTTCCATCGCGGGTTCGACCAGTTCGAGGGCAGTTGGCGACTCGATGCCCTCTCGTCGAACGTCTTCGATTGGGACGGCTTCATCACCGAGACGCGCGACATGGGACCGGAACGCTACGCCTTCGCCCTGCGCGATATCCTACTGGGCGACTGCGATACCGTTCCGTCGCTCAAACGCGGCGCGTTCCTCAAGCTTCGTGATTTGGGGATGGGTCGGGCGACCCGCGACGACGGCGCGACTGAGGCGCTCGAATTCGTCCGCGACACCGAGTTCGGCGACGACGAATTCCTCTTCGTCAACCTGATGGAAGCCCACACCCCGTATTCCCCGCCCGAGGAGTTCCGGACGGTCGAACCGCCGGAACTCGACGGCCTTCGTGCCACGCTCGGTTCGCCGGATGCGGACCCCGAGCGAATCCGACAAGCGTACGACGACGGCGTTCGCTACCTCGCGGACCGCTATCGTGCCATCTTCACGGAACTCCGCAAGTCGTTCGACTGTGTCATCACGCTCGGCGACCACGGCGAAGCCCTCGGCGAATACGGCGCGTGGGAACACCTCTGCGGGCTGTATCCGGATGTAACGCGGATTCCGTTGTGTCTCTGGCTGGCCGATGCGACCGATGGAGACGACGCGGATCAAACCGCCGAAGTTCGAGACGATCCGGTCTCCCTGCTCGACGTCCATCGGACGGTTCTCGACATCGCGAACCTCGATGGCGATTCGAGGGGGAGAAACCTGCTTGCGGGGTCGGAGACGGAGGAAGAACCCGAACGGCTGGTCGAGTATCACGGCCTGACCGACCGCCACCGGACCGCGCTCGCCCGTGACGGCTTCGATATCGAGCCGCTGGACACGGAGCTGTACGGCATGGCCGCTGCCGACTACTACGGGTGGGAGACGCCGGACGGCCTCCACGAGGTGGGCGAAATAGCAAAGCCACGGGAGCGAATGGAGAAGCTTGTGAACGAGCTGAACCGACGGGTCGTAACGGACGATGTGGCCCTATCGCCAGCCATCGAGGCGCAACTCCGTGACCTCGGTTACGTATGAGCGAGGCTGCGAAAACAAGCCTCAGCCGGGAAACCCTCGGTGGAACCATCGCGCAGTTCGTGATGGCCGGAATCGGGTTTGCCGGGACCATCGTCTTCGCGCGATGGCTCGGGCCGAGCGCGTTCGGCGGCGTCTATCTCCTCTTCGCGCTGGTGAAGTTCGCCGACCGGCCGATGAACGGCTGGTCGCAGGCGGCCAAAAAGCGCCTCTCGGAATCCGACGCGCTTCGCCCGCCCGCGTTCGGCGCACAGTTGTTATTCGACGCCGGGTGGGTCGTTCTCGCCGCCGTGGTCGCCCTCCTCGCCGGTGACTTCCTTCGGAACTACACCGGACTCGCGCTCGCGCCGTTCCTGATTATCTGCTTGCTCGCCACCGAATCGGTGTACGAATCCCTCGAAAACCTCGTTCAAGGGCGGGGAAAGATCAGCGCCGCGACGTGGGTGGATACCCTTCGCTCAACGCTCACCCTTCCACTGCAGATCGGCTTCGTCGCGCTCCTCAGCACCGCCACCGTGGTCGGGTCCGCGGGAATGGTGTACGGTCTCGCGCTCGCTTCCGCGCTGACCGTTCCCCCCATCGTCGCGTACGTCGCGGCGCGCCCGACCATCCCGTCCCGCTCGTTCGTCCGGAGTCTCGCCGACTACGCCCGGTACAGCATCCCTGGGTCCCTGTTGAGCACGACGTACGACCGCCTCGACGTGTTGTTGCTCGGCTTTCTACTGGTGAACGGAACGTCGGCGGTCGGGCTGTACGAAGTCGCGTGGAAACTCACACTCCCCGCCGTCTTCGTCGCCGACATGGCGGGTCGGGGACTCATGGCGACGGTGAGCGCCAGACGCGGCCGAACGGACGGCGCGGCGCGTGACATCTCGAACACGCTCGCCTACGCCGGAATCCTCGCGTTTCCCGTCCTCTTCGGATCGCTTGCGCTCTCCGAACCGCTGGTCGTGACGGTGTACGGACCGGAGTACCGTGATGCCGCCCTCCTGTTGATCGGGCTTGCGCTCTACCGCGTCGTTCGGACGCAGAGCGGACCGCTCCTCCAAGCGACCAACGGTCTCGACCGGCCGGACGTGGCGATGCGACTGTCGGCGGTTGCCGTCACCGTCAACCTCGCTCTCGGCGTCCTGTTGACGCTCAGGTTCGGCGTGATCGGTGTCGTCCTCGCGACGGTCGTCGCGGAGTCGATCGTGTATCTCGGCGCGCTCCGTTTCCTCCGGGGTGAACTGGTCGGTATCCAGCCGGTTTCATGGCCGATGGTCGCACAAGTAGGTGCGAGTCTTTTCATGTTCGCCGTCGTCTCGATCGTCCACCGGTCGCTCCCCGTCGGGTCCTGGAGCGACCTTCTGACGCTCGTTTCGCTCGGTGGCATCGTCTACGTCGGCGTTCTCCTGGTCGTCAGTCCCGGCGTGCGACGGACGCTGGGTGAAGCCGTTCGGGGGTCGCTCTCTTCACCCTAGCCTTCCGGACGGATGATCGCACCGGGAACGGTTTCTCCCCCTACGGTCTCTCCGAAATCCGTTCCAGTGCGCTGTCGCTTGTCGATGACGACACCGAAGAGGCAGAAGCTATAACGTTCTTCCGCGACGAATGAACTCGTGATGTCACTCCTCAAAATCAACATCGAAAAACCGGCACTCGTCGAGGAACGAGTGTACCCGGACGAGGATTCCGCACCCGCGACTGCCAGCACGAAACCGAAATCGTCCGATTCGCCGTCGTTGGGACTGTTGAAGCCGCTTCTCGGTCTGCTCTTCGTCGTCGGTGCCGCCCTGTTCGCCTACAAACGCCGCTCCGGTTCGAGCGAGGACGAAGCGTCCGAGTTCGAACCCGATGACTTCGAAACCGACGACTTCGAGGCCGAATCCGGCGGAAGCGGAAAGGGCCGTGTGTTCGGCCTTCTGGCGGGCGTCCTCTGCCTCGCACTCGTCGCACGAAAGCGGCGAAGCGGCGCGTCTGACGAGTAATCAAACAGATAAGATTTCTGAGTAGCGATTTTCTAATCCGCCCGTACCAAGAGTTAAATAGGTTGAAATGCTTGTCTTCTAAATATCAGAATGAGCATCAGACCTGCCAATTACGACCTGCGCGAACTTCGTAGGATGGCTGCCGAGGACGAACCACCCCTGGAACTGGCCGCGGGCGAGGACGAACAGTCGGCGGAGGACTTGCTCCGACTCGGACAGCGCGAGGAACTGATGAAATTACAGACGAAGCTGTTGGCGTCCGGTGGGCTTCCGGAGAAGCCCTATCTGACCGGCCTTCCGACGAGATACGGCGCGGAAGTCATCGTCTTCGAATGGCTCGACTTCCTCATCGAAAAATCCGGGTTCGAACACACCGGAAAGGCGCTCTCGCACTACGCCGACATCGACTGGATGAGCGACGGCGCCTACGAGTCGCTCAAGTCGTACATGTACGGGTTCTCGGAAACCGACCGCTTTGGCTCCGAAGGGCCGGAGCCGCTCGACACGAGCGATCACGTCTTGAGTCTCATCTACATCGCCCGTCTGGCGTCGCTGTAACTATCTCCGTAAGCCGCGCTATTCCGCGTAGCCCAGATGTCGCAACCGATCCTCGATGACGTCGTCGGCCATCTCGTCTCCTTCCTCCGGCGACTCCGCTTTTACATCCCGGCGTTCGTCCGAGTCGATCTCTACCCACGGCACTTCGAGTAGTTCGCGTTTGTGCAATCCGCGGGGATGACCGTACGTTCGAATCGGTATCGGATAGGTTCGCTCGCCGATGAGGTTGCCGTGGTCAGACGTGATGGTGGTTTTGCCCGGCAGTTCGTTCACCAGTCGCTCCACGTGCGGCAGCACGATATCGAGGTTCTCCGCGTACGCGTCGACGATACCGGACACGTTCGTCGTTTCGCGGTACTGAAGCGCGTTCCACGGATGGGGATCTTTCTTGATTTCGTCCTCGTCGAGTTGCATCTCGATTCCGGCGTAGTCGAGTTCTTTCCCCTTCTCACCCAAGAACGGATAGTGTGGTTGCATGAAGTGGGTGATGATTCGCTTGTCCGGATATCGCTCGTAGGCTTCGAGCGTTCGCTCGACGATCGTTTCGGGCAGGACGGTTCGGGTCTCCTCGTCCCAATCGTCGTCCAAGAGGTTGACGACGGCGTGGAACGTCCCGTCCGGAATCTTGTAGGCGTGCGGGTTCGAGGTGACGTACACCGTATCGTGGAGTTCGCGCCCGACGTAACTGGCCTGCATGAATTCCCAACTCTCGCTTCCGGGCGACAGTTTGCTCGTCGTCCGTCCGCCGAAGTCGGCCCGTGCGGTGAACAGGTCGTAGCGACAGGCATCCAGGATGACGAGGTTGTCCCAGTCCTCCGCCATCACGTCCATGCGCGTGTCGTCGTTCACGAGTCGGGACACGTACGCGTTCGTGTTCACCGCGTCCTTTCGAAGGCGTCGCGTTTCCCCGCGAATGAGTTCCGGATTCCGTAGGAGACGAATCAGATTTTGGGGAGTATATCGCTGCCAGATAGCCATGTGCGAAACACAGTTCCGTTCCACCTTATTTATGCACAGTTTAAGAATCGACACGGGAGATGATCGGGCCGATTTTCGCGCTTACAAATCCATTTTCGCGGTCCGTTCGGATCGTTCACTCGGGTCAAATCGTTCAATAGGGAAGTTACACGGGGATCACTGCTGAAACGATGCGTGGCGATAGTCGTCGGATGGGAAACGACTGCTCTCCAAGATTTCGAGCGGTCGAGCGAGAACAAGGACTGACGTCGGGAGACCCCCCGAATCAGTGAGTTTCGGACGGCGTCTCCGCTCGATCGTGAACGGTGCCATCGACCGCCCTGAGGTGTGATCCTTCGCGACCGTTTTTGACGGCCAACGCCTCGGCCACGATGCTGTGGGCGACCTGATACGGCGCGCCGCCGCCGAGGTCGAGGCCGACCGGCGTGTAGACGGGATCGAGGTCGCCCAACTCCTCTCCCTCCTCCTCGAACTCGTCGAGCATCTGCTCGAATCGCTCCTGCGGACCCATCAAACCGACGTACGGCACGTCGGTCGCGAGCAAATCGGCGAGCGCGAGGCGGTCGTCGATGAAGTTGTGCGACATCACGACGACGTAGGTGTCCCCGTCGAACGCCACGTCGTCGGTCAACGACCGCGGCGAGGTCGAGAGCACCCGGTCGGCGTCCGGGAATCGTTCCCTCGCCCGGTCGGCACCGCGGAAGGTGGCGACCGTCACGCGGAAATCCACGTTCAGCGCCAGATCCACGACGGGCGCGACGTCGTGACCGCCGCCGAGGATCACCAACTCCGTCGGTGGAACGATACGGTCAACGAACACGGTTGTCACGGTCCCTTCGTCCGTTTCCACGTCGATGGTCCGCGAGCGCTCGATGTCGGCGGCCCGAATCGCGTCGCCGACTTCCTCGGGGAGACCGTCGAAATCGTCCGAGTAGTCCCGTTCGCCCACGTCGACGGCCTCGTCGTCGCTCGCCACGACGGTCGCGACAGTGATCGCATCTCCCGCCTCGTAGGCTTCGACGGCGGGCCGCATCCCCTCGTCGAGCGGTTCGAGGAACAGATCGATGATGCCGTTGCAACCGACGCCGAGGCCCCATTCGTCGTCGTCGCCGGTCAGGTCGAACGTCTCCAGCGTCGGCTTCCCGTCGGCGATCACCCGGTCGGCCAGATTTCGAACTTCGTCTTCGAGACATCCGGCGGTAATCGCGCCGACGCCGCCCTCGGTCGGCGAGACGACCATCTTCGCGCCGGGTCGGCGGTACGCGCTCCCGCGAACGTCGACGACCGTCGCCAACATGGCCGGTCCATCGGCGTCCAGTCGCTCGCGGATGCTCGCCATCAGTTCCCGTTCCGGTACACTCCACTCGCTCCGTTCGGTTTCGCTCATTGTACTTCCTCCATCTGATCCGCACGCGGTCTCGTGAGCGTTCGCTCCGGACCGTGACGGGAGAGTTCGGTTGCGATTCGATACAAGTCACCAGAGTCAGCAAAGCCGTACAGGCCATCGAGATACGGCAACGCCGCCTGCATCCCACGGCAGGCGGGTTCGTAGGCCGGCGACACGGCCAACGGATTCAGCCAGATGACCCGTCCGGCACGCCGCGACAGCCACGCCATCCCCGTCGAGAGGTCGTCGACGTCGCCGCGTTCCAACCCGTCGCTGAGGATAACGACGGTACTCCGCCAGTCGATGGTTTCGGCGTGTTCGTCCCGAAGCGTGCCGAGTGCGCCGCCGATTCGCGTCCCGCCGCCCCACTCGGCTTGGGCGGCCTCCAACGCAACCAGCGCGTCGTGTAGCGTCGATTCGTCGAACGCCGGGGTCACCTCGCGGAGTTCCGTGTCGAAGAAGAATATCGGCGTCCGTCGCCACGCCGTCCGCACTTCGCGCAGGAACTGAAGGAGGAACCCGCGGTCCACGGTATCGAGGACGGACTGGCTCACGTCCACCAGCACCGCACCGCGGGTCTCGGTTCGCTTTCGAACGCGACCGGGGATGGGAAGCGGCGTGCCGCCGCTCTCGACGCTCCGTCGGAGCGCCCGGCGGGCGTCGACGCCGCGGGGGACGGAAGCGGGGTCCCACCGTCGTCCGGGGAGCGACGACACCGCCCGCGTGAATTCCGCCGTCGCGTCCGCGACTCGTTCCTCGTCCCGGACGGCGACGGTCGCCGTCGAAAACCGGTCCGAATCGCCGCTGGGACTGTATTTCGCGGCGGTCTTCGTTTCCGCATCTCCGAGCGGGGAACGCTCCGGCGAGACGGTCGCTCCTGCTCCCGTCTCCGAACCGTTCTCTTCGTCCTCGCCCCGCTCGGACTCGGCGTCCTCCTCGGCGGTCGCGCCGTCGTTCCCGACGTTCGGCCTGCCGGGTGAGGGCGCATCCGCTGGGTCCGCCGGATACGGACGGTCCTCGCCACGAAGGCGCGCCCAGAAGACGGGAAACAGTCGGTCGAACGATTCTCGGGCGCTCACGTCGGAGAGCAGCGTCGCGCGAAGTGCGGTCCGTACGCTACCGCGATCACGGCGTTCGACGGCGGTGAGCGCCCGTGCGGCCGAGAGCGCGCCATCCCCGGGGATGTTCGCGCCCGTTCGATCGAGTTGTACCGTGAACTCCACGAGTTCGGCCCGGAGCCTGTCGGCGGGACGGTCGGACGGCGGAGAGTTCACGGCTCGGCGTGCACCTCCGCGAGCAGGGATTCGAGCACCTCGTCGTCGATTCGTTCGACGTCCTCGGCATCCTTCAGTAGACAACCGAGGGTCTGTCGAGCCGTTTCGACCGAGAGGTGTTCATCCTCGGCGTCTTCGCCACCGTCGCCGAGGACGGTCAGGGCTTCCGCCCAATCGAGCGTTTCGGCGAGACCGGGCCGCTTTCTGAGCGGGCGGTCCCGGAGTTGCTGGGCAACGCCACAGACGTCCGCCGCGAGTCCGTCGGCGAGTTCCGGCACCTTCCGCTCGATGATAGCCCGCTCCTTCTCGACGGACGGCGGGTTCACGTACAGGTACAGACAGCGCCGTTTCAGCGCGTCGCTCAGTCCTCGCGTTCGGTTCGAGGTGAGTATCACGACCGGCGGCGTCGCGGCTTCGACGGTGCCGAGTTCGGGGATGGACACCTGAAAGTCCGAGAGAATTTCGAGCAACAGCGCTTCGAACTCCTCGTCCGCGCGGTCGACCTCGTCAACGAGGAGCACCGGCGGTCGGTCACCGTCGCCCGAGAGCGCTTCGAGAAGCGGCCGGGAGAGCAGGTACTCCTCGTCGAAGACGGAGTCGTCGTCCGCGACGCCGCCCTCGCCGGACTGAATCGCGAGCAGTTGCTTCGTGTAGTTCCACTCGTACAGCGCGTTCTCGGCGGCCAGCCCCTCGTAGCACTGGAGACGGACGAGATCGGTGTCGAACCCCTCGGCGAGCACTTTGGCGAGTTCGGTCTTCCCGGCACCTGGCTCACCCTCCACGAGAAGGGGTTTGCCCATCCGCAGCGCCAGCAGGACCGTCGTCACTATCTCGTCCTCGGCGACGTACTCCTCGTCGTCGAAGACCGCCCGAAGCTCCGCTTCCGTCACGGAGTCGAACCCGTCAGGACCCGTCATCGATACCCTCCGGTCGCGCCGCGCGGACTCGTCGGTTCCGTCGTGTCAATCACAGTCACCCATTGGGTGCGGTCGTTCAAGACTTAGTCGGCGGCGGCACCCCCGCCGTTGGCTCGTTCGACCGCGGCTCCGAGCGCACGCTTCGTATACACAGTCAGGAGGTGGGCGCGGAACTCCGCGGACGCCTGTACGTCGTCCATCATCAGCATCTCGTCCAGGTCGTCGCCCGCGTGGTCGGCGGCGTCGGCGAGGGAATCCTCGTCCGTCGATCCGCCGACGAGCGCGTCCTCGACGGGTTCGAGGCGGATACCGTGGTCCATCACGCCGTTCGCGGCGACACGGGCCGAGGTCACCTCGTCCCCGTCGACTTCGAGTGCGGCGGCGACGCCGACCATGGCGTAACCCGAGGACGGACTCGGTTTCTTCGCGTATGCACCGCCGATTTCGGGCGCGTTCGGGAGCCGGATTCCCGTGAGCAGTTCGTCCTCCCCGACGTCCGTCGCGTACATGCCGAGGAAGAAGTCGTCAACCGGAACCTCGCGTTCGCCGTCACGACCTTCCACGACTATCGTCGCGTCCGCCGCGAGGGCCGCCGCCGGGAGGTCGGAGGCAGGGTCGGCGTGCGCGAGGTTGCCGCCGATGGTGCCGCGGTTCCGTACCTGTACGTCGCCGACCTGTTCGACCGTTGCCGGGAAGACGGCCACGTTCTCCGCGAGGTCCGAGGAGTTCACGACGTCGACGTAGTTCGTCATCGCGCCGATCGTCGTTTCGTCGCCGTCCGCCTCGATACCCGAAATGGAGTCGATACCGCTGACGTCGACGAGTGCACCGGGGCTGGCGAGACCGGACTTCATCGTCGGGAGCAGGCTGTGACCGCCCGCGATTATTTCGGGGTCCTCGTCCGCGTGTTCCTCCATCAGATCGAGCGCCTCGGAGACGCTCGACGCTTTGTAGTAGTCGAATTCTGCCGGGAACATCAGTTCTCACCTCCGCTTTCCTCGACCGCACGCCACACGCGTTCGGGCGTCAGCGGCATGTCGATGTCGTCGACGTCGAACGGTTCCAACGCGTCCGTGACGGCGTTGACCAGTGCCTGTGGCGCGGCGATGGTGCCCGCCTCGCCGACGCCCTTCACGCCGAGCGGGTTGTGCGGGCACGGCGTCACCGTGCTTCGCGTCTCGATTTCCGGGATGTGTTCGGCCTTCGGAACCGCGTAGTCCTGCATCGATCCCGTGAGGAGCGTGCCGTTGTCGTCGTACACCGCGCCCTCGTACAGCGCCTGTCCGAGGCCCTGTGCGACGCCGCCGTGGACCTGCCCTTCCACGATTTTCGGGTTGATCTGATTGCCGACGTCGTCCACCGCGACGTAGCGTTCGATGTCGATTTCACCCGATTCGGGGTCGACTTCCACGACGCAGGCGTGGAGTCCGAACGGGAACGTGAAGTTCTCCGGGTCGTAGAACGAGGTGGCTTCCAAACCGGGTTCCATGTCGTCCGGGATGTCGTGAGCGAGGTACGCCTGCCCGGCGATTTCCTGAATGCTGACGCTCTTGTCCGGTGCGCCGACGAGTTGGAATTCTCCATTTTCGAACTCCACGTCGTCCACGTCGGCCTCGAACTGGTGGGCCGCGATCTTCCGCGCCTTCTCCACGATCTTTCCGGCGCTCGTCGCCAGCGAACTGCCGCCGACCGCCGCGCTTCGGCTTCCGTAGGTACCCATTCCCTGCGGTACCTCGTCGGTGTCACCCTCGACGATTTCCACGTCGTCGTAAGGGACGCCGAGTTCGTCCGCGATGATCTGGGCGTAGGTCGTCCCGTGGCCCTGTCCGTGGCCCGACGTCCCGCAGTAGGCGGTGACGGTTCCGGACGACTGCATGCGGACGAGCGAACTCTCCCAAAGCCCGGCCTGTGCGCCGAGTTGTCCGGCGAGTTCGGAGGGTGCGAGCCCGCAGGCTTCGATGTACGCCGAGAGGCCGACGCCGATGTAGCGACCCTCGTCGCGCAGTTTCTCCTGTCGCTCGCGGAGTTCGTCGTAGTCGAGCGCGTCCAGCGCCTCGTCCAGCGTCTTCTCGTAGTCGCCGCTGTCGTACTCGACGGCGACTTGCGTCTGATACGGGAAGTCGTCCGAGTCGACGAAGTTCTTCCTCCTGAATTCGGCCGGGTCCTCGCCGATTTCGCGGGCCGCGAGCGTCATCATGCGCTCCACGACGTAGGACGCCTCCGGGCGGCCAGCGCCACGATAGGCGTCCACGGGTGGAACGTTGGTGAACGCGCCGTCCACGGAGACGTGAATGGCCGGAATGTCGTACTGTCCGGAGAGGAGCGTTCCGTACAGATAGGTCGGCACGGCCGGTGCGAACGTCGAGAGGTAGGCACCCAGAGCGGCCTTCGTATCCACGTCGAAGCCGGTGATGTGGCCGTCCTCGTCCAGCGCCATCTTGGCGTGGGTGACGTGGCCACGCCCGAGCGCGTCCGTCTCGTAGGTCTCGGTACGGGTGGCGACCCACTTCACGGGTCGTTCGAGTTCGCGGGCACAGAGCGCCGTCAGCGCCTCGTCCGCGTAGTGGTGAATCTTCGACCCGAAGCCGCCGCCCACGTCCGGCGCGCGGATGTGGAGTTTGTGCTCGGGGTGGTCGATGACCCCGGACATCAGCAGGCGGTGAAGGTGTGGGTTCTGTGAGGTCATGGCGACCGTCAGGTCGCCCGACCCGGCGTTGTACTCGGCCACCGTCGCCCGCGGTTCCATCGCGTTCGGGATGAGATACTGGTTGTGCAGGTCGGCTTCCACGACCGTCGCGGCGTCCTCGAACGCCGCGTCGGTCGTCTCGGCGTCGCCGAGTTCCCAGTCGAGGGCGACGTTGTCGCCTTGGTCCTCGTGGAGGACCGGCGCGTCCTCTTCGAGCGCCTCCGCGGGGTCCGTCACCGCGTCGAGACGGTCGTAGTCCACGTCCACCGCGTCGGCCGCTTCCCCTGCGATGTAGCGGTCGTCGGCCACGACGACCGCTACCGCGTCACCCTGATAGCGTACCCGGTCGCTCGCCAGAATCGGGTGGGCCGGGGTTCGGAGACTGTCGAGCAGCCATCCGACCGGCAGTTCGCCGGGTACGTCGAAGTCCTCGGCCGTATAGACCGCGACGACGCCGTCCATCGCCTCGGCGTCGCTGGTGTCGATGGAGTTTATTTTCGCGTGGCCGTACTGGCTCCGCGTGACGGCCATGTGCAGCATGTCCGGGCGCTGGATGTCGTCCGTGTACTCCGCGCGACCGGTGATGAGCGACGGGTCCTCGCGGCGCTTGATGGCCGAACCGAGGACTTCCTCGATATCAACGTCGTCCGCGTCCACGGTTTCGATGGACATCTCAGTCCCCCTCCGCAGCGGTGGTGGCACCCTCGGCCCGCATCTTCTCGGCGGCGGATTCGACGGCGTTGACGATGTTCTGATAACCGGTACACCGACAGAGGTTACCTTCCAGCGCCTCACGGATTTCCTCCCGCGAGGGGTCGGGGTTCTCTTCGAGGAACTGCTGGGCCGTCATTATCATGCCCGGCGTACAGTAGCCACACTGCAGGCCGTGTTCCTCCTGAAAACTCTCCTGAACGGGGTTGAGTGCCGGACCGTCGGCCAACCCCTCGACCGTCGTTACGTCGCATCCGTCGGCCTGCACCGCGAGGACGGTACAGGATTTGACGGCGTCGCCGTCGAGGTGCACCGTACACGCCCCGCAGGTGCTGCTCTCACACCCGACGTTCGGTCCCGTGTATCCCAACTCGTCCCGGAGTGCGTGGACGAGCAATGTTCGTGATTCGACCGTGAGGTCCTTTTCCTCGCCGTTTACCGTGATTGTGATGTCGTGTTCCGTCATAGCAGATCCCTGATTTTGTCCGTGATTCCGCCGCTGTCGTCGGTTTCGACGTCCCGTAGCTGGTCCTCGATGTTGCCGAAGAACCGGTTGACGACGCGGTTCGCCACCGGATTGATGACGCGCTGGCCCATCTGCGCGACACGCCCGAACACGTCGGTTTGGGCCTGCCAATCGACGGCGACGCCGTTCTCGGTTTCCTCCAACTGCATCCCCGCTTCGAGTTCGAACGAGGAGTTACTGGCCTCACCCTCACCCTCGGCCGACATGTGGCCGAACTCCCGATCGGTGATGGTGACGACCGTCTCGAAGGAGGGTTTGACGCTGCCGACGCCAATCTCCATCAGCGCCGCGTAGTGTGCTCCCTCCTCGAACGCCCGTTCGGCGATTTCCTCGGTGTCCGCCTCGGGGAGTGTCGGTGGGTCGTCGTCCGACACCTGCTCGCGGAGCTCGTCGAAGTCAACGTCCTCGTCATCGACGCGCACGAGGAATTGACAGCCCGGCAGTGCCTCTTTTATCATTACCGGGTCGGAGAGCGCCAGCCACGCCTCCTCGCGGGTGGTGTCCGCGATCTCGAACGTGTCACTGAACTCCACGCGAACTCACCGTCCTCCCGCCGTCGTGATTCTTGGAATCATCTATCACATGTAATCATTATGGAATAGACAATAAGGCTTTTCCCGAATTCGGCGACCAATCCCGGTTACGGATGGGGAATAACTTTCATTTCTCCGCCCGTACAGTTCTCCGTGACGAACCGGGTTTCACGACGAACAGCGCTCGACCGGACGATAGGGACGCGTGCAACGCTTCTCGAAGAGGGGGTGACGAATCAGGTCCCCCCGGCAGAAGTTACCGACCGTGTCCTCACGGAAGCCATCGTCGCGTCCGCCGACGTTCCACCACACGACCGGGCGACGATGGACGGGTACGCGTTCGCCGCCGCTGATGGCTATCCCCTCCGCGTCGTCGGCGACATCGGTGCGGAGGGCGAACCACCAAAAATCGAGACGGGCGAAGCGATCCGAATCGCCACCGGCGCGTCGCTTCCCGACCGTGCCGATGCGGTTCTGGAACGCGAACGAGCCGAACTGGAAGAGGAGAACGGCGAGACCACACTCTCCGGTCCATCCGTCGAACCCGGACGGAACGTCTTCCGCCGCGGGACGACCGCGAAGAGAGACGAGACCCTGTTCTCCGCTGGCGATCGACTGACCCCGCCCGACTCCGGTCTACTCGCGGACATCGGCGTCGCGGACGTTCCCGTCCGCGAACCGTTCTCCGTCCGCATCCTGGGCACCGGCACCGAACTTGTGGAGGGTCGCCAACCCGACCGAGATTCGCCGATGCTCGCCAACCTCGTGGCGTCGTGGGGCCACGAACGTCAGGTCGTCGCTCCAGTACCCGACGAACCGGACGCGGTTCGGGACACCATCGCGGAACACGCCGCCGCGTCCGACGTGCTTCTGACGAGCGGCGGCACCGGCGGCGGCGCACGGGACCACGTTCGCAGTGCGCTCGCCGACCTCGGGGAAATCGTCGTAGACGGCATCGACGCTCGCCCCGGGAGCCACGTCCGCGTGGTCACCCTTCCCGACCACGACGCCGTCGCGGTGGCTCTCCCCGGCAAACCGGTCGCCGCGTTCCTCAGCGCGATTTCCGTCTGCCGAGCGCTTCTCACCGCGGAAACCGCCGAACCGACCGAACGCGCACGACTCGGGTGTGACCTCGCGGTTCCGGACCGTGAAGCCGAGTTCGTCGTACCCGTCGAACACCGAGGCGACGAACTCGTCCCGCTCGGGCACGCCGACTCGTCGGTTCCGATCTACGGCGAGCGATTCTCGCCGCGCATTCTCGCCGACTGTGCCCGCGTGCTGGAAATGGACGGCTACCTCCGGGTGCGAGAGTCGCTCGACGTCGGGGAGACGGTTCGATTCGTCCCGACGGAGGTCGTGACGTGACGCTCCCGATAATTCGGCCGCCGTTCAACGGGCCGGACGAGGACGAGGATTCGGGATCCAGCCGTCCGGACGCGTCCGTCGCGGGCGTCTTGCTGGCCGCCGGTAGCAGTTCGCGCTTCGGCGAGTCGGACAAACTCCTGGCCTCGCTCGACGACGACCCGCTGGTTCGACACGCCGCGCGAAGCCTCCGCTACGCGAGCGAACTCGACGCCGTCGCCGCCGTCATCGGCGGAAACGCCGACGGGGTTCGGGACGCGCTCGACGGGTTCGACCTTCCGATCATCGAAAATCCCGACGCGGAACGCGGCCAGGCCACGTCCGTCCGGGCGGGCGTCGAATGGGGGCGAGAGTACGACGCCATCGTCTTCGCGCTCGGCGACATGCCACACGTCCAATCCCGGAGCATCAACCGCCTCGTTTCAGCGTATCGTGCAGGTTCCGGGGACGCCCTCGCCGCCGCATTCGACGGCCGACGCGGCAACCCCGTCCTCTTCGATTCCATCCACTTCGATGCCCTCGAAGACGTTTCAGGGGATATCGGCGGGCGTGAGATCCTGCTCGACGGCGAGCACTCCGCACTGATCGAAACCGGCGATCCGGGGGTTCTGCTGGATGTAGATACGAAGGGCGACCTGCGAAACGTTCGATGACAACCGCAGAAGTCACGGCTGGTCGAGATGCTGATCTCGACGTACGACCTCAACGGGTCCGTCCGGCGACGGTTCAGCGGGTCCGAGTGAAGGGTCCGGACGGTGAATAGTAGCCGCTCCTTCACGAGTACCGACCGAGCATTTCCTCGCTCAGTGACCAGAGACGGTCCGCCGAATCGGCGTCTATCGCGTAAGGCAGTACACCGGTCAACTGGGACGAGTCGGACATCGTCGAGTCGTCCGGTTCCCGTCGCATGACGCTGGCGACGTCGGCGTTCTCACAATACAGGCCACCTTTCCCTTCGAGGTCGGGACTGGTGGCGCACCAGACGCTCGTCGCGGCACCCTGTTCAACCGTCTTGAGCTGCTGTTCCGGGTCGAGGATCGGCGTTCCGTCGGCATCGAGGATGCCCCCCTCGATCAACTCATCACGCGAGACGTGTCTGTCGAGGCCGGTGTCGACGATGCTGCCCGGATGAAGCGAGAACGCCCGTATCGAATCCCCTTTGAACCGGTCGTCGAAGCCGACTGCAAAGAGGATGTTAGCGGTCTTCGATTGTCCGTACGCCGCCCACTTGTCGTAGGGTCGATGTTCGAAGTTCACGTCCTCGAACACGACCGGTGAGTAGCGGTGACCGAGCGACGAGACGGAAACAACTCTCGCGCCCTCCGCTCGGCGCAAGGCCGGGGACAGTCCGGTCGCGAGTTGGAAGTGGCCGAGGTGATTCGTTGCGAAATGAAGTTCGTATCCGCGTGCATCGCGTTCGAGTTCCGGGAGCGCCATAATCCCGGCATTGTTGACTAAGATATGTAGCGGCTCTCCGGTGGACAGAAAGCGCTGGACGAACCCGTCGATTGACTCCGGGGAGAGAAGATCCATCCGCTCGATGGTTACGTCGATATCCGCGAGTGCGTCGGTGGCCTTCTCCTGATTCCGCGCGGGTACGATGACTTTCGCGCCGGCGGAACGAAGCACCCGTACCGTTTCCAAACCGATGCCCGAATACCCACCGGTCACGACCGCAACCTTTCCGGTGAGATCGATACCATCGATGACTTCCTCGGCGGTTGACGTCGCATCGAAGCCGGAACCGATGGGTTCCTGTTCGTTAGACACGGTACCACCTCCTCACTGCGCCATCGAACCGCGTCGTACTCCGTTCATTGGCCGTCGTCTCTGTCTCTGTAGTCATCGAGTAGACGGACGGTTCCGGCGGCAAAAGACGGGACGCTAGTCGGTACGGGTGTTTAAATGCGATCGAACATCGACCGTCTGGCTGACGAGTTGTCGTTCGGCTCGACGGAGGAGTTCGGACACCGACGCCGCGGAGATTCCCAAATCCTCGCCGATGGTTGCCGTCGAGACCCGACGCGGTGATTCGTAATACCCGCGTGAGAACGCACACACGAGTGCTTCGTACTGTCTCTCGGTAAGTCCCGGTTGAGTGCCTTCGTCCGTGCGACCCGGCTCAGCGGAGATCGTAACGAGCTTCGTGGAAATGTTCTCGGAATTACAACTTTTGCGGAACGCGTTGAACTCATCGTAGTTCAAAAACACCTTACGTTCTCGCCACCCGTCGGTGGTAATCGTCGAACGCATGAGTGCAGTTTCGAACTTCCCGTGTTCGAACATCCTCGATGGGGAGGCGTCAGCGTCGAGAGTTACTTTGAACAGCCATCCGTCGGCCGTCGCTCCGAGTTCGGTCACCTCCGTTACCCCCCTTTGTCGAGGAAGTTCGGATTCGAACGTCTCGTATGACTCGTCGTCGACCGTGAGCGTCAGCATATCTCCTCCATCTTCGAACGGAAATATCTGAACGAGGCCGATTTCACGGCTCGGAAGGCTCCCGGCGAGCTCCACGAGAGGGAGTTCGGGGGACGTCAATAGAATCTCGACAAGGACGGTCATGTGTCCTGTTGTCACTCGACGACGATAATCCTCACTCGTCACCGGGCAGTGAAGACGCTCGACTCGTCCACGGGACAACTAGTTAGTCGATTCCCGAATCGCGCGCCAGACGGTTTCCTCGGTCAGCGGCATGTCGATGCTCTCCACGCCGAACGGCGCAAGTGCATCCAGAACCGCGTTGACGAGCGCCGGGGGTGCGGCGATGGTCCCGGCCTCGCCGATTCCCTTCACGCCGAGGGGGTTGGTCGGACTCGGCGTGACGGTGCTCCGGGTCTCCATCGTCGGAATCTGCTGGATTTTCGGAATCGCGTAATCCTGCATCGACCCGGTGACGAGCGTTCCGGCATCGTCGTACACGGCTTGCTCGTAGAGCGCTTGTCCGATGCCCTGTGCCACCCCGCCGTGGACTTGCCCTTCCACGATTCGGGGGTTGATTTGCTCGCCGCAGTCGTCCACGGCGACGTAGCGTTCGACCTCGATTTCACCCGACTCGGGGTCCACCGCGACCACGGCGGCGTGACAGCCGAAGGCGTAGGCCGTCCCGTCCTGGTCGTAGAACGTCGTGGACTCCAACCCGGCCGATTCGTCCGGCGGAAGCTGACGGCTGTAGGCCGCGCTCGCGACCTGTTCGAACGCGACGGCGCGGTCGGGCGCACCGACGACGCGGAACTCGCCGTCCTCCTGTGCGATATCCTCGGGAGCCGCCTCCAACCGGTCGGCGGCGATGCGTCGGGCCTTGTCAGCGACTTCACCCGCGCTCTCGGCGACGGCGTTTCCACCGGCAATCGTGCTCCGACTGCCGAAAGTCCCCGTTCCGGTCGGGATGCGGTCCGTGTCGCCCTCCACCACGTCGATATCGTCGTAGGGAACGCCGAGTTCGTCGGTGACTATCTGGGCGTAGGTCGTCCCGTGGCCCTGGCCGTGGGAATGCGTTCCCGCGTAGACCGTCACGCCGCCGTCGGGGTGGACGCGGACGACACCGCTCTCGAACCCGCCGCCGGTCGATTCGACGAAGCAGGCGAGGCCGATACCGAGGTAGCGGCCGTCGTCTCGCTTCCTCCCGTCCACCCGTCCGTTTCCGTCCACCCGTCCGTTTCCGTCCTCCTGCCGTGTGCGGAGTTCGTCGTACCCCACGGCGTCGAGCGCTTCGTTTAGTGCGGTTGCGTAGTCGCCGCTGTCGTAGTTCGCGCCGACGGCGGTTTCGTGGGGGAACGCGTCGGGCGGAATCTGGTTGTGGCGTCTGAACTCGGCGGGGTCGATGTCCAGTTCCCGCGCGGCGCGGTCCACGAGTCGCTCGGTGACGTAGATGGCTTCCGGACGGCCAGCACCGCGGTAGGAGTGGACGGGGGCCGTGTTCGTCAGGACGCTGTGAGTCCGGCAGTGGATGGCGGGGATGTCGTACTGGCTGGCCAGCAGGCGGCCGTACCAGCCCGGAAGCGCGGGGCTGACGCCGAGTCCGTAGCCTCCGAGTCCGGCGTGGGTTTCGGCCTTGAGACCCCGAATCGTGCCGTCGTCGTCGAACGCCAGTTCGGCCGTCGTTCGGTGGTCTCGGCCGTGGGCACCGGCGAGATAGTTCTCAGAGCGCGTGGCGGTCCACTTCACCGGAATTTCGAGTTCGCGGGAACACCACGCCGCGACGGCTTCGCCGGGATGGTGGTGTCCCTTGTGTCCGAAGCCGCCGCCGACGCTCGGTGCGACGACGCGGATTCGATTCTCGGGGATGCCGAGCGTGTCCGAGAGCTTGCCTCGATGGCCGTGCGGTGACTGACTCGTCATCGTCACGGTCAGCGACTCCTCGACGTCGTCGTACTCCGCGAGCGCCGCTCGCGGCTCCATCGCGTTGGCGATGAGGCGGTTGTTCTCCAGTTCGATTTCGACGGTGTGGTCGGCGTCCTCGAACGCTCCCGCGGTGGCGTCCGCATCGCCCATGTCCGTGACGGTCACGACGTTGTTCGGGACGCCCTCGAAAATCTCGGGCGCACCCTCCGCAGTCGCCTCGATCGGATCCGTCACGGCGTCGAGACGGTCGTAATCAACATTCACGGCGTCCGCGGCGTCCGTGGCGACGTAGCGGTCCTCGGCGACCACGGCGGCGACCGGCTGGCCGTGATACCGCACTCTCCCGTCGGCGAGTATCGGGTGACCCGGAATCTCGTTGTCGAGAAACCCGGTCTCGACGGGAATGGTTCCCGGGGTGTCCGAGTGTTCGATGTCCTCCCACGTGTAGACCCCCAGAACGCCATCCGTGGCCTCGGCATCACTGGTGTCGATGTCCTCGACGGTCGCGTGGCCGTAGCGACTCCGCACGAAGGCGAGATACGCCATTCCGGGTGCGTGCAGGTCGTCGGTGTACGTCGCTCGCCCGGTCACGAGCGCCGGATCTTCCCGCCGTTCGAGTTCCCGCCCGACCATCGCCCCCTCGGGATTCTCACTCATTTCCCCCCATACTACCGTTTCGCACGGAATCAAACTGTCGAGTCCAGAAAAACGGCCGGGGTAGGAGCAGTCGGTAACGGAATGGAGGGTATGGACGGAGTTGGAGATGACTGTACGCGAATTTCGACCAGTTGTTACCAACGGTTGGTTAGATGCCGAAGATTCTTTTCATTGGAATCCTAAATCCGGGTATGTCATTTCGACTGTCAGACGAGCAGCGTGCGATACGCGAGGCGGTGCGCGAGTTCGGCGAGGAGGAGATAGCGCCCGTCGCGCGGGAGCACGACGAGGAGAAGAAGTATCCCGAGGAGCTCATCGAGAAGGCGGCGGAGCTCGACTTGCTCGCCCCGGGTATTCCCGTGGAGTACGGCGGCGCGGGGATGGACACCCTCTCGTCAATCATCGTCACCGAGGAACTGTGGCGGGCCGACGCGGGTATCGGGAGCGCCATCGGCAGTCGCGGATTCGGGTCCAACATGATCCGGAAGTTCGGCGACGAGTGGATGAAAGAGGAGTGGCTCCCCCGAATCGCCAACGGCCAATCGGCGTGCTGTAGCTGCATCTCGGAGCCGGGCCACGGGTCGAACGTCGCCGGGATCGAGACGGTCGCGGAGACGGACGGCGACGAGTACGTCATCAACGGCAACAAGATGTGGATCACGAACGGCACCGTCGCGGACGTGGCCGTCGTCATGGCCAAGACGGACCCCGACGCCGAACCGCCGCACCGCGGCATCAGCGCCATCCTCGTCCCGACGGATACAGACGGGTTCAAGCCGACGAAAATCGACAACAAACTCGGCATCCGCGCCTCGGACCTCGCGGAAATCGTCCTCGACGACGTGCGCGTCCCCACCGAGAACGTCATCGGCGAGGAGGACAAGGGCTTCTACCAACTGATGAACTTCTTCGCGTCCGGTCGCGTGAGCGTCGCCTCGCAGGCCGTGGGCGTCGCGCAGGCCGCCGTGGATCAGTCCATCGACTACGCCAGCGAGCGCGAGCAGGGCGGGAACCTCATCAAGGATTATCAGGCCATCGGGCACAAGGTCGCCGACATGGCGACGGACGTGGAAGCCGCACGGTCGCTGACCTACCGCGCCGCCTCGCACGTCGAGGAGGGCGACGACCGCCGCGCAACCCGCTTTGCGAGCATGGCCAAACTGTTCGCCAGCGAGCACGCCGTCGACGTCGCCGACGACGCCATCCAGGTCCACGGCGGCGCTGGCTACGTCACCGACCATCCCGTCGAGCGCTACTACCGCGACGCCCGCATCACGAAAATCTACGAGGGCACCAGCGAAATTCAGAAGAACATCATCTCCGACGACCTGTTCTAGGACTGCGGGGCCGAGATTTTTCGAAAAGTGGGGGTTCGCGGGGAATCAACTGCCGAATTGGGCTATGTCGTTGAGCCGCCGTGGCGCGCGCTGGCACAGTTCTGCGGACACTTCGTCCGCAGGGCTGTGCTGACAGCGTGCGAGGGATGAGCGGAACGAGTGCAACGAGTGGAGGGAATCGGCTGGGGAGGTGTGTGGACGGTTGCGGTACTGTCGTTTGGGTGTCCTCGTGAACCGGGCGGGACCTCCGGTCCCGCTGGAAGCCGGCGCAAAGCGCCGGTGACGCAGTGAACGAGGGCTCGTCAGAGCTTGCTCTGACGGTGGATTGAAAGGGGCCGCCCGTTCGCGCACCGCCTGGTCGTCTCAGTGACCCCTCTCGCCGAGGCAGGCGGTTATGCCGAGGCGAGATGTCGCTGAGCGACCGCGAGCGGGCGGGGGCTTTCGAGGTCGTCACGCCAGTAGTTGCAATGATGATGCGAGCAGTTACAGACGTCAATGAGACCGCAACCGTACCCGCCTCCGCACCACACCCTCCCCAACCGACTCCTCGCGGGCCGCTCGTACCCTCGCTCCCGCGCGCCGACCGCCTCGGTCTGTGAGTATTCGAAACGAACATAACCCACGATGATTCTCGTTTTCGCGCCTCTCGAAGGAGAACCCTGATAACCCGTTCTCCGGAAGGAACAGTATGACCGACGAGACGGAATCACCGAACTGGGAGTTCAAGGAGCGGGACATCGCCATTCTGCGGGAACTGACACGCGACCCACAGCTGTCATCGCGGGAGTTGACGACCATTCTCGCGGACGAGTACGACATCGAAGTGTCACACGTCACCGTGAGCGAGTCCATCCGCGAGATGCGGAACGAGGGCGTGTTCCGGGAGGCCATCATCCCCAACGAGGAGTACTACATCTTCGGCCTGTTCGAGTTCAAGTTCAACCCGGAACACTTCGCGGATAGCTGGCGCGCCGCGATGGAGTACATCCGCGACGACCCCAACACGCTGTTTTACTTCCTCTCGGACGGCGAGTACCAGTGGAAGACGGTGATGATGTTCCCCAACCGGCAAGCGGAGTCACAGTGGATTCACGAGTTCTACAAGAAACACGGGGACGTGATCGACAACATCCGCAACTCGGTAGTGCACAACGTGCTCAAGTTCCGCACCGACCCCGAGATATTCGAGGGACTGGACGACGAGTACAAAAAATAACGGGAGAACCGGCTACCGCACCAGCGAGAGGAGTTCGCACGACAGCACGACCTCTTCGCGCTGGTTCAGCACCTCGGCCTCGTATCGGACGACGCCGTTCCCGGTCGGATGGTCGCGCGCTTCCTTCTCGATCAGTTCCAACGTGACGTGAACCGTATCGCCGAAGAAGACGGGCGCTCGAAAGCGGAGTCGGTCCACGCCGTAGAACGCCACCGTCTCCGCGCGTTCGTGGACGATGCGCCGCGTGAGGCCGGTCATGACCGAAAACACGAGCGCGCCGTGGGCGATTCGCTCCCCGAAGTCCGATTCCTCCATCTCCGTTTTGCTGGTGTGAAGCGGGTTGAAGTCGCCGCTCACGCCCGCGAAGTTGACGACGTCGGCCTCGGTGATGGTGCGCGTGGGTGTCGTCAGCCGTTTTCCGACCTCCAGTTCCTCGAACGGAATCGTCACGGCTACTCCCCCGTGAACTCGGGGTCGCGGTCCTCGCCGAACGCGGCGGTTCCCTCGCGCACGTCGTCGGTGCTCATGAGCAGGCCGAAGCCCTGACTCTCCATGGCCAGCGCGGCGTCGAGGCTCGCGTCGGCACCTTCGTTCATCACCTTCTTCGCCACCTTCAGGCCGATTGGCGGCCCTTCGAGCAGGTCGTCCACGAACTCGGCAACGACCGAATCGAACTCCCCGTCGGGCACGGAACGGTTGATGAGCCCCCAGTCCTCGGCGCGGTCGGCGTCGATGCGGTTGCCCCGGAACACGAGTTCCTTGGCACGCGTCTCGCCGAGCAGTCTGATGAGTCTCTGGGTGCCGCCGCCGCCGGGAATGAGTCCGAGACGAATCTCGGGGGAACCGAACTCCGATTTCTCCGTGGCGATCCGCATGTCGCAGGCGAGTGCGAGTTCCAACCCGGCACCGAGGCAGTAGCCGTCCACCTTCGCAATGGTGGGACGCTCGAACTCGTTGACCGTCTCGAACGTCGGCGTCACGTCCATGAAGTCCGTGGGCGTGGCGTCCGCGAACCCGCCGATGTCGGCTCCGGCGCTGAACGCTCGGTCGCCAGCGCCTTCGAACGTGACACACCGCACGTCGTCGGTATCGACCGATTTGAGCAGGTCGTCGATCTCCCCGAGCAAATCGGCCGAAAGGGCGTTCAGGCGCTCCGGCCGGTTCAGTTCGATTTCGAGCAGACCATCGTCGGAGAGGACGTAGTTCAGTAACTGGTAGGTACCCGGCCCGTCGCCGCTGGTCGAATACTCGTGGAATCCTTCGCCTGCTTTCTCGCCGGTTTTTCCGGCTTCGACCAGTTCGACGAGATAGTCGTCCGGTTCGAACCTCGCCTCGCCGGTCTCCTGATACAGGGATTCGAGTTTGTCCAGAACGGTGTCGAGACCGATTTTGTCCGCGCGTCGGCAGATTCCTTCGGGGAACCCGAGTCCGAGACGGACGCCGGTGTCGATTTCGTCGGGTCGGGCGACGCCCTCCCCGACGAGTCGCGCCGCCTCGTTGACCATCCGGGCCTCGATCCGCAGGGTGTCGAACCCGTCGCCGTCGCCGGGTTCGTAGTTGACTCCCTCTCCGTCTTCGTAGTCGTAATACCCCTTCCCCGTCTTCTGTCCCAGTTCCTCGTTCTCGACCTTCTCGGCCATGATGGGCGGAATCTCCCGCCCCGACTCGTTGCGGACGTGATAGCCCACGTCGATGCCGGTCAGGTCCATGAGTTCGAACGGTCCCATCGGGTAACCCCGCTGGTGGACCATCGCGGCGTCCACCTCGCGTATCGTCGCCTCGCCGTTCGACACCATCCATGCGGGTTCGTCCCCGAACGGACCGAGGACGGTGTTGACGACGAACCCGCGAACGTCCTTCCGGACGTAGATCGGCGTCTTGCCGATGGATTCGGCGAACTCGTACGCCGCCTCCGCCGTCCCGTCGCTCGTTCGCTCGCCGTAGATGATTTCGACCAAGTCCATCTTCACCGGCGGGTTGAAAAAGTGCATGCCGACCACGTCCTCCGGTCTGGAGGTGACACCGGCCATCTCCGTAACGCTCAGGCTGGAC
Source organism: Haladaptatus sp. AB618 (assembly GCF_024136965.1). Lineage (NCBI taxonomy): Archaea > Methanobacteriati > Methanobacteriota > Halobacteria > Halobacteriales > Haladaptataceae > Haladaptatus > Haladaptatus sp. AB618. The sequence continues at coordinate 26,988 of NZ_JAMYJX010000002.1, read as the reverse complement.
GTGTTCGACGCCAGCAAGGCGTCCTCGGGAGCGAACTCGTCGAGGTCGATGAACACCTCCCGCTTGAGGTCCATCCGCTCGGGCACCGCCTCGATGACGAGGTCGGCGTCGGCCACCGCCGATTCCAGATCGACCGCCGTATCGACGCGTGCGAGAACGTCCTCGGCCGACTCGTCGATGAAGCCCTTCTCGGCCAACTTCTCCAGACTCCACTCGATGTTCTCGTACCCGTTCGTGACGAACTCCTCCTCGACGTCGCGCATGGTGACGTCGTACCCGGCGATGGCGGCGACTTCCGTGATTCCGTGACCCATGTTCCCGGCACCGAGCACAGTCACCCGTCGAATATCCGTGTCTGGCATACGAGATGGGTTTCATCCCTGCCATCTTAACTCCACCGCGACGGTTTATCTCTGTAAGGTAAAACGTCGGTCTGAGCAACTATCGGTGTTGTGAAACTGGTTCTATGGAATTTTGGAAAGTTTCGGGGTTACAGCGGCTCGTCGCCGTCGATGATACCCGCCGCGCGTCGCGCGAGGTCAGGGACCCGCTCCTCCATCTGCGGGTACATCGGGTCGTCGCTGTTGCCTTCGAGGAATCGCCGGTAGAACATCTCGCCCAGTGCGGCGAGTTTGTACACCGCGAGCGCCCGATAGAATCGGTCGTTCTCGTACTCGATACCCGCCGCGTCCTCGTAGCGCTCCACGAGTTCCTTTCGAGTGGGGTACTCGTCGGCCTCCATGAACGTCGAAACCAGTTCCGGCGTCGCCGGTTCGGGGTCGCCGGGGTCGCGCCAGTACGACAGCATCCACCCGAGGTCGGCCAGCGGGTCGCCGAGCGTCGCCATCTCCCAGTCGAAGACGCCGACGATTTCCGGCGGCGTCTCCGGCCCGTACATCACGTTGTCGAGTTTGTAATCGCCGTGCACCAGTGTGTGCTCGTGTTCGTCGGGACAGTTGTCGGCCAGCCAATCGCCGACCGTCTCCAGTTCCGGGACGGCCCGCTCCTCGGTCGTTCGTTCGAACGCCCAGTCGAGTTGCTTGGTCCACCGTTCGACCTGCCGTTCCGTGTAGCCGGACGGATAGCCGAACTCGCCCAAACCGACCGCCTCGTAGTCGAGCCTGTGAATCGCCGCGAGCGTGTCCGCGAGTTCCTCGCCGATTGTCCGTCGCGCGTTCGGGGTTCGGAAGCGCGGTGGCTCCTCGTCCCGGAGCACGTCGCCCTCGACTCGGTCCATCACGTAGAAGTCGCTGCCGATGACCGAGTGGTCCTCGCAGGCCAGCACGGTCGTCGGAACCGGAACGGCCGTGTCCTGAAGCGCGTCCATCACCCGGTACTCCCGAAGCACGTCGTGGGCCGTCTCGGCAGTCTCACCGGGTGGCGGTCGCCGAATCACCAGTTCTCGGTCACCCCACGCCACGAACAGCGTCTCGTTGGAGTGGCCCTCCGCGTGGTGGGAGACGTCGTACCCCTCGGCGTTGCCCAACTGTTCTTCCAGATACGTCCGGAGCGCGTTCGTATCGACGAGTCGTTCGAAGTAATCCCCATTTTCGTTGGTCATCGGTAGTCCTCCAGTCCGCAATTGGCTCATGTTGTGGTCGTCCGCACGTCCGCACGTCCGTCCGACCGTCCGCCCGCTCGACCGTATGACGGCGTTCGGTGCACCGCGTGACGGACACGCGGCGGACGGCCACATCGGCCTCGTGGTCACTCGATTGTACGTGGATGCCCGGTATAGAACTTACGAGGGTAACGAAACGAGGGAAATACTTTTACACTGTTGAATCGCCGTTGTGGATATGGAGTACGACGACCCGAAACGAGGGCGAGACGTCGCCGAACGCGTCCGGACGTTCGTCCGAGACGAGGTGATTCCCGTCGAGCGCGAACATCTCGGCGGGGAACCCGTTTCCGACGACACCATGCGCCAACTCCGCGAACAAGCGAAGGAGTACGACGTGTACGCACCCCAGATTCCGGAAGAACACGGCGGATTGGGAATGGAGTTCCACGAGATGCTCCCCGTCTTCGAGGCGGCCGGGCGGAGCCTCCTCGGCCCCGGTGCCATCCGCGTGGACGCCCCGGACGAGGGCAACATGCACACCCTCGAACTGGTGGGAACGGACGAGCAGAAGGAGAACTGGCTCGACCCGCTGGTCGCGGGCGACGCCAAATCCGGCTTCTCGATGACCGAACCGAACCCGGGTGCCGGTTCGGACCCGAAGATGCTCAGGACGACCGCGGAGCAGGACGGCGACGAGTGGGTCATAAACGGCCACAAGTGGTGGACGACACAGGGGAGCGAGGCCGACGTCCTCCTCGTGATGGCGTTGACCGACACGGACGCCCACCCCTACGAGGGGTGTTCCATCTTCCTCGTTCCGTCCGACACCCCCGGCGTCGAAGTCGTGCGCGACATCCCGCACGTCGGCGGCGGCGTCACCGGCATGAGCCACGCGGAGATCAAATACGAGAACGTTCGAATCCCGGAGGAGAACCTGCTGGGCGAGGAGAACGCCGGGTTCGCCATCGCCCAACAGCGACTCGGTCCGGCGCGGTTGACCCACTGTATGCGCTATTCAGGCATGGCCGAGCGTGCCCTCGACATCGCCAAAGCCTACGCCGACGAGCGGCAGGCCTTCGACGGCCCGCTCTCGGACAAGCAGGCGATCCGGTTCGAAATCGCCGAAATCGAGACCCGACTCCACGCGGTTCGGACGATGGTCCGTCACGCCGCCGGGCAGATCGCGGCGGGCGAGGAGGCCCGTATCGCGGTGTCGATGAGCAAGGTGTACGCCGCGAACGTCGTTCAGGATGCCATCGACACGGCCGTCCAAATCTGTGGTGGCAACGGCATCGGAAAGGACCTCCCGCTCGCGGATTTCTACGAGAGCGTCCGCCAGTTCCGCATCGTGGACGGCGCGGACGAAGTCCACAAGCGGGTCATCGCGCGGGACGCGTTTTCGGACCTCGACCCGAGCGAAGTCGAGCATCTGGTTCGGTACGACGGGTAATTGTCAATCGACTCCGTTCGACTCTTCGCTTTTCGACTCGACACCGACGATCGAGAGGATTTCCCGTAAGTCGTCGATGGCGTAGTCGGTTTCCGGCCCGTCGTCCGCCCCGTACGCGACGGTCGTCATGCCGACCGCCGACGACCCGGCGATGTCGTGGTCGTACCGGTCGCCGATCATGAGCGCGTCGCTCGCCGGAACGTTCGCGGCGTCCAGTGCCGTCTCGAACATCCGTCGATCGGGTTTCGTTCGGCCGACCATCTCGGAAGTCGTTATGGAATCGAACTGGTTCAGCACGCCGAACGTCTCCAAAATTCGGACGCCTTCCTCGGTGTCCACGTCGCTGATGACGCCGACGTGGAGGTCCGTCGCCGCCAGTCGCTCGACCGTCTCGACGGCACCGGGATTGGGTCGCAGCGTTTCGGCCATCACGCGCTCGAAGACGGGACGCCACTCGTCCTCGGGAATCTCCTCTCCCGTGATTTCGTCCACGGCACGGTCGTAGGCGGTTCGCGCGCTCTGGAACGCCGTTCCGTCGCGCTCCCGAAAGTGCTCACCGACGGCGGTTCGCCAGCGTTCGATGGCATCCTCGACAGATTCGTCACTCGAACGCCGCGCGACGATGGTTCCGACGAACTCCTCGTGTGCACGTCGGACGGACGCCGTATCGAGGATGACGCCGCCGATGTCCCAGAACACCGCCCGCCAGTCCCGTCGTTCGTCTTGCATGGTCAGGGGTTCATCTCCTACGATCAGCTATGTACTGGCGTTCCCGGGAGATCAAGATAACGATCGAAGAATGAAATCCACATTTATTACCATGCGGCGAAATATTGTCGACTGTAGTTACCAATGGAAATTTCAGTCGCGGGACGACCGGCAACGGAGGATCGGATATGACCGTCGAACAGTTCAGCGTCGCCGGAAAGACCGCAATCGTGACGGGTGCATCGAGCGGTATCGGACGAACGATCGCCGAGCGGTTCGCCGACGACGGCGCGAACGTCGTCATCTGCTCGCGCGAACAGGGGAATGTGGACCCGGTGGCCGAGGGGATAGAGGCAGGTGACGCGTCGGGTCGCGCGCTGGCGGTCGAGTGCGACGTGACCGACCGAGATGCCGTGGAGGCGCTCGTGGACGCCACCGTCGATGAGTTCGGGGGCATCGACGTACTGGTCAACAACGCCGGTGCGAGCTTCATGGCCCCGTTCGAGGACATCAGCGAGAACGGCTGGGAGACCATCGTGGACATCAACCTTCACGGGACGTTCCACTGCACGCAGGTTGCCGGGGAGCGCATGCGCGAGAACGGCGGCGGTGCCATCATCAACCTCGCCAGCGTCGCCGGGCAGGGTGGCGCGCCGCAGATGAGCCACTACGGCGCGGCGAAGGCCGCCGTCATCAACCTGACGTCAACGCTCTCGTTCGAGTGGGCGGACGAAAACGTTCGCGTCAACTGCATCGCACCCGGTTTCGTCGCCACACCGGGCGTCGAGAGTCAGATGGGGGTCAGCGCCGACAACATCGACCGAGGGGACGTGAAACGCCGCATCGGAACGAGCGAGGAAATCGCCGACATCGCACAGTTCCTCGCCAGTCCCGCCTCGTCGTATCTCGTCGGCGAGACGATCACCGCACAGGGCGTGCCGCGGATTCTGGAAACCCCCGACGTGTGAATTCGGCCAGTACTGTTCCGAACTCCTTCTCCCGACGCTCGTTCGACCCGGAAGACGTAAAAAAGGACAGTGTCGCGTTTCGCCGTTAGAGGGTGATGACGTACCGGTACACCGCGCCCAAGACGACGCCGTAGGCGAGATGCCAGACGAGGCTGGGCAGCGCGAACGTTGGCACGGCCGGTGCGCCAGCAACGCCGACGGCCTGGAGCCACAGCGGCAGGACGATCGAACCGGTAATCACCCACAGAACCACGCCGTAGGCGGCCCCGAGTCCGATTGTCGCGGATTCGCTGTCGGTGTATCTACGCAACGACGTCAGGGAGACGATCGCGGCGAAGACGAGGCCGAGAACCGCGCTGTTGAACAGGTGGACCATCCATCCGGCGACAGCACCCTGCTGTCCGTACAGCGCCGGAATTACGGTCGTGAGTGCATCTGGACTCAAAACCAACAGGAAAATCCCCATCGCGATACCTCCCGCGAGACCGGCGATAATCGCGCCTAACCAAGGCTCGTACCGGTGGGTCGTTCGTTCAGCAGCGGCACTCTCCGCTGCGGGCGTTTTTGATGCCATACGGTAACATACACCATGAGAGGATATCCAGTTGTCGTCCTCGTCCGAACCGGCCGGTTTCTTCGAAATCTAGGACACCGGTATTGGACGGACATCACGGACGTCTACGGATGTTTGGCTTCGGGAATGTCGATTCGACGAACTGGAGGAACCACTTCGTCGGTCACCTGCTCGTCGAAATCGTCGTAATCGACTGTCCGTACGAACTCGGCGATGGTCTCCGTCACTGCCGCATGTTTTTACGCCACTTAAAGCACGCAGAGATTATGGTTTAGGCTGTCCTAAAAATCGAAGTAGTTATGATGTTTTAGGCGCACCTAAAATACGTGTTGAGAGAGAGCATCGCACACGAGTCTCCGTCCCGACGAGGCAACGTGAAGTACGGCAGCACGGTCGTCTTGGAGGCGCTCTCGGGTACTGGCCACGACGGTGCCGAATCGGCGGTCATGGACGCGTACTTCGGCCTCGCTCGGGACCTTTCTCCGGGCGGACTCGTTAGTGTACCAATTCAGACGGAGGTGTAGAATGTCGGTGAATACACATATAGACGACGCGAAAACACGAATTCAGTGTGAACGAGACGCAACCGAAGCGAAGCTCGACGCGATCAAACGCTTCACCGACCGAGTGAAAGAACTGTCACCCGAGCCGACACCGCGGTCAGTGCAGGGCGTCACGGCTGCAGCGGGCGCACTTTCCCACGGAAGTCACTCGACGGAGGATCGATGTCAGATCGTTCGGCGGACGTTCGCCGAGACGATCCGACACCAGATCACCGACGACGCCGAAAAATCGGAGTCCCTCCACGCGACTATCGAGGCCGAATTTTCGGAATCGCTGGCAGTTGCGCTCGCACCGACGACGGAGACGTCATTCTCGCCCGAACTCAAGGAAGCGGTCGTCTCGGAGGCGAATATCCGACGGGTTGAGGTGGACGTGTTACGACGCGCACTCGGACGCGAAGCCTCACGACTCGACGATGCTGGCGCAATCGTCACCGACATCACGGAGTGGATCACCGCGAAAAACGAGACACCTCTAACCGCCCTCGGTTTCGATGAACTCCACCGGCGTCACGAGACGCTCACGGACCATCGCGACCGATGCGAGGCGCTCGCTCGGCAGCGCCAGGAGTTTCTCCGGAGTACCACGAATCACGGCGGTGAAATCGGGATCAGCCATCGGGATCTGATCCCGTACATCTATCAGAATTTCCCGGTCGATTATCCGGTGTTGACGACGGTCGCTCGGCTCGATAGTACGTGTGAAGAGTGCCAACGAGCGGTGCGCCAGCACTTGGTTCGGAGGGCCTGAACCGTGATCCCTCGTTCCCGTCGTGCCCGCACCCAAGCGTGGGCGTGGGTGTACGCGACGCTCTTCGAACCCCCCGAAAAGCTCGATGACGATGCGGGCGACGACCCCGACGAACTGGCGAACGACAGAGACGTCGTCTCGGAGGGGTCCGCCGAATCGCGATGAGTGGAGTTACACAGTATCTGTTGGCCTTGTACATCCTCGAACACCGACGAGAGCCGCCGATCCAGACGAACGTCGTCGCTGAAACGCTGGACAAGTCACCGGCGTCGGTCACCGCGATGTTCCAGCGACTCGAAAACGACGAGCTCGTGACCTACGAGCCGTACAAGGGCGCGACGCTGACGGACGCTGGACGTGAGCGGGCTGCAACGCTTCACGAAACGTATGTAACCGTCTCGTGGTTTTTTCGGAGCGTGCTGGACCTCGATTCGTACGAAGCGGAAGCGATGGAACTGGCCGGTTTTTTGAGCCCGACAGTCGCAAAACGACTGGCAGCAACGCTTCCCTACGAAATCGAGGCAGCGACCCGATCCGAGGACTAGTTACCGACAGTCATAGAAAATACGTTCACGTGATATTCTCGCCCGGAGGGATGCACTGGCACGGAAACGAACCCGACGGCGAGTCGCGTGTCGCCACATCTCCTTCATCGCTCAATCGGAAGACGTTGGAAACCGCCTCCATTAACCGGATTGTTCGGCAGAAGTGGGCCCTATCGGATTCGAACCAATGACCACCCGGTTATGAGCCGAGCGCTCTAACCAGACTGAGCTAAGGGCCCGTATCAATCAATCGTAATCTGGCATACCTCTTTAGCGTACCGGGTTGGGCACGAATCGAAGTGCCTGAAACAGAACCTTCTCACGAAAACAATGAATTCGAAGAAACGCCGCCGCCAGGGCTCGAACCTGGGACAACCTGGGTAACAACCAGGTGCTCTACCAACTGAGCTACGGCGGCTTTCGACTGCATTCATCCATAGACCGAGTTGTTTGATAGGGCTTTCGTTTTCGTCCGACAGCATCGATACGTTTTCACGCGTTCGTGGAAAACGTTCGCTCGATGGAACGGTTCGAGGAGGTCGCTTCGGCGGTTCGAGCGGGAATACAGCCGGACGCCGAGGAGCGGCGTCGGCTGCGAGCGGCGGTTCGGGAGTTGACAGAACGCGCCGAAGCGGCGATTGCCGACCTGTCGGTGGACGCCGACGTGATTCAGGTGGGAAGCACCGCCCGCGGGACGTGGACGAGCGGCGACCGGGATATCGACCTGTTCGTTCGCTTCCCGCCGGACCTCGACCGTGAGGAGTTGGAGTCGTTCGGGCTGAAAATCGGCCACGCCGTCCTGCCGGACGGACACGAGGAGTACGCCGAGCACCCCTACGTGAAAGGGGAGTTCGACGGGTTCGACGTGGATTTCGTCCCCTGCTATCGCGTCGAGTCGGCGACGGATATCCAGTCGGCGGTGGACCGGACGCCGTTTCACACGCAGTATCTCGAAGCGCGGTTGGACGACGAGTTGGCCGGAGAGGTATTGTTGTTCAAGCAGTTCCTGAAGGGCATCGGCGCGTACGGAAGCGACCTCAGGACGAAGGGATTTTCGGGGTTTCTGGCGGAGCTACTCGTCCTCGAATACGGCAGCTTTCGTGGTGTGTTGGAGGCGGCCGCGGAGTGGACGCCACAGGTCCACTTCGATCCGGAAGACCACGGGACGGCGACGTTCGACGACCCGCTGGTCGTCATCGATCCGACCGACCCGGAGCGCAACGTGGCGGCCGTCCTTTCGGCCGAGAACGTCGCACGGCTCCAGCATTACGCCCGTGACTTGCTGACGAAGCCGCGCGAATCGGTGTTTTTCCCGGAGTCGCCGAAGCCGTTGACGGCCGACGACGTGCGCGAGTTCGTCGCCGAGCGGGGGACGACGCCCGTGGCGATTCGGTTCGACGCGCCGGACATCGTGGAGGACCAGTTGTATCCACAGCTTCAGAAATCGCTGTCGGGCGTCTCTGACGCGCTCTCGCGGCGCGGGTTCGACGTTCTCAGGTCGGAACTGTTCGCCGACGACACCGCCGTACTGTTCTTCGAACTCTCGGTGGCCGAGCGACCGGCAATCGAGCGCCACGACGGACCGCCGGTTCACGTCCGTGCTCACGCGACCGGGTTCTACGAGAAGTACGCCGACTCGGACGCGTACGGCCCGTTCATCGATGGAGATCGATACGTGGTCGAACGGGAGCGGGAGTTCACGAACGCGGTGTCGTTCCTTCGGAGCGATGCCGTCCTCGACGCCGCGCTCGGTGTCCACGTCGAATCGGCGATGAAACGGGAGTACGACGTGCTTTCGGGTGACGAGGTCGGCGCGTTGGCCGCGGAGTTCGGGACGGAACTCGCCCGATATTTCGATCCGGTTCCCTGACTCAATTCCCCCGAATTTTGCAATCAAAGCTATGTATGGGTCTGTTTAACCATCAGGATTATATGGATGGTGTGCATTAGCATAGCATGTATGGCCTCCGCACCAACCGGAGACGACGAATCCGTGTTCGACCAGTTCCTCGAAGACCGTGGTCACGAGACCGAACAAGTAGACTGGGAACAGGAGTATAACAAAAAGCAGTGTCCGGAATGTGGTGGACTTCATAACCTTACGGCGACCGAATGTACGGTCTGTGGTTGGCATCCGTAGTCCCCGTTGATTCACCAACAGACTCGTCATACGAATATCGAATACCGGCTACGACCGTTCTTTCTTTGACGTCGCTCGATCGGCAACCCGCGTAACCCGTTCTACCGATAGAACCATCACATGTTATTTCCACCATGGGACATGAGATAAATTCCGAATTGTCAGAATTGCGTTTGATTCGTGACGACGTCGTACGCACGTGTGTTCACACCGTCTGGAACGACCGATCCACGCGTCTGTCCGAACTGTGAGGACGAGGTTCGGGACGGTGCGACGGTACGCGATGCGCGCTCGTCCCGCGGCACGTAACGGCCACGACTCCGATTCACGTCGTTTTATACGTTCCCGGAACCTGTGCTGGTGTAATGACTACGCCAATGGCAGAGACGGACGCAAGAGTAACCCGGTTGTTCGGTGGGCCGGGAAGCGGTAAAACCACCGAACTACTCGATAGAGTAGAGGACATTCTCGCACAGGACGGGGTCACGGTAAAGGACCTCCTCGTCGTGTCGTACACCCGTGCTGCCGCGAACGAGGTTCGAGAACGGCTCGCAGAGCGTCTCGACGTCGACCCACGTTCGCTTCAGGGGAACGTCTGCACGATGCACGCGAAAGCCTACGAACTGCTCAATCTCTCCCGCGGTGACGTCGTCGGTGAGAAGGACAAACAGGAGTTCTGTGAGGATTTCGGCCTCGAATACGAGGACGAGTACAGCGGTTCCGGTCGTCGAACGGCCCGTTCGACGACGCTGGGCAACAAGATCATCGCGACCTCCCAGTGGCTCCAGCGAACCCGACGGCAGGTAGCAGACTGGCACGACGTTCCGTTCCAGTGGGACGTCGAAGAGGTTCGACTCCCGCCGGACATCGACCCGAACGCGCAGGAGGGCAACAAGTACACCCCGACGTGGCCGAGCAGTGACGACCGATTCGACGTTCCGGAAGCCATCCGCGGTTGGCGAAAGTACAAGGGTGACGAGGGACTCGTCGGGTTCGCCGACATGCTCGAACGCGTGAAACAGCGTTCGCTTCTCCCCAGCGTCGATTACCTCATCATCGACGAGTTTCAGGACATCACGCAACTGCAGTTCGACATCTACGAGGAGTGGAAAGAACACATGGAAAACGTCCTCATCGCCGGTGACGACGACCAGGTCGTCTACGCGTGGCAGGGTGCGGACCCCAAACTCCTGCTCGGCGAGGGCGGCGAAGACGTGATTCTCGACACCTCCCACCGACTCCCCTCCCGCGTTCTCAAAGTCGTCCAGAAGGAAGTCAGCCACATCGAAGAGCGACAGGAGAAGAACCTCAAACCGCGCAAGGAAGGCGGCACCGTCGAAGCGGTCGAGAACCCGTCGATGCTTGACCTCGTGCGGAACGTCCGCTACACCATCGAGGAGTTCGATGGTACCGTGATGGTACTGTTCCGCGCCCGCTACCAGATGTTCCGCTTCGTGGACGAGTTCATCGACGAGGGCATCCCGTTCCGCACGCTGACCGACCAGCGAATGTGGACCGACCGCCTGAACCAGTACGTCGAAGCCGTCGAGCAAATCGAGGACGGCGACCCCATCGACGGCCTACAGGCGCGACGACTCGCGGACATGCTGACCGAGTCCACCTTCGGTACGAACGACCGCGACGAGATGTTCGATGCCATCGACGAGCGAAAGGAAGCGGAGGGCGCGGACGACCTCACCGAACTGGAGTTCGACGCCGACTTCGTGAAGAACTTCGCGCCGTTCATGCCCGGCCGAAAGTCCGCCTCCGACATGGTTCGGAAGGTGACGAGCTATCAGAAGCGCTCCATGAAGGCGTACTTCAGCGGACGGTATCAGGACACGGCGCGGGACCGCGTCCGTATCGGTACCATCCACAGCGCGAAAGGTCGTGAGGCCGACCACGTGTTCATCGGCACCGACCTGACCGAGAAGGTCGTCGAACAGATGGCAGCATCGGTCGAAAACGAGGGAATCGAGGTCCCCGGTGACGAGGAGTTCACCGCCGGAACCGACCCCGTCCCGATCCTCACCGACAACGAACGCCGTGTCTTCTACGTCGGAATGAGCCGTGCTCGCGAGCGCCTCGTCATCATGGAGAACCTCGTCAGCGGCGCGCCGACGCTCAAACTCGACGTACTGCTGTACAACGAACCGAACGGCAAGTCGGTCGAGGACATCCTCGACGAGCGTGCGAGCGAAATCGAAGCCGAAGCCGAATAACCGGATTCTCCCTTTTCCGATACCCGCGCATTGATAGCGTTTGCCAGTGGAACTGCCTTCCATGGCAACCGCCGAATCGGAACTCGACTCGCCGTATGCGGAACTCCTCGACCGACGAAAACGAATCTCGAACGTTCAGAACGCGGGAATGGTTCTCTACTGGGACCAGCAGACGAAGATGCCCGAAGGGGGAACCCCGGCCCGTGCGAAGCAACTGGGGGCGCTCCAGTCCATCGGCCACGAACTGCTGACCGACGAGCGAACGGGCGAATTGCTGGAAGCACTCGAAGCCGAGGAGTTGGACGACGAACAGGCCGCCGTCGTCCGCGAGGTACGCCGTGAGCACGACCGCGCGGTCGCCATCCCGAACGACCTCGTGGAGCGGATTTCCGAAACGTCGAGCGAATCCCAACCGGCGTGGCGCGAGGCGAAGTCGGAAGACGAGTTCGAGACGTTCGCGCCGTATCTCGACCGACTCCGCGACCTTCACATCGAACTGGCCGAGCACGTGGATCCGGAGGAGGACCCCTACGTGGTCATGTTCGAGGAGAGCGAACCGTACCTCCCGCTGTCCCGCGTCGAGGAGATCTTCGACGAACTGCGGGAGGGACTGATTCCCCTCATCGAGGACGTCCACGAGAACGGCGCTGACATCGCCGACGACGCCTTCGCCGGAACCTTCGACCCCGAGGATCAGGAGGCGCTCTGTCGGGACGCGCTCGATCTCCTGAACTACGACTGGGACCGTGGGCGCTTCGACACCGCGCCGCACCCGTTCATGTCCGGGACGCAGTTCGATGCCCGCGTGACGACCCGGTATCACGACCACGACTTCGTGGACCCGCTGACCGCGACGATTCACGAGTTCGGGCACGCGACCTACCAACTCGGCCTGCGGGACGACGCCTACGGCACGCCGCTCGGCGAACCTCGCAGTTCGGGGATTCACGAATCTCAATCGCGCTTCTGGGAGAATCATGTTGGTAGGACGAAGGAGTTCTGGGAACTGTTCCTCCCGACCGTCACGGAACGCTTCCCGGAGTTCGAGGACGTGACCGCCGAGGAGGCCTACGAGGCGGCCAATCAGGTGTTTACGGACAACATGATCCGCGTCGAGGCCGACGAACTGACCTACCACATGCACATCATCCTCCGCTCCGAGATCGAGCAAGAGTTCGTGGCCGGGGACCTCGACGTGGACGACATCCCCGCCCGCTGGAACGAACTGATGGACGAGTATCTCGGCATCGTCCCGGAAACGGATTCGGAGGGCTGTCTACAGGACATCCACTGGACCAGTGGGTTCGCCAGTTTCCAGAACTACACCGTCGGGAGCGTCCTCGCCGCCCAACTCTGGGCCACCATCGAGGAGGAAATCGAGGACCCGGAAAAACTCATTCGGGAAGGCGAGTTCGGTCCCATCCGCGAATGGTTGACCGAGAACATCCACGAGCAGGGCCAGAAGTACACCACCGACGAACTCATCGAGGAGGCAACCGGCGAACCGCTGACCGCGGAGTACTTCCTCGACTACGTGACCGAGAAGTACGGCGATATTTACGAGTTGGACTGAATCGAAGGCGAGGTGGTTTCGGTTTGTGTCAAAAACTATTAATTATTCAAACTCGTTCTATAGATAAGAATGGCACTCATAAAATCGGTATCTAAGAACGTATCGTCCAGTCTCATCGTAACCATCGCAATTATTGCTGTCCTGTACTGGTTTATGACTCCTACCAGAGGTATTTCCAGAGTAGCCACAATTGCTCTCACGGTTGTTGCTGGACTAATAACATGGGCGCTCGTTACCTGGGTCAAACAGTCATAGCCACCGACCTGCATCGTCTGTAACTATTCTTCCTCATCCTCGTCCGTTTTCGCCACCGTTCCGACGACTTTCTGGGCGGCGCTGGAGGGGATATCGGTGGGCGTCGTGAGTTTCTCACGGACCAGCACCATACCGACGCCGATGGCGACGAACGCACCGCCGAGAATCAACTCCCCGGCGACGATGCGGTCGATGCCGAAGAGCGCGATGGGGATGGCTAGCACCAACGTCGCGGCCAGACTCACGGTATCGAGGATTCCCATCGTCATGTTCTCCCGTCCCCAATCGTCATACCCATCCGTTCCGCGCCACCGACCAAAAACCCGCCGCCATCGCGCCCGGTTCCGGAACCGTTTTCAACCGCGCGGCGTCACAGTTCCGTTATGTTTACCGGAATCGTTGCGGAAGTCGGCGAGGTTCGTCGCGTCGAGGATTCGGACGGCGGTCGGCGGCTCACCATCGCGGCCGACGACGTGCTCTCGGACGTGGAGGACGGCGCGAGCATCGCCGTCAACGGGGCCTGCCTGACCGTCGAGGAGTTTGACGACGACAGCTTCGAGGTGTTTCTGGCCGCCGAGACGGTCGAAAAGACCTACCTCGGCGAGGTGGAGGAAGGCGACGTCGTCAACCTCGAACGGGCGCTTCGCGCCGACGCCCGCCTCGACGGCCACTTCGTACAGGGGCACGTCGATACGACGACCGAGGTGGCGGACATTGAGGAGGTGGGAGAAGACTGGCAATACGAATTTGCGATTCCAGAAGGCTACGGGCAGTACATCGTGGACAAAGGTTCGGTTGCGCTCGACGGCATCAGTCTCACCGTGGCCGAGAAGGGAGAAGAGACGTTCACCGTCGCCATCATCCCGACGACGCGGCGTGTGACGAACCTCTCGGAGAAGGAACCCGGCGACCCGGTGCACCTCGAAGTGGACGTGCTGGCGAAGTACGCGGACGAACTGCTCGCCGGGCAGCGGTAGAAGTTCTCAGAACTCGAAACCGGACTTTCCAGACTCCTCGTCCGTTTCGTCGTCCCGATTCTCGTTCCCGTCGTTTTCGTTCCCGTCGTTTTTGCTCTCGTCCTCCCGGTTCGCGTAGACTGCGTCGTTGCCGGGGCGATCACGTTCGTCGTTTCCGAGGAGGCTACTTCCGGTTCCACCGTTCGTGCTCGTTCGGGTTTCCGCTTCACGCTGGGAATCTACCCGTCCGTCCACGTCGCGTAGTTCGCTTTGGGAGTCGAATCCGACGGGTCGAGTTCCGTCGTCGTTCTCCATTTCTCCCCGATTCTCGACTTGGGAGTACATGGCGCGGTAGCGTGAGATTTTTCGGTAGAGCAGGTAGCCGAAGAATCCGTCGTAGATGAAAACGAAGGCGATGTAGCCGATACCGGGGGTGATGCCGGGGTAGAACGCGGCGATGAGGTCAGGGACGAATCCGACGAGCGTGTTGTACGTCGCGTGGATGAACGCGGCGATGAGCAGGCCTTTAATCACGATGGGACCCGCGTTCTCGCGGTTGAACTTCGCCAATCCGAGGTAGTAGCCCGCGAACGCGGAGTAGATGACGTGCCCCGGTCCGGCGAACAGTCGGAAGACGGCTATGTTCCCGGCACTCAAAACCAGATTAGTGTCCGACGACGAGAGGACGCCTTGGCTGATGTAGATGGCGTTCTCGATGGTCGCAAAGCCCAGTCCGGCCATCGCCCCGTAGACGGCACCGTCGATGACGGCGTCGAACTTGTCGCTCCGGTAGGCGAACAGACGCACGGCGAGCCACTTGACCGTCTCCTCGACCGGTCCGACGATGAGATAGAAGTAGATGACCGCCCCGAAGAGTGGAATTCCGGTGAACAGCGGTTTCAACCTGGAGTTGAACACCGCCGCGAACATGGCGAACAGGACGCCGAGGCAGAACGTCCCGACGAGGAGCGGGAGGGGTTCGGACATCGTCACGTCCGCATACCAGATGTACGCCGCGAGGGCGAACGCAGGGACGACGGAGAGGAAGATGAAGACGCCGACCCACGGATTGTTGCCCACCACCGCCAAGCCGCCGAAGACTACCTGGAGCAGTAAAATCGCCGCCGCGAGAAGGATCACGGATGCACGCGCCACGATGGAGAGTCCCCCGTACACCTTCGTCGCAAACCAGTCGAGCCGTGTCCGCTCCTCCCATGTAGAGATACCATACAGATCGACCGAGTCGTCCATTCCGCGAGCGACCGGGTCTCGTTTCTCGTCCATGTTTCAATATCACATGGATGAGGAGTAAATCGTTCGGCATGATTTTCCTAGTAGAATTAATATGAGTATATATGGCGTATTATTCCTGTAGGGGCACGCTTAATAAGAAGAATAGCCCAACGTGGTACACTATGACACCCATCAGCCACAGTCGAGGAATTATGTACTCGGCACCGCCAAAAGAAACGACACGACGGGAGAAAGACGAATCCACCGAAGACGAAGCCACGGAGTCGAATACCGTCGAAGCACCGTCCGTAACCGATCCCAATTCCAGCGTCACCGACGCGAATTGGACGGGCACCGTCCCCGCCGACGACTAAGTTTCCGCAGTCGAACCTCGTTATCCTGAAATCCCCTCCCCACAAACCGGGAGGTATATGCACGCTTTCTCGACTCACGCGCAGAATATCCGGTGTCGGTTCCACTACCAGCTATGAGCACGGTTCGCATCAGGGGCATCTACACCACCGCACTCACCCGCTTGCTCGGGGAGAGCTTCGACGTGGTACAGGCCTCGCCGCCCATCCGACGGCGGTTCGATACCGAGTTCGAAACCGGGGAGTACGACGCCACGGTCGAGACCACCGACGACAGACAGGGCGTCGGGGTCTTCGGCAACGCCGAAACCGTCACCCGAATCGCCGACGAGTTGGCGAGCCTCGACGTCGACACCTTCCGCTGGGAGGACCCGGCACCGCGGGGAGCGCTGTTCGACGGCGTCGTGGACGAAACCCTCGGAAGCGGTGCAGTCGTGAACCTCGGGGACGGCGAAGGCTTCCTCCCGTTCCGCTCCATCGACCGGCGAATCGACGAGGGTGACAGCGTCCGCGTACAGGTCCACGACCCGGAACCGCCGTGGTCGCGCGACCGCTCCCTTCTCGGGACCGACGTTCGGGTGTACGGCGGCGTGGCCAGCCTCTCGAAGGGCGTGGACAGCGTGGTCGCCAGCGCGCCGGACGATGCCAGTCGGCGCGAACTCGCCCGGACGACGGAGATGCTTCCGACGGACGTGCCCGACGAGTGGGGCGTCCGATGGGAGTACGCCGCCGCGGACGCCACGCTGGACGAGATGAACGACGCGCTCTCGCGGGCCGTGGAGGGTGCCGAAACCATCGAGGACGCGCTTGCAGACTCTTCCGAGTCGGTCGAAACACCCCGGACAGTCGCCGAACCGGAAGCCACGGCGTGGTGCTGGTTCGGCCGGGAATCGCGCTTCGCGTTGGACGACGCTCGGCGCAAAGTCACGACGACCCTGCCCGGCCACCACCGAATCAAGGCCGCAGACTCCGCCGCGAGTACGGCGGTCGATTTCGCCGAGGACCTGTACGACCCGGACGAACACCCCGAGGACGCTCCGACCGGCGCGACCCTCCGACAGTTCGGTCCGGAACCGGACGGCGAGGTGTTCATCGACCACGGCAAGCCCGACGGGCGCTGTTTCTCGCTCGGCAAGGGCACCGTCGCGGAGTGTGACCCCGACGCCGGAAAATACACCGTTCGTCGGACGATGGGGAGTTCGGGAACCTACGACGCCATCGGCACCGACCGCGAACGCGGCGACGTGGCCATCACGAAGTTCCGCGAGGGGCGATGGTGGTATCCGACGGCCTACCGGAGCGAGGACGGCGAACCGAAGGGAACCTACGTCAACGTCTGTACGCCCGTCGAACTGTTTCCCAACTCGGTTCGCTACGTGGACCTACACGTCGATGTCGTGAAGCGGCCGGACGGTACCGTCGAACGGGTGGACGACGACGAACTCGATACGGCCGTCGAGAAGGGAAACATCTCCGAGGAACTGGCCGAGAAGGCCAGAAGCGTCGCAGCGAGCGTGGAGAAGGTACTATCGAAGTAGCGTAACCACGAGTTTCGGCCGGTGACGCAACCGCCGGAAGCGTGCATTTTCACAACCGCCGGAAACGCGCATTTTTACAGCCGTCAGAAATCTGCCAGTAACACAGCCGCGGAGACCAGCATCCTTACCGGAAAATCGGAGATTTTCCGGGCCGACGACTGAATGGAGACGCCCGACTCGCGGTGCGAGTCGAGCGTCGAAATGAAGGAGGAGCGCTTTTGGTCCAGATTTTTATCGAGGGTCGCGGAGCGATCCTCGCAATAAAAAGGTGGTTTAGAAGTGCTCGTCGTCGCCGGGCACGTTCAGCTTACCGCCGCGGCCGCCTTCGGAGCGGTCGATGCCCATGACGCTCTCGGCTTGATCCGTCTTCCACTGGCTGGTTCCATCGTCGGCGATGCGGACGGTTACGTCGTCCACTTCCTCGAACTTCTTCAGGAGTTCGACCTCGATGTTCTGGGACGTGATGGGGGTGATGGAGCACCCGCCGCAGGCCCCGCCGAGTTCGATGACGACCTCGCCGGATTCCGGGTCGGCCTTTCTGACCGCGCTCGTCCCGCCGTGCATCTGGATGATGGGCATCTGGGCTGTCAACCAGCGTTCGACCCGCGATTCGAGGTCGTCCTCGGACCCCGCCGATTCGGTCGCGCCCTGTTTACTCATACACAACCATAGGAACTCGAAGTATGGTAAGCTTGGGGTTCGAGTCGGCGATTATGGGACGAATCGTTCCCGAAAGATCACACGGATTGTCGACCTTCGCTCGTCCGGATTTACTCGTTTGGACTCAGTCCTCGTTCCGCCGTCTACGCGCCCAGAGCGAGAATCCGAGAACGGAAAGGCCAGCGACGCCAACTCCGAAACCGGGTTGTCCTGTCGTCGCGGCGACGTCGTCTTTCTGTTCGTTGGATGCCGTCGTTGTCGCGGTGTTCCCGTTCGTGAGCGGCGGCGAGGATTTCTGTTCTCCCGTGTAATTTGGGAAGATGTAGACGCCGCCTCTGCCGTCGCCGTCCCCTCCCATACTCCCGCCGACGAATACGGTATCGGAGACGTACTCGGCGCTCCAGAAGGCGGTCTCGTTCGGCTTGCGCCACCAAACGAGTTCCGTCGGGTTCGACGGGTCGCTCACGTCGAACACCTTCACGCCGCCGTTGTACCACGAGGTGTAGAGTTGGTCACCGACGAAGTCGAAGTTGTGCGAGGTCGTCCACTGGCCGGACGAACTGACTTCCCCGCATTCGTGGCAACCGTGTGCCGAGGCGACGCCGACCGGCGAGAGCGCGGCGACGATGGACGACAGGGGGGAAACGTCGTAACTCGGGTCGGACGTTTTCGGCGGCTCGATGGTAGTGAGCTTTCGCGGACGTTCGATTGTCGAAATGTCCCAGAGACCGATGCCGCCGGGTCCGGTTCGCTTCGGGCCATCGGTATCCCACGCCTCCTTGTTACAGGCGAGCAGGCTCGCATCCTCGTTCGTCATCACGAAGTGGGCGTTCCCCGGCAGACCGACGACGGCATCCCGCTCGTCGGACGATGGGATTTCCGCGAGTTTCTCCAGCGGTCGCCCGCCGAAGTGCGCGACGTGTGTCGGACGCCTCGGATTCGAGACGTCCACGACCCAGATTCCGGCGTCCCACTGTGCGAGGTACGCCCGGCCGTCGTGCACCCACACGTCGTGGAGCGTGCGCACCCACGAATCGACCCCCGACCACTTCGAGTCGTACTCGACCATCGACCACCGGCCCACTTCCTTCGGGTCGTCGTTCGACACGTCCACCAACACGAGGGGGTTACCGTCTCCGTTGTTACCCGTAAGATACACGATGTCGTCCGTGAGGTAGGCGTTGTGGATCGGAAACGCCGTCTCGTGGAACGCGACGCGCTTCGGCTTCGATGGATCGCTCACGTCGTACAGCAGGATTCCGTGCACATCGTCGCTCGCAACCGGGTTCGCCGGGCCGACGACCAGCAGTCGGTCGCCGTCCACCGTCACGTCCCAAATCTCGGTCAGCGGTCCGCCGTCTTGTTTCTCCAGCAGACCGCGCCGTTCGGCCAGTACGTGCGGATTTTCCGGATTCCGGATATCGACCGTCACGAACCCGTCAGTCGCCGCGACGAACGCGGTGTTGCCGTCGTCCCCGACGACCGTCTCCTTGGCATCCTCGATGGACACGTGTCCCAGTGGTTGGTACGAGTCGGTCGCCGAATTGGCCCCGATACCCCCCGTCGAGAATAGACACGCAGCGCTTCCCCCCACGGCGGCCGTGCGAAGAAAGTCTCGCCGATGCATGCCCATTAATCGGTCGGCAGAAGGATAAAAGCGCGGACGACGCGAATCGTTTTTCCCGTTTCCCGACGCGAGGTATGGTATGGGAATCGGCGACCTACGGGAAGTCACGGTGGGTGACTGTTCCGACTTGTACTATCTGGACACGGGAATGTACGACACGGAGGCCTACGGTGCGGTGTACATCCTCGACACCGAGCGCCCGGCAATCGTGGAGACGGGTATCGGGACGGGTTACGAACGAATCCTCGACGCGCTCGACGAGTTGGATATCGCGCGGGAGGACGTGGCGGTCATCGCGCCGACACACGTGCATCTGGACCACGCGGGCGGTGCGGGCTTCCTCGCGGAAGCGTGTCCGAACGCGGACGTGTACGTCCACGAAATCGGTGCACGCCACCTCGTGAATCCCGAGTATCTGGTAAAGGGAACGAAAGCGGCCGTCGGCGACCAGTGGCAGTTCTACGCCGAACCGAAACCGGTACCGGAAGACCGCGTCGTGGAAGTGACGGAGGGCGACAGTATCGACTGTGGCAGTCACGACCTGGAAGTGTTCTACGCGCCGGGCCACGCGCCACACCAGGTCATCTTCTACGACGAGGCGAACGATGCGGTGTTCACCGCCGATTCGGCCGGGATTTGGGTGCCGAGCATCGGTGAGGTTCGGGAAACCTCGCCACCGACGGATTTCGATCTGGACCAGTGTTTGGACGACGTGGAGACGATCCGTGATATTTCCCCGAGCACGCTCCTCTACACCCATTTCGGGCCGCGGGAGTACTCCGACGAGGCGATGGACGAGTACGGCGAAGTCCTCTCACAGTGGGTCGCAGCGGTCGAAGCCCAACGTGCCGCCACGGACGACGACGAGGAAATCATCGAGACCCTCATCGACCGACAGGAGATGGACGAAGTTTGGGGAGAGACGAAGGCTCACGAGGAAACGAAATTGAACACCCGCGGCGTTCTCCATTATCTCGACACGCACGAAGGGCTGTGAAACAGGAGAAACCGCACAAACTTCCATAAACTTTCGTATCGTTTTATACTACCTTAATGGGGGTGAACACACAAGTGGTTGGTATGGAGTGGCGTGACGCCGAGAAAGAGTTTACCGACCCCGTCATCGAGCGGACGACGCTGTCCCGAATGTTCGAGGACAGCGCCGAACGACACGAAAATCGTCCCGCACAGCAGTACAAGGGCGGTATCTACCGTCGCTCACTGACCGAAACCGTGCTCCCGGCGGCACCGGACGGCGAGTTTCGGTCGATTTCGTACCCGAAGATGCGCGATATCGTCCGGAACCTCGCCGCCGGGTTCCGCGACCTCGGCGTCGAAGCGGACGACAGAGTCGGGATTTTTTCGGACACGCGAATGGAGTGGGCACAGACTGACTTCGCGTTGCTCGCCGCAGGCGCTGTCGTGACGACGGTGTACAGGAGTTCTTCCGTTTCACAGGTCGAATACCTCCTCGGAGACCCCGAAGCCACGGGCGTCGTCGTCGAAAACGAAAGTTTGCTGGAGCGGGTGTTCGAGGCTGAGGACGCGTTGGACCTCGAATTCATCGTCGTGATGGACTCGCTCTCGCGGGAGTACGACCGCGACGACATCTACACCCTCGACGAGGTACACGATCGGGGAGAGGCGGCCTTCGACCTCGACGAGTACGAATCGTGGCTCGCCGCCCGCGACCCCGACGACCTCGCCACGCTCATCTACACCAGCGGGACGACGGGCCGACCCAAAGGCGTGAAACTCACCCACTGGAACTTCCGGTCGAACGTCAACCAATGTTATCGTCGGTTCGGACCGCGCCCCGACAAGGAGTGTCCCGTCATCGACGAGTATTCGAAAGCCGTCTCGTTCCTCCCGCTCGCACACGTCTTCGAGCGGACCGCCGGTCACTTCATGCTGTTCGCCGCCGGTGCGTGCATCGCCTACGCGGAAAGCCCGGACACGCTACAGGACGACTTCCAAACGGTGAAACCGACCACCGGAACCAGCGTCCCGCGCGTCTACGAGCGGATCTACGATGCGATTCGCGCACAGGCCGACGGGAGCGACTTCAGCCGCCGCGTGTTCGACTGGGCGACGGACGTCGGCGTTGCGTACCACGAGACGGACTCCCCGAGTCTGGGTCTCCGCGCACAGAAAGTTCTCGCGGACAAACTCGTCTTCGACAAGGTAAAGGAGGGCCTCGGCGGCAACATCGACTTCTTCATCAGCGGCGGTGGCAGTCTGTCGGCCGATTTATGTGCGCTCTATCACGGCATGGGACTGCCGATTCTCGAAGGCTACGGACTCACGGAGACCTCGCCCGTCATCTGCGTCAACCCACCCGAAGCGCCGAAAATCGGCACCATCGGCTATCCCGTCGTGGACGTCGAGGTCCGGGTCGACGAATCGATCGTCGGGGAGAACTTCTCGGAAGCGGCAGGAGACGTCGGTGAACTGCTCGTCAAGGGTCCGAACGTCACCGACGGTTACTGGAACAAACCCGAGGAGACCGAACGCGCCTTCACGGAGGATGGCTGGTTCCGAACCGGCGACATCGTCGAAATCCGGCCGGACGGCTACATCGCGTTCCGCGAACGCGCCAAGGAGTTGCTCGTTCTCTCGACCGGCAAGAACGTCCCACCAGGCCCCATCGAGGATGCCTTCGCCGCCAGCGAAATCGTCGAACAGTGCATGGTCATGGGCGACGGCCGGAAGTTCGTCAGCGCGCTCATCGTCCCAAACGTCGAGAAGGTCCGTGAGCGGGCCGCCCGCGAAGGGATTTCCCTCCCGGACGACGACCGTGAGCTCTGTCGAAACGATACGGTCTCCAACTGGATCGAAGACGAAATCGAGCGGATCAACCCCCAGTTCGAATCGTACGAGCAGATCAAGCAGTTCCGCCTCGTCCCCATCGAATTCACCGAGGACAACGACCTGCTCACCCCCACGATGAAGAAAAAGCGTCGCAACATCCGTTCACGCTTCTCCGACGACATCGATTCGATTTACGTGGAGTGAGCGGATCACTTCGCATCGAATGTAATAGTATAAACACGTTCCGTTGAACGGTTCCTTTTTACCTCGTCCCTTCCACAGCATGAACAATGACCAACGGCCCCGAGAAGGAGCCACCTGCGGATCGCAAATCCCCGGTCGGAAAACCAGTCGTCCGTGGAGACGTGTCGGTTACCGGCGCGCACGCACGGGAAGCCAAAGCGTTCGACCCCGATGACCCCGAGAGCGTCGAAGAAGCCGCGCTAACGGTCCGTGCGTTCGCGGAGGGGAGCCCGGGACGAGAGGACAACGTCTACATGTTGCGTGGGGCAGCGGCCTGTGCAGCGCTTGTCCGAGGTGTTGGCTCCTACAAGGGTGCCGCAAAGCGGGCGGGAGGGGAGACGACAGTCGCGTTCATCAGAAAGTGGGCGCGGGTGCACGACCTCCCGCGTTCGATCCGACGCCACGTCGCGATGGGGCACATCGCACCGACGGCGGCGAAACACATCGCCCGCGTGGACGGCGACGCTCGCTATCTGCTGGCGTGGGCGATTCTCGACAACTCGCTGACCGTGCGCGAAGTGCGCGCCATCGTCAGCGACATCAACGACGGGACCGCACCCGAGCGCGCGCTACGAGCCCACGACGTGACCCTGGGTGAAGTCACCCTCTCGCTCCCGGCCGACCTGTACCGCGAGCTCCGGCGGGAAGCCGCACTCGCGGACGAAGAACCGGAACAGGTAGTCGCGCGGGCACTCGAAAAGGAACTGGAGTAACCGAGTCCCGGGCTAGCCGAGGAACGTTCGAGCCGTCCCCGTCAACACGGTTCCTGCAGTAACCACGTCCGGCCAATGAACCATCTCGTTCGGGAAGTGGGCCTGTTCGATCGTCCCCGGTCCGAAGAGAACGGTCGGAATCCCCGCGGCGACATAATGGCGCGAGTCCGCACCGTAGGTCTCGCCGCGAAGCGTCGTGTCGAGACCCGAATCGTCCATCGCCGATTGGAGCGCGCCGACGATGGGTTCGTCCGCGTCCGTCTCCGCGGACTCGAACTGGATCGAAAACCGCTCGAACGTGGGGGGATGCTCGCGAAGCCAGTCGTTCTCCTCGACGACATCCGCGAGGCGCTCTTCGTACATCGCTTCTACTTCGTCCACCGTTTCACCCGGTGCGACGCCGAACCGCATCTCCGCGGTGAGCGTCGCGGGAACCGACGACGACCACGTACCGGCCTCGACGGTACCGATGACGATGGGCCACGAGATGGGGAATTCGTCGTACAGCGGATGCGTGACGGACTCGTTCCGCTCCGCTTCGAGCTCGGAGAACGCGTGTGAAATCGCCTCGAAGTGCGGGAGGACGTTTTCGCCGCGCCACCGCGTCGCCGCGTGGGCGGATCGTCCCTCGATGTGGAGTTGTTTCATCACCGTTCCCTCGACGGCAGTGACAGGCGTGAGATCCGTCGGTTCCGCGACGATGGCCGCATCGCGTTCGAATGGATACGGGTTCGACAGCGCGGCGGCCGCCGCGCCCAAGCCGCCCTCCTCCTCTCCGACGACGCTCTCGACGACGAGACGGCCGTTCAAGCCCTCGGCATGGTCCGCGAGGTGTTTCGCGGCGAAGACGCAGGCCGCGACTCCGGACTTCATGTCCACCGCGCCGCGCGCGGTGAGGTCGTCGCCGTCCCACGTCGGCTCGAACGGGTCAGTCTCCCACGATTCGCGGGCGACCGGAACCACGTCCATGTGGCCGTTCAGGACGAGCGTCGACCCGTCGTCCGGATTACCGAACTCCAACACGCCCGCGACGCTCGGGCGCTCCGCTAGGCTCGGTCCGCCGGCACTCGCCTCGGTGTGTTCGATTTCGACGGGGTCGTCGGGAAACGACGGGTGTTCCGCCAGTTCCTCGGCATGCGCCGTCCATTCGTACGTCTCGAAGCCTATCTCGGAAAGACGGTCGAGGAGCCATTCCTGTGCGGGGCCTTCCTTTCCACCGGTCGTGTCGAACGAACAGAGCTGGTGGACGAAATCACGCAACTCGTCCCCCTGTTCAGTCTCGAACGAGGTCATGATTTGACAGTCGGTACCGGGGGAGAAAACTGTACGCACCCCGGAGATGGATGCGGAATCCGGATCAGAATGGCAAACGTTTAAACGTCGCAACTCGCAAGAGGAGATGAGGGCTGGTAGCTCAGTTAGGCAGAGCGTCTGGCTTTTAACCAGACGGCCAGGGGTTCAAATCCCTTCCAGCCCGCTTCTGCGAGGAACAACGTGACGAGCAAAGCGGCCCGAAGGATTTGAACTAGAACAGACGCAATTCGTGAGCGAAGCGAACGAAACCGTCTGGGCGTGGTTCAAATCCCTTCCAGCCTGTGACGAACGAAGGTGAGGAGTGGATCGACCGGAGGAATTGGGATCGGAAGACGCAGTTCGTGAGCGCTACCGAGGTGCGAAGCGCCTCGATGCGAACGGTGAAGACGTGAGCACGGAAGCGCGGAGCGCTTCCGAAGCGAACGAACACAAGCGTCGTTCTGGCCAAAATTCGCCGAAACGATTCGGCGAACGCGCACTACGCGGTGTTCGCCGAGCGTGACCGGTTCTCAAAACGGCCGGCCGACATCGTTCAGTAGATATTATAAGTCGTCCGAACACAGAACACGGATATGAACCGCTATATCGAAGATCCACTCGAACCACTCGGCGTCGCGTTCGGGGTTCTACTCGTACTCATCGGAATCGGAACGCTCGTCGGGATGCCGTGGGCGCACAAATCGGGCAGTGCCCTGCTAATGCTCGGGCAGATAGTTGGCGCGATCGCCGCGATCGGTATCGGTGCAGCCCTCGCATGGGTTACCCGCACGTAGAACGACTGCGCTAGTTTCTATCGTTCATTCTCGCTGACAGAGTGGACACTTCCATTCATAACGGAGAAGGATAGACAGTAGATATGAAATTCGGCATCATCAGTACCGCGAACATCGGTACGGAAACCGTCATCCCCTCGATTCAGGAGACCGAACACGAAGTCGTTGCCATCGCGTCGAGGAACCGCGCACGCGCACAGGAGGTCGCAGAGCAACTCGAAATACCACGAGCCTACGAGACATACGAGGAACTGCTCGACGATGACGAGATAGAAGCCGTGTACAACCCGCTCCCCAATGCGCTCCACGCCGAATGGACGAAACGGGCCGCCGATCACGGCCTACACGTCCTCTGTGAAAAGCCGCTTGCAGTGGACGCCGCTGAAGCCCGAGAATTGGGTCAGTACTGCGACGAACGGGGAGTGACACTGATGGAAGCGTTCATGTATCGCTACCATCCCCGAACACGACGTGCAGCCGAGTTGTGTCGTGAGTTGGATATCCGATCGGTAAAGGCCCGCTTCCAATTCGTACTGGACGACCCAAACGACGTCCGTTTCGACCCCGACCTCGCAGGAGGGAGTCTCATGGACGTCGGCAGTTACGCAGTCAACATCGCCCGACTGTTCCTCGGGGAACCGGAGCAGGTGTACGCGACAACAACCACGATGGACAACGGTGTCGAAACGGAACTGACCGCGATCCTCGAATACGAAGACGGTGTAACAGCGGAGATATCCTCCTCGTTCACGACGCAACCCACACAACACTGCCGTATCGAAGCGACGAACGGATGGCTCGAAGCAGCCGAACCATTCCTCCCACAAAGCGACGACGGAACGACACTGGAGTATCAAATCGACGATCGTCGTGCCACGGAATACTTCGACCACGTAAACCAGTACGTACTCGAAATCGAGCAGTTCGTCGACTGCATCGAAACCGGATCATCCCCGGAGACCGACGCGGACGATGCAACCCGAACGATGGAGATCATCGACGCTCTATATCAAAGCGCGGACGAAAACCGACCTGTTTCACTCTGAGCAGTAGACCTACCCGATTTTGAGTACGTTAGATGACAGATAGATGTCACTCGGCCACGGGGGAACAGACAGTAGACTGGCAAATCGGAGTAAAGCGATATTACCGAGAGTAGTATCAAAAGCACGGGAGCGATCACAGATGGGAGAGCAATCGCTCGGAGGTCAGTAATTCGAAAAGCCAAGGGCCGGATTTGAACCGGCGATGGGCGGCTCTGCAGGCCGCTGCGTTCGGCCGGACTCTGCCACCTTGGCGCAGTCTCTTCTTTGAAGTCGCTCACTTTAAACGTAGCGGTCTTACACCGGGGGTATAGAAATAGAAAAACCCCCACAGAGCGGTGGCTCTGTGAGGGTTAATGAATGAAGTATGAATGGAGGCGGCGAATCGAATTT
>NZ_JAMYJX010000029.1:0-466 GCF_024136965.1 Haladaptatus sp. AB618 | reverse complement strand
CGATTCGGGGCGTCATGCCGGAAGCCATCGACCCGCCCCGAGGCTGTCGGTTCCATACGCGTTGTCCGGACGCCCGCGACATCTGTACCCAAGTCCACCCGGACGCCCGCGAACTGTCCGAGGAGGGCGAGTTCTCACACAAAGCGGCCTGCGTGAAACACGACAAATTCGACGTGGGCTACGAGCTCAGCGACCCCATCGAGATTCGAGCGACGGACGGAATCTCCGGGGATATCGTGACGGATGTACAGGGGGACGACTGAAATGAGCAACTCGGTAACGACGGGACGAGATGCGGAGAACGAGGCGGCCAACGGTGAGACCATCCTCGAAGTGGACGGTCTCACGAAACACTTCTCCGACGGCGGCGGCTTCCTGTCGGGTCTGTTCGGCGAGCAGAAGAGCGTCCGGGCCGTCGAGGACGTCTCCTTCTCGATTCGGAAGGGCGAGACGCTCGGCTTGGTCG
>NZ_JAMYJX010000028.1:0-479 GCF_024136965.1 Haladaptatus sp. AB618 | reverse complement strand
TCTTCGATTGGCGGACTGTTCCAGTACTCGTGGGTCTCCTCGACGCGGAAGCAGGCGCAGACCGACGCGTCGCCGACGGCCATCGGTTCTGGCGTCTCGCGCGTACATACCTCACGCGCTTCCGGGCACCGCGTGTGGAACCGGCACCCGCTCGGCGGGTTCACCGGGTCCGGGATGTCGATTTTCCGCATCGGGAAGTCGCCCGTCACCGACATGTCCATCCCCAAATCCGGCGTCGCCCACCGCAGTACCGAGGTGTACGGATGGTTCGGACTGCCGATCAACTGCTCGGCCGGGCCGAGTTCCGCCAATCGACCCAAATACATCACGCCCACCTTTCCACCGCCGTGCTCGGTGAAGTACCGCGCGTTCGACAGGTCGTGGCTGATGAACACGTACGAAGTGTCGAACACGTCCTGCAATTCGAGCATCAGGTCCATCATCTCAACGCGCAACGACACGTCCAGCGCGCTGATCGC
>NZ_JAMYJX010000027.1:0-510 GCF_024136965.1 Haladaptatus sp. AB618 | reverse complement strand
CGAGCATCAGGTCCATCATCTCAACGCGCAACGACACGTCCAGCGCGCTGATCGCCTCGTCCGCCAGGATCACGTCCGGATTCATCAACAGCGCCCGGCACAACACGACACGCTGTTTCTCCCCTCCCGACAACTGGTGCGGGTAGCGTTCGGCGAAATCAGCCGCCGGGTTCATTCCGACTCGTTCGAGGAGCGAATAAATCCGTTCCCGGCGTTCGCCCGTGCTCAAGCCCGGACTCACCTGGCGAAGTGGTTCGGACAGAATCGCCACGATGCGGCGATTCGGATTCAGCGAACTCCCCGGATCTTGGTGGATGATCTGCAGCGATTTGCGCACGTCCATCCACTCCAAGTCGCTGTCGCTGTTCCCATCGCGGATGTCCCAGATGTCGTGCCCGCGGTACTTCACGCTCCCCGCCGTCGGTCGCTGGAGACCGATGGCGGTCTTCCCGAGCGTCGTCTTTCCACACCCGGATTCGCCGACGAGCGAGATTACGTCGTTTTCCATGA
>NZ_JAMYJX010000026.1:0-510 GCF_024136965.1 Haladaptatus sp. AB618 | reverse complement strand
CGAGCATCAGGTCCATCATCTCAACGCGCAACGACACGTCCAGCGCGCTGATCGCTTCATCAGCCAGAATCACGTCCGGGTTCATCAACAGCGCCCGGCACAACACGACACGCTGTTTCTCCCCACCGGAAAGCTGATGCGGGTAGCGTTCGGCGAAATCAGCCGCCGGGTTCATCCCGACTCGTTCGAGGAGCGAGTAAATCCGTTCCCGGCGTTCGCCCGTGCTCAAGCCCGGACTCACTTGCCGCAACGGTTCGGACAGAATCGCCACGATGCGGCGATTCGGATTCAGCGAACTTCCCGGGTCCTGATGGATGATCTGCAGCGATTTGCGCACGTCCATCCACTCCAAGTCGCTATCGCTGTTGCCGTCCCGAATGTCCCAGATATCGTGGCCGCGGTACTTCACGTTCCCCGCCGTCGGTCGCTGGAGACCGATTGCGGTCTTCCCCAGGGTCGTCTTTCCACACCCGGATTCGCCGACGAGCGAGATTACGTCGTTTTCCATGA
>NZ_JAMYJX010000025.1:0-547 GCF_024136965.1 Haladaptatus sp. AB618 | reverse complement strand
AAGTGGTCCTCGATTTTCATCGTCGGGTTGAACGAACTCATCGCCCCCTGGAACACCATCGAAATCTGTTCCCAGCGCATCGAGCGCAACTCTTCCTGCGAGAGTTCGAGAACGTTGACCTCCTCGCCGTCTTCCGGCCGGTAGATCACTTCGCCCTGAAGCAATCCGGGGTCGGGAATCGCATCCAGAATCGTTTCGGCGAACATCGACTTGCCCGACCCGCTTTCGCCGACCACGCCGACGATCTCGTTGCGCTGGATATCGAGACTCACGTCGTTCAGGACGTACGATTTCCCCTCGTCGTAGGTGACCGATGCGTTCCGAATACTCAGGATGGGATCCGATACCTCCGTGACTGTTTCCTGTTGTTGTGACATCATGCTTAGAGCACCTCCGTACCTTCGTCCGATTCTTCCAGCGTCGTCGATTCACCCGCGAGACGCGTTCTGACGCGTGGGTTGAACAAGCGGTCCAAGCCCTGTGCGAGCAGAATGAGCGACAGGGCGATACCCATGATCATGATCATCGGCACGATAAGCTGATACAG
>NZ_JAMYJX010000024.1:0-697 GCF_024136965.1 Haladaptatus sp. AB618 | reverse complement strand
GTCGTCTTTCCACACCCGGATTCGCCGACGAGCGAGATTACGTCGTTTTCCATGATGTCCAACGAGACACCGTCTACCGCCCGCACCGTTTGCGGTTCACTGTCGAAATCGAGCGGTCCCGATTCCTTCTCGAAGTGTACTTCCACGTTCTCCAACGATAGGAGTGGTTCCTCGTTTGTGCTCATTGATTCTCACCTCTTTTCTCCGTCGTACTCTCGGCTGGATTTGCTTGTAGTAATTCTTCGTAGTTCAATTCGATCTCCTCCTGAGCCTCTTGCCAGTGGTAGCACGCCACCGCATGCTCCGGCGTCGGATGGTCGAACGGCGGGTCGGTCTGCACGCACTCGTCGGTCGCGAGCGGACAGCGCGGGTGATACGCACACCCCTTCGGCACGTTGATCGGGGCCGGACTTTGGCCCTCGATGGGGCGCATTTCCTCAAGTGGTGCGTTCAGACTCGGCGTGGAGTTTAGCAATGCTCGCGTGTACGGGTGCGCGGCATCGTTCACGATCTCCTCGGAAGGGCCGACCTCCGCCAAATCGAAGGCGTACATCACGGCGAGGCGGTCGGCCAACGCCGCGACGAGCGGCAGGTCGTGGGTGATGAACACCATCGTCAGGTCGTACTTCTCCTGCAGTTCTTTGAGCAGAATCAGGATCGATTGCTGCATCAGCAGGTCCAGCGCCGCCGTCGGTTC
>NZ_JAMYJX010000022.1:0-1700 GCF_024136965.1 Haladaptatus sp. AB618 | reverse complement strand
TGAAACGGACGGGACGAGCGATCTTCACGCTGTGGCTGGTCGTGACGCTCACGTTCGGCATGATCCGACTGCTGCCGGGTGGCCCGCTCACCCAACTGCGCGGCAAACTGATTCGCCAAGGGTATCCACCCCAACAGATCAACTCCATCATCGAAACGTATCAAAACCTGCAACCCGACGCCCCGCTGTACGTCCAGTACAGCGACTACATCACCGCCCTGCTGCACGGCAACATGGGCAAATCGTTCACCTATCCCCGCACCGTGGCGAGCATCGTCGGTGAAGCATTGCCGTGGACCATCTTCGTGATGGTCACCGCCACCGTCATCATCTTCGCCATCGCCATCGTCTGGGGTGCACTCATGGCCTACCGCGAAGGGAGCCGCTTCGACATGGGATCGAGCGTTCTTTCGATCATCCTCTCCTCGATTCCCTTCTACGTCCTCGCCATCGCCCTCGTCATCGTCTTCGGCTACAAGTACAGCGTCTTCCCCGTCAGCTATCGCTTGAGCCCCGGCGTCGAACCCGGCTTATCCCTCCAGTTCGTCACCGACGCGCTCTATCACGCCTTCCTCCCCATCGTCTCGCTCGTCGTCTCCGGCGCGGGACTCCAAGCACTCGCCATGCGCGGCAACAGCATCCAGGTGCTCGGCGAGGACTACGTCCGCGTCGCCCGCCTTCGCGGGCTTCCCGACCGCCGCATTTCAGTGTGGTACGTCGGCCGCAATGCCATCCTCCCCATGTACACTGGTTTCCTCACTCTCATCGGCTTCAACCTCGGTGGCTCGGTTATCCTCGAACAGATTTTCACCTATCCCGGCGTCGGCTACTACCTGTTCCAGGGACTGCAAAACCGCGATTATCCGCTGATGATGGGCATCTTCCTCGTCATTACCGTCGCCCTCGTCCTCGCCGTGTTCATCGCCGACCTCACGTACGGCATCATCGACCCACGCGTCAAATCGGGTGATTCCAATGAAGCCTACTGAGGACAACGACGACGATGTCGACCGCGTCGCTACGGACGGCGGTTCGCAGTCGAAAGTCGAGGAGTTCAGCTTCGAGACGACGGGGTCTGACACGGAAGTCACGACCAAAGAACGATTACAGGACTTCTACGCCGAGTTCATCTACAAGCCAGGACTGGTTGCCTGGGACGACCCGCGTACGCGAATCGGCGGACTCATCCTGTTCATCTACATCCTCATCGGGACGGTGGGCACCTGGCTGTACCCTGCTCCCACCTCGAATCAGGTCCCGCGAAACCTCGTGCCGTTCCAGAACTGGGACGCACCACTCGGGTCGACGAAATCCGGCGTGGACGTGCTGGCGATGGCCATCCACGCCACTCCGCCGATGCTCATTATGATCGCCGCCGGTGGCATCTTCGCCACCGTTATCGCGCTCGCCATCGGCACGCTCGCCGGCTACAGCGGCGGGACGGTTGACACCGTGCTGACGTCCTTTTCGGACATTGCCATGACCATCCCCGGCCTGCCGCTCATCATGGTGCTTGCCGCCGTCTTCCACCCAGATAATCCCGTCCTCATCGGTCTCCTCATCACCATCAACTACTGGGCCGGACTCGCCCGCTCCATTCGCTCACAGGTGCTTACCCTGCGTGAGGAGTCCTACGTCGAAGCCTCGCGGACGATGGGGATGAGCACGCCGCGCATCCTGTTCAAGGACGTCATCCCGAA
>NZ_JAMYJX010000021.1:0-3329 GCF_024136965.1 Haladaptatus sp. AB618 | reverse complement strand
GAACGCTGACGGAAAGCGCGAGCACTGTGACTGACGATACACCCGAGACACCGACAGCCCTGCTCGATCGAGCACGACAGCACGCGGCAGACGTCGCCGCCCACACTTCCCAGATCTGCCCGTCGAGGCGATCGACTGGGAAGTCTCGCACCGAGAAACAACAACACGAGAACGCACTCAATCACCACAATGCCCAACTCTATACTTGCGCAAGGGAATACTGTACAGACACACCAGAATACCCCGAGCGGATCGTATCC
The DNA here is from genome assembly GCF_024136965.1 of Haladaptatus sp. AB618. Lineage (NCBI taxonomy): Archaea > Methanobacteriati > Methanobacteriota > Halobacteria > Halobacteriales > Haladaptataceae > Haladaptatus > Haladaptatus sp. AB618. The sequence continues at coordinate 3,069 of NZ_JAMYJX010000021.1, read as the reverse complement.
GGGTGATCATCGTTGCCGCAACTGTGGGGCGTTCTTTACGAGAGACTTTGCTCGTATCTTCGGTACCAATGACGATGAGGAATTCGGGTGCTTTGAGTGTATGCATGCGTCTGAGGTGAAACAAGGTGGGGCACTCCACTCCGAATAATCCAGAGAAGTCGAACTGTATGGTTAGATCAGTAGTTTAAGTCCCTATTGTTAGTCTGTATTCCTAACCTGATTACACATTCTCTTTCATTCATCGGGATCTGCGAGTCGTCCTTCCCTGCTATAGGTGCCAGATGGGTAGGATCACAATGGCAATTTGTCTGTGAGTTCGGTCCCGATCTCTCAAGATAATGTTCTCGTGGGACATGATATTGCACATACTACCGATCATCCTATTATATCACCTCTCAGAATTAGTGAATCATTTATTCTGACCGATGGACCCACCTGATGAGCAAAGGTTGCCAAGTCAAGCCAGGGATGATGGGCTTAAGACCCGCTCGCGTAGGCGACTATGGGTTCGAATCCCATCCCTCGCATTCTTCTTTCCACTCACCCCCAACGATATCCCTAAATGAACAGTTTCAATCCGACAGACATCTCTGTCATAGCAACGGTGCCTTGAGTTACTAGATACATATTCTGACTAATGCAACAACGCCCAACGCCAGACGACACAGACGATCCAGAAACAAAACCACCGACTGACGTGCTGTCCAAGCTTCCACCAAGTGCAAAACTGGTTGTAAAGACACTCGAATACAACGACGATGGGCTCACACAGGGTGAACTCGCCGATAAAACCTTACTCCCAGCACGGACGGTTCGCTACGCACTCACCCAACTCGAAAACCACGATCTCGTCAATTCACGCTCCTCATATACTGATGCACGAAAACGCTGCTATTCTCTTACCTTCGAATAATTATGTATAACCACGTAAAAGACGACTGCTCTACACAATCAATTCAAAACTAAGCTGAAAACAGAGATGTGCGAAACCGAAAATCGCTAACTGAGGTACCTATTGCTACTATTCTTTGGGGATCCACCAGATAATCACTCGTGGGCTCAATTTCCCACGTTCTAACGCACCTCGTTCATGCAACTCCTCAATCCACTGGTGCACTGGCCGCCGTTCCATCTCGACCGCGATATACGAAAAGTTTCACTTACTTCGCCATCTTTTCTCTATAGTCGGAATCGTCATCCGTATTGTCGGAAGCGGAAAGGTTCCTGAATGTCCCAATTACCATCAAAAAGAACCCAAACACTATCGCGACAAAACTGCCGGTGGTGGTGCCAACGGTAAGTCCAGAATAGATGAGAACCCCAAAGCAAATTACCAGTACTGGCAGAATAGCTTTTTTCTGGTAGTAGATTGGTGTTTCGTTCGTTGTATCATCGTTTGGTCGTTCAATCACTATTAATCAACCTATATCGCTCCTGCTGCCCCCATCATGTTAAGCGTTACCATACATCCGGATAAATATCAGAGTTTATCCTTGAAATAATAGAAAAGAACAAGTCTAATATTGATAATTTGTCTATAATCTTTGAACACTTAACGACATCTTCAGGCGTGTAGAAACGCACCGGGTGCTGGCACACCCGGCACCGGTCTTCCGAAACCCGTTGAAAGACCATGTCAACGAAATCGCCTCGTGAACTTGAAGCTGACGAGACAGCACAGAAACGCGCCCAGTGGGAACAGTTCTCCTTCAACGTCGATGCCCCCGGAATGGTCGAAGTAACTAATGAGAGCCACGACAATCCCGTTGAGGATCAATACGATGTGACGCTGGACAACGTGACTGACGAACTGATGGCCTGTAAGTGCCCGCATTATGTCTATCGAGCATTACGGTATAACAGATCTGAGCGCAAAAATTTCAGAGTTCTTGGTCGGTTGGCCGGATAAGTATCTCATTGACATCCACATGCGGAGGTTGGCCTACAGCGTACGCGATAGATCGAGCAATATCGTCGGGACTTAGTGCATCCATCGACTCTAGCATCTGCTCCGCCTGGGATTTCTGCTCGTCATCTGGAATATGCTCGGCGAGTTCAGTATCGACATAGCCAGGCTCAATGAGCGTCACACGGATATCATTCTCACCAGTGACCTCTTCGCGGAGGGCCTCAGAAAAGCCGTTTACGCCGAATTTCGTTGCATTATAGCCACTTGACCCGGCATATGCCTTTCGTCCAGCAACGGAGGAAATATTCACAATGTGACCTTCGCCCTGGTCTTGCATGATCGGGAGGGCCGCGTGAGCAGTATTCATCATGCCAAGCAGATTTACCTCGACCATCTGACGGAAGTTATCCGTATTGGCATCCTCGACCTGCTCAAGCAACATCACGCCTGCGTTGTTGATGAGAATATCGAGGGTCCCGAACTCCTCCTGGGTTCGGTCAATCATCTCTCGGATGTCCTCCTCGTTAGTGACGTCGGTTGGGATAACGAGCGCCTCACCGTCTTTGGACTCGATGCGGTTCGCAAGCTGTGCAAGTTCGTCTTCGCGGCGGGCAGCGAGTGCGACGCTTGCGCCTGCTTCGCTTAGCGTTTCTGCAGTTGACTCACCAATACCTGAGGAGGCGCCGGTTACTAGTGCAGTCTTCCCTTCGAGATCGTCAGTGATTGTAGTCATCGGATCCTGGTTTCAGTGGTCCATATGAAAGAGAAATTCGTTGGCGGAGACGTTGACCGGTACTAAAAAGTCGAAACAAAAGGTTTTCGGCCCGCTATCAATCACACCCTGGTCTAAAAAAATCGTGTTTCTATCGGCAGCAGCGATACACCGAAGACACCAACGGATCTGCTCGACCGAGCACGACAGCACGCAACAAACGTCGCCGCCGAACACTTCCCAGATCTGCCCGTCGAAACGATCGATTGGGAGATTTCACACCAAGCCCAACGACAGGCAGGCGTCACGAAGTACGGCCCTGCAACAGAGGCAATCACGATTGCACTGACCTGGACGGCCGACGAACAACACGGGTAGGAGCAATTCAGTTCCACCGTCCGGCACGAACTGATTCACGCGTGGCAGTACCAACGAGTTCGGCGACGCG
>NZ_JAMYJX010000020.1:0-3375 GCF_024136965.1 Haladaptatus sp. AB618 | reverse complement strand
GTGGCTCTGTGAGGGTTAATGAATGAAGTATGAATGGAGGCGGCGAATCGAATTTCCCAGAGGCTCGCGCACTCCAGTACTGACCGAAACGCAGACAGGCTTAACTTCCGTGTTCGGGATGGGTACGGGTGTCGCCCTGTCGCTCTGGCCGCCTTAACGTCAACTCACGGAATCGAACCGTGACATATGGATACCAATCGTTGATGGTTCGAATGAACCGTAATGTATGTGCAATCCAGTATACGCCTGGACTCACACTCCATGAGTGTGAAGACCAAATGCGGTATGATTGTGTGGCGTCGATCTGTTAGTACTCGCGGACTGAACGCCTCGTTGCCTCGGCGCGTACATCCCGAGCCTATCGAACTCGTCTTCTACGAGTGATCTCGGTGGTATCTCTTTTCCAAGTGGGTTTCGAGCTTAGATGCGTTCAGCTCTTACCCCGTGGTGCGTAGCTGCCCGGCACGCGCTCTTTCGAACGACCGGTACACCAGTGGCACCCATTCGTAGTTCCTCTCGTACTATACGAACGTTCTCGTCAGATACCGTAACACCCCCAATAGATAGCAGCCGACCTGTCTCACGACGGTCTAAACCCAGCTCACGACCTCCTTTAATAGGCGAACAACCTCACCCTTGCCCGCTTCTGCACGGGCAGGATGGAGGGAACCGACATCGAGGTAGCAAGCCACCGGGTCGATATGTGCTCTTGCCGGTGACGACTCTGTTATCCCTAAGGTAGCTTTTCTGTCATCAATGGGCCGCAACAAGCAGCCTCATTGGTTCGCTAGACCACGTTTTCACGTCAGCGTCCCTCGTTGTGTAGGACACTGTCAGACTTCCTTTTGCTCTTGCGCTCTTCCTCGGGTCTCCGACCCGAGTGAGGAAATCTTGGGGCGCGCTCGATATCTTTTCGAGCGCGTACCGCCCCAGTCAAACTGCCTGGCTACCGGTGTCCTCCGCCAGGAGTGAGGGTCGCAGTCACTACCGGGTAGTATTTCAATGATGCCTCGGTGATCCGCTAGCGCGGATACCTGTGTAACGGCTCCTACCTATTCTGCACAGTAGCGACCACGTCCCAGCGACAGCCTGCAGTAAAGCTCTATAGGGTCTTCGCTTCCCCTTGGGGGTCTCCAGACTCCGCACTGGAATGTACAGTTCACCGGGCCCAACGTTGGGACAGTGACGCTCTCATTGATCCATTCATGCAAGCCGCTACTGAAGCGGCAAGGTACTACGCTACCTTAAGAGGGTCATAGTTACCCCCGCCGTTAACGGGTCCTTCGTCCTATTGTACTAGGTGTTCAGATACCCGCACTGGGCAGGATTCAGTGACCGTACGAGTCCTTGCGGATTTGCGGTCACCTATGTTGTTACTAGACAGTTGGAGCGTCCGAGTCACTGCGGCCTGCTCTTATGCAGAGCAGGCATCCCTTATCGCGAACTTACGGGACTAACTTGCCGAATTCCCTAACGTCGGTTGCTCCCGACAGACCTTGGCTTTCACCGCCAGAGTACCTGTGTCGGATCTCGGTACGATTAACACACTCGTCTTTTCACGGGCCCCGGGTACCACCAACTTTCGCTATCTCGCCATTCTTCCGCTTCCTGCCATTACGGCTTCCACGGAGTTGGACGATTCGACCGGGCGAAGGCCCGGCTTGGTGTTTCCTGAGGCGTCGACTTTTAATGGTGTTAGCACTGGAATATTAACCAGTTTCCCTATTGTCTCATTCGAATTACGGTGAGACTTAGGATCGGCTAACCCTCAGCTGATCAGCATTGCTGAGGAACCCTTACTCATTAGGTCGTCGGGGGTCTAACCCGACTAACGCTGCTACTATGGCCAGGATTTTCGATACTGAACGGTCCATACGAACTCTCGCCCGTACTTCCACCCATTCAGAATGCCAACCTACTAGATCACTCGGTCAAGAGTGCTGCTAGGTCTCGGTGGCGAGCTTGAGCCCCGATCATTTTCGGCGCCGCAAACCTCGGCCGGTAAGCTGTTACGCTTTTCTTAGAGGGTAGCTGCTTCTAAGCTCACCTCCCGGCTGTTTAGGGCTTGCGACCACCTTCAATCGCACTTAGCTCGCACTTTGGGACCTTAACCCAGCTCTGGGTTGTCTCCCTCACGGTACACAGGCTTACCCCGCGCACCGGATTCCTCACGTCAACGGCGTCCGTAGGTTTGGAGTTTGACAGGGAGGTCGACTCCTCTCGGAGGCGAGACTCCCAATCGGTCGCTCTACCCCACGAACTACCTTAGTGAAGGTCATGCTTCGACATGTTTCGGTTGGAACCAGCTGTTGCCGGATTCGATGGGCCTTTCACCCCTACACATAAGTCACGAGAGGGTATTGTAGGACACCAACTCTAACAGGCCTCCACGTGGCTTTCGCCACGCTTCGCCTTGCTCATGCGTAGATCATCCGGTTTCGGGTCGTATCCAGTTGACTCCCCGCCCTTGAAGACGGTGGCCCTCACACAAAGTGCTGCGGCCGTATTGGTTTCCCTATGCCTGCCCCGATACTCGGGTTAGGCTCGCCAATTAGATACACTCCCTGGCTCGTTTTTCAAAACGTACGACAGAACATCGGCTCCCAGCAATTCCTACTGCAGGCTTGCACCTGGGTCGTTTTTTGCTGGGCCTTGTATGCCCTGTCGCTCCATCGCCACCTGATTTCAGGCCCTATTGCACCTCCCTTTTCGGGGTGCTTTTCAGCGTTCGTTCACACTACTTGTTCGCTATCGGTCTCGAGTCGTATTGAGTCTTCGCGGTCGTTGCCCGCGACATTCACAAGGGATTTCCGACCCCTGCTACTCGGGAGCTGACGCACGTCGTACTTGATCTCATTACGGGGTTATCACCCTGTTTCACGCTCCGTTCCAGGAGACTTCATGAGACGGTTCGGACGATGAGAGTCAGTCCGTACACCACATTGCCCGTGAGGGCTTCGGTTTGGACTTTGTCGTGTTCACTCGCCGTTACTAGCGACATCGCGTTTGCTTTTTGTTCCTGCCGATACTGAGATGTTTCAGTTCTCGGCGTTCCCCATTGCGCGAGGCAATTGCGGGGGGATTCCCATTCGGAGATCCTGAGTTCTTAGCCTCCGTGCGGCTTCCTCAGGCTTTTCGCAGCTTGGCACGTCCGTCGTCGGCGCTCGAGCCGAGCCATTCACCAGGTGGCACAGTAGCCACGTTGGAATAACTTGGTTTCACTGTTAACTCACGGTTGTGAGTCCAGTGGACGTCTGGATTGCACGTACATACGGTTGTCATTACACGACACGGTGGTCGCCGAGTGCGTGTTTCGAACCCTTCCCAACCGCGTTTTCACGGGTTGGTGCATCGGTTTGTTGGGATTGATTCTTT
>NZ_JAMYJX010000001.1:0-1257895 GCF_024136965.1 Haladaptatus sp. AB618 | reverse complement strand
AAGCGTTGCTTGGCGGTCAACCGGACGGAGTCCGGTGAAACCGTGAACCAGCGGTTCGGCCGAAGGGCTGTAGCAGAATCGTGCGAGGGATGACGGAGGGAGCGCGAGCGACCGGAGTTCTCGTGAACCGGGCGGGACCTTCGGTCCCGCTGGAAGCGGGCGCAAAGCGCCGGCGACAAAGTGAACGAGAGCACGGCGAGCGAAGCTCTCCCGGAGGAATCGGCTGGTGAGGGTGTGGCCTGCGGTGCGGTGGCGGAGCGGGTGCGGTATTCATGCGGCTCGGTTACTGAAATCACCATGGAATCAAACGTTCCTGTGCGGAGCGGGCGGGAGGCTTTCGAGGCGGTCCGCTTCCTAGCAACTGTAATCACAAAGGTATCAAACGCGTCTCGTCGTAGCGAGTGGTGTGTCACACCGCCGCGGGGTGGCATTGATTTCGAGAGGTTTATCAATGGTCGTACGGAAGTAGTGAATGCAGACGCGGGCTCGTAGATCAGTGGTAGATCACTCCCTTGGCATGGGAGAGGCCCCGGGTTCAAATCCCGGCGAGTCCATTTCCTTCCGCTCGTTTCACTCGCTCAGTCAATGGACTCGCCGTAGTTCCCCTCGCATTGTCGCCGGCGCTTCGCGCCGGCTTCCAGCGGGACCTTCGGTCCCGCCCGGCTCGCGGGACTCCCGGCGAGTCACTGCCAATTTCCCGTCATATTCAGAGTTCCAGACCGCAAGGTATGGTCTCTGATACGTGCGAGTTCACCACTATTAGGTTAGAGATTACTCCCTCTCAGAAAGGAGTTCATCAGGGTTTCAAGCCCGGCGAAAACTGCTGCACTACCGTAAGATAATCCACCAACCCCAATTCAACTCCTACCTCCAACTACCGCGACCACGCCACCACGGACCCGCCCATCGAATCGACCAGTTCGACAGCACCGAACACGGCCAGACAGGAGACGAACGCGACGGTGCCCAACTTGCCGCCAGCCCCGGTGAACGAGGGCGCGACGGCGACGAAGACGATTCCGCAGAGCGTGCCAGCCAGCGCGACGTGCCCCTCGTGTCCCAGTCGGTCCGTGGTGGACATGCCGACGAAGGATGCACAGAACGCGACGGTGGCGAGCGTCGAACCCATGGCCGGAAAAGCGAGGGGGAACGCCACGCCCGCGACGAGGCCGACCAGTGCGGAGCCTACTACCGCGCCGAGTTCGAGGCGGACGCTCAGCACCACCGTGGCGATGGCGGCCAGTATCGCCACCGGGACGACGACCACGGCGTTCGACCACTGTGGAAGCGTCGCGGCGGCGTAGCTGGCGTCCGTGAACGTGGCCGTGGTGGCACAGCCGAACAGGGCGAGCGTGCCGAGTTTCCCGCCGAAACCGTGGAACACCTCCGTCGTCGCGACGTACGCGAGGCCCGCAACCGCTCCGGCGACGAGGAGGTAGTTGACGGACGGGAACAGCGCTGGCGACGCCATCCCGACGAACGACCCGCAGTAGGCCGGGACAGCGACTTCCGGTTTCCCGACGCCGACGAACAGTCCGACGAGGGCGGACGCGACGACCGGTCCGAATCCGACCTGAACGCTGAGGAGGTAGGTGGCGACGCTCGCCACGAGGACGGCGGCCCAGTCGGCGACGTCCGACCGGGAGAACAGGGGGAGATTGGCGTTCCCGAATCCACGATCACGTCTGACGACGGTGGTAACCCCGCCCACGAGTACGATGCCGCCTTCGAGGGTGGTGACATCCACGGGAATATCGGCGGGGGAGAGAAACGCGCTCGCAAGCAGTGCAAACGGCGTCACGACCAACGCGAAAAAACCGGCGTCACGGACCAACTTGTCCATGGGTACCACTGATCGAAGCGGGTAGTAGTTAGTTGCGGTTTTCCCGCCGCAAACCTCGCCTCTGTCTTGCGATTTTATCGAATTATCATTCGGTTCGGGACGGTGAAAGTCGCCAAAAAATTCGAGTCGGTGAGCCGTTCGGTTCCGCCGTTCAGACCCAATCGTAGACGCGGATGTAGTCCACTTCCATGCGCTGAGGGAACTGCGTGCTGGCGTCGGGTGCACCGGGCCAGTTGCCACCGACGGCGACGTTGAGCAGGAAGAAGAACGGGCCGTCGTCGAACACCCACTCGCGACCGGCGTTCTGTGCGTCGTACAGCGTGGTCACGAAGAATTGCTGGCCGTCCACGAAGAACTTGATCGCGTCGGGGTACCACGTCAACGTGAACGTGTGGTAGGCGTCCGAGAACCAGTTGCTCTGGCTGTAGGAACCGCCGACGCCAGCACCGCCGGAGTCGGGACCGTGGACGGTTCCGTGGACGGTGTCGGGGTCGGAGCCGATGAGTTCCATGATGTCGATTTCGCCGCAGTCCGGCCAGCCGACCGAGCCGATGTCGGAGCCGAGCATCCAGATGGCGGGCCAGATGCCTTGACCGTAGGGGAGTTTGGCGCGTACGTCCACGCGGCCGTACTGCTTGTTGTACTTCCCTTGGGTGGTCATCCTGGCCGAGGTGTAGTCACAGCCACCGTACTGCTCCTCGCGGGCCTCGATGACGAGGTGGCCGTTCTCGGTCCACGCGTTGTTGGCCCGATAGTATTCGAGTTCGTTGTTACCCCAGCCGTTGTTGTTGCCGGTCTCGAAGTTCCAGATACTGGTATCGATGGAATCGAACTCGTCGCGCCAACTGAGCGTCCAGTCGTTGTTGTCGAACGATTCGGTGTGAATCATTCCCGGCCCCGCACTCGCGGTCGAAGTGGCGAACGCGCCGCCACCGAGCGTGACCGCCGCCGCGCTCAGGAACTTTCGACGGTGAAAGCGGTCGCCAGTTGGTTTGTCGTCCGTCGGTTTACCGTCCGTCAAATCGGATGCGTTATCGGAATCCATAGTTCTCACGGCATCGGTCGCTACCTCCTCCAACCACCGCGAGTGGGAGGTTCCGGTAGTCCACCGATGACACCAATTACCACCATCCAACAATATTTAATTATTTATTCTAGCTATTGTAATTATTCATGGGCGGATTGTTTTGGTCACTACAAGAAGAATCGTTAACAGGTTCGTCCCGACGATCAGTTTCAGTCCGTGGTGATCGGTTATACCGTCGGAAGGCGTTCGTAGCGCACGGAGAAAAAGCCGGTTTCGAACGGCTATGACCCGATTCATGAACGTAGATATCTTCGAAACGACCATCGAAATCGATGACGGCCGAATCGCCGAATCGAGCGACGAGATTCGAAAACAAGTCGCCGAATATGAGTCCGGTGACCGCACGACCTTCGACCTTCAGGTCACGGTTCCGGAGGGAATGGCCGGAGCGGTGATGGCCGCGATGGACGCCATCCCGTACGGCGAGACGCGAACGTACGGCGACCTCGCCGCGGCGCTCGATACGACGCCCATCGCCATCGGACAGGCGTGTGCTCGGAACCCAGTCCCGCTGGTCGTCCCCTGCCATCGCGTCGTCGGGAGCGACGGCGCGTTGAAAGGCTACTCGGCGGCCGACGGAGTCACGACGAAACGACGCCTGCTGGACCTCGAAGCCGAGCGGAGTGGCCACCCACGGCAAACCCGACTAGCGACGCACGAGACGCACGAAACACAGCAGTAATCTTTTCATAAACGACCGGTACGGAGCGATACGGATACGATTCGCTACGATACGAGCGTCACGATAGGAGAGAGTGGCGGGGCGGGGATATGGGCTGGAGTGATGGCGCCAGACCAGGACCGTCCGTCAGGGGGATTCGGGACTACCTCGCCACATGGTACTCCTTAGCACAATAATATAAATGCTTTGTGGTGGTTTTAGAAATTAAAACAGTATTCTTCGCTATCCATATCCGGGGTGATCCAAATGCCGATGACAACAGTAGTAAACACGGTTTCGAAGGACGACGGCATCCACCTCGTTCGTCCCCTACTGTCGAGCGAGTTCGGCCCGACGGGACTCGTGGAGCGCATCGCAGACGCCACCCTGTCCGCTCATGTTGACGTGCGCGAGACGTGCCCGCCGATGGACGAGTTCGGCCTCGTCCGGGTCAATATCGTCCCCCTCCGGCGTTCGAAAGAGCCGATCATCTTCGGCGACACGTCCGGTTTGAATCGCTTTGTCGAGATACCGCCGGAGCGGTTCAACGTCCACGACGACTTCGACCGCACCGTCACGAACCCCGACGGCCACGTACTCGTCGAAGAACCGGCAGTCGTCGCGGGTCAGCAGCGCGATTTGTTCGTGGGTCACGCCCGCCGCCAACAGCGTTTCGACTGCGTCGTACTGACGCGCGAGTCGCGCTTTAGCATCGAGCGTCGAGCGTACCTCCGCGATGCCACCGTCGGCGTCGGGAAACGTCGCATCGAAGGAGTGGCCGTTGTTGACGCCCACGGTGACCTCCCGGGCGTGCATGTGCTCACGGAGTCGCATCGAACAGCGAGCGACGCCCGAAAGCCCCTCGACCGCTTCCCGACCGTCGAGCGCCATCATCCACGCGAACGCCGGCGAACACCACGCCGTCGGGAGGGTGAACGACACGTCGACGTGTGCACCGTCCTCCTCGGCGTCGATTTCGATGTCGTCGATGTATTCGAGTTCGACGATCGAACGGTCGAGTTCGGGGTCGGTCACGCCGTCGAGCGCCGACAGAATCGCCGCGCACGTCGGCACGTCGCCGGGGTTCTCCGATACGGTTGTTTCGTCGTTTCCGATGTCCAAGCTGTCCCCCGACATGATCAGTCGTCGGCGGTTGCTCCGCCCTCCTCGTAATGCGTTTGCAAGCCGAACTCGTCGGTGATGCCGTCGTCGCGGAACCGTTTTTTCTTCTCCTCGATGTCGATGTCGTACAGTCGAGCGGCGTTCTCGCCCATTATCTTCCGCATGACCTCCGGCGTGAGTTCGATGCCGTACTCGTCCTTCTGGTCGTCGGTGAGTTCGGCGTTCATCACGGTCTCGACCAGCCAATCGGGGTTCCATAGCGCGTAGTCGCTCCCGAACAGCAGGCGGTCCTCGCCGAGCCAGTAGAGCAGTTCGCCCATGATTTCCCCGAACTTACGCGGGCGGTTCTGCGCCATCGGGGCGGCCACCGCGAGTCCGCCGTACACGTTCGGCTCTTGGGCGGCCAACCAGCAGAAGTCGTCCAGTCGGGGAAGCCCGACGTGCTCCACGACGAAGTTGAGTTCGGTGAACGAAGTCGCGGCGTCGTCCACGTCCTTCACGTCGAAGGCGTCCTTGTTCAGCGGCCGAATGGTCGGCCCCTTGTGTGGATGGATGTTCTCGATTCCCAACTCGGCACACTTTTCGAGGTACTCGAAGGCTTCCTCGCTGTCGAGACGCCATCCCTTCGAATCGTCCAGCCACTCGGCGGTGTAGAGTTTGACGCCCTGGATGTCGTACTCCTCCTTCTGGCGTTCGAGTTCGCGTAGCCCTTCCTCTCCCTCCCGGGGGTCGAACCGCCCGTTGACGATGAAGCGCTCCGGGTTCTCGGCGGCGAAATCCGCGTTGGTGTCCACCGTGTTGAACCCCTCCTCGTAGAACTCCTCCAGATGCGTGGGTTGGAAGATTCCCATGTCCACGGCACCGTTACCGAACAGGTCTTCGAGCATTCGCTCCTGCGGATACTTTCGGTACTCCTCCAGCGTCCACTCGCGCTCGGCGGGCGTGAATCCCGTGTGATAATCGTAAAAACACCGGATGAACTGCTCGCCTCCTTCGTGGATGATGTTCTCCTCGCTCGCATCCCAAAAGTGGATGTGCGAGTCGATGACGAATACGTCCTCCTCGTTCTCCCATCGACCGTCCCCAGTTCCTCTGTACATGTCCATCTAAGTAATGGGCCGAACCCACATAATCTTCACGTATAATCATGCAATATGTGTGTCCCAAATCATATGCCCGGTGACTCGTTCACGAATATTTATGACTGAAGCAGGAGTGGTTTAGACGTCATGGAAGCCGCACGCCTGCACGCGTACACCGACGACATGGAAAACGGCCTCAGCATCGATGAAATCGACAGGCCGGAACCCGAACAGTCGGACCACGTCGTCGTCGAAGTACAGGGGGCCGGATGGTGCCAGACGGACAACCACATCATCGAGGGGTTGTGGACGGACTACGTCGAACAGACCCTCCCGATGACCCTCGGCCACGAGAATGCTGGAGAAATCGTCGAAGTCGGCGACGAGGTGAAAACGGTGAGCGTCGGTGATACGGTCATCTGCCACCCCGTGATGACCTGCGGACAGTGCCGCCAGTGCCGTCTCGGCGAGGACATGTACTGTGAAAACGTCCAGTTCCCCGGACTGACGACGGACGGCGGGTTCGCCGAATATTTGCTCACCAGCGAGCGCTCGGTCATCCCGCTCCCCGACGGCGTCGACCCCGTGGAAATCGCTCCCCACGCCGACGCCGGAATCACGGCCTACCACGCGGTCAAGAAAGCGACCCGAGTGTTGAACCCCGGCGACCACGCCGTCGTCATCGGGGTCGGCGGACTCGGACACATCGGCCTCCAGTGTCTCGACGCGATGAGTGCCGCCGAAATCACGGCGCTCGACGTGAAATCGGAAGCCCGAGATCTGGCCGACAGCCTCGGCGCACACCACACGGTCGATCCGACGACCGAGGACGTGGCGACGGTCATCGAGGACATCACCGACGGCGGGGGTGCCGAGCAGGTCATCGACTTCGTCGGGCGGGACGAAACGACCGCGTATGCCCCGGATATCGTCGCCCCCGGCGGCGATCATCACATCGTCGGCTACGGCGGCCACATCCACGAGCCCTCCCAATCGCTCGTGAACGGCGAGTTCTCCTACCGCGGCACGCTCGTCGGCCGCTACACCGAACTCCAAGAACTCGTCACGCTAGTCGAACGCGGCGACGTCACCCTCCGGACCTCCCGCTACGATCTCGACGACATCAACACCGTCGCGGAAAAACTCGAACACGGAGAAATAGAGGGCCGAGCGGTCATCACGCCGCCGTGACGGTTCGGTGAGCGTTCGACCGATTCTAGGCGAGAACGCGCGACAACACGCGGCGCGAGACGAAACTGGTCGAGATCGATCCGCCGATGTACCACACGAGCCACACCTTGACCGGCCCGATGAGCGTCGCGGTCAGCGCGATATGGCCAACGACCGGGAGCGAGAGCGCGAGCGGAACCGTCGCCGACGCCGGGTTCGCCATCGCCCACCGAATCCAGAGGAACACCGGCACCGTGAGGAGCATGCTCCACGCCAGCGGGCGGAACTGGAGTTTCAGCATCGCAAGCCAACTCCGCAGCAGTTCCGTCTGCTCGTCGGCAATCGAATCGGTTCCATCTCCATCCTCCTCGGTCGAGGACGAGGTTCGTTTCTGGAGGGTCTCGATGCGTTCCTGTAGTCGCTCCATCCTCTCGGAGTCTCCCAAGAGGAGTCGGAGCGTCGTCGAGTACAGACCGGTCGTCCCGGCCACCCCGAACAGGAGGACCGAGACGGGCAAGAGCGTCGCAAGCGGGCTGAGAACGAGGTTCACCGCCATCGCGATCGATCCTTGCACCGGTGCCAGATAGTATCCGGACATCAGCGTCAGCGCGAGGAGTCCGGCGAATTTGTCGTACACCGTCCAACTGGTTTCGAGGACCATGACCGTGAATTCGTGTCTCGACTGATCAATCTTCTGCGTAAAATAGTTCCATCTGACACATTCGTCGGGCGGCGAATTCCGGAGAATCCGCTACGCGCTCGTCCCGACCCACTCCGCACACAGTTCGATCGTCGGGAGCAACGGGACGTCGCTGTCGCTGAGCGCGACGAACAGCGCCCCGTCCTCGTCCGGGAAGTGGACGACGACCGCTTCGTCGAACGTGTAGAGGGCGAAATCCAGCGCGCCGGTGCGGAACACGTTTTCGGCGTCCTCGCGCGCTTCGGTTCGGAGTAGCGACTCGTCGTGAAGTCGCTCGAAATCGTCGGGTCGAAATCGCCCATCGATGTCGGCACGGGTGAACAGGAGTTCGTACCCGTCGGGTCGCGCATCGGCGACCACCAACAGTGCCGACCCGAGTTTCGATTGGAGGGCGGCGACGAACGCTTCGTCTGACTCGAACACGGTAGAGGAAGTTCGGCCACCGAAGCTATCAAGGTTTGGTGCGATTCGCATCGAAATCGAACGACTAGACGACCGATCATCCTCCGGGTCAACCGCCGTTCGACTCCCCCACTCGCTCGATATCGGTCGAACCGCAGTACGGGCAGTTCAGATCGGGAAGGTCCGCCAGCGCCGTCGAATACCGGAACGTGCGACCGCAGTAGCCACACCGATACTCGTCGCCCGCTATCGTGAAGAGTCGTCTGACCGCGTCGAGGAGACCCATCGAGGAACCTTCACCACGAAACCACATAACGTTCGGTCGTCCGCGAGACCCGTTGGTCGGGGATCACAACACGGAGTACGTCCTCGATTTCATCGTTCTGACCGTCCTTCGGAAGGGAGAGAGAACCGAGACCGTCACGAACGGTAAGAAGAGAACCGGTCCATGACGGCTCGGTCTTGCCTGACTTGGCTGTTTGAGCGGCATCGGAAGACGCCGCATTTCTCGCTCACCGTTGCCGAGCAATAAATCTTTCATCATGACTTCGAGATTTTACGAAGATTACACACGATCCGTATGGTTCGGTGCCGATTTGCTCACTTCGTTCGCGATACGGACGCCGCGGGAGCGTGCGTCGAAAAGGCAGTCCGGGCGTGGCGGGAGCGAGTGAAACGAGACATTCCGGGCGTGCGGCGCTTTGCTCACGGCGTTGCCGTTCGCATCGAGGCGCTTCGCGCCTCGTAGTCGCGCCGTTCCGGGCCGTGGCTCGTAGGATTCGAATCCCTCGCCCGTTTTCACGGCTCGCTAGCGCTCGCCGGAGAACGGGCGTGGCGGGGCTCCCGCGAACGAGGAACGAGCGAGGGGGAGTAAGCCACGCCCGTTGACGGAGCGAAGCGTAGTCAACGGGCGTGGCGGGATTCGAACCCGCGGTCGAGAGGTTAGGAACCTCTCGCCCTATCCGCTAGGCCACACGCCCTCATATAATTTCGAAGAAAAACGTCTACGAGTCGGTTTCGGTTTTCGTGTTGGTGCTGGTTTCTGTCTCCGTCTCCATCTCCGTCTCGGTTTCCGTGGGGGAAACGGGTTCGCTCTCGACTTCCTGTGCAGGACTGGACGTGCCGGTGTTCTGCATGTCTTGGAGTTCCTGCTCGACTTCTTCACGACCTTTCTTGAACTCACCCATCGCCTCTCCCGTGGAGCGTGCGAGTTCCGGAATCTTGTTTGCACCGAACAGGAGAACCGCGATGAGCAGAATCACGACGAGTTCTGCTCCGCCGGGAATCGGCCCGAATAGTGGTATCATTTCGAACATCCTCTACCAGTTTCTTACCCATTGCCAACTATAGGCTTTTTGCTCTTCTCAGGGTCGAGACCACGACGCCACGAATCGCCTTCGTTGCTCGAATACATCCCGCTCGTCGTTTCTCTCCCGTCGTCATTTCACAGAACGATGACATCGGATGCCTGCCAGTAATCCGCCCTGACGGTGTACTTAGCCATTGGCAGTCGGACCGCAGACGTAGCCGAGAGGGTCGGATGCTCCACGTGGATGGACGAAAATCGCTGACGGAACGCTGACGGGGTGGTATTGTGGGCGTGTGAAAAATAATCCGAAACGCTCCCCGAGAGCTTTTCCCTCCAGAACGAGAATAGGGTCGGCATGGATACGGAACCAGCCGAAAGTGAAATCGACGACGGGCGGCATGCCTACGACCCGGATGCCGAACACGCCTTCCCCGACGAGAAGTTGAACGAGGTGCTCGAATTCATCGCGAACGACGAGGAGATTCAAGCGTATCTCGACGCCCAAAACGTCAACGCGGTTACGCGCAAGGGATACAACGACCACGGCCGAAAACACATCGAGATCGTTCGCAATCGTGCGCTCCTCCTCTATGACCTCCTGAAACGCGGCAACGTCGAGTTCAACGGCGCGGCCGACGAGGGATTGGACGAGTCCGACGAGAGCGTCATCATCGCCTTCGCGTCGACGCTCCACGACATCGGTCACATCGTCCACCGCGACGATCACTCCTACTACTCGATTCCGCTCGCGGCCGACCTCCTCGACCGGGTTCTGCCGAACTTCTACGACGTCGAAAACACGGTGCGGATGAAGGGCGAAATCCTCCACGCAATCCTCTGTCACCACACGGAAGAAGACCCGCTCACGACCGAAGCGGGCGTCATCCGCGTTTCGGACGCGCTCGATATGGAACACGGTCGCTCGCGCATCCCGTACGAGAAAGGTGGACGCGGTATCAACACCGTCTCCAGTCAAGCCATCAAGAAGGTCACGCTCCGGCAGGGGGACACCGTCCCCGTCCTCGTGGAAATCGAGATGCTGAACGCCGCGGGTGTGTATCAGGTCGATAACCTACTCAAGGCGAAGCTTCACGGCTCCGGACTCGAAGACGACATCCGTATCGTCGCCTTGAACGTCCGCGAAGGAAGCGACCACATCGTCGAGCGCGTCGAACTCTAACGGACGTTCTCGTACACGGCCGCCAACTGCTCGACCGCCCGTTCGACGCTGACTTGATTTCTCCGGGCGAGACACGTTTCCCGAAGTTCGTCGTGTTCCGCCAGCGCGCGACGAATCGCGGTACGGATTCCCTCGATGTCGCCGCTCTCGAAGTGATACCCTGTTTCTCCCGCGACGACGGTGTTCGACAGCGCGCCCGCATCCGCACCGACGACAGGTGTTCCACAGGCGTTCGCTTCGAGCGCGACCAACCCCTGCGTTTCGACCGGACTCGGAAACGCGAACACGTCGAGGGCGGTGTAAAACGCCGCCATTTCGTCGCGTTCGAGAAAGCCGAGGAACCGAACGTCCGCGTCACAGTCGGCCGCCTGCTTTTCGAGCGACTTTCGGGCGGGACCGTCGCCACCGAAGACGAGGGTGATGTCCATCCCGTCGGCCGCCGCGATGACTTCCGAGAGGCGCTTTTCGTAGCCGTGGCGGCCGGTGTAGCCGATGATCGGCGTGTCGACGTCGAGATCGTACTTCCGGACGAACGCACCGGTTTCGACCGGGTGAAACCGCTCGATGTCCACGCCGTTCGGGACGACGTGAACCGGCGCATCGACGCCGACCGTCTCGACGACGTGTCGCTTGGTCGCCTCGCTCGGTGTGAGTACCGCATCGGAGTGCCCGAAGAACCACCGTTCGTACGCCCCTGCGGCCCGTTCGACGTAATCCGCGACGGAGTCGTTCGGGACGAGGTAATCCGCGTACTCGCCGGTCGGTGTGTGATACGAAGTCACGAATGGTCGGTCGTGTTTTCGGGCGAGCCGAAGGCCGCCGACGCCGATGGCGAAGGGCGTGTGCGCGTGAACGATTTCGGCGTCGAGGACGGCCTTCGGGATGCGGGGTGTTCCGAGTCGATACCCTTCGTAAAACGGGAACGGCAGGCTTCCGATGGGGTGTTCGCCTTGCTCCGGCGTGTAGCCGTCGGATTGGGGATACACGACGTCCATTCGACCGCCGTTCTTCTCCCAGAAGTCGCGCCACGTCCGTATCGTGTAGGTGACGCCGTTGATGGTCGGTAGATATGTGTCCGTGAAGGCGGCGACCCATCGGCTCATTAGTCGAGAATTGGAGGACGGGGTGTTAAGGACTTGTGACTTCAGACCAGTTTTGAATACGTCTCGACAAGTTCCTCGCCGACCCGCTCCAAACTGTGCTCGGCCGCGGTTTCACGGGCGTTCTCCCCGAGACGGTCCCGTAGTTCCGGGTCGCGGTGGAGCAGTTCGAGCGCGCGGCGGAACTCCGTCTCCGTCTCGCATTTCAGGCAATCCACACCGTGCGTGAAGAACTCGTCGAAGACGGGGATGTCCCGAAGGACGACGGCCTTGCCACAGGCCATCGCTTCGAGGACGACGATTCCCTGATTTTCGACCTTCGCCGGGAAGCAGAACACGTCGCCCGCCGCGAACGCCCCGCGTTTGTCCTCCACCCACCCCGAGAACGTGACGTTGTCCGGCGGGTTTTCGGTCCAGCGCTTGACCGTCGAACTGGCGTGCGGGCCGTCGTCCACGGTTCCGAACCACACGAAGTCGAACGCCGTCTGCTGTGCCACTCGGCAGAATGTCGTGAGACCCTTGCGCTCGAAGACGTTGCCGAGCGCGAAGACCACCATCCCGTCCAGATCGTAGCGCGCGCGGTACTCGTCGCGGAACGACTGGAATCCCTCCAGCGATTCGGCGTCAACACCGTTCGAAATCGGCTGAATCGGCGCATCGACGGGATAGCGTTCGAGGACTGATTTCGTGTATTCGCTCGGACAGAGCACGAGGTCGGCCTGCGAATAGAACCACTTCAGATAGCGACCGAGGGGGCGCGCGGCGATGCTCGATCCGCGAAAGCTCTCGGCGAAGTCCTCGCTCGTGACGTGCGCGTGAAGGACGAGCGGGATGTCGTTGCGCTTGGCGTGGCGCGCGACGGCGATCGACCCCGGGCCGATGACGTTGCAGTGAGCGAGGTCGAAATCGGTGAAGAAACCACTCCCTACCGCCCCCGATGGGAGTGCATGGAGGGGCGTTTTTCCGTTCCACGGCGACGTGACGACATCCACGCTCGTCCCCGCGAGCGCCTTGCGTTGCTGCTTTGTGGAGGTTCCGATGCCGCTACGGGCCAACTCGGATTCGAGTTCGAGGTAGTTGAGTACGCGCACTGCGGGGGAGATGGCACAGTGACCCATTACTCCTTTCGGAAAGGAGTCATTGACCGACCGCAAAGTATTTGTTCCCGTAAGAGCATGACTCGCATGGGGCAATACAGGAACGATTTCTATCCTTGTCCTGTCTCGCCCCGGAAACCCCCCACCCCCCCATTCCGAATGACAGTAGCTCAAGAGCGAATAGAGCGTCTCACCGTACTCGCACGGGACGCCACCGCAGAGTGTAACGACGACCGAGCGCGCGAATACGTCCGCCTCGCCAGACGAATCGCCGAACGCCAGCGGTTGTCCCTCCCCCGACAGTTCAAGCGATTCACCTGCGATGCCTGCGACGCCTACCTCCGCCCCGGAAAGAACGCGCGCGTCAGACTACAGGGCGGCCACGTCGTGGTTACCTGCGACTGTGGCAACCAGACGCGCTACCCGTACAACTGACCGCTATCATCCCCTTCCCGCGGTTTTTGATTCCGGCGATATTCTCCACGGAAAGGAGTGATTACACCCTCTTTCGCCCGCCGTAGGAACCACCTACTGCGGGATTTTCGACACCACGGTTGCAGCTTCACCGCTTGTTTTCCGCAAGTGTAGACGAAAACACCAAGTCTCGTGCCACATCAATGTGGGGTATGAGCGGACAACGGTGGACGGACATGATCGTGGGGGACAGGATGGCTGTCGATAGGGAGTTCATGGAGGAAGTGACGAACTCCCAGTTTTCACGGCAGGAGTGGGGACTGGTGATGACGGCCGTGGAGTTCGAGATCGAACATCCCGAGGACGACGAGCGGGCGAAACTCGTGGCGGACACGAGCAAGGTCGAGCAGGTGATGCCCGAGATGGACAACATCCAGTCGCAGATGAACTCGATGTCGGGCAAGTCCTCGAAAAAGGAGGGAAAAGGCGTGTTTAGCTCCGTCAAAAGCGCGCTCGGGTTGGGCGGCGACGACTCCGGCGTCGACCAGGACCGACTCGCGGCGGCCGAGGCGTTGGCACAGCAGTACGCCGACGAACTCCAGGACCGCCTCGAATCGAAGGGTAAGTGGGCGCGCGTCAGGACCGCGGTTCAGGACTGATGGACGGTTTACGGCTCGGGGAGTCGAACCGATGAAGATCGTTCCGGACGCGTGGCGATACGCCGCGCCGCCGCTGTTGTTGGCCGGACCACTGGGATTCCTCTCACCCGTTGGGACGCTGCTCGCGCTGGCGACGGGAGGTGCAATCCTGCACTTCTTCCGCGACCCGGAGCGGAACCCACCAGTGGAGGGAATCCTCTCGCCCGCGGACGGGCACGTCTCCGTGATTCGGGAGGAGGGAGACCGCGTTCGCGTCGGCGTGTTCATGAACGTCACGGACGTTCACGTCAACCGCGCACCGGTCGGCGGGCGCGTCGAGTCGGTTGAACACGAACCCGGGAAACACCGTCCGGCGTTCAGCAAGGATTCGGACAACAACGAAAAGGTCCACATCGGGTTTCCGTCCTACGACGTGACGCTCATCGCGGGCGCGTTCGCGCGGCGGATTCATCCGTACGTCGAATCGGGCGACGAACTGGAACGCGGGGAACGGTTGGGTCACATCGCGTTCGGCAGTCGGGCCGACGTACTCCTGCCACCATCGGTCGACGTGACGGACATCGAAGTAAGAAAGGGACAACGCGTGCGCGCTGGAGAGACGGTGTTGACTCGTTCCGAGGTGCGGAGCGACTAGTCGCTCGAATAGTCGCCGCCGTGGAAGAGCGTCAGTTCCTCTGCCTCGTAGATGTTGACGAGTTCGGTGATGATTTCGTCGTAGGATTCGTCTTCGACACGCAGGCTGTCGAGCCGTGAGACGGTCTCCTCATCGAGTGTTATCTTGGGCATCAGTGTCCCATACCGCCCCGACGTTCATTAAAGCATAGGCCGGGAGAGATTTTGGGGACGGTGTCATTCCCCCAATTCCGACTGGAAACCGACTTATCCGCCGAGTAAGGGGTCGTTACCGGAATCGTAGAGTTGTCTTTCCGTTCGATAGTGGTTGGTTTCTCCCCGACAGCCACCGGATAACAAAGTACCCACACTGATGTTAGTCGTACCGACGAGGCTTAGCATGACAACGACAAACAGCCAGATTGCAAGTGGCAGTGACACAGTCGCCGAAAACCGATGCCGAAGCTGCGGTTCCTTCGTGACACGCGATTTCGCACGCGTGTTTGGCAACAACGAGAACGAGGTCTTCGGCTGTCTCGAATGTATGACGGCGACTGAAGTGAAGAAGGGCGGCGCGCGCGCTGAGTTCGTGGACACCTCGAAACTCGTCGGCGGTCGAGAGCCGATCCGCTGAGTCGAACCGACAGTTCGTCTCGGAACCGTACTGGGGGGTACGGTCGAAAGTGGGGTCGGTTTCCGGAAGCGAGGGAGGAAAAACCGTTTGCAGTTCTTTTTCGGATGAGACGGAAATGGCAAGCGTCAGCGTCGCTCGGAGTTATCGCTCGGAGCAGTCGCTCGATGGTGAGAGGATACGGAGAAACGATCGACGGGTGAAATCCCGTCAGTCCGCGTCGGCCGTCGGTTCGGTCAGCAGTTCGCCACCGCGCTCGAACACGCGGCTTGCATCTGGTGCTTCGTACGGCGGTGTGTGGCTGATTTCCGCCATCGTTCGTTTCTCTCGATTCGATCGTCCGCCATCCGTCGTCGGTTCTCGGTGTTGGTTGTCGTCTGTCATTGTTTGTGTGCGTTGGTCACGTCGTCTCTATGCGGTGGTTTAGCTTGCCACGATGCACTGTCGGCTCAGTTTCGTGTCGATTCGGTCGTTTTCTGGTGTGAGTAGGCAGGGGAATCAGACCCCTACGATGAGAATCGGGCCGACAACAGCGTCGCTCGCAACGGTGTGCGAGACATTGACTTGCTGTTCCATCGTTAGCATGTGTATGTGTGACACAGGTATATAACCGTTGTGCGCGAGGCAACGATTGCCGGACGGTAGCGGACGGTTCCGAACGAGTCCGGACGAACCGCCACAATCGTAAGGAGGGTTCATGTCGTATCGTCGGGCGATGACGAGCGAGGAAGTAACGGACCTACTCAAAAAGGCGTACAGCGACGAAATCGAAACCGTGATGAACTACCTCACGAACTCCATCGTCCTCGAAGGAGTGAGCGCCGAAGAGGTGCGTGAGAGCCTCGAAGAAGACATTCAGGAGGAGTTGGGTCACGCAGAGCGGATCGGACAGCGACTCAAGCAGTTGGACGAGCGGCCGCCCGCATCCTACGACTTCGAGGCGCGACAGGAAGGACTGCAACCGCCGGAGGACAGCACCGACGTGCTCTCGGTCATCGAAGGAGTTCTCGAAGCCGAAGAGGACGCCATCGAGACCTATCGGTCGGTCATATCGGCAGCGACGGACGCGGACGACCCCGTTACCGAGGACCTCGGAGTCACCATCCTCGCCGACGAGGAGGCCCATCGGACGGAGTTCCGCGGGTTCAAGCGAGAGTACGAAAACTGATTGACACACCAAGGCAAGGATTTTTCTCGGGGCGATGAGAGATACCGCCATGAACGATTCCGGGTTCGATTTGGACCTTCAGGCGGCCGAACAGGATATCGACTTCGACGAGGATGCCCGTGTCATCCTCGGCGTCCTCGACGGAACGACCTCCGTCGGGGAACGAGTCGAGGCGATAGAGCGGGGACACACGCTCGTCCTCGCCATCGACGGCGACTTGACCGAGTTGGCGGCCGATCTCGCACCGGCCGTGAAAAAAGGCGGCGGGAATTTGGTGCATTTCCGGAAGTTTCTCATCATCTCACCGCCCGACATCGAAATCGATACGAGCGAACTCTGAGAAACGCCCGCGCCGATGGAGGTAGACAGTAGAAAACCACTGCCCGGATTGCGTCAACGAGGACCACAGGGTGGCCCAAGCGGTAAAAATACAGTGACAGTATATAAAAATTCCATTCTAGAGACCACAAATTTGAGCTACTCGTAGAAAATGCCTATTCATCTGGAATCTGATATCTACCCAGTTGAGAGCGATAGTGAAAAGAATCGCTCCGATGTACTGACACCTGCCGCCATGGAACAACACCAGTCCCTCATCAAGTACGTGCTTCGCTCCGGGGCACGGACAGCAGTGTTACAGGCCATCGTCGATGGCGACGAGACGACACAGGCACTGCTGAATCGGAATCTCGCGAGCGAATCCGCCGTGTACAACGCGCTCACGGAGTTGGAAAATCGTGGATTGATCTACTCCACCCGGGCGAAGCGCTGGGCACCGACGGGAACCGGGTCGGTCGTTTGTGACCTCGTCCGTGAACAACGGGAAACTGAACAAGCACTCGCGATCGACGCCGACTACTGGCAGCGACACGACACCGCCGCGCTCCCCTCCACCGACGTGTTTCGTATCGCCGACCTCGTCGACGCTACCGTCGTCCGAGCGACCGACACCCACCCGTCACGAGCAGTGCGGGAGATCGAACGCCGACTCGAAACCACGACATCCGCGTTGGTCATCGCACCCATCTTCAACGAACGATTTTCGGACGCCCTCCTCGATGGCCTCGACCACAACGGAAAATCGCGACTGATTCTGGGGACGAACGTCCTCAACTCCCTCCTCGAAGAACCGTCGATCCCGATGAACGACGAGTTGGAGGTCCGAGTGGCGAACGTCTCGTTCGCCTTGACGGTGACTGACGACAGCCTGTTGCTCTCACTTCCGCTGCTCGATGGGTCCTACGACGCGGGGGCGGAACTCATCGTCGACTCCGAACGGGCACATCGGCGAGGAACGAGGCTGTTCGAGCACGTCTGGAACGACGCCGAACCGGTCGCCGACTACATCGAGTCGCTCGACGACACTGTCACGTAGTGGCCGTCAGGATCCCGAATTCGAACACCTGTATCGACGGGTTCGACGTGACACACCCGGTCCCCCATTTTCGCCCGAATCGTCCGTCCCTACCAGTCGAGATTCCACTTCGAGTACCAACCAGTCAATTCTCGATCACGTCCGCCGCCGACGGACCGTCCGCACACGAACTGTTCCCCCCGTCGATTTATGCGTTCTCCGACGGTATTCGGGGTATGCCTTTGAAAGAGACAGATCCGTCGAACACGTATCGAGAGATCGACCGATGGGACGGTGGCGTCGGTTGGCTGGCACATCCGGACGAAACGATGGAGCGGGCGAGTCACGCGCTGTCCATCGACGGTGATGTGTGGGTTATCGACCCGGTCGATGCCCCGTCGATAGACGAGTTGTTCGCGGAGTTCGGCACGGTCGCCGGTGTGGTCGTCCTCCTCGACCGCCACATGCGTGATGCCGAGGCTGTCGCCCGGAGACACGACGTGCCGCTGTACTTACCCACGTGGGTTCGCCGGAGCGTCAGCGGAGTTCCTGTCCGTCGGTTCGGAACGACGCTCGCCGATACGGGACTACGGGTGCTGAAGCTGTTCGACAATCCGGCGTGGCAGGAGGCCGCACTGTACGACGAAACGGGTGGGACACTCGTCGTCCCCGAATCCGTCGGCACTGCGGACTACTTCCGAACCGGCCACGAGCAGTTGGGAGTCCACCCGATGATCCGACTCTTCCCGCCGGACGAACTACGAGGGTTGACACCGAAACGTATCCTCGTTGGACACGGTCCCGGCGTCTTCGACGACGCGCCGGTAACGCTCGCCGATGCGCTGGACGGGTCCCGTCGTCGGTATCCCTCCTTGCTGGTGGAGACCGTTCGTGGGTTCGTATCGATGTGATACCGTAAGAATTACAAACTGCCGATAGTTTTTTAACATTCGATTGATATCTACGACGTATGTGCCTCGAGAGCCGGAATCAAACCCCTCCAGAGACGGAGGTAATCCGGTGACGATCTCGTTCGATTCCCACGCAGACGGAATCGTAATACAGGACCCAATCGAGCGGCGCACGTTTTCCCTCCATACGTTCGATGCGGTTCACCCCGTTGCGGTCGACACCGACTCGTTTTGTTTTCCGGTCGACTGCGCAGTTCGCGTTCGGACTTCCGGACTCCGCCTTCCAATCCCGACAGCGGTCTACGTTCGCGATGCGTCCGGTGAGATGTTGACGAGTATCGAAGGGATTCAACACGAGGAACTCCCGAGCGGGACGTACACCATCGAACTCTGCCCGCCGATCAAACTATACTTGCACGTCGAAGGGACGGTCAGTATCAGCGCTTCGTTCGAGGACGTGACTATCGATTTCGACTCGGTAGTGGACGTGATCATCGGTGGGCGGTCGCTTCACCGACGTCCGGCGGGAACGGTGACGACAACGACGGACCCGGAAGACATGATGGCAGCGATTTCGACGTTCGGGGCGGCGCTGAAGACGACCAGTCCCGAACGGTCGTTTCCAACCCTCCGGGGCCATCCTCCGGTGGTCGAACTCGGCGAGGAACTCCACGTTCCGGACGGGTTGAAACCGCCGGAGACGGGCATCACCATCGAGGTTCCGCCCGAGTACGGTTCGATTTTCCCTGTCGCGCCACTTGCATACTATCTCGGGGCGAAGCTCGTACCTGGAAACACGCCACGAATCGTCACGGACGAATTCGAACGGCCGCTCGACACGCCCCTCGGCTTCGAAAAGGAGGTAGAACGGATACTGAAACAGACGTTCCTCTTCGACTGTATCACCCGTACCGAGGGGTTGTATCCGATCGATTTATACGAACGTCAAGAAGTCGAATCGATGGTCGATTTGGACTTCGAAACGCTGTACGATACTCCGTCGGCAAAGCGTTTGGAGGCGTATCTCTCGGTTCCGTACAGTTTAGTAGCGGAGTTCGTTCCGGACTGGCAGTTGACGACCCACGTATCGCCGATATCGGATAACGTCGAGATGCTCCCGTTCCTCGTCAACGACCTCGCGGTCATACGGACGCCACATGCGAAGGAGGTGTCCGCATCCTCGATACAGGTACCCGCAGTCGAGCAGTTCGTTCGCGGGAAGACGAGAAGTCTGTCCGAATCGGCTGCCAACCCGCGTTCGTTCATCGAACCCGAACCGTCGGACTCGCTCGAAGAAGTGTGGGTCGGCGACGATGCACCGCTCGGCGCGAGCAAGGCGACGGTGACTGCGTTTCAAAATCGGCTCGAACGCTCGGCTAAGGACGGGGATATCGATATCACGGTCGTCTGTAACGATATCGAGATGAGCGAAGAGCGGGACCTCGCGGACGAGGTGTACGGGTCGGGACGGGACCTACCGTTCGACGTGACCGTTCGGTACGAGTTGACCACGGAGGAACTCCGTACCGTCCTCGAATCCGAGGCACAGTTCCTCCACTACATCGGTCACATCGACGAGAACGGGTTCAAATGTATCGATGGGATGCTCGACGCCATGGAACTCGATTCCGTCGGTGTGGAAGCGTTTCTGCTCAACGCCTGCCAGTCGTACGAACAAGGGATGGCGCTCATCGAAGCGGGTGCCATCGGTGGTGTCGTCACGATGAGCGACGTGATAAACAGCGGGGCGGTTCGTATCGGAAAGGCAATGGCGCAGTTGTTGAACTCGGGGTTCCAGCTGTCGGCGGCGCTGAATATCGCCCGAGATCAGAGTATCATCGGTGGCCAGTACACCATCGTCGGAGATGGAACTATCAACGTCGTTCAGACGGAAAGTAACGTTGCAGTGGTTCTCGTAATCGAATCCAACGGCGACTCGTTCGAGCTAACCCCAGTCACGTATATCACCAACCGCGGTGGTATCGGTGGTCTAGTTACGCCGCGTCTCTCGGAACGAAATCGGATGTATCTCGCATCGGGTACGCTACCCTCCAGTACGCTTACGAAGAGCGAACTCGAGGAGAACCTCCGCATCGAAAACGTCCCCGTTCATGTCAATGGACAGTTCACGTTGAGTTACTCGGTCGACGTAGAATCGATTTGAGTCGTTTTACGGACCGATCGGACCGACAGCGTACGTGGATGCTGCCGTGTTTCCTGCTTGCGTGAGTAGCAACATCATCGCGAATAGGACGCCGATCATTCGTGGTCTTTCCGCCAGATACGTAGTAAGATCGTCTTTTACCATGAAAATACCCTTTCTCCAGAGATATATTAAATTTTCCCATAAATTATTGAAAACAATCTGTGAGGATGTTGGGTGAATATTATCGTCCGAGTACGTGAACGAGATGCACAGCAACTCGTTGTGGGATCCCTGAGAGGGGTACCGGGCGACGGTATTATCTAAATACGACACGAAGAGGTGCGTGTGGTCTACATCACTCGTGGACTGAACGACGCGCTTCTCGAACTGGCGGCGGACGCCGAACCGAAGAAACTGACCGTTCCGCTAGCTGTTACCCCTGCGGAGGACCTGGACGGCGCGGACGAACTCGAACCGGAAACACCCGTATTCACTCACTTCTATCCGCCGGATACGGGAAAATCCGTGACCGCGGTCTTCGGGATGGACCTCTCGATACCGCCACGACAGACACAGGGCCAGTTCATCTCACACCCGCAAGGCCCACTCGAAGTCACACAGACGGACGACCTACGGGAAGTCGTCGTCGTTGCCGTCCCACCGTGGACACAGGAAACGGTCGCCGCGTTCGACCGTTCCGGGCGAAAACAGGAACTGGTTGTCCTCGATGCCGAACCGCCGGCGGAACTACTCTAGATATCCCAACTCACGCAGTTGGTCGGTTATCTCGCTGAATTCCGACTCCGTGAGCTTTCCCTGCCGTTGGTGCTGAATGACGATACTCCGGAGCAGAAACCGGACGAGATCGCTCGTGTTCGAAAAACTCGTTCCCTCGATCGTCTCCTCCACGCGATCGGCGAGATCCTTCGGAATGGAAACGGTGGTGTACTTCGTCATATCCCTCCGTTGGTCGTCCCTCCGGTTAGGGTTTGTGACCGCCGTCCGGAGGCAGAGCAGTTTGAGACGAAAGACCGTATCACGACGCGAGAAGCTATTCAAATGACCTACAACTCACTCCTACTGCGGCAAGCCCTCCGCGTTGAAGCCGTTCCCGGTGACCGATCAGTCGATGAGATCCTCGAATTCGGGCAACACGTCGTCCGTATCGCTCCCGTCATCGTCGTCCGAATCGTCGGCGTTGGTGTCGGTTTCGTCCGTCTCGTCCGAATCGCTTTCCTCGTCCTCGATGACCTCGACGTCGAGGACGGTGAGCGGAATGTTTTCCAACCGTTGGCCGATTTCTTTCCGGGCGATACGCGATGCGTGTTCCTCTCGCTCGACGTTGAACACCGTCATCTCCAACTCCAGCGCGACGAGTGCCTCGTCGGCGGCGATGAACGCCGGTGGGAGTTCCTCCCCGGATGGCGATGTCCGCGAACCCATGTTTATTTCGACGTAGTTTAGGTCGGGATTGAGCATCTCGCCGGTCTTGGAGATGGCGATGCGCACCGCCTCGTCCGGCGTCTGCACGTCGTAGACCGGGATTGCGGCTTCGACGACAACTCTACAGTTCATAATCCCAACGGTAATTACAGGGCCAGCAGTATGAATTTTCGCCCTTTTGGGGTATCGTGACAGGTCACGACAGCACTTATGTCCGTTTCCGACACATCATGGGCAATGACTCACATGCCGGTCGTGGACGGCCACAACGATACGCTTCTCCGGTTGGGTTCGACCGACGACCCCGTATCGGCGTTCGCGGATGGAATCGAGGGCACGCATATCGACCTCCCGCGTGCCCGCGAGGCGAGACTCGGCGTCGGATTCTTCGCCACCTTCGTCCTGAGCGACGACGAACACGAGGTTCGACGGACCGACGAGGGCTACGAGTTCCCTCTCCCCGACGAACTCGACCACGACGATGCGCGGTCCGCGACGTACCGATACCTCGAACTGCTCCACAGGCTCGCCGCCAACGTCGACGGCTTCCGCGTCGTGGACTCGCTCGACGACTTCGACGCCTGCCTCGAATCGGGTGAACTCGGCGCGGTCCCACATATCGAAGGCGCTGCCGGGGTCGCTCCCGACCTCACCAACCTCGACTTCCTGTACGCCGCGGGCGTGCGCTCCATCGGACCGGTGTGGAGCCGTCCGAACGCCTTCGGTCAGGGTGTCGTCTCGCGCTATCCCGGGAGTCCGGACACCGGCGACGGACTGACCGACGCCGGGAGAGACTTCGTCCGAGCGTGCGAACGGCGCGGCATCGTGATCGACTGTGCACACCTGACCGAACGGGGATTCTGGGACGTCGCCGAGACGAGCGGCGCGCCGCTCGTCGCCTCGCACACCGGCGCGTACAGCCTCTGTCCGCACTCCCGAAACCTGACGGACGAGCAGATAGACGCCGTGGCCGACTCCGACGGCGTCGTCGGAATCGGCTTTCTCGAACCGATTTTGGCCAACGACCCCAATCCGGACGCCGATGCGACCCTGTCCGACCTCGTGGACCATATCGAATACGTCGCCGACCGCGCAGGTATCGACCACGTGGTGTTAGGATCCGACTTCGACGGCGCACCGATACCCGACGACGTGGGCGACGTGACCGGTCTTCCCGCCGTGTTCGCGGAACTCCGGGAACGCGGGTTCGGCGAGGACGACGTTTCGAAGGTCGCCCACGGGAACTGGCGGCGGGTGCTGGCCGCGACGTGGTGAATCGAAAGAGTTGCTTGTCCCCGATACCCATTCCCGGGCGATGGAAACCGGTTCGATACCCGTCGAAGAGTTACCGGGTGGGTTCGACCTCCAATCGACCGTCGAGAGCGGCCAGAGTTACCTCTGGCGGCGCGAGGACGGACGGATGTACGAGACGACCCACGCCTACGGCGGGTCGGCGTGGTACTACACCGTCCTCGACGGGAACGTCATCCGCGCCCGGCAACGGGACGGACTGCTGGAGTGGGAGGCGACGACCGACGCCGAACCTCACCTGTTCTCGCTTTTGCGCCTCGACGACGACTTGGACGCGATAATCGACGCCACACCCGCGGACTCGCTGGTCGAATCGGCCTACGACGAGTATCGTGGCATGCGGATCGTCCGCGATCCCTTTTTCCCGTGTCTCGTCTCCTTCATCTGCTCGGCACAGATGCGCGTGAGCCGAATCTACGGCATGCAGACCGCGCTGGCCCGCGAATTCGGAACCCCCATCGAGTTCGACGAAAAGACGTACTACGAGTTCCCGACGCCGGACGCGTTGGCCGAAGCGTCGGAGGGGGAGCTTCGGGACCTGAATCTGGGCTACCGTGCGCCGTACGTCAAGAAGTCCGCCGAGTTGCTGTCGTCCGGCGAGGCCTCGCCGGACGACGTTCGCGGGAAATCCTACGAGGACGCCCGCGACGCCATGCAAGCCTTCGTCGGCGTCGGCGACAAAGTCGCCGACTGCGTGCTCCTGTTCGCGCTCGACTACCTGGAGGCCGTCCCGCTCGATACGTGGATTCAGAGCGCCATCGAGGATCATTACCCACACTGCGAACAGGGATCGTACAAAGCCACGTCACGCGCGATTCGGGAACAGTTCGGCGAGTACGCCGGGTACGCACAGACGTACGTGTTCCACTATCTGCGAAGCTGAGCGATCGTCCGGAATTCGGAACAGTTCATTCGATGGCTATTTCGTGGGGCTATCGAAAGTGAGGATATGGTTACTGGACTCCCCGCCCTCCTGTTCGGCTTCCTCATCGGCGTCGCCGTTTCCGGTATCGGTGCGTACATCGCGCTCAGGTCGTTCGTGTACAACGAATTGGACCTCACGAAGGAGGAAATCCGAACGGCGGTAAAACACCTCTCGTACGAACGAATGCCGCCGGAGGAGGGAACCGAAGGGTGAACGGCCCCGAGGATTTTGTGGTTCGACTTCGAATTTTCGCATATGACGGATCGTACTCGTGCACACGTCTTCGTCTCCGGTAAGGTACAGGGCGTCTTCTATCGGGCGAACACCCGGGACACGGCGGAATCGAAGGGAATCGACGGCTGGGTGCAGAACCTCTCCGACGGGCGCGTCGAAGCCGTCTTCGAGGGTCCCGAATCGACGGTCGAGGAGATGGTCGAGTGGTGTCACACGGGGAGTCCGGCCGCGGACGTGGACGGCGTGGCGTCGAGTACGACGACCCGAACGGGGAATCCGGGTTTCGAATCAGACGATAGTTCCGGGGTCGCCGATAGCTTCCTCACGGCCGACGCGAACGAATGCTTTTAAGGCCCGCTATCGGAAAGAGTTCGGTATGGCAATCAAACCCGACTACGTCAAGAAGACAGGGAACATCCTGTTGGAGCGATATCCGACCGCATTCACGAAGGACTTCAGCCAGAACAAGGACAGCGTCGAAAAGCTGACCAACATCGGCTCGAAGGGCGTCCGCAACCGCATCGCCGGCTACGTCACGCGCAAGAAAGAGTAATTTTCTCAGTGCTGTCGCACTGTTCATCGATTCTGCGGAGCCGAGCGGTTCAATCGTTTTCGACGATCTCCTTGGAGACTCTATCGAACTCGACGCTTCCACATCGTTCACACGTACCCGTGTCCGTCGGGAGGACGTACGAGCCGTCGTCTCGAACGCGGGCGGAATATGCACGGCCGCACCTCTGACATGTGACAACATCCCTCTCCATGCTCTCCCAGAGGCTTCAACCGATATATGAGCATAGTGTTCAAACATGAGACACGTATCGCCGTGAGAATCGATGGACGGCAATCGGTCTCACGGCAAACTCCGACACCGTCGAAAGCTACTTGCACACTCCTGCTATCGAGTTCCACATGAGTGTTAACGTCGGAATTCTCGGCGGAACCGGAGCGGTCGGACAGCGATTCATTCAACTCCTCGACGGTCATCCAGACTTCGAACTGACGACGATAACCGCGAGCGAGGACAGCGCGGGCAAACTCTACCGCGAAGCGGCGAAGTGGCGAATCGACTCGCCCATCCCGGAGTATGTCGGCGACATCGAAGTACGCGCGACCGACCCGAGAGACGTCCCGGACGATGTGGACCTCCTCTTTTCGTCGCTCCCGTCCGGCGTCGCGGCCGAAGTGGAACCGAAGTTCACCGAGGCGGGATACGTCGTCTCCTCGAACTCCTCGAACGACCGAATGGCCGAGGACGTACCGCTCGTCATCCCGGAAGTCAACGCGGAGCATCTGGACCTCATCGAAGTCCAGCGCGACGAACGGGGCTGGGACGGCGCGCTCGTCAAGAACCCGAACTGTTCGACCATAACGATGGTGCCCACCCTGGCCGCGCTCGATTCGTTCGGTCTCGAACGCGTGCACGTCTCCACCCTGCAAGCCGTCTCCGGCGCGGGCTACGACGGCGTCACGTCGATGGAGATCATCGACAACGTCATCCCGCACATCGGCGGCGAGGAGGAGAAGATGGTGGACGAGCCACAGAAACTGCTCGGCACCTTCGACGGCAGCGAAATCTCGCTTCACGACGTGGACGTGGCGGCCTCGTGTAATCGCGTCCCGACGCTAGACGGCCACCTCGAAAACGTGTGGGCGGAGACGACCGAGGAGATAACGAAGGCGAGCGCCGAGGAAGCCCTCGAAAACGCCACCACGCTCGACCTCCCGAGCGCGCCGGACCCGCTCATCAAGGTGTTCGAGGACCCCGACCGCCCGCAACCCCGCCTCGACCGCACCCTCGGCGGCGGCATGCAGGTTGCGGTCGGCGGCGTGCAGGAGACCCCGGCGGGCATCCAGTACAACTGCCTCGCCCACAACACGATTCGCGGCGCCGCCGGTGCGAGCGTGCTGAACGGCGAACTCCTCGCGCAGGAAGGGTGGATCTGAGACGGATTAGGAGACGAGATAGCGAAGTAGAACGCCGTCGTCCATCGTATCGACCGAATCGAGTTCGAGGTCCGGAAACGATTTTCTCTCCACGAAGCCCTCACCGTCCGCGAGCGTCGGTGCGTCCCGGCCGCCGATGACCAGCGACCCGACGTAGAGACGGAGTTCGTTCACCAGTTCGGCCTCGAAGGTCGAGAAGATGAGTTCGCCGCCGCCCTCGACCATGACCTGTTCGGTGCCGCGCGATTCGAGTTCGGAAAACGCCCGGCGGAGCGAGACGCGACCGTTTCCGGCGACGACGACGTCCGCCCCGGCCCCGCGCAGTGCTCGGACGTTCCGAGTCGGTGCGCTTTCGGCGACGAAAATGAGGGTGTCCGCCCTGTCGTCCAACACCTGCGCGTCGAGCGGGGTTCGCGCACGCGAGTCCGCGATGATGCGTGTCGGGTTTGCTCCATCGTCGGCGGTCAGGGAGGGGTCGTCCGCGAGGACGGTCCCGACGCCGACCACGATGGCGTCGCTTTCCACCCGAAGGTCGTCAACCCGGTTGAAGTCGTTCGCGCCGCTGATGGCGACCTGCTCGCGCTGGCAGGAGGAGAGCTTTCCGTCGGCGCTCATCGCGGCGTTGACGACCACGTGCATGGATTATCGTATGCTAGCCCGGTGAAAACCCCTTTCGGTGTCGCGGAAGGAGGAACGGTCGCTTTGTCGGAATGAGTTCGGTTTGGGTGAGAATGTTCGAGACGGTCGTGGTGCCGTCGTTGCTGTCTGAGATGTGAAACTAAACACTCATCTCCCAAACTGTTTCAGTTCCTTCACGAACAAGACATGGAAGCAAAATCGAGCCAACTCGGTGGCATCGGTATCCTCCTCGTTTCGATATATCTCCTCGTTTTCGGTGGAATTCTGGGTTCGTACAGTAGCACCGCACTCGACCCGATACTAGCGTACGGAAGCGTTCCAGTCATGCTGATCGGGTTGGTCTTCGCGTGGGGATTTGCCGGGCGATAGCGGATTTCGGTCGATTTCGATTCCACCTCCATTCCCGCTCACACTTCTAGCGACGACGAACACTTTTAATCCATCCCGTCCCAACTTCGGGTGATGAACGTTGACGACCATGCCGAGGCGCTCGCCTCCGACCTCGGTGTTGACAAAGAGGAGGTCAAAGCAGACCTGCAGAACCTCATCGAGTACAGTGTGCCGGTAGACGAAGCCAAACAGAGCCTTCGACGAAAGTACGGCGACGGCAGTTCGAGCAGTTCCTCGCCCTCGACGGCCGATATCGCCGACGTGACGACGGACATGGGCAACGTCACGATCACCGCGAAGGTGCTCACCGTCGGCCAGCGCTCGATCCGCTATCAGGGCAACGAGCAGACGATTTTCGAGGGGGAACTGGCCGACGAAACCGGGAAGATTTCCTACACGGCGTGGAACGACTTCAGCCTCAGTCCGGGTGAGGTCATCACCGCGGGCAACGCGGGCGTGCGAGAATGGGAGGGTAACCCCGAACTCAACCTCGGGGACAGCACCAACATCGCACGCGAGGGGGGCGAACTCGACGTATCCTACAAAGTGGGCGGCGACGCGACGTTGGCGGAGGTCCGACCCGGCGACCGCGGCGTCGCACTGGAGGTGACGGTTCTCGAAGTCGAGAGCAAAGTCATCGACGGACGCGACGGCGACACCGAGATCAAGAGCGGTATCGTCGCCGACGAGTCGGCGCGACTCCCGTTCACCGACTGGGAAGCGCGCGACGAAGTGACGGAGGGTGCGGAGATTCGCGTAGACAACGTCTACATCCGCGAGTTCCGCGGCGTGCCGTCGATCAACTTCTCGGAGTTCACGACCGTTTCACCCCTCGCGCGCGAGGTGGACGTGAACGACAGCGCGACGCGCATGACCGTCCGCGAGGCGGTCGAAACCGGCGGTGCGTTCGACGTGGAAGTCCTCGGTAACATCGTCGCGGTCCGCGACGGGTCGGGACTCATCCAGCGCTGTCCCGAGTGCGGCCGCGTGGTGCAGAAGGGCCAGTGTCGAAGCCACGGCCAGGTCGACGGGCAGGACGACCTACGTGTGAAAGCCATCGTGGACGACGGGACGGGAACCGTCACCGCGATTCTGGACGCCGACCTCACCGCGGAAGTGTACGGCGGCGGTCTCGAAAAGGCCCGACAAGCGGCCCGCGATGCGATGGACCAGGAAGTCGTCGCGGACAGCATCCGCGAGGAGATCGTCGGCCACGAGTACCGCGTCCGGGGCAACCTCTCGGTGGACGACTACGGCGCGAATCTCGAAGCGACCGAGTTCACCGAGACTGACGACAACCCGGCCGACCGTGCGAAGGCCTTCCTCGCGGAGGTGGACGCATGAGTTCGCAGGGTGGCGTCGGCCGCCGGGAAGTCGCGTGGAGAATCTTCGCCGCCGAGTACGACGGGTCATCGCTCGAACACTCCGACAGCGACGAGGAGCGCGCGCCGAACTACGTCGTCACGCCGACGGGGGCGCGAATCAACCGCCTGTTCGTCGTCGGGGTGCTGACCGAAATCGAGCAGGTCGGCGACGAGGTGCTCCGCGCCCGAATCGTGGACCCGACCGGCGGGTTCGTCGTCTACGCTGGCCAGTACCAGCCTGACGCGCTCGCGTTCCTCGAACGCGCCGAAGCGCCGATGTTCGTCGCCGTGACGGGCAAGGCACGGACGTTCCAGCCCGAGGATTCGGACTTGGTGTACACCTCGATTCGACCGGAGAGCATGAACGCGGTCGATGCCGAAACACGCGACCGCTGGACGGTCCAAACGGCACAACAGACCCTCGACCGGATTCGCACGTTCGCCGGTGCGCTCGACTCCGGCCAGCGCGGGGAGGACCTGCGCCAGGCGCTCGAAGCCGCCGACGTGGACACCGGCCTCGCCGCCGGTGTTCCGCTGGCGCTCGACCACTATCGGACGTCGACGCCGTACCTCGCCGAGTTGCAGGACGTGGCGCTCGATGCGGCCCGCGTCGTCGCGGGCGAACAGGACGAGGTCGGTACGGTCGACGCGTCGCCGGACGACCCCGGCGACGCGACGCTCGACGTGGACGTGTCGCTCGAAACGCCCGACGTCGAGACGGAAGTCGGGAGGGAAACGGAACCAACGACCGAGTTCGACGCCGAACCGTCGAACTCGGAGACGACCGAATCCGCCGAATCCGAATCGGCGTTCGAGTCGGAACCGGCAGCAGAGGGCGAATCGGTGGTGGATTCGGAACCGGCAGCGGACACCGAATCGACGGCGGAAGCCGGGTCGGAGTTCGACGCTGGAACGGTGTCCGAGTCCGAGACCACAACCGAACCCGAATCGGCGACCGAACCCGAATCGGCGACGGAAACCACGGCTCCGGACGCCGATCCGGAACCCGAAACGCCGCCAGCGCAAGCCCGCGAACCGGAGGAGTTCGAGGAACCGGCCGAACCGGAACCGACGGACGCCGAATTGGCCGATTCGGAACCGGCAGGGGGAGAACCGGTCGGTGAAACCGGTGTCGAGGAGTTCGACACGGGGAGCGAATCCGCGGACGACTCCACCGACGAACTCGGCGATTTCGATTCGGGAACGTCCGAGGACGACCTCGGCGACTTCGACGACCAACCGATGGGCGAGGACGTGAGCGGCGAGATGTACGAGTTCGACGAGGGTGAACGCGAACAGATCGAGGAGGAGTTCGGCACGGAGTTCACCAGCGGTGCGGAAGTCGACGCGGCCGGTGAAGCCGACATCGAAACGCCGGAACCGGCCCAGGAGATGGCGACGGAATCGGAATCCGAACCGGACACCGACACCGCCGCCGAACCGGCAGAAGCGGCCGGGCCGGAGGCCGGGACGGCACAGCCCGAACAGACTGAAGCGACCGAACCGGAACCGACACCGACCGAAGGAGCGGAATCAGAATCCGAAGCGGCGGAATCCGAATCCGAGTCCGAACCCGAATCGGCGGACGAGGATGGCGAGAAATCCACGCCCGAGAACCTCGAAAACATCGTGATGGAGGTCATGCGTGACATGAACGATGGCGACGGCGTCGAGAGCGAACGCCTCATGGCGAACGTCGTGAACTCCTACGACACGACGCCCGCCGAGGTCGAGGATGCGTTGCAGGACGCGCTGATGGCTGGACGGTGTTACGAATCCGGCGAGGACACCCTGAAACCCATCTGATGGCGCTGGTCGAACCGGTTCCCGGCGAACCGGCCGCAACTGCGACGCTCGGCGACGAACGGGCGCTCGTGGTGGCGGATTACCACGCCGGAATCGAGGACGGACTCCGCTACGAGCAGGGGATCAACCTCGACAGCCGTGCGGACGAGCGCCGCGAGCGAATGGCGTCGCTCGTCCGGCGAACCGACCCGGATAGGGTCGTCGTCCTCGGCGACTTCATGCACTCCATCGCCGGGCCGGGTGGGGCCGAGCGCGGCGAAATCGAGGTGCTGCTGGAATCCATCGATCAGCCGGTGACGCTGGTGAAGGGGAATCACGACGGGGATATCGAGTCGTGGGTCGACTGTGCGGTGACGCCGGGCGACGGGGTCCGACTCGGGGACGTGGGATTCGTCCACGGCCACACGTGGCCGAGCGAGGACGTGCTCTCGGCGGACGTGGTCTGCGTCGGTCACGAACATCCCTGCGTGCGATTGGAGGACTCGGTCGGCGGCAGCCGAATCGAACGCGTCTGGTTGCGCGGCCGCGTGAATCCGGAGCCGTTCGTGGAACGGTACGACGGAGAGTTCTCCATCGACGCCCAACTCGTCGTCTTTCCCGCGTTCAACGACCTGACGGGTGGGACGTGGGTGAACGTCGCGGGCCAGGGATTCCTCGCGCCGTTCCTGCCCGACGGACTCTCGGACGGCGAGGCGTACCTGTTGGACGGAACGCGATTGGGAGCGTACGACGGGGTTTGAACGGCCGTGTGTGTTTTCAGCGTTCACGCTGTGTACCGGTCCATGGACGTGAGTTTCGACTTCAGCGACGATGTCGTCCTGATCACGGGTGCGAGCGGCGCGCTCGGAAGCGCGGTCTGTGCCGCGTTCGCGGACGCCGGGGCGACGGTGTGTGCGACCGACGTGGTCGAACCGGACGAGGATTCCCCACTCGACGGCGAGCGAGTCGATTTCTACGAGGCCGACTTCACCGACGAATCGGCCGTCGAAACCGTCGTTTCGGACGTCGTCGACGACCACGGCGGTCTCGACGCGCTCATCAACATCGCGGGAACGTGGAAGGGTGGGTCACCCATCGAGGAGACGGACGTGGGGACGTTCGACCTGCTGTTCGACGTGAACCTGAAGACGATGTTCCTGGCGGCCAAACACGCGCTACCGCATCTCCAGGAGAGCGAGGGCGCGATCGTCAGCGTCAGCGCCCGAGCGTCGCTCGAAGGCGGGGAAGGGGACGGACCGTATCGGGCGTCCAAAGCGGGTGTCAGACTGCTCACCGAGACGATCGCCGAGGAGAATTCAGGTGTGGTTCGAGCGAACGCCGTGATGCCGAGCGTCATCGACACGCCCGCGAACCGGGAGATGATGCCCGACGCCAACCACGACGAGTGGGTTTCCCCAGAAGATATCGCTTCCGTGATGTGTGTGCTCTGTAGCGACGCCACGAGCGTGACCAGTGGGGCGGCGGTTCCGGTGTACGGCGAAGCCTGATCCGACCCCGAAAACATCATTACGTTTGAGGTTTTTCGGTGTCAATTAGTCTCTCAGTGGTACGATATCACGCCGCTTTGATTTCGGATTCGGCTGTTTGGTGGATTGACGAGTCATTTTCTTACACGAATATAATATGAGATAATCATTTATTCGGGTGATTAATTGACATCGTGCAGTTTATACGCATCAGTTAAGAATGGCAGGCATACACATGTCACAACGAGAAACGTGGACATCCCGAATGGGGTTCATTCTGGCTGCTGTCGGAAGCGCCGTTGGACTCGGCAACATTTGGCGATTCCCGTATATGTCTGCACAGAACGGCGGGGCGGCCTTCCTCGTGGTCTACCTCGTCGCGGCGGTTCTCATCGGACTGCCCGCCATCCTCGCGGAGTTCGTCATCGGGCGCGAGACCAAGAAGAACATCGTGGACGCGTTCAGAAACCTCGGTGGGCCAGTCGCAGGAATCATCGGACTCCTCGGCCTGTTCACTGGGTTCTGGATTCTGTCGTACTACAGCGTCGTCGGTGGATGGGTCATCCAGTACATCCTCGGGAGTTGGACCGGCGCGTACTTCGGCGACCCCTCCCAGTACTTCGGACAGATTTCGGCGGGTACTGGAACGATACTGTTCCACTTCGTGTTCATGGTACTCGTCGTGGTTATCGTCGCGCTGGGTGTCGAGAAAGGCATCGAGATGGGGACAAAAATCATGGTTCCGTCCATCGCCATCCTGATGGTCGGACTCGCCCTGTGGGCGTTCACCCTCGACGGCGCTGCAGCGGGCTACGACTACTTCCTCTCCCCTGACTTCGGCGTCATCGTGGACAATTACCAGTCCATCATCCCCGCCGCCGTGGGACAGGCGTTGTTCTCGCTCTCGCTCGGGATGGGGGCGATGGTGACGTACGCGTCCTACTTGGACGGTGACGACAACCTTCTCACCGACGGACTCAGCATCGTCGGCTTGAACTCCTTCATCGGCGTTCTCGCCGGATTCGTCGTCTTCCCGCTCCTGTTCGCACAGAGCATCGACCCCGGTGAGGCCGGCGCGGGTGCGGTGTTCATCACCCTCGCAAAGGCGTTCGCGAAACTACCGGCGGGGAAGATAGTCGGTCTCGTGTTCTTCGTCATCCTGCTCATCGCGGCGCTTTCGTCGGCGATTAGCCTCCTCGAAGTGGTCGTCTCGTACTTCGTGGATAACTACTCGCTCAGTCGGCCGGTCATCACAGTCATCGTCGGCGTCATCGTGTTCGCCCTCGGTGTCCCGTCGGCGCTGAGTCTCGACACGTTCACCATGTTCGACAATATCGCGTCGAACCTCCTCCTCCCCCTCGGCGTCGTGCTGACCGTCATCTTCGTCGGATGGGTGTACAGCGCGGGAGCGGTTCAAGAACTCCGACGTGGCCTCGGTAAGACCCGCGGCAACATCGGCACGATTTGGCTCACGCACCTCCGAGTGGTCGTGCTCATCGCCGTCATCGGAACGCTCGCACTGAGCCTGATGTCGTTCTTCTGAGCGTCGTCCGGCACCGGCACTGATTCTTTTTTGTCGAGTACTTAAACAGCGACGAGTAAAATCGACGAACCGTAGACAACAGTCCTGATTTCATGTCCATTCGAATCTGAAAATCGATTTCTGATGCCCCATCGCGTGTGTTAATAGCATTTTGATGGTTTCTAACCTCGAAAGTCTCATATCCCCTGGGCAAGCGAGTGCATAGCAATGGTACGTGAATCGTGGGCGAGTCGGGTCGGCTTCATCCTCGCGGCGGTGGGGAGCGCGGTCGGCCTCGGCAACGTCTGGCGCTTTCCGTGGATGACGGCCGAATACGGCGGAAGCGCGTTTCTCGTGGTCTACCTCTGTATCGTGTTGCTCGTCGGCGTCCCCGGACTCCTCGCGGAGTTCGTCATCGGTCGCCGCTCGAACCGAAACCCGGCCGGGGCGCTGGCCCGCCTCGCACCCGGAACCAAATCGTGGGGGTACGTCGGCCTGTTCGGCGTCCTCACGGCGCTCATCCTCTTGTCGTTCTACAGCGTCGTCGGCGGGTGGATCGTTCGTTACTTCGTCGCCAGCTTTTCGGGGTCGTACTTCGCCGACCCGAGCGGATACTTCGGCACCATCAGCTTCGGCTGGGAAGCCGTCGCGTTCCAAGTCGCGTTCCTCGCGCTGACCGCACTGGTCGTCCTCGGCGGGGTCCGCCGCGGCATCGAGGCCGCGACGAAGGTGATGATGCCGGTCATCGTCGTTCTGCTCGCGGTGCTCGCCGGATGGGCGATCACCCGACCCGGCGCGGGAGCGGGATTGTCGTTCTACCTCCACTTCGACCCGGCACCGATCAAGAACGACCCCATCGGGATGCTCCGCGCCGCGGCCGGACAGGCGCTGTTCACGCTCTCGCTCGGCGTCGGGACGATGATCACCTACGCCTCGTATCTGGGAGAGGACAACAGCCTCCCGTTCGACGGGAGCGTTATCGCCGTGCTGAACACCGCGGTCGGTGTCCTCGCAGGACTCGTCGTCTTTCCGCTCCTGTTCGCGTTTCAAGGCGGTCTCACGGAAGTCACGAGAGGCGGCGAGTCCGGCGCGATTTTCATGGGCGTCGCCGGAGCGTTTCGGGAGATGCCGTACGGTGAGGTCGTCGCCGTCGGCTTCTTCGCCGCCATTCTGTTCGCCGCCCTGTCGAGTTCCATCAGCATGCTCGAAATTCCCGTCGCGTATCTCGTGGACGAACAGGACGTCTCCCGGCGGAGCGCGACGCTCGGCCTCACCGCGCTGGTGCTCGTCACGGGTGCGGTCTGTGCGCTCACCCCGTCCGTGTTCACCTTCGTCGCGGGAACGCTGGTCGATCTGATGCTGACGGCCGGACTCGCCGGATTCCTCGTCTTCACAGGGTGGGTCCTCGGCAAGAACGCCCTCGCGGAGTTCGACTCCGGCGCGGGCGGGATCGCGCGGTCGCTCGGAACGCCGTGGCTGTGGGGCGTCAGGACGATTCTGCCGCTGTTCTTGCTCGTCACGCTTGGGCTGAACCTCTACTCGTTGCTGTCAGGCTGACGAAGCCTTTCCCGACACAGTACGGAAACCTTTTGCGCCCGCTGGTACTGCAATTCCGCAATGACAATGCGTCCGGGTGTTCAGCGATGACGATGGACGAGCGCATCGACGAACTACGCGAAAAACGCCGCGAGGCGGAGCAGGGCGGCGGTGAAGAGCGCATCGAGAAGCAGCACGAGCGGGGGAAGATGACGGCGCGCGAGCGCATCGACTACTTCCTCGACGACGACACCTTCAACGAGTTCGACCAACTGCGAACCCACCGAAACCACAACTTCGGCATGGAGGAAAAACAGGTCCCCGGCGACGGCGTCGTGACGGGTTACGGCGAGGTCAACGGCCGAAAGGTGTTCGTCTTTGCCCACGACTTCACCGTCTTCGGTGGCTCGCTCGGCGAAGTGTTCGCCCAGAAAGTGACGAAAGTCATGGACAAGGCGATGGAAGTCGGCGCGCCAATCATCGGCCTGAACGATTCCGCCGGTGCGCGGATTCAGGAAGGTGTCGAATCCTTGGCTGGCTACGCGGACATCTTCCACCGCAATCAGCAGGCCTCGGGCGTCGTGCCCCAAATATCGGCCATCATGGGTCCGTGTGCGGGCGGCGCGGTGTACTCGCCCGCCATCACCGACTTCATCTTCATGGTGAAGGACACGAGCCACATGTTCATCACCGGCCCGGACGTCATCGAGACGGTCACGGGCGAGGAAGTCACCTTCGAGGAACTTGGCGGCGCGACGACCCACACCGACAAGAGCGGGGTCGCCCACTTCGCCGAGAACAGCGAGGAGGAAGCACTGGACGACATCCGCCGTCTGCTCTCGTATCTCCCGCAGAACAACGTCGAGGACCCGCCGCGCTTCGACCCGTGGGACGACCCGGAGCGCCGCGACGAGGAACTGAAATCCGTCGTGCCCGACCAACCGCGCAAACCGTACGACATCACGCGCGTCATCGACGGCGTCGTGGACGAGGATTCCTTCTTCGAGGTGCAGGAAGGCTACGCGAAGAACCTCGTCGTGGGCTTCGGCCGCCTCGACGGGCGCTCGGTCGGCATCGTGGCGAACCAGCCCCGCGTCAACGCCGGAACTCTCGACATCGAATCCTCGGAGAAAGGCTCGCGGTTCGTCCGCTTCTGTGATTCGTTCAACATCCCCATCGTGACGTTCGTGGACGTGCCCGGGTTCATGCCCGGCACGGACCAGGAGCACGGCGGCATCATCCGCCACGGTGCGAAACTGCTGTACGCCTACTCCGAGGCGACGGTGCCGCTCATGACCGTCATCACTCGCAAAGCGTACGGTGGCGCGTACGACGTGATGGCAAGCAAGCACATCGGCGCGGACGTGAACTACGCCTGGCCGACCTCCGAAATCGCGGTGATGGGCCCGCAGGGTGCGGTCAACGTCCTCTACAGTTCGGAACTCGAAGAGGCCGACGACCCCGAGGCGCGCCGCGACGAACTCATCGAGGAGTACCGCGAGCAGTTCGCCAACCCGTACACGGCCGCCGACCGCGGCTTCGTGGACGACGTCATCGAACCGCAGGAGACCCGCCCGCGACTCATCGACGACCTCGACATGCTGATGAGCAAGCGCAAATCACAGCCGGAAAAGAAACATGGAAATATCCCACTCTGAGGACATCTCCCTCTCGATTCCGCCGGACGCCTCCGAGGAGGAAGCCGCCGCGATCATGGCGGCCATCAACGTCATCCTCCGCGAACGGGAAGCGGCCGCTGCGGCAGCGGAGAACGAGGAACCGGATTGGGACGGCGAGCGCTGGCAGTTCGCCGGACGGATGTCCGGATTGCAGAACCGTGATGTGCGTGTCCCGATGAACGCGCCCACGGACGCGTGGAGCGCGGCGGGGCGGACGACGCGGTTCTGATCTTCGACGCTATCGGAGGGTGTCACCCGAGTAAATCGCCGATTTGGTGCTTTTTTTGTGGTGCGAACGAACGTGATCTGCTCTCTGGGGACGGCGATCGACCAATTTCACTTCCAGTTATGGTTTCAGGAGACAATAAACCGAATTCACATGCACATGAAGGTGAAATGGTCGATATCTCTTTTTCGCACTGCTCCATATTGCACTAATAGGGATTAGCGAGAGAATTCGGCCACTGGTTCTCTTTACTCACCAGTGGCTGTCAAAAACGTCGTGCGAGATACAGGGAGCGTATCTCATAACAAGCATGCTATTTCATTAGATTTAAATGATAAACATCATATGAAGAAGTATGAGTGACTCGTTTAACCAACAATTAAATATTCTAATTGTAATATGTTCAATGATTCTTGGTATTGCTTTGACACATCTATTATTGTCTGGGTGGGGGATTTTATTCTATATATTTGCAGGAATCATTACACTTCTCATGATTGTTATTTCATTCTATTATTTGCGTCATTGAGGCGACAACAATCAGTTATAGTGGTGACCGATACACACTCTGAATCGGCTATCGGAATTTCAACTAGTCATGAAACTGCTGCATTAGGATGTATGAAGACTCCTGCGAATCATTATAAACAGACGTGGTCACACAGACAGATGCCTCCAATACACTAAGAGAGATCGTGAGTTTAGAGGATCGAGATTGAGAGAAGATTGACGGCAGTTATTCCGAACGCAAATCCGACCATACCACCGAGAAGATTGGCAGCAACACGTCCAATCGTATTCTTAAGAACACCAACGGTGGAGAGGAGGTCATTCATCAGCCTCGCAAAGCCAAGTATGAATAGGAAAACGATAGTGGTCGCAATCACATAGCCGAGAAGTTGATTCATATGCTCTTATTCGGCTAGAGAACCGGTGGATGGAAGGATTCCATGAAATCCGCTTCCCCGAGGACGGCGAAGTGACGCAATTCGCACTACAACCTCCCTATAGATATTATTGAAGGGTAGGAGTTATCCACTGCCGCTTATACTGCCCACAGGAAGTAAACCACCAAAACCGGACAAAGTCAAAGAATCGACCTCGCTGCCGTCGGACGTTCT
Source organism: Haladaptatus sp. AB618 (assembly GCF_024136965.1). Lineage (NCBI taxonomy): Archaea > Methanobacteriati > Methanobacteriota > Halobacteria > Halobacteriales > Haladaptataceae > Haladaptatus > Haladaptatus sp. AB618. Next base: position 1,219,638 of record NZ_JAMYJX010000001.1, on the reverse strand, counting down.
ACTTCGGTTATAGAACCAATCATTCATCTCGAAACGGGGCGAAGTCCCAGAAATCAGACTGCTTTGTATCCAATCGTTTGGAGCAATCGAACCGACCACCGATTTCAAAGAGAGTTGCACTAACTAATGCACCACGAACGATTCAGAGATTGAGAGGGATATCGGGACATGTCCACTCCCACGTAATTGAACGGCAGTGGCGAAACGCACCACAGGACGAGAAGCGCCTCCAGATACTATACTCGACACACCGCCAGCATGTGCTCCGAGAAATCGACCACCGCACGGTCCTCCCGGAGCAACTTGACGAGTCGCCGAACGTCCTCGACGGCCTCGTCGCTCGCCTCCGCTAACTCCGGTTTCATGCGGTTGGCAACGCCCTCAAGACCGACCAGTTGCTCGACTTCGAAACCGGCGTCCTCCAACTCCGCCTCGAACTCGTCGGCGCGGAAGAAGTGACACTCCGCCCAGCCTTCGCCGTTCGCATACTCGTCCACGCGCTCTTCGGTGTACTTGCCGTCCTCGGCGATGGGAACGAGGAGGCCGTGCGACCAGTCGAGGTTGAACTTGAGGATGTCGCGGATGGGCGCAAACCTGCTGATGACCGAGACGAAGACGGGTGCGTCGTCACCCGCGACCCGTCGGAGCTCGGCCATCGCGCGTGCGCGTTCGGTATCATCCACGACGTGGCTCAGGGGACCGCCGAGACAGCAGACGGCGTCGAAATCATCGTCTTCGAAACGCAAGTCTCGGACGTCACCTTTCTCCGCCGAAATCACGTCTTCGAGGCCGCGCTCGGCGGCGTTTTCGCGGGCGAGTTCGACCTGCGTCTCGCTCACGTCCACGAGGGTCACGTCGTAATCAGCGCCAGAATCCATCGGTTCTGACGAGCAGTCGGACGTGGTCCGACGACCACGCTCGGCGAGCCAAACCGCGTAGCGCCCCGCCGCGCCGCCGACGTCGAGAACGCGGCCCGATTCGGGGAGGTGTTTGTCGAGGTAGTCCACTGTATTCTCGAACTCCATGCGGGTGACGGGGTCGCGTCCCAGTCGCTCCCACTCGTTTTCGCCGTACTCGTCGTAGTAGTTTCGAGGGTTCATGTCGCTCATCGGCGGTCCTCGCTGGTTGATCGTCGGTTGGCGTTGCTGTCGATACGTCGGCCTGATCGGGTGCTGGTGTACATTTGTCGCTGTGGGGTGGTTGCTGGTCGAAGACGAGTCATCGAATCGCCCGGTTTCACCCCGAGGCCGCGTCAGCGGCGAAATCGGGACTCCACCCGGCGAAAAGCAGGTGCTGGCCCGTGATTCGGCCCAGCGGCGGGTGGAGTCGGTCGTTGCACGCCCGAGATGTCAGCGTGTGATAAGAAAAAGCTACCGCTTCGAGGGGTCGTGGGACGGAATTACCACCCGTCAACCCCTGTGTGACGCTCCCGTTGACACTCGTGGGCGACCCTGAACCGACAGAATGAGGTTACCCACCCGAATACGTTCTCACAAGAATGTTCGATAAGGTTCTGGTCGCAAATCGCGGGGAAATCGCGGTCCGCGTGATGCGCGCCTGCGAGGAACTCGGAATCGACACGGTCGCCATCTACAGCGATGCCGACCGAAACTCCGGTCACGTCCGCTACGCCGACGAAGCCTACAACGTCGGCCCGGCCCGTGCCGCGGAGTCCTACCTCGACCAAGAGGCCATCATCGACGCCGCGGAGAAGGCGGGCGCGGACGCGATTCACCCGGGCTACGGGTTCCTCGCGGAGAACGCCGACTTCGCCGCGCTGGTCGAAGCCACGGACGGCGTGACGTGGATCGGCCCGAAGAGCGAGTCGATGGAACAACTCGGCGAGAAGACGAAGGCTCGCAAGACGATGCAGGAGGCAGGGGTGCCCATCGTTCCCGGGACCACCGACCCCGTCGAGGACCCGTCGGAAGTCACGGAGTTCGGCGACGAGTACGGCTACCCCGTCGCCATCAAGGCGGAAGGTGGCGGTGGCGGCCGCGGGATGAAAGTCGTCCGCGGTCCCGAGGAAGCCGAGGACCAACTCGAATCCGCCCAGCGCGAGGGTGAGGCGTACTTCGACAACGCCAACGTCTACCTCGAACGCTACCTCGAAAACCCGCGTCACATCGAGGTCCAGATCATCGCCGACCACCACGGCAACGTGCGCCACCTCGGCGAGCGCGACTGCTCGCTGCAGCGCCGTCACCAGAAGGTCATCGAAGAGGGTCCGTCGCCCGCGCTCTCGGACGAGCTTCGGGAGAAAATCGCGGAGTCGGCCCGCGACGGTGCGGCCGCTTCCGGCTACTACAACGCCGGTACGTTCGAGTTCCTCGTGGAGGAGGACGAGACGCGCGGTCCCAGCGAACTCCTCGGCATGGACACGGACTTCTACTTCCTCGAAGTGAACACCCGGATTCAGGTCGAACACTGCGTTACGGAGTGGTTGACCGACGTCGATATCGTGAAGTGGCAGATCCGCGTCGCCGCCGACGAACCGCTCGGCTTCGAACAGGACGACGTGGAACTCGAAGGCCACGCGATGGAGTTCCGCATCAACGCCGAGAACGCCGCGAAGGACTTCGCGCCCGCGACCGGCGGGAAGCTAACGACCTACGACCCGCCGGGAGGCATCGGCGTCCGTCTCGACGATGCGCTTCGACAAGGTGACGAGCTCGTCACCGATTACGACTCCATGATCGCGAAGCTCATCGTTCACGGCGGTGACCGCGAGGAGTGTATCGTTCGCTCCAAGCGCGCGCTCGCCGAATACGACATCGAGGGAATCCCGACCATCATTCCGTTCCACCGTTTGATGCTCGACGACGAGGAGTTCGTCGCCGGGACCCACACCACGAAGTACCTCGACCACGACCTCGACGCGGAGAAAATCGAGGAGGCACAGGAGAAGTGGGGAACGACCGAATCGTCGGACGACGACGAGGAGGTCGTCGAACGCGAGTTCACCGTCGAAGTCAACGGCAAGCGCTTCGAAGTCAACCTCGAAGACCGCGGCGGCGTCGCCGCGGTCCCCGCGAACAACGGCGGCGGCGGCAGCCAGAAACCCGAGCCAGCGGGCGGCAGCAGCGACGGCGGCGAGACCGTCGTCGATGCGGAGGGCGAGACGGTGTCCGCCGAGATGCAGGGCACCATCCTCGACGTGAAAGTCGAAGAGGGTGACGAAATCGAGTCCGGTGACGTCGTCTGTGTCCTCGAAGCCATGAAGATGGAAAACGACGTGGTCGCCTCCCGCGGCGGCACCGTCACGCAGGTTGCGGTCAGCGAGGGCGAGAGCGTCGATATGGGCGACGTGCTCGTCGTCGTGGACTGAAAACGGTCGAACCGGTTTTCGGATTTTTCGAGTCGTTCGAGCCGTTGCTATCGATCTATGTCGAGTGGAATCACACATCTGCACAACACACATTACGGAATCGTGTCTCTTCACGAGGAGATGCCGTTTCCAAACCTCGCCGGAAAGCAGGACGCCGAACCATTGGTCACGCCCGCAGAGCACTCCGAGTACAAACACGCGGAGGACGAATCAGGGCTCGAACGACTGCCGAAGGCAGTCGTTCTCTGTTACAGTCGCACGCTGATGGACTACCTCACCGAGAGCTACGACGGCCAGCACGTCGGCAACTACTATGGCGACCTCTACGCCTTCGAGGACGCCGACTTCGAAGTCGGCGTCCTCGGGAACTTCGGAATCGGCGCTCCTGCTACGGCGATGCTGATGGACGAACTCGTCGCGGACGGCGTCGGGAAGTTCCTCTCCGTCGGATTCGCCGGTTGTCTGGACGAGGCCATCGGGATGGGTGAGTTCATCGTCTGCGACAAGGCCATCCGTGACGAAGGGACGTCACACCACTACGTCGAATCCGAAAAGTACGCCCACGCGAGCGACGCTCTCACCGACGAGACCATCGGAGTGCTCCGCGAGCGCGAAGAGGCGTTCCACGTCGGGCCGTCGTGGACCATCGACGCGATGTATCGGGAGACCAAGGAAGAAGTCCAACAGTACGCCGATGAGGGCGTCCTCACCGTCGAAATGGAAGCGTCCGCAGTGTTCGCCATCGCCGCCCACCGCGGAGTGGAGGCGGCGTCGATGTTCGTCGTCAGCGACTACCTCGGTCCCTCGGACTGGGAGCCGAAGTTCCATCTGACGCGGGAGGACATGCAACATCTCGGGGACACGGCCAAGGACGTTCTCGCCGCGAGTCCGAACTGAGCCGATGCTCGGCGATTGGTTCATACCATCCCGGTACATAATCGAAGACGAACCGTGGACGGCGTAGAATCATGATAGACGTTGGCGACCACTACCGACCGACGACCGACGACGACGAGAGCGGCGTCTACCGCGTCGTCGGAGCGGGAGACGACGTTGCGTTGTTGCGACTCACCGACGCTGATGGAACGCGAGTCCACTCCGGCGAGTTACGTCACTGCTCGCGGAACGCGCTCGAAACCCGGTGGGAATCGGCGAGGAATCCCGATGCGGGACTCACCCCCGGAGCGGACCTGAAGAACGTGTTATCCGGCGTGTTCTGGAGTTTCCGACGGTTTCTGCCGTAGTTCTCGCCGACACGAGACGTGCACGACGACTCATCCGAGGAGCGACAGCCCCGTCCCGAGGGCGGATAGTATCGCGCTGACGACGATGAGCGGCGTGAAGCGGTCGGATTCGAAATCGGCGAGGCCGCCGGTCAACACCTCGTAGAAGCTTCCGAACAGCATTCCGACCCCGCTGATTGCAAGCAGCCACAGGCTGATGCTGGAGTCCCCTGCCGCAAGGTCGGGAACGGAGAGCGCGGCGAACGAGAGACCGACGAGACCCAACGACGCGTAGTGGAGGAGGGCGCGGTTCATGATTCTAATTCGTCACGATCCGGGATAAATATTCCGTGAGTCACGCACGAGCGAGCATCGAATCCGGTGCGAACGTTTATTTCCGAGTTACCTATGGAAGGCGTATGGTCGGTCTGGAGCGCGGCACCGTCGAACTCGAACTGCACAGGGACGAGTGGCGACGGGAGTACGAGGCGGAAGTCGAACGGCTTCGTTCTGTTGCCGGGAGCGACGTTATCGCGTTCGAACACGTCGGCAGCACCGCGATTCCGGGCATCGTCGCAAAACCAATCATCGACATCCTCGCCGTCGTCGAGGACGCGTCTCACGCCGCGCGACTCGTTTCCGTGCTGGAGGGCCACGGCTACGAGTATCGACCGAACGACGGCGTCCCCGACCGCGCCTTTCTCGCAAAGGGTCCGCGGACGGAGCGCACCCACTATCTCTCGCTGACCGAAGCGGGAAGCGACTGTTATCGAGAATCGGTTGGGTTCCGGGACTATCTCCGGGACCATCCCGCCGTCGCGGCGGAGTACGACCGACTGAAGCGGGAGTTGGCCGACGAACACGGCGACGACAGGGCGACGTACACGGCGAAGAAGGAACCGTTCGTTCGGCACGTGCTCGAACGTGCGGAAAAAGTAGGAAAATACTGATTCTCAGCCGTCGCCGACTGTCGAACGATCCATACCGCAGAATGGTCAACGAACTATATATTCATATCCACGCACGAAATCAACCCGCAGAAAAGCCGTTACCGTCGCACGGAAACCGTCGTGCTCGAACGAATCCACGCCTGGTGATTCTCTGGGTCGTAGAACATCGCTACGGTACCGTATTCGTCCTCGTATTCGCTGTATTCTATCTCGTTGGGGGGTGTTTCGTTCATTCTCTGTTATCGGTCGTTTCGGTGTCGATTCCACTCGTTTCGGCAGGCGGGCGTACAGAACGGATACAATCGAAGCGTGCCGTTCGAGTCCGTGTCGGCGAGAACCGGATGCCACGCTTCGATATCGATGGCGTCCCCACAGACCGCACAGTTTTGCTGGTCGCCTACCACTTTGTTTCGTTCTATCACAGTTCGTCCATCAGTTCTCTTCGGTTACCTCCACCAACCCGTTGCTGTGGACTCGGACCTCATAGCCGTCCAGCACGAACTCGACACGGCCTCCTTTCGTCTGCCGATGAAAGAGCGAATCGAGCGCGTCCGGATCGATCACGTCGTACAAACAGGTCGAGAACTCGGTCGCGTCGTCGTACCCTGCCTTCTCCATTACCGCCGAAAGCACGTCGAGACTCAGCCGGTCGCCGTCTCGCAAGGGTTGTCGTTTTACTTCCGTTTCCATAGTTGCTCGGAAGGTGTACTATGTAAAGGCACTTCCAGCTAGATTGAACGTGAGGTATTACGCGGGAGGCTATCTATCTAGATACGGTCGCCGCCGGGTTACGATTGTAACAATCGCTGGAGCAGTTTCCGTTCGGCCGCTCGCAGATGGTGTTGGAACGTCGGCTGTGAGATATCGAGCGACCGACCGACCTCCTCCCCCGTGCTCTTCCGTGGCGAGTCGAAGAAACCGCTGTAGTAGGCCGTCTCCAGCACCTCCCGCTGGCGGTCGGTCAGCGTCTCCGCGAGCGTTGTATTCAGGTCGTCGGACACGACCGGCTTCTCGCGATGTCGCCGACTTCGAAGAGTGACGTCGGGGAATCGCGTTTTGATCACCTCGACGAACGTCCGAACGTCCGCGTTCGTCGGGAGCCTGACGACCATGGTTCCGGGAAGGGGACCGACCACGAACGCCTCGGGAACCGCACCGTGGTCGAGGAGCGTCCCGATGAAACTCGAATCCGTCAACGTCGCGGCGAACAGCGACGCGCCGTTTCGGGCGCTCACCTGTTCTATGTCGATCACTTCCAGCGACTGGGCCGCGACGGTCGACACGTCGTCGGCCGGAACGTCGCGGACGGTAAAGAACGTCGTCACCGTGCCGTCCGACGTCGAGACGATACCCGTGAATTCGACGCGGCAATCCAACTCCGTCGCGAGTTCCACGAAGAACACCCCGGGGTCGCCGATTTCGAATTCGAGTTCGACTACCTCGCCGCTCGTCAACGCCTTTTTCGTCTCGACGGCGTTGATCGCGTACGCGATCGTTTGGCTCACGTCTTCGAGGACGGCCCGTTCCAGTTCGTCGAACGTCCGTGGCTGGTCGGAGTAGACCGAAAGCACGCCGTACACCGCGTCGCCGTAGCGGAGCGGGAGCGCACAGGACGACCGGTATCCCCGCTTCAGCGCCTCGCTCTGCCACTGTTCGGAGAGCGATCCACGGAGGACGTCCTGAACGACCTGTGCGCGCCCGGTTCGGAGCGCGGTCCCCGCGGGGTCGGCGGTCTCGTCGCTCGTGTTGATGGTAATCGCGTCGAGGTACCCCCGTTCGACGCCCGCCGATTCGTGCGGAACGACGGTTGCCGTCGCCGGATCATCCACCCCGATCCAGGCGAATCGATACGGTCCGCCACTGGTCAGGCGGCTACAGACGGCGACCTCGATTTCCTCTCGCGTTCTCGCTTCCACGAGCGCCCGGTCGATGCGCCGAATCCCTTCGTTCAGTTCGTTGAGTCGTTCGAGCGCCGCGTTCTGTCGGCGGAGCGTCGTCTCCTGTTCCTCCAGTCGACGCTGACGCTTTGCCCGCCCGAGGGCCGACTCGACGGCGGCGGCACAGAGTTCGGCGATGTCGAGCGCCGCGTCGCCGGTGATCGACGTGATTAATACCCCGTATGTCCCGAGCGGCAGCGAAACCAATTCGCCGTCGAAACGGGCCTCGTTCTCGGTAAACGAGGTCCACGCGATGCCGTCCCCGTCCAGTACCTCGTCCGGCAGCGGGCCGCCATCGCTCGTCTCCGCCTCCGGGAGGAGCGCGCCCGTGGAGTCGTCGTACAGCGCGATGGTCGTCTTCGGGAGGTGTAACGACTGCTCGGCCGCCTCGACAGCGACGGTACACACTTCGTCCGACGTTTCCGAATCCAACAGTTCCCGTGTGACGTCCGAGAGTGCGGCGAGGGCGTCCTCGTGTCGTTTCCGTCGGGTTACGTCCGTCGCAACGCCGATAACGCGTTCGACCGCCCCCGCCGCGTCGAACACGGGTTGATACACGATGTCGTAGATCGTCCCCTCCATTTCGCTGGTCGCACACACCAACTCGCCCGAGAGCGCACGACGGCAGTTTTCGAGGATGTCGGGGTGGTCCTCGTATCGGTCGTCGATCGATTGGCCGATGAGTTCCTCGGAGTCCAATCCTGCGGTCTCCACCCCGCGTCCCTCCGCGAGTTGGAACGTCCCGTCGGTATCGATGACGAAGAAGATCACGGGAACGTTGCGGACGATCATCTCGTAGCGTTCGACTTCCGACTCCCGTTCGTGGCGCTCGGTCACGTTCATGTGAGCGACCACGACGTACGTATCCTCGCCCTCGGTCACGTCGACGGCGCGCATCACGAACCACCGGCGTTCGTCGGGCGAATGGCACGGGTATTCGAGGCTGAACTCGGACCGATCACCCGCCAGGATGGCACGAATACCTGCCGCTACCTCGTCTGCAGTCCGGTCGTCGGCCACGTCACACACGTCGAGATAGTTGACGCCGAGCGTCGTGTCCGTGAGACCGTTTCCTCGGCCGAACTCCTCCCACGCCTCGTTCGTGGCGATGATCGTGCCATCCCCGTCGAGAACCGCGACGTTCACCGGGAGTACGTCGAGTGCGAGTTGATCGATATCGGTACGACTCACGGTATTCTCACCCCCCGCTCATCATGCCAAATTAGGCTTCTGCGGGTAAAACGGTGGCGCTAGAAACGGTACTCCGTCACCAACTCGTCTAGCGATTCGTGTCGATGCGTCGTGTGCGGTGCGGTCAGTGGAGAGACGCTGACTTTCCCCTCGAACACCGCATGGCGGTCGGTTCCTTCGGCGTCGGGGAGCGTCTCGTCGCCCATCTGCTCCCACGTCCGGTCGTGGAGCGTAATCACGCCCGCCTCGTTGGTCGTGTCCATGTCGTAGACGTGCGACGGCCGCGTGACTTCCATCGGGACCGACTCGCCGTTCGGCATGGGTGCGTTGACGTTCAGGTACTCCGCCCCTTCGAACACGCCGGATTCGAGTGCGTGTTCGGCCAGATAGGTCGCGGCGTCGGCCGCCACGTCGTACTCCTCGATGCTCGTATCGTAGGGCCAGAGGTGATTGGGAACGTGAAGCGAGACGGCGATGGACGGCACGTCGAAGAAGGCGGCCTCGACTGCGGCGCTAACGGTGCCGGAACGCCCGAGGACGTAGGCCCCGAGGTTCGCCCCGTTGTTGCACCCCGAGACGACGAGGTCGGGGTACGGTCCGATTTCGGTCAATCCGGCGACCACGCAGTCGGTCGGAGTCCCCGTGATCGCGTAGCCGATTTCGTGCTCCTCGACTTCGACCTCGTAGGACATCGCCCGCCCGACCGCGCTCTGGTCCGTCGCGGGTGCGACGGTGGTCACGTTTCCGACCTCCTGCAGGCTCTCGTACAACGCTCGGATACCGGGACTGTCGATGCCGTCGTCGTTCGTCAGAAGAATCTCCAGCGAATCGCCCATAAAGTGGTGGTAGGAACGGGAACGCAAAAGTACTCCGCTCGGCCGCAGTGAGACCGCCACCGATCCGGACGGAATCATCAGGGAAGCGACTGTGTCGAGGGGACTTTGATATTTGAAAGGTGATAAATGAACGTATTCCCACGGGAACACCCCACGACGCTCGGGGTGCCATTCTCTCTACCGTAGTATTTCGTTAGTGGTGGCGTATTCATGGGATATTATAATACAGTATTGATAGTTAACGAACCACATGGATTTATGCTCTGACACTCACAGTATCCAAGTGGACATGGCGGAGGGAAATGTCACAGACGCTCACACACTCGAACTCAACTACGAATACGCACAACACAACGTTGACGTGCTGTCGATCTGGTTCGAGTGCGAGCCACGGAAGACGGTGGAACTGCTAGCAGAAAACGGGATACCGCTGTCGCCGAACGACGAGGGTAAGTTCGGCTCGTACTACAACTTCGTACGGGAGTGCGTGGAAGCGAACTAGCGGCGGTCCACGACCGTCCGCTCGTCCACGACGAGGTTGTACGATTTTTCGTCATCGTTCCAGAGCACTAGCACGTCCTCGAAGGCCAGAAGGCTACCGTAGGCCGCTTCACGAAGCGTTCGATTGAGCGACGTCTCCCTCGTTACCACGGCGAAGTTCCCGACCGACTCGCTTCCGTCGCTCACTTTGAACACCGGATTTTCCCCCTCCTCCGACAGCGAGTGGCTGAGCTTTACCGCCACGAGGTTCACCCGCTCGGTGACGTGTCGGTCCATTTCGGCCATCTTCGCGGACACCGACCGGTTCGACGTGAACTCCCGACGGCGGGTGTCGTCGGTTCGCAGGATGACGTGTGAGTACTGCACGTCCACGTTGACGAACTCGCCATCGCTGTCGAGTTCGTCGGCCGTCACTACCTTCGGCGACGAGTCCGACTCGGTTTCCCGTGTCTCTGCCGATTCGGACGCACTCGCATCGAGTCCGCCCTCGGTAGCGTCGGGTCCGCTTTTCGACCCGTCGCCGTCGATCTCGCTCCCGTCCAAGTCGTACCCGCTCGCATCGATGCCGTCCGAATCCGTGTCGGCAGCGCCCGAATCCGTGTCGTCGTCCGAGTCCACGTCGAACTCGTACTCGCTGGCGTCGATGCCGTCCCGGTTCGAGGCGTCCGTCGTGGCCGTCGTGGTCGTTCCGTCCGTCGTACTCGCCGTATCCGCCGTGTTCGCCGATTCGTCCTCCGTCCCACTTCCGCTGCTTCCGCCGTCCAGCCGTCGTTGGAACGGCGGCACCGCCAACTCGGGTTTTACGTCGAACGACCAGCAGTCGTCGCTCGGTTCCTCGCCGGGCCACAGGCGCAGCGTCGGCGAGAACACCGTCGTTCGGTCGGAAACGCTCCGCTCGACTTCTCGGAGGCCGATACTGGCGTTCTTGTCCGCCGGAGCGATGGCGACCATCGCCCCGTCCGGCGCGAGGAAATCCAGATACTTCCGGACGACAGCTTCCGGGTCGTCGAGTTCGCTCAGCACGTTGCCGAACAGGACGAGGTCGAAGTTTCCTTCTGGGGGTTCGAAATCCTCCGCCGTCTCGCGGTGTACCGTCGGGTGGAAGTTCGCTCCGGTCTCTTCCAGCATCGCCGAGAGGACGTCCGCGGCCTCGCTCGGTTCGACGGCGTGGTACTCCACGAACGTCTCGGACGGGAGGAAATCGTGCAGGCCGAGCGCCGGACCGCCGACGCCAGCGCCGACGTCCAGCACGCGCAGTTTGCCGGGGAGCAAGCCCCGTCCCGCGAGTTCCGAGAGGACGTACTGCACCACGGCGTAGTAGTCCGGCAGGTGGTAGATGGCGTAGCCGAGCGCCACGCGATAGTCGTACTCGACCGGATTTTGCGCGAAGTAGTCCTCTTTGAGCCGTTGGATGGTTCGTCGGAGTTCGTCGCCCGACGCACCGTCCGGCCAACCCGCGCCGAACTCCGCGACCAATAGGTCTTCCAGCTTTCTACCGTACGCCTCGGGGAACGATTCGACGCCGCGGAACTCGGGACGAACCGGGTCGTCCGAGGCGGGTTCGAAGGTACCGTCCTCGCGCTCCACGAACCCGAGTTCCCCCAACTCCTCGCGGAGCACCTGCCGAACGACCGCCGGATGGGGCGTGCCTTCGACGTACTCCGCGATTTCCTCCGGGTCCACGGGTCGCACGTCTTGGAGGTACTTGGCATTCGAAAGCACCTGCTCGCGCTGGTCCGGGTTCATTCGTCGACCTCCGTCTCGCTCCCCTGATCCGTCTGCCCGTCACGGAGCTTCGCCGCTTCCCGATACAGGCGCTCGAACTCGGCCGGGTCGGCGTCGGCCAGTCGCTCGGCGGCGTTCGCCACGTCCGTCGCGCCATCGAAGCTGGCCTGAATGTCGGCGTAGACGCGCGATTCCCCGTCGGTGACGTGGTCCGCCAGTGCGGACAACTCGTCGTAGACGGGGGTCCGAAGACCTTCGGGCACCGAATTCGCCGACAGCGCGAACGCGAGGATGGCCGCGTGCGTCCCCGCCTGCACCGTCGTCATCGCGTCGTCGTGTTCCGCCGCCGTGGTCTCGACCAGCGTGTTTCCGCGGGAGTCGATGGCCGCCAGGAGGGTGTCGGTGACCGACCCGGATTCGTCGGTCACGACCGCGACGTTCCCCGGCGCGGTGTCGGCACCGAAGAGCGGGTGGAGGCTCACCCGTTCCAACGTGGGTGCGTGTTCGTCCATCGCGTCGAGCGGGGTGGCCATGACGCCCGTCACGTCGATGATGGCCCGTTCGGCCTTCGGCGCGTGGTCAACGATCGCTTCCGCGACTGCGGGTATCGGTACGGCGAGACAGACGGCGTCGAAGGTTTCGTCGGTGTCCAACGCGACCGCTCGCCCACCGACTGCCCTCGCGGCGTCCTCCGCCACCCTCGGCTTCGCGTCGGCGAACGCGAGGTCGGCCGGTATCGACTCTGCGAACCAGCGACCCATCGCGCCCGCCCCGACGACGAGTACGTTCATTGGCTTCGGATTGGAACGGTTCGCCCAAAAGGGGTTCGTTTGCTCGGGTTCGGTTCAGTCCGAGCGGTCCGGTTGTCGCGGGAGGTCGACGATACCGAGTTGTTCGAGCAGTCCCAGCGCGTCGTCGTTGACGTAGCGTTCCGCCAGTTTGCCGTCCCGCAGGTGGTCCACGACGATACCGGTGACGTCTACCTCCTTCCCCGTCGGTTCGACGCCCATCAGTTCGCCGTCGTTCGTCGCCCGCGTCCTGTACCGTGTCACCACGACATCACTCACCGCGTGCATCTCCTCCACGTGGTGTTTCATCCCCGAGAAGGCGTCGTGGAATCGCTCCACCACCGCTCGATACTCGGCGGGGCCGCGTGCCGGTTCGTCGAGCATCGGATTGTGAAAGACGAAGTCGTCGGTCACGAGGTCGGGAATCATGTCGAGGTCGCCTTCGCTGTCCCACACGTGCTGAATCTCCCGCCGGACGAGCGCTTCGTTGTCCGCCGTTTTGATACTCATGTCATCTCCCCTCCACGCCCCCCGGACGGTGGGAGCGAGGATAAGCCGAACACATCGTTCGCCCGAATTCGGCCGTTGAACGGCGGGAAACGTCGCGTGGTCCGACAGCGGGAACCTCGTTTCGTGAGCCAAAAAACAGGTCGGGGTCGGTTCCGCCGTCCCGATTACTCCTCGAACTCCCGCATCTCGGGCGGCAGTTCGATCACGCCGAGTTGGACGAGCATGCCGAGTTCGTCGGCGTTCTCGTAGCGTTCGCGTATCTTCCCGTCCTCCAGTCGGTCGATGATGATGCCCGTCATCTCGACGCGTTCGTTGGTCGGTTCCTTCCCCATCATCTCGCCGGTGTTGGTCCCCCGCATCGTGTACCGAACGACCACCTCGTCGTCCGACGAGATGACGTCCTCGATGTCCATATCGAAGTCCGAAAACATCTTTCGGGTCTCCTCGGCCATCTCGCGGTACTCCGCCGGACCGTTTATCTCCATCATCGACGTGTGATAAACGAAGTCGTCCGTCACGGTGTCGTCGATGGCGTTCAAGTCGCCGTCGCTGCTCCATACCTCCTCGATGTCGCGGCGGACGACCGTCTCGTTGTCTGTTGTTCCGATGCTCATGGTGGTTCCCTCCGCAGTTTGAGTAGATCAAGCAGGAGAATAAAGCGCGCCATCGTTCAGCGGGAAACGAAGGGTGGACGGGTTGTAACGTGAAGTGGTTCGGTGGACAGCGCGGGTTTCGACTCGCTCCGCGGTACCGTTTCTCCGGGTGAGCGAAATTCGTCGGCCACGATTCCGCTTTTCGGAGCACGAGTATTGGCCGTTCGACCGGGAGAAATCCGCTGGTACCTCGGAATCGGGCGAAAGAAAAACGGACGGGCGACCTACTCGTCGTCCACGACGAGTTCGATGGGGTAGTCGGTCAGGTTCTCGTAGCCGTCCTCGGTGACGACGGCGATATCCTCGATGCGGACGCCGCCGACCGCCGGGTCGTAGAGTCCTGGTTCGATGGTGACGATGTGGCCGGGTTTCAGTTCGCCGCCGCTGGGGCTGACCTTCGGGAGTTCGTGCACGTCGAGGCCGACGCCGTGACCCGTGCTGTGGATGAATCCCGTCTCGGCGTTCGGGTTGCTTCGGAGCGTGTCGTAGCCCGCGTCCTCGTACACGTCGCACACGGCCGCGTGAACCTCCTCGCCCGTCGCGCCGGGTTCGAGTGCGTCGAAGGCGGCGTCGAACGCCTCGTGGGTGAGTTCGTAGTACTCCCGAATCTCCGCCGAGGGCTCGCCCTTGACGAACGTCCGGGTCATGTCGGCGTGATACTTCGAGGACTTGTCCTTCGGGAAGATGTCGATGATGATGGCCTCGTCGACGGCGAGCGGTCCGCTCCCACGGTTGTGCGGGTCGGCGGCCGCGGAGCCACACGCCACGATGGTCTCGTCCAGCGCGGCCCCGTGGCGCAGCAGCGTGACCTCTATCTCCTCCTTCACGCGCTCGCTGGTCAGCGGTTCGCCCTCGTAGTGGAGCACGCCGTCCTCGACCGTCGCCGCGGCGATCAGGTCCTCGGCGGCGTGCATGGACGCCTCGTTGGCCTTCTGTGCGACGCGGATATGTTCGACCTCGTCGTCGGTCTTCGTCGAACGGATTCCCTCGACGACCGCGGTCTCGTCGGGCGTCACCGTCACGCCGTGTTCACGCAGGCCATCCGCGATGCCGACCGGGAACCGACTGGGTACCGCGACCGATTCGACGCCCTCGTTGGCGAGAAATTCGGCGAGAACGCGGTATTCCGCCTCCTCGGAACCGTACTCCGCGACCTTCGAGAAGTAGTCGTAGTCGGACATTCGGGAAACGCTTTCCGCGTTGCTCTCCTTTTTGGCCCGCCCGTACTCCAGACTGGAGACGAGGAGGTGAACGCCGTCCGCGTACAGCGTCGTGAACGGGTCCGGCGCGTCGAAACCCGAGAGATACAGTTGGTCGGAATCCGTCGAGTCGGCGTCGATGAGGAAGCCATCGACGTCCATCGTATCGAGCGCGGAATCCAGTGCCGAGAGGTCCTGTTCCATGTCCTTCGTCACAGAAGGAACCACCAAAACGGTGTCGGAGGGCGAACGCATTTCCGGCAACATCGCCCGGAAATCGGCTGTGAGACGGCGTTACGATAGAAAATGATGGGTGCCTATCCGCCGACCTGCCATGGAAGTCGGCGGTGCCGAAAGTGCTGTCGGCGTACTCCCTCGATGATTGCCACGATTCCACCGAGAACTAGCGCAATCACCGCCAGTCCCGGAGACTTCGTCGCGGCGAAGTACGTCTCGTGGCTGAAGGTGTAGTACGTGTCCCCTTTGACTACGGTCACCTTCTCGCCGGTAAGCGATTGCCCGTGACCCGGAATCGAAGTGGCAGTGTCCAGCGTGTACTGTTTCCCACCGATTGCACCGTCGACCACGTGTTTTTGATCCTCGTTCAAATTCTTGTAATGAAAGACGTGCTGACCCGAATTGGGCTGGCTCTTCGCCGAGGAATCGAGCGCGAACTGGTGGTCGAACGCTCCGATACTGGCCACGGCACCCCCGACGATGAGGAATACACCGAGGAAAAACAACCCGTAGTTTACCCACTTCGAGCGTTTCATGTTCGAAATCCGGCCCCCTGATTACATAATCTTTCTGATGGCACTTAAACAATTATTACGATTCCGTAAAATTGGCTCGCTAGAAATTCGGTTTCCGAAATCGTATCACCGGAATCCACATCTTCCTACACGACGAACTACCAGTCACCATGGGGGGATATCTGGTCGCAATCGACGGGTCGGGGGCGAGCATGGATGCGCTCCGGTACGCACTCGACCTCGCGCGGAGCACGGGACAATCGGTGACGGCGGTTCACGTCGTCGTTCCCGAGGAGATCGTCGCGGCGGACGACGTACCGCCGACGAGTTTCGCGGAGGCGAACCGCGATCTCATCCTGTCGAACGTCGAGGACGCCGAAACGCACGGACAGGAACTACTGGACGATGCGGCGGCGGCCGCCAAGCGCGAAGGGACGGACCTCGATACCGGATTACTGTACGGCGAACCGGTACAGGAGATCACGGAGTACGCCGACGACAACGGTTACGACGCCATCTTCGTCGGCCACCGCGGCGCGTCCAAGCGGTTCGAAACGCTGTTCGGCAGCGTCGCGAAGAACGTGGCGGGACGGGCGACGGTTCCGGTAACCATCGTCAGGTAGCGGTACCGTCACCAAATAGCAGCCTTTCGATAGGTTCAGGAAAATATTTTCCGGAGCGGTATTCTGATACCCGTTCGGGTAGACGACCCGCACATGGATGTCGAAATTTCCCATTCGGACCTTTCGGGGACGGCGCGCGCACCGCCGTCGAAGAGTTACACGCATAGAGCAATCCTCGCGGCTGGCTGTTCCGGCGGCGCGCTGGTGTTCGACCCGCTGATCAGTGCGGACACGAAGGCGACCATGCGCGCCGTCGAAGCCTTCGGCGGCGACGTGACGGATACCGGCGAAGCGATCGAAATCGACGGCTTCGGCGGCGAACCCGGGACGCCAGCGGACGTGCTCGACTGTGCGAACAGCGGAACGACCACGCGACTCGTCTCCGGAACCGCGGCACTGGTCGATGGCATCACCGTGTTGACGGGCGACGCCTCGCTCCGCTCGCGGCCGCAGGGACCGATGCTCTCGGCGATCGAGCAACTCGGCGGCAGGGCCGAAAGTAGCCGCGACAACGGGAAGGCACCGCTCGTCATCAAGGGTCCGGTGTCGGGCGGGGGGGTCTCGATTCCGGGCGACGTGTCATCCCAGTACGTCTCCTCGTTGCTGATGGCGGGCGCGCTGACCGAGGACGGGGTGGAAATCGAACTGGAGACCGAACTCAAGTCGGCACCGTACGTGGACATCACGTTGGAACTGCTTTCCGACTTCGGCGTCACCGTGGAGGAGCAAGACGACGGCTACTCGGTCGATGGCGGGCAGTTCTACGAACCGAGCGACGGGGAGTATCACGTCCCCGGCGACTTCTCGTCCATCTCCTACCTGCTCGCCGCGGGTGCGATTGCCGCCGAGGGCGGCGAGAGCGTCCAAATCGAGGGCGCGTATCCGAGCGCACAGGGCGACACGTACATCGTGGACGTGCTGAAGGACATGGGCGGGGACGTCGACTGGAACCGGAACGACGGCGTACTCACGGTCAAACAGTCGTCGCTCTCGGGGACGACGGTGGACGTCGGGGACACGCCCGACCTGCTCCCGACCATCGCGGCGCTCGGTGCCGCCGCGGACGGTGAGACGCGCATCGAGAACTGCGAGCACGTCCGCTACAAGGAGACCGACCGCGTAACCGTGATGGCGAAGGAACTCTCGAACATGGGAGCGAAAGTCGAGGAAGAGGACGACGCACTCACCGTGTACGGCGGCGAGTCCGACCTCGTCGGGTCCGTCGTGGACGGCCACGCGGACCATCGGATCGTGATGGCGCTCGCCGTCGCCGGTCTCGCGGCCGACGGGACGACGATGATCGCGGACGCCGAACACGTCGACGTGTCGTTTCCCGACTTCTTCGAGGTGCTCTACGACCTCGGCGGCGACGTGCAGCGGTAATCAGAAGGTCGTCCCCGATTCGGACGTTCCCGTTTCAGTGGTCTCGTTTCCGACGGGCATCTCCGTCTCGGTGACCGGTTCGTTCCCGGATGTCGTCTCGTTTCCGGAAGACGTCTCCGTCTCGGTGGTCGTCTGCTTCTGACACGTCGAGGTGATGCCGACACCGTCCTGACCGGCATCGACCAGAATGACGTTCGTGTCACAGCCCTCCATCGTCCACTCCGCGGTGCGCCACATTCCGTTGTCGAGTTGGACGTTCACTTTGTACGTGCCCGCTTCGAGGATGTTTCGCCGGTTTGCGACCCAGCCAGGAAAGAGATAGAAATCGGATTTGTATCGTTTCTTCCCCCGTTTTCCTTTTATCGTCACCGTGACGACCCGCCGTTCTTCGAAGTAGTTACGAACGCGCAGGCTCACCGGTTTCGAGGCGTCCTCGTCATCGAACGGGAGGCGGCCAATGCAGCCTGCGAGACTGCCAGCGAACCCCGTCAAAGCGAGGAAGCGACGCCGATTCATCGCCTCCGTGTTGGGGTTCCGGGTATAAATTTTCTTTCGGCCGCCGTGGCGAAACGTTCCGCGGTCTGTAACCTCTAAATGCCCCGGTCACACAGACACGGTTATGAACGGAAACCGATTCGGACGCCTCTTTCAGGTGA
Organism: Haladaptatus sp. AB618; assembly: GCF_024136965.1. Taxonomy (NCBI): domain Archaea; kingdom Methanobacteriati; phylum Methanobacteriota; class Halobacteria; order Halobacteriales; family Haladaptataceae; genus Haladaptatus; species Haladaptatus sp. AB618. The sequence continues at coordinate 1,201,383 of NZ_JAMYJX010000001.1, read as the reverse complement.
CGACGTACGGTGAGAGCCACGGCGAGGCGATGGGAGTCACGATCAGCGGTTGTCCCGCCGGTCTCGAACTCTCGACGGAGGACGTACAGGCTGACCTGGACCGGCGCAAACCCGGCCAGTCGATGATAACCACCAGTCGAAACGAACCCGACGCAGTAACGATCAACAGCGGGGTTCAGGACGGCTACACCACCGGAACGCCCATCGGTATGGTCATCCAGAACAAGGACGCCCAGTCCGGGAAGTACGAACCCTTCATCACCGCGCCGCGCCCGAGTCACGGCGATTTTACCTACTCCGCGAAGTTCGGCACGCGAAACTGGGGCGGCGGCGGTCGGTCGTCCGCGCGCGAGACGGTAAACTGGGTCGCGGCCGGAGCGGTCGCCAAGAAAATCCTCTCGTCGGTCGGCGTCGAACTGAAAGCCCACGTCAACCAGATTGGTGATGTTCGGGCCGACGACGTGACGTTCGAGGAGATGCTCGAACACAGCGAGGAAAACGAGGTTCGCTGTGCCGACCCCGACGCCGCCGAGGAGATGCGCGAGTTGATCGACGATTATCAGGAACAGGGAGACTCCATCGGCGGGTCGATCTACTTCGAGGCCCGTGGCGTCCCGCGTGGATTGGGTGCACCGCGCTTCGACTCCGTCGAAGCACGGCTCGGACAGGCCATGATGTCCGTTCCCGCGTCCACCGCCTTCGAGTTCGGACTCGGGCGGGAGTCACGCGAATGGGCAGGCCACGACAGAAACGACGAATGGGAGTTCGACGAGAACGAGGATCCGAAGCCCGTGGAGAATCGTCACGGCGGGATTCAGGGCGGCATCACGTCCGGCGAACCGATTTACGGCGAGGTCACGCTTCACGCACCGACGTCCATTCCGAAGACCCAGACCACGGTGGACTGGGAGACGGGAGAGGAGAAGGAAGTACAAGTCATCGGCCGACACGACCCCGTCCTTCCGCCGCGCGGCGTGCCCGTCGTTGAAGCCATGCTCGCGCTGACGCTCGTGGACTTCATGCTCCTCGGTGGCCGAATCAACCCCGACCGACTGGACGCACAACCCGGCGAGTACGATACCGACTATCATCCCAGTCGCTCCGAGTAGTCGTCCCGGGACGTAATTTTATAACGTTTGAGGGAGAGAATATCATCGTATCGTAGATGAACAGAACGAATGCGGGCGGTGACAACGGAGAACGAGGGCCGACACTCGTCACATCGAATCCTCGTGGATACCACATCTGTTATGATACCACATCCAGAGTGCTCAGCGAAGTCGTCATCGAATCGGTTGCAGCGATTCGAAACGTGGACCCGACCACCACCCGAATCCCGTTGATAGAGGTAGTCGATCCGGATGCGCTCGACGCACTCTTTGCCGATACCTACCAAGGGAAGGAACGAGCGGACGGTCACATCGTGTTACCCTTCGACGGACTCACCGTGTTCGCTCATTCGAACGGACACGTCTTCGTTCGTGAAAACCCAAACACGGTGAGACACTGATACCGGCGTCCCATTCCACGAACTCAGTATCGGAAGCGACGATTAGAGGAACGTCGTCCGCTCGCGCGCGAAGACAATAATCATAATCATCGATCGATCCATTTACGATCGATCCACATAGATTTATTCACGGACAACTTTATTACGAATTGATGCGTATGGCGTGTACGGATAGCATTGGTGCTACGGTAACATGGGTAACATTGTTGTAGCAATGTCCCCGTAAACACCCATGGAATCACCGGTGCCACCCGAATTTGCGGACGGAGAGAATCGCCGTCCACAACGCCGTGTTCGGCGTTATGGACGGTCGAAAAACATCTGCCGCCCCATATGTTGACATATGACAAATAAATACCACACTGTATCCCACCTCCAGCGGGTATCGGACGAGTCGAACAATCGTCGAACATATCGTCCATGACCGGCACAGATCACGATTTCGAGACCGGAAGTAGCGTCCTCGTCGATACATCCGCCGCTGACTGCGAACGGACGAACGGTTACTCACCCCTCCACGACGAGACGGACGCGTTGGTCGCGGTGACGTACGACCGATCCGCCGATTCGTTCCTGCGAACGTGGCGACGACGTACCGGAACGGTTCCGGAGTTCGTTCGGATCATCGAAGTCGGGCGAACGATGCGCTCGACGGCTGACGACTCGATGGCGGATACCCCGCCCGACGAACGATCCGCGGGAGTCGTCGAAACTGTCGACCGGCCGAACGACCTCGACGGGGTTCGGGAGGCAATTGCATCCGCACTGGCGGCGTCGGATGGCGAGACGGTACTCGTCTTCGACTCGCTCACCACCCCGACCGAACACGTTTCGATCCACGAGATGATTCCGTTCTTCCACGCCGTTTCGAACCTTCTCACGGATGCCGACGCAGTCGGCTACTTTTACTGCTCGGAGCCGTCCGATATCTCGGCGGTCGCACCGTTTCGGGCGCTCGTGGACGAGACGGTCGAACTGGACGACACGAACGACGGGGCTCTTCCACGGCCTGCGCCCAGGGACGGGCCGCCGCTCGATACCCTGTTCGAGGCACTCAGTTCGAGACGCCGACGTGACGCGCTTCGATACCTCCTCGACACCGAGGATGCGGTCGACATCAGCGAATTGGCGACCGCACTCGCACGCCTCGGACCGGGCGGCGGATCGACGCACAACCAACACCGCAAGTACTACTCGACGCTGTATCAGCTTCACCTCCCGAAACTCGACTCCGCAGGCCTCATCGACTACGACGAGCGAAACCATCGCGTCTCGGTTCGGGACGGTGCACGATGGGCGGAGTCGTTTCTCGCGCTCGTCGAGGAGTAGGCCCTTTTAGGCTCGCGGCACAATCGGGGGTATGAACGCGAAGCAGGAGGAACGCTCGAACCCGTTTGGGATGGATGAAGCCTGCACGAACTGCGATCTGTGTGAATCACGCGAACAGGTCGTCCACGGCTACGGCGACGTGGACGCCCATTTCCTGTTCGTCGGCGAGATGCCCAGCGACCGCGCGGACGAAACCGGCGTTCCCTTCACCGGCGACGCGGCGGGGGAGCGACTACAGGAGATTCTCGGACGACTCGGATTGAACGAATCCCCGCCGGACGCCGAGGAACCGGAGATCGAGAACGCGTTTCTCACCTACCTGACCCGCTGTCATCATCCCGAGCGCGGACCGACGGATGGCGAAATCATGACCTGCGAGCCGTATCTGAACGCCGAAATACGGATGATTAACCCGGAAATCCTCGTCCCCATCGGGGAGGGCGCGCTCGCGGAAATCGCGACCGAATACACGACGAAACCGGCGGCCGACATCGACATCGTGGCGGACCACGCGACGACGATTCGCGGACGCGGGTTCGAACTCGTCCCGATGATTCGGCCGGAAAACCAGACCGAAGAACAGACCGAAGCGTTCGTTCAGCACTTCCACGAGTTGATGGACACGGATTATCGCCAGACGAAGGGACGACAAGGTCGATAATCGAGAGAGGGGAGACAAGAAACGGACCGAATCGGTTACCAGTACGGGTTCTGCCGCCAGCGCTTCGACCGACCGCCGACGTGTGCGACCCCGGCGATGAGGACGACGAGCAGCGCGACCGTCACGATTGCTGCAGCGCCCGAAAGCGTGTTGATGACGAGGGAGACGAGCGCACCGATGACGAGCAGCGCGAGAACAACGACACCGAGCAGACCGAGGGGTTTCGTCCAGTCCATGGTCGAAATCGGGTCGGTGGAGGCATAAAATGGTGCCTTTCAAGGCGCTCCCGAACCGACGGGCGGGTATGACCACCATCGCCGTGTTGGCCGACCCGCCACGCGAAGGGTTCGTCCTCCCGGAACTCGCCGAAACGTCGCCGCTCTCCGCGAGCGAGGCGGCCGAACTGTACGCCGCCATGTTGAAGGACACCTTCGTCGCGGTGGCGAACAGCGGCGGCGAACTGCTCGTCAACTACCGTCCCGACGAGGCGATACCGGACGAGTATGCGGGCGACGAAAGTTCCGAGGAGGAGCTACGCGCGCTCGCAGACGAGGCGCTGGAAGGGACGGACGACGTGCGTTTCGAGGTACAGGTCGGGGAGACGCTCTCCGGACGTGCCGGAAACACGGCGACGCACTTGCTCGAAGCGGAAGGGGTGGCTTCGGTCGCTATCGTCGATGGAACTGCACCGATGCTCACGCGAAAGGAAATCGACAGCGCGGCGATGAAACTCCGGCGGAGCGAGGTCGTCCTCGGTCCCGCCGCGGACGGGCGACTCTACTATCTCGGCGCGACGGACACCATCGACTTCGCGGACGTGTACACGCCGCCTGAGCTCGAAACGGCAACCCAGCGCGCCGTCGATGCCGGTCACGACGTGGACTACCTGCCAGCGATGACGAGCGTTGAGACAGGGGCGGATTTGTGTTCGTTGATTCCGCTTCTCAATTCGCGCATCGCCGCCGAGCGAATCGTCCCGGTGAACACGGCGTCGTATCTCCACGAACTCGGCGTTCACGTCGAGGAGAGGGACGGAAAACGGACGGTAGTTCGGTAGCGGGAGCAGGAGCAGGAGAAGGTTCGTTAGTCGGCCGACGCGACGGCACTCGATTTTTCGCTCGAATCTTCCGATCCGATCCGCCAGCCAGTGGCCGCCATCACGAACAGGATGATCGGCGAGAGGATGCCGAAGAAGTAGAACCACATGTAGTCGAGCGTGGGCACGCCGAGCGCTGCTGCCATGTAGATGGCTCCGGCGTGCCACGGGATGAGCGCACCCGTTGGCGTCCCAGCGGCCTCGACGGCCCGCGAGAGTTCGCTGCTGTCTAGCCCGTGTTCGTCGTAGACGTTCCGGAGCGTCATGCCGGGGACGACGATGCTCATGTACTGCTGGGCCGTGAGCAGGTTCGTCAGCGTGGCCGAGATTCCGGTTCCGGCGACCAGCAGGCCGGTGCTGTTGAGCCCCCGGGAGAGGTAGTACGCGAGGGTGGCGAGGACGCCGGTCTTCTCCAGCAGTCCGCCGAGCGCGAGCGCGAGCACGACGACCGCGATGGTCCACGCGGAGCCGCTGATGCCGCTGTTGGCGAGCAGACCGTTCACCAGTTTCATCCCCGTTTTGGGGGCGGTTCCGCTCAGAGCGACGTTCCACGCGGCGGTGAACGACATCCCCTGCACGAGGATGGCCGTCCCAGCGCCGGAGAAGATGCCCGCGATGAGGGACGGGAGGGCGGGATAGCCGTAGAGCGCGAGTCCGAAGGTGACGACCAACGGGATGAACACCAGCGGCGAGATGGAGTACGTTCCCAAGAGCGCGTGCTGGATGGCGGCGGCCTTGCCGCCTTCGGTGCCACCGCTCGCTTGGAGACCGAAGAACGCGAAGAGGACGACCGACAGGCCGAACGCCAGCAGCGTCCCGGTTCGCATCCGGTTGATGTGGTCGTACAGTTTGGTGTTCGTCACCGCCGCCGCCAGGTTCGTCGTGTCCGAGAGCGGCGACTGCTTGTCACCCGCGTACGCGCCGGAGAGAATCGCTCCGGCGGTCATCGGCGCGGGAATCCCGAGTCCCGACCCGATACCGATGAACGCCACGCCGAGGGTCCCCACCGTCGTCCACGACGACCCGATGGAGAAGGCGACGAGTCCCGACAGTATCGCCGTTATGGGCAGGAAGACGGACGGGGAGAGCAGTTGCAGTCCGTAGTACATCAGCCCCGGAATCGTGCCGGAACTGATCCACGTGGCGATCAGTGCGTAAATCGAGAACAGGATGAGAATCGCCTGCAAGCCCATCATCAGGCTGTTGGCGAGTCCATCGTACAGTTCCTCCCAGGAGTAGCCGAAGACGTAGTACCCGACGAGGCCGGTGAACGTGATGGCCCAGAGCAACGGCATGTGCGGGTCCATCCCAAGCCACGCCGACCCGACCGCGAGAAAGACGATGGTCGCAAGGACGGGTAAAAGCGCCTGTTTGAACGTGGGTCGCCGCTCCTCCGGCAACTCCTCGTACGTCATCGGCTCGAAATCCAATGATGGCATCGTACTCCGGGAAATGCACCTGGGGAATTAAACGCTTATGGTATGATGTCTTGGGATAATATTTCAGTCTCGCAATTCGTCGTGTCGGACACGTCCGTGAGCCGAGACAGGCTGTACGTAGAAGGGGTGCCGAGTAGAGCGAACCGTGGTGGGATAGTAGAGCGGCCTATCGTGCCCGGATCGAAAACAGGTCAGTTGGATTCTACGGGAGATTCCGTAAATGGGTAGCTGATACGATCTCTCGGGAAGAAAATCAGACCACAGTCAGTGCGAAACCGAGAATAAAGGCCACCAAAGCAATCACAACGAGAACGGTAGAAACCGTTTGACTGGACGAATCCGTTTCGACATCGAAGCCCCACCTACCGGACAGAATACCGATACCGACGAAGATAGCAGCGAGGCTCCCTATCATCCCGGTTACTGACGACAGAGACGGATGACTCAGGACTGATTGATCGAATGACTGGCTTGCAAGTAGAAGTCCAGTAACGAGTGGTGCGACGCCGACTGCTTTCTTGGAGGACATACTCGAAATTCTCGTTCGCGGACAATAATTCCACCGGGAAACCCAATAACCAACCGGGGGCCTGTACGGGGATGGGGAGCGGATGGAAGTCGATCATCCCACCCGAATAATCCATCTGACGGGTTGTTTCCGGTCGTTTTTGTCTTCGATTAGCTGCCGATCATCGTGCTGTCGTCAGGTTGGTTCGGGAATGAGAACGATACCTTCAACTTTCTCCACCTCACACATGGAGATACACCCCACGGACGGCGGTTTCGTGGTTTCCGAGTTCGTTCAATCGGGCTTCGGTACTGCGAATCGTCATCTTTCGTTTCACGTCTTGAAGCCGTAAAATCGCATCAGGGCGTCGGGGTAAACTGACACTCTCGTGGTGGGATGGCAGAGCGGCCTATTGCGCCTGCCTTGAAAGCAGGTGGCGTCATGCCTCATGGGTTCAAATCCCATTCCCACCGTTTTCCGATGTGAGTAATCACCGAGTGACGCGTAGCGGCGCTCGGCACAGCACGAGCATCGAAAACGACGAATGGGATTTGAACTAGACCGAGGTTCTGCGCTGTGCGCAGGTTCTCGGACGTTGTTCAAATCCCATTCCCACCGCTTTTCACGCGATTACCCGACGAGCGCCGCATCGCGGCGCTCGTCTCGGCAGGAGCGGGAGAGCGGCATCCAAATCCGAAATTCGGGAGGCCGTTACGGACCGACGGCGACACGAAACATCCCATCAGGATCGAACAGATGGTTCAACAACTGTTCAATTATGGAACACACGGTATTTCACACGATGAGTGGAGACACGGAACGGGAGTCAGGTTCGGAATGGACCGGAGATTTTCGCACGACGTGCGGAACACAGGTCGATGAACGGGTCGGAGGGCAGTTTACAACAGTTCTGAAACGGTCGGCGTTCGGGAAAATCAGGGGGTAACCGGCAGGTCAGTTCGACTTGGAAGCGGCGGCGAGTGTCTGGCCCGAATTCACGTCGTTCGACTGACGGTCGTTTTGTTTGCCACCTTTCTGCTTGCCGCCCTGAACGCGGACGATTTCGATGCCCGAGAGCATCGGGTCCTCCTTCTCGTGGATGAACTTCACGTTGGCCACGCCGTCGCGGACGGTCACCGTGTACGACTTCATCGTGCCGCGGTTGTGACCGAGTTCCTTGAACATGTCGTAGTTTTTGAGGACGCGCTTGCCTTCGATTTCGACGTCGAACTTACGCGGGCCTTTCTTCTTGTAGCTCTGTTTGTCGAAGTAGCTCTCGACGAAGTACAACCGGACCTCGTACCGGCCGTTCCGTACCGGGAACCGATACTGCATCTCGGTGTCGTCGCTCGGCTTTCCGGCGACGTCGGCGTCGTACCGCCGACTCTGGAACATGGCTTCGGGCGTTCCGGACGGGACGGCGGACGTCATCGAGATGTAATCGTTCGTGCTGTTCGTGTGGCTACCGCTGATACGCGCGTTGTTGAACCGTGACGGGCTATCCTCGGTGTCCGCGAGCCAGTACCGGCCGCCGTCGGAGGATTTGAGCTGTGGACCACCGACGTTGACACGATAGCGGACCGTCTTCTGCAGTTGTGTCGTCTGGGTGGTCGAAGTAGTCGATGTCGTTGTACTCGTCGTACTCGTCGGTGTCGCCGTGGTTTTCGGCGTAGTGGTGGCCGATTTCGTCGTTTGGGTCGTCGTCGCCGCGGTGGACGTCGCCTCCACGCTGGTCGTGGCTGGCGAGGTTCCCGGTGAAGCGTTCGCGCCACCGTTCGTACTGCCTGCTGGTCCGAGGATTCCGCCGGGAATCCCCGCGACGATGATGAGGCCAGCAACGAAGAAAACGACGCCGCCGCCGATGAGTATTCCCTGGATTAAACCGCCGGATGAAGAGCCTGACATATTTCTCATCTCCCCCGTATGTACCGCAACATTATCCGAAGGTCAGGACCCTATCCAGTTAATTATACACCAGCTAAAGTGAAATCCACCCGAAATTAGTTATGTGACGTGTCCGGCTATTCTTAAAGCAGCATGAATTAGCAAGCAGAACATCGAACTGGATGCTGTTGCTTCTCACTCGGGTGAGTACGATTGCAGAGATTGCGCTCCCGACGAGCGAGTTTGCACTCCGCGAAACGTTTTCGCAGGTGCCCGGTTCGAGGTTCGAAGTCGTGGGAGTCGTCGCACACCAAGCGGAATACGTGATGCCACAGTTGCGCGCGACCGCGACCGATATTTCGACCGTGGAGAAGGCGTTCGACGACGACGGAACTGTCACGGATGCCAAACTGTTGACGAAGTTGGACGACCAGGGGTTGTTTTCCATGCGATGGGGTGCCGACGTTGCCGAAACGCTTTCCGTGATTTCGATGGGCGATACGACCGTCCTTACCGCACGTGCCGCGAACAATCGGTGGAGTTTTCGTATTCAGTTTGTGGACCGCGACATGCTTTCGACAGTGTACGAATCCTGCCAAGACACCGGCATACCGATCGAAGTACAGAACGTTCACAAGCGAACGACGCTGCTGGACGAGTCGCACAAGCTTACCGAACAGCAGTACGAAACGTTGCGAAGCGCCATGGACAAGGGGTACTACGAGATACCGCGAAAGGCGACGACGAAGGACCTCGCCGAGGAGTTGGGTGTTTCACACCAAGCCGTGTCCGAACGACTGCGCCGCGGACACCGCAGTTTGGTCGAGACGGGGCTTACCGCGCCGAGCGAGTAGGACAGAAAGCAATCCTTTTTGCCCCCTCAACGAAACGTGCGAGCATGGACTGGCCCCACGACCCTGACGGTGAAGAAGGGAGCGAGGGAGGACGGAAGTACGGTATGGCTATCCTCGCGAAGAAGGTAGACGAAGACGAGGATTTCCCGCTCGAACGCGAGGAGTTCGTCGAGGCACACGCCGACGAACCGATCCGAATCAACTACAAGAAGGTCGTCAGCGTCGCCGACATCTTCGACCACGTCGAGGAGGACGAGTACGAGACGATCACGGATTTCCACAAAGCAGTCGGCAAAGGAATGCGATCCGGCGGGTTCTGGGACTACCACCCGGTCGGCGAGAACCCGGAAAAGAAACGAGCGTAACGCGTAACTCACTTCGATTCTTTCGACGAGCGCCATCGTTCGCCGCCACCGTTGGGTGTCGCGGCAGGTGGCTCGTTCGTGTCACTTCGGCCGCTTCGTTCGGTACGACTGTCTCGCTCGGGTCGATCGGTTTGGTCGGTTCGTTCCACGTCACCGTCCGGCAGATAGAGTTCCTCCTCGACTTCCCACGCGCGTTCCGAACGCGTCTCCGCGCGGACCTTCTCTTCGAGGAGGTTGACCGCGACCCGGTTTGCTCCCTCGGGAATGATGAGGTCGGCGTGTTTTTTCGTCGGTTCGACGAACTGCTCGTGCATCGGTTTCACCGTGGAGAGATACTGGTCCATGACGCCTTCGAGGTCACGGCCCCGGTCCACCACGTCCCGCTCGATTCGGCGGAGGATTCGCACGTCGGCGTCGGTTTCGACGTACACCTGCAAATCGAGCATCTCGTTGACGTCGGTGTCGTACAGCGCGAGTATTCCTTCGAGCACGACCACGTCCGTCGGTTCGACGGTGACGCGTTCGTCCTTCCGGTTGTGAACGCTGAAATCGTATTGGGGCATCTCGATGGCCTGTCCGGAAAGGAGCGAATCGAGGTGTTCACGCAGCAGTTCCCACTCGAACGCCGACGGATGATCGTAGTTCACCTCGGCGCGTTCCTCGAAATCGAGGTGCGAAAGGTCCTTGTAGTAGTTGTCCAACGGAATCCGGGTAACCGAATCGCTCCGGGATTCCGTGACTTTACGGGCGACTGTCGTCTTCCCCGCGCCGGTACCCCCGGCGATACCGATGACGAACGACGGAATACTCATTGTGGGATGCAGGGGAAACGACGATTTGAATCCCCCGACTTCGGGATTAGTGTGGAATCTGATCGGTTCTCCGCCAATTCCATTTTTGAGACGCAAATCACGATTAGGTTCGCTTATAATACCGTGTGCCCAACTCCCGACCAACAGTGACGAACGCCCAACTCACGTTGATACAAATCGACAACTACGGGCCGTGGACCGTGACGCCGGAACCGCGTCGGGAAGTCGACCTCCAAACGCTTCAATCGCGATTGTACGCCGACCTCTCCCAACTCATCGGTAACCGGGAAGGGTACGTCTTCTTCACCCGCTTCGACAACATGGTGGCCGTGACGAACGGTCTCTCGTTGTCCGATCACGCGCTCGTGCAGGAATCGGTCGGAAATCGATACCCCGTAACCGTCAGTTTGAGCGTCGCCACCGGAACGAGTCCAATTCAGGCGCTCGAAGATGCGACGGAACTGCTCCAGGACGCCGGGAGCGCGCAGGATCATTCGCGCCGCGAAATCCTCGACGGACGGACGATCGACGAGGAGTTCAGAACCGACGACGACGTGCAGATCGCCCACTTCGACGTCAACGACATGACGGGCAACTACACCGACGAGGTGAACGCCTTCGACTCCTTCATCCACATCGAACAGGGGTACGCGGAACTGATGCGATACATGCGCGAGGCACACGACTCCCTGTCGTTCTTCGTCGGCGGCGACAACGTCATCGCGGTCTGCCCGAACATGGACGAATCGGACTACGAGGACGTCATCGAGCACGTCGAGGAGACGGTCGAAGTCGAACTGAAAGTCGGCGTCGGCACGGGGAGAGTCCCGCAAACCGCCGGAATGGACGCGAAGCACGCCTTGGAGACGTGTCGAGCGACCGGAAGCAGGATCGAATTCGAGTAGTCGGAGTCTGATAAATCGATTCGAATCGGATTCGAATCGCATCGTTCGACGGCGAAAAATCGGCTAGTACCTTTCGCTGGATGTGGGAATAAAGGTGCCGGGGATACTTTTTAGAACGACCATGTCAACTGTTCACACATGGACGCGGAAGTTATCGTGCGGGACGTGATGACGCGGGAATACGTCGGCGTCAGTGAATCCGATTCGGTTCTTGGAGCGGTCCGTCTCATGCACGACGAAGGAGTCGGGAGCGTCGTCGTTCTCAGGGGTCACGAGCCGGTCGGTATCATGACCGAGTCGGACGTGATCGCCCTCGTCGCGAACGAAGACGACCCGATGGAAACGACGGTTTCGGAAGCGATGTCGAAACCCGTGCTCTCTGTGCAACCCGACCGGAGTGTAGCCGACGCCGCGGGGATGATGGCACAACAAGGGATTCGCCGGATCATCGTCACCGCTGACGACGAACTGCTCGGGGTGCTCACCGAACGGGACGTGATTTCGGCTTCGACATCCCCGTCGAGCATCTCGCGAACGCAGGAGCGGGAGATCGACCAAGGGGACCTCGGAAACCGGATGGGAACGAACGGCGGGACCGAATACGAAGGCCAAAGCATCTGTGAGGTCTGTGGCGCACTGACGCACGATCTGACGAACGTCAACGGCCAGTTGGTCTGTGCCGACTGTCGCGAATTTTAGCGGGATTTCCAGTTTTCCGAAACTCGAATCACTCTGGGACCTAGTAAAATTATTAATCATTGATATTAAACATCAATGTTTCAGAGAGTTAATAATCTGGAAAGGTAGATTTATATCGCCTGAGTCGAGACCCATGGCTGTCCATGCGATATGATATCGATCGACGTGACGTGCTGAAGGGACTGGGTGCAACCGGAATTGCCGGTCTCGCAGGCTGTATCGGCGGTGGCGGTGCCGGCGACGACAGCAGTACCAGCAAGAGCAGTAGTGACGGAAACGGCGGCGGAGGCGGCGACAACAGCGGTGGCCCCGACGTTCTCAACGTCATCGGCTACCCGGAAAGCGGGATTCAACTGTTCCGCGACTACTACCAGAGTACCGACGGAAACCAAAAGATAATCGTCCCCGACGGGTTGCGGGATTCGACGCTCCCCAAAAACGTCGGCAACGATATGGCAAACCTCACTGGAACGGCTCCTGCGGCGTCCGGACCGAATCAGAAGGCGTTCAATCAGATGTACAAGGACGAGTACAACCGCGAACCGGGCGTGTTCAACTCCCACTCCTACGACGCGGTCGCCGTCCTCATCCTCGCCAACGTGGCGGCGGGGGCGAACGACGGGGGCAAGATCCGCGACCAGATGCGTCGGGTCGCCAATCCAGGCGGACAGAAGTACGGACCGGAGAACTTCGTGGACGCCGTCAAAGCCGCCGCACGCGGCGAGGACATCAACTACCAAGGCGCGTCCAGCGTCGTGGACTTCGACAAGAAGGGTGACCCGGCGTCCGCGGCCTACGACGTCTGGAAGTTCGATTCGAGCGCCGACGGAGGGATCAAGACGGAGGATACCATCACTTTCGAGGGCGAACCGAGCGGCAAGATGGCCGATAGCTCGCCCGGTGGGAAAAACCGGACCGCCAAGGTCGGTATCCTGCTCCCTCAAACCGGTGACCTCGGCTCGACCGGGAGCCTGATGATCAAAGCCGCGAAGATGCCGGTAAAGCAAGTGAACGACGCGGGCATCAGCATCAAGGTAAAATCCCAGGTCGAGGATTCACAGACCAAGAAACAGGCGTCGCTCAGCGGCGCGAACGCGCTCGTTAGCGCCGGTTTCCCGGCCATCTGTGGCCCGGCATCCTCGGGGAACAACATCCCGGTGAGCCAGCAGGTGTACATCAAACAGGGCGTCGTCGGTTGTTCGCCGTCCAGTACGGCGCTGACCGTGACGAACTTGGACGACAACGACTTCGTCTTCCGGACCGCACCGAGCGACCTGCTCCAAGGCAAGGTGATGGCGCAAGTCGCGTCCAAGAAGCTCAGCGGCAAGACCGCCGCGACGCTGTTCGTGAACAACAGCTACGGCCAACAGCTGTCGGACAAGTTCTCCAAAACGTTCACCGACAAGTACGACGGAGAGGTGCTACAGAAGGTGTCGTTCAACAAGGGAGAATCCTCCTACACGTCCGTCATCAAAAAGGCGACCGGTTCGAGCTAAGCTCCCCTCTCGTTCGACCGTTTTCGATGGAAACCGTCGCCCCTACTGTATCGGTCGACATCCGATGAATCGAGCGACATCTATAATGATAGTTTAAGATACATTTTTGCCTCGGAACGTTGAGACTCCCACCGGGTATGAGTCACAAAATCGACCGCCGCACCTACCTCCGAGCGGTAGGTGCAACGAGTACCGTCGGGTTGATGGGAACCCTGCAACAGGGAGGTGGGCCGGACATGCTCACCGTCATCGGCTATCCGGAAAGCGGGATTCAGCTATTCCGCGACTTCTACGGGACCGGACAATCCGTGCCCGTTCTCGTTCCGGACGGGTTACAGAGCGCCAGTCTACCGAAAGAAGTCGGCAACGACATGAAAAACGTCACCGGGACGGCACCCGCCGCCGCCGGACCGAATCAGCAGGCGTTCACGAAGCTGTTTCGGGACCAGTACAACGCACCACCGAGCGTCTTCACGGCCCAATCGTACGATTCCGTCGCCATCCTCATCCTCGCCAACGCGGCGGCGGGGGCGAACGACGGGACCAAGATCCGCGACCAGATGCGTCGGGTCGCCAACCCGCCCGGAAAGGAGTTCGGTCCAGCGAACTTCGTGGACGCCGTCAAAGCCGCAGCGAACGGGGACGATATCAACTATCAAGGTGCATCGAGTTCGACGAACTTCGACGTACACGGCGGTCCGGCGTCCGCCGCCTACGACGTCTGGAAGTTCGCACCGCAGACGCCGGACGGCATCAAAGTCGTCAACACGCGGGAGTTCACGAGCAAACCGGGTGGACCCGAGGCGAACAGCGCCCCGGGTGGAATGGGCCGAACGATCAAGGTCGGCATCCTGCTCCCGCAGACCGGTGACCTCGCCTCGGTCGGTGGGGCGATGGTGCAGGCGTCGCAAATTCCGATCAAGCAGGTGAACGACGGGAACGTCGACCTCGAAGTCCAAACGCAGGTCGAGGACACACAGACCGACCGACAGGCGTCGCTCAGCGGCGCGAACGCGCTCGTCAACGCGGGCTTCCCGGCCATCTCCGGCCCGGCGTCCTCGGGGAACTACATCCCGGTCGCGACCGAGGTGTTCGTCCCGAATCAGATCGTGGGCTGTTCGCCGTCGAGCACGGCGGTCACCGTCACGAACCTGAAGGATAACGACTTCGTCTTCCGAACCGCACCGAGTGACTTGCTTCAGGGTGCGATAATGGCGCAAATAGCAGCGGAACGGCTCGGCGCGAAAACCGCCGCGACGCTGTATGTGAACAACGATTACGGCCAACAGCTATCGAATCAGTTCACGAAAAAATTCACGTCGAGCCAAGGTGGTTCGGTGAGCAAACAGGTCGCGTTCAACAAGGGCGAATCGTCGTACACGGCCGTCATCCAGCAAGCGCTGAGCTAAGCGCCACGTTCTCGCCCGTTTTTCGCGTGCGTCGTCCTCGACGCGTCGCGTGCCGTCCAGTTTCCATGGCTACCGACGATCGGATTGTCGTTCGCGTTCGAACGCGTCACGACTGCGCTACCGTCCGGGTTCGTCAGCGTCGCGTTCCGTATCGTGTTGTCGTGTGAATCGACCAGCAGGATGCCATCCTCGGTCGAGCGAACGGCCACGTCCGTCACGCTCCCGTTTCGGACCCCGGCCAGCGCCACGCCGATCTTACTTCGCACGACCGAGACGTTCGCCAGCGACACGTTTTCGGAGTCGGAGACGAACACGCCCGACGAACTCGTATCGCGGACATCGCTGTCCGAAATTCGGCTCCCGTTCGAGTCGCTCATCGCGATTCCCGTGAACCCGTTCGTCGCCGTCACCCGCCGGAGACGTGTCTCCGGGGAGCGTAACACCGAGACTCCGTCCGCGGTTCGCCACGTCGTCACGTTCGCTACCGTTCCGGCGCTCGCGTTCTCGTATTCGATGCCGAACGTCCAGTTAATGGCCGTGACGTTTCGAACCGTAACGTTCCGACCCGTCACGGCGATGCCCGCCGTACCCTCCCGAAACACCCGTCCGTCCACGACGTGTCCCGCTCCGTCGAGAGTCACATCGTCGGCGTCGATCCGAAGACACGCCCGCTGACGGGTTTCGATGTCGTTGGAGAGGACGTAGTGGCCGGAGTGGGTGATCCGCGTACAGGAATCGAGGGACGTCGGGGCAGCGTCGGCGGACTGGGATGCGGTCTCAGCGGACTGGGACGCGGAAGCCGGTATCGTCGGCACGGGTGCGCCGGAAGCGAGAACTGAAGCGAGCACGAGGACGACCACGAGTGCGACGGCCGAACCGCTCCGGCGTGAGAGAATCATGACGATGACACGCGGTGCTGGTCCTTGGCGATTGTGGCACGATGAAACGGGGTGGTATGGTACGGGAGTATCCGCCGAAATCCCGGGATTATCCGCCGAGGAACTCCTGTCGGACCTCGTCGTCCGCCAGCAGCGCGTCGCCGGTGTCCATGAAGCGGTTTTGACCCTGCACGAGCACGTAGCCGCGGTCACAGCGTCGGAGCGCCTCCTTCGCGTTCTGTTCGACCATCAGGATGGCGGTCCCGTGGTCGTTGATCTCGTCCACCTTGTCGAACATCTCGGCGACGAGGTCGGGAGCCAACCCCGCACTTGGTTCGTCCAGCATCAGCAGGTCGGGGTCGAGCATGAGCGCCCGGCCCATCGCCAACATCTGCTGTTGGCCGCCGGACATCGTTCCCGCTTTCTGCTCCCGGCGCTCGTCCAAGATTGGGAAGCGGTCGAACACCTCCTGCATGGCGTCCTCCGGGACTTCGTCCAGGATGTACGCCCCCATCTCCAGGTTCTCCTCCACGGTGAGCGACGAGAACACGTTGTCGTTCTGGGGCACGTACCCCAGTCCGAGGTGGATGATGTCCTCGGGGGCGTCGCCGTGGATCTCCGTTCCGGCGAACCTGATGCTGCCACCCATGTACGTCGTCAACCCGAAGACGGATTTCATCACGGTCGATTTCCCCGCGCCGTTCGGACCGACGATGGTGACGTACTCGCCGTCCTCGACGCGCATATCGACGTCCGAGAGGATCTGTAAGTCCTCGCCGTACCCCGCGTCCAAGCTGTCGATATCGAGCAGCGCCATCAGATCTCCTCCCCGAGGTAGGCGTCGATGACTTGATCGTTCGAACGGATCGCCGCGGGTTCCCCTTCGGCGAGTACTTTTCCTTGGTGCATGACGATGACGTGTTCGCAGTTGTTCATGATGACGTCCATGTCGTGTTCGACGAGCAGGAACGTGTAGCCGCGTTCACGGAGTTCGTGAACGTGTTTGAGCAGTTTCTTCTCCAGCGACGGGTTGACACCCGCGAGCGGTTCGTCCAACAGTACCATCTGCGGGTCGGTCATGAGTGCCCGCGCCATCTCCAGCAGTTTCCGCTGGCCGCCGGAGAGGTTGCCCGCGTACTCGCTCGCGAGGTGGTCGATCTCGAAGAACTCCAGCATCTCCCACGCCCGTTCGAGCACGTCTTCCTCCTGTTTGCGCACGTCGCCTCGAATTATCGGCATCACGGATCGCCAGAGCGCTTCGCCCTCCTGTCCCTTTGGGGCGAGCATCATGTTCTCCAAGACGGTCATCTCGGAGAGTTCGCGGGCGATCTGGAACGTTCTGACCATGCCACGGTCGGCGATCTGATACGGTTGCAATCCCGTGATGTCGCGGTCGTTGAAGTACACCGAACCGCTGTCGGGTTGGTAGACGCCCGTGATGAGGTTGAACGTCGTGGACTTCCCGGCCCCGTTCGGCCCGATGAGGCCGGTGAACGAGCCCTGTTCGACCGAAAACGTCGCCCCGTCGACGGCGGTGATACCGCCGAACGTTTTCCGGAGGTTCTCGACCCGGAGCGGCGTCTCGCTCAGGTCGGCGACTTCGTTCCCGATGTCGAGCGAGTTCGCATCGTCGGTGTCTTCTGCTTCGCTCGCGGTCATTGCTCCTCACCTCCGTCCGCCGCTGCATCCGGTTTCGGACCACCGGAGCCACCGCCTGGACGCAGGAGCGGAATGCTCGCCGCTTCCTCCTTGCGGTGACCGAGGACGCCCTCCGGCCGGTGGTGCATGATCCAGATGAGGACACAGCCCATGATGACCAACTGGAGTGCGTTGATGTTACCCATTATGTAGGAAACGAACGGCATGATGTTGCCGTTGAGTATCGGTCCGACCGCACCCGCGAAGGAGTTCGGAGCGGTGGGGACCTGAATCGATCCCCGGATGATGTTCTTCAGGTACAGCGGTCCCTGATACAATAGCCCGGCGAATATCGCCGCGCCGAGGACGCTCCCGGTGTTCGACCCGGCACCGCCGATGATGAGGGCCAACCAGACGAAGAACGTCACCTGCGGCTTGAACGAGGTGGGCGTGATGGCACCCTGGCGCATCTGCCAGAGGATACCCGCGAGCCCCATCAGCGCACAGCCGAGCATGAACGACTTGATCTTGAACCGGTCGGTGTCCTTCCCGAGGGAGTTCGCGACCTGCTCGTCCTCACGGATGGCCTTGAGCACGCGTCCGAACGGCGATTCGCCGGTCCGCTTCATCAGCCAGTAGTAGGCCACGACGAACAGTAACAGGATGATCGCGTAGGTCAACGAGTCCAGAACCGGACCGGAAGAACCGCCGACGAACGGATCGAGTGCGTGCTCGATCGCCGTGTACGGCCCACTGTTGAACAGCGGGTCGAGCGGATCGGAGAAGTTCAACAACAGTCCACGACCGCCACCGGTTCCGAGTTGCTTGCCGAACAGGGTGAACGTCTGGAACTGGTTCGACGTCACGATGAAACGGATGATCTCCGACGTCGCGATGGTAACGATCGCGAGATAGTCGGCGCGCAACCGAAGCGCCGGAAGCGCCACCAACAGGCCGAGAATCGCCGCGGCGAGCATTCCGCCGAGGATGCCGACCCACAGCGGGAGGCCGAGACCGGAAACGGTCGCGGCACCGGCACTCGCGCTTGCAGGGGGCTTCGAGATCATCGCCATCGTGTACAATCCGACGGCCATGAATCCCGCGATACCGATGTTGAACAGCCCGGTGTACCCCCAATGGAGGTTCAACGCGAGCGCCAACATCCCGTACACGCCGATGAGGAACGTGAGCCGTGCGAGGGAGTTCAACTGGCCACGAAGCGAGTAGCCGAGCAGTGTACCTCCCACGAGGTACAGCACGTAGATGGCCAACAGCGCGCCCAGGATGAGCATCGTGTCGTTGATTTCGAAATCGCGGACGCTCGAACTCATGCTGTCGTCCTCCCTGCGAACAGTCCCTGTGGCTTGAACAGCAGGATGAGGATCATCATGCCGAACGCGGCGGCACGGCCGAAGTCACTGGGGATCCAGATGATGGCGAGGTTCCACGTCAGACCGATAACCAGCCCCCCGAGAATCGCGCCGTAAATCGACCCGATGCCGCCGAGGATGACCGCGGCGAAGATGGGTAACAGGAGGAGCCATCCGAAATTGAATATGATGGTTCCGCGCCACAGCACCAGCAGGAAGCCCGAGATGCCGGTCAGGGCGCCGCCGATTATCCACGTCCAGCGGATGACCTGTTCGGTCGGAATCCCGGTAACGCGAGCGAGGTCCTCGTTGTCGGCCATCGCGCGCATCGCCTTCCCGAGCTTCGTCCGCTGGAGCAGCATGTGCACGCCGAGCATCAATCCCACCGTACAGACGAGGATCGTCAGGTCGTGTGCCGTGACCCGTACCGTCCCGTCCCACAGCAGGAGATTCCACGACGGGATGTCCTGGATCGCCGTCGTTCCGCGGCTTTCGGCCGAGAAGACGAAGACGACGAGGTAGCGAAGTACGAACGCGACGCCGATGCTCGTGATGAGCAAGGAGATCCCCTCCGAATCACGCATCGGCCGATACACGATCCGGTCGATGAGAAGCGCCAACACGACGGTGAACGCTCCGGCGAACAGCATGCCGAGGATGACGGCCACCGGCGTCGTCGCGATCGTGATACCGAGACTGCTCGCGTACACGGTTCCGCCCGCGCCGACGAGCAACAATCCCGCGATGTTGTTGCTCCCGAGTCCCGCGATGAGGTACGTGACTGCCCATCCCGAGAACGCGCCGCTCGTGATGTAGTCCCCGTGCGAGAAATTAGCGAAGTTCAGAATACTATACGTCATCGAAAGCCCGATTCCGGCGAGGCCGATTATGAGTCCCCGCATGAGGCCAGTCCAGATGAGTGACCCGACGTAGGAGACGCGTAGGTTGCCGGTTACCAAGCGTTGGATGAAATCGAAGACGAGGAGCACCGCGAATAAGCCGACGACCACGAGCAGTGGTCGTTCGACGATGAGGCGGCGTCCACGTGAATAGGTCTCAGTTGCATCGTCCATTGATAACTCTCCACATGATAACCGGTTCCAGTCAGGCTATTAAACCTTTCCGACAGAGCCTCCCATCGGATTCCGGTAACGACGGCATACTGACAAGGTCCAGAGAGGAATGTGTAGAAAGTAAATAACCCGACTATTTACTCGAAACCGTGTTTATTTCGAGGCTCAACTACCGACACACATATGCCGAGCGGTGTTGCAGGCACACGTATGTCCATACTGACCCTTGATGACCTCGCGGTTCAAGGGACGACGCTCGGCGTGCGTATCGACATCAACAGTCCGTTGACCGAATCCCGTAGCCTCGCCGACGATGCGCGGCTCGTGGCGCACGTCGACACGCTCTCGGAGCTGTTGGAGCGCGGCGGGAAGGTCGCCATTCTCGCCCACCAAGGGAGACCCGGGAGCGACGATTTCGCGGGTCTCTCGGCACACGCAGAGCGGTTGGACGAGTTGCTCTCCTATCCGGTTTCCTATTGTGACGGGACGTTCTCCGCGGAGGCACGCCGGGCCGTGTCGAACCTCCGCGAGGGCGAAGCGGTGGTTCTCGAAAACACCCGTTTTTACAGCGAGGAGTACATGGAGTTCCCGGCGGAGAAGGCCGCCGAAACCCATCTCGTCGACCGACTTGCCCCCGAACTCGACGTCTATGTCAACGACGCGTTCGCGGCGGCACACCGCTCACAGCCCTCACTCGTCGGTTTTCCGACCCGGTTACCGGGATACGCCGGTCGAGTCATGGAGCGTGAAGTGGACGTGCTCGGCGATATCGAAGGAACGCCACGCCCGCGTACGTACGTGGTCGGCGGCGCGAAGGTCTCGGACTCCATCGCCGTGGCCAGGAACGTACTGGAACGCGACCTCGCGGATCACATCCTGACGGCCGGAGTCGTCGGGAACGTCTTCCTGTTCGCCGATGGCGCGGACCTCGGCGAGGCCAGCAAGGAGTTCATCCACGACCAGGGATACATCGATTACATCGACGACGCCGCCGACCTGCTCGAAACCTACGGCGACAGGATTCACCTCCCCGAGGACGCCGCCGTCGAACGGGACGGCGAACGCGTCGAACTCGCCCGGGAGGAGTTCCCACCGAAGGAAGGCGAGGCCGCGATGGACATCGGCGAGGAGACGATATGCTCCTATTCGAACATCCTCCAAAACTCGGGGACGGTCATCCTCAACGGACCGGCGGGCGTGTTCGAGGACGAGACGTTCGCGGACGGCACTCGGGAGCTATACATCGAGGCCGGGAACGCCGAGTTCAGTATCGTCGGCGGTGGTGACACCGCCGCCGCGATTCGGAAGTTCGACCTCGACGGGTTCGACCACGTCAGCACTGGCGGTGGGGCGTGTCTCCGAATGCTCACCGGCGAACCCCTTCCGGCGTTACAGGCACTCTCCCAATAGATGGTGGTCATCGAGGCGGCGACGAGCGCCGACATCAACCCGGTCGTGGAGCGATGGGTGGAACTCGCGCGGGACCAGCGCACGTACGATTCCCACATCCTCGCCGACGAGAATCGGGGGGCAGTTCGGGATTCGATCGCCCGGCACATCATCGAGGACGGCTTGCTCGTCGCTCGCGATTCGGGCATCGTCGGGTTCGTCATGTTCGAGCTACAGACCGGGCTCTACCAGCAGACGACCACCCGGGGGCTCATCCAGAACGTCTACGTCGCACCGTCGCACAGGAACGAGGGTGTCGGATCCGCGTTGCTGGACGAAGCCGAAGCCATGCTCGCGGAGCGCGGTGCCGAGGCGTTCTCCCTCGACGTGATGGCGAGGAACGAAAACGCCCGCAGACTGTACGAAAACAGAGGGTACGAACCGCATCGAATCGAGATGGAAAAATCGAGCGAAAACGATAACCACTCAAAGGAGTAGCGAGAAGTGGGGGTTGCGCCAAGGGAGCTTGGGTGGTTCAAGCACTCGATTTGTAATCGAGACTACGTGGGTTCAAATCCCACCCTTGGCTTCCTTCGCGGTTCGTTTTGGCACCGAGAGATAGGGATAGCTGCTCGAAAGAACCCGAGGTTTTTGCACGGCGTACCGCACTGGTTTGCACGGAGTACCACACTGGTGTTGCTCGGAATCGGGAGTTTCGATTGGGAGCTACAGCGTTCGACAGGGCATTCACAATACCGGTGGAAACTACCCGTTAACCCTCTCCTCGCCGACGGTAATTTCCGTTACTTCCCGACGGCGTTCGATCCGACACGTTATGGTGGGAGAGATACCCTAGCACGAAAGGGGATGTGTACTTGATCGGTTCGTGAAAATACAACGTTGTAATGAAAGATAAAAGCTGGAAGATAAACAGGAGAACGATGCTCGGAGCGACCGGCATGGTCGGTGCCGGAACGCTGTTCAGCGAGGGTGCGCTCGCAAAGGAGTCGCACAAAAAGCACGACGGACGGGACGAGTCGTGTTGGTCGGGCGACTCGGCCGTCGAAAAACTGCTGGCACAGGCGTCGGAGAAGTTCCCCGGGGGAATCGTCTCGGTATACGCCAAGGAGGCCGGACCGCACGGCGAGGTGCTGGCGAGTCACGAGTCGGAAAAGGTCGTCAAACCGGCGTCGAACACGAAACTGCTCACGACGGCGCTCGCCCTCGAACATCTCGGACCCGACGAGCGGTTCGAAACCAGCGTGATCGGCGACGGTTCGAAGTCGGGGACGCAGTTTCACGGCGACCTCGTGATTCGCGGCAACGGGGACGTGCTGTCGCAGAACAACCTGAAAACGTTGGCGGGGCAGGTCGCCGATGAGGGAATCGAGGCGGTTCACGGCGACGTCGTCGCGGACATCACCGCGTTCGACACGTCCGGGTACGGCCCCGTCTTTTCGGTTCGCGGTCCCGGCTATCCGGAGGGGTGGACCTGGGAGGACCCGCAGTACTCCTACGGCGCGCCGAGTTCGACGCTCGCGCTGTACTGGAACAAGGTCGCCATCACGGCCAAGCGAACCGACGACGGGATCGATCTCTCGGTCGAACCGAATTCGGAGTTCGTCCCCGTCGAGTCCCACCTCTCGGAAGCGCCCGCCGGGTCGGACGGCTACTTCTACACCTACCTCGACCGGGTGAACGGGACCATCTACGCCATCGGCGAACTCCCGCCGGGGTACGAGGAGACCGACTTGTCACCCGTGATGCGCCCCGACGAACACGCCGCCGCCGTGTTCGCGGGGTTCCTCGAAGACGCAGGCGTGACGGTGAAAGGCGGCGTGACCTTGCAGACGGAGGAGAAAGACCGAACGGCGGCGTTCCGGACGAGCATCCGGTCGGAACCACTCCACGAGACCATCGGGCCGATGTTGCTGTACTCGAACAACGTCGATGCCGATCAACTGGCGCTGATGACCGCACGCCGTGCGACGGGGGTGGGGTCGTTCGACGCGTGGACGGACCTAACCGGGGCCTACTTCGAGAGTTTGGGAGCGCCTGCGACGGTTTTCCGCGACGGGTCCGGACTCTCGCAGTTCGATCTGATTTCGGCCGCCGACATGGTTTCCATGCTCGAATGGATTGGTCGGAAACCGTGGTCCGAAACCCTGTTCGGGTCGCTCCCGACGCCGGGACACGGTACGCTCGCCTACCGGTTGCGGGACGTGGACGTGCCCGTCCAAGCGAAAACCGGAACGGTTCGGGGAACGCGGTCGCTGTCCGGGGCTATTCGCCGAACGGGCAAACCCGACGTGTTGTTCTCGATTCTCATGTCCAACGTGACCGTGGGACTCGGCGACGCCCGGGACTATCAGGACGACCTGGTGAGAGCGCTCGTGGACGCCTGAGCGCTCGGACACAATCGTATCACGTGGTTCGAACGGTAGCGGGACGGCGGAGAAACGGGGCAGTCGGTTTTACAGGGGGATCCCGCTTCGGACTGACTGCTTCGGTGATACGAATGTCCGTGGACAGGATTAGCTACCGCTTAACGCCGGATTCCGCATTGTGAACTGTTGCTCGTTGTTTCTACCAGAATAATTATCGGACGGTTTTATACTGGCAGCACGCTTGCTTCCCTTTCATGAGCCGCACCCAGAGTGTCCCCCTCTGGATGGCCGAACCCGAGGAGTTCAGGAGCACGCTCAAGATGGTCCTCAGTACGGCGTACAAAAACGACCGCCGATTCGACCGAGCGTGGACGTTCCGATATCCCGACGAGACGCCCAACCTGATGGCCGAAATCACTCATCTCGAAAAGGGGGGGACCGAGGAGATTATGAATCCACCCGAGCCAACGAAACCACCGGAGCAAGCCGTGCTCAAGGATTTCCGCGACGTGCTCGGTGATCTGCTGCTGAAGGGCTACCGACGAGGTATCGAGTTCGACCGAGCGTGGTCGTTTCGCTACCCGAACGCTGACCATCCGGATCTGATGGTCGAAGTGACGTATCTCGAAGAGCAGGACGACTGACCCGATAATTTTGTTCGTCCCCGTCCTACCGGGGGTATGGAGTTCACCGTCGTTCGAGGAGACATCGCAGCACAGCGAGCGGATGCACTCGTCAACGCCGCCGGAACCAGCCTTCGAATGGGGAGCGGCGTCGCCGGGGCTCTCCGGCGCGGTGCCGACGGACCGATAAACGACGAAGCGATGCGGAAAGGACCGGTCGAACTCGGTGCCGTCGCGGTCACCGACGCGTACGAACTCGATGCGGAGTTCGTCGTTCACGCCGCGGCCATGCCCCACTATGGGGACGGCGAGGCCACCCGGGAGAGCATCCGTGACGCGACGCGGAACGCGCTCCGTGAAGCCGACGAGCGGGAAGCCAAATCGATGGTACTTCCGGCCCTCGGCTGTGGCATCGCGGGATTTGGCGTGGAGGAGGGAGGTGAGATCATCTGCGAGGAAATCCGGCGATTCGACCCGAACTCCCTCGAAGACGTTCGTCTCATCGCCTACAGCGACGAGGAGTACGAAACTCTCCAAAAGGCGGCGGCCGACACATCGGACAAATAACAGAAAAGTTATGAATAGCGGCTGAAAATCACCGTCGATGACAGCGTTCAGTTACAGCGACGACGAGGTATTGCTCACGACGAGTCACGAGGTGCCGGGACGTGAAATCACGGCCCATCACGGCGTGGTCGTCGCGGACGTGACGCCGGGGCGAAACATCGGAAAGGACATCGCGGGTGGCCTCCGCGACATCGTCGGCGGGCGCTCCGGTTCGTGGGAGAAAACGCTCGAAGCAAATCAGGAAACCGCCCTCGACGAGTTGGTCGAGGAAGCGAAATCGGTCGGCGCGGATGCGGTCGTCGCGCTCGACGTCACCGACGAAGCGCTCGGCGGACAGGGCGGCATGATAAACATCAAAGCGTTCGGAACCGCCGTCTCGCTCGACTGACAAATATTGTAACGGCCGGTTCGGTTGTCGAGGTATGACGACATACGTCGGCGTCGATTGGGCGTCGAAATACTGGGTCGCACTCGCCCTTACAGCGAAGAAAGCGAAGGGGAATTTCGAGACGCTCCAGAAAACTCTCCGAAAGATGACAAGGGTCATCGAACGGCGATCGTCTATGCAGACGCTTAAGAATCGTTTAACTCCACGTCTTCACCGGCGTCCCCTCCTCCGATTTGAATTGTTGCGTCCGTTTCGACCGCGTCGAGTCCGTCGAGTTCACAGATGTCCGCCACGATCGGTTCCGGAACGACGACACGAAGCGTTTCGAATTCCAGTTCCGCATCGACCTCGCCACCGAGGTCCGTGATGCGAGCGGCGACCGACTCGGAATCGGTTCCCTCGGCGAGTCGAAGCAGGAGCGTCGCCGATTCGTCGGGGAACGGGTCGTCGCGCATGGCACGGACGGGATGGGATACGTAGGTCATAGGGCAGCAAGTATCTCGTCGGCGTGTCCGTCGGGCGAAACGTCCTCGAAAACGGCCTCGACGGTGCCGTCGGAACCGACGACGAACGTGTTGCGGAAGACGCCGTCGAACGTGTTCCCGAACATCCGTTTCTCGCCGTACGAATCGTACGCCGAGGCGACGTCGCCGGACTCGTCACTCAGGAGGTCGAACGGCAGGTCGTACTTCTCCCGGAACTTCGCGAGGTCCGAGACGGGGTCGTCGCTGATGCCGAGAACCGGCACGTCGCGCGCTTCGAACTCCTCCCACGAATCGCGGAAGCCACAGGCCTCGGTGGTGCATCCCGACGTGTCGGCGCGGGGGTAAAAATACACGACGACGGTGGTATCGAAATCCGCAAGCGAGACCTGATCTCCGTCCTGATTCGGCAGTTCGAACGATGGTGCTGTTTGTCCGGATTCGAGCATGGGTCGAGTTCGAAGCGAACGTGCAACTGCGTTGCGGAACTACTCGCCGATGACGACGAACGTTCGACCGCCCTTTCGCTCGAAATGGACGGCGCCGTCCTCGGTCGCAGTTTGAACGTACTCCTCGACTTCGCTGGCGGACAATCCGGACACGTCCGCCGAATTCCACGGTCGTACCGCCGACTCGTCCGTTTCGACTTCGATGTTCATATGTTCACCATGTCCGATCGGATAATGAAAGACAGCCTAGCGGAGCGAAAGTGAAAGTAGTCGGGAAAACCGGACGACGGAGATTCGAAGTCAGTTCGAAGTCGGTTCGAAGGTCGTTTGAAGACAGTCGGGAGTCGATGCGAAGACCGTTCGAACGACCCTCAAGCGGCGAGCGTCAGCGACTCGCCGTCTTGGTTCACGAGACCACGTTCGCGGAGCGACCGGATGACCGTGTACAGCGTGATTTTCGGCAGGTCGAGGCCGTTCTGTAGTTCGTCGAGGGTCGCGCCACCCGTCGTCGAAAGCGAGAGGTAAACGAGTTTGGAACGCGGTGAATCGAGTTCATCGGGCAACGGTGCGATCGGTGTCGTTTCGATGCTCATGGTAGTATCCGGTTCGAAACATTCGACGATAATAAAATTACCCCACGACGATTGTCGAAAACCATTGGAGGAGTCCGTTTGAAGAGATGTGTTCTCACTGTCGGGAATTGCCGGTGATTTTATGTGAAGAGCGGTGGTAGTCTTGACCAATGAATCCAGCGCGAGACGAATCCAACCGCGAGTCGAGGAAAGTCATCTCGCCGGAGGAACTCGACATCGAGGAGAGTGAGAACGTCGTTACGCTGGACGATGGACGGTTCGTCATCGGTGCATCCGGACGCCCATCGGTCCCCGACGAACCGACGGAAGTGACGACCGGAAACGCGAATGGCGATACGACTCCAGCAGTCGACCCGTCACCGTCGTCCGAATCATCGCCCTCCACGGATACCCCTCCCGCCATCGAACCCGAATCGGACGTCGAGGATGGGTCGATGGCATCGAACACGGACCCCTCGTCACCGGCCACGACTTCGGAAATCAACTCGCGCGACGTTCGTCAATGGCTGGAAGCGGATTTGGCGGACGTGACGTCCCGATACGGGTTTCACATCAGCGCGAAATCGGAAGATTCCATCAGCCACCAACAGATGTTTTCGGACGACGTGGGGACCGTTTTCGACAGCCTCCTCCTGTGGTACGCTCAGCAGGTGGATAAGGGGACAGCCGTCGAGGACGTCCTCGGCATCCTCCTGATGGAGTCGAACATCCGGGTTCGCTACTCGCCACGCTGTCTTCGTGGTCTGCTCGATACACACGACCTCTCACCGGACGACAGTATCGCGGACCTCTTTCAGGCGATTCAGGACGCGAACGGCGTCGTCTTTCCGCCGGACGTCGAGTAGTCATTCTCCGCCGTGATAGCGAGGAGTGGGTTTTATGTTCTATCGTTCGATGTATCCAGTAACTGACTATGAGCGTTCAGGAACAGGAACCATCGAACGAAGAGACCCAAGTCGTCGAATTTCGACTCGGCGAGGACGTTTGCGCCATCGATATCGAACAGGTAGACAGCATCGTCGAAGTGAAGAAGGTGACGCGGATTCCACGAACGCCGAACTCCATCGAGGGCGTCATGGACCTTCGCGGTGAGACGACGGCCATCATCGATCCGAAGGAGTTTCTCAGCGTCGAAACCGGCGAGCGAGGTGACGACGTTCTCGTCTTGGACCGCCCCGACGACAAACAGAAGATCGGAATTCGAGTGGACGAGGTGCTCGACGTGACCACACACGCACCGGAGAGGATAGACGCCAACGACGAATTGGAGAACCTCGACACGCGTGGAATCCGTGATCAGATCTCACGTGGTATCATCAAGAAGCCGAACGGCGACGATGACGAGCTCGATCTCGTGATATGGGTGGACATTGACAAAATGATTAACAGTCTGAATTAACTTTCTGAAGAAATCCTCAACTGTGATAATCACAGGGGAGCATTTATTTTGCCCCCTTTCAAAAACTCTCGATAGTGAAACTTGAATGGTGAATGACGTACTAATTGTCGATGACTCAGAATTCATGCGAAACCTCCTGCGTGAGATTCTGGAAGAGAATTTCGAGATCGCGGACGAAGCCGAAAACGGCGTCGAAGCGGTCGAACTGTACAAAGAAAAACAGCCGGACTTCGTGATGATGGACATCGTGATGCCGATTCGAGACGGCATCGAGGCGACGACTGAAATCAAGCAGTACGATTCGGGGGCGAACGTCATCATGTGTACGAGTATCGGGCAGGAAGAGAAAATGAAGAGGGCGATCAAGGCGGGCGCGGATGGCTACATCACGAAGCCGTTTCAGAAGCCCAGCGTGATGGAAGCCATCGACGACGTAATCTCAGCATGACGCGGGCGGTCGTCGTCGACGACTCGCATTTCATGCGGACGGTTATCACCGACGTTCTCGAATCGGACGGCATCGACGTCGTCGCACAGGCGTCGAACGGCGAGGAGGCCGTCTCGGTCGTCGCCGAACACGAACCCGACGTGGTGACGATGGACGTCGAGATGCCGAAGATGAACGGTATCGAGGCCGTCGAGGAGATCATGGAACGGTCGCCGACCCCGATTCTCATGCTTTCAGCACATACCGAGGAGGGGGCGGAAGCGACGTTCGAAGCCCTCGATCGAGGGGCGATCGACGTGTTGGCGAAACCAGGTGGGGAAGTGTCCACCGGAATCTCCGCACACAAGGACGCCCTCGTCGCGAAGGTCCGGTCCGTCGTTAAGGCGGACGTTTCCGTCAGCGTACCGGACAACACGATGGCGTCCCCCGCGAATCTGGACGATTCCTACGTCGAGAACGCGACGGTCGTCATCGGCGCATCGACGGGCGGTCCACGCGTCGTCGAAAGCGTTCTCGCGGGGCTTCCCCGCTCGGCACAACTCCGGATTCTCATCGTCCAGCACATGCCGGACAGCTTTACCACTCGATTCGCAAAGCGACTCGACAACCGAACCGAGTACGACGTAAAGGAGGCCACCGACGGCGACCGAATCGGCGCCGGACAGGCACTCGTTGCGCGGGGGGACTACCACATGGAGGTCTCGAACTACGCGAAAGGGAGGCTCCGCGTTCGACTCACGCAGGACGAGGTGCGACACGGCGTCCGTCCGGCGATCGACGTGACGATGGAGTCCGCCGCCGCGGCGATCACCGACCCGCTGACCGCCGTCGTCCTCACCGGCATGGGTGCGGACGGTGCGGTCGGCGTGGAAGCCATCAAAACGGCCGGTGGCCGGACCATCGCACAGGACGAAGCGACCTGTTCCGTGTTCGGCATCCCCGCACGGGCGATCGAAACCGGGTGTGTCGATACGGTGCTTCCGGCCGACGAAGTCGCCCGTGGAATACTTTCGACCGTACGCAAACCGACGTGATTCGATATGGATGAATACATACAGGATTTCATTCGTGAAAGCGAAGAGAACATAACGGAACTGAACAACTCGCTGCTCGAACTGGAGAACGACCCGAACGACGAGGAAGCGATGGATTCCATCTTCCGGACGGCACACACGCTGAAAGGAAACTTCGCGGCGATGGGATTCCAGAGTGGAAGCGATTTGGCTCACGCCATCGAGGATCTGTTGGACGAAATTCGACAGGGGAGGATGGGAGTCACGCCCGAAATCATGGACCACGTCTTCGCCGGCGTGGACAAAATCGAAGTCATTCTCGCCGAAATCGAGGCACACGGCGAATCGAAAACCGACCCGAGCGCGACCATCCAGGACATTCGCGCGACGTTGGCGGGGGCGAGTACCGTCTCCGACGAGGTAAAACCTGAGTCGACCGACGAGGCAGCAGAAACCGGTGCCGAAACGATCCTCGAACGACTCGACGACCCGTCGGTGCTGGCCGGAGTCGACCCGGTGTTCCACGCCCGAGTGGAGATGGGTGACTCGCAGATGAAAGGCGTCGATGCGATGTTCGTTCTCGGCGAGGTGACCGAGAAGCTCGATCTGCTCGGTGCGGTCCCGCCCGTCGAAACCATCGACGAAGGCGACTACGACGACGGCTTCGACCTGTTCGTTACGGACGGCGAGGAGGAACACGTCTCGGAGGTCATCGACGGTGCGTCGAAGGTCGAATCCACCACGGTCACCGACGTGACCCACGCGGTGCCCGACCCTGCCGGAGCGGTAGGGAAGACGGTCGATTCGGCGTCCGATCCGAAAGCGGTCGGGAAAGCTGAATCGGCGAGTGAACCGACGGGGACGGAACCCGCAACCGGAGCCGACGAGTCGGATACCGCCACGCCGGTGGACGAAATCCAGTCGATTCGCGTCAACGTTGATCAGTTGGACGACCTGCACGGGTTGGTCGAACAACTCGTCACCAGCCGTATCAAACTTCGACGGTCGATCGAACAGGGAGAACTAGGAAGCGCATCGGACAACCTGGACGAACTCGACAAGATAACGACCAGCTTGCAGGACACGGTCATGGATATGCGGCTCGTGCCGCTCAAGAAGATCGTGGACAAGTTCCCGCGGCTGGTGCGCGACCTCTCGCGCACACAGGAGAAGGAGATCGACTTCGTGATGGAAGGAAAGAGCATCGAACTCGACCGCACCATCCTGAACGAGATCAGCGACCCGCTCATGCACCTCCTCCGGAACGCCGTCGACCACGGCATCGAACCCCCGGAGGAGCGTGAGGCGAACGGGAAATCACGCACCGGGACGATTCACCTGCGTGGCATGCGCGAACGCGACCGCGTCACCATCGAAGTGGCGGACGACGGTGCCGGTATCGACGCCGACACCATCCGGTCGAAGGCGGTGAGCAAGAACATCCTGACGCGGGGTGAGGCGGACGCGCTTTCGGACGAGGAGGCCTACGAACTCATCTTCCACGCGGGCTTCTCGACGAACGAGGAGATCACCGACGTGAGCGGTCGCGGCGTCGGTATGGACGTCGTCAAAAACACCATCAAGCGCCTCGACGGCGATATCAGCGTCGAGAGTGAACTCGGTGGCGGCACGGCCATCAGCCTCTCGCTCCCCGTCACGGTCGCCATCGTCAAAGTGCTGTTCGTGGAGTCGGGTGAGGAAGAGTACGGGATCCCCATCAAGAACGTGGACGAGATTCGACGGATGGGTGCAGTAAAACACATCGAAGGCGAGGAGGTCGTTACGCACGACGACACGGTGTATCCGCTCATCCGTCTCGGACAAGCGCTCGACGTCCCCGGCGAAACCAAAAACGGAGACGGGATGCTCGTTCGGGTCAACGAGTCGGAGCGACAGGTCGCGATTCACTGCGATGCAGTGAGCAGACAGGAAGAGGTCGTCGTCAAGCCGTTCGAAGGAATCCTGTCCGGGATTCCGGGTCTCTCCGGGGCGGCAGTGCTCGGTGAAGGCGACGTGGTGACTATCCTCGACGTGGAGAGTTTATAATGAGTTTGCAGATAGACATTCGGAAGTTGAGCCTGTTCAACAGGATGGCAAAGCAGGGTGCGAACACGGTGGCAAACCATCTGAATCAGATGACGGGAATGCAGACGGAGATGGAGATAACCAAGACGAACTTCATCGACATCCGCGATATCCGCAACCACATGGGCCACGAAAAGCAAGTCGGGATTCACATCGAACTCGTCGAGCAGCCCTACGGATACATCCTGTTTCTGTTTTCGGTTGGAAGCGCAAAACAGCTCGCCCACGGCATGATGGGTGGAATGGGTGACCCCGCGGAGAAAGGCTTCAGCAACATGGAAAAATCCGCCGTTCAGGAGATCGGCAACATCATGACCAGCGGATTCATCGACGGCTGGGCGAACGTTCTCCGGACGACCATCGACTTTTCGACGCCGACGTTCACGTACGGCCCGGCGAGCCGAACCGTCGAGTCGCTGGTCGGCCATCGAGATGACGACGTCGCGATGGTGCTCGACTCGCGGGTACGGGTACCGGATTCGAACGTGGAAGTGAAGGTGTACACGTTCCCCGAACTCGAACAACTGGTTCGGATGATGCGCAAGATAGAGGTTTGAGATGGAAATCGATATCAGAAAGCTCGAAGCGGCAAACAGAATGGCACACGAGGGGGCAGAACGGGCGGCCGCACACCTGTCGGCGATGACTGAAATAGAGACGTTCGTGGACGTTACGCGGACGTACGTTCGCTCGGACACCGAGACGAACGACGGTGGTGGGTGTGTCGGCGTCGTCATCGAACTGGACGGCGGGCTTTGTGGACGGACGGCGTTCGCATTCCCTGCGAAAAGCGTCGAGCGGATGCGTGACGCGCTCGCACCCGGAATGGAGGACATGGACGAGAGCATCCTTCGGGAGCTCGGAAACGTGATGGCTGGCGGGTTCGTGGATGGGTGGGCCGACTACCTCGGAACGACCATCGACATCTCGCCGCCGACGTACGTGGACGGCGACCCGACGCTGCTTCTCGACGAGGACGAAACGTTCGTCTTTGCGAGTTCGATCTGTGCGGTGGACGAATCGATCTCGTTCCGCGTTCACCTCTCGCCGGGAGTCGGGGAGTACGATACCCTGCTCGCCGCCGAAGGCGAAACCGTTTCGGTGGAGAACCTCTCGCACTTCGACGAGATGACGCGAAGCGGTGCGACGACCGTCGCGGAGAACATCACGGCGATGACGGGCATCGAAACGACGGTCGATATCACACACGTCAGCTTCGTTCCCGTCCAGGAAGTGCCGGAGTCACTGGGTGATACGACGTACGTCGGCGTCGTCATCCAACTCGAAAACACCCCCGGTGGGTTCGTCCTGATGCTGTTCGACGAATCGTCCGCACACGGCGTCGCTAGCGCGTTGGTTCCCGGCGACGGGGAAGAAGATGAGTTGAGCGAGGCGGAACGAAACGCCATTCAGGAACTCGGCAACATCATGGCGAGCAGTTTCATCGATGGCTGGGCGAACGCGCTCGAAACGACCATCGACATCTCGCCGCCGACGTTCGCCTACGACATGGGCAGTGCGATCGCGGATCCGTTGGTCGCCCATCTCGGGCAGGATCAGGAGTTCGCGTTCGTTTCCGATGCGACCATTCGTGCGGCGGACCAACCGTTCGACTGCTCGCTGTACGTGCTTCCGGACGAATCGGAACTCCGGGACGTACTCGAGTCGCTCGATTCCGACGCGACTGCGGAGCGAAAAACCAGCGCAGGACGATTATGAAGGTGTATCGCAGCGAGTCGCATCGGGGGAGTGGTCCGATAAAGGTCGGTGTCGCGGATTACGCCGTCACACCCCACGAAACACGGCTCACGACGACCGGACTCGGATCCTGTCTCGGCATCGCGCTGTCCGAACGGTCCAGCGGCGTCGCCGGTCTCGCACATGTCATGCTCCCTTCCGCACCCGAATCCGGCGGGGACGACGCGAAGTTCGTGGATACGGCCATCGAGAGGATGCTCACGGAGATGGTCGATGAAGGAGCGAACGCCGACTCCATCGAGGCGAAGATCGCGGGCGGGAGCAACATGCTCGATCTGTCCGGGATCGGACGGGACGTCGGAGCGCGAAACGTCGAGGCGAGCAAGGAATTGCTCGCCGAACGGGGGATACCCATCGTCGGCGAGGACACGGGAGGAAACCACGGACGCTCGCTCGAACTGCACACGGGGACGGCCGTCCTCGTCGTCAAGAGTACCCACCGAGGGGTGAACCGAATTTGAACTCGTTCGACACCCTGCTCTCGTTCATCGAGTCGGAACTCGGCTTCGCGACGAGCCACTACGATTCCTCGTATCTCGATCGGCGGGTATCCTCGCGCATGCGTCGGACGGGAATCGAAACCTACGATCGCTATCGACAGCGACTCGAAACGGACGCGGACGAGCGAACCGCACTCCTCGATGCGCTATCCGTCAACGTGACGAGTTTCTTCCGAAACCCGGACGTGTGGGCGGAAGTTCGGCGTGTCCTGCGATCGCTGACCGACTCCGGGCGTCACGTGAAACTCTGGAGTGCGGCGTGTTCGGACGGACGGGAACCGTACTCGCTGGCGCTGCTCGCGTTCGCGGATTCGGAGATCGACGAGACGAAGATACGGATAACGGCGACCGATATCGACCGCGAAGTGTTGGCGAAGGCACGCCGTGGAGTGTATCGGAGCACTCGAACGACGGACATCGCGGAGCAGCTCGAACCGCTCGAGGGTTACGAGCGGTTCGTACAGCGGGACGATACCGAGTTTCGGGTGCCGGATCGGGTGAAACGGCTGGTCGAATTCGAGCGGCACGACCTGATTCACGGTCGTTCGAAGTCGGATTTCGATTTCGTTTCGTGCAGAAACCTGTTTATCTACATCAACGCCGAGCACAAACTGCCGATGCTCCAAACGATCACCGACTCGCTTCGAACGGGCGGGTATCTCGTTATCGGGAAAACGGAAACGCTACCCGATGTTCTGAAGGAAAAATATGACCCGATAGACAAACGTCTCCGTATATATAAGAAATCAATATAATTAGTCGGATCTCTAAATCGTATTTAGAGATCGTTTGGGGGATGATTTTTGTCCACATATCGTCCGCCTACCGTCGAAATGTGAGCGTCCAATCATAGTATCAATTTTGATAACTCAGGCAGAAGATTAATGTGCTGGCGTTCGGTGGTGTGCATAATGAGACTTATAACTCTTGCTCCCAACCTCGCTCCGCTCCTGAGTGGGTCGGTAGCCATGGGTGCCATGGGAATCATGGACTTCATGGAGGATGACGAGAGTGCCGAGGGGGAGTCGAACGACGACGACCTGTTCGATGATGACCTCGGTGGTGACGACTTCGGTGATTTGGACGACAGCATGGACGGCGGTATGGACGATTGGGGCGACGGGGGCGGTGACGGGTTCGGCGACATGGGCGGCGGTTCGACACAAGAACTCGAAAATCGCCTCCAAGACCTCGAAAACGAGGTCGGAGACATCGCCTCGACGGTCAGCACCGTTCGGAGCGAAAACGAGCAGATAAGCGAGAAAGTGGACGACGTCGAGGAGAACGTCCGCAAACTGCTCGAAATCTACGAGATGGTCACGCGCGGCGTCAACCCGTTCGTTGACGACGTCCCTAACGGTGGCCTCGGCGGCGACGCGTTCGGTGGCGGCGGTGACGACGGTTTTGGCCTCTTCGACGAAGAGGAAGAGGACGACGAGGAGGACCTCGACGACGATGTCGCTGATGCCGATGCCGAGAGCTTCTTCGATGATACGTTCGACGACATCGAGGAGGACGACATGGACGACATCGGGATGGACGATATGGACGAGATGGAAGCGGACGAGGCGATGGAAGATGACGAAAGCGACGGACAGGCGGGCGGTTCGACATTCCAAGAACTCAAAGACGAGTACGAATCCGGGGAAGCCGACTGGGCCGAAGAGGGAGACTCCGACGAAGCGGAGTCGGAAATCGAGTTCGACGTCGAACCTGAGGAGGTGCCGGAGACGGAACCCGAGCCTGAACAAGGGACATCGGAAGCGCTCGATACGGGCGAGTTCGAGTTCGAGGAACCGACTCAAACGGACGAATCCCAAGCGGCGGAGACGACGATGGCGATGCGAAACGGCATGCAAAAACCGTATCTCGCCACCCTCCCCGCGGGCTACATCGTGGACCTCGTCGTGATGGAGTGGTTGGAGTTCCTCGTCGAGGAGTTCGGCTCCGAGGACGCCGTTCGGACCATCGGATACTACGAAGACATAGACTGGATAAGCGAACCCGTCGAGGAGCAACTACTCGGGTTCGCTCGCGGGATTGCCGACGTGTCGGACGTGGACACCGACGCGACACCGGCCACCCTCAGCGTGGACGACCACATTCGGAGTCTCTCGTTCATGAGCCAACTTACCGGAGACGCGATCGAGCAAAAAGTCGTCGACCACTGTGCAGGGATACGGGGAGAGGGCAATGGGCTTCAGC
This sequence comes from Haladaptatus sp. AB618, assembly GCF_024136965.1. Taxonomy (NCBI): domain Archaea; kingdom Methanobacteriati; phylum Methanobacteriota; class Halobacteria; order Halobacteriales; family Haladaptataceae; genus Haladaptatus; species Haladaptatus sp. AB618. Next base: position 1,165,171 of record NZ_JAMYJX010000001.1, on the reverse strand, counting down.
GTTAGTGGTTCCACTGCCATCATCTTCCTGGCGATGTTCCTCAGCTTTGGAATGTTCTACTCGTCAGCCTACAACGGCTTCGAGCGGGTCAACGACGCCCAAACGTCCCAGTCTGAGCACGTCCTCGAACAACAAAACACCGGACTTAATATCACAACAGTGAACTATTCCGCAGGATACCTGAACGTAACCGTGAACAATACCGGAACGACCACGCTTGAAGTAAATGATACCGACGTGTTGGTCGATGGTGTATACATCTCCGAAAAATCAGTCGCTGCACGTGACGTTGACGGCAACAACGGCACCGAACTGTGGCTCCCTGGTGAGTCCCTTCATTACAGGATCAACGTCACGACGGGTCCGAAGCGCGTGAAAGTCGTGACCGGTCCTGGACCTGCGGATACGGTGGTGGTCTGAGTGGCGAGCGTCTCCACATCCCACCTCATTCTGTTCATCGCGAGTCTCATCATCGCGGCGAGCGTCGCCGGGACGTTCAGCACGGGCATCCAACGACTGTCCGGTGCGTTAGGTGACAGGAGTATCGACATCAGTCACAACGTCAGGACGGATATCGAGATCATCAGCGATCCTGCCAGTGAGGCCGTTTATAACGCAAGCGGCAACAAAAATATTACCCTGCTGATAAAGAACACTGGGTCAGAGAATTTAAAGGGGTCAAGCGACCAGATTGATATACTAATAGACGGAAAGTATCAATCGAATGTCTCAGTAAAAGTCGTCGACGGAACCTACTGGGACGTCGGAAATGTAGCACGTGTTATAATCACACCAAGCACTCAATTGCCGCCCGGAAACGATCATCGCGTGAAGGTCATCGTCAACGGCGACTCGGAGGTGCTGGAGTTTAGATCATGAGTTCGAACAATCTCTACTCGCTCGGCTTGCAAGAACACGACCGCCTGAACAACGAGCTCGGAGGTGGCATCCCGCGAGGGTCCATCGTCCTCATGGAAGGGGATTACGGTGCAGGTAAGAGTGCACTGAGCCAGCGGTTCAGTTACGGCCTCTGTGAGACGGATCACAGCGTGACGTTGCTCTCGACGGAACTGACGGTGGGTGGGTTCATCGATCAGATGCATTCGCTATCCTACGGCATCGAGGAACATCTCTTGAACGAGCGACTGTTGTTCCTGCACGCCGACGTGGATACCGGAACGCGCCAGATAACAGCACCGAGCGAGAGCACGGACGACGGACAGCGAAAGGAGTTGCTGAACCGGTTGATGAAAGCGGAGGCCATGTGGGACGCGGACGTGGTCATCATCGATACGTTCGACGCGATTCTCCGCAACGATCCGACGTTCGAGGCGCTGGTCCGGCAGAACGAGGAACGACAGGCCGCACTCGAAATCATCTCGTTCTTCCGTGACCTCGTCAGTCAGGGCAAGGTCGTCGTTCTGACCGTCGACCCTTCGACGGTTGACGAGGATGCCATCGGACCGTTCCGGGCCATCGCGGACGTGTTCATGGAACTCCAGATGGTCGAAGTCGGAAACGACGTGCGTCGAAACATCTCGGTCAAGCGGTTCGCCGGGATGGGAGAACAGGTCGGTGACAGTATCGGATACTCGGTTCGCGCCGATGCTGGTATCGTCATCGAGAGTCGTAGCGTCGCATAAAAAATGACCGAACATGGGTCCACCCAAATCGAAGACAACCTCCGTGAGGTCGCGATGCGCCGTCCGCACCTCCGTGACTACTTGAAACGTTTCAAGCAGTTCACGGGTGAATTCCCGAAACTCATCGAAGAACCGTCGGGCGAATGGGAAGCGGACAAACCGAACGTCATCTATCCGGCGGGCGGTCCCATCTACTGTCACATCTACGGAGATATCGGTCGGGATACGAAGTACTACGCCATCGAGCCGGATTTGAGCGACACCGAACAGGACCTGTTCTGGAACGTCCGAAACAAGATTCTCGAAAAGAGCGTCACGAAACCAGCGCCCGAGAGCGAATCGGAGTACGACGACAGGATCGAAGAACTCCTCCAAGAGACGGTTCGAATCGGCGAGGCGAACGACACCATCGGAACACGAATCAGCGGCGTTTCCGCACGGAACATTCAAAAGCGGATTCAGAGCGTCTCGCCCCAAGACCTCGCACGACGCGTCAGTAGTATCTCCTACGACGACGTGAAGGCCGGAATTCAGGAGCTCCGTGAAAACAACGTGGTCGAGGAGTTGCGGAATTTCTCCGGAATCGGTAAGTACCAGGTTTCCGGTCAAACCTACGAGAACATTCGCTATCGGCTAAACCGGGATATCGTCGGGTTCGGTCCGCTCGAACCCATCATGCGTGACCCGTCGAACGAGGACATTCACGTCATCGGTCCCCACGAGACGTACGTCGATCACGGAACCTACGGCATGCTCGGGACGACCGTCGATTTCGGAACGACCGATCACTTCGACAATTGGCTTCGTAACATGGGCGAACGAATCGGGGACCCGGTTTCCGATTCGGACCCCATCGTGGACTCGACGCTTCCGGACGGGTCGCGTATCAACATCATCTACAGCGACGACGTGAGCATCAAGGGACCGAGCCTCACCATCCGTCAGACCGAAGGTACGCCACTGTCGGTTGCCCAGATTACGAATTGGGGAACGCTGTCGCCGCAACTGGCGGCCTACCTGTGGCTCTGTCTGGAGAACGAACAAACGGTGTTCGTCGTCGGAGAGACGGCGTCCGGGAAGACGACGACGCTCAACTGCATCCTGTCGTTCATCCCCCGGGACAACAAGATTTACACCGCGGAGGACACCGCCGAGGTGCTGCCGCCACACAACACGTGGCAGCAACTGCTCACCCGCGAGGGGAAGAGCGAAGCCAGCGCCGACGTGGACATGTTCGACCTCGTCGCAGCAGCACTGCGTTCCCGCCCCGACTACATCATCGTGGGTGAGGTTCGTGGTGCGGAGGGTCGGATGGCGTTTCAGGCGGCCCAGACCGGCCACCCCGTGATGCTCACCTTCCACGCGAGCGATATCGTTTCGATGATTCAGCGGTTTACCGGCGACCCCATCAACGTCCCCGAGACGTTCATGGACAACGCCGACGTGGCGCTGTTCCAGAATCGGGTCAAGCAGGGCGACAAAGTCCTCCGCCGCGTGACGAGCGTACAGGAGATCGAGGGATACTCGAAGGACATGGGCGGCGTAGTGACGCGCCAAGCGTTCTACTGGGATCCCGTCGAGGACGAAATCGTCTTTCAGGGGATGAACAACTCCTACGTGTTGGAAGAACAGATCGCGACGCTGCTGGGCTACAAGAACACGCGAGACATCTACGAGGAACTGGACTTCCGTGCACGAATCATGGAACGGATGATAGAAGAAAACGTCCTCGGCTACCACGAGGTGAACGAAGTCATCGAAGCCTTCCAACGCGACGGCGTCGATGGCCTTCCGTTCGACGTCCATCGGTCGATTTGACATGGCAGAAGCACAGTCTACGGACGCGAAGCAACTCCTCAGCTCCGCGGCTTCCTCGACCATCGAGGCCTACCAGCAGATGGAGATACCGATGTTCCGATACATCGGTCTCGTCATCGTTCCGGCAGCGGTGTTTTTCGTCATCAGCCTCACCATCGTCTTCGCCGTTCACCTGCCGGCTCTCGTCGCTCTGCCGATCCCACTGCTTGGAATCCTCGGGTTGACGACGGCAGTCATCTACCCGAAGCTGTTGCGGGACCGACGGAAAAAACAGATAGAGGACAGACTACACCTATTCATCAGCCACATGACCGTCCTCTCGACGGCGAACATGGATCGAGTGCAGGTGTTTCGTGTCCTCTCGGAGGAAAAGGAGTACAAGGAGCTTGCATTGGAAATGCAACGGATCGTCCAATTGGTCGATACGTGGAACCAGAGTTTGGACGACGCGCTCCGAATCCGGGCAAGAAAAGTCCCGAGCAAGCCGCTGTCGGACTTCTTCGACCGTCTCGCCTACACCATCGGTGCGGGGGGGACGATTCAGGATTTCCTGGCCTCCGAACAGGACGTGGTCATTCAGAACTACGTCACCATCTACGAAGGCGCGTTGCAGAACCTCGAAGTGATGAAGGACCTCTACCTTTCGATGATCCTCTCCGTCACCTTCGCACTCGTGTTCGCGACGGTGCTTCCCATCCTGTCGGGGACGAACCCGACGATGACGGTCAGCGCGGTCGTCGTTATGTTCGCGTTCGTACAGATGGGATTTCTGTTTATGATTCAAACGACCGCACCGTACGACCCTGTCTGGTATCATCCGGAGCAGAAGGATCGGACGGCGTCCGAGCGGAAGGTGCGTCTCAGCGTCATCGCCGGAATCGTTCTGACCGTCATCTCCATCGCTATTTGCCTACTCATCCTCCTCGGACGCACGTCCGTCGACCCCAGTTCGATTCCGCTCCCAATTTTCGCGGCGCTGCCGACGACGCCGCTCATACTACCCGGCTTGGTCGTCCGGCGTGAGGAGAGCAAGGTCAAGGAACGCGACGACGAGTTCACGAACTTCATCCGCGCATTGGGTGCGAGCGAGACGGCGAAACAGAGCACCACCACCAACGTGCTCGAAACGCTCCGAAAGAAGGATTTCGGCGCACTTACGCCCGATATCAACGACCTCTACATTCGATTGAGCATGCGAATCGAGTCGGAGCTCGCGTGGCGGCATTTCACCGCCGATGCCCGTTCGTATCTCATCCAGAAGTTCAGCGAGATGTATCTCATCGGCAGACAGATGGGTGGTGAACCGAAGCACCTCGGGGAACTCATCAGCGGCAACATGAACGAAGTGATGCAGTTGCGCGAACAGCGCCAACAGTCCACGATGACGCTCATCGGTGTCCTCTACGGGATTACCGCCGCGTCGACGTTCGCCTTCTTCATCGGTCTCGAAATCGTCACCATCCTCTCCGGGATGTCCGTCGACCTGAACACCTCGCAACTCAATATCGGGACCATAATTCACACCGGAGTGTACAACATTCCGATGATAGAGTACCTGCTCGTTATCATCATCCTGCTTAATTCGGTGCTCTCCTCGCTCATGATTCGTATCGTCGATGGGGGGCACAAAGTGAACGCGTACATGCACTTCGTGTTGCTCACGTGGGTGAGTGCGCTCATCGCGTGGGTGACTCGCGTCGTCGTGCAAACGTTCTTAAATGTATGAGAAATTACTTATGAGTCCAGCACACAGAAAACGGAAGAGAAAGCGAATCGTTGAGCAACGCCATGTCTGAAACAGTTATCGCCGATTTCGTCGCAAGATTCAGCCTCGACACGCGGGAGTCGCTGGAACCGGTTCGTGGACGAATTGTCCTCAGCCAGAAACGACTCGTGTTGGCCGAGAGCGGCTCGAAGACGACGATACCGTTACGTTCGATCTTCGACATCTCTGTCGGCCACGTCCCGTCCGACCTCGAAGGGTTCTTTCAGGATACCGTCACCGTCGCATACGAAGCGGACGATGGTCGCCACACGGCCGTCATCGAAGCCAAAAACGACAACGTCGGGAAGTTCAAGGTCTTCCTTTTCAAGGCCATCCTGAGCGGCACGCCCGTCACGGTGAAACACCCGGCACGCGTCGGTGGGCGCGTCACCGACCAGGGGTTCGAGACCGGAAAGCTTCGAATCCAGTCCGGATCGGTAGAATTTCTCGGAATCCCCGACCCGTTCGCGGTCGACCTCTCGGGCGTGAGTTACTTCCAGAAACAGGACCGCGACGTCGGCGGGACCACGCGAACCGTCGTCGCGATTCGCCACGCCGACAACGGGCAGACAGTCACCTCGGAATTCGTCGTCGCCGCCGACCGCAAACTCAATCTGCTTGGACGATATCTGCGTCTCGAATACGCCGAGATCTCCCAACAAGCGGAGCGGATCGACGTTACCGAACAGGAGATGGAAGCCCTCGTCGCCATCTACTCCGGCGCGAACAGCGGCAACTTCGCTGGCGCGCTCGGCATCGACGCCGGAAGCGCATCGATGGTGCTCACCGAAATCGAGAAGAAAGGGCTGGTAAACCCGGCCAACGACGGCCTCTCGCTGACCCCCCCGGCGAAGATGATCGTCAGCGACCGTATCGAGAAAGTGAACACGTGAGCGGTGGTGGGCACTGTATCCTTATTTCTCCGTCCATCTCACAAATTGGTAACAGATCGATTCGTCTGGGGCCGTATGGAAGTCGCGATCCTCTCCGACATGCACATCCCCGGTCAAGCAGAGCGGATTCCCGACGCGTTCCGCGAGCACATCGAGGCGGCCGACCACGTCGTCCACGCTGGCGACTTCGGCTCCGAGGAGGCACTCGCCGACGTACAGGCACTGACATCCGATCTGACGGGTGTCTACGGCAACGCCGACCCGAACGACATCGATCTCCCTCCGGTCGCGTCCGTCGAAGTCGACGGCCTGACGTTCGTCGTGCTCCACGGCATTATCAACCCCGTCGAGCGAGCGGTGTCCAGTTCGGAGGGTGTCGTCATGAACCGCGACGATTGGCTGAACGCGATCGCCGACACGACGCGAGCGCGGGCCGACGAACCCATGGTCGGCATCGGTGGCCACACCCACCAGGTCGAGGACACGGTTCACGACGGGGTTCGCCTGTTGAATCCGGGGTCCGCGACTGGTGTCGGGCCGGACGTCGATGCGACGATGATGACCGTCGAAGTCACCGATGGTGAACTCGACGTCACGCTACACGAGGGATAAAAAGCATAAACAGCAGGCTCGGACGGGCGTTATTTCTCGCTGATGAACTCGCTGGCGATGTTCCGCCCGCGTGTCTTCAAACCCACTTCACGGCGTTTTCTGACTTCGTCCAGGACGTCGAGTTCGATGAGTCGCTCGAAGATCTCCTCGACTTTGTCTACGTCCATACCGAGGAAGTCGGGGATCTCGAACGATGAGACACCGGTGTACAGCGCCATCAGAACTTCTTTTTCGGTCTCCGATAGCTCGGCTCCCGATTTGCTCTGTTGTTCGCCCTTCTGGAAGAGCGATCCGAGGAGTGAACAGCGCCGGGATTGCCCGGAGATGTACGTTTGAACGCTCGTGCTCCCCTCGGAGTGCTCGACTTCGAGAACGGTTCTGGTCTGTCCTTCGACGGTTCGTTTTGCGGTATCGACCTGCCCGATATCGTCGAGTTCGAGTTGGATGAAGATGCCGCTGGCTACCGCGATTCCGACCTCGCCGACCTCGATTTTCACCCGTGCACGCTCCCAGTCCGTGTTCTGCACCACGCCCCCTTTGACCGCCGGGTGCTTGACGAGAATCATCGACTGGTTCAACATCGCGCCGTACAGTTTCGCCTCGAATTCCTCGATTTCGAGCTGTGAGGAGACGAGAAACACGTCGCCGTCGAACTCCAAGCTGATGTAGTCGGACACACTGGCGACCGACTGGTTCACGTCATACCGACCGCTCATGCCGCTGACTTTCGAGAGCGGAATCGATCGTTTTCCTCCGTTTCCGGCGAGAACGAGCCGTCGATTGGAGAGCAGAATGCGTCCGCTCGTCCAAGCGGCGTCCTTCAGCTTTTGGCCGCCTTTCATCGCTTGGAGGAACTTTCCTCGCGTATCTGTAATCTTGTATTCGCCTTCACTCATGAGTGAGAGAGATGGAAATCGTCGTCGTTAGTTCGATCCTGCAGTGAGATCGCCGACGCGGTCCACGAGTTCACTGATCGCTGTCGTCTGTTCCATGCTGGCCCCGACGATATCCTCGGTGGCGGCTTCGACCTGTTCGGTCGTATCGCGCACGTCCTCGACGGTCGCCATCACTTGTTCGACGTTAGCGGCCTGTTCGTCGTTCGCCTCCGCGACTTCGGTCACGCCGGTCGCAGCCTCGTCCACGGCGTCCGCGATCTCTTCGAGGGCGATGAGGGCGTCCTCGATTTCCTCGCCTGCGTACCGAACCTGTTGGTTCGATTCCTCGACGGCGACGACGGTTTCGTTGGCTTGTGACTGGATGTCCTCGATACGACCGGCGATTTCCTCGGTGTGTTCGCGGGTCTTGTTCGCCAGTTCCTTGACCTCGTCCGCGACGACTTCGAACCCACTCCCGGCGTCTCCCGCACGGGCAGCCTCGATGTTGGCGTTCAGTGCGAGGAGGTTCGTCTGGTCCGCGACTTCGGCGATTACCTCGATAACGCCCTCGATCTCGGCCATCTGTGATTCGAGTTCGGTGACGGTCTCCACGAGGTCGTCGCTCATCTCGATGACGTCGTCCGTCGCCTCGCGCGCACCCTCGCTGGAGTCGAGACCGCTGTCGGCCGCCGCTTTCGCCTGCTCCGCGGCGGAAGCCACTTGATCGGAGCTCGCGGCGACCTCTTGCATGCTCGCGCTGAAATTCTCCATCTCATTAGCGACGATGGTAAGGAGTGACGTCTGTTCCTCCACACGTTCCTCGATGGTGTGAGCTGAACCCGAGGCTTTATCGACCGATTCGGCGAGTTCGGACGCCTGCTCGTCTACTCGGTCGGTGAGCAGTTCGAACCGCTCACCCATGTCGTTCACTTGGTCGACCACCGAGATGAGCCGATCGTCGATAACGTCGTACTCGTCGGTGTAGTTGGCGCGAGCCGAGAGGTCGCCACCTCGCATGGCGGATAGGGTACTCCCGAGTTCTTCGACCAATCCCCTCACGCTATCGTGGCGACGAACGTCCTCGGTGCGGTCGTGCACCGTTTCAACCACGGCGATCAGTTCCCCGTCCTGATAGAGCGGTTTGGCGGCGAAAGCGATCTGACGGTTTTCCCCGTCTTGTGTCACCATCTGACTTTCGTCGCGGTAGAGTTGATTGTCGTCGGCGTCCCGGTCGACATCGAATTCGAGATGTGTGTTCTCCGGAGCGTCGAGGATCTTATCCGCGAGCGTCTTACTTCGGCGGCCGTCGGGATAGAACGCGGTACTCGCCCGTGTCGATCCGATGGCTTCCTGGCGCGGCGTACCGGTCAGTTCTTCGAGGGAACTGTTCCACGCCACGACTTCGTGGTCCGCGTTGAGCATGAACACCGGAAGACCGATCCCGTCGAGAAGCGCTTCGTCGTCGACGTTGAGTTCGTCCTCATCTTCGTCTTCCTCGGCCGGGAGCAGGGACTCGTGTGCCTCCAGTCCGGCTTGCATGCCGGAAACGCCTGCCCATATCGCGTCTATGAGTTCGGACTCCGCTCGTGTGAGTTCGTCGGAAACCGCTTCGTTTCCGTCGCCGAGTCGGTGGTCGAGTCGGTCGAAGGTCGCTTCTACCATCGTTTCGAACGCGGCACCGTACGTCGCGGCGAACGTCGCCCCCGGAACACCCGCCTCCGCGTGTTCTCGTCCGAGGCGAGGCGCTTCCGCAATCGTCGCCTCACTGTTCGAAAACAGTCCGTTCAGATGGTGGGCTTGTGCCTGTTGCAGTTCGTCGCTAGCACCCGTCCCACCGTACACGTCCGTCACAGTACCTATCGATATTTTGTTATCACTTGAGACAGTAACCTCACTATTTTGTACCCCTCCGTCGAATTTGATACGCTTTTGGGACTCTCCAGATGAATCCGTATCCCGGAGAACGTCCTTTAAAACCCGGATGAGCGAGTCCGTAACCATTGTTGGCGAATCAAGACACTAGCCGAATATAAAACTTTAGTAAAATCTCAAATTAGATAATGAGACTGGTATTATTTAGATTTGATTTCTGATATTATGCTCTTCCACCGAGTTTCGAAAGCGCGGAGAAAGCACGCTTTCGGACCTCCTCGTCCTCGGTCGTATCTACGAGATCGTCGAGCCGTTCCCGTGAGCGTTCACCCCCGACCTTCCCGAGACCGAACGCGGCCATTGCTTGTGCATCCGTCGTCGCTTCGGAGTCGGAGAGCACTTCCAGGAGCGCAGTTTCGACCGATTTACCGCCGATCGCTGCGAGGCTGGTGACGGCGAACTGTGCCGTCATACCGTCGTCGGCGTCCAACACCCCCACGAGTGTCTCGATTGCTTCCCACCGGTTTTGGGTACCTGTCACCCGACCAAGCAACCAAGTCGCGTTACGGCGCTGGTGTGCCTGTGATCCCTCTTCGATGATCTCGACGAGCGACGTGACGACGACACGATGCTCGCTCGTACTGAGCTTTTCGACCATCGTCTCCCGGAGCTCGTGGCTCTTCTCCGGTGGTACGTTCGAGAGCAACTCGATGAGGGAGAACACGGCCGCTTTTCGAACCGCATCCGATTTGTCCCCTAACAGTTCGATGAGGGCGTCGAGAGGTCTCTCACTACCGAAGGTCCCGAGCGACCCGGCGGCGATTCGTCGCACCGCTTCGGCAGGGTCGTTGAGCATGCCGAGCAGAGCGGAAAGCGCCTCGTCCCCTTGCATCCGACCGAGCGCTTCCGCCGTCTCCCGGCGGACTTCGACTTCCTCGTCGGTTCGTCGCTCGGCGAGGTGGGACACTGCTCGTTTGTCCTCAAGCCGTCCCAGTGCACGCGCGACACGCGAGCGAACTCGGGGATCCGGGTCCGACAACTGCCGAATCAGATCCTCGGTCGCAGAGCGGCTCCCGATCCGTCCGAGAACGTTCGCGGCGGCCATTCGAAGTTCCGGCTGATCGGACGTGAGCGCATCCGTGAGTTCCTCCGCTCGCGCCCACTCCGCTCTACTTCCGCTGATCTCTTCGCCAACGATGGCCGCAATGAGTTGTTCGACCGCTTCCCGTTGGTCGAGGGCGTCGATGGCGGCTGCTCGAACCGCAGCGTTCGGATCGTCCTGTGCGGCCGTCGTCAGTGAGTCCACGACCTCGTCATCCGGGACGTCGAGGTCGCCGAGGATTTCTGCGGCTCGCTGTCGAACGGTGTCGTTGTTGCTTTCGCCGAGCACCGTGACGAGGCGTTCAGCGTCGGCCTCTTTTTCGAGAGTAAACAGCGATGTCACGGATTGGAATTATTGTAGGGGATAAAAAATCTACCTTTTCAAAGAAACGTAGTGACTCATGATTGGGGAGAGGTTGCACCAAAAAGAAAGAGAATACTTGGTTAGACCGTCACCGCGCTCTCCTGGGAGAGCGACTGCGGGACGTTCACGCGGTAGAGCGTGACTGCACCGTACTGCGTGGTGAGTCGAAGTTCAGCCGTCTGGCCCTCGGAGAGTCCGTAGACGTTGTTTCCAGCGATTCCCGACGCGTTCAGGGAGATCGTGAAGCGGTCGTCCTGACTGTTGAGAACGGGAACCGATTCGTCGCCGTCCTTGATGGCCGAGACGGTGAATTGGGTACCGTTCGCATTGCTGCCGTTCACGAGCGTCACTGCCTTGTTCGGGCCGATCCACTCGATGGTGGCCGTGGAGAGGTTGATATCGTCCGAACCCGATCCGCGCATGACCGTCAAGTTGACCGTATCGACGTACTCCTTTCCGTTCGGGTCGTAAGCACCGCTGCTGTTCAGCGTCGTTACGTTACCGAAGCCGGAGACGACTTGAACGCGGTTAGAGACCTGTGCCGTGCTGTCTTGGCCCGTCTGCTCGGATTTCGACTGGAGGAAGCCCGCCGTGTTGATGAGTACACCGGCCGCGATCGCGGCGACCAGCACCATCGCGATGAACACGATGAGCGTTCCGATACCGACCTGACCTCTGTTATTGAGGCGCTGTTGGATTGCGTCCTTCATTTTAGTACTTTAGACCGTCACCGCGCTCTCTTGGGAGAGCGACTGTGGGATGTTTGCGCGGTAGAGCGTGACTGCACCGTACTGCGTGGTGAGTTTGAGGTCAACTGTTTGACCCTCTCCGAGGTCGCTACCACCGATGGTACCAGCGTTCATCGAGATGGTGAATCGGTCGTCTTGACTGTTGAGGACCGGTGCGGAGCCGTCCTCGTCCTTGATATCAGTGACGTTGAAATACTTGCTACCGTTTGTATTGACCTGTGAAATGTTCCCCGCCACGAGCGTCTTTGCCTTGTTCGGGCCGATCCACTCGATGGTGGCCGTGGAGAGATTGATGTCGTCCGAACCTGATCCGCGCATGACGGTCAGGTTGATGTAATCTACTTGTTCGGCGTCCGTCACGTTACCGAAGCCGGAGACGACTTCGACGCGGTTGGAGACCTGTGCCGTGCTGTCTTGGCCCGTCTGCTGGGACTTCGACTGGAGGAAGCCCGCCGTGTTGATGAGTACACCGGCCGCAATCGCCGCGACCAGCACCATCGCGATGAACACGATGAGCGTTCCGATACCGACCTGACCTCTGTTATTGAGGCGCTGTTGAATTGCGTCTTTCATGATTTCTCACTTCATGTCCGAACCGAAATGTATCACGGTTCGGACTCTATGCGGAACGAATCAAAGGATTGTATTAAATCTACGTATCCAATTATCAGGTGTGATATCGTTCTTAGACGGTCTATAATGGCAATATAATCCAAAATAAGGCCATTAACGGAGAAAATTCGTTTTGGTCGCTCATCTGCATATAATTAACACTTCCCAAACAGTCATATAATCATCAATGACAAGTTTGCGTCTAATCTGAGAAGGGGGATCACCTTCGAACCCGTACGTGAACGCACTGACGGTTGTCGCGATGACCGTAGGAACGACGAAGGGAAAGCCGATGAAGAGCTAGAACGGCGTTCATCGTTCGGCCCGGGAATACCACTGACGGCGAACGTAACCATCGAGAACCCCGAGATGGCGAGTGTGACGCCGAAGAGCACGGAACTATGGACTGTACGGACTGTACGGGTTACTGTTGCTCCTTCAGGTCGCGCCACACGTCTACCAATGCGTTCTCGACTTCGGGACGGTCACCGACGGACACGTCGATACCATCACTCTGAAACGAGATTGCGACGCTATCGATGTCACGTCGGTACACTTTCGTCCGGCGACCTTCGTTCGAAAACTCCCGCCCGGTCAGTTCGAGCAGGTTTGCCTCGGTGAGCTCTTCGATTCGGCGATAGCTGGTCGCTATCGGGATACCAAGCTCCTCGCTTAATTCCTGTGCGGATTTCGGTTCGTGTGTTGCGTCGAGTATTTCGGCGTTGTATTTGTTACCGAGCACCCGCAGCAGTTCCACAGACCCCATCGGTTATCGACTTTGATAACAAGAGCATAAAAAGATACCGTCACCCTCGTCACAGAAACTTAATTTGAAAGTGTTAGAATTGTAGAGGAGTCCAACCGAAGTGAAACGGAGTTTTCGTGAGATAGCCTTCAGCGGAACAGTAAAGTGGATCCCCAAAGGAGAACCACTCATGTCAAAAAGAGTTTCTGAATTACAGGTGTTAGTTTTTCGTCTCGAAGACAAACAGTACTGCATCGATATCGCGCACATCGACGAGATTGTGGACCGTCACGAGTTGACGAAACTGCCCGATTCGAAACCGCACGTCGAAGGGGTCATGGACCTTCGGGGAACGACGACGACCATCGTCAACCCGAAAACCGTCCTCGGGCAGACCGGGTCCGGGGCGGGTGACCGGGTGATCGTTTTCGAGACGGAAGACGAGCGAAGCATCGGGTGGGTAATCGACGAGGTAAATCAAGTCGTCAGCCTCGACGACGCTGACGTGGACGGGTCGGTCGAGAGCAAGTCCGTTCACGGCGTCGTTCGGCAAGACGATGAGTTCGTCATTTGGGTCAAACCATCCGCCATCAACATCTGAGCCCACACGACACGGCGAAAATTCAGTTCCCACTTTTCTTGTCGCGGTCGTCCACTGAACTCGTTCACGTCGATGGTCGTCCCCGTAGGACGTCTGTATCCAGTGTTGGCAGGGCCAGTTCGGTATCCGTTCGCTTCCGCCAGTGACGGAACGAAAGTAGCCGGTCCGTACCGAGTGGTATCGAGCGTACCGCCTGCGAAATGCCTTCTCGGCATCCATCTAGCGGGGACAAGTACGACATCATTGGAGGGGTCTAAGATCGACCTTCAGACCGGTCAGAGGGCGTATAACAAAGAGGTAATCCGGGTATTCGTAATTACCGTTCATCCCCGAATTGGAGACATCGGGGTATTGGACATAGCGGAGTTGCCTATGAGATTCCCGAACGATAGACGAACAGATATCGGAAGTCGTACCGTCCATTGGAACCACCTGCGAACGCTTCGTCGGCAATGAGTGACAACTGGGAGGTATTCGACTAATGTGTGGTATCATCGCCCGAGTTGGCGAAACGCAAGACGCGGTAGACGAGTTGCTCGTCGGCCTCGAAAACCTCGAATATCGAGGCTACGATTCGGCCGGACTCGCCGTCAAAAACGGGGGAGGCCCAGCGGTCTTCAAACGTGAAGGCCAAATATCACACCTGAAGGAGATGTTGATAGACGAAGTCCCGTCCGGCGGCCTCGGCATCGGACACACCCGATGGAGTACGCACGGACCACCGACCGACGAAAACGCCCATCCGCACACCGGCTGTGACGAAAAGGTCGCTGTCGTTCACAACGGCATCATCGAGAACTACGAGTCGCTCCGAACGGGGCTCGTCGAACGTGGTCACACGTTCGAAAGCGACACCGATACCGAGGTGATCCCGCATCTGGTCGAGGATCATCTCGAACGCGGTGCGACGCCGGAGGAGGCGTTCCGGCGGACGATCCGACAGCTCTCGGGGAGTTACGCCGTCGCGATGTTGGTCGAAGGAAGCGATGCCGTGTACGCGACTCGGTCGGGGTCGCCGCTCGTCCTCGGTGTCAGGGAAGGAACCCACTTCCTCGCCAGCGACGTCCCTGCCTTCTTGGATTTCACCGACGAGGTGATCTTCCTCGACGATGGTGATGTCGTCATCATCGAACCCGGCCAGCACGAGATAACGAAACTCGATGGAACGCCGGTCGAGCGCACCAGTCAGACGTTCGATTGGGACCCACAGGATGCTGGGAAGGGTGGCTACGACCACTACATGCTGAAGGAGATTCACGAACAACCGACGTCACTCCGTCAAACGCTCCGTGGGCGTGTTGACCAAACGACCGGCGATATCTCGCTGGAGGATTTCCCGGCAGGGACGTTCGAGGACGTTCAACGCGTTCAGTTCGTCGCCTGCGGGACGTCCTACCACGCGGGTCTCGCCGGAAACAGCTTCGTGGAACGTCGCGGCGTGCCTGCCCAGACGTTCCTCGCAAGCGAGTACGCCGTCTCTCCGCCACCGGTGGACGAGGAGACGCTCGTCATCGGTGTCACCCAGAGCGGCGAAACGGCGGACACCCTCTCGGCCTTGCGACGAGCGAACGCGAGCGGTGCACGGACGCTCGCGGTGACGAACGTCGTCGGCTCCACCGCCGCACGCGAATGTGACGACGCGCTGTTCATCCGGGCCGGTCCGGAGATCGGTGTGGCCGCCACGAAGACGTTCTCCTCACAAGTCGCCTCGCTGTCCCTCCTCGGCGAACGAATCGTCCGGGACACGGTCGGCACGCGAAGCGACGACATCGAGGAAGTGCTGTCCGCCTTTGGCGACTTGCCCGACCACATCCAACAGATCCTCGATTACACGAAAGCTCACCGCGTCGCAAAACGCTACCACGACAGCGAGTCCTACTTCTTCATCGGCCGGGGGACGATGTTCCCGGTCGCGCTGGAAGGGGCGCTCAAGTTCAAGGAGATTTCGTACGAGCACGCGGAAGGCTTCGCGGCGGGCGAACTGAAACACGGCCCGCTCGCGCTGGTGACGCCGGCAACCCCGGTGTTCGCCGTGTTCGACGGCCGTCACGACGAAAAGACCCTGAACAACGTCAAGGAAGTCGACGCTCGCGGTGCGCCGGTCGTCGCGGTGGCGAGCGATTCGAACGAGGCGATCTTCCAGCACGCGGACGACGTGTTGACGATTCCCGATACGCACCCCGATGCGGCGGGAATCCTCGCCAACGTCCAGTTGCAACTGCTCTCGTATCACGCCGCCGCCCTCCTCGACCGACCCATCGACAAGCCACGTAATCTGGCGAAGAGCGTGACTGTCGAATGAATCGACCGGGTAATCCTCGCTTACCCACCCGAACGAAACTGAACGGTCGGCGCGGTTTAATCGCGTTCCGACCGGGTTTTCGACAGACATGAACGCCGTCGTCCTCTCGCTCGACGCCGAACTCGCATGGGGGTATCACGACCTCTCGGAGGTCAAGGAGAACGTCGAGACCGCACGAACGTCGTGGTCTCGACTTCTCGCTCTGTTCGACGAGTTCAACATCCCCGCGACGTGGGCAGTCGTCGGTCATCTCTTTCTCGAATCGTGTGATGGGACGCACTCGAACCATCCGACACCGACGGACGACTGGTTCGACCGCGACCCCGGTAGCAGTGCGTCGGAGAACCCGTTCTGGTTCGGTGACGGCCTGATCGATGCCATCATCGACGCCGACGCACGACACGAACTCGGCTGCCATACGTTTTCACACGTCGAACTCGGCGACGAGGCGACGAATCGCGAGGTCGCAGTCGCGGAGACACGACGAAGTATCGAAACCGCGGACGACGCGGGGTACTCCCTCGAATCGTTCGTCTTCCCACGAAACAAGATCGGACATCGGGACGTGCTCGCCGCCTACGGACTCACGTGCTACCGCGGCGAGCGACCGGAACTCTGGTACGATGGGTCGCGCTTCCAGTCGCTCGGGAAGCTCATCGATTTGCTCGTGAGCAGGACGAGTCCGCCGCTCGTCACACCCGAAGTCGACGAGTACGGACTGGTGAACATCCCGGCGTCGATGTTCCTGTTCGGTTACGAGGGACGGGCGCGAACCGTCACCGAACGGCTTTGGGGAGACCCGCTCATTCGCTCGGCGAAGCGCGGCATCGACCGTGCTGCGGACGCCGACGAAGGGGTTTTTCACCTCTGGATGCACCCGAACAACTTCACGGAGGAACGGGACTTCGATCGATTGCGAACGATCCTCGAACATCTCGCAACCCGGCGCGACGAAGCGAGGCTTCAGGTCCGGACGATGGGCGAAATCGCGGGTGCGATTCGGGGAACCGATCCCGCGACGACCCGAACGCCCATCGGTCCGCGGTAGCGGCCGATTCTCTCGAATCGATTTTTCTCGTCGTCGCTCAGTTTCGATAGAGTAGGCTGCTGCTGCTCGGCCCATCGGGGTACATTCCCGACCGGTCGGAGTGCTTCGGACGGTTTTCGTACTCCAGTCGGTATTCGAGTGGAACCGTCGGAAACAGTCCCAAATACGCCGAGTAGACACACCCAGACCCCTCGAAACAAGCCCATAACAAAGCGAACCCCGATGGTGAAACCGATAGAGCCACGGGCAGGTGGACTGCCCCGGCAACGATAACTTATGTCGATGGAAACTGAGAGCCCGGAACGGGCGTTCGTCCTCGGATTGGACGGCGTCCCATGGGATTTGATTCGGCGATGGACAGGGGAAGGACAGCTACCGAACTTCTCTCGGTTGCTGGAGGAGGGTGCGTCCGGCCCGCTAACGAGTACGACACCGGACTCGACACCGCTAGCATGGCCGACGATCGCGACGGGTGTCTGGCCCGATAAGCACGGACTGTACGGGTTCCAACACTTGGAGCGGGGGTACACCCACCGGATGAACACCAGCGCGGACGTTCGCCGCCCGGAACTGTGGGACATCATCTCGCCCGCCGTCGTCGGCAACGTTCCGATGACGTACCCGGCGAGCGACATCGACGGATCGCTCGTCACCGGGATGATGACCCCGGAGATGGACGACGGGTTCACCCAACCACCGGAACTGGCCGACGAAATTGCGAACGAGATTCCGGACTACCAGATAGGCCTTTCGTGGGACGAGTACCGGGACCGCCCCGAGGAGTTCCGCGAGGAGCTAGCGAAGCTCCTCTCGACGCGTCGAACCCTGATGCAACGGTTGATGGAGGAACAGTGGCGGCTTTTCTTTTTCGTTTACACCGCCCCCGACCGCCTCCAGCACCTCATCTGGGAGGACGACGTCCTTCTCGAACACTACCAACAACTGGACGAGATTCTGGGGGAGGTGATGGAGTACATCGAATCCCGTGATGCGGTACTGTTCGTCGTCTCCGACCACGGTTTCGGTCCGATTTCTCGGTTCGCCTTCCTCAACACGCTGCTCGAACGCGAGAACCTGCTGACGCGAAAGAGCGGCAACGGAACGCGGGGAACGCTCGCCAAGATGGGGCTGACGAAGGAACGGGTCGAGGGATTAATGGCCCGCCTCGGCATCAACGAAAAATCGCTCATCGAGCATCTTCCACGGGGATTGGTCGATTCCGTCGCCACGCACGTTCCCGGGAACCACAGCCTCTACGACGTGAATTTCGAGGAAACGGTCGCCTTCGCCCACGGGTCGGGTAACGTCTACATCAACGACACCATGCGCTTTGACCCCGGCGTCGTCGCGCCCGCCGACGTACCCGCGCTCAAGGAAGAACTCCGAACCCTGTTCGAAGGAGTGACCGACCCGGAAACGGACGACGCCCCACTGAACGTCCACGACGGGGACGAGGTGTTCCCGACGGACCCCTACTCACCCGACCTCGTGGTCAAAGGCATCGAGGGGTACGAAACGGCCGTGTCGCTCACCCGTTCGGTGTTCAGGGACAGCGGGAGCAAGGTCGCCAGTCATCGCCCCGAGGGAATCTTCTTCGCGTGGGGGGCCAGTATCGAAGCGGAATCGACGGCGAACGAAGCGAACGTTACGGACGTCGCCCCGACCCTGCTTCACGCGTTGGACGAGGCGGTCCCCTCCGACGCCGACGGTCGCGTGTTGAAGGAAATCTTCCATCCCCACTCCAAACCGGGACGGCGGGCCGTCTCACAGCGGGATTACGGTAAATCCGGAGAGTCCGAAGCCGTCGAAGCGGACTTCGACGGCGTGGAAGATCGACTCCGGGGTCTGGGGTACATGGAATGAGCGGCGGACGACGATCGGTCGACGACTCGGTCGTTCCACGCGGCCAAACGGTTCTCATCACGGGTGGCGCGGGGTTCGTCGGCAGCCACCTCGCCGAAGCGCTCGTGGACCACAACGACGTCCGAATCCTCGACGATTTCTCCGCCGGAAAGCGGGGTAACCTCCCGACGGACGTCACCGTCATCGAGGGAGACGTACGCGATTCGACGGTCGTCGATGAGGCCATGTCCGGCGTCGATATCGTCTTTCACGAGGCCGCGATGGTCAGCGTCTCGAAGTCGGTCGAACAACCGCTCCGGAGCCACGCCGTCACCGGCGACGGGAGTCTACTCGTCCTCGACCACGCTCGGCGGGAGGACGCGCGGGTCGTCCTCGCCTCCAGTGCCGCGGTGTACGGCCATCCCGAATCCGTACCGATTCACGAATCGGCGGGAAAGCGACCGACCTCTCCCTATGGCATCGACAAACTAACCGCCGATCAGTACGCCCGCCGATTTTCCGACCTCTACGGGCTCGAAACGGTCGTCCTGCGGTATTTCAACATCTATGGACCGCGGCAGAATCCCGAATACAGCGCCGTCGTCCGCACCTTCTTCGACCGTGCGACCGAGGGCGAGGACATCGCCATCGAAGGTGACGGAACCCAGACCCGCGATTTCGTCCACGTCGACGACGTGGTGCAGGCCAACTGCCGCGCCGCCACGACCGACAGGGTCGGAGAAGCGTTCAACATCGGTACCGGGTCGAGCGTCACGGTTCGCGGCCTCGCCGAGGCGATCCGCCGCGTGACCGACTCCGATTCGGAGGTCGTTCACGTCGATCCACGACCGGGCGACATCGACGACAGCAGGGCGGACATCACGCGGGCGAGGGAGGGACTCGACTACGAACCGACCGTCTCGCTCTCCGAAGGCCTCGATTCGCTCGTCGGTGAACTCACGGTCTGATCGAATTCTTCCCCCGTTCAGGGCCACCATAACAAAGGTAGTCCCGCCCCAAGGGTAGGACGAGGAAGGGTGGCTCAGTGGTAGAGCACCACCAACTTGTTGGTGGGAGCTTGATAGGCTTCGCGTGGTTCGAATCCCGCCCCTTCCGCTTTTGCGAGGAACGAACGTGACGAGCAACTGCGAAGGATCACCGAGCGTTCCATGCTCGTCAGTCATCTCTTTTGCAAGGCTTCGATCGTCTCCTCGGTGAGCGTTTCAATGACCCTCCCCGCCGGTCGTATCGTTTCGGTCAATCCCGCGCTCTGCCCGGCGTACAGCGGCAGTTCCTCCACGTCCCCGTTCATCCCGGGAACGGCGAGCGAATCTTCGTATCTGTGAACGGGGTCCCCAGCGTCAGTTTCCGCGACGACCTCCCCCTCCCCCGGTCGATGGCTTTCAGGGCGTCCCGCAGCGTTCCAGTCCGAGACGGTCGCGTTTTCGATCACTCGATGTGGCACCTCCGGCCATCCCTCGTCGAAGAGGGTGGCGTAGACCGTCTCGGTCTCGTTCGCTTCGATCACTCGCCGTCGATAGCGACGGTGAACGTTGGCTTCCTCGGTTGCAAGGAATCGCGTCCCGAGCCACGCACCTGCTGCGCCGAGGGTGAGGACGGCGGCGATTCCGCGACCATCCGCGATACCTCCGGCCGCGATAACGGGCGTCTCGGGAACGGTATCGACGATACGAGGGACTAACGGCAGGGTTGCGACCTCGCTCTGTACGTGACCGCCCGCTTCCCACCCCTGTGCGACGAGGACGTCCACGCCCGCATCGACGGCGTTCTTCGCTTCCTCGGCGCTACCGACGGATTGGAGAACGGTGCCGTCGTGGTCGTGAATCCGTTCGACGTACGGAGCGGCGGTCCCGAACGAGAACGAGAACACCTCGACACCGACGTCGAGACAGACTTCGAGATGTGTTTCCGTCGGAACGTCCTTCGCGCTCGGATCCTCGACGATGTTCACGCCGAACACGCCGTCGGTTCGCCGCTCGGTTTCGGCCAATAGCCGACGGGTCGTCGCCGCGTCCCGCCACGTGATGGCCAACATTCCGAGCGCACCGGCGTCCGCGACGGCGGCCGCCAGTTCGGGACAGGTCGCGCTTCCGATGGGCGCTTGAACGATGGGGACGTCGAGGCCGAGAGCGTCCGTGAGCGTCGTCGCTACTGTGGACACGATTGATCGATTAGGGATGTGCCGTACGGACCTTTGGTTCTAGGGGTGTGGAATTCGAAATCACCGTCAAGCGGTCGAAATCCGGTCGTGCCGACCGACTCCGTTAGGACTCCAGCACGTTCGCGACGCGACCGATGTCGAGCAGGCCGCTCATCGTCGCCAGACTGGCCCAGATAGCGCCGCCGAGCAGCACCACCCCGGCGAGCGATATCGGTCCCGAGACGAACGGGAGGGCGAGATACACGACGATGGACATGGCGAACGTGATGGCGAGGACGAAGGCGGCGTGTCGGAACAGGCGCGAAACCGGGAGTTCCAATTCGTGGTGGACGACGAGCACGTTGACGGCGACGTACACCGAAAAAGTCGCGACGGTGGCCCACGCCGCGCCGACGGCACCGAACGAGGGGATGAGGACGAGGTTGAGGGCGAAGTTCGCGGCGGAGGTCGCGCCCTTGGCCCACGCCCGTTCCCGCGCTCTGCCGAGGTAGTCGAGCGCGTCGCTGGTGATCAACGACACGGCGCTGAGGACGACGTACCCCGAGAACACCTGCACGACGGGGATGGCCCCGGCGTATTTCGCGCCGAACACCTGCCTCACGGCGGGACCGGCGAGGAGTGCCAATCCGGCAGCGGCGGGAACGTAGAGCAGGAGCGTGTGTCGTAACGTCGTCCCGTAGAGACTCGCGGCCGCGTCGCGTGCGTCGTCGGCCTTCTGCTCCCCGTAGGTCGGCGAGATGGTGAAACCGAGGGAGGCCGCGGGGGCCTGAAGGAACGTGGCGATGTTCTTGGCGAGGTAGTAGGAACTCACCGCGACCGGACCGACGATGGCCCCGACGAGGATGGTGTCGATGCGCTTGTCGAGGACGTTCGCACCCTGTGTCGCCGTGAGCGGAATGCTGTACCTGAGAACGCGCCGGGAGAGTCCGTCCTCGGGTTCGTCCGCGTCGTCGATGGTCGAGTAGAACTTCCGGTAGAGGACGGCGAACCCGACGACAGTCGCCACCGCATAGCTAGCCACGTAGCCGAGGAGTGCGCCGCCAGCACCACCGAGGACGACGACGCCGATGACGACGAACACCAGTAGACTCACGCTTCCCGTCGCCCGCGTCACGGCGCTCCACGTCACCCGATTGAATCCTTGAAACACGACGACTGCGAACGTGGAGAGCGAGTAGCATGCGATGTACGCCCCGCCGAACACCATCAGCGGGGCGAGTTCGGGTTGGTGGATGAGATGGGCGATAGTCCCCGAAAACAGGGTGAACGCCCCGGACACGACGACGATAGCGATGATCCGATAGCGAAGCGCCGCACGGAGAACGTAGGGGACCTGTCCCGGATCACGGTCCCGATATTCGGTGACGTATCGGGCCGCCGATTTCGAAGTGCCGAGGTCTGCGAACAGTCCGGCGACGCCGAACACGGCGAGCGCGCTACCGAGAAGTCCGTACTGGGCCGGAGTGAGCAAAAAGCGGGTGAGGACGAGGACTAACAACCCGCTCGCAACCATGTGAACCGCACGAGCACCCAACGATGCCTTGAATCCGCGTGCGAAGGTTTTCGTATCCATTATCGGATGAATTTCTGCAGTCTGAATCCCGTCATTTGATATAGTAGAGGTCGAAGCCGCCACCCGATTGTACCCTGTCCACGCCGGGTTGACTCTCGAGCGTTCTGAACCCACGCTCCGGGAATCGAAGCCCGCGATACACGGAGAGCTCTCGCTCCCTGGCGGCGTCGGTTATCGGTAGGTATCGCGGCCCATCGAAGACGTGCTCCAACCGTCCGGCGGTGAAGTTCTTCTCGGTAGCGTTGTAGTTGCCGTAAATTCCCTCGCCACGGAAATCGGCACGTCTGCTCGCCTCGTAGCCGAGAATTCCGTCCGAGTACCGCTTGCCGGACGCTCGAAGTCCGGTGAATTTCACGTCACCTCGGTGTGCGAGCGCCGTCGAGAATCCCGTCATCTCGCCGTCCGAAACTTGGCCGGACGTCTGGTACATGTAGGGGGAGTGGAATATAGTCACCAGCGAGAGGACGAGCATGATGGCGAAGAGTATCACGATGAACCCGGACACCGGGCCGTCGTTCGGCAGTCTTCTTCCGGCCGCGTCCACCCCACGGGCGAGCGCGATTGCCCCGAGCATCGTAACGGGGACCATGAGGAACCCCAGTATCCGAAAGTGAAACTGAGCGTAACTGGCTATGAAGAAGGCGACGAAGAGGACGAACAACGGAACGGTGCCGATGGCGAGATACTTGCTGAACGCGTTCGCGTCCGTTCCACGAACGCGGCCGAGGAGGCCGCCGAGCATCAGGATGCCCGCCAATAGGAGGAAGACGAAACTGACGAGAAACAGTTTCAAAAAGAGCAGACGGATGCTGCCGCCGAGTTGGGAGAGGCTCGCGGCCGCGTGTGCGGAATCCGCGCCCGCAGTCGGGTCGGAGAGGAGGCTGTTGATGAGCGCGTGCACCGCCCCGCCCGACCGTTGATGAAACGGTGACCACGCGAGAAACATTGCCCCGAGGAAGAACGTCTGTGAGTACAGCGCCCGATGGTGTGCGATGGCGTGCTCGTCGCGGAACAGGCGATAGACGAACTGGACGACGATGACGCCACCGAACAACAGGATGACGTTGGCTGCTTGTTGGGGATGAACGAACACGACGGCGATCGACGCGAGGGCGAGTAGCGCCCCTGCCCCGGTTCCCAGAATCGGCACCCGTCGAGGGTTCGATAGGGTGACGTACTTCGCCACGAGGTAGAGTATGAGCGGGAGGAACAGGATGGCCTGCGAGGTCGGGTGCGGCATGATGAAGACGCTGATCGTGTTTATCGGTAGGAGCAGGAATCCCGAAATCGCCGCGTACGTCACCGCCCTGTCGTCGTCCACCACGGCACCGACGGCGAGCGGAACGAACAGCAGATAGACGAGGACGAACGCGGAGACCATGACGAGCATCGACTGCGTGAGCGCCATGCCGGTCGCTTCGTGAACTACGATCGCGATGGTATGCGTACCGGGGTACAACAGATCGTAGGCGGGCATGTTCCCCGAGATGATGTCCTTCGCCCATCCGAGATGTGTCAGCGAGTCGCCCGGCCCGTAGAAGTAATACCCCCTGACGAGCGGGAGCGACGCGATGATCAGCACCGTCGCCCCTCCCAGTACGAGACCGAGCGTGCGATACCAGTCGGGTGCGGACACCGCAACCGCGGTTCCGAGAAGGAGAGCGAGGCCCGCCCCGACCCAGAAGAGGAGCGGCGTCGATCGGTAGATCGAGAGTTCGTAGCCGTGCGCTGGCGACATGTGTGCGATAAAAACCCCCGCTGCGAGCGCACAGAACCCGGCGACCAGCGTTATCTTCTCCAGTCGGTGTGCGTAGGTCCGTGCCATTTAATCGTCACCCTCGTCGGCGGAACGGCCCTTTGTTATAGACCACCTGATTCGCCGATGTCGTGACGAACCGGGTGACGGCGGCCGAGTCCGAATCATTGTGTGATGCTGCATCAGAGGACGGACTCGTAGACGGCACGGATCCTATCACCCATTCGTTCGAGTCCGACGTCGCGGACGTTCTCGCGTCCGTTCGACGGACGGGGGGACGAAAGCACGTCCACCAACCCGTCCACGAGTTCGTCGTCGGACCGACAGACGTGCGACGGAGAGACGTCCGCCAAACGGTCCTCGACGTCGCCGACATCGGTCGTCACGACCGGTAGGTTACACGCCATCGCCTCCTTGACGGAGTTCGGCGATCCCTCGCTCTTCGAGGGCAACAGGAGTACGTCCGCCGCGTTGTAGTAGGAAGCCATCTCGTCGTGTGGCACCCCGTAGACGCTCTGGAGTTCCACCGGCCCTCCGACCTGCTTCGCGGCGGCCGTGACCACCCGCTCCGCTCGCGGGAAGTCCTTTACCTCCCGCATCGGCGGATAGGGAAAGAGGACGTGTTTGGCGTTTCGAGACCACCCGACTGCGTCGCGGGCTTCACCCGTGGGTTGCGGGGAAAACCGCTCGAGGTCGATTCCGTGCGGAATGACGTGACACGGGGAGTCGAGTTCCGCCGCCATCCCTTCGGACATGACGATGACGGCATCGCAGTGGCGGGCACAGAATTTGCTCAACCAACCGTACTCGCCGAGGAGGTCAGACCCCCACAGCGAGAGGACGACCGGCAACCGAACCTGTGCCAGCGCCATCGGTGCCGTGAGTCCGTAGTTCGCGTGAACCAGGTCGTAGCCGTCCAAGGAGTTTTTGAGGACTGTCGGGAAAAATCGGAGGTAGTCGGTCGGCCGTCGTTCGGTGACCGATTCGTGGGTACGATGGGTTCCCGGCGGCGCGAGTGTCTCTTCGTGGACGCCGCGCGCTTCGAGAACCCGTAGTTGTTCGTTGTAAAATCGGGCTTCGACGTTCGTCACGAGGTTCAGCACCCGCAGCGGTCGCTGCTGGACGCTGGCGCTCGGCTGTGAGGTTCCTCTCGACACGTTGCTGAACCCGAGGGGAGTGTCGGCCTTTGTTATCCGTGGCTTTCCCGGGGGCAGGTTCGGCGTACCGAAAATCGCCCAATTTCGGCCCCGAACGTTGCGATTCGTCCCACGGGTCGGCCGAGAAAATATATCGGCTCTGATGATTCACGCGACGAGCGTCGTTAACTGGTCGGCGACGAGTTCGAACCGACCGGGACGCGAAAAAGTACGAAAAACCGTATTCGCTATCGGTGCGACACCGCGACCGTTCGTTCGATACGTTGCTGTGGGACCACGGCCGTTCTCGCCACGTCCACGATGACGTCGGTGAGGTTCACCTTGTCCGAGAGATACTCGTCCCGTCGCTCGCGGAGACGGCGTTTCGCCGAGTCGTCCGAGATGGTGGTGAGCGCCTGCGAGAGCACGTCGTCGAACTCCCGGAAGTTGTAGATGAGTCCCTCGCGTTCGAGTTCGATGAAGTTGCCCATGTCCGACTCGCCGACGAAGGAGTTCGACCGGATCGCGGGCGTTCCCAACAGGGCCGCCTCCGTCACCATCGTCTGGGTGTCGGCGACGAGCAGGGACGCTTCGGCCAGCGCGTCGTGGAGCAAGGCTGGGTGGAGGTCGAACTCGTAGGAGTCGCCGGGGGCCGGGTTGCCGCCCTCGTCGGAGACGAACACGGTGACGTGCTCGGAGAGCGCGGCGATGAGTTTCCGACGCTTTTCAGGCGAGAATCCCGAGTGTCCCACGTCGTGGTGCGAGCCGAACGCGTTGAATCGGACGATGGCGTACTCCTCGTCCGGCTCGACGCCGAGCCGGTCCCGAATCGTCGGGTCGGGTTCGTACACGTCCGGGTGGAGATAGGCGAGTTCCTTGAACCCGCGGAACTCGTAGTGGTTCGCGCCGAGGTCCTTGCCGAAGGTGTGCGGCGTGAGGAACGTGTCCACGAACGGGCGGGACGCGACGTGGTCGAACGTCGTCGGTTCCGAGTCGGCGACGACGACGACCGGCGTGCGAGACATCGCCCCGGCGTGAGCCGCGTAGGAGCCGACGCCGAAGATGAGGTCCGGATCGTAGCGCCGCGTCTGCCGGAAGATTTCGAGGTACTGCCCCGGCAGTTCGCGGAAGAGCGAGAACATCGTCGTCTCGCACTTGCCGTAGATTCGATACGGCAGGTCGTGATAGTCCAACAGTGCATGGGTACAGCCGTAATCCCGCCCGAGGACGAGCACGTCGTGGCCCTCGGCTTGCAGTCGCTCTATCGCGTGGCGATAGAGGTGGACGTGCGCGGGCGTGTTGGTGAAGAAGAGGTATCGCATTCTCATCCCCTCACGAACTGGTAAGCCCGTTTCGCGGCGCTCATCGTCGTCCCGTTCGATTCGACCAGATAGTACGGGACCAGGTCCGCCCCGAACTTCGCCTTGTATCGACAGAGCCGCTCCGTGTTGGCTCCCATCAGGTCGTACCTCGTCACCGACTCGACCGGCGGTTCCTCGACGATGTCCTGAATGATGTTCCAGTGGACGAGGCTGTTCACGCTCGTCCCCTCGTACACCGAGCGGGCACCGCCCTGCCAGAAGTACGCCGCGTCGTTCGAGTAGAGCGCGGTGATCCCGGTCAGGTAGTTCCCCTCGTCGTCCCGAGCGACGTAGGTCTGGGCGGCGTCGTCGAGTCCCTCCCAGAGGTCCCGAACGTACTCCCACGAGAGGCCGAGCGTCTCGTCCTGTTCGTCGTACCGTTCGACGGTGTGCTCGAACACGTCGCGCGCGCCGTCGATTCCCTCGCGGGTGACGGTCACGTCGAGGTCCTCGGCGTCACGAATCTCCCGACGGAGGCTCTTGCTGAAGGATTTCTTCACGGCGTCGGCCGTGGTCGATGCGAGGTCCAGTTCGTAGGTGAAGTACGGTTCGACGCTCAGGTCTCCCCACGAGTACGGTCGCGGGTCGCCGTAGTCGGTGCCACAGAGCATGCGGAACAGGGTCAACCCGGACTCCATCTGTTCACCCACACGCTGTGCGACCGGCGAATCGAATCCGACCTCGGCGAGTCGCGCCGTGTAGTCGGTTCGGATCCGGCCGAGCACCGTCTCGGTGAACTCGCGGTTGACCTTCTCCTGCTTCCGTCGTTTCGGACTCGTCGGCATCATGATCGGTCCCAGCCGCGGAATCCCCATCCCTGGCGGTGGCGAGAACGCGGCGGTTCCGAGCGGTCCGTTCCGGACGACGACGGGAAGCAGGGCGATAGCTTGTTGTCCCTTGAAGCCCCCGTACAATCGGAGTTCGCCCGGTGCGTGCCGCTCGATCGCCGCGAGCGCCGCCGGACGGTGAAACACCTCGAACCCGTCGTTGGGGAGCGCGTCAGCCCACTCTTCGATAGATAAACGTTCGACTCTCATTCGTTCGTCTCGTCCGCCGATAGCGGCGGTTTTCACTTTGTTATCCCCCACCTGCCGCGACGAATGATCGACCGAAAGGGGTTCAGGCGGTGTCTACTCCGACGGTTACGACGAGATCGGATCGGATTCGAGCGAAATTCGAGCGTTTGAGCTACTGACACAAAGATATCCGACTATTCGATACGGAGGCGAATATTCGAATATATTTCTCAATGCACGATGGTAACGACGACACGGCACCGAATTCCTCCGGGAACGCAGTGACTACGATGGAAGCGTTGGAAATCCTCGCCACACCTGCTACGATGTGGATTTTGGTTGCGGTCCCATCGCCGCACGGTATACGTAGTCACGGGGATAGAAAAATCTCTCGTATCGAACATCTATCGGCCTTCGAAAACTTGGTCTCGGAGGATGTCGTGTCAGCTCAAACGTCGCAGTCTCCGGAGCGAGAAACCATCTGAACCGTATCACTGTCGCGTACGAAAATCGCCGGGAACGCGTTATTTACTGTGCATGCTCGCGCGACTCGTCGAGGTCCGCGAGGCGGTTCCGACCCGATCAGCGAGGTCGCCCGGGGGGCCGACCCACGCGCCGCGGTCGAGGGCTGACTCGATGAGGCGGCGGTAGAGGCGGCGGTGGCCGGGGAACTCGTCGGAGAACAGGCGGGGGTGCCAGAGGACGGTCATCACGGCGTCGTTCTCGGCGGCTTCGGCTAGCAGGTCCTCGCAGGCCGCCCACGCCGCCTCGAAATCGTCGCCGGGGTCGGGGATGGCGATGTCCATCATGGTGAGCGGGAAGACGATGAAGTCGTCGTCGAACGGACGCTGCACGCCGTAGCCGTGCTGGAAGCCGTAGTCGGAACTCGACCCGAGGGATGCATCGTACTCCAATCCGATGTCGCGGTGGTGTTTCCAGGTGGAATCACCGCGGTTCAGATGGTGTTGACGACCGCCGCGGACCCGGTGACCGAGGGCGGCCTCCAGCGCGGTCTTCTGCTCGCGGAGGGCATCCGGATCGTCGTAGGAATCGTAGGAGCCGTGGAGTCCGACCTCCCAGCCTCCGTCGTCCAACTCGTGGAGCACGTCCAGGATGGCCGTGTCGAACAGGTCGTAGCGACCGAGGTGTTCGATCCAGTAGCGCGGCGTGAACCACTCGTTCGGCGGCTTCTGGAAGATCGATTCCTCCTGAAGGAAGTAAAACGCCGATCGAACGCCCAGGGAATCCTCCAGTTCCATGATCTCCTCGAACTGCCACCACGGATTAACACCGGGGGCGAGCGCCGAGAGATGACCCAAATTCCGGTCTTTGAGTGCGTAGTACGGGGCTTGCAGTCGTTTGTAGGGTCTATCCACGTCGTGGGTCAAACACAGTTCGAATTCATAGCCGGGTAACATCGGAAAGCACCTCCACGATCCGTTCGGCCGCGGTCCCATCGCCGTACGGCGTGGGCTTCTCGTTCGGCATCGTCACGTCCGACAGGGCGCTTCGAATCGCCCCGCCGTCCGCGCCGACCAACCGGTTCCAGCCACTCTCGACGGTCTCGACCCACTCGGTCTCCTCGCGGAGCGTGACACAGGGCGTGTCGAGGAAGAACGCCTCCTTCTGGACGCCGCCCGAATCGGTGGCGACGACCGCCGCGGCGTCGAGCAGGGCGACGAACTGCCGATATCCGACCGGTTCGGTCAGTATCAACCCGCGTTCGGCCCGGCCGTAGAGGCCGAACTCCTCGAGTCGGGCCACCGTCCGCGGATGGGCGGGGAGGACGACCGGACGCGGGTCCTCGACCAGCGCGTCCACGATCTCCTCCAGTTTTTCGGGATCGTCCGCGTTCGTATCCCGGTGGACCGTGGCGAGGACGAACTCCCCGGACCCCACGCCGAAGTCCGAGAGAACGCTCGTATCCGCCCGGTCGCGCGCCCAGAGCAGGGCGTCGTAGCCCACGTCGCCGGAGTTGTGGACCCCTTCCGTGATCCCCTCGCGTGCGAGGTTGGCCGCGGCGTCGGTGGACGGGACGAACAGTAGGTCGGCGGCGTGGTCGGTCAGGACGCGGTTCGTCTCCTCGGGAATCTCGCTCCCGCTGCGCATTCCGGCCTCGACGTGCGCCAACGGTGGGTCCATCTTCGACGTGACGATGGCCGCCGCGAGCGTCGAGTTGGTGTCGCCGTAGACGAGCACCGCGTCCGGTTCCTCGGCCTCGATTTCGGCCTCCAATCCGGAGAGCATCGCGCCGGTCTGCCGACCGTGGGTGTCCGAACCGACGCCGAGGTTGGTGTCCGGATACGGGATGGACAGTTCCTCGAAGAACACGTCCGACATTCCTTCGTCGTAGTGCTGGCCGGTGTGGACGAGCACTTCATCGTGGTCCTGCCTGAGGACGCGGGAGACGGCGGCAGCTTTCACGAACTGCGGGCGTGCGCCGACGACGGTCAGTACCTTCATCTATCGTATTCCTCCGAATTCATTCGTTGCGTACCTCCAGTTCCGCGGTTTCCTCCCGGTCGAACGCCATCGCCAGCACGAAACAGATGCCGCCGAGGAGCATCGCCGTGAGTCCGTCCGAGGACCCTCGCTTGCGTCGAGCCAACGAGAGCAACCCGGCGGCGGTTCCCATCGCTCCGAGACCGTACAGGAACGCGAGCGGGTGAAAGTCCCGGACGAGATATTTCGTCTTGATCCGCCACAGGAAGCTCCACAGCAGCAGCGCGGAGAGCTTCGGGATGAACGTCGAGTAGCGAATCGTGCTCTGTTCGTCGCCGTACACCGCGGGCATGGTCACGTCGGCGACGCGCATGTCGTGGACGTTTAGCCGGACGAGGAGGGCGTTCGCGAAGCCGTAATCGTCGTACACGTCCTCGATCGCGAGGTTCGAGAGCGCTCGGCTCGAAATCGCCGTGTAGCCGTTTTGCGGGTCCACCATCCCCCAGTAGCCGCTGGCGACCTTCGTGAGGAACGTCAACAGCCAGTTGCCGAAACTCCGCCACGCCGACATTCCCTCGCGGAATCCCGGCGTCGAGAGTCGGTTCCCCTTCGTGTAGTCGGCCCGGCCGTCCACGATGGGTTGGATGATTCGAGCCAACATCTCGGGACGCATCTGGCCGTCACCGGCCATCACCGCCGTCACGTCGATGTTCTCCTCGTGTGCACGACAGTAGCCGGTTTTGATGGCCGCGCCGACGCCCCGATTTTCGGAGTGACGGATCGGCACGATACGCCGGTCGAAGTTCGCCCGAGCGTCGTTCATCGTGCCCCCGTCGTTCATCCTGCCACTGCCGCTCATCGCTCCGCCGTCGCCCGTTCGACCGCCGTCGTCCATCGCTCCACCGTCGCCCATCGTCGTACCGTCCGCGACCGCTTCGGCGCGTTCGGCGTGCGACTGAATCTCGGCCCACGTACCGTCGGTCGAGCAGTCGTCGATGACGTACACCCGGTCGACGAACTCGGGGACGGTGTCGATGACGCCGCCGACGAGTCCTTCCTCGTTGTACGCCGGGACCACGACCGCGACGGATTTGCCCTCGTACATTCAGTCACCTCCGATGGTGTAGACGCGGTGGTCCGACCGGGACAGGTCCAGACAGTTCCGGCCGTCGACGACGACCATCGGATCGAACCCGTCCCAGTCGATGTCCGCGAACTCGTCGTGGTTCGTGACCATCACTGCCGCGTCGAAATCGTACCCTTCCACGGCTTCGAGCGGGAGTTTCGTCGCCTCAAAGTCGTCGGCGGTCGGGAGCACTGGGTCCACCGCGAACACGTCCGCACCGCGCTCGGTCAGGTCGGCACAGATGGGGCGTGCCGGGGCGGCCCGCGTCTCCTCGACGCCGGGTCGGTAGGTCAGACCGAGGACGAGCACCCGCGAGTCCGCGAGCGATTTGCCCTCGTCCTCCAACAGTTCTCCGACCTTTTCGACCGTGAACGCGGGCATCGAGTCGTTCACCTCGCGTGCGGTACTCAACAGCGGGAAATCCATCTCGAACTGGCGGATGAGGAAGTACGGGTAGTACGGAATGCAGTGCCCGCCGACGCCCGGTCCCGGCCGATGAATGTCACAGAACGGCTGGGTGTTCGCCGTCTCGATGGCCCGGTTGACGCTGATATCCGCCGCGTCGGCCATCGTGGCGAGTTCGTTCGCCAGCGCGATGTTGACGTCGCGGTAGACGCCCTCGAACACCTTCACGGCTTCAGCGGTCGTCGCGCTCGGCACCGCGATGACCTCGTTGCTGGTCAGTTCGCCGTAGACGAGTTCCGCGACGCGCGTGCTCTCATCGTCCACGCCGCCGACGACTTTGGGGTAGGCTCCCCGAATGTCTTCCAATGCGCGACCGCTGGAGGTTCGCTCCGGGCAGACCGCGACCCCGAACTCTTCACGCGTGAGGTCGCTCTCGCGTTCCAACATCGGGAGCAAGACGTCGCGGGTCGTCCGCGGCGGGACGGTGCACTCGACCACGACGAGGTCGCCGGGGGCGAGTCCCTCGGCGACGCTCTCCATCACCGACTGGAGGATGGCGAGGTCGGGTTCGTCGTCGTCGGTTATCGGCGTCGGAACGATGACGACGTGAATCGCGGCGTCCCGCGCCGCTTCCGTCGGCGATTCGACCGCCCGGAGGGACCCCGACTCGACCGTTTCCGAGACGAGTTCCTCGAGACCGGGTTCGCGCTGGACGTGACACTCGCCGCGGTTGATTCCTGCGACCACGTCCGGATCGATGTCCGCCCCGACGACGTTGCTGCAAGTCTCGGCGTACACCGCCGCGAGCGGTAGGCCCATCTTTCCGAGGCCGTACACAGCCACGGGAACATCGCCGGACAGGAACGCTTCACGCTGCTCGTCCGTGGATGCGTCGTTCGCGTAGAGCCTTTCGGGTCGCCGCAGGCTCACCCGAGATGCACCTCCTGTTCCTGCTCCTTCGGGCCGGACGCCAATCCGTCGATCTTTCGAGCGACTTCGAGCACGCGAAGTCCGTCCTCGCCGGTGACGACCGGCGTCGAACCGGTCGTCGCGCTCCGGACGAACGATCGGAGTTCGTTCTTCAGCGGTTCGCCGTTCTCCACGGTCGGGCGCTCGATGATGCTCTCGTGCCGGTAACGCAGGTCGCCGTTGTCCTCGATGTACTCCGGCAGCGAGTGACGGTGAATCTCGACCGACTGGTTCGTGTAATCGACGTTCACCCGACAGTCGGCCGCCGTGATCGACAGCTTCCGGACCTTCTCCTGTGTCACCCGACTCGCCGTGAGTCCGGCGACGATTCCGCCGTCGAACTGGATACTCGCACTCGCATAGCGGTTATCCCGCGTCCCGGCCGCCGCAATCGAGTTGATATCGTCGTCCACGATGGAGAGCAGGACGTCGATGTCGTGAATCATCAAATCCATCACGGCGCTCACGTCCACCGCTCGGCCCTCCGGTGGCGGACCGAGTCGCTGTGCATCGATGGCGATGATATCGAGTTCCGAGACGATCTCCGAGAGCGTCCGGATCGCCGGATTGAACCGTTCGATGTGGCCGACTTGAATCATCACGTCCGCGCTCTTCGCGCGGGAGATCAGGTCCACCCCCTCGTCGGGATCGCCGACGAACGGCTTTTCGACGAGGACGTGAACCCCCGCATCGATACACTTCTTCGCCGTCTCGTAGTGGTATGGAGTCGGAACAGCGATGGAAGCGACGTCCGCGATTTGGAGGGCGGTTTCCATATCGACGGCCTGTGTGCCGTGATTTCTGGCGACTTCGGCCGCGTTCGCTTCGTCCACGTCGTGAATCCCGACGAGATTTACTTCGGGTAGTTCGCTGTAGACGCGGGCGTGATGGCGACCCATGCTTCCGACGCCGATGACGACCGCGTTCGTTGGTTCACTCATAATCTATGATGGTGGTTGCAATCGTTCGCACGTCTTCACCCGTCAGGCCGGGATGGACGGGAAGCGAGAGGACTTCGTCCGCCATCCGTTCCGAAACCGGGGCGTCGTGTTCGACGTGCTGGTATGCTGGTTGTTTGTGAATCGGCGTCGGGTAGTAGACGCCCGTCCCGATGCCGTGCGATTCGAGGTGGTTTTGCAACCCGTCCCTGTCCTCCGTGCGAATCGTGTACTGATGGTAGACGTGGCGACAGTCGTCGGGTTCGACTGGCGGTTTGACGGTCGCGTCACGGAGGCGGTCGGTGAGATAGGCCGCGTTGGCCCGCCGCGCCTCGTTGTACTTCGGGAGCCGTGACAGCTGCACGCGACCGATGGCCGCGGCCATGCTCGTCATCCGGAAGTTGTGACCGAGACGAACGTGGTCGTAGCCGCCGTCCGCGGTGCGACCGTGGTTGACGAAACTCGCCGCGCGTTCGGCCACGTCGCGGCGGTCGCTCGTCACCATTCCCCCCTCCCCCGTCGTCATGTTCTTCGTCGGGTAGAAGGAGAAACAGGCCGCGTCGCCGAACGACCCGACTGGTCTGCCGTCGTACTCCGCACCGTGTGCCTGCGCGGCGTCCTCGATCAGTGCGATGTCGTGCGTTTCGGCGATATCCTGCAGGTGGTTCATCTCCGCCGCCAGTCCGTAGAGGTGCACCGCGAGAATCGCGTCCGCCTCGTGTTTCCGGACCGCCTGCTCGGTCGCGTACGGATCGAGCGTGTACGTGTCCGAGTCGATGTCGGCGAAGACGGGTTCCGCCCCGGCGAGCCGAATGGCGTTCGCGCTGGCGACGAACGAGAACGGCGAGGTGACCACGCGGTCACCCGGGCCGATATCGAGGGCCTCGAACGCGGCGTGGAGGGCCGTCGTTCCGTTGCTCGTGGCGACGCCGAACTCCGTCCCGCAGAAGGCGGCGAACTCGTCCTCGAACCGACGTACTTCCGGCCCGTCGGCGAGTTGTCCCTCCTCGATACAGGAGACGGTCGCTTCGATCTCCTCGCGCCCCAGTTCGGGGTTCGCGATGGGAATCATATGTCGTTCCCTCCCGAGAGCGATTCCGGAAGCGGACGTATCTCGGCGGGCGTACCGACGGCGAGCGTTTCGGGTGGCACGTCGTCAGTCACGACGGCACCGGCGGCGACGAAGGCCCCCTCGCCGACGGTGATGCCGGGGAGGAGGGTTACGTTCGCGCCGATGGAAACGTCGTCTTCGAGCGTCGGCCCTTCGAGGTCCGTCGATTGGCGGATGGGATACGGGTCGTTAGTGAACGTCGCGGCCGGTCCGACGAACACCCGGTTCCCGACCGTGGTGTTGGTCGGGACGTAAACGTTCGTCTGCATGCTCACGTGCGAACCGATGGTCGTTTGCCCATCGATAACCGTGTTCGTGCCGACGATAACGTCGTCGCCGATGGTCGTTTTCTCCCGCACGAGGGCACCGTGGCCGGTCGTGAAATCGCTCCCGATGGTTACGTCGTCGTAGATAACCGTTCCGGACCGGATGGTCGCACCGTTACCGATAGTCGGTGGCGTCGAATCCGCCGTGTAGGCGTATCCAACCGTCGCATCCGGGTGGATGGTCCGGTCCCGACTCTGTGGTTCGGTCACGGCCGACCACCCCAGCGGGGACACGAATCACAGGGCGTGTCAGTGGATGGTAGTGAGTTCATAGCTTGGGTCATGAATCGCCCGATTCCGCCGTGCGTGCGACGGACTGGGCGTTATTCCCCATGCCCTACCTGTCCTCTTTGTTATACGCTCCTTGGCGGAGGGTAGCTCCGGACTAGCCCCGCTACGAGCCGTTTACCCGCCGAAATCGGCGTTACTCGACCGGGAACGAGGAATACGGCCGAATGGGCGGGG
The DNA here is from genome assembly GCF_024136965.1 of Haladaptatus sp. AB618. Taxonomy (NCBI): domain Archaea; kingdom Methanobacteriati; phylum Methanobacteriota; class Halobacteria; order Halobacteriales; family Haladaptataceae; genus Haladaptatus; species Haladaptatus sp. AB618. The sequence continues at coordinate 1,129,523 of NZ_JAMYJX010000001.1, read as the reverse complement.
TGTATGGCGACGTTACCCGAGAACAGCACCGTGGTAACAAAGTGGGGAAGCGGTGATTGCCGGTGTATGCGGTGGTGGAAGCCGTGACCACAGGCTGGTCGCGTACGCAAACGGAGGTGTATTGGTTTCGATGAGCGAGCGGCCTCTCTCCCCATACGATGGCTAGTTCCGGACTCTCACAGGACCAGGTGTTCGAGGTTCTCAAGAGTCCACGACGACGCTATGCGCTCTACTACCTGCGACGTGAGGGTGGAATCGTCGAGCTATCCGACTTGACCGATCAAGTCGCAGTGTGGGAGAACGACACCACGCTCTCGGGGTTGACGAGCGAGCAGCGCAAGCGCGTCTACATCTCGCTCTATCAGACCCATCTCCCCAAACTCGACGACGCCGGAATCGTGGAGTACGACAGGGACGAGGGCGAGATTTCCCTCTCGCGACGCGCACGTGAACTCGATACGTACCTCGGCGACGTCTCTCGACCCGAGATTCCGTGGGACAGATACTACCTCGCGCTCTCGCTCGGTAGCATCCTGCTCGTGCTCGGCGTCTGGTTCGAAATATACCCGTTCACGCTGATTTCCGGCATCGCCACTGCCGTCATCATACTCGTCGCGTACGGGGTTTCGGCCATCGCCCAGTATCTCTACTATCGGCGGCGAACCGTGCAGGGATTGCCGCCCGAACTGCGGCGGGCCGAAGGGCAGTAGGTGGAAGAAGAACGGACCTCGAAAAGATCCGTTGGAGGGTCTACTGCTTCTTTTCGACGTTACAAACGGCGTCCGCGTCAGCGAGGATGAACGCGTCGTCGCGGAGCATGTCCTTGTCCTTTGGAAGGAACATGAGTCGGCCGCGCCCGTCTCGGCGGGCGCGGATAACGTCCCACTCGTCGATTTCGTAGCCGAGGTCCCCTTCGAGGTCGGGGTTGGCGGGAAGTCGCTCCCAGCGGGACCGGCTCATTATTTCCCCGCTCCGATCGAGATTCGTGCCTTGCCGTCGACCTGGAGTCGTTTCAAGTCACCCGAGAATCGATAGCCGTCCTTACCGTTGAAGACCTTCCCCGTGACACGGGTGCCTTCGACGGTGTCCATCTTGTTGATCGAACCGAGGGCGTCGGATTTGGCGACCGACCCGCCGACGTCGAAGGAGTAGCTGCTCGATCCGGCGGTTTTGTGTCCGTTGATGACGATGGTTTTTGGCAGACCGAGTTTGCCCGCCGTGACCTGCTCGCCGTTGAGGGACACTGTCGCCTTGCCGTCGAGACTGAAGCTCACGAGCGGGCCCGAGAACTCGTAGCTGTCGGTGCCGCCCGCGACGGAGCCGGTTGCGGTACCGTTTTTGAGCGTGTCGTCGTCGTCCTTCGAGGCTCCGTGATCGGTCGACTTTCGGATCTTTCCGGCGACCTCGAACTCGTAGGACGCCGCCTTCGAGGACGAGTTGCTCGAAATACTGATGACGTTCGGCAGTCCCTTCGCTTTCGACTGCTTTTTCTTCGCCGCTTGCTTGCGATTTCCGTGACTCTTGGCCGCACCGCTCGCCGCCTGCTCTGCGGTCATTGGGACGCCTTTCGGCGGCGTCAGGTCCGCGTTGTCGCCGGTTCGGGTGTTTTCCGTTTGCACGTTACCGCCGTGTGCGGTCACCAATCCACCCTGGATGTCGGAGTTGATGACTTTCGTCGTACCGTACCAGGACCAGACACCGCGGTTGTTGACCGTACCGGGTGCCGAACAGTTCTCGCCACAGGGGGGCGTACTTTCGTCGACCTTCACCACGGAATTCTTGACGTACGGCGTTCGGGAGCCCTTCGCGTTCAGGCGGATGTTGGAGATGTTGTTCGAGTGGAAGTACGAATCCTCGACGTTCGTGATCCCCGTCGCACCTTTACTTCCCGGACCGGAGGCGTACAGACCGTTGTTGACCGTGTTTGCGATGTGTGTGCGTCGAATGGTGATGGTTCCACGGTGGGGAAGGTTGGCGTTGACCCAAACCCCGCCACCGTGTTTTCTGGCCTTAGTGCCGTCACCCATGTAGACGTTTTCGATGAGACCGTGACCGTCCGACGATTCGACGCCGGGCATGATCATGAAGCTCTCACCGCTGTGCTGTCCTTTGATACCGACGTTTCGAATCGTCCAACCGTTTCCGCTGGTCGTGATCGCCACGCCAGCACCGGATGCGGTGATGTCGATGAGGACGTTCTCGAACGTCACTCCGTCCCCAACGTGGATCGATTTCTGTTGCCCAGCAGGGACGGTGATGGTTCGATAGTCTTCTGCGTTCGCTACGCCGGCCGTAGCGAAGGCTGCTGCCGTCGCTCCGGCGAATTTCAGATACGAACGTCGGTTTAACAGACCGCTGTCTGTCGAATCGCGTGCCGTTTCGTCGCGTGCCATGGTTTCAATGCCGCATTACCAATTTAAGTAGATTACGATCCTGTCTCAATGCAATCCGAATTATTTAAAAGTGTATTAATGGCAGTTATCCGAGGAGAGTATGACGTCATTTCCAATGGAAACGCCACATTACCGCCGGGTCGTCGTCTATTTGACGTTGAGAATGACCTTCGATTACGTTTCGTCGTGGAGTGAGCATCTGTGACATCGATCCAGATGTAAACGTCGATGCCACACCTGCCCTTTCAGGAAGGATATCGCTCGCCTGTCGTTGCGTCGCGTGCCATTGCAGATTCAATGTTCTTCTCCTATTTTATGTATGTATCGGTTTGGGGCCACTGTACCGTCTGAAATATTTGATGGCCGATTCCGTCGAGAGAACGGATGGGCCGTCGAACCGGAGAAAGGTGGTATTGAGTCACACGTTCCCCTACTGACGACGTTTGACGGGAATTCGGACAGTACGGCCACTCTAAACGGCTGGAAACTGACGCATAACAAAGGACGAACGAGGGGTTCGCGAAAACAGCATGGACTGTCAGATGCAGACCCTCCTCGTCGGAATCGACGCGGGGTGTCGGAGCGTCCTCGAACCGCTGTTCGAGAAGGGGGCGCTCCCGAACCTCGCCTCGATCTTCGATGAGGGGTCGACCGGGCCACTGGAATCGCAACTACCGCCGTGGACCCCCAGCGCGTGGCCCTCGTTGTACACCGGCGTTAACCCCGGAAAGCACGGCGTGTTCGGCTTTCTCCACTTCGACGGCTACGATTGGGACGTGGTGAACGCCAGCCGTGTCCGCGAGTACACGCTCTGGGAACTACTGGACCAACACGGCTTGTCGAGCGTCGTCGTCAACGCACCCGTCACACACCCGCCACGCGAAATCGACGGCGCGATACTGCCGGGGTACACCGCACCGGAAAACCCGACGTGTCACCCCGATGGACTCCTCGACGAAGTTCGGGACGAAATCGGCGGCTACCGGGTGTATCCGCCACGAAACCTCCCGGAGGAGCAATCCGTCGAATGGTATCGCCGCCTCACGCGCATGCGCGGTGACGCATTTAATTATCTCGTAGATCGCTTCGATCCCGACTTCGGCTTCGTCCAGTTCCAGAGTACGGACACGCTCTTTCACGAACATCCAGGCGACGAGGAGGTCGCCAGAGCGGTGTACGAAGCGGTGGACGAACAGGTCGGGAAGATCCTCGATACGTGTGACCCGGACACCGTCGTCGTCGCCAGCGACCACGGCATCGGCGAGTACAACGGCTACGAGTTCCGCGTCAACGATTTCCTGCACGAGGAGGGCTACGTCGAAACCGCCCGCGGCGGCGAAGGCATGCCCTCGTGGTCCACCATCGCGGGAAACCAGTTACAGCAGGGCGAGGAGAGTTCCTCCCACGAGCAGGGGATGGCCGAGCGGGGACTCGCGCTCGCCGCGCGGGTCGGCATCACGAGCCAGCGGATCGGAACCGTACTCGAACGCGTCGGGTTGGACACCGTCGTCGCGGAACACGTCCCCGAGCAGTTCATCCGCGCGGCGACGGAGCAGGTCGATTTCCCCAACTCCGTCGCGTATATGCGCGACAGAATCGAGTGCGGCGTCCGACTCAACGTCGAGGGACGCGACCCGAGCGGCGTCGTTTCTCCCGACGAGTACGAAGGGGTTCGCGCGGAGATCATCGAGAAACTGCGCGACGTCAGGACGCCGGACGGCGACTTCGTGTTCGAGACGGTCGCCCCGCGCGAGGAGTATTTCACCGGGCCGTACAGCGCGGACGCCGTGGACATCGTCTGTGTCCCCGCGGAGTTCGATCAGTTCCTCTCGGCCCAGCTCAGGGGCCAGCAGTTCGGCAAACCGAGCGAGCCGTGGAACCACAAGCGAGACGGCATCTTCGCTGCGGCGGGTGACGGCATCGACCCGGACGCGAACTGTGCCGGTGCCCATCTCTTCGACGTGGCACCGACGATTCTGGCGACGTTCGGACTCCCGGCGAGCGATCGGATGGACGGCCGGGTTCTCCCGGTCGTCGAATCGGTCGGCCAGCAGAGCTACCCCGCGTTCGAAGCGGGCGAGACGGTCGAAACGGACGACGAGCGCGTGGAAACGCGACTTGCGGACCTCGGATATCTCGAATGAGTATTACCATCGAAAAAGACGGCATCAGGATAGAGCGGACGAACGATCTGGATCGCTGGAACGACCTCGTCGAACGGTCGCCACAGGGGTCGGTCTTCCACCGACTGGAGTCGCTGGAAGTGCAGGCCGAACACACCGGTTCGGAGTTCCATCCCCTCATGGGGTACAAGGGACAGGAACCCGTGGGACTGTTCCCCGTCTTCACGATTTCGAAGGGCGGGATGACGACCGCGTTTTCGCCGCCGCCGGGCATCTGGCTCCCCAGCCTCGGCCCGGCCCTGTTGAACATGGGGAAACTCAAGCGACGGAAAGCCGAACGTCGACACCGCCGGTTCATCGACGGCTGTCTCAAGTGGCTCGACCACGAGTTCGCGCCGAAGTACGTCCACATCCGCACGGGAGCGGGCTACACCGACGTTCGCCCGTTCGAGTGGAACGAGTTCGAGATCCAGCCGCGACACACCTACGAGGTCGATCTCACGCCGGGCGAGGACGACGTGCTGGCCAGTTTCAGCGGCGACGCCCGGAGCAACACCCGAACCGACGAGAATCGCTACGAGATCGACGTCGGCGGCCCGGAAGCGATCCGTCGGATAATCGGGCAGGTGAAAGCCCGTCACGACGAACAGGACGAACCCTACAGCCTCTCCCCGGAGTTCGTCGTGGACCTCCACCGACGGTTGCCGGAGGGCGCGGTTCGCCCGTACGTCTGTGACGTTGACGGCGAGTTCGCGGGCGGAATGATAGCCCTCGCCGACGACGAGCGCGTGTACCGCTGGCAGGGCGGCGCGAAGCACAACCACGACGTTCCCATCAACGACCTCGTTGACTGGGCCATCATGCGCGACGCGATGGACGAGGGAATCGAACGCTACGACCTCGTCGGCGCGAACGAACGCCGACTCTGTGGCTACAAGGCGAAGTTCAACCCCGAACTCGTCCGCTATCACAGCATGGAGCGTGGCACGCGGATGATGAACCTGCTGTCCGACGTGTACAAGCGGTTCCGGTAAGAAACACGACAAGACTTTTCTTTCCCCGCTTTCTGGAGTGGACATGAAGGATTCGCTCGTCGCGGGAGGGATTACGCTGATATTCTTCGGTATCGGTTCTTCTTTCGGTCCGTTCGGAATCACGGTCGCGGGGTTTCTGCTGGTGATATTCGGACTGGCGACCAAAACTGACACCTTCGCCTCCCCACGAAAGGTGGAGTGTGACGCGTGTGGTCGAAAAAACTACCCCGAAGATGCAACTTGCCATCACTGCGGAACGGTTCTCTCCGGAAAATAAGTCACGTCGGTATTCGCACCGATTATCGTCCCGTTACCGTCCGACGACGGGTGCGTAACGGGTGATTGCCCGCGGAAGCCCCGGTAACCCGTCGAACAGCCAAAGACAGGCCGCACCGAGCAGGAGGCCGAGTTCGAGCGCGATGTAGCCGGTAACTGCCGGGTCGCCGAGGTGTGCGAGGTACTCGCCGAAGTACTCGTGGAATCGTGCCAGAAAGCCGAGACTCGAACTGTCGGGCGGGACGGGAACGAGCGGCCAGAGCAGGAAGGCGAACGAGGCCTCCTTGCCGATGGCCAGCGGATAGATGATGTCCCCAGCGAGATGCGAAAGGTAGCCCACGGTGAACGCGACGCCGATGTCCGTTCGTTTCGCGCGATGTGCGAGCACGAGCGCGGCCACGGACAGCGGAACCGCCGTGACGAGCGAGTGGGCCAACGAGTGACCGCTCGGGAGGACCGAAAGCGTCCATGCGAGCGGCTTGTCCACGAGGTCCGGCAGTTGTGTTGCGACCGCGAGGGCGACGACGGCATCGCCCCTCGGCGGCCGCCCGGTGCGGAAGTGACGATACGAGGAGTACACGAGGTAGCCGAACGCGAGATGTTCCCACGGCCACATTATCCGGTCACGTTGATCCAGATTTGGGCGTGTTGGTCGGCGTTGTCCACCGTCGGATTGCTGGGCGGAGTGCCCTTGTAAAGCAGATACTCGACACGGAGGTTCTCACCGGTCATCGTCGGCGCGATGTCGTGGCGAACGCGCCACGTGTCACCAGCGCCGAGACGATGATCGAACCGTCCCAACTCCTCCTGTTTAGTGACGCTACCAGCACCGTTTGGCTGCTGTTCCACGCGCTGAAGTTCGACGACGACGGAGTAGTGAACCGCTTTATCCTCGTGATTGTTGACGGCGACGAACACGGGTTTCGACTCGCCCGCCGTGATGTTCTCCGGGTAGTTCTCGGCGACGTACTTCCCGTCGGATCCCTTCGTGAGCAGGGAGAGGTTGGAGAAGTGATCGCCGTCCTGCGGGGCGGCGACGGCGAACCCGACGGACGTCAGCGCGATCACGACCGAAAGCATGAGCGCGAGGTTGAGCACCACGTCGGTCGCCGATTCCTCGTCGAAGAGCGCACGATACAACCGAGCGATACCGCTCCGGAGCGAAATCGACAGTCGATTCTGTTTCGGCACGTAGAATCGCCGAATCACGGCGAAAAGCGAGACTACGAGCGTGAACCCGACGATCGCACCGAGTACGTGCAGCGGCGCGAACGACAGTTGAGCGAGCGAGAAGATGACGCCGAGCGTCGTCAGCAACGACACGCTGACGCCGAACGAGAGCGCACACCGTTCACCCGCCGTCACGCCGTCCTGCCGGAATCGCCCCGGACTCGACCATCTCGACGTTTGTTTTCCGGCCTGCGGGAACAACAACGCGACGAGGGCGTACCCCGGAGCGAAGAACACGAGTGGAATCCCCAACGCGACTGCGAGTGGCGTTCCGTACACCCCCGGTTGCATCAGCGCGAGGGAGAGGAGTATGACTGCAATACCGAGGATGGCCAAATCGATCGGAAACTCCAACACGGGACGCGTGATCCGTGTCCACCACGATTCGTTCGTCTCGTGGCTCATACGCGTAATTGTTCGCTGGCGGTCGTCGCGCGGTGCTGGCCCGTCTGGTGTTCTCGAAGCGGCATGGAAATCAGTCCGTGACCAGCGTATTCCCGGATGGTACTTTGTTATCCTGCGCGTACCGTCCCGCCGGTCGGGTTTACCTCCCATACTGACCGACCAACTTGCCGTAAACCGGGTTTTCGGCCCGGTAAGGGGTTCTTGTAACGCCGAAGGGAGTCCATAACAAAGGGGGAGAAGGAGAGATATGCCTCCAGACTTGCCGAACGGCAGGCAAGTGAACGACGGTGATTGACTCTGAATTGGACATGCTCAACCGACGACTCGGATGCACTGGCTCCGGACGGCGAAGTCATGTTCGCCGTGGACGAGGACGACGACGGCGGCAAGTTGGCTATCATCGCGGACATCACGCGGGACGACGCGTGGATATCAGTCCCGCTTGGTGTAGCACAACCACTCTCACAACGTCGTTGACGGCGAACTCGCCCGAACGACGCCACAGTCCGAACTACTTTTCACCGCACTCTCCGGAGTACATACCCAATGGATTACACACTCACTGCGCTTGCGATGCTGACCGGACTGCTGACCGGCGCGCTGTTCAAGTTCGTCGGCGTTCCGATTCCCGCCCCGCCCGAACTACCGGGCATCATGGGAATCGTCGGGATTTACCTCGGCTACAAAATCGTCGATGCGACCGGTTGGAGTCTCAATCTCGTCCTCACGACGCTCGGATTCGCAGGATAACGTCGAACGGTATTCGTAGTCGAGTCAGCTTCGAACGGTCGTGCGATTCGTGAACTTCGCACCAGAACCGTACCCATCAACAACGCCAAGCGAACCTCCTATCCCACCGTATCGATCGATCCTCGAAAGCGCGGAACGGGTACCTTTTTCCTCCGGCACTCGAAGAACCATCATGAACCTTTCAGCGGAACAGCGGGCCATTCAGGACGTGGTTCGGGAGTTCGCCGTGGAAGAGATCCGACCGACGGCAGGGGAGTGCGACGAGAAGCAGGAGTTCCCCGAGGACGTCTGGGACGGACTCGCCGAACTCGACATGATGGGGATGACGGTGCCGGAGGAGTACGGCGGGTTGGACGTCGGGAAGTTGACGTACAGCGTCGTCAACGAGGAAGTCGCCTACGGAGCGCTGTCGGTCGCAACCGCGCTGTCGGTGCACTGTCTGGCGACGTCCTGTCTCTCGGAGTTCGGCAGCGAGGGGATCAAAGAGCGGTGGCTCCCCGAGATGGCGAAAGGTCGCCCGGTCGGCGCGTTCGCGCTGTCGGAACCCGAAGCGGGGTCGAACCCGGCGGAGATGTCCACCGAAGCGCGTCGTGAGGGTGACGAGTACGTCATCAACGGCAAGAAACAGTGGATCACGAACGGCAAGCGCGCCGACGTGGTCGTCCTGTTCGCCAAAACGGACCGCGACGACCCGCGGAGCGTCACGCAGTTCGTCGTCCCGAAGGACGCCGGTATCGAGGTCGGCAAGAAGGAGGAGAAACTCGGCCTGCGAGCGAGCGACACGACGAGTCTCATCTTCGACGACGTTCGGATTCCCGCCGAAAATCGACTGACCGAGGAAGGAAAGGGGCTGTCGGCGGCGTTCCACATCCTGACGGGCGGCCGCATCGGCATCGCCAGTCAAGCGGTCGGCCTGTCGCAGGCGGCGCTCGACCAAGCCGTCGAATATTCCCAAGAGCGCGAGCAGTTCGACCGACCGATAGCGGACATCCAGACCATCCGGCACAAACTGGCGGACATGCAGACGAAGTTGCAGGCCGGACGACTGCTGACCCGCGATGCGGCCCGCCTCGCGGACGCCGGGGAGGACCACGCGACGGCCGCGAGCATGGCAAAGCTCTTCGCCAGCGAGTCCGCCGTCGACATCACGAACGAAGCGGTCCAGATTCACGGCGGCTACGGCTACACGACGGACTTCGACGTGGAACGGTTCTACCGCGATTCGAAGATAACGACCATCTACGAGGGAACGTCCGAAATCCAGAAGAAGGTCATCGCGCGAGACCTGCTCGGCTGAGAACGACTGGACGGTTCGGAGACGGTCGAGTGAATAACGTCTTCTTCCATACCCGTCGATGTCCAAACATCGACTTGCTGATCGATGCGTTACCCCCCAACCGAAGTCCCTTTGCCATCACCATACATACCGGTGACCGTGAGAGATGACGTTTCGGCGGTCGTGTACGACTTGGATGGGACGCTCGTGGACCTCATCGTAAACTGGAAACAGGTCGCGGTGGACGTCGCCGCGGTGCTTGACGACCACGGTGTCGATGCGAGTAACGTCGACCTCTGGGCGATGCTGGATTTGGCCGACGAAGCGAACGTCCGCGATGCAGTCGAGGCGGTCATCGGCGACCACGAGTGTACCGGTGCTCGGCGCTCGACGCGACTTCCCCACGCCGACGAACTGCTTCGACGTGAGGTGCCCGTCGGCGTCTGCTCGCTGAACTGCGAGGCATCCTGCCACGTGAGCCTCGAAACGCACGAACTCGCCGACGCGGTCGATGCCGTGATCGGCCGTGATTCGATCCCAACACGAAAACCGGACCCTGAGCCGCTTTTGGCGACCCTTCACGCGTTGGATGTCGACGGTCCCGCACTCTTCATCGGCGACTCCCCCCGCGACGAACTGACTGCGAAGCGGGCGGATGTGGCCTTCGAGTACGTGTAGATTCTTCAGGACAGAGTCTCTTCGACGACGCGGCGGTTACTCGTTGAGCGCGAGGGTGTTTTTGACGAGGTTCGAGTGCCCTCGGCGGAGTTTTTCGGAGATGGACTGGTGAGTCACGCCGAGCGAATCGGCGAGGTCCGTCGCCGACGCGTTTCGCGGCACCGAGTAGTAGCCCGTGTCGTACGCGAGTTGGAGCGTCCGTCGTTGGCTTTCGGTGAGGCCGTATCGTCCCGTCCGACCCTTCGAGAACTCGTGGATGTTCTGTAAGTCGAGGTCGATCCCTCGACGGCGGCAGTACTCGTGGGTGCGGGTGACGGCATCGTGCTCGCTGAACAGCAACTGGAGGTACCACGTATCGTCCTTTCCGCTGGCGGTCAACACCGTCCCGTTCTCCTCGACGAGGATTTGGGTCAACAATTCGATGTCCTTGATCCACTCGAGTCGGTAGAGGGATTCGTCCTCGAATCCCCCAATCAACTGGAAATCGCGGACGCTCTCGTCCGCTTCGAATGCGGTTTCGACTCCCTGACGGTCGTCGGTTCCGGCCCAGATGAAGGGCATGAACTGGTTCCGATTGTAGGCGACTACCTGCTCGATGTCGAATCGAACCGTATCGAGTGCATCGAGTGTTTTTCCCAAGGCGAACTCATCGGCGGGAAACGCCACCTCGGCTATCGTTCCCGTCATGGCCCTTTCTCAGGAGTTCTAGTTAATACCGTTATTGGCCGCTAAACTATAGATATCCAAAATGAGGTGAGAGAAAAAGCCGGAGGGGAAGCAGTGAACGGGAAAAACACTCAGATTCCGTATACATCCTAAATTTCCCAAAAATAGCGCCTTTTCGTTTGGAAATGCGTATCACTGTATATCATTGGTTAAAATTACGTTTCGGGTGTCTGATAGGCACGAGCGTAGAGAAACACGGCGATTGCGGTGACGAACCATACGATCGCACCGACCCTGATGGCGAAGGAGGCGCGCGAACTCCACGTCGGAAGTGAGACGCCGGTGACGAACGCGAGAAGTGCGACGAGTGGCGCACCGATGGTAATCGTGGTGACGAACGTCATCTGCATCACCCATCCGTAGTCGATGCCGTCAGGTTCGTAGGTTTCGACTGGTTCCGGCACGGCTAAACGCGGGAACCGAGCCGCCTTAAGGGTTGTCAGGTCGGATTCCGGTGAACATTCCCGACCGGGCAGGTTAAGCCGTCGGACCGACGAGTTCGAGGTATGCCAACGGTGAGGGATATCCGCGCCAAGGCGGGCGAGGAGCCGATTACGATGCTCACGGCCTACGACGCGCCGACCGCGGCCGTTATAGACGAGGCCGGTATCGACATGATACTCGTGGGAGACAGCATGGGCAACGCAGTGCTGGGATACGACTCGACGATTCCAGTGACGGTGGACGAGATTGCGAGTCGAACCGGCTCGGTCGTGCGGGCGACTAGAGACGCCCTCGTCGTCGCCGACCTCCCGTTCCTCGGCTTCGGCTACGACGAGAAGACCGCAGTCGAGAACGCGGGTCGAATGCTGAAAGAGGAGGGTGCGAGCGCCATCAAAATCGAGAGCGGCCCCCACACCGTCGAACTGACCGAGACGCTTTCGAACCTCGGTGTTCCGGTGATGGCCCATCTCGGTCTGACACCGCAGAGCGTCAATCAGTTGGGCCACGTTCGACAGGGAACCACACAGGACGAAGCGGACGAGATACTCGACCTCGCCAAACGACACGAGGATGCGGGAGCGTTCTCCCTCGTCCTCGAACACATCCCATCGAACCTCGCGGCGACCATCACCGCGGAACTCGACATCCCGACCATCGGAATCGGGGCAGGCCCGGATACGGACGGGCAAGTCCTCGTCATCAACGACGTCGTCGGACTGGGTGAGTGGAGTCCGCCGTTCGCCAAGCAGTTCGGCGACGTGAAAAGCGAGATGGAGCGTGCGGTTACGGCGTATCGGGACGAGGTCGAATCGGAGGAGTTCCCCAGCAAGAAACACAGTCACGTCGAGGACGAACTGGACGGCGTGTACTGAGCCGGTTTCGAATCGAGAGCTGTTTTGAGAGCGAACGCGGTTCGTTCGGGTCGTATGTCATTCGGGTCGTACGCGGGTTTTTCGGGTACGTCCGACTAACGACTACCGCGCGCCATCGAGGAACTCCACGACCGTCTCGTTGAACGCGTCGGGGGTTTCGAGCATGGCGAGGTGGGCCGCTCCCTCGATTTCCGCGTAGCTGCCGTCCTGCACGTTCTCGGCCAAGAATTCGTGATACCACGGCGGCGTGAGCATGTCGTATTCGCCGACGATGGCGAGCGTCGGCGCGGCAATCCCGTCAATCTCGTCGCAAACATCGAATGCATGACAAGAATGAAAATCACGACTCGTCACTCGCTGGCCGACCGTATACATCGACTCCTTCGACAGTTCGACGTATCGGTCGTCCGGGTCGTGAAACAGCCGGTCGCCCCCGTGGAGGAATTCGACCGCTCGGTCGAAATCGTCGTCCAACCACGAGAGCAAGTCGTCCAGGACGGAGAGCCGTGCACCGGTTCCGGCGAGGACGAGCGCTTCGGGTTCGAAATCACGTTCGAGGACCAGATGCATCACGACGGCACCGCCGAGCGAGTTACCGACGAAGGTCTTGGCGTCTGTCGCCTCTGCAACCGCCAATACGTCGCCAGCGTATGCGGAGAGAGTACCCCAACCGGGATCGGAATCGACGTCCTCGGAGCCGCCGTGGCCGCTCAAATCGAGCGCGACGACGGGGAACTCGGACGCGAGCCGAGCGAGTTGTGCCTTCCAAATCTCGTGTGTTCCCCCACTGCCGTGAACGAACAGAACCGGATTTCCGTCGCCACCTCGGTCTACGACGCGGTATGCAATCTCCCGACCCTGATGCGTGACTGACTCCATACGATTCGTTCTCGCGCACGAAGTATAAAGTTCGATGTCGAAGTCGCGTGTTCGATGCCAGAGACAGGTCCGATGCCGGAGTTGCGTTCGAGTATGGACGGGTCGGATCGGAAGCAAAATGGGGATAAAAATATGTGGACCACATTTGTACCTCCAAACGAGAATCGCAGTACTGCAAGGCCGTAATCAGCGAAAGTTATTTATATCTGTGTGCCTAACCAAAGGTTAGCCAAAGATGACTCTCGAACACATATCACAGCAGGAAGATAGTATCGCCCGTCGCTACGACTACGACGACGGCGAGCTCATCGCCGCGGATTTCGGCACGGCCGACGTATCTGTGGACGTGCTGGGAGACGTGGCAATCGTCGTCGTGGAGCGCGACGGCGAGAGTTTCCAGACCGAGATAGAGCTGTCGGCCGATGACGCGCAAGCGTTTATCAACAATGGTGTCCTCACTATCGAGGTGGGACAATGAAACTGACAGTCAAGCCGCTCAAGCAAAAGGACGCGGGTCGTGGACTCGCGGCGGTTGACCGACGCTCCATGGACGAGTTGGGCGTCGAGAATGGCGACTACATTGTCATCGAGGGGCGTGGGCAAGGTCGCGCAGTCGCGCGTGTATGGCCCGGCTACCCCGAGGACGAGGGTCGCGGAATCATCCGCATCGACGGGAAACTTCGGCAGGAGGCCGGCGTCGGCATCGACGACAAGGTCAGCATCGAGAAGGCCGACGTAAGCCCCGCGAACCGGGTGACGATCGCGCTCCCGCAGAACCTCCAGATTCGCGGGAACATCGCGCCGCACATCCGTGACAAGTTGAGCGGCCAAGCGATCACGCAGGGCCAAGCGATCCCGTTCGGCTTCGGCCTGATGGGCATGGGCTCCGGTCAATCCATCCCGCTCAAAGTCGCCGAGACCGATCCCGACGGAACGGTCGTCGTCACCGATTCGACGAACATCCAGATCAGCGAACGGCCAGCCGAGGAGATCGCGGCGAGCGGCGGTGCGGACGGTCAAGCCCGACCCGACGTGACCTACGAGGACATCGGCGGTCTGGAGCGCGAACTCGAACAGGTTCGCGAGATGATCGAACTCCCGATGCGCCACCCGGAGCTGTTCAGCCGCCTCGGCATCGACCCGCCGAAGGGCGTTCTGCTCCACGGCCCACCGGGGACCGGGAAGACGCTAATGGCGAAGGCCGTCGCCAACGAGATCGACGCCTACTTCCGCACGATTTCCGGCCCGGAGATCATGTCGAAGTACTACGGCGAATCCGAAGAGCAACTGCGCGAGGTGTTCGAGGAGGCCGAACAGAACGCCCCCGCGATCATCTTCATCGACGAACTCGACTCCATCGCACCCAAGCGCGAGGAGGCGGGCGGAGACGTGGAACGCCGCGTCGTCGCACAACTGCTCTCGCTGATGGATGGGTTGGAGGAACGCGGCGAAGTCACGGTCATCGCGGCGACCAACCGCGTGGACGCCGTCGATCCCGCGCTCCGCCGTGGCGGTCGCTTCGACCGCGAGATCGAGATCGGTGTGCCGGACCGCGACGGACGGCTCGAAATCCTGCAGGTTCACACCCGCGGAATGCCGCTCGCGGACGGCGTGGACTTGGAGGAGTACGCGGACAACACCCACGGGTTCGTCGGTGCCGACCTCGAATCGTTGGCCCGTGAAGCCGCGATGAACGCGCTCCGACGCGTCCGTCCGGAACTCGACCTCGATTCGGACGAGATTCCGGCGGACGTTCTGGAGTCACTGAAGGTGACGGAGGCGGACTTCAAGGAGTCGCTGAAGGGAATCGAACCCTCGGCGCTCCGCGAGGTGTTCGTCGAAGTCCCCGACGTCACGTGGCAGGACGTGGGTGGCTTGGAGAACACCAAGGAACGCCTCCGCGAGACCATCCAGTGGCCACTCGACTACCCCGAGGTGTTCCAGGCGCTCGACATGCAGGCCGCGAAAGGCGTCCTGATGTACGGGCCGCCGGGAACCGGGAAGACCCTGATGGCGAAGGCCGTCGCCAACGAGAGCGACAGCAACTTCATCTCGATCAAGGGTCCCGAACTGCTGTCGAAGTGGGTCGGTGAGTCCGAGAAGGGCGTGCGTGAAGTGTTCAGCAAGGCCCGCGAGAACGCCCCGACCGTGGTGTTCTTCGACGAGATCGACTCCATCGCGACGGAGCGCGGCCGCGACGGCGGCGGCGGTGGCACGCAGGTCAGCGAGCGCGTCGTCTCGCAACTGCTGACCGAACTCGACGGCCTCGAAGAGTTGGAGGACGTCGTCGTCATCGCCACCTCGAACCGCCCCGACCTCATCGACTCGGCACTCCTGCGCCCGGGCCGCTTGGACCGCCACGTCCACGTGCCGGTGCCGGACGAGGAGGCTCGCCACGCCATCTTCGAGGTCCACACGCGGGACAAACCGCTCGCCGACGACGTGGACTTGGAGGAACTCGCCACCCAGACCGAGGGCTACGTCGGTGCCGACATCGAAGCCGTCTGCCGCGAGGCCGCGATGGCCGCGAGCCGCGAGTTCATCGCGACCGTCTCGCCCGAGGACATCGGCGAGAGCGTCGGCAACGTCCGCATCACGGCCGAGCACTTCGAGGACGCGCTGGGTGAAGTGACCCCGAGCGTCACCGAGGAGACCCGTGAACGCTACGAAGAGATCGAAGAGCGCTTCGACACCGCGGAACCCGAAACGGAAGAGCAGTTGGGTCGGACGTTCCAATAGCACCTTTTGCTGCGGGAGCGCGGCGTTGCCGCGCTCCCTGGCAAAATCTGCACCAAAAGCGCTCCTCACCCCCTCCGGAAGACCGGAGGTCTTCCGTGCCCTGCTTCACTTCGTTCAGCAGGACTCCGGGGGTTCGTCGGCCCGGAAAATCTGAGATTTTCCGGCGAGACGCTAGCGACTGGCGGTTGTGTCACCGGCCGATTTTGGAAAATTGTGTCGTTTTTCGTTCTGGCGGTTGTGTCGGTTGCTGATTCCGGCGGTTGTGAAAATGCGAATTTTGGCGGTTGTGTCGATGGCCTATCGCGGTGCTGTCAGTGCAGTGTGTGGACAGCCTCGGCATCGGGGAACTGTTGGTCCAGCGAGAGCTCACGCGCCCGGAACGACGTGCGTCACCCCAACCGTCTCCAACACCATCCAAACGAGAAATAGACAGTAGAACGCGAGCAGTCCCCACGATTCCGTTTTCGAGAGCGTAAGCTCGGTGCGGAGGAAGCCGAAGACGATGACGGTGGCGAACGTGAGAAACCCCATCAGCGGGACGGCGACGGAGAAATCGATATCCGCCGACCCGGCCACGAGCACGCCTGCAGGAACCGCGATGAGCAGGTCGAAGACGTTGCTCCCGAGAACGTTGGCGAGGCTGGTCACGCCGTCGTTCTCCTTCGCGGCGCGGACGCTCACGAGCGTATCTGGGAGGCTCGTCCCGGCGGCGACCACGGTAAGTCCCCAGAGGAAATCCGGCGTGTCGAACAACCCACCGAACCCGAGGGCGGCTTGAACCAACCACTCGACCGCGACGGCGATGAGGACGAGGCTGGCGAGGAGCGACGCCCACTCCCGAAGCGGTGAAATGCCGTCGGTCGATGCCTCCGCATCGTAATCCTGTGTGTCCTGCCACTGCGTGAAGATGTAGACCACATATAGCCCGACGGGGAGGAGCGCGAGCGGTCGCGTGACCGTCCCGCCGAGGCGCATGTCGGCGACGGGGTGATAGATGACCGCCAGCGAGAACGTGATCATCACTACCGAGACGGCGATCATGTAGAACTGTGCTTCCTTGTAGACGACCGAGCGGTCGGCCTCGACGCCGTCCGCGAAGATGCCAGCCAACGCCGGGATGACGAGCAGGTTGAAGATCGCCGATCCGACGATGGCGCTCACGCCCAGATCGAACGCGCCGTGGACGTACGTCGAGACGACCGTACTCGAAAGCTCCGGAAAACTCGACCCGACGGCGACGACGATGGCCCCTTGGACGACCGGTGGGAGGCCGTAGTACGCCGAAAGCCGCTTGCTCGCCCGTTCCAGCATGTCGCTCGCCTTCCAGACGACCGCCGTCCCGACCAGCGCGAGCAGGACGAACCACCCGAATCCGGAGACCATACGCTCCGTTTTGCGTGAGACCTCTTAAAATCGAACAGTCGAAGGAGGAACCGAATTCAGTCGAGTTTTTCGGCCGCGTCGCGCTCGATGAGCGGCCCGGCGTTCTGGGTCGGGAGCGCGACCACGTCCTCGCTCGAAAGGTCGTATTCGCGCTCGTCGACGCCGAGAATCGAGCCGACGTCCTGCGTGATGCGGACCATGGTCCGGTCGTCCGAGAGGTCGGGTTCCGATTCCTCTGCAGGTTCCGGTTCGGATCTCGACTCCGGTTCGGATGCGCTCGTTTCCGGTGCATTCGAGGGATTATCGGGGCGTGCATCCGCGCTATCCGGCGCGACCGTTGCGCTACCGTCGGCTTCCGTCGCCGTCGGTTCGGGTTCCCGAGCGCTCGGTGCGGGCGACGCCGGTTCGGACTCACCCGATTCGTCGTCGCCCGTGATCGCGGCCGCTTCTGCGTTCGGACGGTCGTCGGAAGCCGATTCTGGGTCCGATTCCGACGTCGGTTCGGAGTCCACTGGGGACGCACGTTGATTTTGGGTCTGGGTTCCGGATTCGGTCGTCGACGGTTCGGTAGACGCGGATCCCTCGCCCGACAGGACGTCGAGGACGGTCGTCTTGTTCGACTCGATCCGTCCCACGAGATCCGAAAACAACACCTGCTCCTCGCTGGTCAGTCCTTCCTCGTCGGCCGGAATCCCGGCCGCGGCGAGGCTCGCACGTTTGACGACCTTGCCGACGCGGCGTTCGTACACCGCCTCGACGACCTCCTCGGCGGTCTGTATTTCGTCGGTCAACCGATTGACTTCGTCGGAATCGAACGGGTCACTCGCCCGTTCGGCGGCCCGCTCGCGCTCCTCGCGAAGGCCGCGGATGTACTCGCCGACGTCGCTGTAAAACGACTCGCGCAGATGCTGTAAGCTATCCTTCGAACGCTCCTTACTCTGCACACTGCGGAGTTCGTCGAGATTCATTCTTTCCCCTTTTCTGCCCGGTCACGCACCATAAGAAAGATGGCGACGTATTCGGGAATCGATATATTGCCCGCCGGGAGCCTAAAGCTTTCGCCCCGGAGCGAAAGTTGTGTCTCCGACGGCAGTTCGACCATCACCTCGTCGGCCGTGAACGTCTCCGGAATCGCGTCCCGAAGCGGATCGAAGTCCGTCAGTTCGTCGCGGGGAATTCGTTTGACCGCCAAGCCACTGCCGCCGTGGAGGCTTCCCGGCAGGCGAATGAGTCGGTGGGTGTCGGTCGTGACGGGTTCGTCCACCGCCGCACTTTCGGCCGCGAACACCTCGTCCGCGAGGATTCTCGCCAACTGGTAGAAGGCGGGGTGAACGTCCACGTTGCCGCGCTCGATCTCACGGCGGTTGTTCTTCGCGGCGTTGTACGCGCCCCGTGCCTTTCCGGACCCGATGCCGTCGTACTCCTGTAATCGGTCGAGCGCATCGGCTTCGTCCATCGAGAGGAGTTCGTCGACGAACGTACAGACGTGTTCGTGAACCCGGCCACCCCATCCGCCCTCGGTCGGGAGGGTTCGCTTTTGGGTCGGGTTTTTCAGGCCGAGTCCGGCGACCGTTTCGGTCTGCACCAACGATTCGAACTCGATTTCGTTCGCCATCACGTAATCGACAACCTCGCGCCGTCCCTCGCGATCCAATCCTTTGACGTGCTCGTCCCGGACGTGAACGTGATATCCCCGACCACCGGAGAAGACGACCGTCAGGTCCTCGAAGCCGAAGTCCCCTTCGAGGATGTCGAGCAGGTCGAGCAGTTCGTCCTTACACCGCGCGAGCATCTCGGCGTAGGACGTTTCCTCGGTGACGCCCGGCAGGTGGTCGGCGTCCAAGTCGAAGACGAGGTCCGCACTCCGCCAACGCTTTGCCTCCATCGTCCCCGCGCCGGGGTCGTGATAGCGCCCGGCGGAGAAATAGACGTGGCGCGGACGTTCGCGTTCGAGAAAGCCGCCGAGGGTGCCCAAATCGAGCAGGGAGTTGTGCCGAACCATGGTCGTGCCGGACCCGGCAGTCCATGGAATGTAGCCCCACTCGCGTTCGTCGGCATCCGGCGGGAGTTCCGGCGCTACCGCTCGGTAGTGATCACGGAACCGGCCTCGCAGATACGCTCGCGTCCGCTCTTCCATCGTACGTTCATGAAACACCCACCCGATTAAAGCGTTGTTTCTTTGGATGGAGCAGTTGCTTTTGGATGGTGTTCGACGATCCGTATTCGTTACAACGCGCGGCCGCTAGTTACGCATGAAATCCGAGAGACGCTTGGCGATACTCTCCTCCTCTCCCAAGCGGAGGTAGTAGGCGTCGCCGCCGTCCTCATAATAGTTGTCAATACGGCGCTCGACGGCGAAGCCGAGGTGGCGGTAGAAGTCGAGCGCGTTCTCGTTCGTCGTTCGTGCGTGGCAAGTGACGGACGCGTGGTTGTCCGCGACTTTGGCGACGAGTCGCTGGCCGAATCCCTCGCCCCGGAACTCGGGTTCGACCGCGAGAAAGAGTATGTAGCCGTCGCGTCGCGCCGCCGCAAACCCGACCAACTGGTCGCCCTCGTCGCCCTCGGTGACGTAACAGTAAACGGTCGAGCGTCGATACGCGTCCGTGAAAAACCCACGTCGTTGCTTCAGCACGCCCTCCTCCTGCCGGATTCGTTCCTTCAGCTGCCACGCCTCCCCGACGTAGCGATTGTCGCCCGGCCCGACGACGCGCGTGTCGATATTCACACTCACTCTGTGGCAGTAATAGGCAAACAAATATAATTCCACCGGCATACAAATCCAGCGGGCGTGCGGAGTGACAACGCTGAAACTGACAGCGACCGAAGGGTACACGATGGGCTACGAACTCCGCGATCACACCGCAGATGTCGGCGTCGAAGCGACCGGTGCCACGCTTTCGGCCGCCTTCGCGGCCACCGCGGACGGCATGGCGGCCGCCATGCTGGACGAGGACGAAATTCCAGCGATGGGAGAGCGGTTCGATATCGAGGTACGCGCCGAAAACCGGGAAGCACTCCTCTTCGATTACCTGGACGAACTCATCTACCAGCGCGACGTTCGGGAGGTTCTCCCGGTCGATAACGATGTCACCTTCGGTGGCGACGGAAACGGAAAGTGGGAACTCACCGGCAGCGCACGCGGCGTCCCGCTCGCCGGACTCGGCGCACGGGAGATCAAAGCCGTCACCTACTCCGAAATGGCGATCGAGGAGACCGACGACGGCTGGCACGCCTACGTCGTCTTCGACGTGTAGCGGGGGTCGGTTTCGTGTTCGAACGCGGGATGGTAGGGTTCGGTAATTGCTCTCCCGGAAAACCCGGATATCCCTCTTCGTAACGAGCGGGTGAGATTCTTCCAAACCCCACTCCGGAAGTCACACCCACCGAGACGAACCGGAATGCCAACTCACGATCGATGTCCCCACCACGGTCCCCGAAATAGCTTCGGCGGTCGCTCCCGAACATCCTACGTATGAAAACGTACACCGCGGGGGAAATCACGCTCGAACAGGTGGAAGAGTACGTTTGGGAGATTCCACAGGGGAAAGGGATGGGGACGCCCGCTCGCGTCCTCGCCAGCGAGGAACTGCTCGCCGAGATAGCGGAGGACAAGACGCTCCAGCAGTTGCAGAACGCGACCAGTCTACCGGGAGTGGTGAAGTACGCGGTCTGCATGCCGGACGGACACCAAGGGTACGGCTTTCCGGTGGGTGGTGTCGCCGGAATCGACGCGGAAAACGGCTGTATCTCGCCGGGGGCGGTCGGCTACGACATCAACTGCGGTGTCAGGATGATGCGGACGAACCTGACGGCCGAGGACGTGCGCGGCCACGAGGAGGAACTCGTGGGGGAACTGTTCGACGCGATTCCGTCCGGATTGGGCGGCGGTGGTGTCGTGGAGGCAGGAATCGACACGGTCAACGAGGTGCTGGACCGCGGCCTGGCGTGGGCGCTGGAGGAGGGCTACGCGACGGACGCCGACCTCGCACACTGCGAGGACGAGGGGGTTCGAGAGGAGAGCGACCCGGCAGCCGTCTCTGAGAAGGCGAAAAATCGCGGGAAAAACCAGTTGGGTAGTCTGGGCAGCGGCAACCACTTCCTCGAAGTCCAGCGCGTGGCGGACGTGTTCCGCGACGACGTTGCGGAGGCGTACGGACTGTCCGAAGGGCAAATCGTCGTTCTCATCCACTGCGGCAGTCGGGGGTTGGGTCACCAGGTCTGTACGGATTACCTGCGAAAGATCGAGCGAACGCACTCCGACCTGCTGTCGCGGCTTCCGGACAAGGAACTCGCCGCGGCACCGGCCGGAAGCCGACTCGCCGAGGAGTACTACGCGGCCATGGGTGCGGCCATCAACTTCGCGTGGGTGAACCGCCAACTGGTCATGCATCGGACGCGGGAGGTGTTCGAGGACGTGTTCGACCGCCCGTGGCAAGCGATGGACATGGAATTGCTGTACGACGTGGCCCACAACATCGCCAAGAAGGAGACACACGTCGTGGGGGTTGGGCCGGAGGGCCGACCAGTGGGAGACGACGAAGCCGTCGACCGCGAGGAGCGAGAACTGTTCGTCCACCGGAAGGGCGCGACTCGGGCGTTTCCGGCGGGACATCCCGAGGTACCGGGCGCGTATCTCGATGTCGGCCAACCCGTCATCATCCCCGGCAGCATGGGGACGGGAAGTTACGTGCTTCGCGGCGGCGAAGCGTCGATGGAGCGTAGTTTCGGCTCGACCGCACACGGTGCGGGTCGTGTGATGAGTCGCACACAGGCCAAGCGGGAGTACTGGGGCGAAGACGTTCGGGAGGAATTGGCGGGAGAGCAAATCTTCGTCAAAGCCCAGAGTGGTGCGACGGTCGCCGAGGAAGCACCGGGCGTCTACAAGGACGTGAACGAAGTCGTTCGGGTGTCCGACGCGCTCGGAATCGGCGACAAAGTCGCACGGACCGTGCCAGTCTGCAACATCAAGGGGTGACTCGACCGGTATAATGCCACCCATCGAGTGGTAGGTTCAATACTCCATTCACCAATCAAAAGATATTGATACACAGGAAGACAATAGTGTTGACATATGCGACGACGAGCGTTGCTGAGCACGTTGGGGACGAGTGTGACGGCAGGCTGTTTGGGGAATATTCTCCACGATACACGGGGGGAATCCCGATTTACGATCGACAATGACTCCGTTCCCGAGAACCTCCCTGCCACGCTCTCGGCGGATCTACGCTCCGAATCCACGGCGGAACATCCGGCACGAATCCGAGTTCGGTTCGAATACACGGGCGACGAGCCCCGGTCGTTTCGGTTCAGCTACCCCGCCCCGTTCGCGGACACCCTCGGCATCGCGGCCGACGGCTCGAAACTCGTTCTCAAATACGAGGCCGATCCGGGGGACCATCACGACGGGTGTTGGTGGTCGAAGCTGTCCTACGGTGGGACTGCAACCGAGAATCGCCGGTTCGACCCCGGCGAGGGGGCACACGTCGAGTGGTCGGTGTTGACCCACGAAGCGATGGAGTCCTGTTATCCGTCTGGAAGCTATCGGTTCGAGGACGAGTACACCGTCGCCGGGAGGACGTACGAGTGGGGGTTTCACCTCAACGTGCACGAGTGAGAACGGGATCCGTGTCCACTACGTCCGAAAGTCGAAGTTCGGAGCGTCTTCGGGGCGGAGCGGCACCTGTGGTTCGAGTTCCTCCCCGTTTTCGTATCGGATGAAGTTGAGGTAGTACAGTTCGCCACAGCCATCGTCGTCGGTTTCGCTCGCTCCACAGACGATTTCGACGCCGTCCGCGTCCTCGAAGTCGTCGTAGGCGTTGGCGTACGTCCATCCGTCCAGCGGGTCGGCAGTCACCGATTTGTCGGCCAGATTGGCTCGGCGTTCGAGCGTCGCAATCGCACCGCAGTGGGGGCAGTAGTATCGAACGGGAACGGTCATGGGAATCGGTTAGCGTCCGGCGAATGTAAACCGTTCGCCCAATTTAGTTGTCAACTTCGACCCTGGTGAAATCGAACGTCGTTGTGGGCGGGCGGAACCCCCTCCAAACGTCATCACTGCCGACTCGGGACGATCGTCAAACCGAGGTCGGGAACGACCATCGACCGCAGACCCGGAACGACCGCCAACCGCAGACCCAGAACAATCTTGTAGCCCGACGAACTTCGTTAGGTCATGATAGACGAGACAGTCGAGGAGATACAGGAGATGCAGACACACAGCTCCTCGACCGTCGCGGTCAAGGCAGCGAGGGCGCTCTCGGACCTCAACGACCGCGATTTCGAGACGGTCGAGGAGTTCGAGCGTGCGCTCGACCACAACAGCAGCGTGCTCCGCCGGGCGAACCCCTCCCACGCGTCGCTCGTCACGACCCAACGTGCAATCGTGACGATGGTCACGGAGTCGGACAACGAGTCGGTCGAACAGGCAAAGGAGAACATGCAAGCGGCCATCGACAGCGTCGTCGAACAGGTCATGACCGCCAAGCGCCGTGCCGCCGAGAACGCCGCGCCGCTGTTCAAGGACGGCATGACGCTGCTGACGCACGATTACTCCTCCACCGTGCTGGAAGCCGTCGAAACCGCCGTAGCGAACGGTGCGTACCTCGACGTGTACGTCATGGAAGCCCGTCCACGCTATCTCGGACGGAAGACCGCCCGCGTGCTCGGCGAAGTCGACCAAGTGGACGTGACACTCATCATCGACAGCGCCGCCGGTCACTACCTACCGGAGTGTGACCGCGTGTTCACCGGCATGGACTGCATCGTGGACGAAACCCTTTACAACCGCGTCGGGACCTTCCCGCTCGTCGCCACCGCGAACGAAGTCGGAGTCCCGGTCACTTCCGTCGGGTCCAGCGCGAAAATCGTCGGCGAGGCGTTCCGCTTCGAGAACGACTTTCGCTCCGGCAGCGAGGTCATCCGGGAACCGGCCGAGGGCTTCACGGTCGCCAACCCGGCCTACGACGCTACCCCGACCAACCTCCTTAGCTCCGTCGTCACCGACGAGGGAACGTGGGAGTACTGAACTAGAAAACGAATCCTATTCGACGGCGACCCACTCGCCGCTCTCGTCACTTCGCTCGATAGCGTCCAGCACCTTCTGAATCTCCAGCCCATCGTCGAAGTTCGGACGGTACTCCTCTCCTGATTCCACTGCTGTGAGGAACTCGTAGTCCTCGTGGACGAACGTGTGTTCCCACCCGATGACGTGGCCCGGCGGCCACCAGTGGTCGATATACGGGTCGGACTCGTCGGTCACGAGAACCGTCTCGTAGCCGCGGTCGTCGCCGCGTAGGACCTCCAGTTCGTTGAGCCGTTCGAGCGAGAACTTCAGGCTGCCCTCCGAGCCGTGAATCTCGATGGAGTGGTCGTTCTTGTGCCCGTCGGCGAACCGCGAGGCCTCGAACGTCGCCATGACGTTTCCTTCTAGTTCGGCCTGCGCGGAGTAGGCGTCGTCCACCGTGACGGGTTTGGTCTCGCTTCCGTCTTCGGTGGGACGCTCGTCAACGAACGTCCGGAGGTGGCCGGACACGCGTTCCACGTCGCCGACGAGGAAACGCGCGAGGTCGATGGTATGCGCGCCGAGGTCGCCGAGCGCGCCGCTCCCCGCCAGTTCCTCGTCGTTGCGCCACGACCACGGCGCGTCGGGGTCCACCAGCCAATCCTGTAGGTAGCGGCCGCGGAACTGGTGAATCTCGCCGAGTTCGCCGTCCTCGATGAGGTTCTTTGCGTACTGAATCGCCGGGATGTACCGATAGTTGAACGCCGTCGCGGTCGGCACGCCCGCCGCTTCCGCGGCGTCGGCCATCCGCTCCGCGTTCGCGAGGTCCGCCGCGAGCGGCTTCTCACAGAGGACGGGAACGCCCGCCTCCAGCGCCGCGATGGACGGTTCCGCGTGAACGAAGTTCGGCCCGAGGTTGTAGAACACGTCCACCTCGTCGATTACCTCCTCCCAATCCGTACTGGTGTGTTCGAATCCCAATCGCTCGGCGGCCTCCGCGAGTGCCTCCTCGTTCCGGCCGATGAGCGTGTGGCGTTCGATATCCGGCGCGTCCGGGAAAAACATTGGCAGTCGGGCCATGGCGTTGGCGTGAGCCTTCCCCATGAATCGATACCCCAACACACCGATTTTCAGTGTCATGATCGGGTTTCAATTCTGCGGGAAGGGGCTTAGTGTTTGATGGCTAGGGCAAGGATGGACGGGAATGGGACAAGCGGCAATTCGGGGAGACGAGTTGGACTCGATGAGGGACTGAGAGATACTATTTCGAACTGAATTGTACTGAAAAGAGCTACCGAGGAGAGAGATATATCGGAACCGCTGTTTTGCTTCGTCTGTGAGTGCAGTTCCTGAGAAGCAGACCACCTCGAAAGCCCCCGCCACGCTCGCGGTCGCTCAGCGACATCTCGGTTTCGCTCGTTTCACTCGCTTCACCGAGAGCGGTCACTGAGACGACCACGCGGTGCGCGAACGGGCGGGGGCTTTCTGGATCCTGTTCGTAGTTGCTGCAATCACAAAACCATCAAAAACTCGTTGGAGCGAAATTGACGAGACAGAGCCCTCGGGTTTCGATAGACTCACCATGTAGCCAACACTCGTACCGAATCCCATGCCCGAACGACACATCCGCGTCTCGGCGCGCGGTCTGATTCACCGAAAAAACCGCCACGACGAAAACTCTCACCTCGAAGAACTCCTCGTCGCACGCGACTGCCACCCGAACGGTGATCCGTTTTACTACCCGCTCGGCGGCGGCGTCGAGTTCGGCGAACACAGCGAGGACGCCCTCCACCGCGAGTTCGACGAGGAGTTGGGCGTCTCGCTCTCGAACGTTCGGGAGTTCGGAACGTACGAAGAGGTGTTCACGACCGACGGACAGAAACAGCACGAAGTGTGGCGCGTCTACGAAGCAGAAATCGCGGAGTCGTGGCCGTACGAGGAGGACGAGTTCTCGGGCTACGAAGCAGAATTGGACGAAGAAATCGAGTGCGTCTGGAAACAGCCGACTGCATTTTCCGAGGGAGGGGAGACGCTGTATCCCGAACCGCTCGTCGAGGTGTTGTGAGTTATTCCGCCCAGTAGGCGTCGCCGGGCGTGGTGCGGAAGACGGCACGCTGGAGCAACTCGACGGCCTTCTCCAACCCTTCGCGCGAACTGGTGAGCGAGTCCTCGTGTTCGATGGAGAGCGCGCCGTCGTACTCCACGAGGCGGAGGGCACTCACGATGTCCTTCCAGTGGCCCTCGCCGTGGCCGTAGCCGACCGAGCGGAACAGCCACGAGCGGTCCGCTTCGTCGGTGTACGGTGTGGTGTCGAGGACGCCCTTGTAGCGGGCTTGGGACTCGTACACCTTCGTGTCCTTGGCGTGGAAGTGGTGGATGGCGTCGTGTTCGCCGAGCAGGCGGATGGCCTCGGGAACGTCGATGCCCTGCCAGTAGAGATGGCTAGGGTCGAAGTTCGCGCCGACGCGCTCGCCCGTCGCCTGGCGAAGTTCGAGCATTCCGGCGGGTTCGTGGACGAGCATGTTCGGGTGCATCTCGATTGCGAGGTCGACGTCGTGGTCATCGGCGAACGCCTCCAGTTCCTGCCAGTACGGAATCGCCACGTCCTCCCACTGGTATTCGAGCGCCTCGGCGTGCTCCGGGGGCCACGGCGCAGTGATCCAGTTCGGGTACTCGTCGTTCGGGCCGCCCGCGGGCAGGCCGGAGAAGCAGGTGACGGTGCCGACGTCCAACTGGTCGGCGAGTTCGATGGCCTCGCGGAGTTCCGTGTCCGCCTCCTCGGCCGTCTCGTCGTCCGGGTGTATCGGGTTGTTGTGCGTCGCCAGCGCGCTGATGCGCATGTCGTGCTCGGCGAGCAGGTCGTGGAGTTCCGCCTGTGCGTCCTCGTCGCCCAGATACTCGTCGCGCGGAAGGTGCGTGTCGCCGGGGAAGCCGCCGACGCCGGGTTCGATGGCGTCCACGCCGATGTCGTTCAGATATTCGAGCGCGTCTTCGAGCGATTCGCCGTACAGTGGTGGTGTGTGAACGCCGATGTCCATGTTATGAACGATTACCCCGTTCGAGAATAAAATTTTGGTGGCAACGCTTACACTCCGAGTCTCCAATCGTTTCCCATATGAGTCTCGCCGAGGAGTTCGAGTGGTTCGCGGACTGGTGTGTCGGAACGTCGCCCCTGTACGAGAAACTGGCGCGTGGCGTCGCCGACGACCCGTATCTGCTTTCGCTCGCCGAGGAAATCCCGCCGAAGCGCGGCACGCCGAACATCCTGTTCGCCGCGGTTCACTGGCACCTGCTCGGCGGCGTCTCCCACCCGCTGGCCGACTTCTATCCGAGCGTCACGGACGACCCCAAAACTGCCGACCCGTTCCCCGCGTTCCGAGAGTTTTGCGCCGAACACGAGGACGAACTGCTTCCTCTCTTGCGAAATCGTAGAACGCAGACGAACGCGGTTCGGCGCTGTACCGCACTCTTTCCGGCGTTTTCTCACATCGCGAATCGAGTCGGCGGCGAACCGCTCGCACTGATCGAACTCGGGCCCAGCGGCGGCCTCAACCTCTGTTGGGACCGGTACGTCTACGATTACGGTGACGCCGGGCGGTACGGCACCGGCGAGTGCGTCCTCGACACGGAAATCAGGAGCGAACGGTCCCCACCGCTCCCGGACGAGTTTCCACGAGTCGCCTCCCGCATCGGCATCGACCTGAACCCGCTCGACGTGCGGGACGAAACGGACGCTCGTTGGCTTCGAGCGCTCGTCTGGCCGGAACACGAGGACCGTCATCGACTCCTCCGGGGGGCCACGAACGTCGCGCGTCAGCATCCGCCCGAATTTCGGCAGGGAGACGCGGTCGAGGAACTCCCCGACGTTCTCGCGGGGATTCCGTCGGACGTGCCGGTCTGCGTGTTCGACACGCAGATGCGGTATCAACTCCCGGAAACGGCACAGGACCGACTCCGGGTGCGTATCGAAGCGGCCGCGGAAGGACGACCGCTCCACTGGTTGTCCGGCCACGAATCCGCCGACGAGTGGGAGGGTGCCTTCGCGCTCAACTGGTTCGACGGCGAGGAGTACCGACGGCTACTCGCCTACGAACAACACGGAAAATGGCTTCGATGGGTTCGATAACTCAGTCCAACTGGACTGCTTTCTCGTCCTGTGACGAGCGGTAGACGGCGTCGATGACGCGCTGGACCGTGAGAGCCTGTTCGATGGTGTTCATCTTCGGTGCGACGTTGTCCCGAACCGCTTCGAAGAAGACGCGCTGTTCGGCTTTGTGGGCGTCCTCCTGCCGGGTTTTGACGTTGGTGTCCGAGAAGTGGTCGGACCCGACCATGCTCGTCTCGTAGATGGTGAGCGAGTCGTCGTGCTTGTCGAAGCTCGCGCCCGCGTCGGTGCCGCGGACGAAGTACTCCTCGCTCGACGAGCGGTTCGCGGCCCACGCGACTTCGAGCGAGATGGTCTTGCCGCCCTCACAACGGATGAACGCGGTCACGGAGTCATCGACGGTAAACGCGCCCGAGTCCGTGTCGTCGCCCCACATTTCCAGGTACGTGTAGTCGTCTCGGTCACCGAACTGCGAGCGTACCTCGCCGCTGACTTCCTTCACGTTCGGGAAGTCGTGGAGGTGAAGCGCGAGGTCGATGGCGTGAACGCCGATGTCGATGAGGGCACCGCCGCCTGCGACGTCGCGGTTCGTGAACCACGAACCACGGCCGGGGATGCCACGGCGTCGGATGTAGTTGGCTTCGACGTGGCGCGTCTTCCCGAAGCGACCCTCGTCCTGATAGCCTTTGATGACCTCGACGGGGGTCCGGAAGCGGTTGTGGAAGCCGACCATACAGAACCCCTCAGCGTTGCGGGCCGCCTCCGCGATGCGCTCCGCGCTCTCCAGCGTGTGAGCGAGCGGCTTTTCCAAAAGCACGTCGAGCCCCGAGTCGAGCGCGGAGATGGCGTACTCCTCGTGGAATTTGTTCGGCGTCGTGACGACGACGGCGTCGATGTCCGACTCGTACAGTTCCTCGTAGCTCTCGAACGAGCGGGTGTCGTATTTCTCGGCGAATCGGGCGCGCGCGTCGGGGTTGATATCGACACCACCGACGATTTCGTGGCGTAAGTCAGTGACGCGGTCGGCGTGATAATGTCCAATATTTCCGAGACCGACGAACCCAACTCGAACCGGCTCACTGGCACTCATAGTTACCGCTCACCGGTGAGACGGTGTTATTCTTTTCCTTTCGTCGTGCCACTCCGCCGTGACGGAGAGGTTCTTCGGCAGTTTTTGCCGTGGTCGAGACGAACTCGGGTGGGTAAACGGGCGCACGTCAATACAACTGCTGTTTCTTTTCTTCGCGTTCGCGCTCACGCTCTTCCTCCGCTTTTCTGTCTTTCCGGTCCGCGAGCAGTCCTCGAATACCGGGAATGATCTTGTTCTTCACGTCGAAGACGAACGACGCGATGCCGTACGCCCAGAAGAAGAACAGGAACGTACCCGCGCCCAGGTAGAACCAACCGAGTTCCGTCACCATCTCAGTCGTCCCCCTCCGCTTCCGTGCCGGTGGCCCCCGTTCCGACCGAGGCGAACTCCAGTCCGTGTGCGATGGCGTCGCCGGTCTCCGTATCGAACAGATGGATACGTTCCCGGTCAAGGACGACCTCCACTTCCTGGTCTGTTTCGATGTCCTTGTCGGGGTCTACGCTCATCAGGAGCTGGTGGGAATCGTCCGCTTCGGCGTCCATTCCCTCCGAACTCGCGCCACCCGTCAGCAAGTAGACGAAGATCTCGTCGCCCATCGGTTCGAGCACGTCCGTCCGGGCCGAGATGGTATCCGTGGGGTTCGCCACGTCGTCAGCATCGTCGAGGAGGTGCACGTCTTCGGGACGGACCCCCATCGTCACCTCGTCGTCCGGCGCGACACCGCTGAGTTGGCCGGGGTCGAACTGGACGTGGTAATCCTCCGTCGCCAACCCGTTCGCGTCGATCGTTCCCTCCACGAAGTTCATGCTCGGCGAGCCGATGAACCCAGCGACGAACAGGTTCTTCGGTTCGTTGTAACAGACGAGCGGGGGATCGAACTGCTGGAGTTCCCCCTGATTGATAACCGCGACGCGGTCGGACATCGTCATCGCCTCCGCCTGGTCGTGCGTGACGTAGATGATGGTTGCGTCGAGTTCCTTCTGAAGCCGCTGGAGTTCGGTCCGCATGTGAACGCGCAGTTTGGCGTCGAGGTTCGCCAGCGGCTCGTCCATCAGGAACACTTCCGGATCACGGACGATGGCGCGCGCGATGGCGACACGCTGCCGTTGGCCGCCGGACATCTCGTCCGGCATCCGGTCGAGCATGCCTTCGAGTTGGACGATTTCGGCCGCCCGGTCCACCCGGCGGTCCACCTCGTCCGTATCGTACTTCCGGAGCCGAAGCCCGAAGCTGATGTTGTCGTACACGTCCATGTGCGGGAACAACGCGATGTTCTGGAACACCATGGCGATGCCACGGTCCTTCGGCGGGAGGGTCGTTACCTCCCGTCCGGCGATGGAAATCGTCCCATCCGTCGGAATCGTGAGACCGGCGATGGTCTCTAGGGTCGTGGATTTTCCACAGCCCGACGGGCCGACGAGCGTGATGAACTCGCCGTCCTTGATCTCCAGATTCATGTCGTCGACTGCCGTTACATCATCGTACTGTTTCGAAACGTGTTCTAAGTTAACTTCACCCATTGTGTATCACTCCTTCAGTGCGCCAGAGGTGAGTCCACTGACGATTTTCTCCTGCGCGATGACGACGAGGATTGCGATGGGCAGGATGCCCACGATGCTCGCCGCCGCCATGAGGTTGTAGAACGATGCGTACTGGCCCTGGTAGCCCAGAATGCCCCACAGAAGTGGTGCCCAGTGTTTCGCCTGTCCGTCCGTCATCAGGTACGAGAAGAAGAACTCGTTGTACACGTTGATAAACGTTAGCACGCCCGCCGTGGCGACGCCGGGTGCCGACAGCGGGATGATGACGCGGAACAGCGCGCCCAGTCGCGTGGTGCCCTCGATTCGCGCGGCGTCCTCCAACCCGTCCGGAATTTGGGCGTAGAACGTCGTCAGGATGAATATCGAGAGCGGCATGAACAGGGCGCTGAAGGGGAGCAACAGCGCTCCCGGCGTGTTGTAGAGCATCGGCGGGCTCAGCCCGAGAATGCTCACGTTCCCCGTGAACAGTTGGAACAGCGGGATGAGGAACGCCGCCGGTGGGAAGTACGAGATCGCGAGGATGAGCAACATCAGCGGCCCACGGCCGGGGAAGTCGAGTCGCCCGAACACGTAGCCCGCGAGGCTCGCGAGCACCAACACGATGATCGTCGTCACCAGCGCGAGCACGAAGCTGTTGAACATGAAGACATGGAACGGTAAGCGCTGGAATATCTCCACGAACACGTGCAGATTGAACCCCTTCGGAGCCAATCCCATGTCGGAGATCTGATTGCTCGGCGTCAGCGCGATGACGAGCAACCAGTAGAGCGGGAACAGCGTGGTGAACAGGAAGAACACCATGACGAGGTAGAACAACCCGCGGTAGGTCTTGTCCGGATTCTGCATCGACCCTTGCGCCCACCGGTTGATCAGCCCCGATGGCTGGTCCCCATCGGCCGTCGTTTCATCGGCTTGCGCCATTCTAGATCCCTCCTGCGCTCTCGCGGAATTTCACGATGTACACGGTCACGACGATGCCGATGATGGCCGCCGTGACGAACGCGATCGCGGACGCCGTCCCGTACCGCCGGACGCTGAACGTCGTGACGACGAGACAGGACAGCGAGGGGACGGTCGTACACCCGGACATGGTCTGGATGAGCCCGTAAATCCGCATCGCCGCGATGGTGCGGAACAACATCGCGACCATCACGGTCGGGAAGACGAGCGGCAGGGTGATCATCCGGAACTGCTGCCACCTCGACGCGCCAGCGACCTTCGCCACGTCGTAGAGGCTCCGGTCGATACTCTGGAGTCCGGCGAGGATGAGCAGGGCCATGAACGCCGTCGTCTTCCACACGTCGGCCACGATGATGATCGACAACGCCTCGGGACTGTTGACCAGCGGCGTCGTCGAGTAGCCCAACAAGTTGTGGAGGATGTCCGCCCCGAACCCGATTCCCGGTTGGAAGAGCAGGTAGAAGATCATTCCTTGGATGACGATGGGAACCGCCCACGGGAGGATGATCGCCACCCGAACCCAGCGCCGTCCACGGAAATCCTGGTCCAACACGAGCGCTTGCCCGAAACCGATGATGGTCTCGAAGATGACGCTCACGATGGTGAAGATGAACGTGACGATAAGGGCGCTTTTGAACGGTGAACTGAGGTCGATGAACGGTTGCGGTAAGGCGACCGTATCGAGTTTCCCCGTCAGCAGGTTCACGTAGTTTTCGAATCCGACGAACCCGCCGAGTTGGGACGCACCGCGAATGCTGTCTGCATGCAATGACATCTCGAACGTACGCAGGAGCGGCCAGAACGCGATGACGGCGAGCAACAGCAACGCGGGAATCAAGAGGAGGTAGGCGAACTGCGTCTCGCTCAAGCTCTCTATCCAGCGAACTGCGCTCGCATACGCACCGGATCGTGGCTGCTCCCGCAATCCGTGTTCCGTTGGTTCTTCAGTTGCCATGATTACTTGTTGTAGTTTTCAATTTGGCTCAACTGGCTTTTCAGGGTGGACATCGCGGATTCCGGCGAGGCCTCGTTGGCGTACGCCGCGTGCACCTGCTGAGCGATCTTTCCTGATTCCTGTGGCCAGACCGCCGTGACCGGTCGTGGAACCGCGTTCTGCCCGGCGACACGGAGTTGATTCACGTATCTGCCGATGACCGGAACCTGCTTCGCCTGCTTCGATTTGAGCAGTTGCGGTTCCGGCGGGATCCACCCGAGGATCTGGAACAGCTTCAGTTTGACCGACGGTTGCATCATCGCCCGAATGACCTCGAAGGTCTGCTTTCGCTTCGGGGTGTTCGGATTGACAACCATATGCCATCCACCGAGAGCGGCAGCGGGGCCGCCAGTTCCCTTGTACTTCGCCTCGTTTGGCTTGACGCCGTACGGAATCGGCATAACGCCGAGGTCCTTGCCGAACACGTCGTCTGCCCCGTTGATGACGATGGAGTACGGCCAGTTGCGGTGTGCGACCGCTTGCTTGTTGGTGAACGGCGCACGCGAGGTCTCCTCGGACCACGAAAGCACGGCGGTCGGTGAAATACCGCCTTCGTATCCCTGCAGGGTGCCCGATGCATTCGACCCGTGAATGAACGTCCGAATCATCTTGATGGACTTGATGACGGGGTCTTCGGCGACCGTCACGGGGCGTTTACCGATAGGGCCGAACAGGTTGTCGTGGGGGCCGAAAAACGCGCCGCCCCACGAGGTCATGAACTCGTTGAAGTCACAGCAGGAAAGCCCTTCGTATAGGTCCGCTTGGAAGGTAAATCCGTATTTCAGATCGTTCTGCTCTTTGACCTTCTTGACGACCTTGGAAAACTTCTTCCACGAAACCGAGTTCGTCGCCCACTTCTCCTTGTCGGGGCTGAACCCTGCCTTCTTCACGAGGTCCTTTCGATACTGCATCGTCGGGAAATCGGGGAAGATCGGTATCGCGTACAGGTCGTCGTCGTTGGATTTCGCCGTTTGGACGCTGGCCTGGAAGTAGTCCTTGTTCACCTTCTTGGTCAAGTTCTCCGGAAGGTTTTCCGAGAGGTTCATCACTTGCCTCCGAGCGATAAACGTCAGCGCCCAACCGCTGTCCATCATCAACATGTCCGGTTCGGCCAGATCCGCCGAGAGCCACCGTTGATACTGGGCCTGACGGACGTCGGTATTGCTCGAACCGGGAAGGATCTCGACGTGGATATCCTTCGATAGACCCGCCTTGTGGAGCGCATCGTTTATTGGCTTTTGCTGATCGGCCGCGTCCGAATCGGCGGCCCATTTGACGACGTTGGAGTTGGCCGACTGTCCGCGACTGGTACAGCCAGCGAGACCGGCGGCGGTTCCGGAGACTCCGACGGCCTTTACGAAAGTCCGCCGGGAGACGCCGTCCCGCCGGCGATCTCTATCATGGTCGTTAACACCCACCATACTTTTGTAAGACGGAACTGCCCCATTTATAACTTTGGTGCGATTGACTACAGCCGTTGTTAGATTTTTTATACACGATGTATCACGTTCGTGTTGCTTGTATCTCGAATGACTAAAACCATTTATGGCCGATAATCATCATATATCGGCGAAATCACGTGAAAAAGGGGGACGGTAGGCGGTTCGAATGCCTTCGAAACGTAACACGAGCGGTGGCGCTCCCCCCGCCTTTATATTCCGATCGTGGTGTTCTTTGACCATTTCGTGACGGTCACGACTGACTTTCGACCGGTAAAACGGAATCCCATCGGATTTCGATAGAGGAAGTATCAGATATTGGCGATCTCGCGGGACCACACCGGCGATTTCGGTGATTCGAGTCGCTCCAGTTCCTCGTCCGAGAGCGAAACGTCGAGTGACTCGATGTTCTCGACCAAGTGGTCTTCCGTTCGTGGACCGATGATGGGCGAATCCACGACGGGCTTGTGGAGCAACCACGCGAGACTGACCTGCGCGGCCGAGACGCCTTTTTCCTCGGCGATGGCCCGTACCTCGCCCAACACGGCCCAGTTCTCGTCGGTGAACCGCTCCTCGGTGTACTCGTCGCTCGTCGCTCGTCCTTCGGTAACGTCCTCGTCACGGTGGTACTTCCCGGTCAGGAACCCGCCACCAAGCGGCGACCACGGGATGACGCCGACGCCTTCCGCGTCACACACGGGCAGGAGGTTCTCCTCCTCGTGGCGGTCCACGAGGTTGTACTCCGGTTGCATGCAGGTAAAGCGCTCGTAGTCCTCGATGTCGCTTCGGTACAGGGCTTTCGTGAACTGCCACCCCGCCATCGTGCTCGCACCGATGTAGCGGACTTTCCCCGTCTCGACGAGGTGGTCGAGCGCCGAGAGCGTCTCATCGATCGGCGTGGTCTCGTCCCAGCGGTGGATCTGATACAGGTCGATGTAGTCCGTCCCGAGTCGGTCGAGGCTGGCCTCCGCTTGGTCGAGGATATGCTTCCGAGAGAGTCCCTGCCCGTTCGGGTACTCTCCCATCCCGCCGAACACCTTCGTGGCGATCACGAGTTCGTCGCGGTTGCGCCCCTCGATGGCCTTGCCGACGATCTCCTCGCTTTCGCCGTGGGAATAGACGTTCGCGGTGTCGAGGAAGTTGATGCCCATCTCCAGCGCCCGGTCGATGAGATCGAGGCTGGCCGCCTCGTCGTTCATCATCCACTCGTATTCGCTCCCGAAGTTCATACAGCCCAGACAGAGCCGCGACACTTCGAGACCCGTGCTCCCCAGTTTCGTGTACTGCATCTCGGTCATCGCTAGCTTTCTACTCCGACTTCGGGTAAAGAACTGTGGGCGAAATACGTCGGGGTCGATTCCCGACTCACCTCCCGAACCTTCAAACGCCCCGCGTTCGAATCCCTCGCCAATGTTGGACGAACTTCGAAAGCCGGAGTACACGGGTGAGAATCGGTGTTGGCCGTGTACCGTGCTCAATGCTATCATTCTCCTTTCCGCGTGCGCGGGCGTGATCAAGTTTTATCCCGGAAAGCGAACACGCCGCCTCGGTGTCGCCTCGGCCGTCGGCATCGTCGGCGGAGCGGCGATCGCCCTCCGAGGCTATTTGGTCCCCGGAACGCCACAAATCGCGCCGAAGCTAGCCGCCCGACTCTCGCCGAAGCCACAGCCACCGGCTGAGACGGGGTCGCTGGCCGGTGAAACCGACGAAGACGTCGGCGAACGTGCGCTCTCCGCGCTCCTCGATGCGGGCATCGTTCACGCCGTCGGCGAGAGTCTCCATCTGGACGAAGGGTTCCGCACCGACTGGCGCGACGAGATGACGACCCTCCGGTCCGGAAACCTCGGGACGGCCGTCCGAAACGCGTCGCCGTCGCTCGTCACGACCGAAAGCGTCAACGACGACGAATACATCGTCGTCACGACCGACGGGGACGAGATAGAGAACGAACGGTGGCTCTCCCGTCCGGTCGCGATTGCGGAGGTCGCGGCGACGCGGGCGCTCGACGAGTACGACATCGACCCGGACGTTCGGGTGCAATCGGCCTCGGCACTCCGCGCGTTCCTGAACGACTGTCCGGTGTGTGACGCACCGCTCGAAGTAACGAGCGCAGACAACTGCTGTGGCAGCGGAACTTCGAGCCCCCTCGCCCCGCCGGACGAGGTGTTGGCCTGTCCGGACTGCGACCAGCGCGTGTTTACGTTCTAACGTTCGTACTCCGGCGGTTCGTCCGTCCCGATCCGGATTTCGTGTGCCTCGATGTCCTCGAGCGCGGCGACCTGCCCACCCACGGTGACGACACCGCTCTCCGTCTCGACGGACATCCCGGCGACGCGCTCGCCGCCTTCGAAGGAGAGACCGACAACTTTTCCGCGGACGACACGGTCGTGACCGGATTCGATGTCCCGCCCCTTGATCGTCGCGTAAAAGTCGCCTTCCAATCCCTGAATCTCCTTGACGCACCGACGGATGGACGCATAGCGTCGCGGGAACGTGCGACTCTCGGCGTCCTCCGAGAGGGTCCGTTCGGCCGTCGTCCAGAGGACCGTGCCGAAGAACCCGGACACGAGGAATCCCAGCGCCGAGCGGTTGAAGATGACGCCGTAGCGGTCGCGGTCGTCGCGCAGGGCGTCCTGCGTGGCGTACATCGAGTACTCCCCGTCGGCGACCGCGATGACGGGCGTCGTGATACCGCGACGGGCACGAGCGGTCGTCGCCACGGCACTGTAGTCGTATTCCTCCGGGTCGCGCGCTTCGGACGCGGGCGTGATGAGCAACTCGATGCTCACCCCGTCGTCGATTTCGGCTTTCAGGTCGTCCTCGAACCGGTCGAGGAGGTCGGGCGTCAGCGACAGCGCGAGTTCGTACTCCGCGGATTCGATGACGTCTTCGAGGTAGCGAAGGATGGTCGAACGCGATTTGACCAGCGAGACGGCTTCGGTGTCCCGCGCCGGTGCCGTGTAGCGGTCTTCGAGTTCGGTTATCATGTCGCTGAGCGACGATTGGACGTCGGAGAAGGCTTCCTCGGGGTCGATGGCGATGACCTTCATCGGCCGGGATTCACGAAGTTCGACCAGTCCCCGGTCGCTCAAACTTCGGACGGTGTCGTACACCCGCGGTTGCGGGATGTCGGTGTGTTCCGCGATTTCGCTCGCGGTCAGTCGTCCGTGTTCGAGTACCGTGAGGTACGCATCGATTTCGTACTCCCCCAAGCTGAACCGTTCTCCGACTCGTTCGAGGGTCAGATAGAGGTCGTCGGAGCTCATTATGAAACGAAAAACTACGGAGGATTATAGAACCCACCTTTTCGATTCCACCTTTTGCTGCGGGAGCGCGGCGTTACCGCACTTCCTGGCAAAATCTGGACCAAAAGCGCTCCTCCTTCATGGTTCGAGAGAGCAAAGCTCTCTCGTCATCACGAAAATCTTCGATTTTCGAACGATTTCGTTTCAGTCGTCGGCCCGGAAAATCGGAGATTTTCCGGAACTGATGCTGGTCTCCACGGTTGTGTCACCGGCTGATTTGGGCGATTGTGCCGGTGGTCGCTTGTCCAACTTTCATCGCCAGCGAAGCGATAGGCTGGCCCGTCCATTCCAAGCGCAAGCGTTCTCTCCGCTCGCTCTGCGAGCGGGCCAAGGAACCCCCGACGGAGCGGGGACGGCGAGTTTTACTCGCCATTTCCTGCGACGGAAGCGGGGTGACGCCGTGCTTTTGGTCCAGATTTTTATCGAGGGTCGCTGCGCGACCCTCGCAATAAAAAGGTGGGTCTACATATACATCCGGTCGTCCGGGCGTTCGGCCTCGCCTGCCGACTCGACGCGTTCGGCGAGTTCGGCGTAGTACTCGCCGACTTCGTCCGCGAAGGATTCGAGCGGTTCGGTATCGACCGAGAGGTCGTACACGTCGCTGACGGCGTCGATGAGGCGAAGGGCGGCTTCCACGTCCGGGGTTTGGGCGTGGACGGGCGTCACGAACACGCCGGTCGCGAGCGTCGAATCGAGGCCGCGGGCGACGAGCGTGGCCTTGACGCCGTCGAGGAAGCCACGACCCATGCCGGGGAGCCCCGTGCCTTCGAGGTGTTCGGCGTGGTAATCCGGGGTGGCGATGTAGAAGACGCGGTGCTCGTCGGGACCGTGAGGGACCGGGATGCCGGAGAGGATG
This sequence comes from Haladaptatus sp. AB618, assembly GCF_024136965.1. Lineage (NCBI taxonomy): Archaea > Methanobacteriati > Methanobacteriota > Halobacteria > Halobacteriales > Haladaptataceae > Haladaptatus > Haladaptatus sp. AB618. The sequence continues at coordinate 1,091,025 of NZ_JAMYJX010000001.1, read as the reverse complement.
CCTATCTCCTCGACGTCGTTTTCCGCGGTCCAGTCGAGGATCGCGCTGGCGAACGGATCGGCGGCCCAGACCGGGACGAACAGTTCGCCGACGAGGATGGTCACGTCGAGGTCGGGACGGGAGAACAGGCGCGTGTGGTGTCGGGGACGGCCGTTCTCGAACGGCGTGATCGCGGGCAACTGTTCGGCGGTGACGTGACCCGTCTCTTCGAGGTCGAGTTGCTCGACGAGATAGTTCGCGGCGGTCAGTCCGGCGAGGCCGAACTCGGAAAAACCGGCGAGGAGCGTGCCGCTCGGTTCTTCGTGGTGGCTTATTTCGAACGAGGCGCGTGGCCGACGTGATTCGGTAGTCATACATCAGAATTGTCGTGGCGTGACTTAGTTTTCGCCGCTATCACTCCCGGTCTCGACACGTGTGACAGGAAAATGAGGGGGTTTTACTTAGTCGGGTGAGACGGGAGCATCATGCCGACGTTCGGAAAGGTGGTGAACGATGTATCCGACTTGCTCGGAAAGGTCGGTGCGCACGAAGTTGCAACGAACGTCTCCGTCAACAACGTCGTTCTCGCCATCCTGTTCCTCCTGCTCGGGTGGTACGTCTCACAGTTGGTCGTCAGCCTCGTCGGCCGACAGGTTGCCCGCCGCTTCCGCAGGCCGAGTATCACGAAGACGGTCCTCCTTGTAATCCGTGGGATCATCCTGTTCCTCGCGGTCGGCACCGCCGCGGCGCAGGTCGGGTTGGGTGCGTCGAACATCCTGCTCTCGGTGACGGTGTTCTCCGCCACAGTGGGTCTCGTCCTCGCGCCGATCATCGGGAGCGTCATCAACGGGTTGTTCCTGCTGGCCGACCAGCCGTACGAAATCGGCGACCTCATCGAACTGGTCGATACCAACACGCCGGAAGGGGGAACCCGTGGCTACGTCGAGGACATCACGCTCCGATACACGAAGATATTCACGCTCGAAAACACGTTCCTCGTCATCCCGAACGCGACGATGCGCGAGCGCGACGTGGTGAACTACTCCGCCGAGGACACCCGCTCCCGGCTATCGCTCCAACTCCAAGTCACCTACGAGGGGGACCTCGACGAGGCGCGGGCCATCATGGAACGGGCGGCCCGCGATACGCCGGAAGTGGTGGCGTCGGGCCCCGACATCCGCATCGGAAGCGCGCGCTATCCGAGCGACCCCGTCGCACAGGTACGGGACTTTGCGAATCACGGCGTCCTGCTCGAACTCCGCTACTGGGTGAAAGACCCGTACAACATGCTCCGGGTTCGGTCACACATCATGGAACGAATCTGGGAGGAACTCAAGGACGCCGACGTGGAAATCGCCTACCCCCACTCGCATCTCGTCTTCGACGACACGAGCGGCGTCGCCCGCGTCTCGATGGAACCCGATCGGGAACGAACCGAAACGCCGTCACCCGTCGAATTCGACGAACGCTGACTTAGCCGACCGTAATCAGTTCGCAATCCACCTTTTCGCGGAGGAAGGTCTCGATGTTCGGATCGTCCACCAGTCGACGGATCGCCCGCCGCCAGCGTCCGACCTGTTTGCGGCCGATGACGACGATGTCAGCACGTGTCGCGGCGATCTCGTCAAGAATCGTCTCCTCCACCAGAAACCCGTCCCGAACGACGTATCTCGCGTTGGTGACGCGACCGAACGCCTTTTCGACGGTTCGTTTCAAATCGGTTCGCGTCACGTCGCTTCCGCGGTGATAGAGGTTGACGTGTAAGACGGTGAGGTCCGCACCGTATTCCTCGGCCACACGAAGCGCCTCCGAGAGCGTTCGACGCGAGTGTTCCGTCAGCGGGTATCGGACTGGAACGAGGACGCGGGTCATGTGGTGTCGAAAGCGACCCACCGGGGAGAAGTTTACTATCCGTTCGTGACGGTCCCTTGGCCGGGGTCTATCGACGCGCGATACGACCCTCGATCTTCGGTTCAATGCCGAACCGGCGGGCGTAGTCGGCCAACACTTCGTACTGTAGCTTTCCGGTTTCGGTGCGGTGTTCCTCCCGAAGCGCCGGAAATTCCCGGTCGCTCTGGAGGAGGTACTCGGTCGTTGCGAGGGTGTAGGTGACATCCTCCAGCAGCGTCTCCCCGCCGATGGTCGCCGATTCGACCGCCCGCTCGGCCTGGTTCCAGACGAGTTCGACCCCGCTGAGATGGCCGTGCCACCAGTCGTGTTCGGCGAAACCGATGGTCGGGTCGTAGGCCTGTCGAAGCACGTCGAGGAGCTCCGCTCCCGTGAGTTCCGCGACAGCCACCCGTTCCTGAAACGGGAGCACGCTCACGAGGTCGCCGACCGTTACCTCACCCGAAAGGGGTTCGCCTTCGCGGATGCCGCCGCTGTTTTGCAGGCCGACCGCCGCGTCGGTCGCCCAGCGGTACGCGTCGGCGACGAAGTTTCCGATCCTGCTCTCGCCCCGGAACGTCGTGGTTTCGGTTCGCTCGATGGGGGTGGAGACGGTGGCGACGACGGAATCGAGTCCGGAGCCCCCCTTCTGTTCTTCCATCATCGTGGCCACGTCCTCGTCTCGGGGGGCGTCCGCAACGCGGTGGCGGTTGACGGACGGTTCGTCGTCCAGTTCGATGGAGAAGAGGACGTGGCCGTTGACACCGGGACGGGTGACGAGCGTTCCGTTCACCTGTTCGATTCGTTCGGAGTGAACGTGCCCCCCGAGAATCACGTCCACGTCGACGGCGGCGGCGAGTTCCTCGTCGTAGCGCCCGAGGTGGGAGAGTGCGACGACGTAATCGACGCCCTCGTCACGGAGATGGGAGACGGTCGCTTCCGCGGCCTCGATCGGGTCGGTGAACTCCAATCCCTCCGTATTCGGATTGATCGAGGGCGTCTCGGGCGTCGTCACGCCAAAGAATCCGACCCGCGTTCCGTCGATTTCCCGAACGGCGTACTGCGCAGTTCCGGCACCGGCGGCGAATCGATTGTCGCCTTCGCGTATGTTGGCGGTGAGCCACGTCTGGGGGGACCGCCAAACGAGTTCACGCGTTCGGTCGATCCCGTAATCGAAGTCGTGGTTGCCGAACGTCTCGAAATCGGGCGAGATAGCGTCGAAGAACGAGAGTGCCTGTTTCCCCTCGGTGACGAGGGAGAGAACGCCAGGTGCGGTGTTGTCTCCGGTCCCGACGACGAGCGTCCGTTGGTCCCGATTCGCGTTGATACACCCCGCGAGTCGACCAGTCCGGTCCGGGTCATCGTAGACGTTCTCGATGTCCGAGTAGTGGAGGATACGGAGAGCCATTGGCGAGGTGTTCCAGGGAGAAGACAAGATTCCTTCGATATGTTCAACACCCCTAAATCGCTGGACCCACAAAGGGTGTATGATGAATACAGCGACGACCAGAGACGACGAAACCGTCTACATCAACGAATCGGATGGGACTCGCGGATCGAAGGGACCCTTCTTCGTCGTCTATCGCTCGCCCGATTTCGACCGCCGATACGGCTACTTCTGTGGGAACTGTGAGACGCTCGACAACGCGATGGATTCGATGGGTCGAATCGAGTGCAATCGGTGTGGCAACCTCCGAAAAGCGACCGAGTGGGACGCGGCGCACGAATAGATCGGCCGGATTCTTTAGGGGCCATGCGGCGTGAGCGTTAGTATGGCTTCGACTGACGAGGAACTGGTCGAGGAGTTGGAAAGCCAGCGCCAAACCATCATGCTGGACGGGGCGTTGCGGTTGGTCGAGGAACATCACTGGGACACCGATGCGGGCGTCGAGCGCGAACTGTTCGAGGAGTATTTGGACACGATGACGTTTCGATACGAGGGCTTTTCCTCCTCGGTGGACGAGGCGCTGGTCAGCGAGGATTCCTGGCACGGGGGCGGCCACATTTACGAACTCCCGGGGAATCGAATCAGCTACTATCCGCCACGATGGCACGACGAACTCAGTGAAAGGTCCGACCTGCGCGAGTACCTCCGAGTGATGGAGACGGACGCGATGGAGACCGAAGGCGGCGACCGCGAAGCCGTCACGGACGACGGCGTGCTGATGGACATGCTGTTGGATGCGGCGGTCGCCATCGGGGGCATGGACCGGGAAGACGCACGCAGCCAAATCGAGACCCTCAAAACCGACGGTGAGGTACGTGTCTATCCCGAACAACACGCAAACCCGTGGGTTCAACGAATCTAGTGGCCATTCGTTTCGATATTTTGAACGAATCCTTACAGTTGTTCGAATCCGCAAGAACATTTATTACGGTCCCTGCGGTAGGTCTATACGGATGGCCCCTGTTAGCACACCACCGACCAAGGAGGCCAGGTCGATTTTCAACCGCCTCGGATACGAGGTTCTGGACGACGGAGACGAATTTCGCGCCAGACGAAAGTGGCGCGAAGTACGCGTTTCCGCCCTCGCAGATTCCGGGGAGATGCCGACATATGGGACGCTTCGATGTTTCGTGACGTGGGCAGAGAACGCGACACGACTGCGCAAACGTATTCGGGATTCGAATCCCGATTACGAGTGGGCAGTCATCGCGGTAGACGAGAGCGGGGACTACGAAGTCGCCCGGGCACCGCCGAGCAAAGCGGTGGTGGCTCAGTAGGGGTATCGGATTGAAACGGCCCGTCGCGGGCACGATTTTGTCTTTTTCGTGGGTCAGTAGCCACAGTAAACACGATGGAGCCCCAACGACGGATCACGGATGGACGAGCACACGCACGACCCGACCGCGGCACCGCCGTTGCCAGGCGAGTCACCGACCGGATGGCTCGCCGAGCGGAACCGGTGGGAGCACGGTACCCTCCGCACGGCGGTGATTCACGGTGTTCGACTGTTCAACACCGGGGAGTTCCACGCGAGCCACGACAGTTTCGAGGACGAGTGGTACAACTACGGCAACGGGTCGGTCGAGAGCGCGTTCCTCCACGGAATGGTGCAGGTCGCGGCGGGCGCGTACAAACACTTCGACTTCGAGAATAACGAGGGCATGCGTTCGCTCTTCGAGACAGCGTTACAGTACCTCCACGGCGTGCCGGATGACTTCTACGGCGTGGACGTGGCCGACGTGCGCGCGACGATGAACGAGGCGCTCTCGGACCCGAGCGTTCTTCACGGGTGGAGAATCAGGTTGGACGGCGAGCGACCGACGGTGGACGAGGATGATCACGGCGAGACGGACCGTTTCGAATGAGCTTCACCCACGGGAAATCTACTCGTACACGGAAATCCAGCCGTCGCTTTTGACCGTGACGCGGTAGTCCCCAAACGTGAACTCGACGGTGCCGAGACCGGCGCGACTCTGCCCCGAGACGTCGGGTCCGAAGAAGGCGTCCTCCAAGGCGGCCACATCGACGCAGTCGTACAGGACAGGGTCATTCAACTCCATCGGCGACACTCCCTTGGCTTCCGCGATGGCACCGACGATGGTCGCCGTGAGGTCGTAACTACCTCCCTGTTCGTATCGTGCCTGCTGAACGAGCGTCCAGTGTCCGTCGTCGTCGCCACCATCGACGTCGGCACGGTCGTCGCTCTCACTCGTTCGTGTCATCCATCTCCCTCCGAGCGTGGGCTTCCTGCCGAGCGTCGAGGCTTGCACCTGCGCCCGCTAGCGCGGCTACCACCTGTTCGGCATTGGGTCCAGGCCGGATGATTTCGTTCGCTTCATCGAACGCGAGCACTCCTTCGTCCACCAGTTTCGGAACGTGTGCGTGATAGAGCGAGGCGTACGTTCGTTCGATGTCCTCCTCCGGCAGGTCCCCTTCCGGAATATCGGTCTCCCACGACGCTACTTTGACCGCTATTTCGGTCAACTCCCATTCGGTTTGGGATTTCAGCGTGTAGACGAGATATCGTCGTCGTGATTCCGCGAGCGCTTGGAACACGTGATCCAACTCCAGAACGTCCTCCGAGAAGTCCTCCGTCGAAACACGCTCTGAAGGGACACCCGAGCGTGTTTCGACGTCGGATGGATTTTCATCGTCCATACTTGGGGGGTTGTGTGCCCAAGGATATCATTGTTTGTGCGTGTCTTGCAATGAATCTGTGGCTAAATCACGGGGTTCATCGTCAAATACTTTGATCGAAATGGAGGATGACAACGGACGCTTCAGCGTCCGCTCTGACATCTTCTTTTGCCGCAAAAATCCGAGTGTAAAGCGCTTTCAAGCTTCGACACTTGACTTCGGTAAATGCGAATCGAGCAGTTAGGTGAAGGGACGCCGGAAGTCGCAATCGTCGCCGGGATTCATGGCGACGAGCCGTGCGGTCCGAGGGCGGTCGAGCGGTTGTTGACTGAGAACCCGGACGTGGAGCGAGCGGTGAAAGTCGTCGTGGCGAACGAGCGCGCGCTCGAACGGGGTGTCCGATACATCAACGAGGATTTGAATCGGGTCTTTCCGGGTGACCCCGACGCGGAGACGTACGAACAGCGGTTGGCCCACGAACTGGTCACGGAGTTGCGGGACTGTACCGTTCTCTCCTTGCACTCGACGCAGTCGTACGCCCAACCGTTCGCGCTCGTGGACCGTGTGAACGCCGTTGCGCGGTCGATCTGTCCGTACCTGCCGGTTTCCGAACTGGTCGAGACGGACGTGTTCACCAAGGGAAAACTCATCTCGCACCCGCACACGCTGGAAGTCGAGTGCGGCCTCCAAGGATCGGACGAAGCGGCCCGGAACGCCTACGACCTCGTGCGGGGATTCCTCGCGGGAACGGGCGCTCTTCCGTTACCCGAGGGGGAGAATCCGGTGAACGCGGGAACCCGCGACGAAGTCGAGGTCTTCCGCATGGATCAGCCGGTGCTGAAAAACGGCGGGTCGGAGTTCGAAGTGTTGGTGGACAACTTCCAACGAGTCGGAGAAGGGGAGGCGTTCGCGACTTCGGACGGGGCGGAACTGGTCGCGGACGAACCGTTCGTCCCCGTGTTGATGTCGGCGTACGGCTACGAGGACATCTTCGGCTACACGGCCGAATACGTCGGCGCGCTCGGAAACTGATTACCGCAGAAGAACGGACTATTTCTCCTTCGAGTCGAACTCGACCAGCGTCAAATCGCGGTCCAACATGCAGTAGTCGTGCGGCGGGTCGCCGACGATTTTCGAGATTCGGTACTCCTCGTCGAACTCGGCACCGGCCGGTTCACAGAACTCGTGACTCGGACAACCGACGTGTGGGCACGGTCCTTCGAGGCTCGCCTTGCTCCCGGCGTAGGCGTTTCGCGCGGAGACGTTGGCGCGGACGGTCGTCGGTTCGACTTCGACGGCGGTCACGCCGTCGTCGTGGACGCCACAGGGGAGCGTCTGTGCGCCTTCCCGAACGTCGGTGATTCGATATTTGATCCCTTCGGAGAGATTGAGACACTGATTTCTGTAGGGACAGCCTTCACAGGCGCTGGCTTCGCCCTGGTAGACGAATTCCTGACCGGCATCCGCGAGACGGGTGCCAACGAGGGTGATAGTGGACATACGCGAGCGTATGTGTGGGCCTCGGTTAAGCCTCTCGCCCCGTCAATTCGTCCAACTTGTCGAGGTATCTCTCGCGGGGGACTTGATAGCACGAACGGTAGTCGACCTCGCCTCGGTCGAACTCCGCGGCGAGCGAGACGGCGGCCGTAATTGCTTCTTCGCGCGCGGGAAACTGCGGTGTCCCCGGAAGCGTGACTTCGGGTTCGAGGAAGAACTCGAAATACCACGAATCGGTCGCCCGCCGTTCCTGGGGTGGTCGATTCGGCGTCCCCTGCGTGACGTACAGCGTCGGCATGCACGCGGAGGGAAACTGCTGGGTGTCGAAAACGTCCGGACGGTAGGCGAGGATACACCGTCCGTTCGGTTCCTCGTGCCAGACGACCCACGACTCGGGAAGGTTCTCGATGGACACAGCGGCGGTTGGTGACGGACGTGGGTAAGGCTTCCCTGTCCACGATATCGACCAGTATATAAATGGAGTTTATACGGTGGTTTTTCACACTATCGAATTTCACCGCTACAAGCCCACTATTTCCTAACTTTGGGCTTTAAAGGTCCTTAATCTATATCAAAAGAGCCTTGTGTATGGACAACAGTTATATATGCCCTCGTCCTATCTATTAAACAGTATCGGGTGGTAGCAGTCCGCACGGTACACGGTCTCGAACCATACGCTTCCGTGACGAACGGATGTCGAAACGAGTTGACTGGTTTCCGAAGCGATGGATGGCACGCATAGCATATGATCCCGCGATTGACGCAGGAGTTACTGCGGGCGCGCACGCCGTCGCCCGACAAGCCCCGCCGGAGAGCGATCGCGGTGGTTCGACCGACACAACTTTGTGATTGCATGCCGACTACGTACTTCCCACCGGTATCGGGCCGCCCGGTCGGTCTCTCTCTCCCTTGGTCCAAACGAAGCTCCAAACAATGCGTGATACAATGAAAGGTGACATCGAAACGCTGGACGACCTCAGCCGCAGTTACCAGGAATCGATGCCGGAAGACCTCCGTGAAACGAAGTCCTTCGACTGGTACCTTCGGGAGGTATACGAAGACCCGAAGGTAGCCCGAAACGCCCACCAGCGAGTCGCGGACATGTTCGACTACTACGGCACGGAGTACGACGAGGACTCCGGCGTCGTCGAGTACCGATTAGCATCCGAAGACCCCCTGTTCGACGGGGAAAACACGTTCTACGGACGCGAGATACACCGCGCGATTCACGAGTTCGTGAACAAGGTAAAAAGCGGTGCGCGTGGGCTCGGTCCCGAAAAACGCATCAAGCTACTACTCGGCCCGGTCGGGTCGGGGAAGTCCGACTTCGACCGACAGGTCCGCAAGTATTTCGAGGACTACACCCTCCAAGACGACGGCCGCCTGTACACGTTCCGGTGGACGAACCTCTGTGACGTGATTCCCGACCAGGACCCGTCCGACGACGTGATTCGGTCCCCAATGAACCAGGATCCGCTCGTCCTGTTGCCGCTCGAACAGCGCCAGCGCGTCATCGACGACATCAACGAAGCGTTGGACGCGCCGTACACCATCAAGAACGAACAGGCGCTCGACCCCGCCAGCGAGTTCTACATGGACTCGCTGCTGGCCTACTACGACGACGACATCAAGCAGGTGCTCGAAAACCACATCGAGATCTTCCGCCTCGTCGCCGACGAGAACAAGCGCCAGTCCGTCGAGACGTTCGAACCGAAGGACAAGAAGAACCAGGACGAGACCGAACTCACGGGCGACGTCAACTACTCGAAGATCGCCATCTACGGCGAATCCGACCCCCGGGCGTTCGACTACTCCGGCGCGTTCTGTAACGCGAACCGGGGTATCTTCAGCGGTGAGGAACTGCTCAAACTCCAGCGGGAGTTCCTCTACGACTTCCTGCACGCCACCCAGGAACAGACCATCAAGCCGAAGAACAACCCGCGGATCGACATCGACCAGGTCATCGTCGGCCGGACGAACATGCCCGAGTACCGGGACAAGAAGGGCGACGAGAAGATGGAGGCGTTCAACGACCGGACGAAGCGCATCGACTTCCCGTACGTCCTCGAGTACGAGTCGGAGGCCGACATCTACCGGAAGATGCTCCGGAACGCCGACGTTCCCGACGTGCACATCGAACCGCACACCCTGGAGATGGCTGGGCTGTTCGGCGTGTTGACCCGGATCGAGGAACCGGACACCGAGATGGTGGACCTTCTCCAGAAGGCCAAATCCTACAACGGTGAAATCGAGGACACCGATGACGTGGACGTGAAGAAGCTCCGCGAGGAGGCCGAGGAGAAGGCCGACATCGGTGAAGGGATGGAAGGCGTCTCGGCGCGGTTCATCGGCGACGAGATCGCGGAAGCCATCATGAACTCCACGCACCGGAGCCGTGGCTTCCTGAGTCCGCTCTCGGTGTTCAACCACTTCGAGGAGAACCTCGAAAATCACGGCTCCATCCCCGAGGAGAACTTCGAGACCTACTACCGCTACCTCGAAACGGTCCGCGGTGAGTACCGCGAACGCGCGATCGAAGACGTGCGCCACGCGCTCGCCTACGACCTCGACGAGATCCAACGGCAGGGCGAGAAGTACATGGACCACGTGATGGCCTACATCGACAACTCGACCGTCGAGGACGAACTGACCGGGCGTGAACAGGAGCCCGACGAGAGCTTCCTGCGCGCCGTCGAGGAGAAACTCGAAGTCCCCCGTGACCGCAAGGACGACTTCCGACAGGAGACCTCGAACTGGGTGTCGCGACGTGCCCGCGAGGGACAAGCGTTCGACCCGCAGGACAACGACCGCCTGCGCCGCGCCCTGGAGCGGAAACTCTGGGAGGACAAGAAACACAACATCAACTTCTCGGCGTTGGTGTCGGCGAACGAAATGGACAACGACGAACAGAACGCGTGGGTGGACGCACTGATAGAACAGGGCTACTCACGCGAGGGTGCCAAGGAGGTGCTCGAATTCGCCGGGGCGGAAGTCGCCCGCGCCGAAATGGAGGAGTAACCAGTGACCGAAGGCAGCGACTACATCGACGACGCGAACCGTGAACTCCGGGAGACCTACGAGGAGCCGATGAGCCTCGCGGAGTACGTAGACGCGGCGTTCGAAAACCCGACCATCGCCTCACACGCGAGCAAGTACCTCCTCGAAGCCATCGAGTCGATGGGGCGGCGAACGGTGGTCGAGGAGGGCGAGGAGAAGGAACGCTACAGTTTCTTCGACGACCCGCACAACGACGGCGAGCACGCCATCCTCGGCAACACCGAGGTGCTGAACGCGTTCGTGGACGACCTGCGTTCCATCGCAGCGCGTCGCGGCAAGGAGGAGAAGATAATCTGGTTCGCCGGACCGACGGCGACCGGAAAGTCCGAACTCAAACGCTGTCTCGTCAACGGGCTACGCGAATATTCGAAAACGCCCGAAGGGCGGCGTTACACCGTCGAGTGGAACATCGCCACCGCGACGGAAGCGCCGGGACTGACCTACGGCGACGACGCCGTCGCGACGAGCGAGGAGAACTGGTACGCCAGTCCCGTTCAGTCACACCCGCTGCTCGTCTTCCCGCCGAAGGTCCGTGAAGGGTTGCTCGACACGCTGAACGCCGAACTCGACGACAACCTCGACGTGCTGGTCGACGGCAAACTCGACCCGTTCAGCCGTGAGGCGTACGACTATCTGGAGGAGCAGTACCGCAGGGAGGGCGAGGAGGAGCTTTTCTCCGCCATCACCGACCCGGCACATCTCCGCGTGAAAAACTACGTCGTGGACATCGGCGACGGCATCGGCGTCCTCCACTCGGAGGACAGCGGCCGCCCGAAACAGCGCCTCGTCGGCAGTTGGATGCAGGGGATGTTGCAGGAACTCGACTCGCGCGGGCGGAAGAATCCGCAGGCGTTCAGCTACGACGGTGTCCTCTCGCAGGGCAACGGTCTGCTGACCATCGTGGAGGACGCGGCCCAACACGCGGACCTCCTGCAAAAGCTGCTCAACGTACCCGACGAGAAGGCGGTCAAGCTGGACAAGGGTATCCAGATGGACATCGACACCCAGCTCGTCATCATCTCGAATCCGGACCTCGAAGCGCAGTTGAACCAGCACGCCGATGCTGGAGGGGCGGACCCACTTCGTGCGCTGAAACGGCGGCTCGACCGCCGCGAGTTCCGCTACCTGACGAACCTCAGTCTGGAAGCCGAACTCATCAGGCGCGAACTCACGAACGAGACGTCGGTGTGGCGGGCCGACGTGTACGACGAACTCGAAGCCCGAATTCGGGAACCCATCGGCGTTCGAGTTCGGGACGGCGACGACATCAACGAGCGTGAAATCGCACCCCACGCCATCGAATCGGCGGCGTTGTACAGCGTCGTCTCCCGACTCGACGGGAGCGACGTGCCCGCCGGACTCGACCTCGTTGACAAAGCCATCCTCTTCGACCGCGGCTACCTGTTGGACGGCGACGAGCGCATCGAGAAGGACGATTTCGACTTCGACGACGACGCGTCGGACGGGGCGGGCGGCATTCCGGTCACGTACACCCGCGATACCATCGCCGGACTGCTCAACGATATCCGTGACCGCCACCACCCCGACTACGCTGTCGAACAGGTCATCATGCCACGCGACGTGCTCAACGCGATGGCCGAGGGAATCGGGGATGCCCCCGTCTTCTCGACGGCCGAACGCACCGAGTACGAGAACCGCCTCGTGCCCGTGAAGAACTACATCTTCCAACAGCAGGAGAGCGACGTGCTCGACGCCATCATGCGCGACCGCCGGGTGGACGAGGAGACCGTCGCCGAATACATCGAACACGTCTACGCGTGGGCGACCGGCGAGGTCGTCGAAAACGACCGCGGCGAAGAGATCGAGCCGGATGCGCTGAAGATGAAGGTGTTCGAAACCGAGCACCTCGGTCGGTTCAGTCCGGACGCCTACGAGGTGAACCACGAACCGAGTCCGGCCGTGGCCGAGTTCCGCCGGAACAAGGTCATCACCGCGCTGAATCGCCACGCGTGGGAGAGCCGAAACGAGGAGTTCGAAGTCGGCGATATCGACCCGAAGGAGGTCCCGATCATCAAAACAGTACTCGCAAACAACGACTGGGACGACGTGCACCGTGTCTACGAGGATTTCAACCCGAGCCAGTGGGAGAACCCGCCACGGAACACCGAGACGGCCGAGGTAAAAGAGAAGACGATACGGAACCTACAGGAACTGTTCGGCTACTCCCCCGCCTCGGCCGAGCTGACGAGCCAACACGTCATGAATCAGGTGAGCTACAAATGGGATTGAGAGACGACCTCGAACGATACCGTGAAGTCGGCGAGGACCGCCGTGAGGACCTCGCCGAGTTCATCCAATACGGTGACCTCGGCCAGAGTCTCCCCGATGAGATTCACATCCCCATCAAAATCGTGGACCTCCCGGAGTTCCGCTACGACCAACGCGACCGGGGTGGTGTCGGCCAAGGACAACCCGACGTGGGCGACCCCGTCGGTCAACCACAGCCACAACCCGGCGACGATGGTGAGGAGGAGGGTGACCCCGGCGACGAGTCGGACGAACACGGCTACTACGAGATGGACCCGGAGGAGTTCGCCGAGGAGTTGGACGACGAACTCGGCCTCGAACTCGAACCGAAAGGGAAGGAGGTCATCGAGGAGACCGAGGGCGATTTCACCGACGTGACGAAGACCGGCCCCGACAGCACGCTCGACTTCGAGCGCATGTTCAAGGAAGGTCTGAAGCGCAAGCTGGCGATGGACTTCGATCCCGACTACATCCGCGAAGCGATGGGCGTCGAAGGCTGGGGTCCGGACGAGGTGTTCCGGTGGGCACGCGGAAACAACCTCACCGTCTCCAAACGCTGGGTCGAGGAGAACTACGAGGCCCTGTCCGCCGACGAGCGCACGAAGTGGTCGAGCATCGAGGAGATGGAGTCGAAGGTCGAACCGACCAGCACGGCCCAGAAAATCCGCGACCACGGCGTCAAGAACATCCCGTTCCGTCGAGAGGACGAACGGTACCGCTACCCGGAGATCATCGAGGAGCGCGAGAAGAACGTCGTCGTCGTCAACATCCGCGACGTGTCCGGGTCGATGCGCGAGAAGAAACGCGAACTCGTGGAGCGGACGTTCACGCCGCTGGACTGGTATCTCACCGGGAAGTACGACACCGCCGAGTTCGTCTACATCGCCCACGACGCGGAGGCGTGGCGGGTCGAACGCGACGAGTTCTTCGGCATCCGGTCGGGCGGCGGGACGAAGATTTCGTCCGCCTACGAACTCGCGGGACGCATCCTCGAAGAGGAGTACCCGTGGGCCGACTGGAACCGCTACGTGTTCGCGGCGGGTGACAGCGAGAACAGCCGGAACGACACCGAGGAGAACGTCATCCCCCGGATGGAGGAGATTCCAGCGAACCTGCACGCCTACGTCGAAACGCAACCCGAAGGCAAAGCCATCAACGCGACCCACGCCGAGGAAGTCGAGCGCCATTTCGGTGACTCGGAAAACGTCGCCGTCAGCTACGTCAACGGTCCGGAGGACGTGACGACCGCGATTTACGAAATCCTGAGCACGGAGGCATCATGAACGAGCGAATCGAAACCCAACGGAAGGCCGAAGAGTTGCAGGAGCCAGTCGTGGAAGCCCGAAACCTCGCGCGGAAACTCGGTCTCGACCCGTATCCGGTCAAGTACTGGATCGTCGACTACGACGAGATGAACGAACTCATCGCCTACGACGGGTTTCAGGAGCGGTACCCGCACTGGCGCTGGGGGATGAAGTACGACCGCCAGCAGAAACAGGGCCAGTACGGCGGCGGCAAGGCGTTCGAGATCGTCATCAACGACGACCCGGCCCACGCCTTCCTCCAACAGTCCAACAGCCTGTCCGACCAGAAGGCAGTCATCACGCACGTCGAGGCCCACTCGGACTTCTTCGCCAACAACCGCTGGTATCGGATGTTCGCGGACGAACTCGACGCGGCGGCGCTCCTCTCGCGCCACGCCGACAGGGTTCGGCGTATCATGGCCGACCCGGAAATCGACCGCGAGGAGGTCGAAAAGTGGATCGACAACGTGCTCTGTCTGCAGGACAACATCGATCAGCATCAGGCGTTCAAGCACCAGCATCGGGTTCAGGAGGACGAGGAGCACGAAACCGACGAGATCTCCGACCAACTCGCCGAGATGAACCTCAGCGACGAGGTTCGTCAGGAAGTGTTCGACGACGAATGGCTCGAAGCCCAGCAGGAAAAACAAGCGGGAGCGCTCGAAGAACCCGAAAAGGACCTGCTCGCGTATCTCCGAGACCACGGAAGTGCTTACGACCCCGAGGAGGGCAAAGCCGTCGAGATGGAGGAGTGGCAACGGGAAATCCTGGAGATGCTCCGCACCGAATCGTACTACTTCGCCGCCCAGAAGACGACGAAGGTGATGAACGAAGGTTGGGCCGCGTACTGGGAGTCGATGATGATGGGCGAGGAGGGCTTTGCGGGGTCCGACGAGTTCATCGAATACGCGGACCATCAAGCGCGCGTTCTCGGGTCGCCGGGATTGAACCCGTACAAGCTCGGAAAACAGCTGTGGGAGTACATCGAGAACACCGAAAACCGTCGCGAAGTCGTGCGTAAACTCCTCCGCGTGAAGGGCATCACGTGGCGGAACTTCCACGACGTAGTTGACTTCGAGCAGGTCAACGAACTGATCGAACCCGACCCGGCGCTGGAAACGGTGACGTCCGAGACGCTGTCGGACCTCGAATCGCTCCCGGCGGAAAAGATCGACACCGAAGCGCTGGAGCAGGCGAAAGCTGGCGATATCGACGTCGATGCCCATCCGTGGAAGGTGCTCTCGTACGAGGGGTTGGCGGAACGCCACTTCTCGCTCTGTAAGCTCCAGAATAGGGGGTTCCTCGAAGCCATTCCACAGGCGGACTTGGAACAGTACGCCCGGTACATGATGGACGACGAGCGGTACGGGAGCACCGAGGAAGCGCTGGCAGACGTGGAGTACACCGTCGGTTGGGACCGGATGTACGAGGTGCGGTCGAGTCACAACGACGTGACGTTCCTGGACGGCTTCCTGACGAAGGAGTTCGTCACCGACAACGAGTACTTCACTTACGAGTTCAGCCGAACAACCGGCGATTACCGGGTGACGAGCACGGAATACGAGGACGTGAAGAAGAAGCTGATGCTCCAGTTCACGAACTTCGGCAAGCCGACGATGGCCGTCTACGACGGTAACTTCGACAACAAGAGCGAACTCCTGCTCGGCCACCACTACAACGGCGTCATGCTCGACCTCGAACAGGCCACGCGGACGCTCGAACGGATCTACGAACTCTGGGGCCACCCGGTGAACCTCAAGACCATCGTGAAGGAGATCGACGAGCGCGACGCCGAAATCGCACGACGGCGTGACCGCGAGCCGGAACCGGAAGAGCAGGGAAAACTCATCCGCTACGACGGAGACGAGTTCGAGATGCGCGACCTGCCGTGGAGTGCGGTCGAGGACATCGCGGCGACTGAGGTCGATTACAACACGAAACCGGACGAGTGGCTAGCGTGAGTCGTACAGTTTGATCTCACCGCTATCGACCACCACCTCGTATCCTTCGTACTGAAACGTCGCGTAGACGGAGATATCCTCGTGCTCGGCGAGCCGTTGGAGCGCATCGATGTCGATGACGTCCGAGAGGATCGGTTGTAATTCCGTCGGTGGGACGTCCCGCACGTTCGCCAACGCTCGAGCGAGCGTCACGACGATAGAATCGGGTGCGGTGCCGTACACCGTCCAGTACGCTTCGTCGGATTCGTCTTCGGGTGGATCGTTCGTTCGGATTCGCTCACTGTCGGAGAGGCTCGGGAACAGTTCAGTGGACGAGTCGTCCGTCGTCAGTTGCACGTATCGTTCGAGCACGTCCCGATCGATGGCCGAGGAGACGACGTTCCCATCGAGTTGGAGAACACCGACCTCGGCTAACTCCGGCAGATGGACGTGCCACAACGTGATGTGGACGCGTTCGTATTCGTTCTCGCTCGGGACCCCAGACCCTTCCCACATCGCTATCTGTCGTGCGATTCCGGAGACGGTCGCCGAGTCGCTGACCTCACAGAGGTATCGGCAGACGTGCCGTCGGCGAGGGGAACCGAGGAGCGCGAGGAGGACGTCGGCCGAGACCGCCGGTTCGGTCTCTTCGTAGCCGTGCACGACATCGAACAGCGAACGGAGCATGGCGACGGTCGAACCGTCATGCGCGTCCGGGACGATATGGAAATGTGCCACGACGTCGAGATGCCGAAGCTGGTCGGTTAAGGTCGCGAGGAACCGAAACGCGGTCGTTCGGTCGACGTGGCGAAGGAGCGTCGAGACGGAGTCAAAACAGAGTACCGTCGGATGGTCGTTCGCCGACCATTCGTCGAGATACAGTCGAATCGTGGTTTCGAGTCGACCGAGACTCGCGGGGTTCGACAGCGAGACGGAGTTCTGATCGCCGTGTGGTTCGAGTCGGTGTGTTCCGGTTCGTGCGTTGCCACCACCGATGGCGATGATTCCGAGTTCCGTCGGTTCGTCGCCGATTCGCGATTGCCACTGCTGTAACACGACTTCCGGTGACCGATTGTAGGTCACGATGAGGACGTTTCGTTCGCGCGCCCCATCGCCGGACAATCGATGCACACAGTCGATATCGCCCTCCCTCCCCATCGCGGCGGTCGAGAGAAGCGTGCTTCCCGCGTCGAATGATGAATCACCTGCTGTGGTCATGTCGATTTATATCTACCACATATTTCAGTCCCCCATACAGAGAACGTATCGTCTGACTGTGTCAACCAAAGGCACCCCACGGTAATAAAGATATCCGCTAGTTCTGTTGAACTATCGAGAGTTGCCATCTCGTTTCCACCCGTCTCTGCACTATTTTCACTCGTTTGAACGGTTAGGCATTATTGATGGATATGTGGTAAATCTCCCTGAAATGTCTGTTTAGTGGGAACGGCCGGAATGGCGGCAGGCTTCGAAATAATTCGGATAGTGTTGAAGATTATGAATATGAATCGATCCACTGAATTTCATTCTCGTGGTAGATACTGCCTGCTCGAATCCCCATCCGATCGAAAACACACCGACGCATCGCTTCTCGGTCTGTTGTTCCTGAGAGATCAATCAGACCATCGCCAATGTTGACAGTACGACAATGACTTCAATGATGAAACTGGACACCTCCGGAAGTCTTGCCCAAACGACAATCTGAACGAAACTACATATGTATGTCCATACTATTAAGACAATCAAGATAGTATTACATTATATGGATCTTACATTATCGGGAGAGGATATACTCGAATCGATCTATGTACTAATCATATTAATTACATGTGTCGCGATCCTCTCACCGACGATCGCAGACATTCAACTGGCAACTCTCACTGCGGTCGGGTTGTTGGTTGCATTTTCACCGGGGGTGCTTGTTGTGGCGGCGATTAGCCGACTGGGATAGGCTATCCGCGTCGATCCACGCCAACCAGAGCCAAACGACAGGTATCGCAAACGAGGCGTTGCCGATTCCATGACCGAACACAGCAGTAACAAGTGCGGCGGCAATTACACGATATTCGAACGTCCAGTTCCACGGAGAAAAATCGTAGTCGTGCATCCGTGCGAGTTGAACATATGCACCACCGAAGACAACCCCGACGATCGCCAATCCAGGGATCCCCAGCTCGGCGACAATTCGTCCCACCAAGGTTTTGAGCGATATCGTGCCACCGGAGTTGTGCGCCAAACTGGCGAGCGATTTCGTCGGTAGGAGTTGAGTCGTATGCGCGGCTGTGCCACCTAGTCCGTACCCGACGAACCCGTGAATTGACGAGAAGGCCGCGAACACCGGTCCAATCGTCGAGAAGAATCGGGTATTAATCGAGTGTCGCCATCCACCCGTGACGAGGAAGGTTAGTTGCTTTGCCATATACGTGTGTGGTAGTAATATCACAAAGACAGCAATACCAAGCATAACGAGCCCGATACCGAGTGCCGCAAACTTCCAGCGCCCCGAGAGAAGTGTGAGCGCTGCGACGAATATGACGAGTAAAAGCATTCCTGTCGTCGAAAGGGTTGTTAAAAGGATGATGAGTAGGCCTCCGCAGACAATGGCAACACGTCGCCAGTCGTCAGCATAGTGTAGAAGCGCCGCCGGAAGAAGAGTTGTGACGATCAGAAACGCGAAGTGAGATGGCTCGCTCGCAAACCCAGTCGTTCGCCATAATCCTTCGAACCCCGTCGGTGCAAAACCACGGACCAAACGGGGAACGATGGCAAGGGCATCAAATCCCGTGACCATCCACGCGATGGAGAAGTACGCAGGGATAACGGACAGCAACCCTCCAAGGAGAAGGTATTGAGTACGTTCGTCAGTTGAGACGTCGCGCAAAGTCACACGGAGGACGAAGAAGACAGCAACGCCTACCGAGAGTGCGACAACTTGTTCGATCCACCATTTTGCTCGCAAAAATCCGGATGAGACAGTCGCATAATCGATAGCGAGGAAGACGAGCGAGTGGATCAGTGCATAGCCAAAGAGAATCCCTACGGCATAGCCGAGCGGTGAGCGGTCATAGTTGCCAAAGTGCCAGTAGACGACTGGGAGAAGTATGAGTGCGCCGAGGCTTGTAGCAGGTGCGATATAGATCGGAATTGGCAGCGGAATTGTCTCAATTGTAATCACAGCCAGTAAAAGAGCACTCACGAGAGTGCCCGCATTCCTATCGGCAGATAATCCAGAATTGAATTGATTTTCCAATGACATTGGATGTGTATCCATTCGTTGTGTTTGGAGTATAAAGTTTCTCGTATTGGTGAAAATCAACCGGTGACAGTGACCCGCGAGAGCCGTCTTTGATCGCGAGTGGCGATTCGGGAAAACCGCACGCATCCATCGAACTCGTCAACGACATCAAAGAAGGTCGTCCTCGTCACGAAATACAATACCAGAGACGAAGGAGTAGTCATTTTGGTTTGACAGATGGATCGAATCGCTACACTACGGCGACTTCCGTAGTTCCGATTTTCTTTATTGGTTTCAGGCATGGACGTACACGTATACCTGAGCAAGTAGAAAACCGAAAGAAGGCGCACCGTTGGAATGCTCGGTCAGGGATTTGAACTCGTCGAGACGGTCCGGGCATGTGGCCCTTCGGGCCATTCCGGGCTGCGACTCGTCTGCTCAAATCCCAGACGCTGCGCTTTTCCTCATTTCATTCGGAAAATGCTCGGTCAGGGATTTGAACCCTGGTCCTCGGCTCGAAAGGCCAAGATGATTGGCCGGACTACACCAACCGAGCGTCCTACGCTTCTGCGCACTCATTGCTTTCTGTTGGACTAGTTTAAACCTTCCGTTATCGACCGACAGCGGGCTGATTCCGCGTCAATTGGTGTCACCCCTTTTGGGAAGGGGTGGCAGTTTACTTGCCTTCGAACTCGGCGTCGCGCTTGCCCATGAACGCGGTGATGCCTTCCATCAGGTCGTCCGTCGCCATCAGGTGTCCGAACGCTTGGGCTTCGATTTCGAGTCCGGCCTCCGTGCTCTCCCATCCCTTGAGCATCGCACGCTTCGTGAACTTCTGTGCGATCGGCGGGCCGCCCGCGAGCTTCGTGGCCAGTTCGAAGGCGCTCTCTTCGAACTCATCGGTCGGGACGACTTCGTTCAGGAAGCCGTAGTCGGCCATCGTCTCGGGGTCGAAGCGGTCCGCGGTGAAGATGATCTCTTTCGCGCGCCCCTCGCCGACGATATGCTGGAGGCGTTGGGTTCCGCCCCACCCCGGCAGGAGGCCGAGGTCGTGTTCGGGCTGACCGAGTTCCGAGCGCTCGCTGGCGATTCGGAGGTCGGCGCACATCGACAGCTCCATCCCGCCGCCGAGACAGTAGCCGTCAATTCCGGCGACGACCGGCATCGAACAGGATTCGAGTTTACCGAACGTCTCCTGGCCTTTGCGCGAGAGTTCGATGGCTCCGATGGGGTCGGCACCGCCCGCGGCCATGCTCTGGACGTCCGCTCCGGCGGAGAACGCCTTGTCGCCCTCGCCCGTGATGAGGACGGCACGGACCTCGTCGTCCTCCTCCAGTTGGTCGATTGCGACCGACAGTTCGTCCAGCAGTTCCCCGCTGATGGTGTTCATGCGGTGTGGGCGGTCGAGGACGATTTGTCCGACCATCTCGCCGGGTTTCTCGATGCGGATGGCCTCAAACTCGATGCCTTCGTCCTCATCCGGGTCGGCGAAGCCGCCGACCTCGGCGCGCTCTTCGAGGTAGTCCGCGGGTTCGTAGCGTTCCGAACCCGTCTCCTCGTGGAGGGATTCGAGCGTTTCCAGCAACGTCGACAGTCCGGCGTCGTCTGCCATCCGGGCCGGTCCTTCGGGGAAGCCAGCGCCGAGCATGACCGCCTCGTCGATTTCCCCGGCGGGCGCGACGTCGTTGCCGACGAGTTTGGCGACCTCGTTCGCCATCACGGCTTGCAGGCGGAGGATGACGTCCTCGTTTCCGGCGTCGGTCGGGATATCGACACCGCCGTCCTCGTAGTCGTAGAATCCCGTTCCGGTTTTCTTGCCGAGGTTCCCCTCCTCGACCTTTTCGGCGAGCAGCGGGCACGGTTCGTAGGCGTCACCGAGCACCTCGTGCATATATTCGAGGACGTGATAGCCGACGTCGATGCCGACCTGGTCCGCGAGTTCGAAACTGCCCATCGGCAGGCCCATGTCGAACTTCGTCGCGCTGTCCACTTCCTCGATGGTGGCGTCGCCGGATTCGACGATCCACGCGGCCTCGTTCATCAGGGGGACGAGCACGCGGTTGACGATGAACCCGGGGCTATCCTTGCGCACGCGAACGGGGGATTTGCCCATCTCCTCGGCCAACTCCTCGGTGACGTCGAGAACGTCCTCGTTCGTGTGGGCACCCGTGATGACTTCGACGAGTTGCATCCGAACCGGCGGGTTGAAAAAGTGCATCCCGCAGAACTGTTCGGGGCGCTCGGTCACCTCGGAGAGTTCGGTGATCGAGAGACTGGACGTGTTGGTGGCAAAAATCGTGTGGTCGGGGGCGTACTCCTCCAGTTCCCCGTACACGTCCTTTTTGATCTCCATCTTCTCGGGGACGGCTTCGATGACGAAGTCGGCGTCCGAGACGGCCTCCTCGAAGTCCACGAGCGGCGTCACGCGGTCCAGCGCGGCGTCGGCGTCCGCCTCGCTGATCTGATCGTTTTCGGCCAGTTTTCCGAGGCTCCACTCGATTCCCTCGTAGCCGTTCTGGACGAACTCCTCTTTGATATCCCGCAGGTTTACGTCGAATCCCGCGAGCGCCGCGACTTCAGCGATTCCGTGGCCCATGTTGCCTGCGCCGAGAACCGCTATGGTGTTGATATCTTCGAGCTCCATGCAAGAACCCTCGTTACGGGGGTGTTTCAACGTTTCTCTATGTGAACTAATAAACGCTCTTCCAGTTTATATCTGGTTACAAAACGATTTATCCGTGGCCCCGTAATCCATCCACATGGACTTCGAACTATCAGAAGAACAGCAAGCTATTCGTGACGAAGTGCGGCGATTCGCGGAGAACGAGGTCGCACCGATCGCGAAGGAGTACGACCAGAAGGAGGAGTACCCGTGGGAAATCATCGACAAAGCGGCCGAGATGGGGTTGACCGGCGCGAACATCCCCATCGAGTACGGTGGGGCGGGCTACTCGCCACTCGAAGTCGCCATCATCGTCGAGGAACTGTTCGCCGTCGATCCGGGCATCGGCCTCTGTATCACGAGCACCGCGTTCGGCGGGGACGCCATCCGTGAGTTCGGGACGGAAGAACAGAAGGAGGAGTACCTCGCCCCCGTCGCGGCGGGCGACGCGGTCATGGGTACCGCCATCAGTGAACCGGACACGGGTTCGGACGTGTCTTCGGTCTCCACGACCGCCGAAAAGGACGGCGACGAGTGGGTCATCAACGGCAACAAGATGTGGATCACCAACGGGTCCATCGGCGACTTCTTCGTCGTCATGACGAAGACCGACCCCGAAGCAGAGGACCGCTATGCCGGGTTCTCCCAGATCATCGTCGAATCCGACCGTGACGGCTTCGAAGCCGACAAGATCACGGGGAAACTCGGTATCCGTGCCTCCGACACCGCCGAACTCATCTTCGACGACGTGCGCGTCCCCGAGGAGAACCTCGTCGGCACGCGCGGTATGGGCTTCCTACAACTCATGCAGTTCTTCGACGAAACCCGTACGGCCGTCGCCGCACAGGGTGTCGGTATCGCCAAGGGTGCGTGCGAACGCGCCCTCGAATACGCCCAAGAGCGTGAACAGTTCGGGCGTTCCATCAGCGACTTCCAAGCAATCCAGCACAAACTCGCCGAGATGCACACGAAGACGGAGGCCGCACGCAACCTCACCTACAAATCCGCGTGGAGCGTCTCCGAGGGCGACGGACAACTGACCCAGTTGGCATCGATGGCGAAGGAGTTCTCCTCGCGTACCGCCGTCGAGTGCGCCGACGAAGCGGTTCAGATTCACGGCGGGTCCGGATACGTCAACGATTTCGACGTTGAACGACTGTACCGTGATGCGAAGATCACCCAGATCTACGAGGGAACGACGGAAATACAGAAGAACATCATCGCCCGGGAACTGCTCGGGAAAGGATTCTGAGCGCTCACTGGGACACCTAAGTGTGTAGGCATCGGCCTTTTGGATTTCTATTTCGATAGTTTGGATAACCATGAGTTCCAATTCGACCGGTGTTGCGGGGACGGACTCGGAGGACCAACACGCCGGAGCGAACGACCTCGACGTAGTGATGGAACTACTGGCGGACCACCGTCGTCGACACGTCCTTTACTGTCTTCGGAGTAGCGACTCGCCCCTCGACTCGGAACGTCTCGCCGAGCGAATCGTGGATCTGGACGACCGCACGACGAGGGATAAACGGGAAATCCTCATCGAACTACGCCACAACCATATCCCGAAGATGGATGCGGCCGGGGTCATCGAATGGGAAAGCGACGGAATCCGATTCGATGGATCGGAGACACTCATCGAATCGTACCTCGATCTCACTGCTGAATTGGAACCCGACGTGAGTTTTCGGTAATCGACGTCCGTTCTTTTTCCCTCGTTCTCCATAGCGCATACGTAATCGCCCGCAACGGGAGATTTTTCCATATTAATTATATTAGAATTTAATTCTTTCCGGAGATCATCTATCTTCGAGTGATTCGTTAGCAGTTGCCGAGACCGATAACATTAAACAGAATAAGTATTGATATCTATTGGAATGTCACAAAAACCAACGAGACGTTCATTTTTGAAAGGTGCAGGGGTGGCACTTGCTGGACTGACGATGACGATGCCGACGGTCTCCGCGAGTCCGTCGGAGGACCGCTATATCGTCGATCTTCGGTCCACATCGGACAGCGACCTGGCAGGGCTCGACATCGTCCATCGTCTCGATCAAATCGACATCGCGGTCGTCAAGGGGACTGACGAAAAGGTGAGTGGAACGCGGTATTCGAAGGACGTCGACATGGCGGTGACGTTCCCGGAGGTGGAGCATCACGGACACCACCACGACCGGCATCATTGGATGCAGGACCCGCTCTACAAGTATCAGTGGGACAAGCAGGCACAACGCATCCCGCAGGTTCACCGGAAGACGCGCGGAGAAGGGACCCGCGTGTCGGTCATCGATTCGGGAGCGTACGAGGACCATCCGGATTTGAAACACGCGCTCAACACCGACCTCTCGAAGAACTTCACCGACGACGGCGGGGACTTCAACCCGGTCGAGAGCGACCACGGAACGCACTGTTCCGGTATCATCGCCGCAGACGACAGGAACGGGAAAGGCGTGACCGGCACCGCGCCCGAAACAGACCTCGTCGCCCTTCGGGTGTTCTCCGGGCCGGAAGCGACGTTCGGCGACGTTATCGCGGCGATGGTGTATAGCGCGGACATCGGATCCGACGTGGCGAACATGAGCCTCGGTGCGTACCCGCTGCCGGACGATTCGGACACCGCCGTTCTCAAGGACTCCGTCGAACGGGCGTCCTCGTACGCGAACGAGAAGGGTACGCTCATGGTCGCGGCGGCGGGCAACGATTCGTCCAACCTCGACGCCGACGGCGACGTCATCAGCCTCCCGAACGAGGCCGACAACGTCATGAGTATCAGCGCCACCGGCCCCATCGGCTACCGTTGGGACGACGAGAATCCGGAGGACGAAAACTACCACGCGGCGCTCCGTCACCTCCGAAAGCCGACGTACGAACCGGCGTTTTACACGAACTACGGCGCGGATGCGGTCGACATCAGCGCACCCGGCGGAAACGCCGACCAGAGCCAGATCGGTACCGACTCGAAGTGGTACTACGACCTCGTTCTGAGCACGATCTTTACCGAAGAGGACGGCGAACGAGTGCCGGACTACGGGTGGATGGCGGGAACGAGCATGGCGTCACCACAAGTGACGGCCGTCGCCGCACTGGTCAAGAGCGTCAACCCGGATGCGACGCCGGGCGAGGTTCGCCAGCACCTCGAAGACACGGCACGTGACCTCGACAACCCGACCTATCACGGGGAGGGCCACCTCGACACCGCACGGGCCGTCTGGAAGGAAATCGGGGACGACCGTTGGGGTCATCACGGTCACGACGACCACGACGACGGCCACGGACACAGTCGCGGATATGATCACGACGACGATCACGGTCACGGTCACGACGACTGAGTTCATCTTCGTCCCGAAAAATATGAACGTATTCTATACTTTCATATTTTTAATCGATAATTGAGTATTAACATTAATATATGTTCGATGGGAAGTGAGAACGAATGTCACGAAAACCGACGCGCCGTTCTTTTTTGAAGGGTGCAGGGGTTGCACTGGGTGGATTGGCACTGACCGTCCCGACCGTTTCCGCGGAATCGACTTCGGACCGATACGTCGTCGATCTGCGTGATGCCTCGGCCGACGTCCTCGACGGCCTCGAAGTCGTCCACGATCTCAGCCAAATCGGCATCGCCGTGGTCAAAGGTGACGAGAGCAAGGTCGTGGGAACGCGGTACTCCAAGGACGTGAAGATGGAGTTCAACCGAGTCGAGGCCGAACACCACGAACGTTCGGACCATCATCCACACGATACGCGCTACGACCTGCAGTGGGACAAACAAGCACAGAACGTGCTCCAAGTCCACCGAAAGACGCGCGGGGAGGGGACCCGCGTGTCGGTCATCGACTCCGGGGCGCTCGAAACCCATCCGGATTTGAAACACGCGCTCAACACCGACCTCTCGAAGAACTTCACCGGGGACGGCGGGGACTTCAACCCCCTCATCAGCGACCACGGAACCCACGTCTCGGGCATCATCGCCGCCGACGGATCGAACGAGGACGGCGTCATCGGAACCGCACCCGACACGGACCTCGTCGCCCTTCGGGTCTTTACCGGACCGTTCGCGACGTTCGGGGACATCGTCGCGGCGATGGTGTACAGCGCGGACATCGAGTCCGACGTGTCGAACATGAGTCTCGGCGCGTACCCGCTGCCGGACGATTCGGATACGGAACTGTTGGAGGAGTCCATCGAGCGGGCGTCCACGTACGCGAACGAGAAGGGCACGCTCCTCGTCGCGGCCGCGGGCAACGACGGCGTGAACCTCGATACCGACGGCGACGTCATCAGCCTCCCGAACGAGGCCGACAACGTCATGAGCATCAGCGCCACCGGCCCCATCGGCTTTCTCTGGGACGACGAGGAAAAAGACGAGGACGAAGACCACCACGGTCATCACTGGCACCACGACCATCATCACTACAAGCGGGCGCTCCACCACTTGCGAAAGCCGACGTGGGAACCGGCCTTCTACACCAACTACGGGGCGGAGGCCATCGACATCAGCGCACCCGGCGGAAACCTCGATCAGGACGCACCGGAGGACGCGAACGCACAGTACGACATGGTGCTGAGCACGGTGTTCGACTGGGGCGACGAGGACGACGAGGCGGACATGGTTCCCGCGTACGGTTGGAAGGCGGGAACGAGCATGGCGACGCCGCAGGTCGTCGGTGCTGCCGCGCTGATCAAGAGCGCCAACCCGGACGCGACGCCCGGTGAGGTCCGTGAACACCTCGAAAACACCGCGCGCGACCTCGACAACCCGACCTACCACGGAGAGGGCCACCTCGACACCCGACGTGCCGTCCGGCGACCGATCTGGAGTCACCATCACGGACACGGTCACGATGACGACCACGGCCATGGCCACGACGGCGACCACGGAAACGGACACGACGACTGAATCCATCGCCCATCCCCCAACTACGGTATCCGCGGAAGGACGACCGTAGACACCCTCCGGCGTCGTTTTCGAACGGTTTTCTCACTCCGATTCGTACTCGGCCCAGATGTATCGCGTCGCGACCGAGCGGTAGGGTCGCCACTGTTCGCCGATTTCACGCATCTCCTCGCGCGTCAGCTCTGCCCCGTTTCCGTACAGTTGCTGGATGCCGCGGCGTACCGCGAGGTCACCGAGCGGGAGGATGTCCTCCCGTTCCAGCACGAACAGCAGATACATTCTGGCGGTCCACTCGCCGACACCCTTTATCTCGGTCAGCGCGTCCACGACTTCCTCGTTCGAATGCTCGGATAGTCCCTCCCTGGTGAGATCGTTCCGCTGGAACGCGCGAGCCGCGTTCTTCAGGTATTCGACTTTCGTGCGCGAGAGACCCGCGTCCCGGAGGTCGTCGTCGTCCGCGGCCAGCACGGTTTTCGGCGTCACGTCCCCGAGCAGGGAGAAGACGCGCTCTTTGACCGCCGCCGCGCTCGCCGTCGAGAGCTGTTGGTTGATTATCGAGATACAGAGCCGTTCATACTCCGACCAGTTCGCTTCGGAGTACGGGTCGTGTCTGTCGAGCAACTCGGCCATCACGGGGTCCTCCCGAAGTGTAGATAGTGCGTCGTCGTTCATCGTCTCACTCGTAGCAGTTGCTCATCGGTAGGAAGCCACGGCAAAAAAGCTGTCCGCCTTACCCTGCTTATTCTTCGGCGTGCTCCTCTTCCTCTTCCATCTCGGCTTCGTCCTCGGCATCGACCCGGCGGCGCACGTCCACCTGGTAATGTTCGAGGATGTCCCGACCGAGGAGGACCGGGTAGTCCATGTGACTTCGGTCCTCGATGCTCGCGGTGACGGTGTGGCGGTTGCCGCCGACGCCGATGACCACGTCCACGACGGGGCGCGATTTGCTCGACTTGCTGCTGCCCGACTTGACGCGGGTCATGCTCTTGATGGGACCGGCACCGATCTGGGCGGCGAGTTTCGTGTCGATACTCGACCGGGTTGCACCCGTGTCGGATTTCGCGACGACGGTTTCCGACCCGCTGGTTCCGCTCACCAGCACTTCCTCTGTGTAGCCGATGACGACGGTTTCGGTCGGTTCCGGACTACTGCTGACGGGCTTGCAGGACGGGACGGAGTCGTCCAACGTCGCGGACAACTCATCCACGCGCTGGTGGTCGACCTCCCCGCCGCCCGCCTCGATCGCCGCCTTCGCGATGTACGGGGCCGCACTTCGGCCGGTCGCCTTGTACAGGCCTTTGAACCCGGCCGTCGGGTTGACTTCCAGGACGTACCAGCCGTCGTTCCCCTCGATGAGGTCCACACCGGCGTAGTCGAGTCCGACGACGTCGGTCGCCCGCCGGGCGATATCGACGACTTCGTCCGGCAGTTCGTCGGTCATGTCCTCGACGTCGCCGCCGAGCGCGACGTTCGTCCGCCAGTCGTTTTCCGGGGCGTAGCGGTTCATCGCGCCGACGATCTGGTCGCCGACGACGTAGACGCGAAGGTCGCGGTGTCGTCCCTCGTCGCGCTCGATGAGGTCCTGTAAGAACGCCTGTCGATCTCCCACGCGCGGATTGACGAGTTCGTCCGGACCGACCTTCCACGTCCCACCGCCGTGAGTTCCGATGGCGGTTTTGTAGACGGCCTCCTCGCCGTAGTTCGCCCGACCGTCGTTGAGGCGGTCGGTGTCGAGCGCGAGAAGCGCATCCGGAACTTGGACTCCGGCGTTCGTGAGACTCGCCGCGGTCGAGAACTTGTGAATGGCCGTCATAACCGCGTGCGGTCGGTTGAGAATCGGAACGAGAGAGTCGTAGATGTTCGCGAGTCCGAGCGCTTCGGACGGTTGTTCAGTATTGGAGAGCAGAAGGCGGTTGGCGACGACGTCGATATCCGGTTCGAGCGTGACTTCCCCATTCTCGATTTCGACCGCGGTGTTTTCGTGGCGAAGCCACTCCGGTTCGTGACCGAGATCCTCGATAGCGTTGCAGATCGCTTTCGTTTCCTTGCTGTTGTGTAGACTGAGTACCCCAACCCGTACAGGTGAGCCGTTAGAATCCATTAACGTACATTTCGTCCGTCCGGTCTTAAATCGTTCCCAGTTGATTTGAAGCGTCAACGTCCCCCACAGAATAGTTTCGGAACGGGACATGTGTAGTAGTATATTTTTATACGGTGCTCCCTGAGTGGTGTACATGACCGGGGACGAGGCGGAGCCGTTCACGTACAATGGCGGTATCGTGGAACCGGGCGAAATCCAAAACATCCGGTACGGAATCAGCGAGACGTATCTCGGTGATCCGGTTCGGATTCCCGTTACCATCGTCAACGGGGAGTATCCCGGCCCGACCGTCTTTCTCTCTGCGGCGGCCCACGGTGACGAACTCAACGGTATCGAAGTCGTCCGTGAAGTCGCCTACGACTGGAATCACGAGGAGTTGCACGGGACCATCGTCTGTCTCCCCGTGATGAACGTCCCCGGGTTCCTCGCCCAACAGCGATACCTCCCCATCTACGACCGCGACCTGAACCGCTCGTTCCCGGGGCGTCAGGGGTCCACGAGCGCGAAGCGGATGGCCGATCAGATCTATCGCAACTTCCTCGAACCGTGCGATTTCGGCATCGACTTCCACACGTCCACACGCGGCCGGACGAACATGCTCCACGTTCGTGCTGATATGGAGAATCCCGAAGTCGTCCGACTCGCCCGCGCGTTCGGTTCGAACGTCATCATCTCCTCGCACGGTTCGTCCGGAACGCTCCGTCGGGAGGCCTCCGATTCGGGAATTCCGACCATCACCATCGAGATGGGCGAAGCACACCGCTTCCAACGACACTTCATCGACCGAGCGCTCGAAGGAGTGATGAGCGCCTTCGCGGAGTACAATCTCCACCCCGACGACCCGGTGAAGTGGCCCGGATGGCGAACCGTCATCGACGACGAGAAGGAAAAGACGTGGCTCCGCGCGGACGTCGGGGGCCTCGTCGAGATGCATTACGACCGTGGCTCGCTGGTGTACGAGGGGACGCCAATCTGTTCCATCACGAACCCGTTCAAGACCGAAAGCGAGTCCGTCAAGGCACCGTTCACCGGCCTGCTCGTCGGTGTGCTGGAGAATCCGGTGGTCTACCCCGGAAACCCGCTCTGTCACATCGTGGAACTGAACGCGGACACCCGCCGCGCGCTGAAACGCGACCGGGCACACGCGGAAACCGAGGGCGACGTGCAACCGCCGGGCTACGTCGGGGCACCCGAACTCGGCGACCAGTAACCCCGATATCCGCGACGGTTGCCGCTTCATCCCGAAAGCGGCAATCTGTGGTTTGAATATTACTGATAGTTAGTTCCTGTAAACACTCAAACGTTCGCCGTATTTGTTGTAGAGATGAGCCGATAGAGACCCGGAGATGCGCGTCCGTTTCGGATTCGGTACTGAGGGGGCGAGTGGTCAATCGAGGTGCACTTTCGGGGCGCATACGCGGACAGGTAGTAACTTCTATTTGCCCCCGGTACCGACCATTCGAGTGGCATGAGTCAATCGTATGATCGAGGCCTCATTGAGGACTTCGGCCGATGGCGTGAGTTTTCGGCCGGCATGTGGGCCTGGATCTTCCACAAATTTACCGGGTGGGTGCTCATCGGCTATTTGTTCACACATATCGCCGTGCTGAGTACCTCTACTGTCGGTAACGGGCACTACTACACCCAAACGATCCAGGGTCTCGAAGGGCTAACCGTCATCCGAATCGCCGAAGTCGGACTGATCGCCGTGGCTGTCTTCCACATTCTCAACGGCGTCAGACTCCTCTTTATCGACCTCGGACTCGGACTGGAATCGCAGGACAAGAGCTTCTACGCGTCGCTGATCGTGACCGCCATCATCGTGTTGGCGAGCATTCCGACGCTACTCTCGGGGGCGTTCTGAAATGGCAGAGCGCTACTCCTCGTTCCGAAGCGGCAGCATGTCGTGGTTCCTCCAGCGCGTTACGGCGGCGTTCCTCATCGTCGTGCTGGCGTTCCACCTCTTCATGCTCCACTTCGTCAACCACGCCGAGGACGTGACCTTCCTCGGAACGCAGGCGCGGATGTCCCAGTGGGGATACTTCGCCACGATGACGTTGTTCCTCCTCACGGCGACGTTCCACGGCGTGAACGGCGTGTACGCGGCCCTGCTGAACCAGGGTCTCACGGGAAGCCGAAAGACGGCGGTGAAATGGGTACTCGTCGTGGCCGGCCTCCTGCTGGCCATTCAGGGTATCTACGTCGCACTCACCATGAACGGGTTGATGTAAATGAGCACGCAACTATCCGAAGACGCGGACCAGGAAAGCGAGACCGAACGCACCGAAACCCCCGGCGACCGCCGACGGGCCGAGAAGGGGGGAAACGAACCATCGAAAGTGCAGGAATCGACCGAGACGGACGGGGAGACGGTTCGCCTCAAGGTGTTCCGCTACGACCCCGAAGTCGAGGGGAAGATGGAACCGCGGTTCGACGAGTTCCACGTTCCGTACGAGAAGGGGATGACCGTCCTCGACGCGCTCATCTACGCGCGTGACCACTTCGACACGACGCTCACCTTCCGTCACTCCTGCCGACAGGCCATCTGCGGCAGCGACGCGCTGTTCATCAACGGCACGCAGCGACTGGGCTGTCAGACCCAGATTTCCGATCTGAAGGGAACGGTTCGCGTCGAACCGCTCCCGCACGCGGAGGTCGTCAAGGACCTCGTCGTGGACATGGAGCACTTCTACGACCAGATGCACTCGGTCGAACCGTACTTCCAGACGAGCGAGAAGCCGAGTGACGAACTCGAAGAACAGCGACAATCCCGCGAGAACCGCGAGAAGATCAAGATGTCCACACGCTGTATCTGGTGTGGGGCATGTATGTCCTCGTGTAACATCGCGGCGGGCGACAACCAGTATCTCGGCCCGGCGGCGCTGAACAAGGCGTTCCGATTCGCCATGGACGACCGCGAGGGCGAGGAGATGCACCAACACCGGTACGACATTCTCGACCAGGAACACGGCGTCTGGCGCTGTCAGACCCAGTTCTCCTGTACGAACGTCTGCCCGAAAGACATCCCGCTGACCGAGCACATCCAGGAACTCAAGCGCTCGGCAGTGAAGAACAACCTCAAGTTCTGGTAAGCCAAATTCAGACACAATGTACGAACACGACGTAATCGTCGTCGGTGCTGGCGGTTCGGGGCTTCGTGCGGCCATCGCGGCCCACGAGCAGGGCGCAGATGTCGCCCTCGTCACGAAGCTTCACCCCGTTCGAAGCCACACCGGCGCAGCGGAAGGCGGTATCAACGCGGCACTCAGAGAGGGCGACGACTGGGAACTCCACGCCTACGACACCATGAAGGGGTCGGACTATCTCGGCGACGCCCCAGCGATCGAAACTCTCTGTCAGGATAGCCCGAAAGAGACCATCCAACTCGAACACTGGGGAATGGCGTTCTCCCGCGAGGACGACGGACGCGTCTCCCAGCGCCCGTTCGGTGGACTGTCGTTCGCCCGGACGACCTACGCCGGGGCGGAGACGGGTCACCACCTGCTCCACACGATGTACGAGCAGGTCGTCAAACGCGGCATTCAGGTGTACGACGAATGGTACGTCACCCAACTCGCCGTCACGGACGAAGACGACCCCTCGGAACGTAGCTGTCACGGTGTCGTCGGCTACGACATCCAGACCGGCAAGATCGAAGGCTTCACCGCCAAAAACGGCGTCATCCTGACGACCGGTGGTCTCGGGCAGGTCTTCGACCACACGACCAACGCGGTTGCCAACACCGGCGACGGTGCCGCGATGGCATACCGTGCGGGTGTCCCGCTGGAGGACATGGAGTTCATCCAATTCCACCCGACAACGCTCCCTTCGACCGGTGTTCTCATCTCCGAAGGTGTGCGTGGCGAAGGTGGTATCCTCTACAACAGCGAGGGAGAACGGTTCATGTTCGAGCACGGCTACGCGAACAACGACGGCGAACTCGCCTCCCGTGACGTGGTCGCCCGTGCCGAACTGACCGAAGTGAACAACGGACGCGGCATCAACGACGAGTACGTCCACCTCGACATGCGCCACCTCGGCGAGGAGCGCATCACGGACCGTCTCGAAAACATCCTCCACCTCGCGCGGGACTTCGAGGGCGTCGACGCGCTCGAAGAACCGATGCCGGTCAAACCCGGCCAGCACTACGCGATGGGTGGCATCGAAACCGACGAGAACGGCGAGACCTGCATCTCCGGACTGTACGCCGCGGGCGAGTGTGCCTGCGTGTCCGTCCACGGGTCGAACCGTCTCGGCGGCAACGCCCTGCCGGAACTCATCGTCTTCGGTGCCCGCGCCGGACGCCACGCCGCGGGCGAGGACCTCGGCGAACCGGAGATTCAGACCGGACAGAGCGGCGACATCGAGATGGGCGACGTCGATACGCCCGTCGAACCCGGTGCGGTCGATTCGGACGACGACAGTGCCGTAGCCGACGGCGGGACCTCGCTCGCCGACCCGTCCCAGACCGTCGAAGACACGTTGGAAGCCGAACGTGCCCGTATCGAGACGCTTCTCGAAAAGGACGACGGCGTCCAGCAGGCCGAACTGCGCGCCAAACTCCAGAAGACGATGACGGACAACGTCAACGTGTTCCGAAACGAGGAGGGTCTCAAGCAGGCGCTCGAAGACATCCACGAGATTCGGAAGTCCTACGGCGACGTGTACGTCAACGACCCGTCCCGTACGTTCAACACCGACCTCATCCACACCATCGAGATGCGCAACCTCCTCGATTTGGGTGAGGCCATCACGCTCGGCGCGCTCGCTCGCGACGAGTTCCGTGGCGCTCACTGGCGCGAGGAGAACCAGAACCGCCGCGACGACGTGTGGCTGAAACACACGATGCTCTCGTGGAACGACGGCACGCCGGAACTCTGGTACAGGCCGACCATCCTCGAAGGCGAGAACAAGAAGTACGAGCCGAAAGTTCGCAGTTACTGACTTCTCCGTTCTCCGCTGTCGTTTTTACTGCTCGAATTCGCTTTTCCGACAGTCGAAACTCTGAAATCCGAGGGGTTCAGGAGGACACGAGGGATACGGGAGAACAGCGGCGGTTACGCGTGTCGGTCGAGAAACGACTCGACGCGCCCCAGTCCGTCCTCCAACTCGTCGGCGGGCAGGCCGAACCCGATTCGGAAGTAGCGGTCGAACCCGAACAGGTTCCCCGGCGCGAGGACGACGCTCTCCTCCTCGACCACACCGCGACAGAACGCCTCGCTGTCCTCGAAGCCGTCCGGAATCCGGACGAAACCGTTCACGCCCACCGGGTCGTACCACTCCAAGCCGTGGTCGTTCACGAACTCCCGCACGCGGGCGCGGTTGCTCGCCGCGAGTTCGCGGTTCTCGGCCAGAATGTCCTCCTCGTGCTCGCCGAGCGCCTGCCGGGCGACGTGCTGGTCGATGATGCCCGGCGAGATTGTCGTGTAATCCTTCCACTCCCACGCGCCGTCCACGACGTCATCCGCGCCGACGAGCCAACCGAACCGAAGACCGGCGAGTCCGTACGCCTTCGTCAAACTCGTCGTGCTGATACCGTACTCGCCCATGCTCGCCACGGGGTCCACCGGATCGTCGGACAGCAGTCGGTACACCTCGTCGCAGAGCAGGTACGCCCCGGCGTCCTCCGCGAGGTCGTAGAGCGCTTCGACCGTCTCTTGCGGGTGATACCGCCCGGTCGGGTTGTTCGGGTTGTTCAGGACGATGACGTTCGTCTCCTCCCGAATCGCGTCGGCGACGGCGTCCACGTCGAGTTCCCATTCGGGCGGTTCGAGCGACACCCTCGTCACCTCGCCCATCGAGGCGGGCACCGTGTGGAGGGCCTGATAGGTCGGGGTGACTACCACGGCATGCCCGTCCTCGTCCAACAGGCTCAGGAAGGCCAGGAAGTTCGCCTCCTGTGTTCCGCAGGTGA
Organism: Haladaptatus sp. AB618; assembly: GCF_024136965.1. Lineage (NCBI taxonomy): Archaea > Methanobacteriati > Methanobacteriota > Halobacteria > Halobacteriales > Haladaptataceae > Haladaptatus > Haladaptatus sp. AB618. The sequence goes on along the minus strand of NZ_JAMYJX010000001.1, from coordinate 1,056,200 downwards.
ACAGCACCTCGTCGGCGCTCCGGCCGTAGCGCTCGCCCACCTCGGCGCGGAACTCGGGGTCGCCGTTCGTCGGGATGACGTAGCCCAACTCGCCGGGGTTCAGGTCGAAGCGGTCGGCGTCGAGGCTCCGGATGCCGCTCTCGGCCAACATGATGTCGGCCTCGTGTTCGTATTCGGCGAACCAGCGTTCCAAGCCGAAGGGTTCGATTTGCATACCGAGTCTTGGCGAGGGGGAGGGGAAAAGCTACGGAATGTGGCAGTCAGGGAGATGGTGTTTTCGGGAACGGTCGGAGCGGAGTCGCGGTGGGCGTGGGCAACTCGTCTTGGTCGTGACGACTCGTCGATTGCATTCGAACACCGATCACCGTCGATTGCTTGTATCTGCAAGCAATAGCTGTATCCACCGTCGCTGGCAATTAAGTTCGTGCCAGACATTGGTAATCCAATCGGATTCGACCTCGCAACCGTTCTCACCGGATCGGGACTTACGCTCCTCCTGTCCGCGGCGATCCTGAAATACGGTAGCCAACTCCAGTACAGTACACCGAAACTATACGGAATCGGAGGCATCGGCCTCGTCGTGGTGGGTGTACTGTTCGGTCTTTTCCTCGTACTGACCGGAAACCGCTGAGTTCCGGTCCCGCCGTTGTGGATTCGATTCGGTAGTCGTTCGGTAAAGCGGACGGTTCGATCTTCGGCACCGCTCGTCCCCATGGGATTGACGCCGTGAGTTCGACTCAGGGGATGCCGAGGTACTGATGGCGGCGATAGAGGTACAACAGGGCGAACGGGATACCGATGCCGAACCACATGGCGACACCGAGGAGGACGTATTCGGAACGGGGTTTCCACTCGGACACCGACGCGACGTACTTTCGGTCGAAGTGGATACCGATGGCGACGGCGGCGGGCGCAGTGAGTAACGCAAGCCCGAGAACGAACGTTATCGGAGCGGGGAGCGTCGAAACCGAGAGCGGCGGTTCGCCGTGGAGCACGAGTCCGGCAACCCCGAGCGCGACGGTGGCGATGAAAGCAGAAATCAAACCCGGCAACAGGAGTATCCACCAGTGGCTCTCGTGGTCGCTGGTACTGGAGGGAGTGACGGTGGTCGTCATTGTTCAATTCAATGACCAGAATTTGGAAAAAGATTGTGGAACGAATCGAACACGAATCGGTTTCCCTACTCCCCGTCCCGTTCCCGCAAGTTCTGTCGGGTGAACTGTGGGGTCGTTCGAATCCCGCGCCGTTTGCGGAACGAACGATAGAGCAGGAACGTGACGAACAGCGAAATCAGTCCGGCGACGGCGGCGGCGGGGAACGCCTCTGCGACGTACAACACCGCCGTCGTCAACCCGCCGAACGCGAGCAGGATGCCGTAGATGAGCCGTTTGGCCAGCAGGTCGAACACGTCGTTGTCGTCCTCGATGCTGACGCGGGCGTACAGGTCGTCGCGGTCGATTCTGTCCAACGCGCGCTCCAGTTTGGGCGGCGTCCGGACGAGCGACTGGGCCGACGCCTGTAGTTGATCGCCCGTCTCCGAGACGTACTGTTTGATCGACTCCTCGCGGTACCCCTCCTCGGTGAGGTACTCCGTCGCCACCGCGATGAAGTCGAAGCCGGGATCGAGGGTGACACAGACGCCCTCCACGACCGTCGCCACCCGCAGGACGAGCGCGAGGTTCGACGGCAGGCGGAGCGGGAACTCGTAGATCGTGTCCTCGACCTGCGAGACGATCTGTTGGACGCGATAGGTCTCGATGTCCTCGCCGCGGGCGTCCTCGATGGCGAGTTCCATCACCTGTCCCATCGTCCTGCGGTCGGCTTCGGGGCTGAGGGTTCCCATCTCGATGAGCGCGTCGAGGATCCCTTCGATGTCCTGGTTCGCCACCGCGATGTAGAACTCGACGATCTTACGCTGGATGAAGTCGTCCACGTGCCCGCTCATGCCGAAGTCGTAGAAGATGATGCTGCCATCGTCCGTGACGGCGAGGTTACCGGGATGCGGGTCCGCGTGGAACACGCCGTCCTGAATTATCATCTGGAGGTAGGCCCGCTGGAGGTTTACGGCGAGTTCGTGGCGGTCGAGTCCCTCCTCGTCAAGTTCGTCTATCCGGTTGATCTTCGTGCCGCCGAGGAACTCCATCGTGAGGACGCGGGAACCGGAGTGGCTCTCGATGACGCGCGGGATGACGATATCGGGGTCGTCCTCGAAGTTCGTCCGAATCTCGTTCAGCATCGACGCCTCGCGGTCGTAATCCATCTCCTCCCGGATCGTCCGACCGAACTCGTCGGCGAGGTTTTCGAGCGAGAAGGCCCGTCCCTGGCCCAAAAATCGCATGAGAACGGGAAGCGACCAGCGAATGACTCGTAGGTCGGCCGCGACCAGGTCCTCGATGCCGGGGCGTCTGACCTTCACCGCGACGCGCTCGCCGTCGATTCGCGCGTCGTACACCTGCCCGAGGCTCGCACCGCTGATCGCGTCAGTGTCGAACTCCTCGAAGTTGTCCTCGATGGGGCCGAGTTCCGCTTCGAGGACGTTTTGAGCGTCCTCCCACGGGGCGGGCGGGACTTCGTCTTGCAGTTTCGAAAGCTCGTCCACGTACTCCGGCGGGAGAACGTCGGGACGGCTCGACAGTAGTTGCCCGAGTTTGATGAACGTCGGACCGAGGGTCAAAAGCGAACTGAGGAGCGTATCCGCCCGCTCCCGTCGCATCTCGCTCGTCACCTGCCGTGACGACCCGAAGAACAGGAACCGATTCCGGTCGCGGGCATAGCTCACCAGCAGCGGCAAGAACTGCCATGCGACGATAACGAACCGACGATATGCGCGGAGAAATACCAGTGTGACCACCCGCGCTTAACGGCTCGTAACCGGCACCGACTCCTCGGGAGCCGACGTCCGTTTCGGGAGCGTGATTTCGAGCACACCACGGGAAACCGTCGCTTCCGCACCTGAGCCGGTCGCATCCGGCGGAAGCGGCAGTTCGGCATCGAGGAAGAGCGGGCGTTCCTCGCTCAGGTAGTCGAACTCGATGGGAACGTCCTTCTCGCGCCGCGCTTCGATCTGGAGGCGGCCATTCGTCACGTCGATGTCGATAGTTTCCTCGGTGACGCCGGGCATGTCGAGGACGAGGAGGTACTCCCCGTCGCTCTCCAGTAGGTCTGCGAACACGGCATCCGGGAGTTCTCGCAACGCATCGCGCAGCGCTGACATAGTTGCGTCTTAGGACGCAGGGCCGAAAAAGGGTGCGGTCTTGGCGGTCGAATTACAGGCCGAGGACGAACGCACCGATGGCGAAAAACAGGACTCCGGCGACCACGTACGGGAGACCCTTCCACGCCGCACGCCGCGCTGCACCGCGTTCGTCCGTATCCGAGATGACGAACTTGGTGTCGCCGCCGGACCCGATGATGGTGTTCACCTCCCCGGCCTCGCTCCCCGCACTGGCGTCGTACCGCGCCTCGCCGAGGATGTGAACCGATTCGCCGACATCGAGGCGTCTCTCGATGTATTTTCGGTCCTTTCCGGTGTTCAACTCGAACAGTTTCAAGTCGAGGCTCTTCTCCTCCGACCCGACGTCCTCGTTTCGCCGGATGAACTCCCGTATCGGTTCGGGCGGTCGTTTCCCGCCGCGAACGTCGATGGAACGTTCGGCACTCAACCGAAAGTCGGCCGAGCGAGGGTCCACGAGCGCGCTGGCCGTCCCGTCCTCGATGCGAAACGCCGTGAAGTTGTAGCCGCTGTCGATGGTCGTCCAACTACGCCCGTTCTTGGAGTTTCGTTCTTCCTTGACTTCGTACTCGTATGCCAGACACTCGTTCCCGGTAAACGGGGACGTGAGGGTTCCGCCCTGGGCTTGCGCGGTACCTTCCACCTCGACAGGCCCGCCGTCACCGAGCGACATCACGTCGCTCGGGTCGTTGGTCAGGATTCGATACGAGAGGAGGAGTTCGCGGCCACCGTACCACAACAGGGCACAGCCGAGAATCGCGGCGACGGCGGCGATCAACAGGGCGAGCGGTTGATCAGGGAGGGCCATGCCGAACCGTGTTGTCTACGAGACGATAAGTGTTCCCCGCTTCCTTTTTGCCCGCCGTCCCGAACGGGTTCATATGAGCGACCACCAACCGGACAGAAAGCAGTCCGGGTTCAAGGAAACGACACGCGTGGCGGCGGCGCGTGAGCAACTACAAGAGGTCGTCGCCGGACACGACCGCACCGAATCCGTCCCGCTGCTCGACGCGGATGATCGGGTGCTCGCCGAGGAAATCGTCGCCCCGCGAAACGTCCCCCACTACTCGCAGGCCGCGATGGATGGCTACGCCGTCAGGGCACGGGACACCTTCGGTGCCAGCGGCCGGTCGCCCGAAGCCCTCCGAAGAGCGGAGGAAATGGGCCCCGGCGCGGCAGTTCGGGTCCACACCGGGAGCGAAGTACCGGCGGGGGCGGACGCGATAGTGATGATAGAGCAAACGGACGAGTTCGGAACCGACATCGAAGTGTTCGATGCCGTCGCGGAGGGCGAAAACGTCGCACCCGTCGGCGAGGATGTCGAGAGGGGACAGTCGCTCTACGAGCAGGGCCATCGTCTGCGGCCGTCCGACCTCGGCATGCTGAAATCCGTCGGCGTGCGCGAAGTGACCGTCTACGAACCGCCGCGGATCGCCGTGATTCCGACCGGTGAGGAACTCGTGCAAACCGACCCTGATCCGGGCGAAGTGGTCGAAACCAACGGCCTCACGGTTTCCCGGTTCGTGGAGCGGTGGGGTGGCGACGCGACGTATCACGACGTGGTGACCGACGACGAGACGGCGCTCCGCGAAGCGATCGAGTCGAACCTCGACCACGACATCGTCGTCACGACGGGTGGCTCGTCCGTGGGGAAGCGGGATCTGCTTCCGGAAGTCGTCGACTCCATCGGCGAAGTGATCGTCCACGGCGTCGCGCTGAAACCGGGCCACCCGGTCGCCCTCGGTATCATCGAACACGACACGATGGCCAGTGAAAATTCTGAGAATTCGGAGGATTCCGACCCGGATGGCGAGGAAACCCCGATCGTGATGTTGCCGGGTTATCCGGTCGCCTGCATCATCAACGCCGTCCAATTCGTCCGGCCCGCGCTGAAGTGGACGGGCAACCTGCCGCTCGATGATTTCCCGACGACGGATGCACTGCTCGAACGCAAGATTCGAAGCGAACCCGGTATCAGATCGTTCGTTCGGGTGACGGTGAATGAGGACGGGGAAGAGCGGTCGGCCACCCCCACGCGAACGAGCGGTTCGGGCATCCTCTCCAGCGTCGCGCTGGCGGATGGATGGGTCGAAGTCCCCGAGGAGCGCGAGGGGATTCCCGCGGGAGAGACCGTCGCGGTCGGAAACTGGGAGTGGTCGGCATGACCGATCGAAAGGAGTTCCGCGACCTCGCGGAACCCGAGGAGGCACACGAAGCGATCGCCTCGTTGGACCTCTCGGCGGACCCCGAGTACGTCTCGCTCACCGAAGCGCGCGGTAGAGTACTGGCCGAGCGACTCGACGCCGACCGCGACGTGCCGGGGTTCGACCGGGCGAGCATGGACGGCTTCGCGGTCCAGGCGAGGGATACCTTCGGCGCGAACGAGGCCGACCCTGCCGTCCTCGACCTCGTGGGAGAGGTGCACGCGGGGACGGAACCCGACGTGGAGGTCGGCGAGGGCGAAGCCGTCGAGATTTCCACCGGGGCCGTGATGCCGCCCGGCGCGGACGCCGTGGTGATGGTCGAACGAACCGACTACGTCGAGCGCGAGGGAACGGACGGCGTGGAAGTCCGTACCGCTCTCACGCCCGGAGAACACACCATGCTCGCCGGGGCGGACATCGCGGCGGGTCAACGTGCGCTCGGACCGGGAACGCGACTCACCGCCCGCGAAATCGGGCTGCTGTCGGCGCTCGGCGTGGACGAAGTACCCGTCCGCGGAACGCCGACCGTCGGCATCATCTCCACCGGCGACGAACTCGTCCGTCCCGGCAACCCGCTGTCGGACGAGTCGGGACAGATCTACGACGTGAACAGTTACACGACGGCGGCCGCCGTGGCGGAAGCGGGCGGAGACCCTGTCCTCTATCCGCACGCTGGCGACGACTACGAGGAGATGGAGCGCCTGCTGTTGGAGGCATCCGAGGAGTGCGACCTGGTCCTGTCGTCCGGATCGACCAGCGCGAGCGCGGTGGACGTGATCTACCGCGTCATCGAATCGCGCGGCGAACTCCTGCTCCACGGCGTCGCCGTCAAACCCGGCAAGCCGATGCTCGTCGGGCGGTTCCCCGATTCGGCGTACGTCGGCCTGCCGGGGTATCCCGTCTCCGCGTTGACCATCTTCCAGACCTTCGTCGCGCCCGCCATCCGCGATGCCGCCGGACTCCCGGAACCAGCCACAGCGACCGTCGAAGCCCGGATGGCCGCCGAGGAACGCTACGACGAGGGTCGGATGCGACTCATGCCGACCGGCTTGGTCGAGGACGAACACGGCCGCACGCTCGCCTATCCGGTCGACAAGGGAAGCGGAGCGACGACCAGCCTCGTGGAAGCCGACGGCGTCGTGACGGTCCCACCGGATACGGCGTATCTCGGGGAGGGCGAGGAAGTCTCCGTGCGACTGTTCTCGCCCGACGTTCGGACCCCCTCGGTCCTCGGCGTCGGCGAGGACGACCCCGCGCTCTCCCGACTGCTCGATTCCCTCGACTCGCCGCGCTATCTCCCGTTCGGTAGCCGGGAAGGTCTGCGCCGCCTCCGGAACGGTGTGCCGGATTTCGCGGTCGTGTCCGGAGACGCCGAACGTGGTTCCGCTGGGACGGCGAACGACTCCGCCTCGGACGCGAGCGGTGGCACCGAACTGGCGTCCTATCACCGCGAGTGGGGGCTGGTCGTCCCGTCCGGAAATCCCGAGGACATCGACGGGTTGGCCGACCTCGTGGACCGAGACCTGCGGTTCATCAATCGTGGGACCGACTCTGGTCTCCGGACGACGCTCGGCAACGCAGTCGCCGACCTCGCCGACGACCGCGATACGACCCGTCACGAACTGGTCGAATCCATCGATGGGTTCGAACTCACCGTGAAGGCCCACGAAAGCCCGGCGAGAAAAGTCGCTGCAGGCGCGGCGGATGTGGGACTCGGCCTGCGCTCGACGGCGGAAAAACTCGGGTTGGGATTCGTCCCGCTCGGCGAGGAACGGGTTCGAATTCTCGTCAATCCCAACCGCGAGGAGAAGGAGGGCGTAGCGGAACTGGCATCGACGGTCGATTCGACGTTAGTCGGTGTTCTCGAACGTCTGCCGGGAGTTCATCCATAGCTCGTCGAAGCTGTTGATTCGGTAATCACCGAGCACGCACTGTTTTCTCCGGGACGGGTCGTGGCGTTCGACGTGGACGGCGTCCAACCCCGCGTTCCACGCCGCACCGATGTCGCTCGATCCGTCGCCAGCGAGGACGCCGCGCTCGTTCGTGCCGACGCCGAGTTGTGTCATGGCGTGTTCGACCGGTTCGGGATTCGGTTTCCAGCCCAACTGTTCGTCACAGCAGACGACGGTGTCGAACCAGTCGCGGATGTCGAGTCCGTCGAGCACCGGGTCGGTCAAAAAGCGCTGACAGTGGGTTACCAATCCGACCGGACAGTCGAGGTCGGCGACGAATTCGGCGTCGTCGTAAAGGAAAGTGTTCTCCGCACGGACCTGCGGGTCCTCGATGGAGTGGAACACCTCCCAGAACTCGACGGGGTCGATACCCCACGCGCTGAGTTGCGCGTCGCGTGACCCGCCGAGACCGTGCCAAATGATTTCGGATTCGTAGTCGGTAAATTCGCGTCCGAGACGGTCGCTCACGCGGTCGAACACCGAGCGAACGTATGCCGGGTCGATGTCGATGAGCGTCCCGTCCAGATCGAGCAGCCAAAAATCGTACTCACGGGCGACCATTGGGGTTCATCTAGTAGTGCTTCTTCGCGTATAACTCTTCGTCCACGGACACGGGTTCGAAGCGTGAAAATAATCGGGGGAGGTTAGTCGGCCGACGATTCGATTCCCGGTTCGGATTCCGACTCCGTCTTCGGCGGTTCCGGTTGGTCGTAGAGGTGGCAGGCCGCCGGATGTTCGCGGTTCTGGAGCACCGGATTCTGACGCTCGCAGACGCTCGCAAAGCGGTCACGCATGACGGCGACGGCACCCTCGCGGTCGCCGGAGACGAACCGCTCGAACGATTCGGCGACCGTTTCGCGGTTGTCGCCGTCGAGTTCGTGGTCGAACAGTTCGTCCCACAACTCGGTGATCAGCGCCTCGTCGCCGATTTCCTCGGGGTTCTCCTCCGTCCCGGCGGCCAACTCCCGAACGCCGTGACGCGTCAGGTCGCCCGATTCGAGGCGTTCGCGGTAGTCCATCACCTCGCGGTACGCCGACTGGGAGATCCGGACGTCCTCGGGCGGAATGACGTTCGGACACCGCGTCCGGAAGTGACATCCCGACGGCGGGTTTCGCGGCGACGGCACGTCGCCCGACAGCGTGTTGATGTCGCGTTCCTGTTCGCTGGTGTCGGCGCGCGGCACGCTCTCCAGTAGCGCCTTCGTGTAGGGGTGCTGTGGATCGTTGAAGATCTCGTCCACCGGCCCGAGTTCCACGATTTCGCCGAGGTACATCACCGCCACGCGATCCGAGATGTGCCGAACGACGGAGAGGTCGTGGGCGATGAACAGATACGTCAGGCCGAGTTCGTTCTGCAGGTCCTGCAGGAGGTTGAGCACCTGCGCCTGCACGGAGACGTCCAGCGCCGAGACGGGTTCGTCCAACACGATGAACTCCGGTTCCAGCGCGAGCGACCGGGCGATGCCGATACGCTGGCGCTGGCCGCCCGAGAACTCGTGTGGATAGCGATCGATCTGTCCCGAGGAGAGACCGACGCGCTCCATGAGTTCCTGGGCGCGCTCGCGTCGTTCCGCCCGCGAATCGACGCCGTGGACGTCCAGCGGTTCGCGGATGATTTCGCCCGCCGTCATCCGTGGGTCCAGACTGGAGAACGGGTCCTGAAAGACGACCTGCGCCCGCTTTCTAAACTCGGTCAGGTCGTCCATGTCGTAGACGTCCCGGCCGTCGAAGACGACGCGACCGTCGGTCGCGTCGCGGAGACCCAGCAGGGTCTCGCCGGTCGTGGATTTGCCACAGCCGGATTCGCCGACCAGTCCGAGCGTCTCGCCCTCCTCGATGGCAAAGGAGATGCCATCGACGGCTTTTACGCTCTTGGGTTCGCGGCCGAGCAGGCGGTCGGTCAGCGTGTCCTGTTCGAAGTAGTACTTCTGCAGTTCCTCGACGCGGACGAGGTGGTCAGTCATCGTTTGCCTCCATGGGTTCGGTTCGTTCGTCGCCCTCGAAGTAGTTCGACGGAAGTGCTCTCGCCTCGTCGTACTCCATCTCGGTGAGCACACAGCGCGCTTCGTGTTCGGGACTGCCACCCGCGTCGTGCATCGACGGATGTGACAGACACTCCTCCATCGCCTTCGGACAGCGGTCGGCGAAGTAACAGCGGTCGTCCATCTCCGAATCGATCAGGTCGGGGACGTTCCCCTCGATGGGTTGCAGCCGCGGTGCAGGGTCCTCCAAGTCGGGAAGCGACCCGAGCAGTCCCTGCGTGTATGGGTGGACCGAGTCGTCGAACACGTCTTCGAGCGTCCCGTGTTCGACCAGTTCTCCGGCGTACATCACGCCGACGCGGTCGCACATCCGGGCGACGACGCCGAGGTTGTGCGTGATGAGCATGATGCTCATGCCCGTGTCGGCCTGCAACTCCCGAAGCAGGTCGAGGATCTGGGCCTGAATGGTCACGTCCAGTGCCGTCGTCGGTTCGTCGGCGATGAGCAGGTCGGGTTCACCGGCGAGCGCTTGGGCGATCATCGCCCGCTGGAGCATCCCGCCCGAGAACTGGTGGGGATACTCGTCGGCACGGTCCGCCGGGTCGGGAATCCCGACCTGTTCGAGCAGTTCGATGGCCTTCGCCCGACTCGGTTCGCTGACGTAGTCCCGGGACGGGAAGATGGTTCCCGCGATGAGGCTTCCGAGACCGTAGCCCTGCGTCCGCGAGCGCGTCGAACGCGGATTCGACTTCGCCCGTCGTTGGACTTCGACCGCCTCGGCGATCTGCTCGCCGACCGTGATCGACGGGTTGAGGCTACTCATCGGATCCTGGAAGATCATGCTGAACGACGGGCCGCGCAGGGCGCGGCGTTCCCGCGTCGTCAACTGCCGGATGTCCACGAACTCGCCATCGACCGCCTCGGGACGATTGTCTCCGACTTCCTCGGCGAGCGTGGCGTTCCGATACCACACCTCGCCCGACGTGATCCTGCCGGGCGACTCCACGAGGTCGATGATGGAGAGCGCGGCGACGCTCTTTCCGGACCCCGATTCGCCGACGACGCCGAACACTTCCTCCTCCCGCACGTCGAAGCTGATGGACTCACAGGCGTTGACCTGCCCGTTTTCCGTGAAGAATCGGGTCGAGAGGTCACGCACGCGAAGCAGGTCGCTCATACGCCACCCCCTTCGCCGTCGATGCCGGGGTCGAGCGCGTCGCGCAACCAGTCACCGACGAGGTTGATGCCGATGACGGTGATGACGATGGCCAATCCCGGAACCGTCGAAATCCACCACGACGTGGCGAGGTAGTCCTTCCCCTGCGAGATGTCGAAGCCCCACGAGAGGTTCACTCCGGAGAAACCGAGGTAGGACAGCGAGCTTTCGAGCAGGATGATGGCCGCAATCTGGATGGTCGCCAGCACGATGATGGGCGTCACGCTGTTCGGCAGGATGTGTTTACGAAGGACGAACGAGTGCTTCGCACCCACCGAGCGGGCCGCCTTGACGTACTCCTCGCCGACGACCGTCAGCGCCTCGCCGCGTGAGACGCGGGCGAACCACACCCAGTTGACGAGCGCGACGACGACGACGACCGTCGCCGAGACCCCGATTTTGGCGGGCATCCCGGAAACGAGGCCGCTGGCCACGAAGGGGTCGGGTACCCTGATGACCTGTTGGTCGAACATGCCGACGAGCGCAATCGCCAACACGAGCGACGGGAACGCCAGCATGATGTCGGCGCTCCGCATCAGTGCGTCGTCTACGAGTTCACCGTAGTATCCCGCGACCAGTCCGACGGTGACGCCGATGAGCATCGCCAACAAGGTCCCGAAGATACCGACGAGGAGCGACGTTCTCGCCCCGTAGATGACCCGTGAGAGGATGTCCCTTCCGAGTTGGTCGGTCCCGAGCGGATGGGATGGCTGTGCTTTCACGTAGGACGTGTTGTTGACGATCTTCACTTGTCCATCGACCATCTTCGAACTCGTCTGCGTCGTCTGCTTGCTGAAGCCGAGCGGCGGCAGTTTCGAGTCGTCCAAATTCTGATTGTACGGGTTGTGCGGGGCGATGAACGGCGCGAACACCGCGACGAGGATGACCGCGATGACGAGCACGAGGCCGATCTTCGCCAGCAGGCTGCTGCGGAACTCACGTTTGAGGTTCCGGAGCGTCCGGGGCGAGATCATTCGTAGACCACCTGCGGGTTGATGTACGCATACAGGAAGTCCACGGCGATATTCACGAGGACGAAGCCCGTCCCGATGATGATGAGCGTCCCCTGAATGAGCGGCCAGTCACGGGTGTTGATCGAGTGGATGATCAGCGTCCCGAGGCCGGGCCACGCGAACACCTGCTCGGTGATGACCGCGCCGCCGATGAGCGTCCCCAGTTGCAGACCGAGAACGGTGATGACGGGAATGAGCGTGTTCCGAAGCGCGTGCTTGTATCGCACGAGCGTCTCCGGAAGTCCCTTCGCCCGCGACGCCCGGATGTAGGTCTTCCCGAGTTCGTCGAGCATGCCGCTCCGGGTCAACCGCGTGATGAGCGCGGTGAAGTACGTTCCCAGCGTGATCGCCGGGAGGAAGATGTGTTTCCCCCACGAGACGAGTCCGCTAATGCTCCCCTGCGTGAGAAGCATCTCCACCGCCGGGAAGAACCCCATGCCGCGATGGCCGGTCGGGAACGACCCGCCGACCGCCAGCAGCAACACCAGCATGATGCCGAGCCAGAAGTTCGGCGTGCTGATGCCCGTCAACGAGAACGTCGTCGCCAGGTAGTCGACCGGGTCGTGGCGTCGCGTCGCGCTGATGACGCCCAACGGGATCGAGAGCACGATGGCGACGATGCTCGACGCGACGGCGAGTTCGATGGTCGCCGGAAGCCGCGCGAAGATGCGCGAACTGGCTTGCGTCCCGGAGACGTACGAGTACCCCATATCCCCGTGCAAGAGGTTCCAGATGTACTCGCCGTACTGGACGTACAACGGTTTGTTCAGGCCGAGTTCCATTGCGATTCTGTGTTTCAACTGTGGCGAGGCGTTCAACGGAGCGATGACCGTGATCGGACTTCCAGGTGTGACGAACCTGAGGAGAAACACCACGGTAACGACCCCCCAGATGACGAAGATTCCCTGTAAGCCCCGTCGGAACAGGAACCGTCCCATCGACATCTATGAACACCCCATCGATAACTGATTCATCTACTTTGAAGAGATGGCGTAGGCGTCGATACGTTCGTCACGGCGAGCCTCCCAGTTGATACGCTGGCTGACGCCGTACACACTGTACTGCCGGTTGAGGAAGATCCACGGCGCTTGGTCGTGGAGCGTTTTGTTGATTTTGTACAGTTTCTGGTTCCGCTTGTCTCCGCCCGGCATGTTCTGTGCTTCCTTCATCATCTTGTCCACGTCCTTGTTGCTGTAGGACGTGAGCGCCCCGTTCGTCGTGAGGAGCGGGATGATGGTCTGGCTCGCGTCGAACGTCGCGTTCCCCCAACCGATGAGGTAGAACTTCGGACCGGTGTCGATCTTGCCGTCGGTCAACTCCCCGGCGAGCGAGTTGAAGTCACGCTGTTTCACCGAACAGTTGACGTTCTTGAGCTGGTCGATCTGTTTTGCCACCGCCTGTGCGATTTCCACGTCCTTCAGATACCGTCCGACGGGCGTGTGAAGCGTGATCTTCGCCCCGGCGTTGCCGCTCTCCTCGACGAGCTGTTCGGCCTTCTTCTTCTTCGCCGAGTACGGTTTGACGTTCGAATTGTAGCCGGTGAACCCTTCCAGCGTCGGTTGGCCGGTCGGGCTAGCGAAACTGGAGAGGATGTTCTCGATGATGCTGTCGAGGTCGATGGCGTAGTTCATCGCCTGTCGGAACTTCGGGCTGTCGAACGGTTTCGCGTCGTAGCGCATCGCGTTGTAGATGATGCGCGTGCTCGGAACGGCCGAGAGGGTGGTTTTCTTCGAATTCTTCACGTTCCCCGCATCCTGCGGCGGGACGTTGACGATGATGTCCGTCTCGCCGTTGAGCAGTTGGTTAACCCGGGTGCTCGATTCCTTCGCCGCGTTGAACGTGAGTTCCGACACCGACGCCGGGTCGCGCCAGTAGTCCTCGTTGCGCTTGAAGACGACTTTCACGTCCTCGGTGTACTTCTTGAGCTCGAACGGGCCGGTTCCGTTCATGTGCTTCGCGATGTAGTTCTTCTCGTGGCTCTGCACCCACTTCTTCTGCATGACGTCGCAGTAGGTTGCAAAGAGGCCGAACACGATGGGGTTCACGCCGTCCGACGTGACCTCGACTTTGCCGTCTTTGACCTCCGCGCCGGTCACGCCCGAGAGTTGGTCGCTCTGTGGGCTTTCGAGGTTCCCGACGCCCGATTTCACGATGCGGTTGACGCTGAACGCGACGTCCTCCGGCGTGAGTTTCTCGCCACTGTGGAATTTCACGTCGTCGTGGATGGTGAACGCAACCGTCTTGTCGCCGGTTCGCTCGTACTTCGTCGCCAACTTTTTCGTGATCTTTCCCTTCTTATCGCGCGAGAGGATGCCCTCGTAGGCTTGGAGAACGACGTTGTCCGTCGTCGTCTCCCGGTGGTTGTGCGGGTCGAGCGTGGACGGCATCTGTCCCTGCGTGATGGTCGCGGGGAGGTCGCCCGATGACGAGTTCCCGTTTCCACCGCTGTCGGTGCTCGATGTGGTACTGTCGGTACCTGAGCCACCATCGTTTTGGTCGTTGTTGTCGCCGCCACCGAGACAGCCAGCCAGGGCCGCCGACGCTGCCGCACCGCCTGCAAATTTCAAATACGTCCGCCGATTGAGTCTCTCGTCGGGCATACCCTGAAATGGCGGGTAACTACATATATATCTGTGGTATGGGACAACATCGCCCGCGTTTTATTGTCTCATGACATTTCCTACTGAACCCAACCGCACATTTATGTAATACTACATCGATACGACAAATATGGCCGTTCACGGCCGTCATCCCTCATTACGTGACCTGTTCGATGAGTCGCCCACCCCGCACATCGCCCACCCGCCTCACACGCACCATCGTGACTTCTACATCACGAGCGATGGGTCGTTCGACCAAGAGACGGGCAGCGGTGGTCTCGGCGTCATCATCGAGACACGCGACGGCAGGCGGGTCGCCCGACTCTCGGTCCCCGACGACGGCGTCCCCGACAACAACGTCGCCGAGTATCGCGCACTTCATCTCGGACTCGACGTGTTGGCCGTCCGCGCACCGAAGCACGCACGAGTCGGCGTGTTGGTAGACCACGATCAACTGGCCGCCAACGTCAACAACGCCGTTCTCGCCCACAACCGGACGGACTGGCGACCGCCGAAACCGTTCTCCGTCCCGCGTGCGGGCAAGTACCATTGGCGGGGTATCCGCGCCAGGATTGCCGGGTTCGGCGAACTTCGGGCCGCCCGGATCCGAAGCGAACAGAATCCCGCCCATCCACTGGCGAACGCACCCGACCAGTACGCCCACGTCAACCGCGAATCCGAGCGGTGTCTGCTTCCCGACGCACCGGGGTCGAGCGAAGCACAGATTCCGCCACCGTCGCGGGCCGACAGACACGCACAAAGCTGAATTCCGGCCCCGCTCGGTACGCGCCGGTAAGATTCGACCCAGAACCGGTTCCCGCCAGCGATCACCGGATGGCCGATGAGCCACGACGCTGGCCATCCCACGTTCGTCGCGTTCTACGTCGCTGCAGTCATCGTTCTCGGCCACTACTTCCTCGTGGTGAAACCGCCATACGAATACATCGCCGACGCGAGTGTTCTCGTGGCGATGGCCGGTGCTGTAGTCGAGGTAACGTTCAGATTCGCGTAATTTCGCGTTCGAGCGGAGGTTCGTCCCCGTGTTCGGGGATTGTCGTCCGTTGACGCATCACGAATCCGGGAGATATGGACAGCGAAACGACTACTATCCCGGTTTGAGTGGTTAATCCAAGGTGGCACGCGAATGGGTACACGGATAACGAATTGGGCCTCGCGGTACTGGAAGCGCAAAACGGATCAACCGGACTACAGGCAGGCGTACGTCAAACTCCCGCTCGACACCGAATTACCGCCGTTGGCGGTCGAGTTCGAACGCGTCTGCGAAGGCCGACTCGACCGCGTCCCGCGCCGGGATTCGTTGGTCATAGATACCGACTTCGTCTCCGAGGAGCGCTTCGACGCCGAGCGCTTCGACGAGTTGGTCGCCGAACTGAAGGCGCGCGCCCCCCGGCGCTACATCCTTCACGATTCGACCAAGTGGCGACGGCACGACGGTGGCATGGCCAAGATGCACACCGTGGTACCGGTGAAACGGCTGTACTCCGTGGAGGAAGGTGACGAGACGGCGGCCCACGAATCCGTCCGAAAACGCCCGCGATAGCGACGGCGACGTGAGTGAGTCGAAGGGTGGTGAGAGGAGGATACTGAAAGCTCTCTCACCCCAGCAGAGCGAACCGCTACCCCGGTTACCCTGTCCCTCGTGAAGCCGCTACAGAATCGCACTGCTCGAACCGCCCTAGCCCATAACGTTAACCCGGAATCCGACCGAACGCCCGGGTATGATAACCGCAGCGCGGATGGCCGCCGTGGACGAGAACGCGGAGTACCTCGGCGTGCCCCGCAAGCAGTTGATGGAATCGAGTGGAAACGCCATCGCCCGCCGCGTCCGGGAGATGGCCTCGCCGGGAGCGAACGTCGCCATCGTGGCGGGGCGGGGGAACAACGGCGGGGACGCCTTCGTCGCCGCGCGGTTTCTCGACGAGTACGACGTGTCCGTCCTGCTGCTCGGCCGCGCCGAAACCATCGGTACCGACATCGCGCGTGAGAACTGGGATGCCCTTCAGCAGGCCGACTACGACACGACCGAGGTGACGGATTCCCGGGCGTTCGAACTCCCCGACTGCGACCTCGTGATCGATGCAATGCTCGGAACCGGCGTGACCGGGGCGCTCCGCGAACCCGCCGCGACGGCGGCCCGGGCCATCAACGACGCCGACGCATCCGTCCTCGCGGTGGACGTCCCCTCGGGTCTGAACGCCGATTCGGGCGAGTCCGAAGGTACTGCGGTCGAGGCCGACGCGGTCGTCACGTTCCACGACATGAAACCCGGACTCGCGGACGTCGCATCCGACGTGACCGTCTCGGACATCGGCATCCCCGCGGCCGCCGAACGAATCGTCGGACCGGGCGACCTCCGGAGCGTGCAGGGGAACGTCGGCGGACGCGTGTTCGTCATCGGCGGCGGGCCGTTCACGGGCGCACCCGCGCTGGCTGGCCAATCCGCGCTACGGGCGGGAGCGGACCTCTCGTTCGTCGCCGCGCCGGATTCCGTGGCGAGCGTGATTCAGGGCTACGCCGAGGACCTCATCGTCCAACCCTACGATGGCGACATCCTCACGCCCGAGCAGGTGGACGACTTGGTCGACACCGCCGAATCGTACGACGACACCGTGGTTATCGGGCCGGGACTCGGGAACGCCGACGAAACCCTCGACGCGGCGACGGACTTCCTCGAATCCTACACCGGACGAGCGGTCGTTGACGCCGACGCGCTCCCGGCGATTCCGGACCTCGACACGAAAGCCACCCTCGTCTGCACGCCGAATCGCAAGGAACTGGCAGAGATGGGCGGGCCGGATACGGACGACCTGACCGAAGTCACCGACGAAATCGAGGACCTCGCGGCCGACATCGGCCACGTCGTGCTGGCGAAGGGGAAGACCGACGTGGTCTCGGACGGCGAGCGAACGCGAGTCGTCCGGACGGGCAACACGGGCATGACGGTCGGCGGCACGGGCGACCTGCTCGCCGGAATCGTCGCTGGACTGTTCGGGACGACGGAAGCGTTCGACGCCGCCTGCGTCGGGTCGTTCGTCAACGGACGTGCAGGCGATCTGTGCTACGACGATGGCCGCTACGAGGGGTTGCTCGCCTCCGACATGCTCGAAACGATTCCGGCGGCGATGTGGGGTGCGGACGATGTCTGAAAACGGAACCGACGACGGCGAACTGACCCACACGGACGAATCGGGCGAGGTGCAGATGGTGAACGTCGGCGACAAACCCGACACCGCTCGTCGGGCGACCGCCGAGGGCGAGATCCACCTTCAGCCCTCGACGGTCGACGCGATTCGGGAGAACGACCTGAAGAAGGGCGACGTGTTGGCGACCGCTCGAATCGGTGCGGTACAGGCCGTCAAACACACGTGGGAGACGATTCCGATGTGTCACCAGATCCCGATCACGAACGTGGACACCGAGTTCGACGTGCGGGACGACCGAGTCGTCCTCTCGGTCGCCGTCGAGACGACCGGGAAGACGGGATGTGAGATGGAAGCACTGGAGGGGGTCACGACGGGGTTGAACGTCGTCTGGGACATGGTAAAGGCCGTCGAGAAGGACGCTGACGGAGGGTATCCGGACACCGCCATCCGGAACGTTCGCGTGGTCGAGAAGGAAAAACGGGAACTGGAACGGTAGCGGGCCCGGATTCACACCATCGCCGAGTCCGGGTCGTCGGCGGGGGCGAGATACTCCGTCCCCCAGTCGCGCATGGAGAGAATGACGGGTTCGAGCGATTCGCCGATGGACGTCAGCGAGTACTCCACCCGCACCGGTTTGTCGCTCACGATTTCGCGGTTGACGAGGCGTTTTTCGCCCAAATCCTCCAAGCTATCCGAAAGCACTTTGCTCGAAATGCCATCGACTTCCTCCTTGAGGGCGTTGAACCCGAGAGGACCGCTCACGAGCAGTCGATGGACGATGACGGGATGCCACTTCTTGCCGACGAGCGTCGCCGTCGCGGTGATCGGACACCAATCCTCGCCCGCACACCACATGGTCAGCCGTTCCGGTTCGTCGCTCATACGCGGAATAGGTCGTCAGCTGATAAAAAGTTACGTCACGAAATCGACTTACCGATAGTAACCGTTTTTCGGCTTTTTACCGGGTTAAATACCGTTAGGTAAGCATCCCGACTAGATTTTGCCACGTAACGGTATTTCAGATAGAATGTCTCCGATAGCGAACAGTTATGATGCTTCGTCGCCTATCGAATACTGAGAAACCATGGTAGTAGGTAACACTTATCACTGAGGGGTTGCTACCGAACAATGGAGACAAACAAACTACCGAATCGCATGACCACGAGCACGCACGAAGCAGACGACTCCCAACCGAACCGGGACAAAGACCGATACGCCGAACTCGAAGTGCAGGACGACGCAGTCCTCATTTACGATCAAAAGAACCACTGCGCTTGGATTCGCTCGAACGGGGCCGTATCGTTATATTCGATGCTTTAAGCCGACGGCACCGCCGTCAGATCACTCGCTTTCGACCGGGATTGTTGAACGATAGAGGGCCGTGCCTCGAACTCGACCACGACTTCGTCGTCGGTGTAGGTCACGTCCTCCACGCGTCCGTGATCGTGAACCCACGACACGACGCTCATCGTTTCATCGGTCATCGGCATGACGAGGCGTTCGAACTCCCAATCGGGTAGTTCGATATCGATACGCCGTTTGAGTTCCGCCACGTTCAGATCATCCTTACCGCTGATAGCGACCGGATTCGGCGCGAGTGCCGACAGCGCCTTTCGCTTTTCTTCGAGTTCCTCGTCGCTCACGGCATCGATCTTGTTCAACACCGTCACGATGGGCGCTTGATTGCGCTCGTACAGCGTGTCGTGGCAGGTGACGAGTTTCTCCCGGATGTCGTCTACGGGTTCGCTCACGTCCACCACGAGCAACACGAGGTCGGCGTAGTACACCGCATCCAAGGTCGATTTGAACGATTCAACCAGCCAGTGCGGAAGGTCGCTGATGAACCCGACTGTGTCCGTCAGCAACACGTCCCGCCGGTCGATGTCCGCCTTTCTGGTCGTGGTTCCGAGCGTCGTGAACAGGCGGTCCTCGGCTTCCGCCGTCGGATCCAAGTCCGGATGCAGATCGTCGTTCTCACCGATTTCGAGATCCTCGGCGAGGCGCTGGAGGAGCGTGGATTTGCCCGCGTTCGTGTACCCCGCGAGCGCCACGAGGTCGAATCCCGATTCGCGGCGCTTCTGTCTGCGGTCCGCCTCCTTGTCCGCGATGGCGTCCAATTCGTCCTTGATGCGGCTTATCTGGTCCTTGATGGCCTGTTCGTGGCTCTCGTCGTACTCACCGAGCCCCATGAACCCCGGCCGCTCGTCACGTTTCGCGAGGCTCGTCTTCGCCTCGACGCGCGGCAGTTCGAAGCGCAGTTCCGCCAACTCGACCTGCAACTGCGCTTTCCGCGTCTGGGCGCGCTGGCCGAAGATTTCGAGGATCAATCGGAAGCGGTCGATGACCTCGGTTCCGTCGGGCAGTCGCTGGCCCAGGTTGTACGTCTGATACGGCCCGAGTTGATTGTCGAAGATGACGATTCCGGCATCGCGTTCGGTGACGGCCGCGGAGAGTTCCGCGACCTTCCCCTCGCCGAACTGGTATGCGGCGTCCTCTTCTCTCGATTGGGTGACTTCCGCGGCGACGTCGTAGCCCGCGGCGCGGGCCAACTCCGACAGTTCTTCGATGGAAGCGGTTCCGTCATCTACCCGTTTTGCAAGTA
This sequence comes from Haladaptatus sp. AB618, assembly GCF_024136965.1. NCBI lineage: Archaea > Methanobacteriati > Methanobacteriota > Halobacteria > Halobacteriales > Haladaptataceae > Haladaptatus > Haladaptatus sp. AB618. Next base: position 1,036,235 of record NZ_JAMYJX010000001.1, on the reverse strand, counting down.
TCGCTTTCATAGGAGTAGTTTGCGGGCGGCGTACGCGGCGTGGTGTGCGGCCTGCACTGTTTCACGTTCAGCTATGCTCTCGACGTACTTAAAATCAGGTTCGAGGTACTGTTCGACCATCCAAATCGGCTCCTCGTAGAATTCTCCCCGTTCGGCGACGATTGGCTCCGCCGTCGGGTCCGGGAGGTCGAAAACGGCGTCAGCGACGACTCTCGTCGTTTCCGAAAGCGTCGGTTCCGCGTGACTGACCGCAAAGCCCATCCCCCGTACACTGTGAAGTCGTGTCGTGCCGACCGTCGCGTGGATGGCGGCGGCGACCATCAGGTATTCGCCCTCCTCCTCGTGGCGACCGCTGATGTCGATGCCGACCACGTCAGCCGTGCCGGTCCTTCACCTTGATTGCCGCGTGTCCGTACACAGTCGCCCGTAGGCCGCCGAGGTTCTTGAATCTCCCGCCGGAACCGTGGAAGCGATGGGAACTCATCCCGGCGAAAGCGTGGCGGTGACGGCAGTTATTTCCCCCCACGACTGCCAGTTCGAGACATGCGAGATGCGTACTTGGTCGGCGCGGCCCAGACGGATTTCGGGTCGTTCCCCGACGAAAGCTACCGGTCGCTGTTCCGCACCGCCTTCGAAGCGGCCTGCGACAGCGTCCCGGCGGGTATCGACCCGAACGACGTGGACGAGGCAGTCGTCGGCATGCTCGGCGTCGGCGGCCGTCAACTGGGTCTCTCCGGCCCGGCGGTGACCGAACACGTCGGCCTCGACGGAATCCCGTGCACCCGCGTCGAGAACGCCTGTGCGGCGAGCGGCTACGCGGTCCGGCAGGCCGTGCAGGCCGTCAAAAGCGGCATGGCGGACGTCGTCCTCGCGGGCGGCGTCGAAGTCATGACCGACACGTCGAGCGACGCGACGAAGTACTGGCTCGGCGTCTCCGGCGAAACCGAGTGGGAACGACTCTCGGGAACCACGTTCGCGGGCGTCTACGCGCAGATGGCCGACGCACACATGGAGAAGTACGGCACGACCGCGGAGCATCTCTCCCACGTCGCGGTGAAGAACCACGCCAACGGCGCGAAGAACCCGCACGCTCAGCTCGGCTTCGAGTGTTCCCTGGAGGACGCGATGAACGCGCAAGTCGTCGCCGACCCCCTCACGCTGTATCACTGCTGTCCGACGAGCGACGGGGCGGCCTGCGCCATCGTCGTGAGCGAGGACGTGGTGGACGAGTACACCGACGACCCCATCCGAATCGCGGGCGTCGGCGCGGCCAGCGACCGCGTCGGGTTGTTCCAGCGCGACACCTACACCTCGGTTCCGGCCTCCCGCGAGGCCGCCCAATCGGCCTACGAGATGGCGGACGTCACGCCCGAAGACATCGACTTCGCGGAGGTTCACGACTGTTTCGCCATCGCGGAACTGCTGGCCTACGAGGACCTCGGCTTCTGCGAACCGGGCGAGGCCGGTGAACTCGTCGCCTCCGGCGCGACGGAACTCGGCGGCGAACGCCCCGTCAACACCTCCGGCGGCCTGAAATCGAAGGGACACCCCATCGGCGCGACCGGGGCCGGACAGATGGTCGAGGCGTACAAACAGCTCTCGGGAAGTGCAGGCGAACGACAGGTCGAAGGCGCGAAGCGCGGCCTGACACACAACGTCGGCGGGAGCGGCGGGGCGGCCGTCGTCCACGTGCTCGAAAAGGAATCGGAGGTGGAAGCATGACCGGAGACGAACGCACACCGAAGGTCGCCGCGGTCGGTGCCTACGCGCCGCGGTTCCGAATTTCCGCCGACGAGTTCCGCGAGGCGTGGGGGCAGTTCCACGCCGCCGGAGTGAACGGGAAAGCGGTGCCGGATGCCGACGAGGACACGCTGACGATGGCCTACGAGGCCGCACGGCGAGCACTCGACGCCGCCGGAACTCCGGAAATTTCGTTCCTCGCCTTCGCCTCCACCACGCCGCCGATGGCCGAGGAGGACGTGACCGCCCGACTCGGCGGCATGCTCGGCGTCCCGGACGACGCGACGCTCCACGTCTTCACCGGAAGTACCCGCGCCGGGACGCGGGCGCTCGTGGCCGGACTCGCCGCAGGCCCGTGGGACGACGGCGTCGGCTTGGTCGTCGCCGCGGACGCTCCCCGCGGCGAACCGGATTCCGCGGAAGACCACGCGGCAGGCGCGGGCGCGGCGGCCTTCGTCCTCGCCGACGACGGTCCCGCCAGCGTCGTCGAACGGGCAGAATACACGACGGAATTCCCCGGAACGCGCTTCCGCGAGACCGGCGAGTCGAGCGTCGAAGGGTTGGGCGTCACCAGCTACGACCGACGAGCGTTCTCGGAGACGCTCGCGGGCGCAGTCGAACAGGTAGATACCGGTGCTGTTGACGCCGCGGCGGTACAGGCACCGGACGGGAAACTTCCCTACCGGGCGGCGGGCGCGCTCGGCGTCGGCATCGACGAGATACGGGCGGGCGCACTCGTCCACGAACTCGGCGACACGGGCGCGGCGAGCGTCCCGCTGAGCCTCGCCAAATCCCTCGCCGACGGCTACGGACGAATCCTCGCTGCCTCGTTCGGCAGCGGCGCGGGGGCGGACGCGTTCGTAGTCGAAGCAAGCGACGACGTTCCCGTCTCGCTGGCGCTCGACGGCGACGACCCCGTTTCCTACGCCGAATATCTCCGACTGCGCGGCGACCTGACCTCCGGCCCGCCGAGCGGTGGCGGAGCGTACGTCAGCGTACCGTCGTGGCGACGCACGCTCGACCAGCGACATCGATTGCTCGCCGGGAAATGCCCCGACTGCGGCGCGCTGAACTTCCCGCCGGAGGGCGCGTGTAACGGTTGTAACTCGCTGGGCGAGTACGACGACGTGCGACTGACCGGCGAGGGAACCGTCGAAGCCTTGACGACCATCTCGCAGGGCGGTGCGCCCCCCGAGTTCGCCGAACAGCAGGCCAAATCGGGCGACTTCGACGTGGCCGTCGTCGCCCTCTCCGGACCGAATGGCGGCGAGGCGAGCGTTCCCGCGCAGGTGACGGGTGCTGCGCCTGGAACCCTCGAAATCGGCGATTCGGTGGAGACGACAATGCGCCGTATCTATACGCAGGAAGGCGTCACGAGGTACGGGTTTAAAGTTCGCCCGACGGGCGAACTTTAAATTACGCCAGCGCTTTGCTCTGGTGATGATTTAAAATCCAGCCATCGGCTGGATTTTGAAGTATACTGGCGCTCCGCTCCGGTCGTCGTTCAATATTCAGCCAGTCGGCTGAATCTTGAGATCGGGTCGGGGTTCCGTACCGGTCGGAGGCTGAACCCCAACACGAGGGCAAGAAAACGGGGGAGCAAACGAATGACCGACCCTCGACAGTTTTCCCATCACGGGGCGGAGATACTAGATACTCGTCAGTCGATTTCGGACGGACGTGACGGACTCCCGTCTCGAACTGATTGCTTCGAAAGAAGTCTTGTCTCGTGTACCCCTACCCGAGACAATTAGTCGATTTTCCGGCGAGGATAAAAGCTTTCTGTAAACGGTTGCGGTGACAATACGTTCGACGTAGTTCTCGGAAATCATATAGACGGGGTCGGTGGATAAACGATATCGGTGACCTGCCGCCGTATCGTGACCGGAGATAAACGTTTTTCGTGCGTCCGAACGCGTTTTCGCACGATGAAGGTAGGCGTACTCGGAGCGGGGACAATGGGTCACGGAATCGCACAGGTGACGGCGATGGCGGGTCACGACGTGACGCTCCGCGACATCGAGGAGGAGTTCGTGGAGAATGGCATCGAGAGCATCGAGGCGAACCTCCAAGGAGGTGTCGAGCGCGACAAGGTCACGGAAGCCGAGAAGGAAGCCGCACTCGACCGGATTTCCGGAACGACGGACCTCGAAGCGGCCGTCACCGACGCGGATATGGTGGTCGAGGCAGTGCCGGAGAAGATGGAAATCAAGCGCGAGACGTTCGCGGACGTGGAGGAGTTCGCGTCCGACGACGCGATAATCGCGTCGAACACCTCGTCGCTCTCGCTGACCGAAATCGCCAGCGCACTGAACGATCCGAGTCGGGCCATCGGGCTACACTTTTTCAACCCGGTGCACATCATGAAACTGGTCGAAGTCGTGATTCCCGAGCAGAGTAGTTTGAAGACGGTCGAATTCGCGTCCGAGTTCGTGGACGGCATCGACAAGGTGGGCGTCGAGGTCAACGACTCGCCGGGATTCGCGTCCTCGCGCCTCGGCGTCGCGCTCGGTGTCGAAGCGATCCGCATGTTACAGGAAGGCGTGGCGAGTCCCGAGGACATCGACACGGCGATGGAACTCGGCTACAACCACCCGATGGGACCGATCGAACTCGGCGACGTGGTCGGGTTGGACGTCCGACTCGGTATCCTCGAACACCTCCGCGAGGAACTCGGCGAGCGGTTCCGCCCGCCGCAGATTCTGCGCCAGAAGGTTCGCGCCGGGAAACTCGGCAAGAAGACCGGCGAGGGGTTCTACGTCTGGGAGGACGGCGAAATCGTGGGAGTGTCGGGACAAATGAATGGCGGTGACGACGAATGACCGACGACGACACCCCCGGCAGTCCCGAGCAGGTCGCAAGCGAGTGTGAGACCGTCGATTTCGACGTCGAGGAGTACGTCGGCACGGTCACACTGAACCGGCCCGATGCGCGCAACGCGCTGAACGCGCAGGTGCGCGCCGAACTGAAGGACGTTTTGGATGCCGTCGAAGCCTCATCTGATGTACGCGTCGTCGTGCTCACCGGCGCGTCGGAGGCGAAGGCGTTCGTCGCGGGGGCCGACGTGAAGGAACTGCGGGAACGGGACGCGCTCTCCCAGCGCGAAGCGAGCAAGCGGCCGCGCGTGTACGAGTACGTGGACGACCTGGAAAAGCCGGTCATCGCGGCCATCAACGGCCACGCACTCGGCGGGGGCTGTGAACTCGCACAGGCCTGCGACGTGCGTATCGCACACGAGCGGGCGAAACTCGGCCAACCCGAAATCAATCTCGGCATCATGCCCGGTGGCGGTGGCACCCAGCGACTGGCGCGACTGGTCGGCGAGGGGCAAGCCATGCGACTCGTCCTCTCCGGGGAGATCATCGACGCCGAGGAAGCCCGGGAGATCGGTCTCGTGGACGAAGTCCGTGAAGACGAGGAGTTCGAGGACCGCGTGTACGAACTCGCGGGTCGGATGGCCGATAAGAGCCCGACGGCGCTCGAACTGGCGAAGAAGGCGGTGAAAGAGAGCAGTCGGATGGACCTCGAATCAGGAATCGAGTACGAAGCGGAACTGTTCGCCCTGCTGTTCGCGTCGGGGGACAAAAACGAGGGTATCGACGCGTTCCTCGAAGACCGCGACCCGGAGTGGGAAGACCGGTAGCTACCTCCCGCCGACGAGGGTCGCCCGCTCGCGGTAGGATTCGAACACGTCTTTTCCCCACTCTACCGAAGCGGGGGTGTCGTTCGCGATGATACCACGGAGTTCTCCCCGCTCGTCGTAGACGACGACACTGACGCCGTCGTGTGCGCCTTCGACGACGATGAGTCCGTACGGGAACGTCGCATCCATCTCCCAGATCGATAGTTGGTCCGAGTCCAGCGCTTCGTTCAACTGCGCACCGTAATCCGTGACGAGGTACTCGACCACGGGGCGTTCGAGTACCAACTCTGCGGTCATATTCCCGTCGATGACACGGTCGTGAAACAGTTCGACGTACTGGGGAAGTGCCACCGGCGAGATACCGCGCACGACGTCCGCGCTGTCGACCATCTCCCTGAACGACCGTATCGGATAGTTGGGGGCGTGTCGCTCGGCGAAAACCGTCCGAGCGTCGTCGAGGAGTGCGGTGGATAGCTCTGCCTCCGATGGAAGGGCGGAGAGCAGTTGGCGGGTTCGACGGACGTCTTCGGCGGTGGCTCGAAAGGAATCGTACTCGCTTGCGAGTATCCGTCCGACGACCGTCAAGGCGAGTCCGTCGTCGGTTCGCTCGACGAGGTCGTATTCGTGGAGTTCCCGCACCGCTTTGTACACCGTCGAACGGGAGACGCCCAGTTCGTCTCCGAGATGGTGTTTCGGGATCGGTCCCGACGAGAGGGCGGCGAGAAATCCGGCACGCTTGACGACTGTCGAAATCAGCGCTTCCGGACCACTCTCGTCGGACATGTGTTACCGATCGTTTCCCACCCGACTGTTATAAATCTGGCTTAAAATACAGTAACAGTTATAAACCTCGTTCGGGATTCGAGACGCGTTTTAGGAGAACATACGATTTTTCGATTTCGAATCCCGTTCGGTGAACTAAAGTAATAACCCCTCGTTTCGATGTTTTTTCCGCCCGGGCGTTCGGTTCGAGCGTCGGTTCCCGCTACGCGACGGCCCGATACCACCACGAACCCACTCGCAAGGAGATACGCATGGTCACAAGTCAGCATTCACTCGGACGTAGTAACGAAACTACCAACCCATCGTCATCCGAACTGTTCGCCATCCTCGAACATCGCCTCCGTCGCATCGTTCTCGGATATCTCTCGGTGCACGAACCACCAGTCTCGTTGGCAGAACTCGTCACGGTCATCGCCGAGGACGAGTCGGTCCTCGCGACAGACCGTCGGCAACTTACCATCGAACTGCACCACAATCATCTCCCGCGACTCTCTGACTGTGGACTTATCAGCTACGATGCCGAGACGAACACGGTCGAACGCGCTTTCGACGACCCCGAGATAGAAACGTCTCTCGACCGCATCGCTGGGTCGTCCATCAGAATGTGAGGTGCGGCGGTAGAGGCCGCACCCGTCAGAGACACATTGCAGTACCGACTGCCTGCCGTGACAGTGAAGACACTATCCGCAGGCGTTAAGTTAGTGTGACTGAGTGGCCATATGTCTTTGGTTAGTGACTTCATGTCGTCGATTCATTCTGTACGTATCTGCACATATATTCGAGATTACCCTGAGTCGAACACAAGATTTAGGCGCGTTTACCGGGCAGTATTCACATGGCAAGTAGCGACTGGGGGGATTGGCTCCCGCGAGAAGTCGAGGAAACGACACCGGATGGAATCGCGCTCTGGTATCTCGGTTGCAACGGGTTCGTCCTGAAGGGGAGCGACGAAACGACGCTGTTCATCGACCCGTACGTCGGCACGGGTGATCCGCCACGAACCGTTCGGATGATTCCCGTCCCGTTCGACCCGGAAGACGTGACGGAAGCCGATGCGGTGCTGGCGACCCACGAACACACCGACCACGTCCACGGGCCGAGCCAAGCACCCATCCTCGCCTCGACCGGCGCGGCGTTCTACGCACCCGACGACAGCCTCGCCGTCGCACGTGAGGACGAGCAGTGGACGGACAACTGGGACGTCTCGGACGACCAGTTCGAGGAAGTTGCGGAGGGAGAGACGTTCGAAGTCGGCGAATTCACGATTCACGTCGAACCGAGCCACGACGCCGACGCGACACATCCCGTCTCCTACGTCATCGAACACGGTGACGTCACCTTCTTCCACGGCGGCGATACCAAACCCGGCGAGGAACTCGAAACCATCGGCGAATCCTACGACATCGACCTCGGCGTGCTCGCCTTCGGCTCCGACGGCTGGATTCCCGACAAGGAAACCCGCGAACCGAAGTACACGAAGTGGTACAGCGACGAAAACGAAATCGCCGACGCGGCGAACGCCCTCCAACTCGATACGCTCCTCCCGACCCACTGGGACATGTGGAAAGGGCTGACGGCGGACCCGACGGCGCTGTACGACCACACGCGGAGCTACGAGTATCCGAACGCACTGGAGATCATCGAGATCGGCGACCGTGTCGAACTGAACTAGAAAAAACGGCGAACGGCAATTTTCGTGCGTTCAGTGCGAGTGGCCGGTCGCCTGCTCGAACGTGATGCCGATACGCTCCTCGAACAGCTCTCGTGCTTTCTCCTCGATGGCGACGACTTCCTCGTCGGGTTGGCCCTGCGTGTGGTGAACCGCCGCGTGGGCCTGCTGGACGAAGGAGACGACGGCCATGTCGCCGATGACGGTCTCCCGCGATTCGTCCTCCTCGCGGAGCAGGTCGATGAGTCCCGGCGGGAGTTCGACTTCGTCGGTGTTTCCGTCCGGTCCTTCGATGGTGTACGTTTCCGTCTCGACGGAATCTGTTTCTACCATACCACCCGTTTTGACGTGAAGCGTTAAGGGTCTGTGGATGGCGACTGCACGGCGACGACCGTTTCAATCATCTGGGTAGATAGGAACTGGTTATTCATAACTTCCTTGATCCTATTCCCCGAAAACCGTACCAAAGACCACTTAACGGAGGATTTTGTAGAGTAGGTCGATGTTTCAGACCGAGACGCATCCCTATGACTGGATAGTGACAGGAACGTGTGCCGTGCGGTCATCTCTTTCGTAATGGCCACAGTACTTCTCGTCGTGGTCGTCGCGTTGGTCGCATCGCTGTTCATGTCGTGGACGGTCGGCGCGAACAGCAACTCCGCACCCGTCGCACCTGCCGTCGGCGCGAACGCGCTGTCGATCCTGCGGGCCGCGCTGTTGGTGGGACTCGTCGCCGGACTCGGAGCGATCGTCCAAGGTGGAAGCATTTCCGAGACCATCGGAAAGGACCTCGTCACCGGTGTGACGATAACGCCGGTCGCGGCCGCTGCGGCCCTCCTGACGGCCGCGACGCTCATCACCATCGGCAACACGCGGGGATACCCGATTCCGTCGGCCTTCGCCGTCACGGGCGCGATGGTAGGTGCCGGTATCTCGCTCGGCGGCGGCTTTGCGACGCACGAGTACGTCAAAATCCTCGCGTTCTGGTTCACGATTCCGGTCACGAACGCCATCATCGCCTACGGCGTCGCCAGAGCGCTGCGAAGCGAATCGGTACCGGAATCGATCGGCGTTCCCGTGCTGGCCGGACTCGTCGGCTACGCAGTAGCCAACATCCAACTGACGGTCACTCCGAAATCGAACGGGACACCCGGTTCGATCGCTCGGACCCTCTCCACGGATTGGGACCTGCTTCCGGGTCACCTCGTCGGAAGCTACACCCTCGGAATGGTCCTCGTCAGCGTCGTCTTCGGCATCCTCGCCGTCCTCGTCACTCGGTTGGCGCTCGTGAACGACGAGCAGAAAGGAATCAATCGATTTCTCGTCGTCCTCGGTCTCATGGTCGTGTTCACGAGCGGCGGGACACAGGTCGGCCTCGCGACCGGTCCGCTGGAAGCCATCTTCGAAACCGACCTGCATATCTCCACAGTGTACCTGCTCGCGCTCGGTGGTCTCGGCATCCTCGTCGGCGCGTGGACGCGGGCACCACGACTCATTCAGGCGGTCGCACAGGAGTACGCCTCGCTCGGCCCGCGACGGTCGATCGCCGCGCTCATTCCGGCGTTCCTCATCGCCCAACTTGCGATCGTTCTCGGCATTCCGATCTCGTTCAACAAGGTGATGATATCGAGCATCGTCGGCGCTGGCTTGGCCGTTCGTTCCTCGAATTCGGGGGGCGGCGTTTCGGCGTCGAAAGCCGGGTACACCGTCGGCGCGTGGGTCGTGTCGATGGTCGGTGCCGGGTTCATCAGCTTCGCGCTGTATCGACTGCTGACGATGGTGCCGGGTTTCACGTAATCAGGAGAGCAACTGGTCGACGATGGCTTCCTCCGCGGCGGCGGTCTTCATCTCCTCCCACGTCGCAAACTCCGTCGTCTCCACGACGTAGCTATCGAGACGTTCGTCCGGGAGTTCGTCCATCCGACCCGGCCCTTCGAGGTTCCACGCGCTCTCGCGGTAGAAGGCGTGAAACGAGTCGAACTGGGTGTATCTTTGCATGAACTCCTCCGAGAAGAACTCGTCCGAGTTCACACGCGTTCCCGCCTGTAACTCGAAAACCCGTTCGAGCGCCTCTTCGAGTCGACCGTGAAGCGGTTCGAGTTCGGAGACGCGGAGGTCGAAGTCCATGCGGTCCACTACCGGAGTGAAGAAACTAAACCCTGTGGCTGCAACTTCGACCCGAAAATACGGTTCTCGGTCTTCGGATCAGTCGTCGGAGGCCGCCGCGCTCTCTTGGGTGGCACTCGCTCCGCCGAGTTCGGCCGTCTCCAGGTAGTCGTCCGCGTCAAGCGCGGCCTTACACCCCATGCCTGCCGCGGTCACCGCCTGTTGGTAGTGGAAGTCCACAACGTCGCCCGCACCGAAGATTCCGGGGACGGCCGTCTTCGTCTGGTTGCCGCCCTCTCCGCCTTCCGTTCGGATGTAGCCCTCCTCGTCCAGTTCGACGCCCGTGTCTTCGAGGTATCCCGTGTTCGGCGTGTGACCGATGGCGAGGAACACCGCGCCCACGTCGAAGTCGAACTCCTCGGTCTCGGGGTCGTCGAGCTTTTGCGATGGTTTCCCTTCGGGGTTCGACACCAAAGTGACGTGGTCCACGCCCTCCTCGGGCGAGCCGTGAATCTCGGTGACTTCGGTGTTCTTCATCACTTCGATCTCGCCAGCATCGACCTTCTCCTGCAGGCGGTCCTGCCAGTAGTTCTCCGCGCGGAACTCCTCGCGGCGGTGGACGAGGTACACCTTCTTCGCGAACTTGGTCAGGAACGTCGCTTCCTCGAAGGCGGCGTCGCCGCCGCCGATGACCACCATCTCCTCGTCGCGGAAGAACGCGCCGTCGCAGGTCGCACAGGTCGAGACGCCGTACCCCATCAGTTCGTCCTCGCCCGGAATCGACAGCGTTCGGGCGCTCGCACCGCTGGCCGCGATGAGCGCGTCCGTCGTGTACACGTCGCCGTTCGTCAACTCGACGCGGAACGGACGCGAGGACTCGTCCACGTCCGCGATGATGCCGGTTTTTACCTCGGCACCGAACCGCTCGGCCTGCTGTTGCATGTTGTTGATCAGTTCCGGCCCGCTGATTCCATCGGGGAATCCGGGGTAGTTCTCCACGTCCGTCGTGAGCGTCAACTGTCCGCCGGGTTCGTCACCCTGCAAGACGAGGGGGTCGTTGTTCGACCGCGCGGAGTAGATGGCCGCGGTCAGTCCCGCGATTCCGCTTCCGGAGACGATGAGTTTGCGGTGTTCGACGTCCTCTTCTCCCCCGTCAGCGATGGCGAGTCCGAGTTTCTCGTCCAGTTTCCCCTCCTGTTCGAGCGCGCAGGTCTCGTCCCACCCTCCGATGAGTTCGTCGTCGACGAACACCTCCGGCGCAGTCTTGCGCCCGTCCGCCCGTTCGACCATCTCCTCGAACAGTTCATCGTCGCCAGTGACGTTGTACGTCTCGTACTCGACTCCCTTCTCGTCGAGGAGGTCCTTGGCCTTCTCGCAATACGAACAGTTCTCCTTGGTGTACATCTCCACCCGAGGCTCTTCGGTCATGGTGCAATATCACTCTTCGTAGTGTATTTACCTTGCGCTGTCTCCCCTGCTTTCCGGTTTCACGGACGGTGTCGCAGACCTTACCTTCGCGCCCCACCACGGTTCGGTCATGCCTGCAGATCTGGTCGAAAAGACGAACCGGTACGAACGCCTGTTGTCGGAAGCGCTCGACGCCGCCGAGGTTTCGGCACCGACTGACACGCCGATGGGTGAGGCGGCGCTCGACTGTCGGGAGATGGCGCAGTCGTATCTGGACGACGGGAGGCACTTCAAGGCGGACGACGACTTCGTCAACGCGTTGGCGTCGTTTTCCTACGGCCACGCGTGGTTGGACGCAGGCGCACGGATCGGAATCTTCGACGTTCCCCGCGAGGGGCACCTGTTCACGATGTGACGATCTCTGATTAGTAGGGCGATGCGCTTACGTGGAAGGGGTGTTTCGGTCCGGTGTAATGGAGGGCGTTCTCTGGTACGTGCTCACCGGAACTCGCGGCGGAGCCAATCGTGTACGATTGGTTCGGGCGCTAGACGAGCGACCACGGAACGCCAACCGATTGGCGGAGGACTTGGACCTCGATTACAAAACCGTTCGTCATCACCTCGACGTGTTGATGGACAACAGCATCGTCGAGAACAGCGGCGACGACTACGGTGCTGTGTACTTGTTGACCGACCAAGCCCGACAGCATTGGGAGACGATCGAGGACATCATGGAGAAGATGGACTGAGTATGGCCGAATCTGGGAAAGCATATATGCGAGAGCGATCACAAAGGAGGTACGACGGATGGGAATCTGGATAGACGTCGCGCGGGTTTCTACGGCCCTCAACGTGGTGTTGCTCCTCGGCTTGAGCTACGTCTGGTTGGACAACTACCGACAGTTCCATTCGAAACACACGCTCGGCCTGTCCGTGTTTGCCATCCTCCTCCTCTGTCAGAACGCGCTAGCGGTGTACATCTACTCGTGGGACAACGTGCTGTCCGTCTGGTTTGCGACGAAAGTACCGGCACCCGCGTGGCGCGCGATGCTGGCACTCCACGTCCTCGAATTCGTCGCACTCGTGTTTCTCACGTGGGTCACGTGGGACTGATGTTTTGACCCTTCCTTGTCGGAATAGATGACAATTTACCCCGGTTTAGCCACTCCATAGCAAGGGGCATGGCGTTCGTCGGTAACGTCCGTGACACACCGAACGCGCAGCATCGGGGATACGTGGAGGCAGGGACGATGAGCCAAAGCGGCAAACTGTGGTACGTCCTCTCCGGGAGTCGCGGCGGTGCTCGTCGGGCGGCCCTGCTGGAGCAACTCGCGGAGGAGCCACGGAACGCGAATCAGTTGGCAACCGACCTCGATATCGACTACAGTACCGTCCGTCACCACCTCGATATCCTCGTCAAACACGAACTCGCCGAGATCCGAACGGAGGAGTACGGTGCGACCTACGCACCGTCGGCGGAAGTCGAGCATAACTGGAAGGAAGTCGAGACCATAATTCGAACCGTCTCGTGACGAGTTTCAGCCCTCGGTTCACGCTACCGTCGGCGAGTAGTTCGATTTTACCCGTCGACGGAATGTATGTTCTACGGTATATTGTCACACGATACCAATAACCGCAATTTTTATGCCCGTCACGGCGGTTTGTCTACGTGCAATGGCGAAAGGTACGGTCACCTTCTTTAACGATACCGGCGGCTACGGGTTCATAGAGACGGACGACGCGGACGACGACGTGTTCTTCCACATGGAGGATGTCGGCGGCCCGGACTTAGAGGAGGGACAGGAAGTCGAATTCGACATCGAACAGGCAGATAAAGGCCCACGAGCGACGAATCTCGAACGGTTGTAATCGGATTTCGTCACGGGAGAGACGAGTAGCGACTGCTCTCTTTCGGGGGAGCGCCAAAAAGATTTTTCTCCTTTCCGACCGATATAGGTCGTATGGTGGAGACCTACGTTCGATTACTCTGTCCAGAATGCGGAAAGCACTGGGAATCGGGACCGGACGAGCTGCCGGAACCGAAACGACAGTTCAACTGCCCTAACTGTCATGCGACCCGAGCGACATCGGAGTTCACGCGAACCGAGCGTGACCTCGAAACGCTCAAACAACTGCAGTAAGCCGACGTTGTAATCGACGAACGAACCCACTTTTCATGGCGATCCCTTTTTCCGGATATAGTTCGCTACTGTCGGTATGCCCGCCTAATGCGGTCCAGACCAATGAGTCGTTTCATCGGATGGGTAATCCTACTACCACCCGTAATCGGACATGTCCGGACGAGCGCATCGCCGTGATACTGCATCAATTTTCGAAACTCTTCTGAAACCCCCCGAGAAGCTGACTATACGGCGTGCTAACGGGACTCAAGATAGTAATATAACCCTGCAACCGTTATCTTCGTGTGCTTATGAAGAAGCAGGAGCTCATCCACCTTCACGGCCTGCTTGCGGAAGTTGGCAATCACTTCGAGAAACGGGACGGAGAACAGATTTCGCTTGACGAGTACGACTCCCTTGGCGTACGACCAACGTCTATTCACAAATCGAAAACCGATCACAAAGCGGCAGTGTTTGCGCTGTCCGAGGCAATCACGTCGGGAATGAGTGAGACCGAACGCAAAGCGGTCGCACCACAAGCAGACTAAGACGCAGCGCGCCGATTCTCTCCAATAGTACCTTCCTCAGTAGCGACGCGTTTCACTACCGAATCCTCAACACGTATTTGTCAAATAGTACTGTTTACCGGGTTCTCATACATGATAATAGTCTGGTGGTTATAATACATCCCCTATCGTATGCATGCAATACTGGACTGACAAAAATCATATAAAAGAATATAAACAAACATGAAAGAGAACAATAACGACGGTTCGATCTCGGACAGAGGTCAGGTCGGCATCGGGACGCTCATCGTGTTCATCGCGATGGTATTGGTCGCCGCGATTGCGGCGGGCGTACTCATCAACACGGCGGGCTTCCTCCAGTCGAAATCCGAGCGAACTGGCACACAGAGTACTGCACAGGTAACGGACCGTGTACACATCGTCAGTGGGTACGGAAACGTCACTACCAACTCGACGACCGGTGTCCACGAAGTTGATTACGTCAACCTCACGGTGATGAAAGGCTCTGGTGCGGGCGATATCAACCTCTCGAAGGCGACTATCGAATGGCTCGGTCCCGACGGTGCTACTATTTTGGTGGAAGGAAACAAGGCGAACAAGAGCCGATTCGCCGTTCGATCGATTCGTGACACGCACAATACGCTCCCAGTTCTCGTGGACAAGCAGGACCGTTTCCGCATCGTCCTCAACACGAAGGAACTCACCGGCGGACTCAAGGAACGTCAATCGTTTACGGCCAAAATCGTCACGAGATCGGGTGCAGTGACCTACCACAAGAGCATGCCTGAAACGCTCTCGGACAATCACGCGATCGCACTATAATCTCCCCTTTCTATCGGTTTTTTTACAGTCGGCTAGCGACGTCTATCGTGCCACGCGGGGAATTCCTCGCGCACTCGTTCGACGTGTGTGGGGTCGATATCCCGAATCACTAGCTCCGGGTCATCACCCGTACTGGCAAGCAGTGTTCCCCACGGGTCATATACCGACGAACGGCCGATTAGCGTCGCATCCTCGTACGAACCTGACCCGTTGATCGCCGCGAGGAAGCACTGGTTTTCGATGGCGCGCGCCTGTGCTAACACGTTCCAATGTTCGACTCTGGGGTAGGGCCACGCGCTGGGCACGAGCAGCAGCGTCGCGCCTTCCTCCGCGAGATCACGATACAGTTCCGGAAATCGAAGGTCGTAACAGGTGGTCATCCCGACGGTCACACCCTCGAACTCGGTGATGCCGAGCGACTCGCCCGGGACGAGCAGTTCGGCTTCTGCCGACTCGTAGCCGAACAGGTGGTGTTTTCGATACACCGCTTTCCGACGGCCGTCACGGTCGAAGAAGACGGACGTGTTCGAAAGCCCCTCCTCGGCGGGAGTCTCGCCGTCCGTCAGCGAAAGGTCCTCCACGATGCTCCCCGCGAGTACCGCGATGTCGTGCTCGTCGGCGAGGTCGCTGATGCGTGTGAGCGTCGACCCGGTGAGCGATTCAGCGTTTCGCTGGTACGTCTCGAAGGCGAAATAGCCGACGTTGAAGATTTCGGGAAGCGCGACGAGGTCGGCACCGCGTGCGGCCGCTGATTCGATGGCGTCCGTTGCTCGGTCGACGTTCGCCGCCACGTCACCCCCTTCGACGGCGATCTGTGCGAGTGCGAGTTTCACGAGACGACACCGACCTCGTTCCGAAGTGTTCGTTCCAAGTTCGTCAACTCGTCGTCGAGGTGTTTCTTGAAATAGCGTTCGATGCCGGGAACCTTGCCCTCGACGACGAACCGATTGTGGAGTTGACTACCGTCCTCCGTTTCCTCGATTTCGTGTTCACCCGTCACGCGCATCGCCGACGACTTGCCGACGAACTTTACGTACCGTGGTTCCTCACGCGTCACGTCCTCGGTCTCGACAGGGACCGTTCGATTCACGAACGGGATCGGGAGTTCGATGTGCCACGTCGCTCGCTTGCCGTCGTCTTTCAGATCGTAGTCCGAAACCACACTGATGGCCTTCGCTCGGTACTCCGGCTCGGCGATGAACCCCCACACATCCTCGGGCGGAACCGGCAGGTCGAAGGTCCGCTCTACCCGGACAGTCATACGACTAGATTAGGCTGTAGCGGTAAAAAGCCAGCCACTTAACTCGGACTTACTTTCCACGTCGTCGAACGTGCACGTCCCCATTTCTCGATGTCCACGTCTTCGGATTTCTCTGCGAGGCGGGGAAGTCGGGAGCCGACTTGCTTGGACGAAAGTCCGAGATGCTTGGCGATGTTCTTTGCGCGGAAGTAGCGTTCACCACCAGCCACGCTTTCGCGCAGGAATTCGAGGATTCGCTGTTCCTCGTTGCTGAACTCAGTCATCCTCGGAACCCTCTACGCGCCTGACAGCCTTAACCATTATCCTCCGCGAAACAAGTGTCGATTTCCTGCCACCGTCAGTAGAGGTGAATCGCGGCGATCGAGAGCACACCCGCGGTCACTGCTGCCCCAAAGCCCCACGCAGCAGTGACGGTCCCAGGGGTAAGGAAGCTTAGCGCTGCACTAGCAACCGCAAGGAAAATGAACACGACGGAGAGGCCGATTCCCATATCAGTCGTAACCGACTGTGATCCTGCCATGCGTTGGTCTCTTTCTGGTGCGGACTTAGTTCATTCTACTCGGAACAACGACGGGAGACCGACGACTTCGATTCGGGAGTTTTTTCCCGTCACTCCGTAGGAACTCTCATATGGTTGGTGAAAGGCTCAAGCGAATCTTACCTCTCGGAAAGCGAGGATTTCTCGGAATCCTACTCGTCGTCGTACTCCTCGGAGCAGGCGTACTGTACGGTGTTCTCGGCGTCCCACACGTCGTCGGCGTGGACAACGAGTTCGGAGAAGTAACAAATCAAACGACTGGTATACAAACCGCTCTCGTCGTCGCAAATCCGAATCCCATCGATATCAAGGCCGGCAACACGTCGGTGAACTACACCGTCGAAATGAACGGTGTGACGATGGCGAACGGCAGTCAGTCGAACCTCCATCTCGAAAAGGGGAACACGACGTTACGATTCTCGACGAAGATGAGAAACGACAAAATCCCCGAGTGGTGGGTGACTCACATCCGAAACGGCGAACACACGACGCTTCGAATCCACTCGAAGGTTCACTCCTCGCTCGTAAAGAAGTCGGTGGACGTCCCGTACAGCAACGATATCAACACGGACATCATCAGTGGGTTCAACTCCACGAAGACGCGTCCGATAAACGCCAGCGTGCCGTTCGTCTCTGACCCCGTCCTCTACGTGAACGAGACGAGCGCGAACTGGGGAGAAGTGACGCGTTCGAAGACGCCGATTCGGATGCGAATGCGGGTGTACAATCCGAAATCCGTGACGTACACGGTAAGCGAAATCGGGTACGAGATGACGATGAACGGAATCGCCGTCGGAAACGGAACGACCGAGCAACCGTACACGATTCCCGGAAAGTCGGAGAAGACGCTCCGCATGCGAACCATCATCCAGAACGACCAGTTGGACGATTGGTGGGTCAGTCACCTCCGTAACGACCAACGGACGGACCTGAAGATCAGGTTTTACGCGAAAATCGAACTGCCGAGCGGCAAGACAGTTCGTGTGCCGCTCCGGCAACTCACCTACGAAAAGCGGATCCAAACCCACATCTTCGAGAACGATTCCGCCGAAGGGACGCTCGCCAGCGCGAACGTGACGGCTGGAAACGGGGGAACGACGACCCACAACACGGTGACGGACGACGGAACGGGGACGACCACGCACTCCACGACGCCTGCCACGGACTCGTCGACGAGCGCGACGACCGGAACGACAACCGCCACAACGACCGGAGCCACCGGAACGACAACCGCCACAACGACCGGAGCCACCGGAACGACGACTACGGCGACTACCACGACGACCACCGACGGTGGCGGGCTTCTCGGCGACCTGCTGGCCGAGATGCACCGGTCGGTGTAGTATTCTCCCCCACCGATAGAGTTTTTATTCCGGCGAGTACAGAGAGATGTATGGCACGGAGTACCCAGTCTCCTGGTCGAGTTCTTCTCCCGTAATGAGAGTTCCGTAACCGCAACGCGCGACGGTGAATCGATTCTGTTGGACATCGACGGCAAAACCTTCGAGTTGTCACGCGAGTCCGCGACGGACCTGCAGGACGCCGTCGGCGATGCCCTGACCGAACGCCGAGAGTTCTTCCGTACCGCGGGGACGTTCCGCGAGGACGGCAGTTACGAGGTTTCCCGACGGAGTGCAGACTCCGCAGGAAACGCCAAAGTGTTCCGGACGTTCGACGCCATGGCTCGCCTGTTCGACCGACTACCCGACGAGTTCACAGCCGAGGACGTGGGACGAACCGGAATCACGGGGTCACGGCGACACCTGTTGATTCGTCACTTCGGGGAGCACCCGGAGTTCCCATGTCGGATTTCCTCCCGGAACCCGTTGATGGCGAAGAAGGAAGGCGAACGGCTCGTCGAGGGAAGCATGGAGGTCGGCTCGGACTAACGCGTTTCGGCGGATAGTCCCGGTCGAACGGTCGAAAAATAGGGTTTCGAATCGCGACTTCGACGACGTTATGGCGTGACGCGGTCGGGGTCGCGTGGGAAGAGGATTCCCTCTTTGATGTTTTCGAGACCGGCCACCTTCTGGACGAGTCGGTCGATACCGAGCCCGTAGCCGCCGTGTGGAGGGATACCGAAGCGGAACGATTCGAGATAGAAGTGGAAGTTCTCGGGGTCGGCACCCTGGTCCTCCATGTACTGGCTCATCGTCTCGATGTCGTGTTCACGCTGGCCGCCCGAGGAGAGTTCCTGGCCCAGATAGATCAGGTCGAACTTTCGGGATGCGATGTCGTCCTCCGGCACGTCCTGTTTGTAGTAGAACTTCTCGTCCGGGTAGCCGACGACGAAGAAGGCGGGATGGCCCTGCTCCGCGAAGTACTCGCCGAGCAGTTTCTCGCCTTTCGTGTCGAGGTCGGTTTCGTCGTCCGGAACGTGGTCGAACTCCGTCGCGAGGATGTCACGCGCTTCCTCGAACGTAACGCGTGGGAACGGGTCGGTCGGAACGTCGAGTTCGACGCCGAGCGTCTCCAGTTCGTCCGCCGCGTTCTCGCTGACCTGTTCGAGCGTGTAGCGAAGCGATTCCTCCTGGACATCCATCACGTCGTGGTGGTCCTCGATGTACGCCAACTCGACGTCGAACATCGAAATTTCCGAGACGTGTCGGGAGGTGGCGAACGCTTCGGCACGGAACGCCGTCCCGGTCTCGTAAATCTTGTCGAACCCGGCCGCCATGAGCATCTGCTTGTACAGTTGCGGGCTCTGGGAGAGGAACACCTCGTCGCCGTAGTAGACGACGGGGAACAGTTCCGCGCCACCCTCCGCACCTTCCTGCGAGAGGAGGGGCGTATCGACGTTACGGAATCCTTCGTCGTCGAACCATTCTTCCATCGCGTTGACTAGCTTCGAGCGGAGCGAGAAGACCGCATAGGTCTCCGGCTTTCGGAGGTCGATGCTCCGGTTGTCGAGTCTGGTCGAGAGGTCCGACTCGATGTCCTTCGCCACTTCCATCGGAAGCGGAGAGTCGGCCTCGCTGATGACCTCCAGTCCGGAGGGCATGAGTTCGACGCCGCCCGGCGCTTGGTCGCTCGCTTTCACCGTTCCGGTGATTCGCACGACGTCTTCCTTGCCGAGGTCGTTCGACGCCTCGAACAGTTCCTCGTCGTTTTGTTCCTTGAACACGACCTGAATCTGCCCTTCCCGGTCGCGTACGATGACGAAGGAGAGTCCACCGAGGTCTCGAATGTCGTGGACGTTTCCTGCTATCGATACCGTTTCGCCGTCCTGTTCCGTCGTGATGTCGTCAGAATACGTTCGCTCTATCATTGGTGTCGACTACGCTCTATCGTGTTCTCATCGTGTCTGCCTCGGGTATTGATTCTTCCGACTACGGGACGAAAAACCCGAGAAATAATCGGGATAATCGATCAGTTGATCGTCGTGTGTCGACTTTCCTCGTTGAGCGCCAGATTCGCCGCGATTTCCGCGTTTCGCATGGCGTACTGGGCGGTGTGCTGGAGGCTGACGAGTACGTCCCGAATCTGTAGGAGGTCGTCGTTCGACATTTCGGGGAGGTCCGAGAGGATGTCCGACTCGCGGTCACCGAGTTCGTGGAACTTGCGTCGAACTTCGAGCGTCTTGTCGTAATCCCGCTCCACGCTCGCTTGCACCGCCAACGCGGTCATCTCGTCCACCTGATCGGTGAACTCCCGGATACGCCGCATGGTGCTGCTATCGACTTCGAGGGAGTGGCCGTTGGCCGCGAGGACGATGTCCGCGATGTCCTCCGCGTTGTCCGCCGTGAGTTCGAGGTTCTTTGCAATCGAGCGGTAGCCGATGAGCGGGAAACCGCTTTCCAACCCGATGGCACGCGCGATGGCGGGGTTTTCGTGTGCGGTGAAGATGAGACGGAGGAGAAGAACGAAGATCTTGTTCGCTTGTCGTTCGCGGTTCAACGCCCGCTGGGCGAGGTCGGCGTTGCCGTGGGCGAGCGCCTTCACGGCCTCGCCGCGCATGGTACTGCCCGTGTTCTCCAGTCGCTCCAGTAGGTTGTCCAGATCGAAATCCTCGGGGTCGACCGAGCATCGAATGGCGATGCTCTCGGGTGTTTCCTCGATGACGCCGAGTCCCATTAGCTGTGTTTCCGCGTTGTAGACCGCGTTGATGTGGCTGCTTTCGAGGGTCTCCTCACTCACGACGTGGATGACGCGCCGACCGAGAACGTACTGGGCGACGATGGCACGTTCGACGGCGTCCGCATCCAACTCTTCGGTGTGAATCGTCGCCTCCGACTCGTCGTCGTGTGCCGATTCGGGAAGGACGGTGAGCGTTCCTTTGCCGCTGATTCGCAACGAAACCTCGTCACCCTTCTCGACCCCGTGCTGCTGTGCCCACTCCGCAGGAAGGGTCATCGCCAACGTCGATGGCCCGAGTCGCTGAACTTTCCGTGTTTCCATGTCCTTTCATTTGTGTACGAAGCCTTAAACTTCACCGTATGCCACTAAATGTCTCACGATAGTTTCAACATACGCCGCTCGAAGCGGCCCACGCGCACTTTGTGCCACCCGCGAAGCGACTCGTCCACATCCTCGTCGCCCGTATCCGCCCGGAGAACGCCGATCCCGTCGAGTTTCGTCTTCGAGGCGACGATTTCGACGGTCGAACGGCGAATCACGGCCGGTGAAAGCTGGTGATTGCCACGGCCGAAGACGAAGCCCTGTCCGCCGATCGGCGAGACGACGATGACGTTTTCGTCCCCGAGGACGGCGAGTATTTCCTCCTCGTTCGCGTCCCGCGCGAGCAGTTCCCCGTCGCGCCACACGTCCACGCCGAGCGGGGACCCCTCGAATCCCAACTCGGCTTTGATGGCTCCGACCGTACTTCCGGGGCCGAGAACGTAGGTGACTCCCTCCTGCACGTCGTCGGCGACGCCCTGCGCGAGGCTTTCGACCGTCCCGCCGCCCAACTGTTTGCTCGACTGGAGCGATTCGGCCACGGGAACGCGGGCGATGGCTTTCAGTTCCGCCCGGACCTCGCCGTCGCGGTACGCCTCCTCGTCGATGTCGTTCACCTCTCGCTCCTCCACACGGTCGAACCCCGCCGCGACCCGTCCCGCCGCCTTCGGCGTCACCGCGAACACCGACGAATAGATTTTCACGCCTGCCGGGACGCCGAGCATGGGGACCTCGCTTCCTTCGGCGGAGAGGGTTTCCGCAACGTCCACTGCGGTTCCGTCACCGCCGACGAACAGGAGCAAGTCGATGCCCTCCGAGATCAAGCGGTGAACCGCCTCGCGGGTGTCCGACGCGCTCGTCTCCTTCGTGTTCGTGTTCTCGCCCTCAGGTTCGCCGACGACTTCGGGGTCGAACCCCGCCTCCCGTGCTTCGTTCGCCCCCATCTCCCCGCCGTAGGTCAGAAGCTTCGTCCCCGGCGCGCGCTCGTACAGCGCCGACAGCGCGTCGATAGCTCTGGCGGGTGCGCGCTGTTCCGCCCCCCGCTCCCGTGCTTCCGTGACCATGCCGTCCGTTCCCTTCAGGCCGACTCGTCCGCCCATCCCCGCGATGGGATTGACGACCACGCCGATTCGCATATCTCGCGGTTGGGGGGCGGCAGGGAAATGCGTGTGGGTACCGACAGCGAGGAGGACTTCTTCGAAAGCCCCCGCCCGTTCAGTCCACCCAAACTACTGCAACCGCAACCGCTCCGCGACAGCCACGCCCTCCCCAGCCGACTTCCTATCTCGTGCGGGCGCATTGGCGTGCGCCGTGGCGGCGTGGGTCGTATTGACCACCCCGTCCAACCGGGTGGCGCGCGCTGCCGAGGTGACGCGGCCGAACCGCTGGCCGCGTCGCCTCGGAAGATTCGTGCGAGGGATGACGGAGGGAGCGTGAGCGACCGGAGGAATCGGCTGGGGAGGGTGTGGCTGTCGCGGGGCGGTCGGGTAGGACTGAAAGGGGCCGCCCGCTCGCGTTTACGTGGGCGTCTGTGCAGACAACTATCTGTGCGAACGGTGCGGAGAGCACAGATATCCTGCACAGCGACCGCGAGCGGGCGGGGGCTTTCGAAGTCGTCTTCGCAGTAACTACAATTACACACCAATCAAAGTCGAGATTCGCTTATCGTGAGCACTGCCGAACGCAATGTCAGAACGCTCTAACGGGCAGTCTGTTTCAGTAGGATTTAGTACAATTCAGTATCCCCCAACTGACTTCAAAATAATCTAACGACCCCACACAGACGCCCCGTCTAGCCCATCTTTTCGACGAAACTCGGATGAGGGACGGGGCGCTCGTCTTCCCACTCCTCCACGTACTTGCGGAGGCGGTCGTGGGCCTGCCGCGCGCGGCGCTGGCGTTCGTCCTCGGAGATTTCCTCACAGCCCTCGGGGACCTCGCGGTCGCGGTTGGTGAAGTAGCCCTCCGGGGCGACCCAATCGTGGTAGAAGTCTGGGTTCGCGTCCTCAATCAGCGTGAGTCCGACCTGCGAACCGTGACCCGACGCGACGATGGCTTGGTGGTACTGCTCGGCGAGTCGTCCGGCGGCGTAGAGTCCTTCGACGTCGGTTCGTCCGGTCTCGTCCACCGAGACGTACTGCTTGCTTCCGGACTGCTCGAAATCGAGGTCGAGTCCTTCGAGGTACGAGGAATTCGACCACGAGGCAGCAACGACGCGGTCGCCCGAGATCGCCTCCCCGTCCTTCGTTTCGACGGTAAACCCGCCGTCGTCCGCGTGACTTACTTCGGCGACCTTCGCGTCGAGTCGGGCACACCCGGCGCGTTCGGCCTGCTCTTCGAGCATCAGGGAGAACAGCCGGGAGTCGACCCCGGCCGGGAAACCGGGGAAGTTCTCCAGAATCGCGTTTCGGTAGAGGATGGAAACTCCGTCGTTCACGACCAGCGTGTCGAGGTCGGCGCGGGCGGTGAAGACGCCCGCGGAGAGTCCCGCGACGCCACCGCCGACGATGACCACGTCGTAGTCCGTCATGGTCGATGGTTGTCGGTGCGGTGGTATAAACGGACTGTTGACGGAGTGGGCGTTCACGTCCCCTCGCCGGAATGTTTACTTTCGATCCCGCAAAATCGAAACGCGTGGATCACCTCGAACTCAGTACCGTCGTCTACGTGCCGCCGGAGGAGGCCTACGAATTCCTGCTCGACTTTCCGGGCTACGCGAACTATTCGGAACACCTGACGAGGGTCACACACGACGGGGACGGCGGTCCGGGGACGGAGTACGACATCCACCTCAAGTGGTGGAAGATTCAGTACGTCGTCCGCTCCGAGGTGACGGAACTCGACCGGCCGAACCGCATCGACTGGAAGATCATCAAGGACATCCACGCCCACGGCAGTTGGCGCGTCGAGGAAGTCCCCGAGGAAGCCCCCGAAAGCAAGGAAACCGCCTCACGGGTGCGGCTCTCGATCCACTTCGACGCCGATTCGGCGAGTTCCGGCATGCTCGATTTACCCATGTTCGTCTCGCTCGGATGGGTCGTGGACAAGGCGAAACCCCTCGTGCTCTCGGAAGCCGAAAAGGTCGTCAAACGCATCGTCACGGATTTGGAGGGCCAACCGCGGGACGTGAACCTCAAGATTCACAGCAAGCCCGATTCGGTCTGATTCTCACTTTCGTTCCGACCGCACGGTATTACCCCAGACGCCAGTACCCCATTGAAAGTGCCCGCTCGGTAGAACGACTTTCTGATCACAGCTGCTACGCCAAAAAAGAACGAAATCGCCGATTCAGACCAGGCTACGGCCTTCGAGTTCGCCGTTCGGGTAGTCGACTTCCATCAGGTCGAGGATGGTTGGCGCGATGTTGAGCAGGTTGGTGTCCTCCGGGATGCTCGCGTCCGGGTCGTCCACGAACAGCGTCGCGTTGTCGAAACTGTGCATGCCGTTACGCGGACCGACGCCGAACACGTCGTCGTGACCCTTGAATCCGGCCTTCAGATCGAAGCCGTGGTTCGGAACCGCGACGAGGTCGGGTGCGATGTCCTCGTGGTCGCCGTCGAAGGCATCTTCCTTCTCGACCACGCGCCAGCAGACCTTCTCGCCGTTCGGCCCTTCGAGGTTTTCGAGCTTCTCCTTGAGTTCAGCGCGTTTCTCCTCGTACTCGTCCTGTGGAACGCTTCCGCGCGGTTCGCGGCCTTCGAGGTTGATGTAGAAGCGGCCCGGGATGAGCGAGTAGGCGACGGTGTCGTCGCCGATGTCGCCGAGTTCCTCGTGGTCGTCGTCCTCGTAGGAGAGCAGGCCCTCCTGTTCGAGCCACGTGTTGAAGTGAACCTCGTGGTTGAGGCTGGTGAACCCGTGGTCGCTGGCGACGACCATCGTCACGTCGTCCGGCAGCGAGTCACGGAGTTTACCGAGGTACTCGTCCAGCGTTCGGTAGAACTCGATGAACTCCTCTTTGTACTCGCCGTCCTCCTCGTAATCCTTGAAGAGGAAGTGGTTCACGCGGTCGGTCGTCATGAACACGCCGAAGAAGAGGTCCCAGTCGTCCTCGTCGATGTAGTGCTGGAACGACTCGTAGCGCGTCTTGAGCGTCTCGTGTGCGTTCTCGATGAACTCGGTCTTGTCCTCTTTGTGCCCCAACTTCGCGTTCGTGTCGATGGCGTAGTCGATGGAACTCAGGTAGTTCCGCATCTCGTCCGGGTACGCACCTTTGTCCACGCCGGGCGAGAGGAAACCGGAGACCATCCGCTGGACGTTACGCTGTGGCGGGAACGTGACGGGCACGTTCATCACCGTCGCCTTTCGACCCGCGTCGGTGACGCGGTCCCAGATGCGCGTCGCCTGTACGTCGCGTCCCATCGGAACGTAGGTATCGTACGAGCCGACCTCGCGGTCCTGGAAGCCGTAGACACCCGTCTGTCCGGGATTGACGCCCGTCGTGAGCGTCGGCCAGCAGGCGGAGGATTCGGGCGGAACGATGCTGTCGATTGCTCCGGCGCTTCCCTCGCTCGCAAGCGATGCGATGTTCGGGAACTCCGAGGCGTTTTCCTTGAGGAAACTGTACGGCACGCCGTCGATGCCGAAGAAGGCAACACGTGGAGCATCGTCCCCACGAAGCCTATCGAATAGACCCATACGCCGCTCTACCACAGGCGGCTACAAGAACCTTCGTTTCCATGCTATCATCTCACAAGTTTCCGTATTACGAACTCTCGAAGGCAGTGAACAGAGCTTTTCGAGTGCTCGCGTCGATGAGCGAATCCAACGTGTCGGTGTGTTCACTGTCGACTTGCGCGAAGATACCAAGCGGAACCCGTGCGGTCGCGGCGTCCGCGTTCCCACCCGTCGTCTCGCGTGCGTCGAACGTACCCGTCAGGATATCGACGGCGCTGGTTCGAACGTCCTCCGCCCGACAGGAGATGACGATCGTCTCCTCGTGGAGTCCGAACACGGCGGCCGTCGAGACGCCCTCCAATCGGAGCAACGAGTCGGCGGCTTCCTCCAACGCGCTTACCGACGGGACGACGCCGACGTTCGCCACGGCGAAACTCGCACGTCGCTCCCGACTGGAAATCGCCTCGCCGAGCACGTCGAACGTGTCGCCGCTGACGCCGGGCGAACGAAGTTCCTCGATCCTCCCGAGGTCGGCGTAGGCGTGCAGGAAACCGGCCGCGTCGTAGTCGTTCACGCCGTTGGCCCGCCGGAACTCGCGGGTCCCTGCACGAATCCCGTACAGCAACGCCGTGGCCACGCGCTGATCCGGGACGAACTCCATCTCCCGGACGAGTTCGGTGACGACGGTCGACGTCGCGCCGTCGTCGGTCCGTGTGATCGTCAGGATGTTCTCCTCGGCGGTGGGACGGTGGCGGATGACACCGACTACCGGCGGGTTGTTCGATAGTCGAGGGACCGCACCGCCACCACCGATGGCGATACCGGCGTCGCAGTCCGGCAACCCTTCACCGTTCTCG
The DNA here is from genome assembly GCF_024136965.1 of Haladaptatus sp. AB618. NCBI lineage: Archaea > Methanobacteriati > Methanobacteriota > Halobacteria > Halobacteriales > Haladaptataceae > Haladaptatus > Haladaptatus sp. AB618. Next base: position 1,009,753 of record NZ_JAMYJX010000001.1, on the reverse strand, counting down.
TCCAAAATCGTCACGTCGATATCGAAGATATTGCAGAACGCCTTGCTGTCCTCGCCCGTCACGTTTCCTTCAGCGGCGATTCGCCCCGCAACACCCCAGTCCTTGCAGAGCGCTTGGAGTCCGACGGCGGCGGCTAACGAGTCGATACTCGCACCTTCGGGAACGACGAGGGCGACTCGATTTTGCCCCGCAATCGTCTCTCGGAGCGAGTCGGCCGATTCGGGGTCGTCGGTGCTGTGACGTCCCAACGAACGAAATTGAACGGCGTACAGTACGCCGCCACCGGAGAGAAGCAAGAAGAGCGCAGCGACGACCACGGGAGCATTTTCGTTGACAAATCCAGCAAGCATGGTATCGCATAGCTCGGCCAAAACGTATATAATTACGGGTGGATTTATTGGCAGCTTTATGTTCAATATCGGATCGTCGTTTCAGAAACCGACCTGAAAGTCGATGTTTCTGACGAAATCGGCGTCTTTCAAAAGAGGGACAGATGTCCACAAAACTTGACGAGTTTAGACACATAGTTGACTATTCATCATTTTTGACGGTTGGGCGCAATGGTTTCGACTCACGGGACAATCACTGACGAACGAAAGGAGAAAACAAAACGAATCGTCCGAAATCGACCGAAGCGTTAGTTGAAGTTTTCTTCGTACAGTTCTTGGGAGTGCTCGATAGCGTCGTATGCGCCCTGTTTGTCCTCCCAGCCCAACGTCTCGACTTCCTTTCCGGCTTCGAGGTTTTTGTAGGTGGAGAAGAATTCGTCGATTTCGTCCTTCGTCTGCTGTGAGACGTCGTTGATATCCTCGATGTGGTCGAAACGCGGGTCCTCGATGGGGACGGCGATGACTTTGTCGTCCTGCTCGCCGTCGTCGTCCATCTTCATGAGGCCGACCGGACGGACCTCGATGACACAGCCGGGGAACGTCGAATCCTCGACGAGGACGAGCACGTCGAACGGGTCCTCGTCGTCGTAGTACGACTGCGGGATAAACCCGTAGTCACCGGGGTAGTGGACGTTGCTGTGGAGAACCCGGTCCAGCATGACACCGGGAATGTCCTTGTCGTACTCGTACTTGTTCCGGTCGCCTTTGAGACACTCGACGACTGCATAGATCTCCTCGGGGGCGTTCGGTCCCGTTTCGAGGTCTTCCCAGAGATTCGTCATGGGTCGGGTGGAAGTCGAAGGGAAGACCAAAAAGTCCTTTCGACAGAGGTGTAAACGAACGATTTGTATCCGCGAAACCACCCAAAATTGTGACAGTCTTCCGTAGACGACGGGTGGCAGTCAAGTGTTAAAATCGAACAAAATAGACGAGAAACACCAAGAAACTTGAGAAGGGTTAAATATCTCGGTTACATATCTCGTCGTGTCAAAGCCTATGTCAGAGGCACAAACACTCGCCGAAAGCAGTACCGCCCGCGACCTCACCGCATTCCAGCGTAACATCCTCATCGTCCTCACCGAGGAACCGATGTACGGGCTCGCCATCAAGCGTGAACTGGAGAGCTACTACGACGAGGAAGTGAACCACGGCCGCCTGTACCCCAACCTCGACACGCTGGTCGAGCGCGGACTGGTGGAGAAGAGCGAACTCGACAAGCGAACGAACCAGTACGGCCTGACCCAAGAGGGTCTCGAAGTCGTCGAAGACGGCTTTGCGTGGTCGCTCTCGAAGTTCGTCACCGACGACTCGCGCGCGGACAAAGTCCGCGCCCTCATCGAGAAGTACGACTAACGCAGTCGAACACGAGTTCGACCGATTCGTTTACGGTTTTTTTCTGCTCCCCAGTCGGCCAGGCATTGCGTGGGAAGTAATCGTTCAGAAACTCCGCCACTTCGTTCCTCGTCGCCGATTCGACGGGGCGGGCGTAGTGATTTCCCATGAAGTCGGCGAACGCCTCGGCGTTCGCGCCGTGAACGTCGCCGTGTTCGTCCCGAACGCGTTCGACGACGGCACGATTGTGTTCGTCGATTTCGTCCCAGTCGTCCGGGTCGCCAGCACCGGTGAGGGGGATTTCGACCGCACGGTCCGTATCCTCGATTCGCTCGACACGGATCGTTCCGTCCTCAACCCACTCGTCGGGGTGGAGCACCAACACGGTTCTCGCACTCTCCTCCCGAATTCGGGAGACGAATCCGTGTTCCGCGAGCAGTCGCTCCCGCTCCGCTCGATACTCCTCGGCTTCCGTTTCCGCTCCCGTGTCCTCCCGGTCCCGTGCGAGATGGGTCAACCGTTCGGCCTCCGAGACGGCATCGTTCGGGAGTCCGTCGTCCAGTTGTTCGTCTTCCGGCCGTTCGTCGTCCAGTTGTTTATCGTCTGGCAATCCGTCGTTCAGTCGTTCGTCGTCAGGTCGGTCAGCCATCGTCCAACGCCTCGTTCGCTAGCTTGTCCGCGCGTTCGTTTACCTCCCGCGGGACGTGTTTCAGCGACCACTTGTCGAACCCGTCCAGCAGTTCGCGTGCACGAACCCGACGCTCGCGGAGTTCGGGATTGTTCGTCTTCCACGCGCCCGTCACCTGCTTGACGATGAGTTGTGAGTCCCCTTTCACGTCCACGGAATCGAACCCGTAGTCTCGGGCGGTTTCGAGCGCCTCGATGAGCGCTTCGTACTCGGCCTGGTTGTTCGTCGCCCGACCTATCGTCGTTCCCCCCTCCGCCGCGATTCCGTCGCTGGTGACGATGGTCCATCCGGTGGCCGCTGGCCCCGGATTGCCACGACTCGCGCCGTCGAAGTAGAGATAGGCGTGACCGCCCGCATCGCGCAATATCGCCTCGATATCCTGTGGGTTCGCTCCCTGAATCACGAGTTTGTCGTCGTACGCGATGGCGACGGCATCGCCGTGTTTCGCCCGCCACTGTTCGTACTCGGATTTTCCGTCCGAGACGATGATTCCGGCGTCGGCGAGCGTCCGGCGTGCCTCTTCCACGTCACACTCGATGACTGGCATTGCCGACACTCGTCTGTGTGCGAGTAAACAGATTCCGGTCTCGCGAGAATATTCGGGTGATCGTCAGACATATATGGGTTTTGCCCAAGGATTTAAATGTTTAGAGGTTACTACTATAAAAGTGCGATGACACGGTCCACTCGTCAGCGGGAGCGCCAACTCGAAGGGGAGCAAACGGCGAACGAACGAGAGGGAGAGCGTGCTTGTCCTGAATGCGGGTCCGAAACGTTGGTCAAGAGTGCCGACCGCGCCGAACTGGTCTGTGACGACTGCGGGTTGGTCGTCGAGGAGGAACGGATAGACCCCGGACCGGAATGGCGCGCGTTCAATCATCAGGAACGGCAGCAGAAATCGCGCGTCGGCGCGCCGACCACCCAGACGATGCACGACAAGGGGTTGACGACGACCATCGACTGGAAGGACAAGGACGCCTACGGTCGATCCATTTCCTCCAAGAAGCGCAGTCAGATGCACCGCCTACGCAAGTGGCAGGAACGCATTCGAACGAAGGATGCTGGCGAACGAAACCTCCAATTTGCCCTGTCCGAAATCGACCGGATGGCATCCGCACTGGGCGTCCCACGGTCGGTGCGCGAAGTCGCGTCAGTCATCTATCGGCGAGCGTTAAAGGAGGACCTGATCCGTGGTCGCTCCATCGAAGGCGTCGCAACGAGCGCCCTGTACGCCGCCTGTCGTAAGGAAGGGATTCCGCGAAGTCTCGAAGAGATTTCGGAAGTATCCCGGGTTCAACGGAAGGAGATCGGACGAACGTACCGATACATCTCACAGGAACTCGGTCTGGAGATGAAACCCGTCGACCCGAAAAAATACGTCCCACGGTTCTGTTCTGAACTCCATCTCAGCGAAGAAGTGCAGTCGAAAGCGAACAACATCATCGAAACCACCGCTGAAGAGGGACTGCTGTCCGGTAAATCTCCGACAGGCTACGCCGCCGCAGCGATTTACGCCGCTTCGCTTCTCTGCAACGAGAAGAAGACACAGCGCGAGGTCGCCGACGTGGCGCAGGTGACGGAAGTGACCATCCGGAACCGCTATCAAGAACAGATCGAAGCGATGGGAATCCACTAACCACACCGTTCTCCCGTTTTTTTCGCTCCGAGCGACGGCCAATGCTCCCATCGCCGACGCTCGAAATCGACCGAATTGCCGAACGTTCAAGCCCCTCGCTCACCTACGTTTCGTGAATGCGGCTGGACGAATATATCGACGACCTGCGCCCTGACGAGGAAGAGCGCCGCCGCCGTCTCGCCGAAGAGAAATCATACGAAATTCTGGACTACGTGGACGATTTCAAGGACCGATTTTCGGAGGTCGCACAGGGTGACTCACTTTTCGGAAGCACGTCGCCCTCGGTGTTCGTCGGTCGGTCGTCCTACCCAAACGTCTCGACGGGTATCCTCTCACCCGTCGGGGCCGAGGAGAACGCCTCGGAGTTCGCCACCAGCGGCGACTGGTATCAACGCGGACTCGGCATCGACAACGTCCTGCAGTACCGGACGGGACTGCTGAACTCGAATCGCTCCGCGAAGGTGAACGTGGACGACGTGTGGGACGGGTTTGTGGGGGTTCAGCGCGAGATCGCCATCGCCGACCGCCCGGTGGACGTGGAGATCGGCCTGACAGAAAAGCTCGATTTGGACGTGAACGTGGACGACATCGCTACCCCGACCGGGCCGACTGCCCGTGCATCCTCGGCGGACCTGACCGAAAATCCGCACGTCCCCCGCGCCGTCAAGAAGACGCTCGAAGACGACGATTGGCAGGCCCAAGGCGCGATGAACTACCTCTATCGCCGCGGGTTCGACGTGTACGACATCAACACCATCCTCTCGGCGGGCGCGTTGGGGCAGAACCGCAACCGAAAGCTCGTCCCGACGCGCTGGTCGATCACCGCCGTTGACGACACCATCGGCCAGTACCTTCGGGGCCGCATCCGCAACGCGCCCAGCATCGACGAGACGCAGGTCTGGGTGAACGAGTACATGGGCAACCGCTACTGGGTCGTTCTCACCCCCGGCCAGTGGGAGTTCGAACTCGTGGAGATGAAAGCGCCCGGGAGCATCTGGAATCCCTCCCCCACCGGTGACATCTGGATGGGGAGCGCCCACGAGGGCTACGAAGGTCGGACGGCTTACGTCGATGAAACCGCCGGAGCGTACTACGCCTCCCGCCTCGGCGTCCTCGAACATCTCGAAGACATCGGACGGCAAGCCAAGGCACTCGTCCTCCGCGAGGTCAGCGACGACTACTGGGCACCCGTCGGCGTCTGGCAGGTCCGCGAGAGCGTCCGCAACGCCTTCGACGGCCGATTTGGGGAATCAGAATCGTTCCACACGGCCGTCCGGGAAATCGTCCCGCAACTCCCCATCTCGATGAACAGCCTCCGTCGCAAATCCGAGATGGTCTCGGGCGTGCAGGCCAACCTCACTGACTTCGCAAACTGAAACGACGACTGTGGTTCGTCACAGCCACCCTTCCTGACGGAAGTAGACGACCAGAATCGCGGTCATCAAGAACATCCCGAGCATGACGGCGGGGTAGCCGTACTCCCACCCGAGTTCGGGCATGTTGAACGGGCTGTTCTGAAAGTTCATCCCGTAGACGCCGACGATGAGGGTGAGCGGGAGGACGATGGTGGCGACGACGGTCAACTTCTTCATCACCTCGTTGGTCGAGACCGAGAGCATGTTGAGGTAGATGTCACGTGCGCCGCCCGCCAACTCGCGGTAGGTTTCGGTCAGATCCACGAGTTGGACAAGGTGGTCGTACACGTCGCGGAAGTACTTCTCCGTCTCCGGGCGGACTTCCTCGGGGTCGCCGCGGGCGAGGTAGCCGACGGCTTCGCGGGTGGGCCACGCGAGTTTCCGGAAGGCGAGGAGTTCGCGGCGGACGCCGTTGATGGATTCCAGCGTCTCGATGCTGGTGTCGGTGATGACAGCCTCCTCGACGGTTTCTATCTCGTCCTCGATCTCGTCGAGGACGGTGAAGTAGCTATCAACGATGCCGTCGCAGACGCGGTAGGCCGTGAAGTCCGGCCCCCTGTCGAGGATACGGCGGTCGCCATCGAGGGCGGCCTGCCAGATACGGCGGACGGCGTCCACGTCGTGTTCCGAGAGGGTGACGAGCCAGTCCTCGCCGATGAACATGCCGACGGCCTTGACCTGTGTTTCCTCCTCGAAGGTGGTTTCACCGCGGCTCAACTCGACCGTCTTGAGCAGGAGGAAGGTGTAGCCCGCGAACTCCTCGGTCTTCGGTCGGACCCCGTTCTTGATGTCTTCGAGCGAGAGGTGGTGGATGTCGAACGACTCGGCGACGCGTTCGAGTTCGACGGGGTCGGCGTTGTTCGCTCGCACCCACACGATGCCGGGTTCGATACGAGCGGCTTCGTAGTCCTCGACGGTTTCGACTTCGCCTTCGGAAAACCGCAGTGCCTTGATAGTCATCGTCCGCCCTCCAGACCGGGACTCATCGTTCGACCCCCGTGTCGATACTCATCGTACCTCCTCCACGCCGGCCGCGTTGGCGATGGCGAGAAGCGTGATACCGACCATGACGCCGGTGATAGAGAACGCCCGGCCCGGATACGGCGTCTCGATGCCGATGAGGTATCCCACCAATCCGAGCGCGGTGAGTCCGAGTCCCGAGGCGTACGTCCGGTTCATACCACTCGTATCCGGAGGGGGAAGAAAAAACGTTGCCCGTTCAGCCGTCGTGTTGAACGCCGGAAATCAACTGGGACACGTCGTCGGACTCGTCCAACTTCTTCGGGTAGACCGCGAGCACGACGATCCAATCGCCGTCGTGTTTCACCTTCGTAGCCTGAATCGTCACATCGATGCTCACGCCGTGTGTTTTGGCGGTTCCGGTGAACTCGGTGACTTTCGTCTCCGTACCGAGCAGCGTCACGTTCTTCGACCCGACGGTTTTCACGTCGCGGACGTTGGCGTACCCGGCGACGAACTTCTCGACCAAGTCCCTGTTGTCGAACTTCGCCAGCGGGTTGAACGATTTCTTCCCGACGGAGACGGACGGACTGCTCACGACGGTGAACGTCGCAACCGTCTGCTCCCCGACGCCTTCGATGCCGATGGATTTGTGATACTGCGCCACCCAGTTCGTCACCTTCACGTCGCGGCTCTGCCCCGCCGCCTTGAAGGTCCGTTTGATGCCCACCTTCTTGACCTTCGCTTGGTCGTATCCAGTTTGGGAGAGCGTATCGTCCCCCACCGTCGCCTTCGAGGCGCTGACCGATACGGTATCCCCGAGGAGGAACCCGAGACAGCCACTCGAAAGCACGAGGACCGCCAGAAGCGCGCCAGCAACCAGTTTCCGGTTCATTGGTACCTTGCGTGTATGCGCCCCACTATATCAATGCCTTGGTCGGGAATACGCAATATTGGCGGGGAGATATGTTTCCTATTCGAAGATCATTTTTAGTGATCTGAGTCGATGAGGAATATGGATTCGGAGTTGCGAGATGTTCTAAATGGGATCATTTTTAACTTAGTGTTATCACGGGACGTATACTAACGATATATTTGATTGCGGGTGAAGGGAGGACCAGTCCTATTCAGCGAGATCACTGGGTGCCGTTGTTTACGAGCACGATCGTGTTCGCCGTCGCGTATTCGTTGCGATGTCTCGATCAGCTACCGAAGGAGTTCTGAGAACCGGTTTCGGACGCTACGGGAGCTTGAACGACGGGCCGGAATCGGAGTCCTGCACGTCCACGCCGAGCGCTTGCAGGTCGTCTCGCAGCGCGTCGGCGCGGTCGTAATTGCCCTCTTCACGTTCGTTCTCACGCAGTTCGAGGACGAGTTCCACGAGGTCTTCGGCGAGTCGCACGTCACCGCCAGTCTCGCCGCCGAGCGAGAAGCCGAGGACCTCGCCGCCGAGTTCCTCGAACGTCTCGACGGCCGACTTGAGCCCTTCGTAATCGTACCCGTCGCCGTCATCCACGTGCCGGTTGACCGCCGTCACCAGATCGAGCAGGGCCGCGAGCGCGCGCCGCGTGTTGAAGTCGTCGTTCATCGCGTCTTCGAACTCGGCTTGGGTTTCGGCGACCGCCTCGCGCAACTCGTCGTCCTCGACCTTCGTCCGGGCGTTCTCGCTGTCGAGGGCTTCCACGGCGCGGTCGTAGCCGTCGGACAGTCGTTCCCAGCGTTCGACGGCCTCGTTCACGGTCTCGTCGTTGAACGTCTGGCGGTTCGAATACGAGGTCGAGAGCAGGAACATCCGGACGGCGTTCGCACCGATTTCCGAGATAGCGCCGCGAACCGTCGAGTAGTTGCCCAGACTCGAACTCATCTTCTCGCCGTCGGTTTCGAGCAGGCGGACGTGGAGCCAGTAGCGGGCGAACTGGTGGCCCGTCGCGGCCTCGCTCTGGGCCACCTCGTTTTCGTGGTGTGGGAAGACGAGGTCCTGTCCACCGACGTGGATGTCGATGGTCTCCCCGAGGTGTTTCATGCTCATCGCCGAGCACTCGATGTGCCAACCGGGGCGACCCTCGCCCCACGGCGACTCCCACGTCTCGCCGGTCGGGCAGGAGACGGCGTACTCCCGGTCCGACTTCCGGTGGTTCTCGATGGCATTCTCGCTCACGCCGTCGGCCTTCCACAGCGCGAAGTCGCCGGGATTGCGCTTCTCGGAGCGCTCGTCGCTCTCGCCCTGTGCTTCCATCTCATCGACCTTCTGATTCGAGAGTTTGCCGTACTCCTCGAACTTCGTCACGTCGAAGTAGACCGACCCGTTCGATTCGTAGGCGTAGCCCTTGTCGATCAACGTCTCGATGAGGTCGATGACTTCCGGGACGTGTTCGCTGACTCGGGGGTACACGTCGGCGCGCTTCAGGTTCAAATCGCGCATGTCTCGGATGACCTGCGTGATGAAGGTCCGTGCGACATCGGCCTCGCTGTCGCCGAGGTCGTCCTCGCCGACGCGGGCCGCGATCTTCTCGTTCACGTCGGTGAAGTTTTCGACGTGGTGGACGTCGTAGCCGAGGTGTTCCAGCCAGCGATGCATCACGTCGGTGTGAACCCACCCACGTGCGTGGCCCAGATGGGCGAGATCGGAAACGGTCAGCCCACAGTAGTACAGCAGGACGGAATCCGGGTCCCCTGGTTCGAACGGCTCCCGTTCCCCCGTGAGCGTGTTCGTTACGGAGAGTGTCATAGGGAACGGTAGTGTCAGCAACCGTTTTAAATCGTCGGAAGCGACACCAACCGCCTCGACCCACCGAATCGACGCAACCGATCCAACCAACGCAACCGATCCAACCACCCGATTACCGCACCCGTCTCGATCCGCTACTTCGGCACGGCGTCCAAGGCGTCCTCTACGAACCGAACCGCATTCGCGCCGTCCCGTCGTTCGACGACGACGACGAGGGATTCCGCGACGGCGGCCGCGACGACCTCCACGTCTTCGGTGAGGAGGCGGGAGAGGACGGACGCCAGTGACGCGGCATCGACGTTTCCGGTCACGACGATGCCTGTCAGCGACCCCGAATTCGGCGCGAATCCCGTCCCACCCACGGAGAGGACGGCCTCGTCGTCATCGTCATCCTCACCCGTTCGATCCAAGCCGCTCCGCATGGTGACGCGGACGTCACGAGATTCGGTTTCGTACGTCGGTAGTTCGTCGGCGAACCGGGAGAGCGCGGTCGAAACCGCGTCGGTGTCGTCGGCACCGACTTCGGCCGCGAGAAATCCCGCGGCCGCAGTGTAGTTCACGACGTCCGCACGGAGCGCGGCGAGGAGAAACGGTCGTCGCCGCGCCGCGGTTCGGGTGGCTTCTGCGAGAGACATTATCGGGATGCATGAGGAGAGCGGGAAAAAGGAATGCGATTGGGACGTGGAGGCAGTTGAGACGTGTGGAGACGATTGGGACGAGGAATCGGCTACTGCGTGAGGAAGTACGTCGCGACGCCGATACCGATCAGCACCGAAATCGCGCCGAACAGCGCGACGACCCAATCGACGAGGATACCGACGCCGAGGACGAGAACCACGGCCAACACGATGAGGACAATAAGCGGGAGGTTGCGCGTCAGTTCCGACGCTTCGGTCGACTGTTGGGGGGACCGCGGCTTGGGCTTCGAGAGGGCTTCGTCCACCAGAATCTCGTCGGCATCGGGGTCGAACTCCTCGATGTCGACGTCCACATAGGACGTTTCGGCCCCGTAGCTCGTGACGATTTTTAGTTTTCCGCGACCGGGACCGTTGCGGACCGAGATCGGGACGGCCTCCGTTTCGTCCTCCTCGATGTAGTGGTTCGTCGCGGACAACGAGGCCACTTCGGAGAGTTCGTCGTCGAGATGGAGGTGTACGTGGATCGGCGCACCGTGATTTTCGAGCACGACGTCGAACGAATCGTCGGTTTCGAACGACTGCGCTACGTCGATGTGATGCAGGCCGTCACGGTTGATGTGTATCGATAGCGTTCCAGACACAGTACACCTCGTTCGTTAATTGTGCTAAACTCTTCAACTATTAAAAGATTCAGGCCTCTCGCATGTCCGGCGGCAAGAGGTTCGGGATGCCGTCCTCGATGGGATACTCCTCGCTACACTCCGTGCAGGTGAGCGTCCCGAAGAGGACTTCCTCATCCTCTTCCTGGCGCACGTCGAGTTCGAGTTCCTGTTTATCAAGCGGACAGCAGATAATGTCCATCAGGGATTTCTTCATGTCCGGATGCACGAAGGGGCGGGGCAAAAACGTGACGGGTTCGATGGTAGCGACCACGTCGGCGAGTTCATCACTGGTAACGCGGATTACCGGCGCGGAAGCCACGCTACTGCCCCGCGATGGCCACTTCAGCTCGGATTGGCAATCGAAATCCCAGTTCCGGGAAAGGGTGACACTATCCGAGAACGAACGTCGCGTTTTATCGAATCTCTCATCGACTAGATTCCCCATGGTGACCGGAACTGTGAGTCGTCGCCAACTCCTCGCGGGGGTTGCTGGGGGTATCGGGATGGGGCCAATCCAACGGAACCGGCAGAAACTACCGAACGTCCTCGTCATTTTCGGTGGAAGCCCGGGAAACGTCATCGAGTACGAGTTCAGCGTCACTGGCCGCGTCCGAAAGACACGGGAAAACGGTGGTGCGCCGATCGATACGCGATTTCTCACCGTCGACAAGGAGGACAACGTCGGTAACGGAAACGTGACGGGGGCTATCGCCGGAGGCGGCGACGCGTACCGATATTCGGGCGTTATCACGTACTTCAAGGTGAAGGGAAAGGCGAACGTGTATCTGAACGGGAACAAACGCACACCGAAAGAGCTCACCGCGCCAACCGGGTCCGTCAAATTCGACGGGTGTCAGCGGGTGCGCGTCAAGGGGCCCTTCCAAATCGTCGCCATCAACACGGCGTGGTTCGACCAGGTCGGATTCGCGACCTCGTACTTTCAGTTCGGACCGATTCGGCGGCGGCGCGTCCTCCCGCCGAGAGCGCTCGCCGACGAAGGGATCTCCGGGTTCGTCGTGACGAGCGTCACGGCGTACAAGCGATATCCGGACGGACCGCAGATCGACGTGACGAACCCCTCGATCAAGCGGTGTATTCGGCGAATCCGTCCGCCGCGAGTGGAACCCTACTTCGTGGACTGCCGACCGAACGGGGACGGGACGATTCGAGTGCTATTCGGGTACAACAATCCGACCACAACGACGCTCCGTCTTACTAGTTCGTTCGAGGGAACCGTCGAGGGGCGTGCACCACGTCGGTTCCGCCCGAATCGACACGCCTTCGCGGTCGATTGGAAACCGACGGGAGACGACGACCGACTCGTCTGGCGGCTTAATCTCGAATCGTTCGGCTACGCACGGGATGGTATCGCGGTCACGCCGCTCGCCGCGGATTGCGCCGAGACGACTACGACGACCACGACTACCACAACGACGCAAAACGAAGGAACGCCGACTGAAGGAACGCCAACGGAACAACCACCGACGGAGCAACCACCGACGGAACAGCCACGAACTGAACGGGGAGGCACGACGACTTCGTCTTCGTAAGGGGCGACGGGGTCGAGCAGTTCGAGACCGATCAGTAACTCGTCGGAGGGAGAAGACTACTTCCGTCGTCCACCCACGAACGCTATCGTCGTTCCGGCCGTAGTTTCACGAGGGGAGAAAATGGCTCATTCGACGGGGCGCGATGCGCTCGTCGCGCTGCTCGCAGGGAGTGCTGGGGTCGCCGGTTCGTACGCGGTCACCGGGAACACGCCGGACTTCGTCGCCGCACCGGTGAATGCGTTCATCATCGAGGTCACGCCACCGGAGCTCATCGCGTTTTCCATCCAAACACTCGGTGAAGTCGGCGATAAGCTGGCGTTCGCGGTAGCACTGATGCTCACGATACTGCTGTTCGCACTCGGCGCGTTCGTCGGACTCGTCGTCGGGCGGCGGGCGGGGAGGACCAGCGGGTTCGTCAGCGTTCTTCTCGCCGGGGTGCTTGCGTGGGGTACCGCAACCGTACTGACCGGGGCATTCGTGCCCGCGCTCGGCTCTGCACTCGGCATCGGAATCGTCGTGGGAATCGCCAGCGTACCGGTCGGAAACCCGGCGTTCGACACGGGACGACGACGAGTGCTCGGGTCGTTGGTCGGCGCGCTCGGCGTCGGTATCGCGGGCTATCTGCTCGGGTCGCGGCGGACCGGTCAGCCTCGAAAACTACCGGAGCGAACGCCGCCGGAGGGTCACACCGACCAGTCCAATCGGTCGTCGAGTAAGGGGATGGGTAGCGGGAAGAAAAAGCGGATGCCCGACATGCGAACCGTGGAGGACCTGCTCGCGGAAGCCAAACGGAAGTCGCTCGACGTGGAGGGGCTTCCCGGGCTGGTGAGCAGCACGGAAGAATTCTACGAGGTGGACATCTCCTCGTTCAATCCGGACGTGAACGAGACGGAGTGGTCGCTCGCGGTCACGGGAAGCGTGGAGAAGGAACTGCGGCTCGATTATGCGGACCTCACGTCGATGTCGTCGGTGAACGTCTACAAGACGCTTCGCTGCGTCGGCGAGCAGTTGAACGCCCATCTGCTGAACAACGCGATATGGACGGCCGTCCCGATGATGGACGTCATCGAACGCGCGAAACCGAAGGGCGACTGTGGCTGCGTGATGCTCCGAGCGGCCGACGGCTACTACGAGGAGTTTCCGCTGGCCGCGCTCGAAACCGGCCTGCTCGCGTTCGGCATGAACGGGTTCTCCCTGCCGCGAAATCACGGGTATCCCGTCCGCGCCCTGATTCCCGGCCACTGGGGGGAGATCAACGTCAAGTGGCTCACTGAGATAGAGGTTCTCGACAAGCCAGCCGAAGGCTTCTGGGAGGAGAAAGGTTGGCACGGGACGGGACCGGTCACCACCGTGGCGAAACTGTGGGTGGAGAACACGCTCTCGGACGGTCGAAAACAGGTCGGTGGACTCGCCTACGCCGGAACGCGCGGCATCGAGCGCGTCGAGGTATCGACCGACGGCGGTGAGACCTGGGACGATGCACGCCTGTCGAAGCCGCTGAAGGGAGACGACGTGTGGCGGCAATGGACGTACGAGTGGAAACCGTCGGGAACCCACGAGGTCGTCGTGCGGGCAGTCGATGGAACGGGAAAACTGCAACCGAGAGCCGAAAATCAGCCGTACCCGAACGGCGCGACCGGTTGGGTGTCGGAAACGATATCGTAGTCGTTCGACACGTGGTTCGGAACGGTTACTCGAACGGGCGGTTCAGGATGACGGTGTCCTCCCTGCTTGGGCCGACACCGACGGCGTAGACGGGCGCGTCGAGTTCGTCGCTGATGTATTCGAGGTAGGTCCGCGCGTTCTCCGGAATCGCGTCGTAGCCCTCGTCGGCAACCTCGCTCCAGTCCACTTCCGGCCAACCGCCGAAGGAACGGAAGTTCGGCTCACAGCGACCCCAGCGTTCGGTCGTGGCGGGAACCGTGAATATCTCCTCGCCGTCGACATCGTAGCTGTATCCGACTTTCACCTCGTCGAGACCCGCCAACACGTCGATGTGATTGACTGCGAGACCGGTGAACCCGCTGGCGCGGGCGGCGTGGCGGAGCATGGGCATGTCGAGCCACGCGACCCGACGCGGGCGGCCGGTGACGGTACCGTACTCGCCACCCTCCTCGCGGATGTACTCGGCGAGGTCCTCGTTTTCGCCCGCCCCTTGTTCGTCGTAGTCGGGCGTGTCACCGACGACGCCGCCGAGTTCGGTCGGAAGCGGGCCGCTCCCGACGCGCGTGAGATACGCCTTCACGATGCCGATAACATCGCCGTCCCCGACGATACCGGGGCTGAGGCCCGTCCCCGTCGCGGCACCGCCCGCGGTCGGGTTCGAGGAGGTGACGTACGGATAGTTACCGTGGTCGATGTCGATGAGGGTACCCTGTGCGCCCTCGAAGATGATTTCGTCGCCGTCATCGAGACGCGAGGCGAGGAAATCGCCAGCTTCGACGGTCATGTTCTCTTCCTTCATGCGCTCGCCGTAGCGCTGGTACTGCTCGTGGACCGCATCGACGTCGAACGCCTCACCGGTCTCGACGCCGTAGACCTTCTCGGCGAGTGCTCGTTTTTGGGGGACGACGTATTCGAGTTTCTCGCGGAGGAGTTCGGCGTCGAGCAGGTCGCCGACGCGGATACCGCGCCGACCGGCTTTGTCCTCGTAGGTCGGGCCGATACCCCGTCCCGTGGTTCCCACCTTACGGTCCGAATCGCTCTTCACGTCCTCCTCGATGCCGTCGAGCACGCGGTGATACGGGAGAATGACGTGTGCTCTGCGGGCGAGTCGAACGTCGGGTTCGAGGCCACGTTCGCGGAGGGTGTCGATCTCGTCGAAAAGCGTCTCGGGGTTGACGACACAGCCGTTGCCGAGAACGCCGATCTTGCCTCGGACGACGCCGCTCGGAACGAGGGAGAGTTTGTATTCGTTGCCGCCCTCGACGACGGTGTGGCCTGCGTTGTCGCCGCCTTGATAGCGAGCGACCACGTCAGCGGCCGCGCCGTAGAGATCTACGACGCGACCTTTGCCTTCGTCGCCGAGTTGCGAACCCACGATGGTTACGGTCATACCGAAGATGGTTTCTCCCGCACCTCCTAAACCGATTACGGTCTTCGAAGCAAAAGGATACACGAACGTGATCATTTCGGTGTCCGAATCGCGTCAATTCTAGCAGCGACGGGGATATTCACGCGACGAATTCGGAAGTGTTAACTTGTCTCAAGAGAAAGTTTCGTTCTACTCTTCGGCATGCGATGCGGACAATAACCTTTAAAAGCTTCTAAGACAAGTTAACACATGCCATGATAGATCGACTGGAGAAGGAAGTCGATATGCTGGAACGCCACTTGCAGGTCCTGAAAATGGTCATTGAGAGTGAACCGATCGGCATCGTAAAGATGTCGAACGAGACGGGATACCCCCATCACAAGGTTCGCTACTCGCTGCGAGTTCTCGAAGAAGAAAACCTCATCTCGCCCTCCAACCAGGGCGCGATAACGACTGACCGAACGGAGGAGTTCGTCTCCGAACTCGACGAAAAACTCTCCGAAATCACGACCAAGCTCGACTCGATGAAGATCGGCGAGAAGGCGGAAGCCGAAAACTAGAGTTCTGGAACCGTCAAGTGGAATTCACCGTTACGTGATTCGACCAGACACAGATGATATCCCCGCTTTCGGGATAGCTTGACGAAACTCTCCCTTTTTTCTCGCGTTAGCAGCCCGCCACTGGTTGCGTCCTCCGTCGTCTCCAGTGCGGCCGGTTCGAAGAAGCTCTTCGTCACCTGGAACGCCGCGCTGAGTTCGTCGTTCACGCTGGCGACGCTCGTCGCGGCATCGACGAGGGACCCCATCATCTCGCCCGTCGCGGGGTCGCGCGAGTCGTTGATGTTCGCCACGACGAGCGGGTTGCCCATCCGGTCGCGGAGGATGACGTCGAACGTCAGTTCGGTCTCCTCGCCCTCCTCGTCTTCCGTCACCAGATTGCCGTGGAGTTCGATCCGATCGATCTCCTGAATCGCTTCGAACAGGTCACCGAGCCCGCGCTGATGACCCGTCTCGATGATTTCGTACAGGAGGTCGACGACAAGCCACGAGACGAACGTATACTCCATCGAATCGTGGAGGAACGCCTCGAACTCCTGCCCATCGACCGCGATGCCCTCCGCGTCGAACTGCGTGTGATGTTCGAGTTGCAGGTTCGACTCGATGGTCTCGCGGCTGGCATCACCCGCCGCCGCGTCGGCCAGCGTCCCTTTGGCTTTCGACCCGTAGCGAACGAAGAAGTTCGTCTGCGCCAGCGCTTGTTCCGGCGTCAGCTGTCGTTCGGCAGTGATACCCGGACCCTTCTCACGGAGCGTTTCGAGTTCGTCTTGCAGTTCCTCGACCCGTTCTTTCAGTCGGTCGCGTTCCGCTTTCAGTTCGTCACGCTCCGATTCGGCTCGGGCGAGTTTCGACTGCAACGTTTCGATCTTTTCGGCGCGCGCGGTCAGTTCGGCTTCGACCTCCTTCGCCCTGCCAGATGTCGAACGGCTCTGTGACCGTTGTTGCGGAGGTTTTCGCGTCGGACGACGCTGTTTGACACCCACGTCGTGCGACTTCGCGGAGCTGCTCTTGTCGGGGTCGAGCGACGGAATGGTCGTGGTCTCCCGCCACTGCTGTTCGTCCGAGAGCGGATCGGATGCTCCCGTACCTGCGGCGCTTTCCGCGCCGCCGTCGTTTCCAGCGCCCCCGGAACTCGACGCGTTCGGCGTCGAGTGTGCGGACTGGGCTGGTCGTGCGTCCGCCTCGGTCGGCGACTGCTCCATCTCCACCGAAGAGGGTTGAACGGCCTCCGCCTCCGTCGACGACCCCGTTCCTTCAGCCCGTTCCGGCGTGCCGGGGGAGGACTGTGCGGACCCTTCCGGTGGCGTCTCCGGTTCGTTCGTTTCCGCCGGTTCCGAGGTCGAGGTAGATTCCGGTGTCGGTGTTGAGACTGGTTCCGATTCCGGTGTCGCGACTGGCTCAGGATCCGGTTTCGGCTCCGATTCCTCGATCTCCGGCAGGTCGATGACGTTCACGTCGGCCGCGACGACTTCGTAAATCCCGACCTCGTCGTTGGCGCGGGAAAGCGCCTCGTCGCCGGTGTACAGTTGCTCGCTCTGACCGACGTACGCGGCGCTCATCGACCGTCCACCGTGGTACACCACGTAGTAATCGCCGCTGAGAACGTTTTCACTGAGTTCGATGTACCCAGTGAACTTGTTCGATGCGAGCGTTTCGCTCGCCTCCTTCAGCGGTGTGTCGTTCGTGTAGTATTTCGCCTGTGTCTTTCCGCCTCGCTCCTTCATGCTGAACAACAGCGGAAGCGAAGGGTGAGGGGCGTCGAACAGCGTCCCGTCTGCATCCTCGAACGAATCGATAGTGCCGTCAAATACGCCAATGACGCGGCCGTTCAACATGAACAGCCACGCGCCGCCCGCGTCGACCGCACCGGAAAATTCCTCGTCGGCAAGCGTGTGGAGCGTCTCGAACCCACCGGAAAAGGGACGAGAATCCCACTGGGATATCTGCTCGACTGTGCGCGCGTCCATAATACGTCAAAACGGAATCCTCCTCAAATAGTTTCGGGTTAGTCGGATACACGCATCAAGTGGGGGGCCCTCGTCGGGGATGCATAACCGCGCGATAACGCCCGAAAAATCAGATCTTCTGCTCGGCGTCGTCGGCCAACTCCTCCATGCGCTTGCCGATCCGGCCCGCTTCACTGAACTCGTCTTCGCTCATCACGTCCGCGAGCGAGTTGCCGAGAACGAAGACGGCGTGTTTGTGCTCGCTCTTCGATTTGTGGACATGCGAGGGATCGACGTCGAGCTGATCGTATGCGTCGAACGCGCCGTCGGGGACGTCGTCCTGTTCACGGAAATACTCCATGATGGTCACCATCTGCTCGTGTAGCTCGAGAAGCTCATCCTTATGCATGCAGGGCCATTAGAAGTTGGCCGGTTTAAGAGTTTCTGAGAACTATTCACACATCGGGGTGAAACGCCCGCTAGAAGACGTACTCGTCCTCGTGACCCATCATCCCCTCGTCTTCGAGTCCCGGTTCTCTATCGTTGTCCATCGGTCCGCTGGTCTTGTATGCCTTGAGACCAGTTGCGAGCAAGTCCTCGATAGCTTCCTCCCGGTTGACGAACTCACCTTGTTCGACCATTTGGGCGATTTGCATTTCGAGGTGCTCTGGGACGGTAATCTCTACCTTTGGCATTGGAACAGTTGTGGGCTTCGGGAGGGGTGTTCTTAAGTCTGACGGGGCAGATAGTACAGCTATTGAAAACAATAATTTCCTTTATCAAATTATACTTTCCGACATCTGTTTATATTTTTCATTACTTCCGAAGATCGGTCGGGAATGGGACCGAAGAAACGAAAACTTGTTCGTCTCGGTTTCGCCGCCGTCGAACCGATGGTCGTTCGGGACGAGGTCGAACCGATTTCGTACCTGGCCGTCTCGCGTACGACGGTCAGTGACGACACGACGGCCGTCCGCGGTCGGTTACGAAGCTATCGTTTGCGATAGACGACTTTTGTTACTCGGTCCGTACCGAGCCACAGGGTCACGTTGGGCGAAGATATCTGGATTACCCTCCGCCAACCCACGCGTACACTCGACGCTGGACGCAGTCGGTACATCCGACGTTGACCGCAGTCGGTACATCTACGTTTCCAGCGACCCGAGTTCGCTCCATGAGTACGACGGACAAGACGGAGCTCCACCGGGAGTTCGACGGGAAGCGATTGCCGCCGGGGCAACGGAAGACGAACAAGTTTCCGGTCCTCTCGAAGGGGTCAACGCCGGACTGGGACCCGGAGACGTGGGAGTTTTCGGTGACGGGGGCGGTCGAAACCGAACTGGCGTTCTCGTGGGAGGAGTTCCGTGACCTATCGAACGAGACACAAACGCAGGACTTCCACTGTGTCACCGGCTGGAGCAAGTTCGATTGTGAGTTCACCGGCGTCACGTTCCCGACGCTCGCGGAACTGGCCGGTGTGGACGATGACGTGGTTCACGTGATGTTTTCCGCACTCGACGGCTACACCACGAACCTCCCGTTCGAGGACTGCATGCGCGACGAAGTGCTGTTCGTCTGGGAGTACGACGGCGAGGCGCTCCCCCGCGAACACGGTGGACCGCTTCGCGTCGTCACGCCACACAAGTACGCGTACAAAGGGGCCAAATGGGTCGATGGGGTCGAGTTCCTCACTGAACCCGAACGTGGATACTGGGAGAAACGCGGTTACTCTAACACCGCAAACCCGTGGAACGAGGAGCGATATAGTTAGGCTGAAGGGTCACCGCTCCCGAGTTGTCACTAAATGCCACCGCACCGTGACGGTCAACTGTCGGCGGGTTCGCCGCTCGTAACCCGAACGTGCAGAGTACCCGACGTTTCGTTCCGCTCCTTTCTCGCGGGACAGGCGGCTCCACGCCTCTACTGGACTTCTCCGGACGGTCTCGAAATCGCCGCGACTGGCGCAGTCGCGCGCATCACTGCCACTGGTGGAGGGCGGTTCGACGCGGTTCGCAGCCAAGCGACCGATCTCTTCGATTCTGTCGATACCGACGACGGGCCGGACGCGACGCGTCCGCGCCTGTTCGGCGGGTTTTCGTTCGATACCGAACACCAACCGGAACCGCCGTGGGACGGTTTTCCAAGTGCGGAATTCGTTCTGCCACACGTCCAACTGACGCGTACGGAAACCGAGACGTGGCTCTCGGTTTCCGCCCCCGAAACAGCGACTGCCGAGGAAACGCTCACCGAGATGCAGGCGGAAATCGAGACGCTACCGACGATGCGCCCCCGTGGTGAATCGCCGGGAATCGAGTCCACGACCCCCATCACCTCGCGGGAGGAATGGTGTTCCCAGATACGCCGCGCGACGGATCGGATCCAGGGTGGCCAGCTAAAGAAGGTGGTCATCGCGACCGCGCTGGAGGTCGAACTCGGCGAATCGGTCATCGTTCCGGACATCCTCGAACGGCTTCGAACGTCCTATCCGGAGTGTTATCGATTCCTCGTGCAACCCACGTCGTCGGGCGGGTTTTTCGGCGCGCCGCCGGAACGCCTCGTCTCCCTTCGCGGTGGGACGGTCGAGACGGAAGCGCTCGCCGGATCCATCGGCCGCGGCGAGACACCCGAGGAGGACGACGAACTCGCGACTTCGCTCGCGGACAGCGAGAAGGTTCGGGAGGAACACGAACTCGTCGCCGAAACCATCCGTGAGCGGCTCGAACCCCTCGCGTCGTCCGTTTCGGTCGGCGAGCGACGACTCAAGCGACTCTCGACCATTCAACACCTACAGACGCCGATTTCGGCGGATATCGGCGACGGCGAACACGTTCTCTCGGTCGTCGAAGCTCTCCATCCGACTCCCGCGGTCGGCGGGCTTCCGCTGGAAGACGCGATGCGAACGATTCGTGAGACGGAAGGGTTCGACCGTGGCTGGTACGCCTCGCCGGTCGGCTGGTTCGACGCCGACGGGGACGGCGAATTCGCCGTCGGCCTGCGTTCCGGTGTCGCAGCCAACGACCGTGTCACCCTGTTCGCCGGAAACGGCATCGTCGCCGATAGCGAACCCGAAGCGGAATGGGACGAAGTGCAGTTGAAATTCCTGCCGATTTTGAACGAACTCGAATGACCTATCCGAACCGAAACACGCTGTGGGCCGAAACGTTCGTGGACGAGTTGGCCGCTGGTGGGGTCGATTCCGTCTGTCTCTCTCCCGGTAGTCGGTCGACGCCGTTGACCGTCGCGTTCGCCCTGCACGACGATATCGAGGTGTTCTCCCATTTGGACGAGCGCTCGGCGGCCTTCTTCGCGCTCGGGCGAGCGAAGCGCACCGGCAAGCCGACCCCCATCGTCTGCACCTCGGGAACGGCGGCGGCGAACTTCCACCCGGCCGTCATCGAGGCCGACCGAGCACGGGTCCCGTTGCTCGTCTGCACGGCGGACCGACCGCCGGAGCTCCGCGATAGCGGCGCGAACCAGACCGTAGACCAGGAGAAACTCTACGGCGACGCCGTTCGTTGGTACGCCGACGTCGCCGAACCGGAAGCCACCCCGAGGAAACTGCGCTACCTTCGCACGACGGCCGCCCGCGCCCTCGGTTCGACGACCGGAACACCGCCGGGACCGGTGCATCTCAACTTCCCGTTCCGAAAACCCCTCGAACCGACCGACGTCGCTGGGGACGTTCCCGACTCGTTCGCGGACGACGAACCGCTCGCGGCCGAGGGGCGTGACGGGCCGTTCGTTCACCTCTCACAGGGCGTTCCCGAACTCGATTCCGCCGCGCTCTCCCGACTCGCCGAGTCGGTGGGCGACGCGGAACGCGGCCTGCTCGTCGTCGGCCCCGCCGACGCGCCGACACCGGGCCGTGACGAATTGGAAACGCTGGCCGATGCGACCGGCTTTCCCGTGCTCGCCGACCCGCTGTCGGGGCACCGGTTCGGCCACGACCGGCCCATCGTCGGCGGCTACGATTCGTATCTCGTGCCGGACGTGACCGACGAATGGCCCGACCCGGACGTGGTTCTTCGGTTCGGCGCATCCCCGACTTCGAAGACCCTTCGTCAGTATCTCGAACGCGTCGAAACCCAGCAGTTCGTCGTGGACTCGGCGGGCGGATGGCGTGAAGCCTCGTTCACCGCGACGGACCTCGTCGTCGCCGACCCGACGCGCCTCGCTCGGCGACTCGCCGACGAACTCGAAGACGGAGAAAATGGAGGGAACGACGAGTGGAGGGCACGGTTCGAGCGTGCGGATTCCGCCCACCGGTCGCTACTCGCGGAAACGGAGGAGCATTTCGAGGGCGGCGTGCTCGCCGATGTCTCGCGACTCGTTCCGGATCCGGCGACGCTGTTCGTGTCCAACAGCATGCCGGTCCGGGATTTGGACCGCTTTGCCCGCCCGCGGTCGGCCGACGTGACCGTCCTCGGAAATCGCGGTGCAAGCGGTATCGACGGCATCATCAGCTCTGCACTCGGCGCGGGGAGCGCGACGGACGACCCTCTCGTCCTCGTCACCGGCGACATCGCGTACTACCACGACATGAACGGACTGCTCGCACTCGACCGCTGTGGAGTGGACGCGACCATCGTCGAAATCAACAACGACGGCGGTGGCATCTTCCACATGCTTCCCATCGAATCGTTCGACCCGCCATTTTCCGGGCAGTTCCGGACGCCACACGGACTCGATTACGCCGCGACTGGCGACCTCTATGACCTCGATTTCCAGCGCGTGGAGACGCGTTCCGAATTCCGTGACGCGTTTTCGGATTCCCTCGATAGCACCGGGACGCAGGTCATTGAAGTGCTCACGGACGCCGAACCGAGCCATCGGATTCGGGAATCGTTCCAAGAGCGTCTCGTCACCGACCTGTCCTCCGATTTCGGAGTCTAGTTTTCAGCGAAGATAATCCCGGGAAGATTCATGTCTTTCGTTAGCGAACGTGGAGACGGATAGTTATTATGTCTCATACAGCTACGGAATCCAAAGAACTCGTTACGTATCTACAGGAGCACGTCGGGGACCTTCTTCGAAGCGTTCTCTACTACGATGCCGATTCCTGCGAACTGCTCTACATCCGTGACGACGTCGCCGACGCTTACGACGAACAGGAGCGTGCCGACGTACGCCGCGACATGCGACTCGAAGCCATCGAGAAATCGCATCAGGAAGACCTCTACAATCACGGATCGCTGAGCTGTACCATCCGTTGTTTCGACGACGCCATCGAGATGCACTTCACGCACGGCGAGCTTTGCGGTACCGCCGTCGCGCTCGACGGCGAAGCGTTCGCGGTGCAGAACACGTTCGTCGGCGCCTGCCTCGATATCATGAACGGGGAGTAGCCCACGGCGGTCACCGAACTCGGTCACTTCTACTCTCGTTCTCGTTCTCGTTCCCGCGTTTCGAGTTCCGTTCGCAGTTCGTCGACCTCGTCTCTCAGTTCGGATACCTGCTCTTGTGACCGTCGGTGGAGCACGAATATTCCTCCGAAGATGGTCAATGGAACGCCGAACAGCAAGATTGCCATGATGAAGATGACGATCAACTCCATGCCGCCCGGGACGGGACCGAACAGAGGGATCATGACCTCAAATTGACAGCAGGTGCGTAAATGCTTCGTGGTTACACGCCGACGATGAGCGGGCCGAGCAACACCCCCATGAGATGGACCCGTCGGCACCCCAATCGCGGTGGCAGGCAACCGAGGATGGCACTGCAAACGAAGAGACCGACACCGACGACGCCCGCGAACAGGAACGACGCCGCGATCAGCAGACAGAGGATACCGATGGAGAGCCGTCGGTAGTTCAGCCGACCGACCGCTTCGAGGTAGGTGTCGCCGAGAACGAGGACGAGGACGAACCCGACGACACCCGCGATGGCGACGCTGGCGAGAAGCACCGGCAGGTCGAGCGGCGCGTTCGTCTCGCGCAGGGCGACCATCACGCCTGTTCGCGGCGTTCCGAGCGAGACGAGCGCGAAAAGCGCGAAGATGGTGTTCGCGGTGTTGACGCCGCTAGTCGCCACGATGAATCCACGTGCTTCGGTTCTTCGGGGGACCAGTGCCAGCGCGATGACGGCCGCTATCGCGCTCGACACGCCGGGGAGATATCCGACGATTCCACCGGCGAACGCACCCGCGAGTGCGGTTACGGCGATTGCCCGATGGGTCATCGTGAGCGTTGCTTCGGCCTGTGGCGGAACCCCCGCTCCATTCATCGCGTCTACGAGCACCGGCGCGCCGAACAACCCCGCAAACAACGGCGTGAGTACCCCGCCGATACCGAGAGGTGCCGATGGTGAGAGCGGAAGGGCCAGGATACCGAGCACGGCACTCGTGCAGAAGACGACGAGGCCACCGACTTTCCCGCGAGTCGTCGGTTCCGTGAGCACGAGAAACGCCGTGATTCCGACGAGAAAGAACGGGAGATGGTTCCGAACCAGCGGGTAGGCATCCGTCATCGCCGTCGTGACCGGAATCGCCAGCGGCACCGCGAACGCCACCGCCAACCCGCTCCCCAGCGCCGAGAGCCGAAGCGCCTCCCTGCCTTGGCCTTCGATGACCAACCGATGACCGGGGAGCGCCCCCGCCGCCATCACCGGGTCCGGGACCCCGAGCGCCAGCGACGGAACCACGTCCAGAAACGAGTGGACGACCCCCGCCGCGAGTATCGCCGCACCGACCAGTTTCGGCGGTCCGGCTATCGACCCTGCCACCGACGCCAGCAAGAGCGCGAGGTTGTTGACGTGAATTCCCGGTGTAAGCCCGCTTATCGTACCGACAACGATCCCGCCGAAGACGAACGCGAGCGTGGTCATCGTCGTCGATGGACGCAGTAGGAGTCCGGTTCCGAGCACCTCCATTGCGCCGGAGTGGTCCCGTTTCGGTATTTAAAATTCGGGGTACTCGCGTTTGCGGATACGAAGCAACTTCGCGACCGGCCGGAGGCTTTCGAAGTCCGTTGTAGTCTCCGAGACGGTAGCTTACTTTACGCTCGCGCCCCATCGTTGCGATATGAGTTCGATAACGCTGTACTCGCTCGATGGCTGTCCGTTCTGTCAGAAGGTCCACGACGCGCTCGATGAGGCGAACATCGAGTACGAGACGGAGTGGGTCGAAGCGCTCCACTCGAAGCGGAACGAGGTCAAACGCGTCAGCGGTCAGCGCGGCGTGCCGGTGCTCGTGAACGAGGATTCGGGCGTCACGATGGCCGAGAGTGAAAAGATCGTCGAGTACGTGGAGCAATCGATCGTATGAAGATCTACACCGGTCGCGGCGACGCGGGGCAGACCGACCTGCAGAACATGTCCCGCGTCTCGAAAGCCAGCCCGCGAATCGAGGCCTACGGGACGGTGGACGAGGTGAACGCCCTCATCGGTCGCTGTCGACCGACGGGACACGACGACGTGGACGAACACCTCCACGAAATCCAGAACCACCTCCACATCGTGCAGGCCGACTTGGCCAACCCGGAACCCGACGAGGACGACCCGCAGGTGAGCGCCGAACACGCCGACCTGCTCGAATCGTGGATGGACGCCTACGACGAGGAACTGGACCCCCTCACGTCGTTCATCCTCCCCGGTGGCAGCGAATCGGGGGCGGAACTCCACCACGCCCGCGCCGTCTGCCGCCGCGCCGAACGTCGCGCAGTTGCACTGGCAAGCGAGGAGGAGATCAACGAGAACGCCGTGACGTACCTGAACCGGCTATCGGACGCGCTGTTCATCCTCGCCCGCGTCGTGAACAAACGCGACGGGGAACGGGAAGAGAGTCCGACGTACTGAGTTCTTCTTTTACTACAGCGTCCGCTGTTCACACGAAAGAGTGTTCAGTTCACCCACAAGCTTATGCCCCGGAACGAGAATCGTGGCGATATGCCTCCCGCATTCTTCACCCTCTTCATGGTCGCGTTCGTCGCCATCGGCGCGTTGAACGTGTTGAAACCCCGTGCGATGGCACGACACCAGATGCGAGTGCGATACGGCGCGAAAGGAGACATCGAGTTCAGCGATACGCGCATTATGCTCCAGCGATTGGTGTCGTTCATCGTCCTCGTGGTCGGCGTCTGGACGATGTTCTCGTGGGGGGTTTGGTGAGAGTAAAAAGGCTTCCGACGAGGATTTTTTCTCGGCTTACAGTCCCAGTTCCCGTCCGATGACGAGGTGCTGAATCTCGCTGGTCCCTTCGCCGATTTCCATCAGTTTCGCGTCACGCAGGAACCGCTGCGGGGCGAAGTCCTCGGTGTAGCCGTAGCCGCCGAGCACCTGTACGGCGTCCTCGGAGACCTTTCGAGCCGACTCGCTGGCGTCGAGTTTTGCCAGCGCACTCTCGTGGGAAACGGAGTAGCCTTCGTCGTACTTGCACGCCGCTTTGTGGGTCAGCAGGCGCGAACGCTCGATCTTGCGGTCCATGTCCACGATCTTGTTGCGGATGGCGTCGAACTTCGAGATCGGCTTGCCGAACTGCTCGCGCTCCTGGCTGTACCGGTGGGCCGCCTCGTAGGCACCCTGTGCGATGCCGGTCGAGAGCGCGGCGATGCTGATTCGGCCGCCGTCGAGCGTCTTCTTGGTCTGCTCCCAGCCCTCGCCCTCCTCGCCGAGCAGGCGGTCCTCGGGAATCCGGCAGTCGGTGAACTGTATTTCACAGGTCGGCGAGGCGTTGAGTCCCATCTTGTCCCAGACGGTCGTGACCTCGAAGCCGTCGTCCTCCTCGGGATCAACGATGAACGTCGAGATGCCGCCGTAGCCTGCATCGGAGTCGGTGACGGCCTTCACCAGGACGCTTCCCGCCTCGCTGGCGTTGGTGATGAACTGCTTCGTGCCGTCGAGCACCCACTCGTCGCCGTCCTTTTCAGCCGTCGTGTCCATGTCGCTCGCGTCGGATCCGGATCCGGGTTCCGTGAGCGCCCACGAACCGAGGTAGTCGCCCTCCGCGAGCGGCGTCAACCACCGTTCTTTCTGTTCTTCGGTGCCGAACAGCTCGATGGGTTTCGATGCCAGCGAGATGTGTGCAGCATACGAGAGGCCGATGGATCCGGACACCCGGCCCAACTCCTCGGTGACGAGCGCGTACATCAACTGGTCGCCGCCGAGTCCGCCGTACTCCTCGCTGATGGGAACGCCCATCATGTCGAGAGCGGCGAGTTCGTCGAAGACCTCCGCGGGGAAGCGGTGTTCGCTCTCGATTTCCTGTGCGATAGGTTCGATTTCCTCGTCACAAAACTCCCGGACGGTGTCGCGTACCATCCTGTGTTCGTCGGGGAGATTGAAATCCATACGCAATTTTTGCGCGGGTTTCGCTATAATGTCTTCGACTGGTCCCTCGTGAGCGGAGCGAACGAGGGGAAAGCAGGTAAAATGAAACCTCCCTGACGGTGAGTGAGTTTATCAACGATGGGGACGAACCGGACTCCAATGGGTATCCGGCGACTGGTACGTGGGACGATCGAGTGGCCGCGTATCGAGGCAGTCATTCGAGAGATCGCGGAGCGATACGACCGCGAGGAAGTTCGCGTCGAGTTCATCGACGCCGACAACTGGCTCTCGACGCCCTGTGTGGTGGACGACGAGTGGTTCGTCAAGATCACGACCGACCAGAACTCGCTCGTTCACGCGCTCTTCACCAGCGTGCGGAATCTGGGCGCGTTCAGCAGCGGCACCGAGGGATTTTTCGAACATTTCGCCGGGCCGGACGAGATGGCGGAACACGAGCTAGAAGCAACGAAGAAGATGCGAGAAATCGGGTTGAACGTCCCGGCACCGATAGAGGCGTTCGAATACGACGACCTCGGCGTGTTGGTCATGGAGTACCTGCCCTCTTTCGAGACGTTCGAGGGGATTCCCGAATCGGACGTGCGCAAGTACGCCCCCGACCTGTTCGGCGCGCTCGCCCGGATGCACGAACACAACCTCGCACACGGTGACCTGCGCGGGGAGAACGTCCTCGTCGCGGACGGAGAGATATACTTCATCGACGCGACGAGCGTCAACGAGGAGCGAATCGACGAGGCCCGTTCGTACGACCTCGCGTGCGCGCTGGCGTCGCTGACGCCGCTCATTGGCGCTCGTGACGCGGTGCTGGCCGCCAACGAGCACTATTCTCCGGAGGAGTTGCTCGCCGCACGCGAGTTCCTCGACTTCGTGAACATGCGTCCCGACCACGATTTCGACGCCGCGAGCGTCAAAGGTGAGATCGAAAAGCTCGCCGACAGGGAAGAGGCCGAGAGCGGCTAATCGCTCGCCGGTGACTATTTATCAATCGTTTGTGATTAGTCGAGCATGACCGACGGGCGACCCCAAATCGTCAACGAATCCGCCCTCGACTGGGACGAGCAATCACACGGCACCGACTTTCAGATCCGCCGCAAGCAACTCGGTGGTGCGGCAGGCGGCCAGCGGTTGGGCTGTAGTCTGTACGAACTCCCGCCGGGGAAGAAATCGT
This sequence comes from Haladaptatus sp. AB618, assembly GCF_024136965.1. Taxonomy (NCBI): domain Archaea; kingdom Methanobacteriati; phylum Methanobacteriota; class Halobacteria; order Halobacteriales; family Haladaptataceae; genus Haladaptatus; species Haladaptatus sp. AB618. The sequence continues at coordinate 981,771 of NZ_JAMYJX010000001.1, read as the reverse complement.
GGCCGTACCACTATCACACCGGAAACGAAGAGGCGGTTTTCGTCCTCGACGGCGAGGGAACGCTCCGAATCGAGGACGACGAACGGAGTCTCGAAGCGGGCGATTACGTCGCGTTCCCAGTCGGGGAGGAGTACGCCCGCCGCGTCATCAACGACTCCGAGGGGACGCTTCGCTACCTCTGTTTTTCGACCATGCGCGAACCCGACGTTTCGGTGTATCCCGATTCGGGGAAGATGGGTATATTCGCCGGGACCGCACCCGGAAAACACGAGGGGAGAACGTTGAGCGGCTACTTCCCGCTCGACGGAGAAGTGGACTACTGGCGTGGAGAGGACGAATAGCGGCTTGGATTTCTCTCGTGTTCCCCTGAACCGCCCGTCGGTGTGCTCTCCAAGTAAGAGTCTTTTTTAAGGTGCCGCGTCAAATTTTACCGAGTACAACATGAGTCAACAAGCCAGCGAGCAGGTTTACAGTCACTACATCGACGGTGAGTGGCGCGACGGGGCGGGCGACGAAACGTTCGAGAGCGTCAACCCGGCGACGAAGGAATCGCTCGGCGAGTTCCACCGCGGAACACCCGAGGACATCGAAACCGCCCTCGACGCCGCGGAGGAAGCGAAGGACGAGTGGCGCGAGCTTTCGTACATCAACCGCGCGGAGTACCTGTGGGACATCTACCACGAGCTCCGAGAGCGAACCGACGAACTCGGCGAAGTCATCACGAAGGAATGTGGGAAAGAGATCTCGGAAGGGAAAGCCGACGTTGTCGAGGCCGCGCACATGGTCGAGTGGGCCGCAGGCAACGCTCGACACCCGCACGGTGACCTCGTCCCGAGCGAGATTCCGAGCAAGGACGCCTACATGCGCCGCAAGCCGCGGGGCATCATCGGCTGCATCTCCCCGTGGAACTTCCCGGTCGCCATCCCGTTCTGGCACATGGCCATCGCGCTGGTCGAGGGGAACACGGTCGTCTGGAAGCCAGCCGAGCAAACGCCGTGGTGCGGTCAGATCATCGCCGAGATGTTCGAGGACGCCGGCATCCCGGACGGCGTGTTCAACATGGTCCAAGGCTTCGGTGACGCCGGAAACGCCATCGTCGAGGACGAGCGCGTCGACACCGTCCTGTTCACCGGTTCATCCGAAGTCGGTCACAAGATCGCGGGCAAGGTCGGCGGCGAACCCGGCAAACTCGCGGCCTGTGAGATGGGTGGCAAGAACGGCATCGTCGTCACGGAGGAAGCGGACCTCGACGTCGCTGTTCACAGCGCCATCATGTCCTCGTTCAAGACGACGGGCCAGCGCTGTGTCTCCAGCGAGCGCCTCATCGTCCACGAGGACGTGTACGACGAGTTCAAGGAGCGCTACGTCGAAACCGCGAAGGAAGTCTCCGTCGGCGACCCGCTCGACGAGAACACCTTCATGGGGCCGATGGTCAACGAGGAACAGGTCGAGAAGTTCGGCAAGTACAACCAACTCGCCAAGGACGAGGGTGCCGAGGTTCTCGTCGACCGCGAGGAACTCGACGACGAGGAGATTCCGGACGGCTTCGAGGACGGCTACTGGGTCGGTCCGTTTGTCTACGAAGTCGATTACAGCCCCGACCTGCGCTGTATCCACGAGGAGGTCTTCGGTCCCCACGTCGCTCTGATGAGCTATTCGGGTGACATCGAAGAGGCAGTCGAAATCCACAACGACACGCCCTACGGATTGGCCGGCGCAATCATCAGCGAGGACTACCGTCAAGTCAACTACTTCCGCGACAACGCGGAAATCGGCCTCGCCTACGGTAACCTTCCGTGCATCGGCGCGGAGGTCCAACTCCCGTTCGGCGGCGTGAAGAAGTCCGGCAACGGCTACCCGAGCGCCCGTGAATCCATCGAAGCCGTCACCGAACGCACGGCGTGGACCCTCAACAACTCGAAGGACATCGAGATGGCACAGGGTCTCTCGGCGGATATCAAGACCGAGGACGAATAATTGACCGGGAGGAGTCGAACGGAGTGAGACGACTCCCCGCAATTTTCGTTCTCGCTGAAGACGAATAGACGGACTGCTCCGTTTTTTATTTTTATCGTGGTAAACGTCGGAAAGTACGGCAGACGAAAGTATTGACCGATCCGCGTACTGAACCTTCTCGATTCGTCGATAAGACAGTATCTCAGTTATAGTGGCAGTACAGCTGAAATAATGGTTCCGCGTAGAAGACGACGTTTCGATTTAGGTTTGCAAAGGGTGGAGACGACGGAGAGACGAGACGGATGGTGGGGTGGTGGCTTCCGGAAGCCGATGTGGGTCCGACCAGTTCCCACGCGACGAAGCGCACAGTCCCAGTTGAGTTGCCAACATACGACGAGAAAAGCGTCGCATACCGGCATATGTCCATTTTCGTTTCTCCGTCTTAAATCTGTGCAACTTGGCTCGCAATGGGAACGGTTCGCGGAGTCGTCGGTAACTCGCCGCGGGCACGGCAAAGCTTAGGGCCGTTGTTGTAGTCGTACCAATGTCGACTTACCATGACCGGAGATTCACTCGACGACCTCTTTTACGAGGGGCTGAAGGAGATGTACTACGTCGAAAACGAACTGTTCGACGCGCTGGACGAACTGGCGACAGAGGTCAACGATGGCGAACTTCAAAACGCGTTCGAGGAGCATCGGGGCGAAACGAAACGACACGTCGAGCGACTCCAAAACGTGTTCGACCACATCGGCGAACCGGCCAAGAGAAAGCAACTCCGTGCACTCGACGCCCTCATGGAGGACCACGAGGAGTTCGTCGACGGGAATCCGGATCAGGAACTCCGGAACCTGTTCGACAAGGGAATCGCTGAAAAGCTCGAGCACCTCGAAATCGCGACGTACGGCAACCTGATGTTCATGGCCGACACGCTGGGGCACGACGAAGCCGCCGACCTCCTCGAGAAAAATCTCCGTGAAGAACGAGACATGCTGGACGAGTTGAAAACCATCGGCGAGCAGTACGACGTCCAATCCGTGCCGATGCAGGACTGAGCGTGTTCCTTTTTTAGCCGATCAAATCTGCTTGCTCACGTACGGCCCGTCCTGATGATAGCCGAGTTTATTACGGTAGTACTCGCGTGCGCCGATTCCGGAGATGACGCTGACCTTGTCGTAGCCCGCGTCGGCGGCGAGTTCCTCGGCCTTGGCGATGAGTTTTCGTCCGTAACCACGGTGCTGGTGCTGGGTGGCCTCGCTCGCCGCACCCACGGTCACTTCGCTGCCGTAGACGTGGAGTTCGCGGACAAGCGCGGCGTTGTCGAGTTCGCGCCGCACGGGGTCGCCGGGGAAGCGAAGTCGGCAGAAGCCCAGCAGGAGGTCCTTTTCAAAGTCGCCGGATGCAATCCGGCTATCAGCCGAGCGCCGCTCGGCGAAGTCCTCGAAGCTGATGAAGTGCTCCGTGCCGCCTGCCGCCTCGTAGGTCATGACGTCGAGTTCGACGTTCTCGGGTTCCTCGTCGTTCATGCCGACCTCGCGGCAGCGGATGCAATCGCAGGTCCACCCGTGTTCTTCCATCCGCTGGCGTGCGAGTTGACGGAGGTTGGACTTCCACACGCCGCCGTCGATGAAGTCCGCCGGAATGTCGCGCTGGACGCGCTGGAGGCGGACGTACTTGGGAATCATCGACTTGATTTCGGCGACGAGTTCGGCCGCCTCCTCGTTGCGGAGCGGTTCGAACTCGCCCTTGTACCACCAGTCGTAGGTCGCGGTGCCGCGGACGACCAGCGTCGGATAGATCTTGAGGTAGTCCGGCTTCCACTTCTCGTCCTCGAAGATTCGGCGGAAGTCCTCCACGCACATCCGCTTGGACATGCCGGGTTGGCCGGGCATCATGTGGAATCCGACCTTGAACGCCGAATCGCGGAGGCGCTGGTTGGCCTCGATGGACGCCTGTGCGCCGTGCCCACGGTGCATCTCGCGGTTGATACGCTCGAAGGTGGTCTGGACGCCGACCTCGACTTTCGTGCCACCCAAATCGAGCATCCGGTTTATCTGCTCGGGGTCACACCAGTCCGGCTTCGTCTCGAACGTCGTCCCGATGTTGCGGATGTCACCCGTCTCGTTCTCCGCGATGACGTCCTCCAGATAGCGGAAGTCGTGCTCCTCGGGGCTCTGAGCGAAGCTCTCACCCTCCGCCGGTTCGGGTTCCTTGTTCACGTCGTAGTCGTTCATCGCCTCCAGCGCGCGCTTGACGAACCATTCCTGATAGTCGTGGCTCCGAGCGGTCATCGTCCCGCCCATCAGGATGAGTTCGACCTTATCGACGGGGTGACCGATCTGTCGCAGTTGTTCCAAGCGGAGCGTGACCTGCCCGTACGGATCGTAGTCGTTCTGCACGCCGCGGGCCGCCGCGGGTTCGTGACCGGTGTAGCTCTGGGATGAGGAGAACTCGGAGGACGGGCCGCCCGGGCAGTAGAGACATTTGCCGTGCGGGCACTGCTCCGGGCTGGTCATGATTGCGATGGGCGAGACGCCCGACGCGGTGCGGACCGGTTTGCGCCGAAGCACGGCTTCCAGTTCCTCGCGGCGCTCGTCCGGCGCGTGGTCGAGAATCTCGGAGTTCTTCGGCACTTTCGGCGCGGAGAACTCCGAACAGGCGTTGAGCTTGGCGCTCTCTACGTCGTCGCGCTCGACCTCGCCCGCGAGGATGCGGTCGATCAGTTCCTCGCAAACCTGCTCGAACGCCTCCGTCTCCGTGGCGTCCGGCGTCTCGGTACTCATTACGTGATATTTGGTTGGTTCGGGCGGATAAGCGTGTCGTCTACGGATACGGGTTCGGAGGTGGCGTATCGAAATCGATGATGGTCATTTTAAATTCGAAGACAGTATAATCCATTGATATAACGGATGGAATCGTTACAAAAGAAAGTCCGCTACGTTTGGTTCACGAAAACGGTTGGAGCGGGATTGATCGGTGGAATCATCGCCGGGATAATCGCCTTACATTCCACCATCGTTCCAGTCTGGAGTCCGATACCAATCGTTCTCTGTATGCTCGTGGTCGCCCTCCTCGTACCGCCAATTCGATACAGAGCGTGGCGCTTTGCCGTAGACGAAGACGGAGTGACGATCAAACACGGAGTGGTGCGTCGACGGGAGACCTACGTTCCGATAGACCGCATTCAACACATCGACATCAACCGTGGTGTTCTCGAACAAGCCGTTGGGTTAGCGAGCATCATGATTCACACGGCCGGGTCGCGCCGTTCGAATCTACTGCTCCCGGGGCTTCGACCGCAACGCGCCAACGAACTCCGCAGTCGAATCCTGAGCCTCCGCGAGGAAAATCGCTCGGACGAATCGCTCTCCGAGGCGAGCGACGTCATCCGAGGTGACACTGTGTGAGATTACACCCGTACAGTGTCCTCCGAGGAACGATAGACCGACTAAAAATCCATCCCCTGATTTTCGCCGTCGGTTTCGGACTGTATAATTACAAAGACACACCGCTCACCTATATCGTCGGGTTCGCCCTGTGCTACGTCCTGATTTACGTCGTGCGTGAAGGAATACGATGGTATTTCGTCTCCTATCGTTTGGAGGACACCGCAGTAGAGACGGAATCCGGTATCTTCGACAGACAACATCGCGTGATTCCGTACGACCGAATCCAGGAATCGAGCGTCGTTCAGAACGGATTGGATTCGTTCCTCGGAATCGCGAACGTCTCGTGTGAAACGGCGGGGAGCAGTAAAGAAAGCGAACTGGAGTTGCGCTACGTCGGTATCGAAGAGGCTGAACGAATTCAAGACCGTCTGAGGAACGGAAGTACGGTCTCGACGGAGGACGAAAAGGAGAAACTCTATCGACTTCGTTCGGGAATGCTGTTCGCTCGAAGCGTCCTGTCATCGCATCCGAAACACCTCTTCCTCTCGATTTCGGTCGCGATGTCTATCATCTTCAGTCCGGCGTGGCTATCGGATTTCCTCACCCCGACGTTACCCGCGTCGCTGGTCAACGGACACTTCACCGTCGAGAAATTCCTCGTCGTCGGTGGGGCAACGGTCGTCGGCGCGTGGGTAGTGGGAGTGATACAGTCCGTGCTCGAATTCCACGACACGTCCGTCGAGTTTCGGGACAGGGAAATCCATCAGTCCGGCGGACTCGTCTGGCACTATTCGAACGACATTCCGCTGGATAACATGCAACTGTTGCGAATCTCCACGAACCCCCTACAGAACGCCTTCGGATTCGCACGGTTGACCGTCGAATCCGCGGGTGCGGCCGATTTCGACATCTGGCCCGCTCGGACACCGGTCATCCCGCTGGGGAATCGGTCGGAAGTCGAGGAGGTTGCGAGGACGATTCCCGACCACGACGACCCGGAGTTCGAGCGCCCACCGAAGCGTATGCGACGCCGCCTGGCGACTCGGTATCTCATCGCCCTCGTACTGCTCTCTTTCCTCCTCTACGCCGCACAGTTCGTGTGGAGCGGGTCCACCGTCCCGTGGCTACTTCCCCTCGTCGGCGTACCGTTTGCACTCGTCGCTGCACACGTCCAGTGGCGATATCGCGGCGTCGCCATCGACGACGACTATCTCGCGGTCCGAAACGGAATCTTGGTTCACAGCGAGTTCATCGTTCCGCTCGCGAACGTTCAATCCGTTTCGAAGTCACAGTCGATTTTGCAGCGACGGTTCGACCTCGCGACGCTATCCATCGAGACTGCGGCATCGCTACTGTCCGCCGGAACCCGTGCTACGGACTTCGATACGGAGACGGTCGAGATGATATACGAGACGGTACAGGACAGTTCCGGGGAAGTTGCTCCTCGGACGGAAACACGACGAGTAGGAACCCAAACAGGGAAATCGATAGACTGCGGTTCCGAAGGAGAACGGTCCAATCAGTAGCTATTTGTGACAAACGAGGGAGAGTTGAAGCATGGTTGAAGAGAACGAGTCCAGTATGCAGAACCTGAGTCGGCTGACAACTCTCGGTCTCCTGATGGGTATGGTCATACTCGCCATCTATTCTGCCGTCTCGGGCAGGGACGTATCCACAACGCTCGCGTATTTCCTCATGGCCGCAGTAATCGTCTATGGCGCACACCAGGTGCTCGATGATCAGTCGGTTCCTGCAGTCGCCTCCGCGCTGGCTCTCTGGGTCGGTGGGGTTTACGGAATCCTCCTAACCTATCGTGGTATTGACATCGGTGACAATTACGTGGTCCTCGGGTTGCTGGCAGTCGGCGTGATACTCACCTACCGGGACAATAATCCGCTTACAAAGTGAGGGACTACCCGCTCATCCGGACGCTCGTTCTCACCGAAATCCAACGTATCGCCGGAAAAATCGTTCAAAGAGAAGAAAACCGAGAAGTTCCGATCAGCGTCGCGTTCAGTTCAGCTTCGCGCTGACGGCTTCGATGACGGCGTCGAGCGCTTCGTCGCGCTCGCCGCGGAGGAATTCGAACTTGCCGTCGCGCGTGCCGACGGGGACGATTCCGGCTTCCGGTGCGCGGTCCTCGACGTCCTCGGCGATGTCGCGGACGTTGATTTCCCCGTCGCTTCGGATGTGAACCTCGTCGTCGGCGAGACCGAGGGTGACGTTCTGGTCACCGGGTTGTCCCGTCATGTCGCGGCGGTGGAGCGCGTCGAGGAGCACGGCCGTCGATGGGAAGTCGAAGCGGTGGGTGTACGCCTCGGTGTCGAGGACAGTGAAGGTGACGCCGTTCGCGCCGCGAACCGTGAGGTTCGGCTCGGCGGTGTCGAGTTCGTTTTCGAGCTTCGTGCAGAACTGCTCGCTGACGTGCTCGGCGAGGTCGCGCTTCGCGTGCTCGAACAGCAGGTCGGTGATGAGTTCGCGCTTGTCCTCGTAGGACTGGTAGTAGGCTTCCAGCGCGACTGCCTCGCGCAGGGCCGTAACGTGGTCTTCGTCGTAGCCCGCATCCGTCGCGAGGTCGGTGTATTCGGACGGGGTGTCCTCCCAGTAGCTGACTGCGGGGAGGTGGGAAACGTCGTCGCGCACCTCGTCGTTGACGTGGGCCGCGACGTTCGCACCGAGGACACCCGCGGTCACGTCGTCGCCCGAGTCGCCGAGGAACGGGTTGACGACGACGTCGGCGGTTTGGGCGACTTCGTCGTCCGGGTAGTGCGTGTCGATGACGACGTGGGGCGCACCGTAGATGTCGAGGAGCGAGAGTCCGTCGCTCGATTCGACGGTGCTTCCGGCATCGATGAGGACGAAGAGGGGCAGTTTCTCGTCGTGGCGCTCGCGGTTGTCGAGCATCATGGTCGCGTCCTTCGTCGCGTCCTGCATGTCGTAGAAACCGTCTTCGAGCGGTCGGCGGTCGAAGTAGTGATACTGGGCGTCACTTCGTGCGTGTTCGTCGCGCACGAGCGGGAGGACGGCACGTTCGATGGCCGCTCCGGCCACGTAGCCCTCCGCGCTCGCGTTGTGTCGGACGATAACGGGGCGGGATTCGATGACCGCGCGGCGGATTGCACCGGCGGCGTCACGGACGTCCCCGTGAATGGCTTCGACGGCAGAGTCGTCGGCGAGCGGTTCGACGTCTTCGGGACGGGCCTCGTCTTCGAGCGCCTGTGCCAGTCGGTCCTCGACGGTCGCCTCCTCCTCTTCGGTGAGGGCTTCGAGGTGCTCGGTCTCGACTTGGAGTTCGTTGTTACGGAGTTCGACCTCGCCGACCAATCGGGCGATGTCGCCGGTATCGACTTCGGGGTAGGCACGAACGCCTGCCTCCTTGAACGCGGCGCAGTCCACGACCGCGGTTTCGTCACGGAGTTCGAACACCGTCGGGCCGCTCGTCTGGCTCGCGCTCACGATTTCGCCCTCGATTCGAACGCTGTCGCCGACTCGGTCGCCCAGCGTTTCGATCTGGACGCGTTCAGGCTGTTCCGTTTGGGAGGAGACGGTAGCGCCTCCGACCGCGTTCCCGGAACCGTCGGTCGTCGCCGGCTGTTCCGATTCGGATGCGGATTCGTGTTCGGACGTGGCTTCGTGTTCGGACGCGGCTTCGTGTTCGGACGCGGCTTCGTGTTCGGACGCGGCTTCGTGTTCGGACGCGGATTCGGAATTCGATTCCGATTCGTCCGACGTGGTTTCGTCGTTCGATTCACTGGGGAGGTGCACGTCGGTACCGTCCTGAATCAGCTTGCCGCGGAACTCGCGTTCCGATTGACGAATCGACGAGCTGAGGTCGACGTTGCCGTTGTCGCGCACACCGATGACCTCGACGAAGACCGTGTCGCCTTGGTCCCAGTCGAGGCTTTCGAGCCGCTGGTCCAACTCGCTCTTGTGAAGCAGGCCAGTGACGCGGTCACCGATGTCGATGAAGACGCCGAAGTCGGCGAAACCGTCGACGGTACCTTTGTAAAATCGTCCAGTAACGAGCTGCTCCGGGCTGTTTCCGTTGAATTCAAAGAGAACGTCCTGCTCGTGGCTCGAACAAATCGGGCCGTCAGCAGGCGTCCCGCAAATGACGCAGTTACCCATTTATACTGGCAAAGAATAGTCCAGGCCTAAAACGATTGTCGAATTCCCGGCGCGGTTCTGAGCCGACCACGCGAACGCCAACTCAGTAATAGTAGAACGAAAAATCGTCGCCACAGGATTGGCATCGGACGAGCGTCCCCTTCAACTGGTCGTCGGATTCCGCTCGACCCTGTCCGTCGGGTGCGATATCGACAGTCGATGCGGACCCACAGTGGGGACACCCGATGTTCATACTGCTCGTAACTGACTGAGACATACGCTTCCTTTCAGCGGTCGAGCCCATAGTTATACCCTCGTTAACGAAATCGGCACGAGGAGCGAAACCACGAAACGGTCGGATTATAGACTCGTTACATTCACGCGCGATACGTTCAATTCACGCTCGATACCGGTGACCGAAGACGAGTGCGACGACGTTCAACACAAGCAACAGGACGAACGTCTGCTGTTGTCCAGCGGTATCGAGACCGCTGATGAACAGCGGAATGTAGAGAAACGGGAGTACGACTGCTCCCCAAAAACCGATAAACCGAAGCGAGGTGACGACGGAATACGGGAACGATGAACGTCGCTCGCCGTCGTCCGATGAGTCACCCAGTTCGTCCGGGGCGATGATGGTTGACATGGTCTCCGAACAATGGTACACCATGACACGATATTATTATTGATTCCTTAACGGATCGGGGAGGAAAAACAGGGCGAAACGGACAGTCGGATGGGATAGAATGGAGATTGGAAGGGTCCCCGTTCGGTCGCTACTCGAAGACGGGACTGTCGTCTTCGAGCGTTTCGATGTCGTCGACGATCTTCTTCGCGACGTCTGGGAACAGCGCGACTTGTACTTCGTTGCCGTCCTCGTCCTCGAACACGAGTTTGACGCGTTTGTCCCCGAACGCACGCGCTTCGGCGGATTCCACGTTGAACAGCTTCGCCGACGCCGTTTTGTTCGCGGGTCCGACGTTCTTCAAGGAGCCGTCTTTCAGTTCGACCATGAAATCGTCCAGCCGTAGGTTGAGCATACCCTCGATACGCACTCACACCTTTAGTTACCACGGAACGACGTGCGCCGGTTCGATCGTCGCCATCGTCGCCGTCACGACTCCGCTACTCGCGCCGTAGGATGTGGCAGTTTCGACACCGGGCTTCGTAGGACTCCTGTGCCCCCACCAAAATCGTGGGATCATCCACGTGTGCGGGTTCGCCGTCGATGAGCCGCTGGTTTCGCGTCGCGGGTTCGCCACACTGCGCACAGATGGCTTGGAGCTTTTCGACGTACTCGGACACGGAGATAAGTTGCGGGACCGGATCGAACGGCTCGCCACGGAAGGTCTGGTCGGTACCGCTGATGATGACGCGTCGTCCGTCATCCGCGAGGAATTCACACACGTCGACGAGTTCCGCGGAGAAGAAGTTCGCCTCGTCGATGGCGACGACTTTCTCGCCGTTCAATCCCCTCGGGATTTCCCACACGCCGTCGTCGTCCGGTTCCACGACGGTCGCTTCCCACGAACTGCCGTCGTGGGAGCCGACCGTGTCCTCGCCGTAACGGTCGTCCAGTGCGGGTTTGAACACCGCGACTCCCTGCCCCGCGATTTCCGCGCGGCGAAGCCGTCGGAGCAGTTCCTCGGTCTTCCCGGAGAACATACAACCGGTGATGACCTCGATCCACCCGCTGTTCGTGATTTTGTGCATATCCGTGTGACGCTCAATCCGACGGCAAAAGAGTTGCTCATTCAATCGGCCGCGCCGATATTTTCCCCGCTCTCGAAACTCGGCGGGCAGGGCTCGATGTGCGAGTAGCGGACTATCTGCCGTCCGAGCGTGACGACGCGATTTTCCAACTCCTCGTCGGTGAACGCGCCGTCCATCACCGCGCTGTGCGAGCGGGGAATCGCCACCTCGTACGGGAGCACCCACGCATCGAGCGCGCGACAGACGGACCGGAGGTGGTCCATCGCGGTGACCGGAAACCGACCACCCGCCACGGCGAGCAGGCCGACGGTCTTCCCCTCGAACTCGTCGAACCCGCAGTAGTCGAGCGCCGCCTTCAGCGGCGAGGAGTACGACCCATGATAGACGGGTGTGCCCAGGACGACCGCGTCCGCCGCGCGCACGCGACGTTTTAGTTCGGGGACATCACCCGCTTCCCGCTCACCGGGGTCGAACTGCGGCAGGTCGAATTCGCGGAGGTCGAGGAGTTCGCCGGTTCCACCCGCCCGTTCCACGCCGACGAGGACGTGTTCGAGCGCGAGTCGTGTGGTACTTTCCTCCCCGAGACTGCCACAGATCGCCACGACGTGCGGTTGATTGGTCATACCATAGCATGGGTGCGGAACGCGAATATAGCTACGCGACAGATAACGGACAGTAAATGGAGTCCCCCGATTTCGACGCGTTCCCGATCACGCACGAATTGCTCGTGAAGTCCGCAGGCTATCACGAGGCGACCGCTACGATTTTGTCACTCGTACTTCGTCGCGCATCCACGGGATACGTCCGAATCGAGCACGATCAGTTGGAAGCGACGTTCGAAGATACCCCGCGCTGTCGAGAGACGTGGGAGGCGGTTCGCGATTCGCTTTCGTGGACGGAGGATGCCCAAGGAGGTGCGTGGTATCGCGGCGATCTTCCTGAAACTGCGGGCGAGTTCGAGCGGCTTTGGTCGCTTTCCGATGGTCTGTGTGGTGTCCACTTCGTCCACGAAGTCGCGCTCTACGACGAAGACGGGTGGTTGTTCTACGCCGTCCCACATCACACCTACTGCTGGCTTCGTGACTCGAAGGGAATCTTCATCAGCGACGTTGACGACGCGTTAGCGAGTCAACGAGCATGCGTTCTGCCCGCGGAAACGACTGTAGAGTGGACACGAGATGGCCGGAACTACTCAATCATGGGGACGTCGCTCTGTGTCGAAAACGGACGTCTTGGAACCAGCAACTGTTACGGATTGGCGAATCTCGAAACCGTGAAGGCGAACGAGAGAGCACGGACCCTCTCACTTGCGTGGCATCCCGACCCGATACCGGGTCTCGTCGGACGGGCGTTGATGGGCGCGATGTCGCTGGTGTACAATCCGTCTGAACGGTTGCAGTTCGAGGACGAAGGGAATTTTCGGAAGGTGGAGTCGGTTCTCCGAGAAATCATCGACAAGCGCGAGGCTACTGCCTGAGTCGTGCGACCCACTCCTCGCGCTCCTCCAACTCCACCAACCCATCTCCTTCCAGATCCGAACACAATTCTCGAAGCCACTCCTCGCCGTACTGCCCGCCGTAGTCGATTCGCACCCGCGGACCGAGTTTCGAGAGCGGGAGTTCGTCGTACTCCTTCAACAGCGAGACCACTCTCCCGCGCATCTGCCGACGGCTTCCCTCGAACTTGGGTTGGGTGGGCACGTCGGGGGCGGTGAAGTCGCCCGTCTCGTAGGCGTGACACCACTCGCGCCACGGGCACCCGGCGGTATCGCAGGAGGGCGTCTTCTCGCAGGCCACGCCGCCGAGTTCCATGATGGCGTTGTTCCAAACGCGGGACTCCCCGTCGGGCATGACGTCGCTCGCGACCTCCTCGAAAACCGAATCGTCGTCCGGCACGTCGAACGCCCGGTACAGCACGCGCTTGACGTTGGTATCGACCACCGCGTTGCCGTTGTTAAACGCGAACGAGGCGACGGCGTTGGCGGTGTACGGCCCGACGCCCTGCAAGTTCTGGAGTTCGTCCGGCGTCTCGGGGAACGTGCCGTCGTACTCATCGATGACTTGGTTCGCGGCCTCGTGGAGGTACTTCGCGCGGTTGTTGTAGCCCAGACTGTGTGAGGACCAGAAGCCGACCACGTCCGAGCGGTCGGCCGCCGCGAGGTCCTCCGGGGTCGGCCAGCGGTCGAGAAACGCCTCCCACGCCGTCACGACGCGGCCGAGTTGCGTCTGCTGGCTCATCACCTCGGAGACGAGGATGGCGTATGGGTCGTCGGTTTCGCGCCACGGAAACGACCGATGGTCGTCCTCGTACCACGAAACGAGGGCGTCGCGTACCGCGTCTCTGTCGGGAATCGACGGCGCCGTTTCGGTCATCAGTGGCGTTTTGGACGGCGACGGTTTACGGATAGCGGTTTTCGAGAGGGAACACCGAAACGTGTGAGCGCTTTTCGGCTGTCACGGCCCGTTCCACGACACCGGGTACCAAACGGCCGAGTTAATCTGAAGGCTTATTGCACGTTCGTCTTAATCTTCGCTGGATGCACGTACGTCCCTCCACACTTTTCCTCATCGGCGTCGGCATCATCGTCGCGCCAGCGGCACCACTCGTGTTCGCCCGCAGTCCGTCCGTGTGGATCGCCGTCGGGTGTACGTTCATGCTCGCAGGTGCCGGCATGTCGCTTCAAGAACACCGAGGACAGCGCTCCGCACGCGAATCGAGTCCACAGTCCTATCACTACATCGTCTGTGGGAACTGTAGCGCTCGCAACTTCGCAAGCCGGGACGAGTGTCGGTGCTGTGACGAACCGTTCTAGAGCGAAAGCCGTATCCCGCTACCGCACAACCACCCGGCAATGAGTCTAGACGACCTGAACGACGACGTTCGAGCCACCTACTCGTCACTCGACGAGGACTTTTCCGTCTCTCTCGACCGTGAAACGCGCAACGAACTCGCCATGCTCGGCACCGCGTTCGACACCGACGATTCCGCGGAGATCATCCGACGTGCCGTTCACCGACTGTTTCAGACGACGGTCGAATCCGGAACGCTCGACTTCCATCTCCGAAGCACGTACGACGTGACCTACGACGAGTATCTCTCGGGCATGACGTTCGAAGAAATGACCGGTGCAAATCAGCTTCCCCAACGCGACGACGAGCGCCGCTATCAGTTCTGAGCGGTATTGGCGACCGAAAGCCGTATCGTCTCGTCTTCTCGATCCCACTGAATCAACCCGGAATCGTCGAGTTCGGGCAGATGTGCGTGGTTGAGAATCATCGTTGCCCGGCGGCGGTTGGTTTCGGCACCTGTCGCCGCGAGATAATCGGCCATCTCGGTGACGGGTACCTCCCTGTCGAGGCCGTACAGATACGCGAGTACTTCCCGTCGTGACTCGGCCGCCAGTGTCTCATGTAACTCCGTCGGCAAACGGAGAAGGACGCCCAATCCGAACATCCCGACAGCGTCGCCGAACGTCGTGGTCGGGTTGCATGGGGGTGCTGTGGTCCCGCTCGATTGTCGGTCGTCTCGCATTTCGGCCATCGTATTCTCGAAAAACGGAGTAGTAAGGATAGCAATGGTGCCTGTTATTACAGCCCACTTTTACGTAGGCCCAGTGTCCCGCCCGTTCGCCTCCAGGAGCACCGCTTCGAGGACGCTTCCGGTCCCGCGTCGGACGCGTTCGGATACCGACTGCTGGGTGACGCCGAGTTCGTCCGCGAGTTCGCCGAGCGTCACGCCGCGCGGAACGTCGAAGTAGTCCCGTTCGAGTGCCAGCATCAGCGTCTCGCGTTGTTCGGGTGTCAACCCGAACTCCTCCCGCTCCTCGGCGAGGTCCGTCACAACGCGATCCAATGTGTAGCCGATGTTCCGGACTTCACAGTAGTCGTGGAACGCCGAAAGTGCACCGTGATCGTGAAACCTGAGTCGAAATCGCCAGACACGATCGCCAGTCGCTTCGAGGATGGTCGCACCGACTTCCGCGATACCGTATATGAAACTCTCGACTTCCTCGCTCCACTCGACACGATAGAGAACACGCCCTTCGATCCTGTCGAGCGCGATGAGGCTCTGCACGTTCGGATTGCTCCGCACGTCGTTCTCGAACGTCTCGAAGTCCGACCCGATGGCCCAGAAAAACGGGAGTACCTGCCGTGAGGAAGGGACGACCCGCTCCAGTTCGATATGAACGTCGGCATCTGTAAGGAGGGCAGTGCCGAGAACGAACTCTTCTCCGGATATCGACAAATCAGCCGTGACGCTCATACTAGAGGAACGTCTCGGCCGGATATAGCGTTACGCCACCTCGTCGATGGAGTCGAGCAAGAGGTTGACACCGAGGTCGATTTCGCGCTCGGTCACGTCGAGCGGCGGGAGCAGACGGAGCGTCTTGTACCCACAGCCGAGGGTGAGGAGGCCGCGCGAGAGTGCGGCGTCCACGACGGCTTCGCGTCGGTCCTTCGAGTCGAACTCGACGGCGAGCATCAGGCCACGGCCGCGAACGTCCACGACGGATTCCGGCGCGGCGTCCTCGATGATTTCACGCGCCTGTCGTCCGCGCACGGTGGCGTTCGCGAGCAGGTCGTGTTCCTGAATCGCGTCGATTGTGAGCACGCCCTGCAGCGACGAGAACACGTCGCCAGCGCCCCACGTCGAGGAGAGTCGGCCTTTCTCCTCCGGGAACACGTCCGAACGGGAGATGGTCGCGCCGACGCGGAGCGCCTTCGCGCTGGTGATGACGTCGGGTTTCAGGTCGAGGTGGTCCACTGCCCACATCTCGCCCGTTCGGCCCATGCCGGACTGAATCTCGTCGGCGATGATGGTGATACCGTAGGTGTCCTGAATCTCGGCGATATCCGCGACGAACTCGTCGTTCGGGACGCGGTAGCCACCCTCTCCCTGCACCGGTTCGAGGATGATGTACGAGACTTCTTCGGGGTCGATGACGCCCTGGGCGGGGTCGAGTTTGTCGGCGATGATGTTGCCGCCCGGACCGTCGGTCTTCCACCCACAGCCACACTGACCCTCACAGGAACAGTACGGAACGCTCACGATGCCCGGAATCTCGGGGTAGCCCTTACGGTGGGCGACTTTCGAGCGGTTGAGCGAGAGCGCGCCGAGCGTCCGTCCGTGGAACGCGCCGTCGAAGTTGAACGCGCGGTGGCCGCCTTTGTTGTAGCTGATCTTGATGGCGTTCTCGACGGCTTCCGCGCCGGAGTTCGACAGGAAGACGGTGTCCATGTCGTAGTGACTCGTGACCTCGGTGAGTCGCTCCATCAACTGGGTCGGCCCGGGGAATTCGGGGTCCTCCGGCGGCCAGCCACCGGCGGCGTAGAAGTCCTGCCCGGCGATTTTCGTCGGGTCGGGGAGGGGGAACTCGTCGAGTTTGTCCTTGATTTTTGGATTGTTGTATCCGAGTGGGGAGGCGGCGACGTGGCTCGTGAAATCGAGGAGGACGTTTCCATCCACATCAGTACAAAACGGCCCGACCGCATCCTCGGTCAAGTCCCAGACGAAATCGTATACGTACGTCGTCGGCGCGGCAAATTTGTGATGATACTCTGACCACTCTCGTGCCTTCTGGCCCGGCATGTCCCGAACCTGTGGCTCGACTGTTTCGCGGTCCATGTAGCTGATAGGAATAGCCCCATTTTAAACGGTTCGTTATATGTCCTCACACGACAGCGACGATTGCCGCAATTCCCGACCCGGCGAGCAGAACTGTACTCCAGACGGCAATTCGGCGTGCGAACGAACGGTTCGGTGCAGAGATGGTCAACGCTGCCTTGACGATGATGCTCGATGCGGTGGCGAGTAGGATGCCGAAGACGGCCGTCTGCTGGCTCACGTTGCCCCCGCTGTACAGCGTGACCGCCGAGGCCGTCACGCCCGCGCTCGAAACGAGTCCCGACAGCAGTGCGGTGATGTAAAACCCCGTCTGACCGAACTGGCTCTTGGCGATGGCGCCGCCGATGACGACGAGGAGGAAGATAGCACCGAACCCGAGGGCGTTTCGTAGCGAGAACGGGCTTTCCAAGTCGATGTCCATCCGTTGGGACCAGTCGGCCGTGTACGCCGCGATGGCGATGCTACCGACGATGATCGTTCCGAGCGGGATGATGGCACCGTAGAGCGTTTTGTGTGGAGTACCGATGGTGAACGCCAACGCGATGACGAGGTTTCGGAGCGCCATCGCGGCGTCGGCCAGCAAGATGGCGGCGACGCCGTACGTCGCCGCCTCCGGCTGCTGGCGAACGTGGTCGAGCATGGTGCCGACGACGGCCGTCGAGGAGGCTAACCCGCCGAAAAACCCGGTGACGGCGATACCGCGTCCACCGTACGTCTCGACCACGGCGTAGTTGGCGATGCCGATTCCGGCGACGGTGACGACCATCAGCCAGATGAGGCGGGGACTCAACGTGACGCCGCCGAGTGCGACTTCACCGGACGGGAGCAGCGGGTAGATAACGAACGCGAGGATGGCGAACTCACCGGCGGAACGGAGTTCCTCGCGCGACAATCCCCACGCGAACGAGTGTAGTTCGCGCTTCAGGATGAGCAGAAGCGAGGAGACGACGGCGACGGTAACGCCGACGAGGATGTACCCTTCGGCGACCAGCACGCCGACGCCGAACGTCACGAGCATGGAGACGGACGTCGTCAGCGAAAGACCTGTTTCCTCGTCGTCGTCCAGGAGTCCCTGCACCGCGAGCAAAATCCCTTGCACGATGACGAGCAGGCCACCGAGCGCGAGCAGAACGTCCTTCCCAACGATGGTAAACGCCGCACCGAGGAGGCTGATGAGGGTGAACGTCCGGATACCGGCGGATTTCTGCGACCATTCACGCTCCAATCCGAGGAAGAGACCGAGCGCTCCGGCGAGGGCGATATGGACGACGTCACTGCCCAACGTAGTCGACGTGACGAGGTTTTCGAATCCGGACACTCCCCGTACTACGCTCCTATTCGGTTAAAAGGATTGTTGCTATCGTCGTCCCGTGCGCGAAATCTTTAAGGCCAGCCCGCAAACTTCTGTGGTATGGTCTCCGGATTGAACATTGACAAGTCCCGGGCAGCGTGGTGGACCATCGGTGGGCTACTTGGTCTCGCGGCGCTGTTCGTCATCTACTCGTTCATCGGGACGTTCGTCTTCGGTCTGTTTCTCTACTACGCGACGCGGCCGGTATATCGCCGACTCCAACAGCGGGTTCGCCCGCGAAGTCTCGCTGCCGCGGTTGCGTTACTGCTGCTCGCCCTTCCCGCGATCCTGCTCGTCGCCTACACCGTCTCCATCGCGTTTCACGAACTCACGATGGTCGCGAAGACGGCCAATATCGGCACGCTTCCGGAGCCGATACAGCAGTACAGCGACATCTCGAAGTTGACCAAAAATCCCGAACAGCTCCTCCAGAACAAGGACAACACGAAGCTCATCCAGCAGGCGTTCGGTTCGACGTTCCAGTATCTCAAGTTCGTCGGGAACGGGGCACTCCACTTGTTCGTGATGATCGCTATCGCGTTCTACCTGCTCCGGGACGACCACAAACTCTCGCGGTGGTTCCACCGGACGTTCGCGGACAGCGGTGGGGTCCTCGAAGCGTACGTGGCCCGCGTGGATTCGGACTTCAACAGCATCTTCTTCGGCAACATCCTGAACGCCTTCATGACGGGCACCATCGGCGCGATTTCCTACAACCTCCTCAATATGATCGCACCCCCCGGCTTGGCGATTCCGTACCCCACCGTCGTCGGGTTGCTGACCGGCGTCGCCAGCCTCATCCCCGTCGTCGGGATGAAACTCGTCTACTTCCCGGTGACGGGCGTCATCAGCGCCGAGGCGTTGATGGCTCGTGACCCCGGCATCCTCTGGTTCCCCGTCGTCTTCGCGCTCGTCTCGTTCGTCATCGTGGACACCATCCCGGACCTCGTCCTGCGGCCGTACGTCTCGGGGCGCAACCTCCACGTCGGGATGGTGATGCTCGCGTACATCTTCGGGCCGTTGCTGTTCGGCTGGTACGGGATCTTCTTGGGACCGATGATACTCGTGCTCGTCGTCCACTTCGTGAAAATCGTCCTGCCCGAACTCATCACCGGCAACCCGATTCGACCGTGGGCCGTGGACCCGACGTATCTCAAGGACGCCGATATGCATCCACAACCACCTCATGACCCGTCCGATTCGGATGACGAGGAGTTACCGCCGGGTGGTGACGAGATGCCCGTCCAAGCGCCGACGCCCACGGATGGGGATGGTATCGACTGACGGGGTATTCGGTGACTGCTGATACCGTCCGGTTCAGTCGAGAAACCGCTCTTCCCACGTGCGTCGGTGTTCGAGGAGCGACCGACCCCGCTCGGTCAGCGCGTAGTAGTTCGTCCGCTTGTCCCGTTTCCCCTTCTCGACGAGTCCATCATCGACCAACGAGTCGAGGTTCGGATACAGACGACCGTGGTGGACCTCGGTGTCGTAGTAGTCTTCGAGACCGTCCTGAATGGCGAGTCCGTGCGGCTCGCCGTGTCCGGCGATGACGTACAGTATGTCCCGCTGAAATCCCGTCAACTCGTGCATTGTTACCACTCGGAATATGTGTCTATTTAGGATAAGGATATCGGTTCCGACAGTTCTGGAGGAATATAGTATCGGAACGATCGTTGGTGAATTCAACAACGTTCTCCGCCATTTTCTCGGATGGCTCACCCTGCCAGCGAGGTAGTTCTATTTTCCAATCAAAATCGATACTGGTCGTGATCATTTCAAATAAGTATTTGCTCAGTAAAAATCCATATATTTATAAGAAAAAATCTTATTGATTCTTGCTTCCCAGTTTTTATGGTATGTCAAAGGATACCACGAGCGGCTCGTCGCGGCGAACGTTCCTGCAAGCGTCCGGGGGAATCACGCTGGCAACGGCACTGGCCGGATACCTCGGAGAGTCCGCGGTCGCCACGAAGCAACGAGAGCCGAGTCGCCACGTAACCGAACTCGTCGACGAGATGACGCTCGAAGAGAAGGTCGGTCAGATGACACAGATGGCCGCGGGCGAGATTTCGACCGACGACCCGGCCGAGACGCTTCGGAAGTACAAGCCGGGGTCGCTCATGTACCTGACGTCGTTCGATCCGGAGGAGGTCGCTCGAACCAGCAACAAACTCCAGAAAGCGATGGTGAACGAGACCCGTCTCGGCGTGCCGTTCGTCTACGGTATCGACTCCGTTCGCGGCGACAACAACGTGGCGGGGGCGACGTTGTTCCCGCACAACCACGGCGTCGGCGCGACATGGGACGCGGACAAGGCCGAGGAGATGGCGACCGTGACGAGCAGGGTGATGCGTACAACCGGTACCCACTGGAACTTCTCGCCCGTTTGTGACATACAGCGTGATCCACGATGGGGACGGTTCTACGAGGGGTTCAGCGAGGACCCGTTCCTCGCCTCCCAGATGGTCGCCTCGAAGGTTCGCGGCTACGAGGAGGAGACGAACGGGTACAAACGAACCGGGGCCTCCATCAAACACTTCGCGGGGTATTCGGCACCGGCGAACGGGAACGACCGCACCGCCGCACTCATTCCGTATCGGACCTTCGTGAGTTCCATCCTGCCGTCCTATGCGGCGGGTATCAACGCCGGAGCGGAGACGGTGATGGTCAACAGCGGGTCGTTGAACGGGCTCCCCGCCCACGCTTCGAAGGAACTGTTGACGGACATCCTCCGCGACCAACTCGGGTTCGACGGAATGGTCGTCACCGACTGGCACGACTTCTACCGGATGATAAAGGTCCACGGCTTCGCCGAGGACCTGAAGGAGGCGACCAAACTGGGCATCAACGCCGGGATAGACATGTACATGGTCCCCGCCGCGGGTATCGAGGGCGACGACGCCGCGGGCTATCAACAGCGACTCATCGAACTCGTGAAGGAAGGCAGCGTCAGCCGGGAACGAATCGACGACGCGGTGACGAACATCCTCGCGTTCAAGGAGCACGTCGGCCTGTTCGAGGACCCGTACGGGACGCCATCGAAGGTGAGCGACGTGATCTCCGACGGGCGGGACCTCGCGGAGGAGGTCGCCACCGAGTCGATGACGTTGCTCACCAACGACGGGACGCTCCCGCTCGACTCCGGGAGTTCGATCCTCGTCACCGGCCCGAGCGCCGACAGCGTGAGGAACCAGATGGGTGGCTGGGCGCTCGGCTGGCAGGGCGTCGGCGACACCGAGCCACCGGCGACGACGGTCCTCGAAGGCCTCAGCGATGCGGCGGATTCGTCCACGTCCGTCACGCACGTCCCGACCGGCCTCCACGAGTTCACGAACGAGGACGACGTTCGACGTGCGGCCGAGTGCGCCGACGTCGTCGTGGCCGTTCTCGGCGAGGGTCCGTACGCCGAGGAGAAGGGTGACACGGACACGCTCGCGCTTCCCGAGGCACAACAGCGACTGGTAGAGGTCGTGTCGGGAACCGAGACACCGACCGTCGGCGTGATCATGGCGGGCCGCCCGCGCGGCACGGACGTGTTCGACGACCTGTCCGCATCCATGATGGCCTATCTGCCGGGAACGGCCGCCGGACCGGCCGTCGCCGCGACCCTGTTCGGTGACGCCAACCCGAGCGGTCGGTTGCCGTTCACGTGGCCGACGGGGACCGGGCAAATCCCCAACCTGCACAACAACTATCCGCCGGACGAGTTCAACAAGTCCACGAACGTCAACCCGCCCCAATCACACGAGACGCCGCTGTTCGAATTCGGCCACGGGCTGAGTTACACCGAGTTCGAGTACTCCGACCTTCGCGTGGCCCCGACGAAACTCCAGCAGAAGAACGCGACGAACGACATCACCGTCTCCGTCGCGGTCAAAAACACGGGGGACGAGGCGGGCGAGACCGTCGTCCCCGTCTACGGCGGCAGAGATCTCGGTCAGGTGATGTATCCACAGGAAGTCGTCGTCGGCTTTGAACGCGTCGCGCTCGACCCCGGCGAGACGAAACGCGTCGAGATCCGTTCGACGATCCTCCCACTTGCGACCGTCCTCGGCGACGTCTTCTCCCGCGGCGAGTTGGTCATCGACACGGGCGAGTACTGGCTCTCCGTCGGTGACCTCACCGAGACCGTTTCGGTCGTCTAAGGTCTGAGATCCCGTTTTTCACGATGCCGTCTTTCCACCTTATTTTTGAATAACATACCAACAATCGGTCAGATAGCAGTCGCTCGGGTCGGGAACGGCGAAACCACTATCTATCGGTAGGAACGATGTGTACGAAGCAGTGGCTCAGAATTTGATTTTCGAAAGGAAAGCGGAACACGCGGGGGCGAAAAGACCCCGCGTACCGCTTGCCGCCCTGAATTGGTCCCCGCTGACGCTTCGGCCCTCCAAAGCGAAGCGTCAACTGCAACAAAACGGCGTAGTGACTTAAAGGTAACGATTTCGATAACTGTGGATCGCTGGGTGAAAAAAAGCTAGATGTACTCCTCCTCCAGCGTCCATCCCAACGCCCGCTTGTAATACGTGAACATCTGGCGGATTCCCTGATGGTTCATTTCGTCGCTTTCGAGCTGTTCTTTGAGGAACTCGTACTGCTCCCGGATCTCTTCTTCGTCACGCATATTTCGCTATTTCGTGGCTTCGGCGGTTATGCGTGTTGGTGGATTCGAGGGAATGGTTCGGAGTGGGCGGAGCTGTAAATTCACCAACTACTGAGAAGTAATTGTTGAGAAGACTGACCGAGTTACATTGCCGGAGTGATTTTGGATGACATGTGGTTATGACTGTCGTAAAGACTACCTCGAAAGCCCCCGCCCACTCGCCCGTTCATCCGAGAGCGCAACGTGTTTTTCCGCCCGCTTCGAAATACCGTCCATGAATCCAACGGAGACCTCCGAACTCGGGCCGAACGAGCGTCAGGCGCTGTTCGACCGTGACGCGGGTATCGAGGGCGTTAGGGGCGACGTGCGCGACATCATCGACCGAGTGCGCGAGGAAGGCGACGTGGCGGTCCGGGAGTTCTGCCGCGAGTTCGACGGCGTCGAGGTCGGCAACATCGACATCACGGACGACGCCGAACGCGCCTACGAGGAGATAGACGACGACGTACGCGAGGCCATCGAGGACGCGGCCGACAACATCCGCGCGTTTCACGAGTCCCAGGTGCCGGAGGACTGGCGTGCGGACTTCGACGGCCGCGAACTCGGCCGTCGATTCCGCCCCATCGAGCGTGTGGGCGTGTACGCACCCGGCGGCACGGCGGCGTACCCCTCCAGCGCGCTGATGGGCGTCATCCCAGCGAAAGTGGCTGGCGTGGAACAGGTCGCGGTCGCCACGCCGCCCGGCGAACCGCAGAACGACATCACGCTGGCGGCGATTCACGCCGCTGGAGCAGACAAAGTGTACCGCGTCGGCGGCGCGCAGGCCATCGCGGCGATGGCCTACGGAACCGAACAGATCGACCGTGTGCAGAAGGTCGTCGGTCCCGGCAACAAGTGGGTCACGGCGGCGAAAGCCGAAGTGCAGGGCGACGTGGCCATCGACTTCCTCGCCGGACCGAGCGAACTCCTCGTGCTCGCCGACGGGACCGCGAACCCCGCGTTCGTGGCCAGCGACGTGGTTGCACAGGCCGAACACGACGAGAACGCCTCGTCCGTGGTCGTCACGGACGACGCCGAGTTCGCCGAGGCGGTCTGTGAGGAGATAGAGAAACAGGCGAGCGAACGCGAACGCGAGGACGTGATTCGGGCCGCACTCGACAACGACGCGAGCGGCGTGTTCGTCGCGCGGTCGATGAGCGAGGGCCTCCTGTTCGCCGAGGAGTACGCGGCCGAACACCTCTCGATACAGGCCGACGACGACGAGGAACTCCTCGACAGGATCGACAGCGCGGGAAGCGTCTTCCTCGGGTCGTACACCCCAGTCGCGGCGGGTGACTACGCCTCGGGGACGAACCACGTGCTCCCGACGACCGGACTGGCGAAGATAACGGGCGGCCTGTCGGTCGACACGTTCCTCCGCTCGACCACCGTCCAGCGGTTGGACGAGGACGCGCTCGACTCCCTCTCGACGACGATCACGACGTTGGCAGAGTCGGAAGGACTGGACGCGCACGCCGAGAGCGTGCGGAAACGGTTCGAAGAGTAACTTCGGAAGGCGAGTACCGCCTCGCGCTAGCCATAACCGCTTTTTTCACTGACTACTACTGGAGAGTACACGGCATTTTACATCCATCCTATGGCACAGTCTACTAACTCCGATACGCAAGCCGACGGCCTGAAATCGTACGAGAACATTCTGAGAGAACAGATCAATCTCGGACTGGAGGAGTTACAGCGTCCCACCAGCGGCCTCTTCCTGTCCGGGCTTTCCGCCGGGTTGGATATCGGATTCGGTCCCCTCCTCATGGCGGTGATGACGGGGCTGATGACCGGGTCCCTGTCGAAACCCGTCACGGAGCTACTCATGGCGAACATGTACGCTGTGGGGTTCATCTTCGTGATTCTCGGCCGCTCAGAACTGTTCACCGAACACACCACGCTGGCAGTGCTTCCCGTCCTCGACAAACGGGCGTCGTACGCCTCGCTCGCCAGACTGTGGGTCGTCGTGTTCGTGGCGAATATCATCGGAGGGGCACTGTTCGCCGCCTTCGCCGTGACGATCGCCCCGAAACTCGGCATCGCGCACGCCAAAGCGTTCACCGAGATTTCGGCGGCATTGGTCAAACACGACTTCCTGGTTCTGGTCGGGAGCGGCATCTTCGCGGGGTGGCTCATGGGCCTGCTGTCGTGGCTCGTCACCGCCGCACGGGACACCGTCAGCCGCGTCCTCATCATCTGGATCGTCACGACCGCCATCGGATTGGCCCACCTCCCCCACTCCATCGCCGGAAACGTCGAGGTCCTGATGGGGATGTTTCTGTCCGCGAAAATCACGTTCGTCGATTACGCCCGCTTCCTCCTCGCCGCGACCATCGGCAACGCTATCGGTGGCGTGTTCTTCGTCGCCCTGCTGAAGTACGGGCACGTTACCAGAAATACGGACGCCGAGAATGTGGATGAGGTGGATACTGCTACCGCCGCCGAATCGGAGTAGGCGTCAGAACTCCCCGTTGACGATGTCCGCGACGCGCTGGTGATCGTACAGTTTTTCGTCCACGCCGTACAGCAGTTCGGCAGTTCGTTGCGTGAGGACGAGGTTCGTGATCGGTCCTTGGTACAGTCCACCGGCGCGGTAGACGTCGCCGTTTTTGACGGCTGTGAGATTGCTAGCGGTGTTGTTGTTCTCCAGGAATTTCACCACCGTGTTCTCGAACTCCTCTCTGCTCTTGTCTTCGTAGCCGCGGAGCAGGAGCACTTCCGGATCCACCTTTAGGAGCACTTCGAGGTCGATGGCCGCACGGCTTCCATGGAAATCCTTGACGTCCGTCTTCGCCAGCGCGTCATCGACTTTGAGGTCGTTCAGGTGTTTGAATCCGGTTCCCTTGCCGATGATGTACGGATAGAACTTCTTCGGTTTGTCGCCGACGCCCCAGACGACGGCGGCGGACGGCCGTTCACCCTTCGACGGGACGACCGACTCGATGTTCGACTGGAAGTCGGCGTGGAGGTCCGCGAACGCCTCGTAGCGGTCGTGCCGCTTGAACACCTTCGACAGTTTTTCGAAGCCCTCCATGAGGGTGTAGTATCGGTAGTCGTCGTGCCACGTGTAGTGCTGTGCGTAAATGCAGTTGCCGAACAGCGGGCCGACGTTCTTTTTGATCTCGTCCACGTCCGACTGGGACCATCCCTTGAACCGGTTCATCAGGAAGTTGGGGTCCATCACGTGCACGTCCGCGTCGAGTTGGTAGAACAGCTCCTTGTTGACGCCGTCCTGGTACAGGTCCTTCATCCCGCTCTTGTCCACCGAGACGCCGTCTATCGCGTCGTAGTACTGGGTGTGATACCGACTGGTGAGCCAGACCGCTTTCGGCGGTTCGAGGCCGAGCGCGATACCCATGTCCGCCCAACTGCCGTTGTTGGCGACCCACGTCTTCGGAACGCTCTCGAACTCGACTTCGCCGACGGGAACCATCGAGACGGAGTACGGACCGTCCGTGGTAGTCGTCGATTCGCTCGTCGTGGACTCGTCCGACGAGGCCGTCGTGTCGGTGCTGGTCTGTGTGCTATCAGCGCCGTCGGAACCGTCATCGCTGTCGCTGGTACAACCGGCGAGCAACCCGCCGCCGAGTGCCGCGCCAGTTCCCTTGATGACGGTGCGTCGCGTCCGTAATCCGCGTCGCCGTGAATCGTCAGGCATGCTTTTAGGCTCGCCTAAACACCTATAGTCGTTTCGAACTTTAGGTAGACCTAAGACAGAGATAGCCGTGGAAACGGCGGTTTCGGTGGAGAGATCGACCGTACCTCATTTGATCATCTCGGACAGATGTTCAATTAACATCATATACTTTTAACAGTCGGGACGGGTCTTCTGTGTCATGGAGAAAGGGGCGCTCGTCGGTCGACGGACAGTTATCGCGGTGAGTGCAGCGGCGCTCGCCGGGTGTACCAGCCAAGGGAGCGACATGACGGACGCGGACACGTCGTCTTCCTCGACGAGCGCGGAATCGTCCACTTCGACCTCCGGGACGGACGAAAACGGCGACACGGAACGACGGCGAACGGAGACGACCGTGTCGGTCGGTTCGGTCGTGAAGGACGATACGCTCGCCATGGTCGTTCGCGAGGTGACGACCGAGGACAAGTTGAGCGAGTTTCGGGATGCGGAGGAGGGCAAGACGTTCGCGGTGATTCGAATGGCAGTCAAAAACCGGGGAACGGAGTTCATCGATTTCGAGGACTTCCTCGACGCGAGCGTCGTGGATGGG
The DNA here is from genome assembly GCF_024136965.1 of Haladaptatus sp. AB618. Lineage (NCBI taxonomy): Archaea > Methanobacteriati > Methanobacteriota > Halobacteria > Halobacteriales > Haladaptataceae > Haladaptatus > Haladaptatus sp. AB618. Next base: position 954,762 of record NZ_JAMYJX010000001.1, on the reverse strand, counting down.
GAGAATCGGACGTACGACCCGTCGGTCAGTTCCCCCGATCACCCGATTCGAAGCGGGGTGCTCGCCCCGGGTGAAGTCGTGCGCGGCGACATGGTCTTCGAGGTGCCGAAGGGGACGCACGGGCTATCGCTTCGACTCGACTTCGATTCGTTCACCAGCTTTCGATTCAAGCAGGTAACCGTCTCGCTCGGGAAGAAAGCCGACTCGATTGCCGACCTGAAACAGTCGCTCGACGACGTACTCTCGTCGGGAGAGAAGGCCTCACGCGGCAGCGTCTCGGTCGTCGTCCACGGAGTCCGAACGACGAAACAATTGAACGAGATTACGGACGCGGCCGACGGACACGAGTTCGTCGTCCCGGACATCGAAATCACGAACGACGGCGACGAGCGACTGCTCGTCTCGACGCTGCTCCAGATGCACGTGAAGACGGGAGCGGGTCTCGCGTACACGGCGGACATCGGTGCGAGTTCCGGTTTGAAACAACCGCTCAACGAGAGTTCCGACATCGAGTCCGGGGAGTCTCACCGCGGTGAACTCGCCTATCAGGTCGAAACTGGCACCAAGCCGCTCTACTGGGCCTTCAACTTCCTCGAAGCGGACGAACCGTACAAGGGGTTTTGGAAACTGCGCTGACCGTTCGGTAGTCCGCCCGTGCATCCGTAGAAATCGGTTTTCGACTCAGTTGCCGAGCGCTTCGCTCGTCGCCGCGAGTCCCGCCTCCACGTCCACGTCCGCGCCGTGTTCGCGGAGCGCGTCGCCGAGCGCGCTCACGAGGTACGAGACGGTTTCCGGGCGGGCGGAGTAGCCCATGCAACCGATGCGGAAGATTTCGCCGTCCAAATCACCGAGTCCGGTAGCGATTTCGAGGTCGTACTGGTCGAGCAGGTAGCTCGTGATGTCGGTGTCGGTGACGCCGTTCGGTACGCGAACCGCGTTGAGGCTCGGGAGCCAGTACTCCTCGGGCGCGTTCATTTCGAGACCCATCGCTTCGACGCCCGCCTTGAGCGCACCGGCAACGTCGCGGTGGCGCTCCCAGCGCGATTCGATGCCTTCCTCGCTGACGAGCCGAAGCGCCTCACGGAGTGCATATACGTTCGTGATGGGTGCCGTGTGGTGGTACGCCCGGTCTTCACCCCAGTAGCCTTCGAGGAGCGAGAGGTCGAGATACCACGAGCGGGGGGATTCCTCGCGGGAGAGCACCTTTTCCATCGCGCGGTCGTTGAGCGTCAGCGGACTCGCACCCGGCGGGCAGGAGAGACATTTCTGCGGGCCGGAGTAGGCCACGTCGATGTCCCATTCGTCGACCTTCAACTCGACGCCCCCGAGCGATGTCACCGAGTCGGCGATGACGTAGGCGTCGTGGTCGTGGGCAATGTGCGTCAGTTCGGAAACGCCCGGTTGAACGACGCCGGTGCTCGTCTCCGCGTGGATAAATCCGAAGATATCGGGCTGGTGTTCCTCGAACGCGACCTGCACGTCGGCGGGGTCGAGTGGTTCGCCCCACGGCGCATCGACGTGGACGACTTCGCCACCCGCCCGTTTCGCCATGGATTCCATCCGGCCGCCGAAGTAGCCGTTAGTCGGAACCAACATCGTGTCGCCGGGTTCGACCAGGTTTCCGATGGCGGCCTCCATGGAGGCGGATCCGGTTCCGGAGACGGGAATGGTCCATTGATTCTCCGTTCTGAAGGTGTACCGGAGGAGGTCCTGAACCTCGTTCATGATGTCGATGAACGACGGATCTAAATGGCCGACCAACGGCGTGCTCATCGCGCGGAGGACGCGTGGATGTACCTCGCTCGGACCGGGACCCATCAGCGTTCTGTCGGGCGGTGTCAACTCGCCTACCGTAGGGTTCTCCATGCCTTTCCGTATCACGTGCGGTGACAAAAACCCCGCCGTCCCGGCAGTCGATACCCAACGGACCGTTAAATCGCACAACGCGGCGTTTCTCCCTGCGAACGGATCCCGAACGGTCGAAACGGTCGGTCCGGTTTATTCGGGTCATGGGCGTAGGACGGGGTACCCCAGCACGTTGCTGGGTGGAGAAATACCATGACACAACAGAGACCCATGCAGCACTCGCAGGCGCAGAGCAGCGGTGGCAACGAGTACGGCACCGAGTATCAGCAGGGGTACGGGCAACCGCCCGTCAGTCAGCAGCGTGGCCGACGAGGGGGAATCGGCCAGCAGATGCCCAGTCAGGGGTATGGCGGTGGAACCGGCCACGGCGGAATGGGCCAACGAGAAATGGCTCAGCAAGGGACGCCCCAACGAGGGGGAATCGGCCAGCAGATCGGACGAGGGATGACACAACCGGGCGGCCAGTTCGACGACCAGTTGCCGGGCGAGATGCGTGTCGCGCTCGAAGATTTCGAGCAGGCCGCGAAAGTCTGTGATTGGTGTGCCGATAAATGTCTCGACGAGGGGCCGGAGATGGCCGAATGTATTCGGCTCTGCCGTGACGTTGCCGACCTCGGAACGCTGAACACGAAGCTCATCGCGCGTGACTCGGTCTTCGGACCAGAGCTCGCCGAAACCTTCGCGAACGCGGCCGAGGAATGTGCAAGCGAGTGTATGCGACACGAGAGCCCGCACTGTCAGGAGTGTGCGTCGGTTCTTTCCCGGGCCGTCGATTCGACCTACCGATTGCTCGACCAGCTGAGGACGACAGGGCAGGAGCCGCCGACCGGTGGAATCCAGCAGGAAATCTCGGGCGAGCAATCGAGGTTCTAACTCTCACTTTTTTGGGCTATCACACGTGCGACGCGAAACGTCTCGTACTCGATTCCAAGCGGCTATTTCTTTCCGAACGGTCGGACCGGTTTATGCCGACGACGACTGAAGAGCAACTGCTCCAGCGAGGAGTGGAGAACAACGCTGTCACAACAGCACCAGCGACCGCACACGGAATCGCTCGGCGAATCGACCGGAATTGGCGGGCGTCCTCGACCGGACGACCGAATCGCTTTCGAAGGCCATCGAGACGGTGCAGACCGAAGGTCGGATGCAGTAGGGGTCGAACTGGAGAGAAGCTTATGACGACTGAACGCGAAGGATAGTTCCATGATGGTCGGCCACGCGCTGCTCGCCTTCGGGGTGGCAGCGCTCGTCGCCCGGCGATTCTGGTCCACAGAGCGTGCACTCGCATTTGGGGTCGTCGCGGGCGTCTTCGCTACTGTTCCGGACGTTGACATGACTTACGCGGTGATCGGTCTCGTACAGTCGGGGTTCGGCGGCGTCTGGCGGATGACAGCCGAGTTCTGGGGGAGCGCACACCTCGTTCACCGCGCCGTAACCCACTCGCTCGTCGTCGCCGCGATCGCCGGTCCCGCGTTCGTGTTGGCGACCGGGGATCGGTGGAGGAAACTGCTGTCCGCGGCCCTACTGGCGGGACTCGTCTGGATCGCGTTCGCAAACAGCGGCTTCCTCGGAGCGGGCGTCATGTCCGTCTTCGTCGTCGTCGGAACGGTCGCCGCGCTCGTCGCCGATTCGCGCACCGACCTCGGGCCGAGGGAGTTGGTTCTCGCCGCCGTCTTCGGACTGATGTCCCACCCGTTCGGCGACGTGTTCACGGGGGCACCGCCACAGTTCTTCTACCCCTTCGACGTGACGCTGCTGCACTCCCGCATCGCCATCCTTTCGGACCCGACGCTGAACCTGCTCGCCATCTTCGGGCTGGAAGTCGTGCTGGCGTGGTTCGCCGTCTCGGTGTACTTTCACCTCAACGGCGGCCGCGTTCGTGAGCAGTTCCGCGAACACATCCACCCGCGCGCCGCGCTCGGGGTGGGCTACGCACTGGCCGCGCTGGTGATTCCCGCCCCGACGCTTTCGGTCTCGTATCAATTCGTGTTCTCGGTGCTCGCGGTGGGTGCCGTCGGCGTCGGACCGCAACTGCACCCCAAACGACCGTTCCGTCCGGTTCGGAATCCAACGGCGTGGCTGTGTACCGGCATGGCTGCGGTGACACTCGCGGCCGTCGCGTACGCCGCGGTGTATCAGTTCGCCTGAACCGCTTCCCCGACCGAATAGTCCGTTCAGCTGAAATTCCCGACGGATTTCGTTTTTCGCGTCCTTTCCTATCATTTCTTACCGCCAGCGCTCGTATTCAGGGTATGGCACAGCGGGTCAGCCAGTTGGACGCACTCGTGGAAGACAAGCGTGTCAACGCGGGACTGGCGTGGCTACTCGTCGGATTTCTGGTGATCGTGATGATCGGAAGCCTGGTGCAGGACGACCTGTTGTGGGCAATGTTCGCCGGAAGCGTTGCGGCGCTCGCGCTGGTACCACCAGTGGCCTTTCGGAACACCGAAGCGATGCTCCCGTGGGAAGTGCTCATACTCGCCGCACTCCCCGTCCTCGGACGGGAACTCGCGACCCTCGCGCTCACGACACGGGTCGCCACGTACCTCTCGGTCGCCGCGCTCGCGCTCATCGTCGCCGTCGAGTTACACGTCTTCACCCCGGTTCGGATGAACCACTGGTTCGCCGTCCTCTTCGTGGTCATCGCCACGATTGCGACGGCCGGGGTCTGGGCGGTCGTCCAGTGGCTTTCGGACATCTACCTCGGAACGCACCTCCTCCACAGCGAGTATCGACTGATGTGGGATTTCGTCTACGCGACGGTCGTCGGCATCGTCGCTGGAATCGTCTTCGAGTGGTACTTCCGGCGAGTCATCCCGGCCGAAGAACGGTTGCCCGCCGAGATTCAGGAGCATCTCGAATGAGAGTACGCGAACGCCTCGGCATCTCCGAGCGGAGACAACAGCAGTTGACGCGCGTGATGGAACTCTGCCTCGTCGGCATCTTCTTCGTCGGTATGGACAGGGGCAACCTCGGAATCATGATCAACAGCGCGCTGGCGTTCGCGGTCACGCACACCCCCGCGGTTCTCAAGCGCGATTACGGGATTCCGATGGACGCCGGGTTGACCCTGTGGATCACCACCGCCGTCTTCCTCCACGCGGTCGGCACCCTCGGACCCTATCAGAACGTCTGGTGGTGGGACCACGTCACGCACATGCTGTCGGCATCGCTCGTCGCTGGCGTCGGCTACGCCACCGTCCGGGCGCTCGACTCACACTACGAGGACGTGTATCTCCCACCCCGGTTCATGTTCGTCTTCATCCTTATGTTCGTCGTCGCGTTCGGCGTCATCTGGGAAGTGACCGAGTTCGCCGTCAGCGGCCTGGCGTCCATCGTCGGCGGACGCGCGGTCCTCACCCAGTTCGGACTCGGCGACACCATGCTCGACTTGGTGTTCGATACGGCAGGCGGCCTCGTCACCGCACTCTGGGGGACGGCCTACCTCACCGACGTGACGGGTGCCCTCGCGGCCCGCCTCGATGCACGGATGCAGGGGTCCGAGTAACGAACGGAATACGGAACGGGATGGGAGGAATACGGGACGGGATGGGACCGGGACGGCCGATGCGGTTTTTACCGGTGCGGAACAATCACATACGCCATGGTGTTCAAGAAGATCACCCTCATCGGAACGAGCGACGAAGGGTTCGACGAAGCGACCGAAAACGCCATCGATCGGGCTGAGGAAACGCTCGACAAAATCAAGTGGGTCGAAGTCGACACCCTCGGCGTCGAAGTCGCCTCGGTCGAAGGGCGTCAGTACCAATCCGAAGTAACAGTCGCGTTCGAACTGGACTGACGGAAAAACAGCCACCGATCCATTCTTTTACCGATACCGCGGGCTTCGTCGCGTCGAATCAGGTTCGGAAGCTCTCGCCACAGCCACATTCGGAGACCACGTTCGGGTTCTCGACGTGGAATCCCGCACCTTGGAGACCGGTCTCGTAATCCACGACGCTCCCCTCGATGTAGTTCATGCTCGCCGGATCGACGAACACCCGCAGACCGTAATGTGTGAACACCGTATCGTCAGGCTCCGGTTCGTCGTCGAACCGCATCCCGTACGACAGTCCGGCACAGCCTCCCTGCTGTACGAACAGTCGAAGCCCCGCTACCGAATGGTCGAGGCCTTCGCTGTCCAGCAACGACAGCGCTTGTTCCGCTGCATCTTCGGTCACCTCGATTGTCGGGCTTTCCTCCCCGTTCGGTGCGGCATCTGTACTCATAGATACTGCTTGTCGGTCAAGCCTCATTAACGTTAGCCCACTCGCAAACGGCTCCGGAATCGGTTTTCTCCGAACCACAAAAACCGCACCCCGTCCTCTCCAACCGATTCCCCGGGAGAGCGACGCTCTCCCGTGCTCTCGTTCAATTACAGCGAAATCGAAATCCGAAAATTCCCTCTCCTATCGCCGTCACTTCCGTTGCAGTCGGGAGAGGCCGTGCCAGATGGCGTCGACCATCTTTCCTTGGCCGTCACCGGACGACTCGTCCCAGCCGCGTGCGAGGGCGTCCTCCAGCACGGGAAGCGAGTGGTTTTCGAAGTTGTTCAGGCCGCGGAAGTCCTCCAGGGCGTCGCGTTCCTCGTCGCCGAATTCCGTCGATGGTGTCCCCTCGAAAAAGCCCATCTCCGCGAGCGTGCCGCTGACCTGTTCGGCAACGTCGCCAGTCAGTTCGCGCGTCTCGTCCGGGGCTTCGCGCTCCAGAAGGGTCACGTCGTAAATCTTGAAGACGCGTTCCAGTTCGTCGATTGGAGTTTCGTGGTCGTCGACGCGAACGTCCACCCAATGGTCGTTACGTCCCTCGTAGCCGCCTTGCGGTTTGGCGATGTAGAGCGCGGCGCTCTGTTCGCCGCGTTTGTCCCCACCGGCCTCGTTGCCCGCGTGGAGCGCGGCGATGAGTCGTTCCGGTAGTCCGCCGTCGGTCTCCTCGAACGTCTCGGCCATCGCTTCGAGGGTAGCCCGGTTTTCGAGGATGTTCCCCTGCACGGTATAGTGAGCGCCCTGAATGTCGCCCGCGTAGTCGAAACACTCCATGCCCGTGAACGCGGCTATCGAATCCTTCTGTGCGCCCACGTTGTGGGATTTCGTCCGGCGGCGGGCGGCGATGGGTGCCTCGACGACGCCGAGTTGTCGCGACTCGAAGTCGGGGTCGGCCCCGGTGAGTTCCATCACGACTTCGTCGGCAGGGGTCCCCTTCCGGAGCAGTCCGAGGCCGTCCGGTCCGTAGGAAACGTTGGCGAAGCTTTGTGTGGCGATGGCTCCGGCGTCAGCGCTGACGAACGGGACGACGCTGCCGACGCTGACGAACTTCGATTGGACGGCGACGCCGATGGCGTCCTGTTCCGGGTCGCGAGCGACGATAGAGAACGTGGACGGTCGCGGTCGACCGTCTGTGGCGTGGTGTGACATACGCGGGACGAAGCAGTCCACCCCGAAAAGCGTTCACTAGTCGGAAGCGTCGTCGGGGTTCCCGCGTCGCTCTCCGTGTACTATTCGTCCGCGTGTCGTTCGTCCGCGTTTCTACCCGTCCGTTTCACTCTCCTTCTGCACGGTAAGTGGCTGACGCGAGACGAGTTCGCAGTCGAACTCGGGGTGTTCGGCGAAGTGATGGACGAGTATGTGACGTCGTCCGCCGGTCAGTCCGCGTTCGTCCACGTCATCGGCGGTGAACACTCCGGGAAGTCGGTCGTACAGGTCCACCAGTACGTCGAAGCGCTCGAACACCTTTCGATGACCAGCAGAATCGGCACCGCGGCGCGAGACGACGTAACTCCCGTCGTCGCGGTATTCCCCGGCCGTGTAGAGGTATTCGCGGCGTTCGGTCAGCGCTCGACCGAGAACCTCCCGCAAGTGGGTGGCCTCGCGTCTAGTGAGTTCGTGTGTCTCGCCAGAGACGGTCAGCGACACGCCATCGTCCGTTCGCTCGGCGGAGACTGACGTCTCGGCGGGAGCGGACGAGTCGTTCGCGGAATACTCCGCAGAATCAGCGGTACAAGTGGCCGAGAATTTCTCGACCAGCCGCCACGGGGCGACTTACTCTATCCTCCGAGCTTGTTTCACTCGACATAGTAATACGGAGTAGTTCGTGACCGCTGATAAATGTACTGGGGAGAAAGGAACTGTAGCGGGGACCGAAGCTGAAAGAGGAGCGGTGAAAGGGAGGGACGAAAGGGAGGGACGAAAGGGAGGGACGAAAGGGAGAGGTGAAAGGGAAAGAGGAGACCGCTCACGCGCGTGAAAGTTTTTACCGCGGGCCTGTAACGGATGGGCATGAAAGTTCGCGGAACCCGTGAGTGCAAGCGCTGCGGGAACCAGTGGTCGTACTACGAGACGGGGAGCGTCACGTGTCCCGACTGTGGAAGCATGGAGAGCGTCGGCTTGGACGAGAATCGTCTCCAACAGACCGACCGTCCGGCGACGCTCGACCTGGTCGAAATACGGAACGCACTCGACAAGGAACCGGCGCGCGAGGTCGCAGACCTCGCGGCGAAGGAAGGCCGCAGATACGTCAGAAAGCGTGGATTCATCCGCGGCGGCGAACTCCTCCCGCTCGACGGCACCTACCTCGCCGCGAACGAACTCCGCCACGCGGGCGAGTTGTTCAGTCGGTCGATGCGGATGACCGACGACGAGGAGATTTACTTCTACTCCCTGCTCAGCGGGGCCGACGAGGGCGAACGACCGGACACCGAGGACCTCCCGGAATCGATATACGAGATCCGCGGGTTGGCCGACGCCGAATCGCTCAAGGAGTATCACCGGGAGATGGGGGAGTGGACCAGGGAACACGACGTCAGTCGGGAGAGCAGGAGTACGCTGGAAACCCTCGGGGAACACGTCCGCAGGGCGCAGGCGCTCGAAGGCGGAACCGACATCGACACCGCGGAAGTGCTCGTGTCGGCCGCCCGTGAGTTGCGGCGGTATTTCGACCAGGACGATCCGGACGCCCTCGCGAGCAGTCGGGACAGACTCGACCGGTTAGGATAGCGCCGTTCGACTCTCCGCTTTACGGCAGTTCGACGTCGATGCCCGTCTGTTCTCCGGCGGCCTTCACCGTGTTGTAGAGCAACATCGCCCGCGTCATCGGGCCGACGCCGCCCGGCACCGGTGTAATCGCGCTCGCTTTCTCCTTTGCGCTCTCGAAGTCCACGTCGCCGACGAGTTCGTAGCCCTTCTCGTTGTCCGCATCCACGCGGTTGACACCCACGTCGATGACGGTCACGCCCTCGGAAAGCATCGAACCGTCGATGAGTTCGGGGACGCCGCAGGCCGCGACGACCACGTCCGCTTCGCGGGTTTTCGCGGGGAGGTCATCGGTACGGGAGTGACACACCGTCACCGTCGCGTTGCCACCCTCGGCTTTCTGAATGAGGAGGTTCGCGAGCGGTTTGCCGACGATGTTCGACCGACCGACGATGACCACGTCCTTGCCTTCGGGGTCCACGCCCGCCGATTCGAGGAGTTTCTGGACGCCGTGTGGCGTGCAGGGTTTGAATCGCGGGTGGCCCGCCACGAGCATGCCGACGTTCTCCGGGTGGAAGCCGTCCGCGTCCTTTTCGGCGTCGATGGCGCGGAGCACCTTCTGCGAGTCGATGTGGTCCGGAACGGGCATCTGGACGAGAATCCCGTGGACGTCGGGGTCCTCGTTCAGGTCGTCGATGGTGTCGTACAGTTCCTCGGCGGGTGCCTCTGGGTCGATTTCGATGTGGATTCCGTTGATACCGACCTCCTCGCAGTCCCGCTGTTTCATCGAGACGTACGTCTCGCTCGCCGGATCGTCGCTCATGAGCACCGTCGCCAGTCCCGGCGTCACACCCTCCGCCTTCAGCGTCTCGATGCTCTCGCCGAGGTCGCTTCGAATGCCCTCCGCAACCGCACGCCCGTCGATGATGTCCGTCATTACCGACCACTGGCACTCGAAGCCCCTTAAACATCCGGGTTCGTGCGTATTTTTGAGATTGAAAATACGAATATATGCACGAACGTGTATTATATTGGTTAGAGAAACTGCGACTCCATGGTGACGACTTGAACGGGAATCGAACGGGCGTACGTATCGCCGTGATATTCCGCAGTCGTCTCCACACGCACCGGTGTGATTTCCTGCAATCGGTCGAACGAAATCGATGGCTCGGTGACGGTGCCATCCTCGTTTCGCCACCGCTCGTGGTACACTTTCACGGTCTTCGTAGCACCGTTGTCGGTGGAACTGATTCCGGTTCCGACCCCGGAAATCTCTCCATCCACTCGTTCGTTTAGCTCCTCCCAGACGACATCCTTCGCAGCATCGGCAGCCCGGAATTCGACCCATTTTTCGACCGGCATCGTATCGTATTCCGTTTCCCCACCGATGTACTTCGGATACCGAACCACATCCTCCCCTTCGACGTATTCGACGCTTCCGTCCTCCACATGTATCGTCACCCGAAGAACGTCTGAATCGTCGGTCATCGGTATCACCGAGTCGATTGAATCCGGTCCACCTGCTCGCGCGGATGGAACTGGTTCGCCGTCTCCGTCTGAATGCGAATCCAACCCGGGTAGATGGCGACGGTCACGTCGGCGAGGGATGTTCCATCGGTGAACACGATATCGGCGCGTTTGAAGCCCGCGAGTTGTTCAGGCATGGTCGAACCTCACGGCGTGCCGAATTAGCTGTGTCGCTCGTGAAAAAGAAACGTTGAGACGACTTATTCGTACAGCGGGTTCTCTTCGCAGAGGGCCTGCACTTCCTCGGCGACTTCCGCTTTCACGTCCTCGTCGTCGATGTGATTTATCGTGCGGGCAATCAGGTCGCCGACGCGTTCGATGTCGTCCGCGTCGAAGCCGCGGGTCGTCAGCGCGGGGGTACCGGCGCGGATACCGCTGGCGACGAAGGGCGAGCGCGTCTCGCCCGGAACCGTGTTCGCGTTGAGGACGATGCCGACGTCTTCGAGCGCCTCCTCGGCGTCCTTGCCCGTCACGTCCTCGTGGGATTCACGCAGGTCCACGAGCACGAGGTGGGTGTCCGTGCCGCCGGAGACGAGACCGAAGCCGTGGTCCTGGAACGTCTCGGCGAGCACTTTCGCGTTTTCGACGGTCTGGGCGGCGTACTCCTCGAACTCGGGTTGGAGCGCTTCCTTGAATCCGACCGCTTTGCCCGCGACGTTGTGCATCAATGGGCCGCCCTGCATACCGGGGATGACCGCCGTATCGACGGCGTCGGCGTACTCCTCGTCGCACATGATGATGCCACCGCGTCCGGCGCGGATCGTCTTGTGCGTCGAACCGGTGACGAAGTCGGCGATGCCGACCGGCGAGGGGTGTTCGCCAGCGGCGACGAGGCCCGTGATGTGAGCGATGTCGGCGAGATGGTACGCATCCGCCGCGTCGGCGGCCTCCTGAATCCGCTCCCATTCGACCTGTCGCGGGTAGGCGGAGTAGCCCGAGACGATGATGTCGGGGTCGAATTCGACGGCGTGATCGTAAATCGCGTCGTAGTCGAGGTAGCCGGTTTCGGTGTCCACCTTGTACTGTTCGACGTCGTACAGCTTTCCGGCGAAGTTCACCTTGTGACCGTGGCTGAGGTGGCCGCCGTGGGTCAGGTCGAGCGAGAGGATCTTGTCGCCGGGGTCGAGAACGGCGAGGTAGACGCCCATGTTCGCCTGCGAACCGCTGTGCGGTTGGACGTTGACGTGTTCCGCACCCCAGAGTTCCTTCGCGCGCTCGATGGCGAGACTCTCGACCGTGTCGATGTGCTCACAGCCACCGTAGTATCGCTCGCCGGGGTAGCCTTCCGCGTACTTGTTCGTCAGGGTGCTTCCCTGTGCTTCGAGAACCGCCTCGCTGGCGAAGTTCTCGCTGGCGATCATCTCCAGCGTGTCGCGTTCGCGTTCGACTTCCGCTTCGAGAGCGTCGGCGACTTCCGGATCGGTCGCTCGAACGTGGTCGTACTCCATGTGAAATCCCGAGACACCGCGAGGTATAAGTTTACCCTTCGCACGGCAGATCGCCGTCCCCGACAGAAATATAAACTAACAGTGAGATAACGCTTCTATTACCGGTATGATCGAATGGGAGGAAACGGAAACTGGGGTTCGCGCGTTCGACCGGACAAAAACGGGGGTCACCATCGATGCGCCCGACTGGAAGTCCGGCGGCGAGACGCAGGAAATCGAACCGCCGGTCGACGAGTTAGTCCCCGGCTACGCGTCCGAACTCACGTTTCCTCCGAGTTTGGTAAACATCACCGAAGTCGAAACGGGGGAACAGTACAAGCACGGTAATGACACCAAACCCCTCGAACTTCCCGACGGAGAGTACCTCGCAAACATCCACGGGAACGTCAAAACGTATCTCCGATTTTCGGGGTCAGCGTCCATTCGTAAAACGGACGATTTCGAATCGTTAATCGTCGATTTCCACGAGTGGATTCCGATTACGTTCGGCTTTCGGAGCCATCACAACGTCCCACTCGATACGATAACCATTCCACCGACGACGGAAGGGCTAGCGACAGCAATCTCGTACGCCTCCTCATCTCAGAAGGCGACCGGCCCGGACAGGTCGTATCCGACCCTTCGTGGGCATCCGCCCCAGTTCGAAGTGGGAAACGAGTTACACATCCCGGACCCAGTGCGAGCGGAGAAAAAGGACGTTGGCATCGAACTCCGCGTTCCCGACGATTTCAGGACGTTGTTCGTCACCGCACCCCTCGCGTACTATCTGCAAGCGGACGTGGTGGTCGAAGAGCGCGATGCACCGGTGCTTTCGGCACCCGAGGTCAACTTCACGTACGTATTCAGTCCCCTCCCGTCGTATCAACACGAAGTCGCGGACATGCTCCGTCGGTTGTTCTTTCTGGACTGTCTCGTCCGCAATGAGGGACCATACTGCTGGGAGCTCGCGGAGTTGGATCTACTCGATGAGATCGATATCGACGCGAAGGCAACCTACGAGGCCACACCGGCCGAACAATTGGTCACCTACGACCTCGTGGATTTCGACCGTATCGACGATGGACTTCCGGACTGGCATCTAGCGATGTACGTCGAGCCGTCGCTGGAAAACGTCTCCTCGCTCCCGTATCTGCTTGCAAACCTGAGCCTCATCTACCTCCCAGAATCGTCAAATCTACAGAAGAACGAACTGTTGGACGTATCGCTCGGCGACTTCTATCGTGGTAATCCACAAGCCGAACCGTCGAAGCCACGTGCGGTTTCGGCCGACAGCCCGTACCGGACGACGAACAGCGTTACGTCAGTCGATAGGGTGATGCCCGAACTTCACAGGGGGCGTGTTCATGGATGGCTGGCGGACGGCGTACCCATCGACGTGTTCAAGGTCGAACCGAGTGCCTACGAGAACCGGTTCAAGTACCTCGAAGAGTCGGAAGGGGACATCGACGTGACCCTGATATTGAACGACGAGACGATGGAAGACGAACACGAGGACGTGGCCGATATCTATCTGGACCGGTCGGAAAATCTACCGATCGATGTTACGGTTCGTGAACATCTGACATGCACGGAACTCGCCGAGGTGTTGGAAACACCGAGCGATTTCGTCCACTACATCGGTCACTGTGAGAAGTCCGGACTGCGCTGTACCAACGGCACTCTCCCGGTGTCGTCCATCACGGAGAGCAACGTCCAGACCTTCTTTTTGAACGCATGTGGATCCTACTACGAGGGGATGGAACTGATTAGGAAAGGTAGCGTGGCCGGTGCAGTGACGTTCAACAAGGTGTTGAACAAACAGGCCGGGAAAGTGGGTGTTTCGTTCGCTCGACTGTTGATAAACGGCTTCAGCATCCAGCGAGCCCTTCAAATCGCTCGACGGCGAATAATGATGAACAAGGACTACGCAGTCGTCGGTGATGGGACACACCAGTTAACGCAGTGTGGGACCGTCTTTCCGACGATAGGACGCCTTACAAAGGTCAACGGATGCAAGTTCAAGTTATCATACAGTTCGATCGCGGAGCGAATGCATGGTGGATACTATCAACCGTTTTTGAAGGAGGACAACAAGATGTACCTCAATGGACACGATGCAGTCTTCACGCTAGATCAGGCTGAACTCAAGTCATTTCTCACGCGGGCAAAAATTCCGATTGTGTATGATGGTGAACTGTACTGGTCGAGCAAGTTGGAATCGTTGTTGTAATCAGGGTCCACCGCCAGCCGTACCGGCTTCCAGGGGTGAAATGATGCCACCCGTGTACACGACCGATGCGAACATCAAGGTGAATGCTGCGTTCAACGCCCACGGATGACTCGCGAACCACTGTCGGATTTCGGATCGCATGGTATGTGTTGAAACACCACATCCATCATACTTCATCCTTTCGGACTGTTCACGCAATCTTGATTTGGTAATTACCGCTTACCCAACGGAATTATCCGGTTATTCCCGGCCAACAACAGTTATCGGAAGGTAAAATTACGCGATATTGTGCGATCTGGGCACTCTCGCGGGGACACTGAAAAATTCAAATTCACTGAAGAGATATCGGAGATCAGGCCGATATTATACAAATTTAGAGATTATAATTACGTCGTTGACTAATTGTTCATGCTACATAACCTATGATTTCCGTTGAGTTCGAGCGTTAAAATTAAATACATGAATCTCTTCCCTGCTACCATGGAAACAAAATCGAACCTCTTGAACCAAAGCGTCCACGAAATCCTGCAGACGGTCATCGATCAAAGTCCCGACGTCATGCTCGTCGTGAACCCATCCGCGAGCGCGATCGAGGACCTCATCGACGCCGCAACGGAATACGAAGGTGACCTCCCCGAGATGCGCATGCTCGCGGACGAGAGTACCTTGAAGGACGTGATGGAGGACTTCATCATCGCCAGTAACGCCGCAGACCTCATCGACGAGGATGCACTCACCCTTCGCACGACTGACGACACCTCCGGCAACTCGCTCCTCGTCACCGACGACGTCGTCATCGCGCTCGTCACGGCGGGCGACCGCGTAGGCGGTCTCACCTCGGACGACGACGACTTCGTTGACGCCGCATACGGCACGTACACGGAGTTCTGGGACGACGCAGGCTCCTTCTCGCTCCGCACGCCCCCGATCACGCGTGTCCGCGAGACGCTCGGCGACGAGATCAGCCCCGAGGCAGAAGACGACTTCAACAGCGTCCTCGCGTCCCTCGAAACCGCACGTGGCGACGGAGACGGTCTGGACGAAGTGACGATCAGCCTCCTCGTCGCGGCCAAAAACGAAGCACTGCTCTACGACATCAGCAAGTGGGGCGAGGACGTCGGCATCGCAAGCAAAGCCACGTTCTCCCGCACGAAGACAAAGCTCGAAGACATGGGCCTCATCGGCACGGAAAAGGTCCCCATCGACGTCGGTCGCCCACGCCTCCGCCTGAAGCTTGCCAACGACGAACTGCAGAGCGCGGACACCGACCAGCTCGCTGGCGTCGCACAGAGCATCCTCAACTAAGCCGAACTCCTTCCGTTTTTTCAGTACCCGTGAGCGGTAGCTATCCGCCGTATTTTTGCCACCACGCCGTCTCGTCCCGTGCATGAACAGCGTGCTGGGCGTGGTCGGACAGGGACGTGGTGCGGATGCGGTCGTCGCGGCGCTCTCGGATATCGAAGGAAGCGTCGAAGAACTCGACGACGACGCGATCGACGAGGCCGATTTCGCGGTCGTCATCGACGAGGTCGGGGCACCCGTTTTCAGGCGTGCGAATCGCGCGGGGGTTCCGTGGATCGCCGTGGAACTCGGTGGCGTCGGTGGACATGCGATCGCCGGGGTGGATGCCGCGATTTCCGGATTTTCCCCGGAGACTGCCTGTTTCGACTGTCTCCGTGCACGTGTGGTATCGAATCGAGAGGAAGAAGGAGAAAGCGTCGAGTACGACGGCGTCACCGAACGATACGCTGGCGCGGTCGCGGGACGGGAGGCGGCGAGACTCGCAAGCGGGGAGGAATCGTCGCTCCTCGGCGGGGTGCGAGAGATTCCTCACGCCGAACGGCGACTGCTCCCGATTCCGGGATGTCCG
This sequence comes from Haladaptatus sp. AB618, assembly GCF_024136965.1. Classification (NCBI taxonomy): domain Archaea; kingdom Methanobacteriati; phylum Methanobacteriota; class Halobacteria; order Halobacteriales; family Haladaptataceae; genus Haladaptatus; species Haladaptatus sp. AB618. The sequence goes on along the minus strand of NZ_JAMYJX010000001.1, from coordinate 938,874 downwards.
ACGTGTGGGGAATCGCGGGACAGGACGCTCGGTATCGCGTACGAGGAGCGAACGTTGGACGATGCGGTGGGCCGTGCGGAACTGGCGATGGACGAGCGGATCGGAATCGTTCGCTCGCTCGGCGAGGTGTCGTCGTTTCCCGTGCCGTACTATTTGGCATCCATCGCGGATACGAGCGGGTTCAGCGACGCACGCGCGGCGGCCCAATCGGCCGGTGTTTCGGCCGACTGGGACGAAGCGTTGATGAAGGCGCTGGGCGAGGGGATGGAGCGCTACTGCGCAGGAATCTACCGCGAGGAGGAGTTCGCGGTGGCACGGCCGTCCGAACTCGGAAACGCCGTATCGCCCGCCGAGTTCGTGTGCCCGACTGGATGGGAGGACCCGAGCGACGAAGAGATCGAGTGGGTGTCGGGTCGGAATCTGACGACCGGAGATCTCGTTCATCTCCCGGCCGAATTCGTCCACTTCCCGCCGCCGTCGATGCGGTTCAAGCCATCCATCACTACCGGGTTAGGGTTGGGCAATTCGACGGTAGAGGCGCTCCTGTCGGGGATATACGAAGTCATCGAGCGCGATGCGACGATGCTCGCGTGGTACTCCACGTTCGAACCGCTCGGGTTGGCCGTCGAGGACGGGGGTTTCGAGGCGCTGGTCAAGCGAGCACGCGCGGAGGAGTTGGAGGTAACGACCCTGTTGGTGACACAGGACATCGACGTTCCCGTGGTGGCCGTGGCGGTTCACCGGGAGGGCGAATGGCCGAAGTTCGCGGTCGGATCGGGTGCGAACCTCGATCCGGACGCGGCGGCCCGGTCGGCGCTCGCGGAGGCGTTGCAGAACTGGACCGAACTCAAACTGATGGGGAAGGAGGATGCGGCGAACGAGGACGGGTCCATCGGCCGGTATGCGGTATTTCCGGACGCGGCCCGGGAGTTCGTCGCTCCCGAGACGACGATACCGAGTTCGAGCGTCGGATCGACGGTTCCGGAGGGCGTGGAGGAGTTGGAAACCGTGGTGTCGCTGGCGAGGGACGCGTTTCAGGTCTACGGTGCGCGGTTGACCACGCGAGACGTCGCGTCGCTCGGATTCGAGGGGGCTCGCGTTCTAGTCCCCGACGCACAACCGCTGTTCACCGAGGATGCGTTCTTCGGCGAGCGTGCGCGGACGGTTCCCGACGAACTCGGGTTCGAACCGCGTCTCGATTGTGAACCACATCCGTATCCATAGCTGTCACCGCGCTCTCGAACTTCCTTCGGGGCGAAACATGAACCGCGCTAGCGAGACACATGGGTTTTATGTCGTGGGTGGCCGTAATTACTATACTAGAGGGTGTGAATAATGGGTAAATCTCCATACATGTTAGGAGTGGTAACCGTATGACGACCGAATTCGAGCTCTCGTGTGCGACGTGTGGGTCGTCCCTGTCGAAACGAAACGTCAGTATCGACCATCCGAACGCGGGAACGATCGAAGTGGCGGAGTGTAAAAACTGTGGCGACCGATATTTCCCGGAATCGACGTTGGAACGTCTGGGTTAGATTCCGAACGTTGCCCGGAGCATATCGCGGGTTCCCGGCCCGAGACCGACCGCGACGATGGCGATGAGCAGCAGAATGGCGTAGCGGGGGCTTTCTTCGAATATTTGCTCGTCGAACACCCAAACGACGGCGAGCGCGGCGACTATTTTCACGAGTAGGAACGGCCACGCCGTCCCGATGACGTTGGTTATCGACGGTGGAAGTACACCGGACGTGATGTCGATGATTGCCCGATTGACGGGGTGTTTCGCGGTGTAGGGTCCAGGGAGGCCGAGCGCACCGGACCAGTCGAGAACGGCGACGTTTGCGATGCCGTCCACCGAGTGTCCCCAGATGACGACCGCACCGATTGCGGCCGTTCCCGCGTTGACCTCGGGGGCGAACCGCTCCACCAACCACCAGACGATTCCGGTGACGAGCGTCGCACCGCCGAGGACGACGACGAGTATCTGTGGGTAGAATTTGAGTTGACTCGTCGTCATCGCCAGCACGACGAGATGGCCCACCGTGAGGGCGAGCACGAGCGTTCCGATTCCGGCGAGCGGATATTCGTAGTTCTCGACGATACCCCGTCGTTCGAGGACGACGCTCACGACGAGTGCCGCGAGTGTGACGGCGAAGACGGTAAAATAGATCACCGGGCTGATGATGAGGGTGTTCCACGGGAAGGGGATCGAGCTGTGCCCCGCTCCGAGCGCGTTGTTTGCGTCTTCGACGACCCGAAGGGCACCGCCGAAGAGCATGAACGGGAAGAGCGCGAAGAAGAGGCCTCGCTCCTCGCCGACGTGCAGGCGACGGAGCAGAAAGACGACGCCAATCAGGGCGACGATGAGCGTGACGGCGTAGCCGACTTCCGAGACGAAGGTGTAACCGGGGACGGCGACCGGACCGGGCGCTGTCGCGCACGTGCCCGCGTCGTAGATGTATTTCGTCGCGCCGCCGCTACGGACGGCACACTCTGCGCCTTTCGCGTCGGCCAGTACGGGTCCCCAAAAATAATGCCAGATGAAGCCGTCGTACACTTGTTTCGGGAACGCGAGCGCACCACCGATCAGGGCGACGATGGCGGCGGCGACCGCCCCCAACCACAGGCGCTCGTTTTCGAGTCCCTCGCTTGCGGTATCCATATCGCACGAAGCGAAGCGAACGGGTTTTAGGGTTCCGGTCTTGTCACTCCTCGGAACCCATTTTCAGGGGGAGTTCGTCGCTTTCGTAGGGTGACCCGAGGACGACCATCGTCTGTGAACGGGCGAAGCCGTCCATCTGCGCGATGTTGTCGAACATCAGTTCGCGGAGACTGTCCGCGTTCTCGGCATATACCCGTGCCAAAACATCCCACGATCCAGTCGTGAGGTGAACCTCCTGAATTCCCTCGATACCTTCGAGTCGCTTGAGCGTGTCCTTCTCACGACCCTGTTCCACGCGGAGACCGACGAACGCGGAGATACCGAGCGATATCTTCTTCGGGTCCACGCTGGCGTGATAGCCGGTGATGACGCCCGCTTCTTCCATCCGATTGACACGGTCGTGGACCGTCGCACTGGACATATCGATCTGTCGTGCTATCTCGCTGAACGGTGTTCGAGCGTTCACTTGGAGGGCTTTCAGAATGGCGCGGTCTGTGTCATCCAGGTTCATATCGCTACGGTAAGGCCCCACTGATAAATAATTGTACACCCGCATCGGAATCGAGTCGCAAATCGAAATTATAAATCATAATCGTCTACTTTTGAGACCGTTTTTCCGCATCGCGAGCCGCCGCGAGCACTTCGTCGTGCGCCTCCCCGTTGGAAGCGACCAGTCCCCGACTTTCGGTCGTCCACGGCTCGCCGTGAATATCCGTCACCGTCCCGCCTGCCTGCCGAACCATGAACACGCCCGCGACCGTGTCCCACGGGTTCGGGACGACGTTCGTCACGGTGCCGTCGAGCGCGCCGCTGGCCACCATCCCGAGAACGATCTGAGCACACCCGTACCGGCGCATGTCCCCGAAGCGCTTCACGATTCCCTCGACGGTCGCCGCGTACTCCTCCCGCCGGTCGAAGTCCCACCAAATCGTCGGACAGACCGTGAACGTCTCGGGGTCCGTGCGGTCGCTGACCGAAATCGTCTCGCCGTTCAGGTACGCGCCGTCCCCGTCCACGGTGTAGACGTCGCCCAGCGCCGGGCAGACGTTCGCGGCCGCGACGGTTTGGCCGTCGCGGACCGCCGCGACGCTGGTCGTCCACAGCGGAATCCCGCGGACGAAGTTGTTCGTCCCGTCGATGGGGTCCACGACCCACACGTCGCCCTCTACGGGGACTTCCTTCAGCGCGTCTTCCTCCTCGCCGACGATCGCGTCGTCGGGGAACTCGGCTTCGATAACTTCGATGACACGGCGTTGACTGCGCCGGTCGAACTCCGTCACCACGTCCGTCTTGTTGGATTTCGTCTCGACTGCGAGGTCGTGTCGGAAGCCCTCGGCCGCGATTTCGCTCCCTGCGGTCGCGGAGCGTTCGGCCAATTCGAGGCGAGAATCGACGTTCGTCATGGTTCGAGAGGCGCGGCGATATGGAAAAGGAGTGTCGTTTCTCGATTCGGAACGTTTTAACACCCGGAGGATGGAATAGAAACTGCGTGCGAGGGTAGCCAAGCCCGGCCAACGGCGGCGGACTCAAGATCCGCTCCTGTAGAGGTCCAAGGGTTCAACTCCCTTCCCTCGCACTCACACGAGTGCGGGAAGACCGCCACAGAGCGTTCTTCCCTCGCAACAACGCGAAGGGGCCTAACCACAGGCTCTCGCAAAACTTCTGACGACGACTACGAACCGGACAGCGACGGGTCTAAATCGCGGATTTCGTTCGGTCCGGGGGCTTTCGAGGTCGTCTTCCCAGTGTTTAGAATCACAACAGAATCAAAACCAAACACGATTCTTCCCCATCGTCGCTTTCCTAGTCGTCGTCAGCGGAGGACGTATCGAGGCCGTATTCCTTCACGCGAGCGCGCCAGAACTCCTCGTAGGCTTCGTTGTCGGGGTCGTCGCGGACGGTGCTCTGACCGGTATCGACGCGGTCGAGTTTCAAATCGACCTCTTCGAGCAGTCGTTCGCCGACGTCGTCGCTGATGACGCCCGAGCGCATGGCGTCCATGACGGCGCTCTTTTCCTGTTTGAGGACGCGGCGCTCGCCGACGAGGAGTTCCTCCCGGCGGAGTTCGGGGTTCTCGTGGAGCAGGCGGGAGATGGTCGTGTTCAGGTCGTCCTTCTCGGCCTCGTACTCGCCGCGGAAGTCGTCGTACACGTCGCCCGGGAGGTCACCGCGGTTGTGGAGGCGGTCGGCGGCTTCGAGCGCGGAATCGACCGCACGCGCGCGCCCGAGGAGGAGTTCGTACAGTTCCTCCGTCTCGGTTCGGGTGACGATGTTCAGGTGGTCGAGGAGGTTGCTCATGGTCAACCCTTGGACGATGAGGCTGAACGCAGCGACGCCGAACACCATCGAACGGAGTTCCCCGATGTGCGGGAACTCCGACGGAAGGCCCAGTACGAGCGCGATGGGAATCGAGGCGTGCAGGCCACCCCACACCATCACGTGCTGATAGGAGAACGGAATATCGCTCCGAGTGAATCGGTTGACCGCCTCGGTGAAGGGATAGACGGTGATGGCACGCACGAACAACGTGAGGACGATGGCGATGACGATGAGTTGCCAGTTATCGACCATCTGGTGGATGGGCGTTTTCGCGCCGATGAGGACGAAGATGAGCGTGTTGACGAGGAACGCGGCGGTGTCCCACGTGTTGAACACGGATATCTTCGTCTGGGGGCTCATCGCGTACTCCGCGCCGCGGTTGCCGATGAGGAGTCCGGCGGTGACGGTTGCGATGACGCCGCTGACGTGGAAGTAGTGTTCGGCGAGCAGGAAGCTCCCGTAGGCGAGGATGAGCGTGAGGACGATTTCGGTCATGTGCTCGTCCAGGTTGACCATGACGCGGTAGATGAGGTAGCCAGCGGCGAGGCCGACGACCAAGCCGCCGATACTGGCGAAGACGATTTCGATGGCGGTGTTGCCGATGACCTTCGGGGTGATGAGTTTCGAGAGTTCGATGTCGTTCTCCACCGACCGTTTCACGAGCACGAAGAGCGCGGAGAAGACGACGACGCCGACGCCGTCGTTGAGTAAGCTCTCGCCCTCGACCAGTACCGATAGGCGCTCGGGTGCGCCGAGTTCCTCGAACAGCGCCAAGACGGACACCGGGTCGGTTGGAAGGATCATCGCGGCGAACAGCGTGGCGAGCAACAGCGGATAGCCGAAGGCGTAGTGGCCCATCACCCCGAGGATGAGAATCGAGACGATGAGGCCGGGAACCGCGAGCGTCAACACTAACCCGAGGTTCTCGCGGAAGCTATCGAGGTCGGTGGTCGCCGCGCCCTCGAACAGGAGTGGCGGCAACAGCACGAGCAGGATGAGGTCGTGTGTAAGCGTGATGTCGATGTTGATACCAAGTATCGAAACGGCGAGCCCGGCGAGGAGGAGGGCGATAGTGTAGGGAAACCGTCCGACTTTGGCAACGAAAACACCCACGCTCGCCGCGATGATGAAAACGGCGAGGAGGTTGATGAGTCCGGCGGTGATTCCAGTCGGCTCGACCATGACCGACGATTTGTCGTAGCGAGGGATAAACCGCGTGGTGTCATCCGGTGTAAAATTCGGAGACGGCTCCACTGCCGTAGTTCGATACCAGTCGCTACCGAACCATCGTGGGAATTTCGCATCGTCGTCACTCTTCGGTTGTGAGAACGAGAGGAGGGGACCAATCGAATGGGGATTACTGGTATTCCGTGATCGTCACGGTGTAGCTGCCCGACCCGCTGTAGGAATCCACGTCGATCTGCATGTCGGTGGACGTGTCGGGGCTGTCGATGGTGATCGTTTCCTGACTGCCCGTGCTGGTGGACGAGTAGTCGTAGCTGCTCGGACTCGCCGCGCTCGACGTTCCCGTGTTGACGTAGAGGTCGAAGTCGGCGTCGCTCGGTCCGTCGAGCTCCACGACGACTTGACTCGGACTGCTGTAGTTCCACGACCACGTGTAGTCGGCGTAGTCGGAGTAGCCGGAGAGCGAACCGCTGGCGGATCCGCTCGTGGAATCGCTGCCACCACCGCCACCGCCGCCGCTTCCGCTGCCGGGGTCGGTAGTAACGGCGTTGTAGGCATCGACACGGCCGCTGCCCTGTTTATCCGAGGACAGGCCCACATCGACGGCCGTGTTCTTGAGGTGGCTTCGAAGTTCCGAGTTGGTGAGGTCCCACTGTGCGAGCGTCAGCCCGGCGACGCCGGAGACGACGGGGGTTGCCATCGAGGTACCCGAGAGCTTCTCGTAGGAACCGCGCGTCTCGGTCGTCGTCGAGAGGACGTCCACACCGGGGGCACAGAGTTCGACCTTGCTACCGTACTGCGAGAAGGAAGCGAGGTCGCCGTTCGAGTCGATGGCGGAGACAGCGAGACATTCGCTGTATCCTGCCGGGTACGAGACGCTGCTGGAGCCGTCGTTACCCGCTGCACACGCGATGAAGACGCCGTTGTTGGAGGCGTAGGTAACCGCGTTCTTCATCGTGCTCGTGTAGCCACCGCCACCGAGGGACATGTTGATGACGTCGGCACCCTGGTCCGCGGCCCAGCGGATGGCGTCCGCGATGTCGGACGTGGAACCGCTGCCACCCTCGTCGAGCGCACGGCCGTTGATGAGCGAGGAGTTACCCTGCCCTGCGACACCGGTGCCGTTGTCGATGACACCGGCGGCGATGCCGGAAACGTGGGTCGCGTGGTATTCGTCCTGCGGCGCGTCCGGATATGGGTCGCTGTCGTCGTCGGCGAAGTCCTTTCCGGGGTTCGATTTGTAGTTCGCCTGCAGGTCCGGGTGGTCGTACTGTGCACCCGTGTCCACGACGGCGATGGTGACGTCGTGACTGCCGAGGGTGGTGTCCCACGCGTCGTCGGAGTTGACCATCTGCGGCGCGTACTGCTGACCGAATTTAGGGTCGTCCGGCGTGAGGTACGTCGAATGCGTCGCGTTCTGCTCCGCGTATTTGATCCCTTCGCGCTTCTCGATTGCGTCGATGAAGCTCTGTCGAGCCGAGTCGGGCATCGCGCTCGGGAGCTTCACTGCGACGTAGCGCAGGTGTTCGTTCTTGTGAACGACGGTGATGTCCATCGGGGATTTTGCGGTGACTGCTTGTTCGATGTCACCGTGACCGGCCGAAACGCCGACCAGAATCTCGTCCTCTTTCGGTCCGGGCTCACGACCGGGCGTCGCCATCGTAACGCCACTCATGGCCGCCGCCGCACCGGCTGCACCTGTTGCTTTGAGGAATGTACGTCTATCGAACCGCGATATGTTGTCGTCTGCCATACGGCAAGTTAACGAAGTTCGCATATGTATTTAAATTTTATCCATTTGAATTGCTGAAATCTTATACTCTGGATTAATAAATAAAGGCTAAAGTTAAGAGTATTAATTAATTCTGTGCTGAACAAGTTTACTGATGTTAAATCAATCATTCTGGGAATAGGTCGGACGAAGAACGAACCGCCACCGCTATGTCCCGCTATCGTCTACCTCGGACCATGAGCGGCGGCTTGCGGTCTCTCCACGAGGGAGACGGCGATGAACACGAACGAACTGTTGCACTCTTCGTCGACGGACCGAACGTCCTTCGGGACGACTTCGACGTCGATCTGGACGACGTTCGAGCGGCGGGACGGCAACTCGGACAACTCGCAACGTCGCGTCTGTACCTCGACGAGCACGCGACACCGGGGTTGATTCAGGCGGCGGAAGCACGCGGTTTCGAGGTCGTCATCACGAGCGGCGACGTGGACGTGAAACTCGCCATCGACGCGACCGAACTCGCGCTCGATGACCAAGTGGATGTCCTCGCAATCGCCTCCCGGGATACGGATTTCAAACCCGTCCTCGAAAAGGCGGCCCGAAACGGGATTCGGACGGTTGCCATCGCGCCCGGCGAGTACGGCCGGTCGGACGCGCTCCAAAACGCGGCCCACGAGGCGTTCGTCCTCGAAGACGAGTAAATCGGAAAACCACGGGCGTTTTTTCGCTGGAACCCAACGAAAACGTATGAACGACCTCGGGACGCCGGTACTCGACGATCACCTCCATCTGGACCCCGACCACGGCCGGGGTGTCGAAGCGGTCAAGGATTTCGCACGGAGCGGCGGCACGCACCTACTCGTCGTCAACAAGCCGTCCTGGCTGCTCGGCGTCGAAGCCGAAACGGGAGCGGACTTTCGAACCGTCTTCGACACGACGGTCGAGGTGGTAGAACGTGCGAACGAAATCCTGCCGGGTCGAGCGTGGCCCGTCCTCGGCGTGCATCCGGGACTCGTCTCGAAACTAGTGGACGACCGTGACTTCACGCCCGCGAACGCGCGTGACCTGATGCAATCCGGACTCGAAGTCGCCGCGGAGTACGTCGCGGACGGGCGGGCCGTCGCCCTGAAATCCGGACGACCACACTATGACGTGACCGACGAGGTGTGGGACGCTTCGAACGCCGTCCTTCGGCGCGCGCTGGAACTGGGCGCGGAGACCGAAAGCGCGGTTCAACTGCACACCGAAGCGACGGACGATCTGACCGAGGTGGCCGAGTGGGCGGAGGCGGCTGGCTTGCCACCGGAGCGTGTGGTCAAACATTACGCGGGCGGCGAATTGGCGGGTGTAACGCCGAGCGTGATGAGCGACAAGGACCGCCTCGAACTCGCCGTCGAGCGCAGCGAGCCGTTTTTGATGGAGACGGACTTCATCGATGACCCCGACCGTCCCGGTGCGGTAATGGGGCCGAAGACGGTCCCCCGACGAGTGTCGTGGATGCAGGAACAGGGGTACGACGAGGCGATTCGAACGGCCCACGTCTCGACTCCCGAACTCGTGTACGGACTCGATACCGAGGCGACACTCTCGAAGTGAGCCGTCGCTCGGGAGTCGATTTTCGCTTGCCAACCGATCACACAGCCATCGTGCAGGCTTTTTGATCAGTTTGCGGCTATCCTAACTTCGATGGGTGGCGAAACATCCGCACGTCCCGGTGTAGCATGAGTTTTTCGGCCGTTTTGGGCGGTCTCACCCTGTTGAGGCAGCCTCGGAGGATTTATGAATCGTGCTATGCACGAAAGAGGTATGAGCGCTCCTCCAGAGGAGTTCTACTCCGAAGAACGCTGGCAGAACTGGTTGGACAGAATCAAGGACGAGGATATCGACCCGAAGGACGAAGATTCCGCACGGCTCCTGCTCAACCTGCAGGACGACGTGGCAATCGCCGTCGCCAAAATCGTCACCGCGTACGACGACGATGACATCGACGAGGAGACGGCCCTCTCGGAACTCACCGACATCCGAGAGACCGTCCTCGGCGAGGTCGAGTTCGAGGACGAGGAGAAAGCGATGCTCATCGACGGCGTCCAGACGAGCCTGCTCTGCGTGTTTTACGCGTCGGAGGAGTACGTCGCACAGGGCCCCGCCGAGGACGCGCCCGTCGAGGACTACATCATCGAAGCCGAGAAGGCCGAAGAAGCGGAGGATTTGGACTCCGCGCTCGGTCTCGTCGCGGCGGGTGGCACGCGCATCTTCGCGGGTGACGAACTCGACATATCAATCATGGAGGAGATGGAGTACGGTCTCGTTACGGAGTGGGTAAACGGCCTCGACAGCCTTCAGAGCGCGATGAGCGACCCGGAGCTCGTCGAAGAAGACGACGAGTAATCGAGTAACAGGTTTTTTATCCTTTTCACGTATCTGTCTCATGCATGACGTTCCGGTCGGACGACCGTGGCGTGACCGTGCAGGTCGGCGCGATTCTCCTGTTCGCCATGCTGGTCGTCGCCATGTCGCTGTATCAGGCGACTGCTATCCCGAGTCAAAACGCGAAGGTCGAATTTCGTCACGACGAGCGGGTGCAAAGCCAGATGCAGGACGTGCGCAACGCGATTCTTCGCACGGCCGCGACCGGAGCAGGCCAACCGACATCGGTCACGCTCGGCACGCAGTATCCCGGACACGTCCTCTTCGTTAACCCACCACCCGCCTCGGGGACGCTCCGAACGCGGGAATCGGGAACGGTCGACATCGAGAATCTGAAGGCGACCGACCCGGAGACGGCCGACTATTTCGACGCTAGCGAACACTCGTTTTCGACCCGGTCACTCGTCTACGTGCCGGGCTACAACCAGTACGGCAGCGCGCCCGACACGGTGTACGAAAGCTCCGTCGTCTACAACCGTGGACGTGACGGCAACGCCACCCTGACCGGCCAGCAACTCGTCCAGGGTAAGCGGATCACGCTCGTCACGCTGGACGGGAACCTCTCCCGAGCCCGGTCGGGGACGGTCAGCCTCGACCCACAGGCGCTGAGTCCCTCGACCGTGACGCGCACGATTTCGGTGCAGTCGGACGGGAGCGACCCGGTGATCCGCGTGTCGACGGCCCTCTCCGAGGAGAAGTGGAACCGATTGCTCGCGGAACAGAAAGCGAACGGCTACGTCGAGAGCGTGAGCGTCGAGGACGGCATCCTCGAACTCACGCTCCGTGGAGACGAGGACGGGACTCCCGTCACCTACGACCTTCGAATGGCGAAGGTCGGCGTCGGATCGGGGACGAAAGCCACGAGCGAGGAGTACATCACGAACGTCAGCGGCGGCGGGAACGTGGCAGTCGGAACGAAGACAACGCTCGTCGCGGAGGTGCGCGACAGGTACAACAATCCCGTGAGCGGCGTCATCGTGAACGCGAGCGGCGGGACGGCGGCGGGAAGCCATCGGACGGACGACCGGGGACGGGTTCGGTTCGAATACGACGCGACTGCGCCGGGTGACGAAACGGTGACGCTCTCAATCGACGACGACAGCGCGGCACGCGAGCGCGTCGAATTCCCCATCCACGCGGTTGCAGGCGGCACTGGTGGTGGGAGCGGCGGTGGAAGCTACGACGTCGAGTGGGTCGCGTCGAACGGACTCGACTGTACCCCCTCGCTCGACGAGTGTACCCTCGACAGGAGCGAGCGTTCGTCCGCCACGCTGACGGCGAACGTTACCTACGACGACCAACCCGTCACGGGGACGGACGTCGATTTCGGTCTCAACCGAACGGGGATCCTGAGCACGTCCCCGACGAGCGCGACGACGGATTCGAACGGGGAAGTTCGGACGACCGTCGAGGCGAGTTCGACGGGCGACGTGAGACTGCTCGCCGCGAGCGGCGGGGACGCCGACCCGGTCGTCGTTCACGTCGTTCGAACGGACGGGATACCCGGTCGGTTCGTGTACGGCAACGACGCCATCGCAGTCGATGGGCCGGACGATGGCGACACGAAGGGCGGAATCGAGTTCAGCCTGCGGAACGGGTTCGCTCAATCCGCCACGATCACGAACGTCGAGATCGATCCCGCCGACACCGGTATCGACGTCATCGCCGACCGGTCCGGTGACGACGGTTCGGTCGGGCACAGCGAAGTCGTCGTCGAAACGGACCACGACTCGGGGTACGTGGATTTCAGCGACCTCTATTTCCCGACCGCCCGGGACGGAACCTACCTCGGGAACTCCTACGACCTCGATGACGATGGTCGCGTACACGGCCACAATCCCGTCGTGTCGAGTGACGGGACGGCGACGTTCTCGCTGTACGAACTGTTCCGGGGGAGCTACCGGAACGGATATCGGAACGTGGACATGGTCGGGAAACAGGTGACCGTCACCGTCGATTATCGCTTGGAGAACGGGACGACCGGCGAAAAGCGGGTCACGTTCGTTCCGAGCGAGGACGACGGTAACGATGGAAACGGCGACGACGCGCGAACGCCACGGATCGAAATGCGAGTGGACGACCTTTCGCACGTGGATCAGGACAAGGTGCGATACACCACGTCCTACGACGTGACGAGGACTAATTCGTCGTTCGAGCGCGTGCAAGTCGTCACCGACGACCTTCAACGCGGAAACGACGCGAGGGGGACGAACACGTCCACGTCGAAGCGTGGCAGCGCCGCCTACCGATTGAACTACGGTTCGGACGAACGGTGGCGAATGACGGTGCAGGTCATCTACGAACACGCCGACGGGACGGAGTACGTCGCGGCTGAGCGGTCGATAACTGACGAAGCGGACAGCCTCGATCCGGACGGAAACGACGACTTGAGCACCGCCGACAGCGCGACTATCGATTCGTACAGTGTCGACGACCGGACGAAATACGGCCAACCGCGATACACGCTCGACTACGACCTCTCGTCGGGAAGCGATTTCACCAGGGTCTCGGGCGCGGCCATCAGCCGTGGAAACGGGGACGCCGTATACGACAGCAGCACGGACCGTCACGGCTCGTTCCGGTTGGATGGCGGGTACGGCGGTGGAACGAAGTTCACGATAAAACTGCTCGTCTACGATTCGGATGGCGTCATCGTCGACTCCGTCGAGCGATCCGACACGGCCGGATAGGGTTTCGACGACCGTCGATACTTCTATCGACAAAAACTTATACTGTGTTATGCAACGTGGAGGCAAGAATGACCGCCGTCGGTATCGACGCCATCGAAATTTGGACTGGGAAGCTGAAACTCGACCTCCCGGAGACAGTCGCACCGGTCAAAGACAAGGATCCGGCGTACTACACGAAGGGATTGGGACTGAACGCCAGTTCGTTCCCCGACGCGTACGAGGACATCGTGACGATGGGCGCGAACGCGGCCCATCGCCTGATGAAGCGCAAGGGACTGACGCCGGACGACATCGGTCGTATCGACGTCGCCACGGAGAGCGCGTTCGACAACTCCAAGCCCGTCTCGACGTACATCGCGGGCTGTCTCGAACAGGTGTACGACGGCGACTTCCACCACGCCAACAAAGGTGAGCGCAAGTTCGCCTGTATCGCCGGAACCCAGAGTTTGGACGACGCCTACAACTGGATCAAAGCGGGTCGCAACCGCGGGCGCTCCGCGCTCGTCATCGCGACCGACACCGCGCTGTACGCCCGTGGCGACCCTGGCGAGGCCACGCAGGGTGCCGGTGCCGTGGCGATGCTCATCAGCGAGGACCCGTCCCTCGTCGAACTCTCGACCGAACAGGGCTACGGTAGCGCCGACGAGACGGACTTTTTGAAGCCCAACCAGCAGTTCCCCAGCGTGGACGGCAAGCGCTCCATGCAGGTGTACCTCGCCCGCATGCGCGAGGCGCTGGAGGACTTCGAGCGCGCCGGTGGGGAGACCCACCCCGGCGATTACGTCTTCGGTCCGTACCACACGCCGTTCCCCGGAATGGTCCGCAAGGCCGGACTGTTCGCCTTCCGACACACCATTCGTGACACGGGTATCGAGGAGGAACTCGCCGCCGAAATCGGCCGCCAACCGCGCGAGCAGGATTACGACGACCGCGAGCAGTACGAGGAAGCCATCAGCGCGTACATGGACGACCTCAAGGCGACCGAACAGTATCAGGAGTGGTACGCGAACACCATCGAACCGACGCTCCGCATCTCGCGCGAGGTCGGCAACTGGTACACCGGGTCGGTCCATATCGCCCGCGCCTCGGCGCTTCAGTACGCCGCCGAAAACGACATGGAAATGGTCGGCAAGAAGCTCCTCGTCGGATCCTACGGGAGCGGCGCACAGGCCGAAATCCACGCCGAAACCGTCCAGGACGGCTGGATCGATGAGATCGACCAACTCTCCATCGACGAGCAGATTCGGAACCGCTACAACCTCTCCTACGACGAGTACGAGCAGGTCCACGACCGCCACAACCACGACAAGCGCGTCGAACTCGACGACTTCACCGAACCCGAAAACGAGTTCGTCTTCACCGGCCGCGGCGAGATGGAAGAGCGGACCTACGAATACGTCGAATAAGACGGCGAGGAAGGACGAAGACGGCGGGGAAGGACGGCGGTTTTCGTTTTGCGCTGCGGGTCTATTTTCTGCGAACTGACCTTCACCACGACTGCAATCGTTGTTGGGTGCGGAGGCGAGCCAGCGCGAAGCGTTGGCGAGCGAAGCACCCGCCGTCGGGTGTGTCTTCTGCCCAGTCGCTGAAGTCTGCTCTCCAGTCGAAAAACGACCATCTGATGAAGTCGTCCGGATTGCTGTTTTCCTCCACGTAGTCGCCGTGAGCGGACGACTTATCCGAGTCGCGCCCGTCCGTGCAACTAAGCGACACACGTCCGACTCCGAAATTCCACCTTAAACCAAACCGAACGAAATGACCGAAACCGAGCCGGAATCCCAGACGGCGGACGAACTGCCGGAGACAGTCGAGACCGAACTCGATTCCGAACCCGAGTTCGAAAACGAATCCGAACTCGTCCTCGAATCCGAAGCGGAGGAAGTGGACCCGACGGACGCCTTCAGCGTCCTCGGCAACGAGGTTCGGATGGCCGCGCTCCGCGCGCTGCTCGACGCCGAGACGGACGGCGAGGACACGCTGGCGTTCTCGGACCTGTTCGACGCGTCGCCAGCCGACAACACGGCGGGCTTTTCGTACCACCTGCGACAGTTGGCCGAGCACTTCGTCCGGAAGACGGACGGCGGATACACTCTGACCTACGCCGGTCGGGAAATCGCGCGGGCGATTCGCGCCGGGACGTACACCGACAGCGTGGATTTCGACCCGATTCGAATCGGCGACCCGTGTCCGTTCTGCGGCAAAGAGGAACTGGAAGCCCACGGGGAGGACAACTACGTCGTCGTCGAATGCCGGGCCTGCGAACGCCCGACGCTCACGTTACCGTTTCCACCGGGGGGGCACCGAGGTTTCGCAGAAACCTCGCAAGATCGCGGTGAAATTGCCGAGCAACGCTCGGCGGTCAGCCGGACTTCGTCCGGCGAAACCGCGAGCTACCGTGCTCACGACCCCGACGGCCTGCTGACGGCGTTCGACCGGCACCACCGTCACCGCCTGTCGCTCATGGCCGACGGCGTCTGCCCGGAGTGCAGCGCACCGGCGAACGCACACGTGGAGTATCACGACGCGGAAAACGACGAAACCGAAAATCGCCGCCCACAGGTCCAGTTCGACTGCGAGCGCTGTGGCTGTCGGCTTCGCTCGCCGGTCACGCTCGCGGTACTGGAGCATCCGGCGGTCATCTCGTTCTACCACCGCCACGGCATCGACATCCGGGAGCGCCCCGTCTGGAACGTCGGCGAGGAGTGGCGCGAAGCGGTCGTCTCGGAGGACCCGTGGTGCGTTCGGGTTTCGACGGCGGTAGACGGCGACGTGCTGTCGCTGTTCGTCGCCTCGAATCTGGAGGTCGTGACGGTGCGCGAAACGGGGCAGACCGCGTCCTGAGAGGTCAAGAAACGCTGCGACGACCACCTGCTCACGACGAGTTCGATGTCGCCTCGTGTCGTTGCTGCCACACGTCACGCGCTTCGTACGCTATCTCGTGAAAATCTCGGTGCCACGCCGGTACGTCCTCGATGTGCCAGTACCCGAGGTCCGAACTCTCCTCCGACCCTCGAAGCGTTCCGCCCAAGCGTTCACAGAGGTAGACGAGTCCGACGGCTTCGTTGACGTGGTGTTCGGTCGCCGGTTGGTAGTGTGCGCCGACCAGCGTCGTAACCCGGACGTCGAGGTTCGTTTCCTCTTTCGTCTCGCGAACCGCCGCCCGTTCGGGACCCTCCCCCGGGTCAAGGAACCCGCCTGGGACCATCCACTCACCGCTATCGGCGCGTTTCATCAACAGGATTCGTCCGTCGTCGTCGAAAATCGCCGCACCGGCCGCGATTTTCGGCGTGATATGCCCGACCTCCTCGGCGAACCGTTCACGGACCTCGTCCGGATTCACCGCGAGCGTTTCGCCGTAGTGTTCCGCGACGAGGTCGAGTATCCGACCGTACCGTCGTTCGTCGTGATGGTTATCCGCATATCGAAGCCCGTTCTGACCGATGATTCGGAGTTCGTCCAAGAGCGCGAGGAGGTTCGATTTCACATCGACATCTCGCACTCGAACGACCTTAATCCTCAGTCAGCTTCTCGCCCGGTTGCTATTTCAAGGGTTGTGGAAAAACCGAATTCCGAACTGCCGTTACGACGCCTGTTCGTCCAGTAGGTCCAACGACTCCAGCGTGTCTCGACGCTCCTCGATGCCGAGCGCCTGGTAGGTCGGTGCGACCGTCGCCACGTCCACTTCCTCGGGCGAGAGGCCACCTTCTTCGGATTCCGCGAGCGCCGACAGCGCGAGTTCGATGCCGGATTGAATCGAACCTTGCGGGTCGTAGTTGGCTTCGAGGTACTCCCGAACCGTCCCGTCTTCCGCGCCGATGGCGGTCGCCTGCCACTCGTAGAACGTCCCCGACGGGTCGGTCTCGAACAGTCGTGGTTGGGGCGGTTCGTCCTCGCTGGTAGTCGGTTCGACGCCGTCTCGCGGGCCAGGCCCGCTCGACGAGTTCGTCGAACGTGGGTCGACGCCACCAATCAGCAGTGCCGCGCCGAACGGCCGCGCGCCGCCCTGTTGGGTGAACTCCTGCACGTGATCGACCATGGCCTTCGTAAACGGGTCGGTCCCCATCGGTTCGCCGTAGCGCAGGCGGTCGGTCTGGGCGCGGCGGCGGCCGAAGTCCACGAGTCGGCGGGCGTCGGCGACGTGACCCGCGCTGGCGACGCCGATGTGGTCGTCGATCTTGTGAAGCTTTTCGATGGCCGTCGCCTCCATCAGCGGCGACCGGACGGCCTTCTTCGCCGCCAGAACGACGCCGTCCCGTGCGCGGACGCCGACGCTGACGCTTCCCCGGCGAACCGCCTCGCGGGCGTACTCCACCTGATAGAGGCGGCCGTCGGGCGAGAAGATGTTCGTGCCCCGGTCGTAGGCCTGCTGTTGTCCGCCGTTCATGCTGCCACCTCCGTGACCTCCGCGAACTCGTCGTAGGTCCGGATTTCGACGCCGTCACCCGTAACCGTGGCAATCGTCACGCCGTTGCCGCTGGCGGTGTCGCGCTGGACGGCGCTTTCGACGGCGTTGGCCGCGACGCGCCGTGCGCCTTCGAGGGAGAGGTCGGGGTCGTACTCGCGTTCGAGGACGCCGTAGGCTAGTTGCATTCCGCTTCCGGCGGCGATGTAGTCGTCTTCCATGACGCCGCCCGCACCGTCGAGGCTGTAGATGTGCGCCCCGGTCGCATCGACGCCGCCGAGCGTCGGTTGCCCGCCGCGGTAGGGACCGTTGCGAAAGAGGTTCCCGGCGAGCGTCGAGAGCGCAGCCATGTCGATGGGATGGTCGCGACGCGTCTCGTACAGGGAGGCTTCGGCGCGAAGCGTGCGGATGAAGGCCTGCAAATCGCCGACGCCACCGGCCATCGTCAACGCTGCCGTCGGGAGAATAGTCTGCACTTTCTGCACGTTCTTGTTGGAGACGAAGCGACCGCCGAGGCTGGCCCGGCGGTCCGCGGCGAGGAGGACGCCCTCGTCGGTCGTCAACGCAACCGTCGTCGTACCGGTCTTCACTATGGTATCGGACATGGTGAAACGAAAGGCCGGAGAGCGGAAAAGTGTTAGCTAAAATATATTTTAGCTCGTGTCAGGTAACTCCCATTCGACCATGTCGTTGACGTCACCCGAGAGCGGTCCTTCGACGAGCGTCCGGAACGCGCCACGCCCCGCGATGGTTCGGAGGTGAGTCACGAACTCGCGCCACTCGGCGGCACAGTCGGTGTGTAGCTGCCATCCCCTATCGTCGGGACGATGTTCGGGCGGGCGGCGGTCGGGCGGTGCGATTCGAACGGAATTGGACATATATTCGATACCTTCTGTACACCACGGACACGTCGAACTACAACCATCGTCCCCGTGCCGTGATTTCTCCACACTCATTAATCCAATCAGACACATCTGATATGGTTCAATTATGGCCTTCACCACGCCACCCTTTATTATGTCACGAAGTAGGTACAGTCGGATTCGATACGATTCGGAATGGTTCGGAACGGTTCGGGATGAGTCGAAATCATCCGACCGTTCGTTACGGGGCGAAGTCGCGCATGGCGTCCAACATGGTCTCCTTCTCGCAGTTCGTGACGGCGAGCGAAAAGCCGTCCAGTTGGGCCATCTTCGGCGCGTAATCCCACAACTCGTCCGCGTCGATGCCGTGGAGGACGACGGCGTTCGGCGTCGGCGTGACGACGCGCATGGCGACCAGCGGCGATTCCCCGCGCGTGACGTTCGTGAAGACGAGCGCGCGGTTCGTGCTCTGCCCGTACAGTCGGTAGAACTCCTCGCTGGAGAGGCGGGTGATGGCTTCGATACTGTCGATGACGGTGTGGCCCGTGATGCTCGACGTCGTCCCCGACGCGAGTTCCGTCGCGTTGATTTCGTCGTAGAAGTCGGCGAGCGGGATGCTCGTCGGGTATTCGCGCAAATCGTTGACGATACTGCTGTCGAATCCCGCCGACAGGACGCGGGCGTACTGTCGGATACGGTCACCGCCGCGACGTTCGTCGATGTCGAGCAGTGCCGTGACGGTGCGGCGGACGACGCCGATACCCGGATTCTCGCGCCGCCCGCTCTCGTAATCGGAGATGACCGACGACGAGACGTCGAGATGGTCGGCGAGTGCGGTCTGGGACACGTCGAAGTCGGTGCGCCACTTGCGAAGCGTCGCTCCGGGGTCGTCACTCAGCGTTATCTCGCCCGCGATCTGCTCGGCGAGCGTCCGGCGCGCGTTTGTCATATTTTGGCATGAGAGTGAGCTTCGGAAAAGGGTATCGAAACCAGCATTCGACGAGCGTCGAAGGGGAGATGACGGAAGACGAATCGTCCGCCGCGAAACGCCGTCACGATCGAGTAGTGCGGCGTAGGCGGAAGCGCTCCGAGACCCATTGCAGAAATCAGTTACACTCGACCAATCAGCGACAGTGCCCCCGACCTAGCTGTCCCATTCGAAAGTATGCTTCCCCTACGGCGACGGTTCCCACCGCACTACTTTCCGCGATGCGCTCGTTCATCGCCCGATGCCATCGACGGTGGTACACGTCGCGGTGGGGGCCTTACTCGCCACGTCGCTGCTTGCCGAACACTTCGACACGCGGGCGGCCGTGGTGGTGCTCGCTGCCGCCGCGTTCCCCGACCTCGACACGCTGCTGGGACTGTGGGTCCAGGGGGGACATCGAGCGATCCTTCACACTCTCCTCCTCCCGACAGCGATCGGAATCGTCCTGCTCGCCGACCTCGTCGGGGAGAACAGAATCGAACAGCGATGGGGACCGTACGGCGTTCGCGTCGCGTGGGTCGCGCTCGTCGCTTACGTCGGCGCGGGGATCGGACTCGACCTGTTCACGAACGGCGTGAACGTCTTTTACCCGATCCACGATCAGTTCTACAGCGTCTCCGGAAAGCTCAGTTTCTCGAACAAGCACGGAATCATCGACACGTTCCTCCAACCGGAAACCCACGGAACGACGCACACGACTCACTACGATACCGGCTTCGACCTCGCGCAGGGACCCGACCCGAGCAACGAGGAGCGGATGTTCCCCATCGTCCGAAGCGGACGGCAGTTGCTCCTCGGCGCGATGAGTTTCGGCATCCTCGGCTTTCGAATCTGGGAATCACGTAAGAAGTAAGCCCCTATCACACCCACAGGGGGTATGGAAATTCGACCGTACGAACCGAGCGATGCCGACGAATTTTGGGCGCTGAAACGGGCGTTCGAACTCGGTCTCGGGAGCGGAACCGGCGGCGACGACAAGGCCGACCTGTACGAGGGGAAACTGACCGACGAGTACCGCGAGCGCTACCTCGACTGGGTCGAGTGGTGCGTAAATCGGGACGAACGCTGTGTGACGGTCGCCGACGCGGGCGACGAACTGGCGGGCTACGTCTTCGTCCTCCCGGACGAACTGGCGTTCATCTGGGACGCCGCCATCCTGAACGAGGTCTTCGTCCGCCCGGACCATCGCGGAACGGGCGTCGCCGACGAGTTGATGGACGCCGCCGTCGCGCTCGCCGACGACCAGAACCTCCCGCTCGACCGCCTCGTCCTCGATGTGGACCGCGAAAACGACCGCGCCGGGGCGTTCTACGAGCGCCACGGGTTCGACCACTGGGGAGAGATGGTCGCAAAAGAGTTGTAGTCGCTACCGTCGCACGCAGAGCGACGTCCGCGCGAGCAGTCGAAATCGAACGACGCGGCTACGGGTTCGCCGCGAGGTAGATCACCGCCAACTCGTGGAGTGCGGGGTTGGGCATCGCGTACGGTCTGGCCTCCTGGACGAGGGCGAGTGCGTCGTGAAACCGTCGATCCTCTTCGGCGGCGAGCGTGGTTGCGACGAGCGTGGAACTGCGTGAAACCCCCGCCTTACAGTGAATCAGTAGGGAGCCGTCCGCTCGATACAGTCGGCGCGCGGCGTCCACCGCCGATTCGAACGCGGACCACTCGTTTCCCGTCCCGTCGATGAGCGGATGGTGGTGAGTCGTCAGCGGATGTTTTTCGGTGGACGCCGAGAGGACGTGGTCGAACTCCCGGTCGTGGTAGTCGGGGCGCGCCGCGAACCGGTTTCCGAGGTACAGATTCCGGTCGCCGAGGCGACGGATCACCGCCCGGTCTTCGACGTACCCCACGGGGCGAACGAGCAGTTCGGGTGCGTTTTCGTCGTCGTCCTTCCCGGACATTTCGTTCGTTGTTTCCCCCTCGTAGCGGGAAAACAACAATGGTCCCTCGCCACATCTATGGGGTGGATGAGCAATAACGACAGAAAACAAGTCAGAGATATGATGTCGACGCCGCTGATGACGGTATCGAAGGATGCGACGATCACCGAGGCCGCGAAGGTGATGCGCGACAACGAAATCAGCGCGCTCGTGGTGACGACCTCCCCCCGAGCGATCATCAGCAGCTCCGACGTGCTCGAAGTCGCTGCTGACGGTCTGGATCCCACGCAAGTAACGGTCGGGGACGTGATGACGACGGACGTCGAGACTGTCACGCCCGACCTCTACATGGAGGAAGTCGCCGCGATGATGACCACGTACGGAATCAAGCACCTCCCCGTCGTCGATGACGAGTACGTTGGGATGGTCTCGTCCACCGACGTGACCACCCTTCTCTCCTGAACGTCGTCCACACCGAAACTCGATTTCGGGTTCGGTGGAAGACGAAATCGCTTTAGTTCGCCGCTGCCACCGAAAACTGTGACCCGTGTCCTGCTCGTCGGTTCGGAGGAAGTCGAATTGCGCGCCGAACTGTTCTCCAGGGAGACGGCGCGCGACGCGCTCGGGACCTACCAACTCCGCGAACCGTATCGCAACTGCCTCGAACTGGAGACCATCAGCGTCGGCTCGGCGACATCGCTGTTGAACGACCTGAACTGGTATCTGGTTCGGTTCGTGGACGAGGCGCTCGTGCTCGACCCGAGCGTGAGCGACGAGGAGTGGCTCTCCCGAAAGCTCGCCGCTCGGGTGCGCGACCGCGAAGTCGAACCGGTCGAAACGGACCCGCTCCTGAAGGTGTACGGCGTCGTGGAGGACGAGTTCGGCGCTGAACTCGTCGAACCGATGTACGTCGCCCGAACCGTCGATGGCGTCCCCGAATACGATCTGCGCGACGTGGACGACACCGTGGTCGTCCGCGTGACCGAAGAAGAGTTTCGCTCGTAGAAGAACGCCGATCGAACCGATCCTGACATCGACATCCGGGTTTTACACGTTTCTCGACGCGCGGATAGGAGTTCGTGTGAGTTCAAGGATGCACGCTCGATCCGACTCGAACATCGCATCTACCCCGACGAAGAGCAGACAGGCGGTGATGGATGGCTCGATGAGCCTCGCAACTGCAATGCGGTACCTCCAAAACTACGTCGCGGTACTTGTCGAAGCCCGGGAGAGCGAATAGTCGGGAGAACGACTAGGGGTGGGGAGTGGGCGAGTACTGTGGGGGGACCGAGTTGGGTGCGTCAGCAAGACCATTGGGAGGCATGAGTCACTCGTGTCCGAACCCAATTCGACACAGGAGGTCCGACCTAAAAACGGCGGACCATCGTTCTCAGTTTGTGAAAACGGTGCAGTAGCGTACGATGTCGGTGGTGAGTAGATAGAAGACAGTGGCGCGGGACGATACCTCAGTCGAACATCCCGGTCGAGAGATAGCGTTCGCCGCTGTCGGGGAAGATGGTGACGACGAGCGGGCAGTCGTCGTAGTCGACGCCACCGTCGGATTCCATCCGACGTATCGTCGATCGATCATCGACGCCACCGTCAGACTCCTTCTGACCTACCGTCGATCGATCATCGACGCCACCGTCAGACCTCGCTTTTTTGCTTCCTTCGTCCATCGCCTCCTGCCACTCCTCCGGGACTTCGGGGCAGTTGAGGTCGGGTTGGGCGAGGCGCTCGGCGACCCGGTAGGACGCGATGCTCGCCGCGCCGCTGGACTGGCCGACGAGGATACCCTCCTCGCGGACGAGTCGGCGACATTCGTCCTCGGCGGCCTCCAGCGGGACTCGCTCGACCGAATCGAGCAGGTCGGTGTCGAGCAACTCGCTCACGAATCCCGGACCCATCCCCTGATACTCGTCCTCGCCGGGTTCGCCGGTCGAGAGGACGGGGTTACGGTCGGGTTCGACGGCGACGACTTCCATCTCCGGATACTCCTCCTTGAGGCGCGAGGCGGTTCCGGTGATCGTTCCGCCCGTGCCCACACCTGCGACGAAGGCGTCGATTTCGCGGCCATCCACCTGCTCGATGATTTCCTCGGCCGTCGTTCGATAGTGGGCGTCCGCGTTTGCCGCGTTCTCGAACTGACCGAGTTGTATCGCGTCGCCGGATTCCGTGAGTTCGTTCGCGCGCGCTTTCGCGGATTCCATGTTGCCATCGACGAGTTCGAGGTCGGCGCCGTAGGCCTTGAGCAGTTGTCTGCGCTCGGGCGACTTCGAAGCGGGCATGACGATGGTCAGATCGTAGCCGCGGGCCGCACAGACGACAGCCAGACCGATTCCCGTGTTGCCGCTGGTGGGTTCGACGATTCGGTCGCCGGGATGGAGTTCGCCCGCGCGTTCCGCGGCCTCGATCATCGCCAGCGCCGGGCGGTCCTTCGCGGACCCCCCAGGGTTGAACGATTCGAGTTTCGCGGCGACGGTCGCACCCTCGGGTGAGCGGACGTGGACGAGTGGCGATCCTACCGCGTCGAGGATGGAGGATTTCATGATCCACGGTACGAATTCCACGCCTAAACACCTACTGGACACCGGCAGGCAGTGCCGGAAGCGAGAATCCTTATTCGCGTTCGCCCCCATGCTCGCCTATGGAATCGACAGTACCGAACCCCGACTGGAATGCGAGCGAGCACAGCGAGACGATAGACGCCTTCGAATCCGGTGCCGGTGAACTCGTCTATCGCGTCTGGGGTGCCGACTGGTGTGGCGACTGCCGGTCGCGCCTCCCGGACTTCTTCGCCGCGCTGGACGCGGCGGGCATCGAAGAGGACAGGATTCACGTCTACGAGGTCGACGACGACAAGAACGGCGAACTCACCGAGGAGTACGACGTGACGCTCATTCCGACGGTCGTGGTGGAACGCGCGGACGAAGAAGTCGCCCGCTTCGAGGAGAAAGAAGACGTCCCCGCCGCCGACTATCTCGCCCGCGAACTGCTCGCGAGCGACGCGTTGGCCTGATCCCGCGACGACTCCGTTTCTATACCGTCACTCCGGCGCGAGGTCGTCGGCCCACTCCAGTCCCGCGTCGATGTCCGTCACGGGCGGCGAGCATGTGAACGACCGACAGACGTACAGCGTCGGTTCCGCCTCCGAGCCTCGATCCGCCCAAATCGGCGGCACTTCGTCCAGTTCCAATTTCTCACACCACTCAGCCACCCCGTCCGCCGTCGGCGGTCTGCGAGTCAGGATTCGCGTCGGGAGATACGTTTCGGCGAGTCGGTCGTGCCACTCCTCGGGGAGTTCGTCGCCCGCGACCGTCAGTTCCAGCGATCCGGTCGCGTTGCGGTCCGCGGCGAGCGCCAGCGTCGCGTACTGGAACGGGTTCGATTCGATGGTTCGGGCGTGCGTTTCGAGGACCGCCTCCGGAATCCCCGCGAAGGCCTCGTCGGGCGCGAACTCCGAGAGGACGGCCAACGTGTCGGTCGCCACGCCGAGGCTGGACGGCGTGGACTGATCGGCAAGTTCCTGCGGGCGAGCGACCAGTCGCTCGCCGCTCTCGGGGGTGAAATACAGCGTTCCCTGCTCTTCGTCCCAGAACTCGCGCTCGATGGCGCGCGCGAGGTCGAGGGCGAAGCCGAGATGGTCCGGGTTCCCGGTCGTCTCGTACAGCGCGAACGCGCCGCGGGCGAGGAATGCGTAATCTTCGAGGTAGCCGTCGATGGCCACATCGTCGTCCTTGAATCTCCGGGACAGTTTCCCTTCGGACTCGTCCCACAGGTGCTCGCGCACGAAGTCCAGCGCCTCCGCCGCGCGGTCGGCGTAACGGTCGTCGAGGACGAAGCCCGCTTCCGCGAGTGCGGTGATCAACAGGCCGTTCCACCCAGCCAAAATCTTCTCGTCGCGGGGCGGCCGGGGCCGGTTCTCCCGGAACTCGAACATCGACTGGCGAGCGTCTTCGAGCAGGGTCCCGACTTCCTCCTCCGATAACTCGTACTTCTCGGCCAGTTCGGGGACACCCATCCGCAACGTGAGGACCGTCCGACCCTCGAAGTTGCCCGACCGGGAAATGCCGTAGCGCTCGCAGACGATGTCGGCCCTCGTCTCGGCGTCGATTTCGGTATCGCTATCTTCGGCGTTGACGGCCTCGAACACCTCGCTCGGCGTCCAAACGTAGAACTCACCCTCCACGTCCTCGCCGTCCTCGTTTTCGCTCCGGGCGTCGAGCGTGCTGTAGTAGCCGCCGTCCGGGTGGCGCATCTCGCGGCCGAGGAACTCGAACGTCTCGCGGACGACCTGCGCGTAGCGTTCGTCACCCGTGAGTTGATAGCCCGCGAGGAACGCGCGCGGCAGTTCCGCGTTGTCGTACAGCATCTTCTCGAAGTGGGGCACCGTCCACTTGCGGTCGGTCGCGTAGCGGTGGAACCCGCCGCCGACGTGGTCGTACATCCCTCCGTTCGCCATCGCGTCCAGCGTTTCGACGGCCACGTCGCGGTACTGTTCCCCGCCGAGTCGGTCGTCGGCACGGAGGAGCAACTCGATGCGCGCCGGTTGCGGGAACTTCGGTCCCCCCTGCCCGAATCCACCGTGCTCGCGGTCCGCGCTGCGAATCGTCTGGGAGGCCGCGCTGGAGAGCAGTTCCGGGCCGGGGGCGTCGTCCGCGTCGGGCGTCGATTCCAGTTCACTCTCGATGGCGCTCGTCCACTGCTCCCCCCGGTTTTTCATCTCCTCGGGGTTCTCCTGCCACGTGTTTCTGACGTTTTCGAGCAACTCGATGAACCCCGGACGGCCTTGCCGGGAGCGCTTCGGGAAGTACGTCCCGACGTAGAACGGCTTGCCCTCCGGCGTCAGCCACGCCGACAGCGGCCACCCGCCGCCGCCCGTCACCTGCTGGCAGATGCTCATGTAGATCGCGTCGATGTCCGGGCGCTCCTCCCGGTCCACCTTGATCGGCACGAAGTTCTCGTTCAGCAGTTTCGCCACCTCCTCGTCCTCGAAACTCTCCTCGGCCATCACGTGACACCAGTGGCAGGCCGAGTAGCCAATCGAGAGGAAGATGGGGACGTTGCGCTCCTTGGCCGCCTCCAGCGCGGCGTCGTCCCACGGTTGCCAGTTCACCGGGTTGTCGGCGTGCTGGCGGAGATACGGACTTTCCTCCTCGTCCAGTCGATTTCGCTCGGTGGGTGCGGTCATAGTTGTGGGTGAGTGGATTCAGAGAGGTAAAGATGGGGATTCGACGGAGACAGGTTGTGAAAAGTGAACGAACTTCGAACGCCCCTACCCGCTCGCTATGAGACGATTTTTGTTGTTTTGCGATTACAGTTACTGGGAAGAAGACTGTCTCGAAAGCCCTCGCCCGCTCGCGCTTGTTCAGTCGTCTCGGCGACCTCTCTCGTCGAGGCAGGCGGTTATGCCGAGGCGAGATGTCGCTGAGCGACTGCGAACGAACGGGGCTTTCGAAATCTTCCTCGTAACTGCTGTTATCGCACCAGCAGAACCAAACGCCTCACTTCGTCGTGAAATTCCTCAAAAAACAGCCAAATCGAGCGTTATTCGCGTTTCTTACTCCTTCTGCGCGTCCACGACAGCCACGCCAGCCAGGTTCACGATGTCCTTGACTTCGTCGCCGCGCTGGAGGACGTGGACAGGTTTGTCCATGCCGACGAGCATCGGGCCGATGGCCTCCGCGCCGCCGAGGCGCTGGAGGAGTTTGTAGCCGATGTTACCCGCTTCGAGGTTGGGGAAGACGAGGACGTTCGCGGGTTCATCCAGTTCCGAGAACTCGTAGGTACCGTTGAGTATCTCCTCGACGACGGCCGTGTCGGCCTGCATCTCGCCATCGACGGGGAAGTCCACGTCGGGGTCGTTGCGCAGGATCTTGGAGGCGTCACGCGGTTTGCGCGTTCCCTCGTTGTTCACGCTGCCGAAGTTGGAGTACGAGAGCAGCGCGGCCCGGGGTTCGACGTTGAACCGACGGGCGAGTTTGGCGGTCTGCTTCGTGACCTCGGCCAGCACATCCTCGTCGGGTGCCTGATTCACCGTCGTGTCGGCACAGAACACGACCCGGTTCTTGAACGTGAGCATGTACACACCGGCGGCGTACTCCACGTCCGGCGCAGTGCTGATGACCTGGAGGGGCGGGCGCAGTGCGGACGGGTAGTGGTGGGTCAGCCCCGTCAGCATGGCGTCGGCGTCGCCCTGTTCGACCATCACGCTGCCGAAGTAGTTCGAATCCTTCTCGATGAGTTCGCCCGCCTCGTTCCGAGTGACGCCCTTCCGCCCGCGCAGTTCGTACAGTCGGTCGGCGTAGTCGTCGTAGTCGCCGTTCTCGGGGTCCGCGACTTCGGGTTCGAAGTCGAGACCGAGGTCCTCGACGTTCGCCTCGATTTCCTCGCGGTCGCCGATGAGAACGGGGTTGGCGATACCCTCCTCGCGCATCTGGTAGGCGGCGCGGATCATCTTCCTGTCCGTGCCTTCCGAGAGCGCGACGCATTTGGGGTCGCTTTTGGCCTTGTTCAGGACCACACGCATCATCTCGCGGGACTTGCCGAGGCGCGCTTCGAGCGTCTCGACGTACTCGTCGACGTCGAGTTCGCTGCGGGCCACGCCGGTTTCCATGGCCGCTTCCGCGACTGCGGGTGCGACCTCGAACAGCACGCGCGGGTCGAGCGGTTTCGGGATGATGTAATCCGGGCCGAACTGAAGCGGTTGGTCGCCGTAGGCTTTGACGACGGCGTCCGGAACGTCCTTCTTGGCCAGTTCCGCCAGCGCGCGTGCGGCGGCGACTTTCATCCCCTCGTTGATGTCGCTCGCGCGCACGTCGAGCGCGCCGCGGAAGATGAACGGGAATCCGAGCACGTTGTTGACCATGTTCGGGTAGTCCGAACGGCCGGTCGCCACGATGACCGTGTCGTCGCGGGCGTTCTTGGCATCCTCGTAGCCGATTTCCGGGTCCGGGTTGGCCATGGCGAAGACGAACGGGTTGTCGGCCATCGAACGCACCATGTCCTGGCTGACGATGCCGCCGACCGAGAGGCCGACGAACATGTCCGCACCCTCCATCGCACTCGCGAGGTCGCCGCCGGGGATGTCGCGGGCGAATTCGGTCTTGAACTCGTTCACGTCGCCCTTCTGGACGCGGTTCTCCGTGATGATGCCCGTGGAGTCACACATGATGATGTTCTCCTTCTTCGCCCCGAGCGAGACGTAAAATCGGGCCGAAGCGATGGCGCTCGCGCCAGCGCCGGAGAAGACTATCTTCAGGTCTTCCAGGTTCTTGTCCGTGATCTCTGCGGCGTTGATGAGGGCGGCCCCGCTGATGATGGCGGTGCCGTGCTGGTCGTCGTGGAAGACGGGGATGTCCATCTCCTCGCGCAGGCGCTCCTCGATTTCGAAGCACTCGGGCGCTTTGATGTCCTCCAGGTTGATGCCCCCGAACGTGGGTTCCATCGCGCTCACGGTTCGAACGATGTCGCCGGGGTTCTGCTGATCGAGTTCGATGTCGAACACGTCGATGTCGGCGAATCGTTTGAACAGAACGCCCTTCCCTTCCATCACGGGTTTCGACGCCTGTGCGCCGATGTCACCGAGACCGAGAACGGCACTGCCGTTCGAGACGACCCCGACGAGGTTCCCCTTCGCGGTGTAGGAGTACGCATCCCCCGCGTCGTCCGCTATCGCCTCACACGGCGCGGCGACGCCGGGGGAGTAGGCGAGACTCAGGTCACGTTGTGTGTTCGTCGGCTTCGTCGTCGAAATCTCTATCTTTCCCGGCGGGTCGCTCCGGTGGTAATCGAGTGAATCCTCGTCAAGTCCCATGCCGGATACTGTTTCTACCCGCGTGTAAAAAGCTATCCGTCTGCGTCGAAATCATCCTTCGACATTTGTCGAACTCAGAGTTCGAGGATGGATGGGCGCGGCAGCGTCACGTCGTCGTCGAGTGCAATCACGGCTTCCGTCGGCCAGTCGCCCGTCTGCGTGAGGATTTCGATCCGGTCCTCGTCGACCAAGGCGGTGTCCTCGCTCTTTGCCCCCTGCACCGTCGGGTTCCAAGCGTACGCCATCGGCAGTCGAATTACGTCGTCCGTCGTTGGTGTCGCGATCCACTCACGTCCGGCGTACCCCGCCGCGCCGCCCTGGTGGTGGTACTCCCACTCGCCCGGATAGCCGACGCGGTCGTAGGCGTCCTGAATCGCCGCGAACACGTCCTTCGCCCGTCCGTCCCTTCTTCCACTCCCCTCGCTTCCTCCGACTGCTTCCGTCCCAAACCGCTGTGTTGCGGCGAGTGCCGTCGTCTCGACCGTCGCCGCCGCCTCGTGTCGCTCCGCCAGCCACTCCGGCGCATCGAACGCGACGGTGCGGGTACAACTCGCGTGTAGCCCCGCCCGTTCCGCCGTCACGGAGACGTGTGCATAGTCCCCCAACTTCGCCTCGGTCGGCGTGTAGTGGCGATACTTCTGTGCGCGTTCACTCCCGCCGACGAGCGCCACCGGCGTCTCGATGTCGCGCGCGTCGAGCGCGCCGCGGACCGCCGAGACGATTTCCCGTTCGGTATCGTCCGGATCCAGCTTCCGGCAGATGGCTTCGACTGCGGCGGCGGTCTCGGTGCCCAGTTGCCGATACGCGTCGGCGTCCTCGTCGGTGAGCGGTTGTCGAAGCGGCGAGGCGTCGACCGATTCGAAGCCCGGCACGTCGAAGTCGGCGGCGGCGGGCGTCTCGGCGTGCTCCGCCACTGCATCCGCCAACGACGATTCGTACCAGGGGTACTCGGTGACGGGCATCCCGTCCGGCAGTTCCTCGTCCCGAAGGCGGGTTCCTTCGATGGAATTGGTGACGACGCGGAACGTATCGCCGTCGTAGCCGACGGCGGCGACGCCGACGTCGCCCTCACGGTCGATGACGTTGTCGCCGCCCGTGAGCCACGCGAACGAGTTCGGACGCGCGAACCAGACGGATTCGATATCGCGCTCGGCAAGGAGGCTGTCGAGACGGTCTCGTTTGGTCATGGTTCCCTTATTGCGAGCGGCCTCCTTCAAACACCTGCTTGAGTCCACTGTTGCCGTCTTCTCGACAGTATTTTTCCACAAAACTTATTATTGATTTACAGAAAGGTGAAGAAGCCAACCCAGTCCTGCCCGCTGGTGGTATCACAGCTGTGTGGTCCCGGCTGAACTCGCTCCGCCCCCACAACCAACCCCCGTCTTTCCGACACTTCTTCCGGCTTTCCCAACACATGCCCTCCTTTTCCGATGTTCTCTCTCCCCGCCCTCCGGTTCCATTCCGTCTTCCGATTCCTTCCCCGCCCTCCGGTTCCATTTCGTTCGGCTCTCACTCTCCGGGAAAGTCGGACAGACCTAAGTACGGTCCTTCCCAAATCCCGAGAAAGGGGATCAGTATGATAGGAGAAAACCGACCCGAGGTGTGTAACTAATGGGGACCCGATTTCGGCGTTTCGCCGCCGTCACGACAGTACTGACGTTCGTACTCATTCTGCTCGGCGTGTACACCGCCGCGATGGGTGCGGGTCTCTCGTGTGGTCAACAGTGGCCGTTCTGTGACGGTGGGCTGATTCCACAGACGTTCCCGAGTTTCATCGAATGGTTCCACCGACTCGTGGCGATGGTGACCGGATTTTTCATCCTGGGAACCACCGTCGGCGCGTGGAGATACTACGAGAGCACCCGTATCCGGGCCGCCGCGACCCTCGCGTTGGTCGTCCTTCCGGTGCAGGTACTCCTCGGCGGGGCAACCGTCCTGATCTACGGTCCGGCCGTCCTCGTGGCCCATCACGCCACCGCGTTGCTGATATTCGCGGCGCTGTTGGCGACGACGCTGTGGGCCTACGAGGAACCAGACCGGGCCACGACGTCCGCGACGGATTCACCCGGCGCATATCCGTCTGACGACTAACATATCACCGCGGAAATTTTATCGAACTGCCGCTAGAAACCGATAGTAGCTTTCTATACGCTGTTTGACTATGTAGTATCGGGGGAGAACCACAATGCACAGACGGACCTTTCTCAGGGGGAGCGGCGGAGCTATCGCTGGCCTGACGTTCGCGGGCAACGCGAGCGCACAGGGCGGCACCATCAGAATCGGCTCCGACATCCCGTATCGACCGTTCGAATACCGAACCGCAACCGGGGAACTCATCGGCTTCGACGTGGACATCGCAAACGCGATTTTCAAGCAACAACTCGGGGACAACTACGAGTTCGTCCAGACGAGCTTCGACACCATCATCCCGAGCCTGAACAACGGAAACTTCCGCGTCATCATGAGCGCGATGACCATCACGCCGGAACGAGCGAAGCAGGTAGATTTCTCGGACCCGTACTTCACGGCGTACCAGACCGTCCTCGTCCTGAAAAACAGCGGCATCACGAGCGTACAGGATTTGAAGGGACAGACGGTCGCCGTCCAGAAGGGGACGACCGGCGAGGCTGCCGCCCAGAAGCTGAAAAAGCAGTTCAACGGCAACCTCACCATCGACAGCTACGACCAGATTCCGGACGCGTTCTCCGCGCTGGGGAACAATCAGGCCGCGGCAGTCATCAACGACAACACGGTCAATCAGGCGTTCGCACAGCAGAACGACCAAGTCACCTTGTTACAGGGGAAGGGCGCGGCTGAGCGGCAGGGGAAGAAGAACGCACCGCCGTACCTCACGCTCACCGTCGAGGACTACGGAATCGCGTTCCGGAAGAACGACGACAAACTCAGAAAGCAGGTCAACGGGGCGCTTTCGACCATTCGGAAGAACGGTACGTACGATAAACTGTACAACAAGTACTTCCAGACCTCGGGTTCGGGAGGCTCGACCAGCGGCTAAGTGCCGCGGGAGTCCTCATGGCGGAGACATACACCGAACGCGGAATCGAGCAACCGACTGAAGGCGAGGAAAAGTGGCTGACCGACCGCCGGGTCAAAGTGCTCGGCATCGCCGTCGCGGGTATCTTCACCCTCGGCGTGCTGTTCTTTCTGCTGTTGATCCTCACGCAGTTCGTCGACTACCAACTGCTCGTGACGATCCTGCCGCAGTTCATCGACGCGCTGATCCTCGTGTTACAGATCATCGTCATCTCGGCCGTTCTCTCGCTCATCTTCGGCGTGCTGGTCGGGTTGGGTCGCGTCTCACAGACGGGGTTCACACAACGCATCGCCACGCTGTACGTCGAGTTCTTCCGCGGGACGCCGCTTCTGTTCCAGTTGTTCGTCGTCTACCTCGGGATTCCGGCGCTCTGGGCAAACGGGCAGTTCCCGCTCAAGAACTGGAGTTTCGCCGCGGCCATCATCGGCCTCACGCTGAACCACACCGCCTACATCGGCGAGGCGGTCAAAGGCGGCATCAACTCCGTCTCCGGCGGGCAGTCGGAGGCCGCGCGGTCGCTTGGCATGTCGTACATCGATTCGATGCGCTACGTCATCCTGCCACAGGCGTGGCGGAACGCGCTCGCGGCCATCGGCAACGACCTCGTCATCCTCGTCAAGGACACCTCGCTGCTGACGGTGCTGGCGATTCCGGAACTCATCAGCGTCTTCCGGAACGTCAACAGCGCGACGTTCGACGCGTGGACGCCCATCGTCGTGGTGTCCGTCGCCTACCTCGTCATCACGGTACCGCTCGGCAAAACCGTCCGGACGTTGGAGTCGCGCTCGATGTGGGGGTCCGAACGATGAGCCTTCCCGAGGACGAGGACGGTGCGATGGACAGTCGTGAGCGAGCGGACACCACGATGAACGTCCCCGAGGTCGAGTTCGACGGCGTTGACAAGTACTTCGGCGATCTGCACGTGCTCAAGGACGTGTCCCTCTCCGTCGATGACGGGGAAGTGGTCGTCATCATCGGGCCGAGCGGGAGCGGAAAATCGACCCTGCTTCGGTGTACGAACCGCTTGGAGGAGATTCAGGGCGGCGAAATCAGACTCGAAGGCGAACCCATCTCCGACCCGGACGTGGACGTGAACAGCCTCCGCCAGCACACCGGGATGGTGTTCCAGAGCTTCAACCTCTTCCCGCACAAGACGGCGCTCGAAAACGTCGCGCTCGGCCCGATGGTCGTCAAGGGGTTCGAGGAGGACGAAGCGGAAAAATGGGCGAAGGCCATGCTGGACCGCGTCGGCCTTTCGGACCAAGCCGAGAAGTATCCCAATCAACTTTCGGGCGGCCAACAACAGCGCGTCGCCATCGCCCGCGCGTTGGCGATGGACCCGCACGTCATGCTGTTCGACGAGGTGACGAGCGCGCTCGACCCCGAACTCGTCGGCGAGGTGCTCGAAGTGATGCGCAACCTGGCCGAGGAGGGGATGACGATGCTCGTCTCACCCACGAGATGGGCTTCGCCCGCGAAGTGGGCGACAGGGTGGTCCTGATGTCCGAGGGTCGCATCGTGGAATCCGGAAAACCGGCGGATTTCTTCGCCCATCCCGAAACCGAGCGTGCGAAGCGATTTCTCGAACGCGTTCACT
Source organism: Haladaptatus sp. AB618 (assembly GCF_024136965.1). NCBI lineage: Archaea > Methanobacteriati > Methanobacteriota > Halobacteria > Halobacteriales > Haladaptataceae > Haladaptatus > Haladaptatus sp. AB618. The sequence continues at coordinate 905,258 of NZ_JAMYJX010000001.1, read as the reverse complement.
GACGGGTAGGTTTTTGTTGGTGATCCGTTGGTTTTGCAACCGCCCAAAACCCATTTATTCGACTGGTCGGGAACAATGGTATGGATACGATTCATGCGGGCGTCTGGTCCGTGATTCCGGCACTGGTCGCCATCAGCCTCGCGTGGTATTCACGCGACGCGATCATCGGGCTGTTCGCCGGAATCGCCAGCGCTGGCGTGGTTTACGGTGCGTTGAAGCCGGAGTCTGCGGGCGTTCCGAAGCATTTCATGGGTGACGTCCTGATTCCGAAAACGTCGCTTTTGCATACGTCGTTCGGCCCGATAACGGCGGGAAACGTTCTCGGCGGGATATTCGGCCTGAAACACGTCCCGACGATAATGGCCACTTCGCCGATGTTCTCGGACTCGTGGTACGTCGAGAACGTCCTGCTGGCGATTTTCGCCATCGGCGGGGTGATCGGGTTGATGATCCGGTCCGGCGCGCTTCGTGGCGTCCTCGAAGCCCTCACCGCACGGACCGATTCACCCGCTGACGCGGAGAAGGCGGCGTTCCTCGCGGGGATCATCATCCACATCGACGACTACTTCAACTGTCTGGTGGTCGGGTCGATGATGCGCCCGCTGACGGACAAGTACAACGTCTCGCGGGCCAAACTCGCCTACTACGTCGATTCCGCTGGCAGTCCCGCCGCCCGGCTCGCCTTTTACTCGACGTGGGGCGCGGCGCTCATCGGGTTCATCGGGAAGGCGCTCGTCACCGCACAGAAACAGGACAAACTCCCCGACGGGATGAGCCAGTACGTCGCCGGACAGGGCGACAAGGCCCACGCCGTGACGAATCAAATCTGGCCGCTGTTTTTCAACAGCATCTTCTTCGGTTTCTACTCGTGGGCCGCGCTCATCATCGCCGGACTCGTCGCGTGGCAGGTCGTCCCCAACATCATGGGCATGGGGGACGAGGAGTCGCGGGCGCGCAACGGCGGCGGCGTCGTCGGCGACGACCACGAACCGATGATTTCCGACGAGATAGACGAGTACGAGATGTCGGACACCGCAACGCCCGACTGGCGAAACTTCGCTATCCCCATCGTGACGATGATTATCGTCGGCCTGAGCGCGATGTTCTGGCGTGGGAGTCCGGTCATCCAAGCGCCGCACATGAACACCCTGTTCTCGCTCGGCGGCTATCACCTCGTGCTCCCCGGCAGCGGGAAGTGGTCGTTCAACATCGGCGGCGTCCAACTCGGCCTCGCCTCGTTCTCGGCGCTCGTCGTCGCGTTCATCCTCTACCGCGTGAAGGGCGACATCCCGAGCAACAAGGACGCGACGGAGGCGATGACGCGCGGGTTCAAGGGCATCCTGCTCGCGGCGGTCATCCTGATGTTCGCCAGTTCCATCCAGAACGCCGTCTCCCTGCTCGACATCTCCTCGTTCGTCACCAACAACTTCTCCGGCGTGCCGCCGCAACTAGTCCCCGTCTCGCTGTTCCTCATCACCAGCATGGTGAGTTTCTCCGACGGCAGTTCGTGGTCCACCTACGGCATCATGTTCCCCATCGCCATCCCCATCGCGTTCACCACTGGCGCGAACCTCCCGCTCGTCATGGGCGCGGTGTTCAGCGGCGGCATCTTCGGCGACCACAGTTCGCCGATCAGCGACACCACCGTTCTCGCCTCCTCGACCAGCGGCAGCGACCACCTCGTCCACGTCCGGACACAGATTCCGTACGCCGTCCTCTGTGCGACCATTGCGGCAGTGCTGTTCCTCACCCTCGGGTTCTTCCTCCCCGGGAGCTTCCGCATCTTCCCGTACTGAGACGGGCAGCTTTCATTCCTCGTTCCGATCGGTGTACTATGATACCATCAGAACACGAATATAGTCAGAATGCTATTATAGTTAGAACACAAACATATTCGGGATGCGAATATAACCAGAATACGAACATCGTCGTGATGTTCGTTACAGGAAGTCGCCGAGTCCGGACTGTCCGTCGCCGGATTCGGGAGCGTCCGTCGGTTCGGGTTCCGCCGCCGACTCCTGCGGTTCGGGGTCTGAACCATCTCCCTTAGCGTCCTCGTCCCCGTCCCCCTGCACGGATTCGGCATCGTCCGACACCGAATCCGACGCGAAGCCCTCGAAGGCCCCACCCGAATGTTCGATGGCGAGTTCGTGCTTTCGTTCCTCGGCGTCGGCCACGATTTTCTCGACCTTGTTCGTCGTCTTCCCGCTCCCCGTGATGAACGAGACGTGCTTTTCCTCCAAATCGTAGCGCGCCGCCATCGTCACGGTCAACTCCCGGTTCTTGCAGTGATGAGTCATCTCGGAGAGGAACGGAATGACTTCGCGGCGGGCCGTGCTCATGCTGATGCCGCTCTCCTCGGCTATCTTCCGGGCGATGTAATCCCGCGTGTCGCGCTTGCCGCGCGAACTGCCGAGCTTTCGCCAGTAACTCGGCGGGCCATAGCGCGTCCATCCGCCCTTCTTTCCATTTCTGGCGACGGCCACCCCGGCGGTCATATTGTCGCCCGCGTAGCGCCAGTACTTGTAGTTCTGCGTGGCCCGCACCCGTCCGAGCCAGCGGTCCGCGTTGGCCATGTAGCCGTAGGCGTCCGCGAGTTCCTGTCCCTCGTAATCCTTCGGCAGGTTGTCCTCGATCCAGTTCAGCATGTTATCGGGCGTCTCGTCCACATCGTAGGACGCCTTCAGCGCACCCTCGGCGTCCTGTTTCTTGATCAGGTCGTCGAGGAAGTCGAAGATGCCGCTGGTCGTGTCGCGCTCGCCCGTTACCACGTCCTCGCGCATTAGCCGTCCGCCAGTAGTGGCGACCGCTTGCAGGTCGTTCACCGCGGAGCGCAGGTCGCCGCTGTCGTTCTGTGCGATGGCATCGAGCGCGTCGTCGTCGTACTCGATATCCTCCTGTCGGCAGATGTCCCGAAGCGCGGGGACGATGCTTCGGGCCGACACGTCGCGGAACTCGATGGTTTCACAGGCGTTTCGAAGCGAGTTCGACATGTCGTAGAACTCGTTCGCGATGAGGACGAGCGGTTGGTTCGCCGATTTCACCACGTCCGTGATGGCCCGCGAGCCACCGCGGTCGGCGTTGTGTGTCAGGTTGTCCGCCTCGTCCATGATGACGATTCGTCGCCCCGACACGCCGCCGGTGAGGGTACCGCTCTTCGCCGCCTCGCCCGCGATGCGTTTGACGACGTCGCCGGTCCGCTGGTCGCTGGCGTTCAGTTCGATGGTCGGCCAGCCCATGTCGTTCGCCAGCGCGTGGGCCGCCGAAGTCTTCCCGACGCCGGGGCTACCGTGGAGGATGACGGCATCCCCGTGATTCTCCCACGTCTCGGCCCATTCTCGCAGTTGGTCACGGGCCTTGTTGTTCCCCCGGACCTCCGAAAGCGTGGTCGGGCGATACTTCTCCGTCCAGTCTACCATTGAAGGAGTGTAGGGATGTAGGCCGTTTAGTGATTGCGGAGCGCGGTCCGATGGAGTCCGGGACTACGGAACCGTCCGCTTCACACGACGGTCGAACGACGATACAATCTATCTGAACCATGGTCGATTTGGAACAACTAGATGAATCTGTTTTCAACTAGCTCTCGATGGCCGGAACGAACGCTCGAATCGGACGGTTGCTCACCGACGAATTCGGGGAGTGTTGTGACGCGGACGTCGAACGGGTCCGTGATATCCGGGACGAGATCGAACGGCGCGCTGTTGAACTGTTCGACGAAGTAACGGCAAAATAACGGCGAGCGGACGAACGGACGAATGGAAGGACCACAGTTTCGACGGTATTCCGGTAGATTCGCTACAACAACCGTCCTTCGGCGACCGGAATCACTCGGCCCCCGACCTCCACGTCGATGACATCGTCCGCTCTCGACGCGCGGAGGTGGAGGAGCGAAGGGCGACCCATCTCGTACCCTTGTTCGACTCGAACGTCGATTTCGCTCGTATCGAAGTACTCGTGTTCGACCAGCCACGCCGCCAGACAGCCGTTCGAGGAGCCAGTCGCGGGGTCCTCCGGAATGCCAGCGTAGTCGGCGAACACTCGCGCGTGGATGTCGTTTTCGTCCTCGGTTTCGGGCGCGAAGAGGACGATGTTGTGACCGCCGTACGGTTCGATGAACTCCTCGTAGTACGGGTCGTGATTCGTCTCCGCCCGCCGAACCGCTTCGAGCGACCGAAGCGGGACGACGAGCGTCGGCAAACCGGTCGAAACGATCTGGACGGGGAACGTGTCGTCCACGTCGCTCACTTCCAGACCGAGAACCTTCGCAGCGAGGGAGTGCGGGACGGTTTCCCCGAACGTCGGTGGTACTTGGTTCATCCAGAACAATTCGTTGCCATCCTCGTCGCGCTCGACGTGGACGGGGATTTGCCCGACACCGAGGTTGAGCGTGAGTTCGTCGGGGTGGTCGTCGCGGACGAACTCGCGGACCACGAACGCCGTTCCGAGCGTTGGATGACCGGCGAACGGGATCTCCTCCGCGGGATCGAAGATACGCACGTCGTACCCGCCGTCCCTCGTTTCCGACGAATCGATGAACGTCGCCTCGGAGAAGTTCGTCTCGCGAGTGATCTCCAGCATCTCGTCTCCCGTCATCGACGCCGTATCGTGGACGACAGCGAGTTGATTGCCCGCGTACTTTTCCTGTGCGAAGACGTCCACCACGTGAAATCGGTTGCCCGCCATACGTAGCCGTCTCCGTGATGAAAGAAAGCGGTTCCCATCAGTATTCCCCCAGTTCTCGGTGTTCCCTCTGTTCGTTCCACGATCCATGGGTTTCGACCGGCGTGATCATCCACCTTTTTCGACCGGCGTGACCACCCACCTTTTTCGACCAGCGCGACGTATCTCGGTTGCCATGGGGGACATCGAATCCGTCCGAATGGACGACGAAGAGCGGGACGAATTTCTCACCAGTGGGGGAACGGGTGTCATCTCGTTTCCGACGGGTATTGACGAATCGCCGTACTCGATACCGGTGTCGTACGGCTACGACCCGACCGACGTCCACTTCTATTTCCGGCTCGCGGTCGAGAAAGGCGGCGAGCGCGACGAAGTCATCGACCGCCCGGTTACGTTCGTCACCTACGACCACACTGACGATGGCTGGCGGAGCGTCGTCGTGAGGGGAGAGTTGGACGAAGTGGCGGAAGCGGACATCACTTCGGAGGTGGTGCAGGGGGTGCAACGGGTCGATATTCCGCTCGTCGACCTGTTCGAACGCGATTCGCGCGAAGTGACGTTCGAGTTCTTCCACCTCCATCCGACGGAGATAACCAGTCGAAAGGAAGCGACTACGGAGGGATAGAGAACGACGGCAGCCATCGATATCGATAGCTCCGTATGACCGGTGAGAAACTCGAAGCGTGTCCGTCAGGATTCCTGTCGGACGTGAACTGTGCTGTCGCTCTCGACGGTTACCCGGTACCCTGCGAACGAAAACGAGAGTTCGAGGTCGGCAGCGTTACTCCTGACGACTGCGTTGAGAGCATCGGGGTCGAGGAAGTCGTACAGCGGTGGCAGTTCGGTTACCTGCACGTCCGCTCGATTTGCGACGGCGAGCACAACGCGCTGGGTTATCGGCTCTCCTGGATGCGATCCGTTCGTCGCTTCGTGGGGTGAGTTCGTGGTATGCATCGTTGGAAATGATCGACCGAAGTAGCTCGTATCGAGTCGGTCGTCGTATCCGTTCCTGAGGAACGACGCCACCTGACCGCGTCGCCTCTCTCGAAAGGTTCGCTAGGGGATATCATTTAGCACATTCGCCTCCGTATCTTCATCCGGTTCGAACATGGCAGTGAGCAATTTCCCCAATCCAGTCCAGAGGTGTTGACTGAAAGTCGGCTGTGAGACGTTCATCTTCGCTGCACATTCCGTCGCGGTACTCTCCCGCGGCCACATCAGATACCCTTCGCGTGTCGCGATTTCCACTGCCCGCAACTGCTTGTCGGTCAACTCCGCCGTGAGATGTGCGTTTTGTGCTCGGTTCGAGAGAGCGGGAATGGTCCGCCCGAGCGTCCGTTTGGAGAGGAGTTGGGCGTCATCGTATCGGTCGAAAAAGCGGTTTACGACCCGCCGGACATCTCCATTGGGCGAAACGTCCGCGACGATGCGAGCGTGGCCGCTCTTGGCAGTCGCTTCACGCACCATCGCACCGGTATCCGCCAACGTCGCCGTGACACACGAGTCAGTGACGATGAACTCCATCAGCGTCGTGTTAGGGTGTTCACTCACGACGCGTGCATCGCGCACCGACGGGAGGTCATCGGCGATATGGAGAACCATCTCGGGTCGTGCACCGTGAACGGTGAAAAACTCGAGCATGTTTCCGTCCTCCCGATGAACTGCACCCTCAGCGACGAGTCCGCAGTCCGCTCGCTCGGACAAAGCGACGAAAAAGCATCGCTCGTCGTGAAACGAGAAAACCAATTCGACGCTTCCCGCCGGTGATCGTTGGTTCACCATCTAGTTCCGTTATGAGTTGAACACGATTATGCACTCTGTGTCTCTAGTGAACACCCATCATGGTACTCGTGTCGCCCTCGGATTGCCATGTCAGGAATTGTCATTCACTCAGTAAACTTTTGTCCGCCTGCCGTCTCGTCAGAGGTATGTTTCCCGAGGAACTCGAAACCGACCGCCTCCGGTTGGAGGCGATCACACACGACCGTGTGGATACTTTCGATCTCTACCGACACACGGCACACGACGCCCCCGATATCGAGGAGATCACCGAACATCTCTCGTGGACGCCGCACACGACGCCGAAGGAGACGAAGGAGTTCATCGATATGTCGGAGAAGAACCGCGCCGAAGCGGCCGGTTCGGAGTACATCATCCGACCCAAAGAGGGCGAGGACGGCGCGGGAGAAATCGCCGGGACGACCGGCCTGAACGTCAAGTGGGAAACGAGAACCGGAAGTCTCGGCCTGTGGCTCCGCAAGCCGTTCTGGGGGCGGGGCTACTCCGGCGAACGCGCGTCGGCGCTGATGGAACTCGCGTTCGACCGCCTCGATCTCGAACTCGTCGCGGTCGAACATCTCGCGGGGAACGAGAAGTCACGCCGCGCCATCGAGAAGTACGTGGAAGCGCATGGCGGGCAGTACGACGGCATCCTCCGGAACCGGCACCCCGACGGCGACGTCGTCCGCGACGCACATCGGTTCACGGTGTCGCGGGAACAGTGGGCCGAAAGCCGGGAGTGACGGATCGTGTCACATCTCTTCTCCGAACGTCTCGAAACCGAGCGACTCGTGCTCGAAAAAGTCTGTCCCGAGAACGTCACGACCCACGAACTGTACGACCTCTTCTCGGGTCAGGAAACGAGCGACGTATTCGAACACGTTCCGCAGTCGCCGTATCGATCGTTGGACGAACCGAGGGAGATGATAGAGAACGCCGCCGAGAGTTGGAGGGACGGAGCGATCGCCTCGTACGCGGTCCGCCCGAGCGATGGGGAACCGGATGCAGGTGCGCTGGCCGGAACGGCGCTATTGTATCCGGAGTGGGAGAAACGAAGCGCCCGCCTCGGACTCATTCTTGGCAAGCGATTCTGGGGACGAGGGTACTCCGGCGAACGCGCGTCGGCGCTGATGGCGATGGCGTTCGACCGTCTCGGCCTCGAACTCGTATCGGTGAGCCACAACGCCGGGAACACGAAATCCCGGCGCGCCATCGAGAAGTACGTCGAACGGTTCGGTGGGGAACACGACTGCCTGCTTCGAAATTGGGTTCCGATGGACGACGAAGTGAACGACGTCCACCGCTACACCATCACGCGAGAACAGTGGAAAGCGAGCCGTGAGGAGGACGAATCGTGACCGAGCGGTTCGACGAGCACGCGATTCGCCACCGCCTGAAATTGAAGAAAGATGCCGGACACAGTTCCCTGTTCGAAAATCGGGATTCCGTGGCGTGTTCGGTCTGTGGCGAACCGTTTTCGGAGGTGTTCGTCACGGAAGAGCGGGGGCACAGTTTTCAACCGACCGGGTCGATGCGTTTCTGCATCCTCCGCGACGACGATCGAACCTGCATGTTCACCCACGAATAATATGTGCCACGAGTAATCCATGCCGGGAGCACGAATCACGGACGGTGATCGAGTCACGCTTCGGACGGTAGAGGAGGAGGACGTTCCGTTCGTTCAGCGTGCACTGGCGAACCCCGAACTCCGCTACCCGATGGGAAATCCGGTCATGAATCGGGACGAGGTTTCGAAACTTCACGAGGATGACGGTGCGGATCGGTTCCTCGTCTGCGTGAATGGAGAGGATGGGGAGGGTGGGGAAGCGGACGAGGTGCGGCGAATCGGCCAAGTGAACGTGATGGACGCCGACTACAAACGCCCCGAACTCGGCTACTGGCTCGTCCCGGCGGTGCAGGGCAACGGCTACGGGAAGGAGTCCGTCTCGCTCGTTCTCGACTACGTTTTCCGGAAGTACGACACACCCGCCATGGGCGCGGAGGCGTACGACTTCAACGAGGCGTCCCGCGGCCTGCTCGAATCGCTCGGCTTTGTGGAGGAAGGTCGCCGCCGTCAGTACATGTTCGTGGACGGCGAACACCGCGATATGGTACAGTACGGACTGCTCCGGGAGGAGTGGCGGGACAGCTGACGGGTGTGACGGTGGCCGGGTGTGACGGTGGACGGGCGTGACGGTGGCCGGGTGTGACGGTGGACGGGCGTGACGGTGGCCGGGTATGACGGTGAAAGGAAATCGAGAAAGGCTGGGAACGGAGAGAGCCGAGCGTCCGTCGTGTATCTTTTCAACCCCCCGCTCCTCCCTCCGACCATGTACGAAGTCGAAGTGAAGGTACGAGCCGACCACGCGGCGGTTCGAGAACGGTTGGACGACCTCGATGCCCACTCCGTCGGCGTGGTCACGCAGGAGGACTTCTACTACGACGCGCCCCACCGTGACTTCGCGGAGACGGACGAAGCGCTCCGTATTCGCCGTGAAGCCGACGACGACGATGCGGTGGAGGTCGTGACGTACAAAGGCCCGCTGGTGGAAGAGGAGTCGAAGACGCGCAAGGAACACGAAACCGTCATCGGCAACGGTGACACGGTGGATGAACTGCTCTCGGCGCTCGGATTCGAATCGGCCGCAACCGTCCACAAAGAGCGGGAACGGTACGAACTCGACGGCTACGTCGTCAGCCTCGACGCCGTAACCGGACTCGGGGAGTTCGTAGAAGTCGAGACGGAAACGGACGAGGAGGGAGACATCGAATCCGCCCGTGTGGGTGCCTACGACGTACTTCGTGAGTTGGGGTTGGACCCGGAGGAGCAGATTCGAACGTCGTATCTCGGATTGCTACTCGAAGGGAAGACGGGTGATGAGTAGCGAATGAACAGCGGGAGAACAGCGAGTGAAAGAAAGAGTTACTGTGGGATGGGTAATCACCACTCGAAAATGAGTAACAGTAATCAAATCGGGGAAATGCGTTTCCGCAAGTTATAGAATCCGTGACCGTGAAACCGATATAATGACTGAGCGGAACATTCAGGTGGAACCTATCGACCGTCGGGCAGTCGAAGATCAGGACATCGAAATCGTGGAGCGGAAGGGAATCGGTCACCCTGACTCTATCTGTGACGGTATCGCGGAAGCGGTCTCTAGCGCACTTTCGCAGACCTATCTCGACCGTGTCGGCAAAGTCCTTCACTACAACACCGACGAAACGCAACTCGTTGCGGGGAGTTCCAACCCGCAGTACGGCGGCGGCGAACTCGTCGAGCCGATCTATATCCTCCTCGTCGGTCGTGCGACCAAGGAGTACGAAGGGTTGAAGATCCCGACCGACACCGTCGCGTTGGACGCCGCCCGCGAGTATCTCAACGAGAACATCCCCGAACTCGAAGTCGGCCACGACGTCATCATCGACGTGAAACTCGGCGAAGGGAGCGGCGACCTCCAAGACGTGTTCTCCGAGGAGGGCGCGACGGTACCGATGGCGAACGACACGAGCTTTGGGGTGGGTCACGCACCACTCTCGGAAACCGAGAAGATCGTCCTGAACGCCGAGAACCGTCTCAACGGCGAGTTCGCGGCCAATCACCCCGAACTTGGTCCGGACGTGAAGATCATGGGCAAACGCGAACGCGACACCATCGACGTGACCGTCGCCGCCGCGATGGTGGACAAGTACATCGACAACCGTGAGGAGTACGACGCCGTCGTCGAGGAGGTACGCGACTACGTCCACCAGGTCGCCCACGAGTACACCGACCGCGAAGTGAACGTCTACGTCAACACCGCCGACGACGACGAGAGCATCTACCTGACGACGACCGGCACCAGTGCCGAGATGGGTGACGACGGCTCCGTCGGCCGTGGAAACCGTGCCAACGGTCTCATCACGCCGAACCGCTCGATGAGCATGGAGGCGACCAGCGGCAAGAACCCCGTCAACCACATCGGAAAGATCTACAACCTACTGAGCACCGAAATCGCCGAAACAGTGGTAGCGGAAGTCGACGGAATCCGCGACATGCGGGTCCGTCTGCTCTCGCAGATCGGGCGACCCATCGACCAACCGCACGTGGCCGACGCTCACGTCGTCACCGAAGATGGTGTCGAACTCGGCGACATCGAAGACGACATCGTCGCCCTCGTGGACGAGGAACTGTCGAACGTGACCCACATCACGAAGCGCGCCATCGACGGCGACGTGAGGACGTTCTGAACGAGCGAAGGACGTTCTAATCGGACGCTTGGCGGTTTTTATTTTGGTGTATTCACCGTCGATTGACACGTATCTCTTTGGCCCTTGGTGACGTACTCCAAATGATGGTGGGGAACGACGTTACGGAATACGACGCACATCGAAGCAGACCGGTGACCGAGGAGAGCTATGGAATTCCCGACGAGGAAGGGGAGATGGTTTCGTGGACGTTCGTACGCGATGCGATGGCGGAGGATCAAAACTACTGGCTGTGCACGACGCGGCCCGACGGCCATCCGCATGTTCGTCCGGTTTGGGGTGTCTGGGTCGATGACGCCCTCCACTGCGGTGGCGGCGAACGAACTCGTTGGGTTCAGAACATCCAGGCCGATTCCCGTATCGTCGCACATCGGGAAAGCGGCGAAGCGGTCGTCATCATCGAAGGCGTTGCAGAGCGTGTCACCGATACGGACCTCGAAGAACGACTCGACACGGCGTACCAGGGAAAGTACGGTATCCAGCACGGAACACCGTTTTTCACGGTTCGTCCCAAAACCGTCTTCGCGTGGAGCGATTATCCGAACGACGCGACTCGATGGCAGTTCGGGTGACGGTGGGGTCGGAAGACGGAGTCGATCTCGGAGGCAGATGGTAAGACCGAGGATGGAGGAGTGGTTGAGAGTGGAGGAGTGGTTGAGAGTGGAGGAGTGGCCGACTGGGAAGTAGCGATCCGTTACGAGGTAGACCTCTGATGTATTCAGAGAGTATTGTCTGAGACCCCACGTTGCCGTTGTAAGTGGGAGTTAAAGGCTGTGTTCCTTGGGAAACGGAAGAAATTGCCGATTGAAAGAGTCGGGCAGAGACGAGGAGATGATGGCACGCATTCATGTGAAGGAACAGCCACGATAGACGAAGCAATAGGGTTAAATACCTATTTTACCAACAATCCCCCGAGAGAGTCGCAAACTGGAGATAGCGACTCGGTCGCGGTTTGTCTTCAGCTGAAATCGTGCTGTCGCTTTTGACCTATCGAGAGTATCATTTCTCGGCGCACAAGCAGTGTCTTTCGTGGTATCGGCGTCCGTCCCTGTCGAATCGGTGTGGATTTTCGGTCAAACCGACCCCCCGAAACCCCTCCTTTCCCCTCCACCACACACCCCCACACTTACAACGGCAACGTGGGGTCCCCGACAAACGAATCAAACAATCGATGGCAACGCGCGTTTACAACGGCACTCCAGGGTTAAGAGAAAGATAGCCCACAACAAAAATCCAATATTCACGGGAAAGAGCTCGTCTACGCCCCATTTACAACGGCAACGCGGTGTCCGTGCAACTACCATTCAATCGATTTCCCTCCCTCGCATCAGAAACCTCGTGGCACTCGAAGAACAGTCCGATAACTAGACCACCGATGTCGTTCCGATCATCGACCATTCCGACTCCCGATGTCGGTCCGATTCCGGCGTCGTTCTCCCGATGGCATTCTGATCCCGGCGTCGTTCCGAGTCTCGATATCTTTCCGACCACGGAAGCCGCTCCGAAGCATTTCGCTGAATTTATCACGAAAGCTCGCCGAACTTACAGCGGCAACCCGGTCCGATACGGTGACGATCCGTTCCTTTTACCACGACAATCCGTCCTGTTACAGCGGCAATCCGGTCCGTTACAACGGCAATGAGGGGTGTAAAACAGCTTCGATACACCGTCTACCATCCTATCTCGATGATTACAGCGGCAGTATGGAGGTATGTTTAAATACCCTCACTCGACATAGGGTTCATAGATGTCCGAGTCAGTGGACTACTTTGGAGACGACACAGTTATTTTCAACGACAAGGAACTCCTTCAGGTCTCTCATCTCCCCGACGGCGACCGAATTATCGGCCGTGAAGACGAATTGCGACGACTTGGTACCGCGCTCCGGCCCGCACTCACCGGAAACACCCCGAACAACATCTTCCTCTACGGAAAGACCGGCACCGGAAAATCCCTCTGCACGAAGTTCATCAGCCGACAGATGATGCAACGTGCATCGCAAAACGGGGTGAACGCTGGCTTCGCGTACATCGACTGTCTACAGGACTCGACTGAAACCCAAGTCGTCCAATCCGTCGCGGACCAACTCAACGACGAGGACCTCACCGGGACGGCCATCCCCGAGCAGGGAATCAGCACCTCGATGTACTACAACCGGCTGTGGACCGTCCTCGAAAGCATGTACGACGTCGCCATCATCATCCTCGACGAGGTGGATAAACTCGAAGGAATCGGAGACACGAGCGGCGACACCGCCGGTGACAACCTCCTCATGAACCTCTCGCGTGCGAGCGAAGCCGGAAAGATCGACGCGTGCAATCTCGGCGTTATCGGCATCTCGAACAAGATCCGATACAAGGACGAACTGAACGAGCGCGTCAAAAGCAGCCTCTGTGAACGCGATTACGTCTTCCCACCCTACGACGCCACACAGCTGCGAGAAATCCTCGAATCGCGCCGCGACGCGTTCGTGGACGGCGTGCTCGAAACCGACGTCATCCCGAAAGTAGCCGCACTGGCCGCCCGGGAACACGGCGACGCCCGCAAGGCGATCGACGTGCTCCGCTTTGCTGGCGAAGTCGCGGAGGAAGAACGCGAGTCGTTCGTTCGGGACGCCCACGTCGACGTCGCACAGGAACGGGAAGGCGCGAATCGCATCTCGGAACTCATCTCCAAACAGCCGCCCCACGCGCGATACGTCCTGCTCGCGCTCGCATCGCAAGTCCAACAGTCGAACGACGACGAGCCGAAGATTCCGAACAAGGTGGTCCAACACTCCTACCGACAGATCTGTGAACAGATGGATTCGGAGCCCCTGAAGGAGCGACGCGTCAGGGATTTGCTGACCGAACTGGAGTTCCTCGACCTCATCAAACAGGACCAGCGCGGACGCGGACGAGGGAAGGGCAAACACACGGTCAACAGCCTGTACGACGAACCCAAGCTGGTCATTCAAGCGTGCCAAAACGATTTCTGAAACGTCCTCGTCGGCCTCGATACGAGTACCTCCAAAATTCACCACCTCCAAAGCGTCGAGAGAAATCCGGCCTATCGATCCGATTCAGGCATCTCGTCCCCCGAGCGTTCGTGGACCGTCATCAGAACGTCCTCTTTCGGTCGTGACGTGACCGTCGGGATCACCTCCAGGTTCCGATCCGAGGCGAGTTCGAGGTGATGGTTCTGATACAACATCGCCAGGATGAGCCGTGCTTCGAGCATGGCAAATCGGTCGCCGATGCAGCGCCGCGGTCCCGCCGCGAACGGGAAGTACGCGAGCGGCGGAAGGGACCGTTGGAACTCCTTCGTCCAGCGTTCGGGTTGGAACGCGAGCGGGTCGTCGTACCACCGCGAGTCGCGGTGAACGACCCATTGGCTCATGAACACTCTCGCGCCCGCCGGAATCCGGTAGTCGCCGATTTCGTCGGTTGTCTTCGCCTCGCGAGTGATAAACGGCACCGGCGGGAGCAGTCGCATCGACTCCTTGACCACCTGTTCCGTGTACGTGAGTTCGGCGAGGTCGGCCATCGTCGGCCGCTCGCCACCGAGCACCTCGTCGAGTTCCGCGACGAGTTTCTCCTCGACCTCCGGGTGCTGTGCGAGAAGATACGTCGTGTACGTCAACGAGACTGCCGTCGTTTCGTGGCCTGCAAAGAGGAGCGTAATCGCCTCGTCGTGGATCTGTTTCTTCGAGAGCCCACCACCGTCCTCGTCGTTCGCGTTGAGCAGCATCGAGATGACGTCGTGCTCACCGGGGTTGGTGCGTTTCTCCTGGATAATCTCGTCGACGACATCGTCGAGGGTCTCGCGAGCCCTGTCCATTCGCCACCTCGACGGCAGCGGAACGTTCTCCGGGAGCATGATGTTCGGAAGGCTGGAGGTCGCCGGAAGGAAGTCGTTGACCGCCGTCTCGATGTCCCTCACGTAGCGGTCGATATCGACGCCGAACAACGCTTGTGCGACGACGCGCAACGTCAACTCCATCATATCGTCGTGGATCGAACGTGTCTCGCCGTCCCGCCAGTTATCGATCGACGCATCGGTGAGGTCGGTTATCATGTCGGCGTAGACCTCGATGCGGTCGGGGTGGAACGCCGGTTGAATGACACGCCGGTTCCCCCGCCACTCCTCACCCTCACTGTTCAGGATACCGTTTCCGGTCAAGGGACCGAGTACGCGCTGGAACTGATTTCCCTTCACGTAGTTCGTGTTGTTGTAGACGAGGACCTGCTGGATATCGTCGGGGTGGTTGAGCTGATAAACGTGTCCGTGGTGATCCTCCCAATGAACGACGTCGCCGTACTCGCTCGCCATCCGCTCGCGGAAATCGAGACCGCCTAGAATCGCATGTGGTGCCGCGCCCACGACCGGGAGCCCCGACGGTCCTGGTGGGAACTTACCGACAGCTGGTTCGTTACTCATCTATTGAACGGAGGCCCGCGACTCTATTGAGGACTTATTCTAACATGCTAGAACCATTTATAACATCGATACCGTTTCACGCTATGGCCTCCGAAACGTTTCGATATGCCACACTCGTGCTCTCTCGTGAGATATCCATCCCGGTATTCGATCGATTCAACCGCTCATCGGCCATCTCGATCGATTCCATGCGGTACATGAGTCCGGTCGCGGACGGGGAATACTTCGGTCTAACAGACATCAGCGGCGATCTTTCGGTTGCTGAGGAACTGCTGGAGTCGAGCGACGAAGTACTCCAGTACGACATCGCGGGCACCGACGAACGCGGCGTCATCTACGCTCATTACCGGAGCGATGGGCCGATCGACGACCTGCTCAGCATCCTCTACCGCAACAAAATCGTCCTCGATTGGCCGGTCGAACACCGCTTGACGGACCGCGGACCCGAAATCAGGTTCACGGTCATCGGAACGAACGGCAACATTCAGCGTGCGATCGATGACGTCCCGGATTTGGTCGATGCTTCAGTCACTCGAATCGGACATCTCGAATCGAAAAGCGAATCGACAGCCGTGTTGACCGATACGCAAGCCGACTTACTCGATCTAGCAATCCGAGAAGGGTACTACGAGGTACCGAAAGAGACGACCCAGCGCGCCCTCGCGGACCGCCTCGGTGTCACTCCGGGAACGATCGGTGACCGTCTCCAACGTATCGAACGTCGCGTCATGACCGAGTACGCCCAGAACACCGATACGTGAGTTTTGACCGAGTACGCCCAGAACACGGAGATTTGAGATGACCTCCGCGTCCGGTCGTCCCCGCCCAACAAATTTTGTATCGTGATATGCAGTTTATTTCTCGTGAGCGTACCGGATTCCCAGCCACGGTTTGATACTGTCTCGCGTCGAACAGCTATCATGACCCGCGCCCAGGAGTTAGTCGAGTACCTCGCGGGGGTCGACTCGCTCGCGGTCGTCTGCCACGACAACCCCGACCCGGACTGCATCGCAAGCGCGCTCGCGCTTTCGGTCATCGCCGAGTCGAACGGTGTCGAGGACGTGGAACTCTTCTACGGAGGGGCGATTTCGCATCAGCAAAATCGGGCCTTCGTCAACCTGCTCCACGTTCAGTTGGACCACCTCGATACGTTCGACCCCGAGGAGTTCGAGCGCGTCGCATTCGTGGACCATTCCACACCGGCAGGACATACGGAACTCGATGCCGTGAAGCCGGACATCGTCATCGACCACCACGCCACGGAGAATCCGGAAGCCGAATTCGTGGACTTGCGGGAGGATTACGGCGCGACGGCGAGCATCCTCGTCGAATATCTGCGCGACCTCGACATCGAGGCGAACGTTCAACTGGGATCCGCGCTGTTGTTCGCCCTCCACCGCGAGCGAATCGACTTCATTCGCAACCCCACGCCGCACGAGTACGAGGCCGCGCTGTACGTCTGTCGGCACGCCGACCTCGAACTGCTCGAAGAGCTCTACGGTGCGGCGTTCTCTCCGGCAACCGTGGATGCCATCGGCGAAGCAATTCGCAACCGCGTCCAGCGCGGGGCGACCCTCGCCACGTCGGCCGGTCGGACCTCGGAACGGGATGCGCTCGCACAGGCCGCCGACTACCTGCTGAACGTCGAAGGCGTGGATACGGTACTCGTCTTCGGCGTCGTCAACGGATCGGTCGAGATGAGCGCGCGGTCCATCGACCCCCGCGTCCACGCGGGAAACGTCCTCCAACAGGCGTTCGGCGACGTCGGAAGCGCAGGTGGACACGCAGACATGGCCGGGGCACAGATTCCGCTCGGTCTGTTCGCCGACGCGGATGCCGACGACGACGATCTCGTGGAGTTCGCCTCGCGCCGCGTGCTGCATCGATTCTTCGACGCGCTGCATCTCGAACGGGGCGAAGCGTGAGGAGAAACCAGCATCTTAAACTTCGCCAATAACCGATACCGAGTATGAGCCTCGAAATCCAACACGAGTGTCCCGAGTGTGGAAGCGAACAGACGTTCTGGCGCTGTGCGAGCACGAACCTGCACCTCGGCGAGAAAACCAAGTGGCACTGCTCGGAGTGTGACTACGCGCTGGTGCGAATCGACGGCGACATCGATTCGGCGTCGGCGTAAGTAGAAATCTCGATTTTCGTATTTTACAGTGTTTGACGGCGAGTGACGACGTTTCTCTCGACTATCGTTCGATCGTCGATTCGGCTCGGTAAATCCGATATCGCTATAGCAAATATGGATCTCCGAGCGCGAACACCATCTACGACTTTCCGAGCGTGAACACCACCGCCACAATCGTCGTCTGTGGTGGGGGAATTCTGACCGTGGTCGTCTCCGTACGCGATGAGACGGTCTCGTTGCGGATACCGTCGTGGCAGCGGTCGCCTTCTCGCGAGGTGCTCTCGGTGGCACGTCCATCGCGTGACCGTAGTTCCAGCCGAAATACCCGATCCGATACTGGTGAACCTGCTATAGCCGGTCCTGTACTTAATCCACCGACGTGCCGTCCATTCGTATATGCGATTCGAGTTAACGGAAGACCAATGCTCGCTTCGGGCGGACGTTCGTGAGTTCGCGGAAAACGAGATCAAACCGACGGCAAAAGGGTTGGACAGACGTGGGGAATACCCGGCCGAAATACTCGACGAACTCGGTGCTCGACGATTGACCGGGTTGACGCTTCCCGAAGAATACGGAGGGCGTGGCGAAGGGTTCGTCGAACTCGCTTTGGTCGTCGAGGAGCTTTCGGCGGCGCTCATGTCGGTGGCCAGTACCCTCGGGCTTCATCTCGGCGTCGCAACGGTCATCGAGCGGTTCGGGACCGATGAGCAACGCGAAACGTTCCTTCCGGAAATGGCGACGTTCGAAACGGTCGGCGCGCTCGGGCTGAGCGAGGCGAACGCGGGCAGCAACAAGCTGGAGATGGAAACCACGGCCGAACGACGAGGGGACGAGTGGGTCCTCGACGGCCACAAACAGTGGGTGACGAACTTCCTCGACGCCGACTACGTGCTCACGTACGCCAAAACCGGGTCCGACGAGGACGCACCGCACGACATCAGCGCGTTCCTCGTTCCGACCGAGGAGTTCGAGATCGAGACGGTGTGGGAAACGCTCGGTGCGAACAGCGTCAAATCCCCGCGCGTCTCGCTCTCGGATGTCCGCGTTCCTGCCGACCGACTCGTCGGAGCGGAAGGTGACGGGTATGTTCAGCGCGGTCGAATCCGGACCGGCGTGAACGTTCCCGCCCGCGGTGTCGGTATCGCCCGTGCGGCCCTCGAAGACACGGTATCGTACACGAAGTCCAGGGAGCAGTACGGACAGCACATCGGTGATTTTCAGGGAGTACGGTGGGAGGTCGGAAGAATGGCCGAACGCGTCGATACCGCACGGTTGCTCACGCTCCGGGCGGCCGACCGTGCTGACCGCGGCCTCGACGTATCTCGGGAGTTCAGCATGGCGAAAATCAACGCGACACAGGCCGCGGTGGACAACGCGAACGATGCGATCCAACTCCACGGCGGCGTCGGATACACGACCGAACATCACGTCGAGCGGTATCTCCGCGACGCGAAACTCCTCACCATCGCAGGTGGCCCGAACGAAGGCCACAAGAACACGCTTGCCGATGCGGTGTTCGAACGACACGGTGACTGAGACGCTTCGACACGGAGGGATTATTCCGACCGGGGACTATCGATCACGGGAGGAAAACGACGGATGACCGTACCCGAGAACCCTGACGAAGCACTTCGTGTATCGATCGATCTCTGGTATCCCGACTGCTGGGAGATCCAAATCACGGATCGATTCGACGTGGGATTTCTCGGGTACGGAATCTATGCGACCGGGGACGAGGTTTCGACACTCTTTACGATTTACGCGGACGAACGGGAGACGATTACGGACGCACTCGAAGCCATTTCCGGGATGGACCAGATACATTCGATTTCCGAGATGGCCCCGATGTTCCAGCGAACGACTGTTCAACGGCCGGGAAACGCGATACGTGAACTCCTGGTCGTTCACGATGGGAGAAAACAGATCAGTCAACCGTTGACGTCGCGAGGGTTCGTGTGTAGCGGCCCGATAGACATCCGTGACGGGAGGGAGTACTGGACCCTCGTGACGAACCACGACCGACGGACGGTTCAGGTGAAGTTCGACGAAGTTCGTGAGGAGATGGATGCGGAAATCGATATCAGGGGAATGAAGCAGGCGAGTCGGCAGACGACCGTGAATAGCCTCCCGGTGGATCGACTCACGAAACGCCAACTGGAAGTGTTTCAACTCGCCCGCGAACGTGGATACTACGACTATCCGAGGAAAGCGTCGGCCGGAGAGTTAGCGGACGAGTTGGATATCTCCACATCGACGCTCCACGAGCATCTCCATAAAGTCGAAGCCATCCTGCTCGGGCAAAACAACGCCACATAGCTCTCTCGAAGCCGTCCCACGAAATCGAACGGATCAGTCCGCCCTATCGTTCACAGACTACGGACGCGTTGTATCGGCCGACTTGCGTTCCGTTGTCGTACAGTTCGACCCCGAGTTGTCCCGCGAACGGGACGGTCCCAACGTAGCGGCCCCATCCGGTCGCGTTCGGAGCGTCGCGTTCCGGATACGCCCGAAACAGCCGCTTTCCATCCAGCGTCGCATCGAGTTTCGTGACGGTGGCGCTCCTGTTCCACTGGGTCATGAGCATCACTTTGGTGCCGTCCATCGTCGGCTTGACGACCCACGCCGCACCGTCGCTCGATTCGTTCGTGACGGTACAGGGTTTCGTCGTGGGCGTCGTCGTTCGGTCCGTCGTCATCGAGGTCGTTTGGCCTGTCGCCGTCCGAACCGTGGATCCAGTGGCCACGGGGGACGTCGTCGAGGCGGTTTGCGTTCCCGTGGTCGACGTCGAACCGAACGTCGCACCGTTACAACCCGCGAGAAGCAAGAGGAGGACTAAACTGAGGGGTTTCAGGATTCGTTTCACTCATCAGTGAAGGAATAATGAAATCATATATCTTGTGATCTGATAGCAACCACAGTCGTCGGAAACCACGTCCCTCCTTGCGAAAACGGCAAACTACGTCCCGTCGAACCGACCTACTCGTCCAGCGCCTGCCACGAGAGCCGCAGGTTCCGCGCGGCGCTCGCTTGATCGATTCGCTTTGCAGTCGTCTTCCGGGGTGCCGCTGCGAGGACCTCGTCGTCCTCCCGGGCGACGGCGTTGAACGCCTCGGCGAGTTCGTCCAACGTTTCCCGGTTCTCGATTTCCGTCGGTTCGGTCATCAGCGCCTCGGAGACGATTTCGGGCCACTTCGTCGTCGGCGGGTGAACGCCGTAATCGAGCATGCGTTTCGCCACGTCGGCGGCGTCCTGATCGCCCGCACTGGCGACGAACTCGTGGTGGAACGGCGAGAACGGCACCTCGTACTCGATCTGCGACCCGAGATAGTTCGCGTTGAGGACGGCCTTCGCGCTCGCGTCGCTCAATCCTTCGTCGCCGAGTCGGGCGATGTAGGCGTAGGCTTTGACCAGCACGAGCCAGTTACCCGTGAAGCCGTGGACCTTGCCGATGGTGTGTTCGGGGTCGAACCGTTCGTATCCAGATTCAGTTGCTCGCGGCGTCTCGCCGCTCGCTCGTTCCGAGGCGCTTTGCGCCTCGCGCTCCCGCACCCGCGGGGCGGGCAGGAATTCGGCCAACTTCTCGCCGACGCCGATAGGACCGGCACCGGGACCGCCGCCGCCGTGCGGGGTAGCGAACGTCTTGTGGACGTTGTAGTGCATGATGTCGAAACCCATGTCGCCCGGACGGGCACGGCCGAGGAGCGCGTTCAGGTTCGCGCCGTCGTAGTAGAGCAGGCCGCCCGCGCCGTGGACGATTTCGGCGATTTGTTCGATGTCGCGCTCGAACAGGCCGAGCGTGTTCGGGTTGGTGAGCATGAACAGCGCGGTGCTGTCGCCGGTCGCGGCTTCGAGTGCCTCGATATCGACGCGGCCGTCGTCCGCGCTCGGGAGTTCGACCACGTCGTAGCCGCCGAGCGCCGCGCTCGCCGGGTTGGTACCGTGGGCGCTGTCCGGGACGATGATTTCCGTGCGCTGGTCGCCCTCGCCGTTCGCCTCGTGGAAGGCCTTCGCCACGAGAATGCCGGTGAATTCACCCGCCGCACCTGCGGGGGGTTGGAGGCTGACCGCGTCCATCCCACCGATCCGGGCGAGGTAGTCCTGGAGACCGTAGAGCAGTTCGAGGGTTCCCTGCACGCTGTCCTCGGAGCGGTCGGGGTGGACACTCGCGCCGGGGAGCGCCGCCACGTCCTCGGTGAACTTCGGGTTGTACTTCATCGTACAGGAACCGAGCGGGTACGGGCCGCTGTCGATGCCGTAGTTCATCTGGGACAGTCGGGTGTAGTGGCGGGCCAACTCGGGTTCGGACAGTTCGGGCAGGTCGAGGCTATCGCGGGTCAACTCGTCGGGGAGCGAGGATTCGATTTCGACCTCGTTGCCGTCCTTTTCGGACAGGAGCGGTTCGTACAGGTCCTCCTCGTCGTGTTCCCACTTCGCTTGCGTGTAGTTCATTAGTTTGCCACCTCCTCGAACAGCGTGACGAACTCACCGATGGCGTGTTCGTTCACGTCGGTCACACACACCTGAATCTCGTGTTCTCCCACTTCGTGGACCGCGAAGCCGCGTTCCTCCAAATCTGCGACGATCGGGGGTGCGGGTTGGTCGGTGCGGACGACGAACTCGCGGAAGTGGTGGCGGTCGTTGACCGGTGCTTGGACGCCGTTGATGTCGTCCAGTCGTCCGGCGAGGTCGTCGGCCAGCGTGACGCATTTCTCGGCCAGTTCGATCAGTCCGGACGAACCCAGATACGCGATGTGCATAGCGGTTCGCAGCGCGACCCACGCCTGGTTCGTGCAGATGTTGGAGGTCGCACGCTCCCGGCGGATGTGCTGTTCGCGCGTCTGGAGCGTGAGGGTGTAAGCGCGGTTATCATCGCCGTCTTCACTGATGCCGATGAGTCGGCCCGGCACCTGCCGGACGAACTCCTCGCGCGTGGCGAACAGTCCGAGACCCATCCCGTAACTCGTCGGCAGGCCGAGCGTCGCGGCGTCGCCGACGACGACGTCCGCACCGACGGCGGCGGGTTCCTGCAACAGCGCGAGCGCCACTGGGTCGGTGCCGAGACAGAACAGGGCATCGTTCTCGTGTGCGATGTCGCCGATTGCCGTGAGGTTCTCCTCGATGGTCCCGCGCGTCGTCGGGTTCTCCGCGTAGACGAGCACGGTGTCCTCGTCGACGGCCTCGGCGAGCGAATCCACGTCCACGTTCGCGTCGTCGGTCCCGTATTCGTCCACGACGAGGCCCGGCCCGTCGGTGTAGTTTTCGAGGACGCTCCTTCGCTCGGGGAGCAGGGAGTCGGGAACGAGGACGCGGTTGCCGCTCGTCTTCCGGAGACGAGCGGCGAGCAGTGCCGATTCGGCCAACGCCGTCGCGTGGTCGTACATCGAGGCGTTGACGATTCCGAGGCCGGTTAGCTCGACCAGCATCGACTGGTATTCGAACAACGCTTGCAGGAACCCCTGCGTGATTTCCGGTTGGTACTGCGTGTAGGAGGTCAGAAACTCCGACCGATCCGCGAGGTGATCGACCAACGAGGGAACGTAGTGGCTGTAGTGGCCGCGTCCCAAGAACTCCGTCAGGTTTCGGTTCTCGCCGAGGATTCGTTGTAGTTCCCGGCGTGTCGCCTGCTCTGTACGCTGTTGGATGCCGAACTCGCCGTCGAAGCGGACGGGGTCGGGGATGTCGAAAAGTTCCTCCTCGCTTTCGACCCCCACCGCGTCGAGCATCGCTGCGGTCTCCTCGGCCGTGTGCGGTGCGTACGGGCTGCCCGCACTCGCGTTGCCTCCGGTCATTGAGTCGGGCTAGGGAGTCCACCCTTTTAATATGAGAGGAAAGCCGACGCCCACATTGCACGAGCTTGTATACTCATCACGACTGGGAGCGGAAAGAAGCGGAAAAGTATGCACGACAGAGCAAATATCTGCGGTATACGTCCGCATTGCACACTGCAGCACTCATCAGTGCTACTCGTCGTGACCGGTGCCGTCGCTACTGTCGGACGAAAACGGTGAGAACGTGTGGTGCCGTCGTTACTCGATCTGCTCGCGGTACTCGTCCGCGGACAGCAGGTCGTCGAGTTCGCTCTCGTCGTCCAGTTCGACTTCGAGCATCCATCCGTCGCCGAACGGGTCGTCGTTGACGAGTTCGGGCGCGTTCTCCAACTCCTCGTTCACGTCGGTGACGGTACCCGAAACGGGCGAGTAGAGGTCGGAAACCGCTTTGATGCTCTCGACGACGCCGAGGTCGCCCTCCTGTTCGAGTTCGTCACCTTCGGACGGGAGTTCGACGAAGACGACGTCGCCCAGTTCGTCCTGTGCGAAGTCGGTGATGCCGATTCGGCCGGTTCCGTCGGTTGCTGCTACCCATTCGTGCGATTCGAGATATTTGCGGTCTTCTGGTACTTCGAAGCTCATTATTTGTCTTTCAGAAACGGTGTGCTCTCAATCTTTGCTTTCTTCGACTGTCCACGCACCATCACCCGGATGACGGTTCCGGGGTCGGCGTAGTCGGTCGGAACGTAACCCAATCCGATCGGTTCCCCGAGCGTCGGGCTCATCGTCCCGCTCGTGACCGTCCCGATGATGGTGTCCTCGGTGCTGGTGATGTCGTAACCGTGCCGGGGGACGCCTCTATCCACGAGTCGGAAGCCGACGAACGTCTCCTCGACCCCTTCCTCCTTCACTCGTTCGAGCGCGTCACGTCCCACGAACTCGGTATCGAGTTTCACCGTGAAACTTACTTTGGCTTCGTACGGGTTTCGGGGGTCGTTCTCGTAATCGAAGTCCTGCCCGGAGAGGAGGAATCCCATCTCGGTTCGGAGCGTGTCGCGCGCGCCGAGCCCACAGGGCTGACAGTCGAACGCGTCCCAGACCGTCTCGGCCTCGTCCGACGGAAGGATCAGTTCGAAGCCATCCTCGCCCGTGTAACCGGTGCGGGCTATCCAGCACCGAACGCCCTCGACGGTGGCGTAGGTCGCCTCGAACTTCGAGAGGTCGGCCACGGATTCGGCGGTGTCGTCGTCGACGGCACCGATGACCGCATCGGCCGCATCCGGCCCTTGGACCGCGTACATCGCGTAATCGTCGGTCGCGTTACGGATTTCCGCGTCGAAGTCCCACTCGTTGCGGAACCGTTTCCAGCGGTCGTGCATCTGCTCGTCGTGACCGGCGTTCGGGATGAACAGGAACTCCGCATCGTCGTCCTCCGGGAGGCGATAGACGACGGTGTCGTCCATGATGATACCGTCCTCGTCGGTTATCATCGCATACTGGGAGTCACCCGGCGACAACAGGGTCACGTCGTTGGTCGTCAAGCGTTGCATGAGGCGCTCGGCATCGGGTCCACTGACCTCTATCTCACCCATGTGAGAGACGTCGAAGATGCCGACGGATTGCCGGACGCTTTCATGTTCTTTCGTTATCGAATCGAACTCGACAGGCATGTCCCAGCCGCCAAATTCGGTAAACGTCGCGCCCCGCTCGTCGTGTCGGTCGCGCAACGGCGGTTTCCGAAGGGGCATACCCGAACCCTCGAAGCGAAGGAAGTAATGTTTTGGTTTCTCCCCCGGGGCTGCCGGTGGGTGTTAGAACAGTTCGGTGACGGTTTTCACGCTGGTTCGACGACAATCTGCCCGTCGCGTTTCTTGAACACGAGTCGGTCACCCTCCTCTACCTCCACACCTGCTTCCTCGAACTCCTCACGAACCGCCTTGATGAGACTGATTCGCCACCGCTGTGTCACCGTCGTCGTGCCGAGTATCTGCTCAGTCATCTACTCCCCCTAAGGCAATCGGTATTGTTATGGATTCTTAGCTATTTCGACTAGATAGTCACAAATGACTATTTCGACACTGGCGATGGTCCGCCGAGTACACGATTCCGATGCCGTGAGCGTTCTCGTCCGCGGTCGGCGCGCGCCGCTCGATGACTTCGATTCCGTCGCAACGTTCGATGCGGGCGCTATCGCCATGCACGAATGGAAACACACCTACCTGCCGTTGTACGTAACGACTCCGACGAGCAGCGGGCGAGTACGAACACGATTCGACACGCGAACCGTTCCGGACGCCATCGAACACGTGAAGCAGTTGCTCTCCAAGCGGGACTTCGAGGGGTTTTGGCTGCGCTATCACTCGGGGCTCGTCAACTGCTGGCACGAGCGTCGTGTCGCCCACCTCGAAGCTCGATTCGCGACCATCGCGGCGGAAACCGGCACGACGTTCGTCACGTGGACCGACGAGACGACGAGCGCAAACGAGGCTATTTACGACGAAATTTACGAGGGAGTCATCGAGTCCTAAAGCCGGGTGAACAGTCGCGTCGGATCACCCTCGACGTCCGTACTCCCGCATTCGGGACACTGGACACAGAACGACCAGTCGAGCGGCGTGTTTTCCGCGCCCGTTACGCGGGCGGCGAGGTCGAACAGCAAAACGAACGAATCGGAGTGTCCACAGTTCTGGCAATTCATGGTGGCAAGGCCGACGGGTACGTTCACGATGTCGGCCATCACGGAATGGGTCCGTTTCCGTATTTGAACGTTCGGGGGTCGGGGAGCCCTGTTCCGAGGACCTCACCGATCGCGTCTCGCCGCTCGTCCCAATTCGGTTTCGACGGCATCGACTTTTTCCTGTGCGCGTTGCTCCCGCGTCCGCTTGTCGTCGATTTTGAGGACTGTGCTGACACGGTCGCCGTCGACGGCCTCGTGAGCGGCCCGCGCCGCGTCGAAAAGCTCGGCGGCCGAATCGGCCTCGATGACGGTTCCCATGGGGTTCGTTTCGTAGGACACGTCGAAATCGTCCAAGGCTTCGACCGCCTTCGCGACTTCGCTCGCCATACTTCCCTCGATAACCGGTGCGACCGACAGCAGAGCAATCACTGTCATAGCTGGATCATCGGAAGCGAGTCCCCTGAACGTATGGGTCGACTGATCAGATTCGGAACGACCGCGAAAAACGAGAAAAAACGACGAGCGCGGCTATCGTGTCGGCGTCGAACCCTGTTCGTAACGGCGCGGTTCGTGATGCGGCGTTTCCGAGTTCGGCGCTTCGGGCCTTCGTGGTGGTGCGCTCTCTCGCTCTCCGTTCCCCGGCACGGACTGGATCGGTTCCCGTTGCAGGTGCGCTTCGAGGAACCAGAGGTACTGGTCCACTTCGCGGGACTGCTCGGTGAACAGGTCGGCCGTGTCCTTGTCGGAGAGGGATTCCGCGGTATCGATGCCGCTCCGGAGGTTCGAGGCGTGAAGCGCGAGGTTGTTCGCCAGCGCTTCGACGTACTCCAAGCCGGTGACGGCGTCCGTTCGTATCTCCGGGATATGGGAGTTCGTCGCCGCCATTCGAACCGTCCCTCGGGCCTCACCGCCGAGGGCGGTCGTCCGCTCCGCGATACCGTCCTCGTGTTCGAACAACACGTCGGCCAACTCGTCGAACAGCAGGTGTAGCTGATAGAAGTTCGGCCCCTTGACGTTCCAGTGGGCGTACTTCGTCTGGGTCAACAAGTCGGTCGTATTCGCGAGCGTCTCGTTCAGCAGTTCGACGAGCGCCTCGCGTTCGTCGTCCGGAATATCGTTCTGTGTGAAAAACATCCTCGCTGTCGGTTTGTCTTGTGTGTCACTCATACTCCCCACCTCGCTACTCAGAAGGACGGATTCGACCAAGAGTATTTCGGGCAGTTTCGTGACCGTTGGACCGTGTCACTCCTGCGAACCGACTTCCTTCCGCCCCGTCAACCGGTCGGGGTCGAGATGGAAGTGACGGAACGTCACATCGTCGGGCGGTTGTTCGAAGACGTCAACCAGCGGAATATCCACCTCCCACATGCGTTGGGCGACGGCCGAATCGTACGGCAGGTCGTCCACCTCCTCCAGATGGCCACTCGCGACGACGCTCCGATACCCCTCGTCCGTCTTCTCGTACGTGACGAACGAAATCGGGTCGTCGAGCAACGCCTCCTTGCCGCTGTCCGGCGGAAACGCGAATCGGAAGTAGAGACTCCCCGTGTCCGCGTAGTACCCGTACGAAATCGGCAACGAGAACGGCGGTTCAGAGGGGGATGTCGAAAACGAGATGACACCCGTTCCGCCGTTGCCGAGGAATTCGTTTCGCTCTTCGTCCGTCATCTGCACCCACCGTAGCCCCTGCATGCGAGTCCGTACAACTCGATGGTAGAAAACGGTTGGTGGGAGATGTGACCGGTTCGGATAAAGTGACGCTATCTACGATTTCATCGTTCGCACTGTGGCGAGCACACGCTACGCAGTGCTCGTCGTCGTGAGTTCGAAAAATGCGCTGGCTGGGATTTGAACCCAGGTTGTGACCATGGCAAGGTCACGTGATACCACTACACTACCAGCGCGTTTCGTTCGTCGCGTGTTGCGACATTATAACCTTGCCACGCGTGGGTATAAATGCATTACGCAAGCGAGGTGAGACGGTCAACATCACTACAGGATACACGACTGATCCGTACTGTGTGATGATCCGTACTGTGTGATGGCGCTTCGCGCGCCCACGCGCGAAACAAGACTAAAATCGTGAAGTCCGGAACTGAGACTGAAATCTGGAACGAGAACATGAACGACGACCGAACGCAGTCGCTCGCGGATTTGGGTTCGAAGAGAAGTGCGCTGGCTGGGATTTGAACCAGAGCAAGACGGTCCGGGATGCTCACTTCCCTTCGGTCGTTGCGCTTCCGGGCTTGCGACTCGCAGGATTCAAATCACCAGCTACGATTTCATCGCTCACGCCATGGCGAGCACGCGCTACACGCGGTGCTCGACGGTTTGCTCCCGATAGAAATGCGCTGGCTGGGATTTGAACCCAGGTTGTGACCATGGCAAGGTCACGTGATACCACTACACTACCAGCGCAGTGCTGCTTGCACTCTTTCGTATTCCCGACTACAGTATAAGACTTGCGAGTTCGGACTCTCCCCGTGAACTATTCACTCACTCTTTTTCTCGTAATTTCGAGGATACCGGGCGTGTGAATACGTCACGCGGCTGAATCCGAAGCGGCACTCTTTTAACCGTCAGTACGAAAACTTCGCTACAGTCTAGTGATGAGGCGTCGAAGCGTAACGGTATGAGCGTCAACCTACTCGTACCATCGTCCCTCGTCCGGGAAGCCGAAGACAAACGCGAGGCAACTCGTAAGATCGGCTACGTCGCCCGCGCGGCGACCGTATTCCGGGCGGACCGCTTGACCGTCTTCCACGACGTGGAAGGCGAGAACAAGTGGGGAGGTGGATTCGTCGAAACCGTGCTCAAGTACGCCGCCACACCGCCCTACCTCCGAAAGGAGGCATTCGGGAGGCGGGACGAATTGGAGTACGTGGGCGTCCTACCGCCGCTCCGCGCCCCATCACAGACCGGCTCCGAATCGGAGGGTTCGGGGTCGTTAAGACAGGGAATCGTGACCGAGGTCGGACCTGAAGGGCGCGTTCGGGTCAATTGCGGACTGCAACACCCGATCTCACTCGTCGTACCGTCTTCCATGACGGTCGCCGAGGGGGAACGCGTTACCGTCAGGATCTCTTCGAGAAGACCGGTCCGTGCGAAGCTCGTGGATGACCCCATTCCGGGTCTCACAGTGACGCGCACGGACCTCTCGGCGGCCCTCGACCGCGACGACGCCGGTGTCACAATCGGCACGTCGCGTCACGGAGAACCACTCTCCGTTCGACGACTCGACGAAGTCGTCAGACGAACCAACCGCGACGGAATGACCGTCGCCTTTGGTTCGCCGGGTCGAGGACTGCCGGAGATGTTCGGGGTAGAACCCGAAGGAATCTCCACGGTCGAATCCGGCGTCCTAGCCCGGTTCGACCTCTGGCTAAATACGGTTCCAAACCAAGGCAGCGGGGTCGTGCGAACTGAAGAAGCGATGTTCGCCTCCCTCGGCTGCCTTACCCTCAACATCGAGTGATACGATGCCAGAAACAAGCAGACCACGCAAAGGTTCGCTGGGCTTCGGCCCCCGAAAGCGCGCGACGAGCGAAGTTCCGCGCTTCAACTCGTGGCCCGACAGTGACGGTCAGCCGTCGCTGCAGGGATTCGCGGGTTACAAGGCTGGAATGACCCATGTGGTGATGGTCAACGACGAGGCAAACTCCCCCCGCGAAGGGATGGAGGAGACCGTACCGGTCACCATCGTCGAGACGCCCCCAATGCGCGCCGTCGCTCTTCGAGCCTACGAAGACACGCCGTATGGGAAGAAACCACTGACGGAAGTGTGGGGTACCGAGTTCCACGACGAACTCGGCCGCACGCTCAACGTTCCGGAGAACCACGACGCCGACGCCGCGGAGGAGGACCTCCGCGCGGCCATCGAGGCAGGCGACGTGGCTGACCTCCGGGTCATCACACACACCGTTCCCAGCGACCTCAAGAACGTACCGAAGAAACGACCGGACGTCATGGAAACGCGGATCGGCGGCGGCTCCCTCGACGAGCGCGCCGATTTCGCCCTCGAACTACTCGAAGACGGCGGGGAACACGACATCACTGACGTGTTCCGCGCAGGCGAGTACCTCGACACCAGCGGCGTCACGAAAGGAAAAGGAACGCAGGGTCCCGTCAAGCGATGGGGCGTCCAGAAGCGGAAGGGCAAACACGCCCGCCAAGGCTGGAGACGCCGCATCGGTAACCTCGGCCCGTGGAATCCGTCGCGCGTTCGCTCGACGGTTCCGCAGCTGGGTCAGATGGGCTACCACCAGCGTACCGAACTCAACAAGCGTCTCATCTCCCTCGGCGACGACGATGAAGCCTCCGTCGACGGTGGCTTCGTCAACTACGGCGAGGTCGATGGTCCGTACGCGCTCATCAAGGGTTCGGTGCCGGGCCCGAACAAGCGCCTCGTGCGCTTCCGCCCTGCCGTTCGACCGACCGACCAACCGCGCCTCGACCCCGAGGTGCGCTACGTAAGTACGGAGTCCAACCAGGGATAACCCATGCAGGCAACAGTACGTAACCTGAATGGCGAGGACGCTGATACGGTCGACCTGCCGGACGTGTTCGAAACGACCGTCCGCACCGACCTCATCAAGCGAGCAGTGCTCGCCGCACAGGCAAACCGGAAACAGGACTACGGTACCGACCCCCACGCCGGGATGCGTACCTCCGCCGAGTCGCCGGGCAGTGGCCGCGGTATGGCCCACGTCCCGCAGACGAACGGACGAGGTGCTCGCGTTCCATTCACCGTGGGCGGTCGTGTCGCACACCCGCCGAAAGCGGAGAAGGACCGCTCCCGCTCGATCAACAAGAAGGAGCGTAAATTGGCCGTCCGAAGCGCCATCGCGGCGACGACGGACGCCGAACGCGTCTCGGAGCGCGGACACCGCTTCGACGAGGACACGGAACTCCCCCTCGTCGTGAGCGACGACTTCGAAGACCTCGTGAAGACTCAGGAGGTCGTTTCCTTCCTCGAAGCCGTCGGCATCGACGCCGACATCGCACGCGCGGAGGACAACAAGAAGGTTCGCGCCGGCCGTGGGACGACCCGTGGCCGCAAGTACAAGACGCCCAAGTCGATCCTCTTCGTCACCAGTGAGGAGCCGTCGCGCGCAGCGCGAAACCTCGCCGGTGCCGACGTTGCGACGGCGCGCGAGGTCAACACGGAAGACCTCGCCCCCGGTACGCAGGCAGGACGACTGACCGTCTGGACCGAAAGCGCACTTGAAGAGGTGGCTGACCGATGAGCATCGTCGAATACCCGTGGGTTACGGAGAAAGCGATGAACGAGATGGACTTCGAGAACAAGCTCCAGTTCATCGTGTCGCTCGACGCGACAAAACCCGAAATCCGCGACGAAATCGAGGACCGCTACGATGTCACCATCGAGAAGATCAACACCCAAGTCACCATGAAAGGGAAGAAGAAGGCGACCGTCTCGTTGTCGGACGACGACGACGCACAGGACGTCGCCTCCCGAATCGGGGTGTTCTGATAATGGGACGAAGGATTCAGGGACAGCGACGTGGACGTGGTGGACCGACCTTCCGCGCACCGTCGCACCGATACAAAGCAGAACTGAGCCACAAGAACGCCGAAGACGGCGACTTGGTCACCGGAACGGTGGTCGGTATCGAACACGACCCCGCCCGTAGTGCACCCGTCGCGGCCATCGAGTTCGAGGACGGCGACCAGCGACTCGTCCTCGCACCCGAAGGCGTCGGCGTTGGCGAAGAGATTCAGGTCGGCGTTTCCGCCGAAATCAAGCCGGGCAACACGCTCCCGCTCGCCGAAATCCCGGAAGGGGTTCCGGTGTGCAACGTCGAGCGTCAGCCCGGTGACGGCGGCAAGTTCGCCCGCGCATCCGGCGTCGGGGCGAACCTCATCACGCACGACCGAGAGGCTGCTGTCGTGGAACTCCCGAGCGGCGAAGTCCGACGACTCTCGCCCCAGTGCCGTGCCACCATCGGCGTCGTCGCCGGTGGCGGACGGACGGAGAAACCGATGGTCAAAGCCGGTAACAAATATCACAAAATGAAGGCTCGCGGTACGAAGTGGCCGAACGTGCGTGGTGTGGCGATGAACGCCGTCGACCACCCGTTCGGTGGCGGTGGCCGCCAGCACCCCGGACGCCCGAAGAGTGTCTCCCGAGACGCTCCGCCGGGACGAAAGGTCGGGGACATCGCGTCCAAGCGAACTGGACGTGGAGGTAACAAATGAGCGGAAACGAATACCGAACAGGACGCGAGGGTGAGTTCACCTATCGCGGCTACGACCTCGACGAACTGCAGGACATGAGTCTTGAGGAAGTCGCGGAACTGTTGCCCGCACGAATGCGGCGAAGCATCCTTCGCGGGTTGACCGTCGAACAGGAGAAACTGCTCGACAAGGCCCAGGACAAAACCGAGGAAGAATCGGCGAACAGCCCGATTCGGACGCACCTGCGCGACATGCCCGTGCTCCCATCGTTCGTGAACAAGACGTTCGCCGTCTACAACGGCAGCGACTTCGAGCGCGTGCGAATCGAGCCGGAAATGTTGGGCCACTATCTCGGCGAGTTCCAGCTGACCCGCACATCGGTCGAACACGGACAGGCGGGAATCGGTGCGACCCGTTCCTCGAAGTTCGTACCACTCAAATAAACCATGGGAATCAGCTACAGCATCGATGCCGACCCGGACACCACCGCCAAGGGGATGCTTCGGGATCAGCACATGAGCCACAAGCACAGCAAGGCGATTGCCCGAGAGATCAAGGGCAAAACCGCCAGGGACGCGAAAGCGTACCTCCAGCAGGTCGTGAACGAAGAGCGATCGGTGCCGTTTAAGCAGCACAACAGCGGCGTCGGTCACCGTTCGGACATCGACGGCTGGGACGCAGGTCGCTACCCGGAGAAGGCGAGCAAGGCGTTCATCACGCTGCTCGACAACGTCGTGAGCAATGCGGACGCCCAAGGATTCGACGGCGAATCGATGAAGATCAAGCACGTCGCCGCCCACAAGGTCGGCGAAGTGCAGGGTCGAAAACCCCGTGCGTTCGGCCGCGCAAGCGCGTGGAACACGCCCGAGGTCGACGTCGAACTCATCCTTGAGGAGGTCGACAACTAATGGCAGACGAACATCAGTTCATTCAGGACGGCCTACAGCGGTCACAGATAGACGAGTTCTTCGCGGAAGAACTCGGCCGCGCAGGGTACGGCGGCATGGATGTCGCCAAGACGCCGATGGGGACCCAGATCGTCCTCAAGGCGGAAAAACCCGGTATGGTCATCGGAAAGGGCGGGAAGAACATCCGGAAGATCACCCGAGAGCTCGGTGAGCGGTTCAACCTCGACGACCCGCAGATCGACGTTCAAGAGGTCGACGAACCGGATCTGAACGCTCGTATCGTCGCCGATCGGCTCGCCAACGCGCTCGAACGCGGTTGGTACTTCCGGAAGGCGGGTCACACGACCATCGACCGAATCATGGACTCCGGTGCACTCGGCGCCGAGATCGTCCTGTCCGGCAAGGTTACTGGCGCACGCTCGCGCGTGGAGAAGTTCAACCGAGGCTACATCAAGCACAACGGTGAACCCGCACAGACCATCGTCGATCACGGTCAAGGCGTCGCGGTGATGAAACTCGGCACCATCGGTGTCGACGTGAAGATCATCCCGCCGGGAGCGGACCTCCCCGACGACTTCCAGATCGAGGAGGGCGCAAGCCCCGAGGAACTCGTTCCGGAAGCGGTCGAGGCCAACGAGGCCGCGGACCTCATCGAAGAGCCGAGCGACGAGGAGCTCGAAGAGCTTCGCGCCGACGAGGACGAGGAATCGCCGGAACCCGGCGAGACCGAAGTCGAAGAGGAAGTCGTCGAGGAAGTCATCGACGACGAGTCCGAAGCGGAAGCTGACGAGTCCGAAACCGAGTCCGTCGAGGAGGAACTCGACGAACTCGAAGAGGAAGTCGAAGCCGAAGCCGAGGAACTCCTCGAAGAGATGGAAGGCGAGGAGCAAGGCTCCTCGGAAAGTTCGAGTGACGAATCGCAAGAAGACGACGAGGCCGAGGAGGAGGCTGAGGAATAATGGCCATCCTTCACACCGAAGAGATCCGCGACATGACGCCCGCAGAGCGCGGTTCCGAACTCGAAGAGCTCGAGACGGAACTGCTCAACGCGAAGGCAGTCAAAGCGGCCGGTGGTGCCCCGGAGAATCCGGGTCGCATCAAGGAACTCCGTCGAACCATCGCTCGAATCAAGACGATTCAGCAAGAGGAAGGCGACGCGTCGGACGACGACGAATAATCGCACACACCTCA
Source organism: Haladaptatus sp. AB618 (assembly GCF_024136965.1). Lineage (NCBI taxonomy): Archaea > Methanobacteriati > Methanobacteriota > Halobacteria > Halobacteriales > Haladaptataceae > Haladaptatus > Haladaptatus sp. AB618. Next base: position 871,256 of record NZ_JAMYJX010000001.1, on the reverse strand, counting down.
TAACCATGCCACTAACACCCGAGACGATAACGAAACACGAACTCGCCGGTCTCCGCGTGCGAGTCGCCTCGGCGACGAACCCACCCCTCGAATCGATCGAGGGACGGGTCGTTTCCGAGACGATGAACACGCTTACGGTCGAGTCCGCGTCTCGGTCGTGGCAGGTACCAAAACAGGGCACGACGTTCGAATTCGAACTCACAGATGAAGCCGCCGCTTCCGTCAAGGAAGCGGGGACCGCGTCCAAACGGAGGTCGGAAACTGCTGGAGTCCGCTCCGGTCAGTCTGGTCTTTTCTCCGAGTCTTGCTCGGAGACACGTCGGAACACTTCCGACGGTGGCGAGGGCGTGGCTTACGTTACGGTGGATGGCACGAATTTGCTCTCACGACCCGCATTGCGTACCGAAATTGGAGGAAATTCGAAATGGCGTTAGGATTGAATGTACCAGAACCGGAGGAGACCTGCTCCCACGATGACTGCCCGTTCCACGGAACGCTTTCCGTGCGCGGACAGATCATCGAGGGCGAAGTCGCCTCCACTGACATGGATAAAACCGTTGTCGTCGAGCGAGAGTACGACGTTGCAGTGCCGAAATACGATCGGCAGATGAAGCGTCGCTCCCGCGTTCCGGCCCACGCGCCGGAATGCATGTCGCTCGCAGTTGGCGACACGGTTCGTATCGCAGAGACCCGACCGCTCTCGAAGACGAAATCACACGTCGTCGTCGAGAACCTGACCGAGGAGGGTGACGAATAATGGAAGCACTGAAGGCTGACGTGACACAGGGCGTCGAGAAAGGCTCCCTGCTCAACTGTGCCGACAACACCGGCGCACGCGAGCTCAAGGTCATCAGCGTTTCCGGCTACCACGGCACGAAGAGCCGCCATCCCAAGGCAGGCATCGGTGACAAGATCACCGTGTCCGTCACGAAGGGGACGCCGGAGATGCGCCGTCAGGTGCTCGAAGCCGTCATCATCCGACAGCGAAAGTCCATCCGTCGTCCCGACGGCACGCGTGTCAAATTCGAAGACAACGCGGCCGTCGTCATCGACGACGTGGAAGAACCGCGAGGGACCGAGATCAAGGGTCCCATCGCGCAGGAAGTCGCAGAGCGGTTCGGAAGTATCGCAAGCACAGCTACGATGATAGTATGACTCGACAACCACGCAAACAGCGAAACCGGACCGAACGCGCACCGCTCCACGAGCGGCACGAACAGGTCAAAGCGCCGTTGTCCGACGACCTCCGAGAGGAGTTCGGCCAGCGTAGCGTCCGCGTCAACGCGGGCGACACGGTCGAAGTCATGCGCGGCGATTTCGCCGGCGAAGAAGGCGAAGTCGTGGACGTCGACCTGAAGTCGGCGACCATTCGCGTCGAGGACGTCGTCCTCGAAAAGGCCGACGGTGAGGATGTCGCGCGACCGCTCGAGGCGAGCAACGTCCGCGTGACAGACCTCGACCTGTCCGACGACCGCCGTGAGGCACGTCTGGAAGGTGATTCCGAATGAGCAACCATCAGAAACGACTCTCCGTTCCGAACTCTTGGCCGGTCGAGCGAAAGACCGCCACGTTCACCGTGAAGGCCGGCGCCGGCCCGCACGGTCGTGACGGTGTCCCGCTCCTCATCATCCTGCGGGACGTGCTGGGCTACACTGCTTCGAAGAAGGAAGCCCGCTACGCGCTCAACCAAGATTCCGTACTCGTGAACGGACAATCAGTGAGTGACGAACAGCGACCCATCGGCATGTTCGATATCCTCGCGTTCCCAGAACGCGACGAGTACTACCGCGTCTTCCCCGACGAGGGTGGTCGCCTCGCGCTGACCCCCATCGACGAGGATGCGGCGAACGGCCGACTGGCGAAAATCGAGGACAAGACGAACGTCCCCGGTGGCGAAACGCAACTCAATCTCCACGACGGCAGCAACCTCCGTGTCGAGTCCGATTCGGACTACAACACGAAGGACTCCATCGTCGTCGGGACGGAGGACAAGGAAATCCTTGCCCACTTCCCGTACGAGGAAGGTAGTCTCGTTACCGCCGTTCGCGGGCAGCACGCTGGCGAGATCGGCGAAGTCACCGACATCACGGTGACGCCCGGCAGCGGTTCGAACACCGTCGCCGTTTCCGGCGACGAGAACGAGTTCGAGACCGTCGAGGAGTACCTCGTCGTCATCGACGAGAACTTCACGGGAGGGGATGACGAATGAGCGAAGCCGAATTCCACGAGATGCGAGAGCCGAAAGTGGAGAAAGTCGTCGTCCACATGGGCGTCGGTGAAGGTGGTCGCGAACTCGCCAACGCCGAGGAGATCCTCGAAAACGTGACGGACCAACAGAGCGTCCGCACGTTGGCGAAGTCCACTTTGCCGGATTTCGGTATCCGTCAGGGCGACCCGATCGGTGCGAAGGTGACGCTCCGTGGCGAGGAAGCACACGACTTCCTCGAAACGGCGCTCCCACTCGTGAGCCTCTCGTCGAAGCAGTTCGACGAGACCGGGAACTTCAGCTTCGGTATCAACGAGCACACCGAGTTCCCGAGCCAGGAGTACGACCCGAACGTCGGAATCTACGGGCTTGACGTGACCGTCAACCTCGTTCGGCCGGGCTACCGCGTCGCAAAGCGCGACAAGGTCACCCGCCAGATTCCGTCGAACCACCGACTGACGGCCGAGGACGCGCTAGCGTTCCTCCAGGCCAGCTTCGACGTTGAGGTGGATGAATGAGCGAAAGTGAAAACGATGCGACCGGCGAGCATTCGACCAAGCGCACTGGCCAAATGGAAACGTGCCAACGATGTGGTCGAAAGCAAGGTCTGGTCGGCAAGTACGACATCAATCTGTGTCGACAGTGCTTCCGTGAGATCGCACGCGACATGGGATTCAGGAAGTACCGATAACAATGGCAGGAAACGACCCCCTTAGCAACGCACTCTCCGGCGTGGACAACGCCGAAGGTGTCGGTCATCTGTCCCACACGGTACAGCCCGCTTCGAACGAGATCGGCAGCGTGCTCGAGGTCTTCTACGACCACGGGTACATCGACGGCTTCGACTTCGTCGATGACGGTAAAGCCGGTCGGTTCGAGGTCGAACTAAAAGGCGCTATCAACGAATGTGGCGCGGTCAAGCCCCGCTATTCGGTGGGCAAGGACGACTTCGAGAAGTGGGAGAAACGGTTCCTCCCCGCCCGTGACTACGGGGCACTCGTCGTCACGACCAGCCACGGCGTCATGAGCCACTACGAAGCCCGTGAGGAGGGCATCGGTGGCCAGGTCATCGCATACGTCTACTAACAATGCCACGAGTAGAAATCGAAATTCCGGACGAGGTGTCCGCCGACGTAGACCACCTCGACGTGACCATCGAAGGGCCGGAGGGATCCGTCACGCGACGGCTCTGGTACCCGAACATCAGTGTCACGGTCGAAGACGACGCAGTGGTCATCGAGAGCGACGTCACCGACGCGAAAACGAACGCGACGGTGGGAACGTTCGAGAGCCACGTGCGAAACATGGTCCACGGCGTGAGCGAGGAGTGGGAGTACAAGATGGAAGTCTTCTACTCTCACTTCCCGATGCAGGTCCGTTCCGAGGGCGACGAAGTCGTCATCGAGAACTTCCTCGGAGAGAAAGCGCCACGACGAACGAACGTCCACGGGGACACCGTCGTCGAGGTCAGCGACGAGGAACTGAGCCTGCGCGGCCCAAGTATCGAAGACGTCGGTCAGACCGCCGCAGACATCGAACAACTCACCCGCGTGTCGGGTAAAGACACGCGCGTGTTCCAGGACGGCGTCTACATTACCGAGAAGCCGTCCACGGGAGGTGCCTGATAGATGGCAGACGAACCAGAACAGATCGAAGACATCAGCGGTGTTGGCGAGAGCAAGGCCGAATCGCTCCGTGAGGAAGGCTTCGAGTCCGTCGAGGACATCAAAGCCGCCGAGCAATCGGACCTCGCGGAAGTCGACGGAATCGGCAACGCACTCGCTGCCCGTATCAAGGCGGACGTCGGAAGCCTCGAAGTCGAAGAGGAGACCGAAGCCGAGATCGAAGAAGAGGAATCGGAGGCCGAGGAGGAAGAACCGGCCGAAGACGTCGAAACCGAACTGCAACCCCGCGGGCTGACCGAGAAGACGCCCGACCTCGAAGACGAGGAGGCACGACTGCTCAAGCAGCGAGAGCGTGTCGGGACCCCGCAGTTCAATCGACAGGACTACCACAAGAAAAAGCGCACGCCCTCGTCGTGGCGCAAGCCGCGCGGAAACCTCAGCAAGCAGCGCCGGGGAATCAAGGGCAAAGGCGACATGGTCGAGGCGGGCTACCGCACGCCGAAAGCGGTTCGGGGCAAGCACCCGAGCGGCTTCGACGAGGTTCGCGTTCACAACGTCGATGATCTCGACGGCGTGGACGGCGACACCGAAGCGGTTCGCATCGCCTCGAAAGTCGGCGCTCGCAAACGCGAGCGTATCGAGGAAGTCGCCGAGGACGACGGCATTCGCGTGCTCAACCCAACCTACGTCGAAGTGGAGGTAGACAATGAGTGACTTGAGTGCACAGAAGAAACTCGCATCGGACGTCCTCGACGTCGGTAAGAACCGCGTTTGGTTCGACCCCGACGCACAGGGTGCCATCGCTGACGCGATTACCCGAGAGGACATCCGCGAACTGGTCGACGACGGGTCGATCCAGTCGAAGGATGCAAAGAGCAACTCCCGCGGCCGTGCCCGTGAGCGCAACGCGAAACGCGCTTACGGACATCGAACCGGACCCGGAACCCGCAAAGGGAAGAAGGGCGGCCGTAAGAACTCGAAAGAGGAATGGACGAACCAAATCCGCGCACAGCGACGCAAGCTCCGCGAACTCCGTGCTGACGGCGAAATCACGCAGACGCAGTACCGCGCTCTGTACGACAAGGCCAAAGGCGGGGAGTTCCGTAGCGTGCAATACCTGCTGAACTACATAGAGAACAACTACTAACAATGGCAACTGGACCACGATACAAGGTGCCGATGCGCCGCCGCCGTGAGGTCCGGACTGACTACCATCAAAGGTTGCGCCTGCTGAAATCGGGTAAGCCACGTCTGGTCGCTCGGAAGAGCAACCAGCATGTCAGGGCACAGCTGGTCACGATGGGTCCCGACGGCGACAACACAGTTGCGAGTGCTTACTCCGGCGATCTGGCGGAGTACGGCTGGGAGGCCCCGACGGGCAACATCCCCAGCGCGTACCTCACTGGATATCTGCTCGGCAAACGCGCACTCGACACTGATTACGATGAGGCAGTGCTCGACATCGGTCTCAACACGGCGACGCCCGGCAGTAAGGCGTTCGCAGTACAGGAAGGTGCAATCGACGCTGGTCTCGACATCCCCCACAACGAAAGCGTGATGGCTGACTGGTCGCGTAACCGCGGCGAGCACATCGCCGAGTACGCTGAACAGCTGGACGACCCGCTGTACAGCGGGGATTTCGACGCCACAGAACTACCCGAGCACTTCGACGAAGTGCTCTCGAAGCTCCAGGAGGACGAATAATATGAGTAACAGAAACGGCTGGCAACCCCAGACTCGTCTCGGCCGAAAGGTCGCCGATGGCGACATCGAGACGATGGAGGAGGCGCTGAACTCCGGCCTTCCGCTCAAGGAGCCGGAGCTCGTCGATCAGCTCCTTCCCGGTCTCGAAGACGAAGTGCTGGACATCAACATGGTCCAGCGCATGACCGACTCCGGTCGGCGGGTGAAGTTCCGCTGCGTCTGTGCTATCGGCAACCGCGACGGCTTCGTCGGCTACGCGGAAGGTCGAGACGATCAGGTCGGTGGTGCCATCCAGAAGGCTATCGAGATTGCAAAGCTGAACATCATCGACGTTCCCCGCGGCGCAGGGTCGTGGGAAGACCGAAGCGACCGACCGCACTCGCTCACCCACCGAACGAAGGGGAAGGCGGGCAGTGTCGAGGTCGAACTCATCCCGGCACCGGCCGGATTGGGTCTCGCAGCGACCGACACCGTTCGCAAAATCCTCGAACTCGCGGGAGTCGAGAACGCCTGGACGAAGAGCCACGGCAACACGCGAACGACGCTCAACCTCGCCAAGGCGACGTACAACGCGCTGGAGAACGCCTCCCAAGCGCGTGGGCCGCGCGCCCGTCCCGACGAGGAACCGGAGGTGGCTGACTGATGGAAGCAGTCGTCCAAGTTCGCGGTGAGGTCAACATGAACCAGGACATTCGTGACACCCTGTCGATGCTCAACATCCACAAGGTCAATCACTGCGCGCTGGTTCCGGAATCGGAGACCTACCGCGGCATGATCACGAAGGTCAACGACTTCGTCGCCCACGGGGAACCCGACCAGGAGGTCTTGGAGACGGTTCTCGCCAAGCGAGCACAGCCGCTCGAAGGCAGCGACGAGGTCGACGACGAGTGGATCGCAGAGAACACCGACTACGACGACGTTGCCGACCTCACGAGCGCGCTCCTCGACGACGAGACGACGCTCCGTGAGCAGGGCCTGACGCCCGTCCTCCGCCTTCACCCACCGCGTGGTGGACACGAGGGTATCAAGCACCCGACGAAGGAAGGAGGCCAGCTCGGCAAACACACGACAGAGGAAATCAGCACGCTCCTCAAGGCGATGCGATAACCATGACGAGCAAGAAACGACGCCAGCGTGGCTCGCGGACGCACGGGGGCGGAACCCACAAGAACCGCCGCGGTGCCGGACACCGTGGTGGTCGCGGACGCGCCGGTCGCGCAAAACACGAGTTCCACAACTACGAACCGCTCGGAAAGCACGGGTTCTCCCGACCCGAAGACTCGAAGGAAACGGTGCTCACCGTTTCCGTGCAGAAACTCGACGAAGACGCCGCGCTGTACGCGGCCGAGGGAGTCGCCGAGGAGACCGACGACGGCTACCAGCTCGACGCACGCGATGTCGTCGACGACGGCTGGGACGCTGACGCCGTCAAGGTGCTCGGCAGCGGTCAGGTTCGCAACAGCCTCGACATCACTGCGGACGCCTTCTCGGCATCCGCGGTCGAACTCATCGAGGAAGCGGACGGCGACGCCGTCCTGAGCGACCGGGCCCAGGAAGAGGAGTTCGGCGAAAGCGAAGACGAAGACGACGCGGAATAACTCCGTTCGTTGACCGTTTTTTGATGCAGTTCCCTGTCGAGTAGCAACGCTGATCGAGACATAATTGCGTTTTTCTGAGTTGAGAATGAAGTGTGGCTTCGAGCTTAAAACTTTGTGGCCGTTTCTTGGATTACCCTAAACCGCCCGAGACCGTATTCTGTGGCCCCCTCGCTACATTATACTATCTATTTTTGTCTGTGATGCGAGTCGAAGGAGATACATGTAGGGAGGTGCGAATTGATGTTGAACATGGGTTGGAAAGAGACTGCTGAACCAGTCCTCACACGAATGCCCGCCGTCCAGCGCCCGGAGGGACACATACCCTTCAAGCGCAAGCTGATGTGGACGGGGGGAGTGTTACTGCTGTACTTCTTCCTGACAAACGTCTACCTATACGGGGCGAACCAAGGTGCCGATATCTTCGGTAACTTCCGTTCGATACTCGGCGGTGGACGAGGAACTGTCCTGCACCTCGGTATCGGACCGATCGTCACCGCGAGCATCGTCCTCCAGTTGCTCGGCGGTGCGGACCTGTTGGGACTGGACACTGACGACCCACGCGACCAAGTGCTCTATCAGGGCCTACAAAAGCTGCTGGTCGTCGTGATGGTCTGTCTCGAAGGGCTGCCGATGGTGTTCATCGGCGGGTTCCTGCCGGTGAACGACCAGGTCGCTGCCAGCCTCGGCATCGGCGACTTCGGCGTCCAGTGGCTCATCTTCGCCCAGATCTTCATCGGCGCGATCCTCATCCTGTTCATGGACGAGATCGTCAGCAAGTGGGGTGTCGGGAGCGGTATCGGGCTGTTCATCGTCGCCAACGTCAGCCAGAGCCTCGTCGGCGGTCTCATCTCGCCGAAGGGCCTCGGTACCTACACCGGCCTCATCCCGCAGTGGATCGACATCATCACCGGGAACGCGGAGAACATCTCGCTGCTCACGGCGGGAGGTATCCAGTACCTCCTGTTCGGCGGTGGGCAAATCATCGCGCTCACCACGACGATACTCATCTTCATCGTCGTCGTGTACGCGGAGAGCGTGCGCGTCGAGATACCGTTGAGCCACGCACGAGTGAAGGGTGCGCGCGGTCGCTTCCCCGTGAAGCTCATCTACGCGAGCGTCCTGCCGATGATCCTCGTCCGCGCCCTGCAGGCGAACATCCAGTTCCTCGGGCGCATCCTGAACAGTCAGCTCGGGGACAGTATGCCAACATGGCTCGGTGTCTACAATCAGGGGTATCCCACCGGCGGGATATTCTACTACCTCGCACCCATCCAGAGTCCGAATCAGTGGATGTGGTGGGCCAACTCCCTCCCCCAAGCATGGTGGCAGGTCCTGGTCCGCGTCGGTCTTGATCTCGGGTTCATGGTCGTCGGCGGTGCCATCTTCGCGGTCTTCTGGGTGGAGACGGCGGACATGGGTCCCGAATCGACCGCGAAACAGATCCAGAACTCCGGGATGCAGATTCCCGGTTTCCGTCAGAACACGGGCGTCATCGAGAAGGTGATGGAGCGGTACATCCCGCAGGTCACCGTCCTCGGCGGCGCGCTGGTCGGCCTGCTGGCCGTCCTGGCGAACATGCTCGGTACCATCGGTGGCACCTCCGGTACCTCGCTGCTGCTCGCGGTGTCCATCACGTACAAGTTGTACGAGGAGATCGCTGAAGAGCAGCTAATGGAGATGCATCCGATGATGCGCGAGATGTTCGGCGGATAAGGTCGTCACAGACTTCCGATTTTCACTGCGGTTCCGTTTTTTCACCACCAGTTTGGCAAAGCGTATCAGCCGAACCCGGGGAAACTTCTTGAATCACGCCGATGATTCACGGACCATGGACTCGGCGTTCGTGTTTCGTTCCCGTCTCCGTTCCGCGATGGCGACGTACGTTTCGGCACACGAGACGCCGTTCGAGGTTCCCGACGACGAACCTCGTGCGGACGGCGACAGCGCGAGCGTTCTCGTTCCGTCGTCCCGTCGTGACGCCGTCGTACTCGAAGCGGTACCGTCCGATGTGGACCCGCACTCGGACGACGTGATCGAGCGAGGGATACGGAACGCCCGTGAGAACGGAACCCGCGTCTTTGCGACGGTCAACGAAAACGACGCATTCCTCTTTCGTCGTCCGAACTCCGAGAGCGCATCCCCGACGACCGACGTCTCGGAGTTCACCCGGCGAGGGTACAACTTGCGAACCCGGTCGATGGCCGAATTCTGCGGGGAACTCCTTCGGGACGCGGTGGCGCTACAGGAGGGCACGGAATCGCCGATTCGGTTCGGCGATTTCTTCGTCGGTCGGCTTCGAAGCTTTCACGCCACCCTCGTGCCGCGATACGAGTCGCTCATCGCCGACGCGTTCGAGGACGACGACGGCTTTCACGACTCGTTGGCGACGTGGGCGGACGAGAACGGCTATCCCCTCGATTCGGACTTCGACCGAACGGTTCGGATCGCCGCCCAACAGTACGGCTGTCTACTGGTGGCACGCATCGTGTTCGATGGACGCCTTCGAGATGTCGACCATGAATCGAACGAAGCGGGAGCGGAATCTGCAACCGAGGCGTGGAAGGATTCGAGCGACGGGTTTTGGAGCAAGATACCGAACGACGGTGGGACGCTGGAACGATTGGAAGGGTTCGCGAGGAGCGTCGAGCGCGAACCGTTGGACGACATCGAAACCGACGTTCTCGGGCGTGTGTACCAGAAGCTCATCCCGGCCGAGGAACGGGCGGAACTCGGCCAGTTCTACACGCCGGACGAAATCGGGCGACTGCTCGCCCGCTGGGCGGTTCGGTCACCGAGCGACAGGGTACTCGACCCGGCGAGCGGGTCCGGGTCGCTTCTCGTGGAGGCCTATAGGCGACTGGATACGTTGGGGTCAGGGGACCGTTCGCATCGGGATCTGCTTCGGCAACTCACGGCCGTGGACATCGACGAGTTCCCGCTTCTGCTGACCGAGGTGAACCTGGCGGCGCGAAACAGCCACGAACAGGCGGACGAACGCTTCGTTCATCACCGTGACTTCTTCGACCTCGACCCGGAAGCCGTCGGAACGTTCGACGCGACGGTTGCGAACCCACCCTACGTTCGACAGGAGTCCATCGCCACGGATCGGGAGCATTTCCGCGAGCATCTCGAAGCGCTGGATTCGGGGGAAGCGCTCGACGGACGGAGCGATCTGTACTGTTACTTTCTGACGCACGTCACGGGCTTTCTTCGGGAGGGCGCACGGGTGGCGTGGATCGTGCCGACGAAGTGGATGACCGCGGATTACGGTCCGTCGCTGCAGCGATTCCTCTACGACCACTACAAGGTCGAAGCGGTGGTCGGGTTTCGAAACCGCCTGTTCGAGGATGCGCTCGTGGACACGGTGTTGTTGCTATTGGAACGGACCGACGACGCGACGGCACGACGGAACACGCGGACGAACTTCGTCCGTCTCAACGAGCGGATGGACCCGGACGACGTCATCGACGTGATCGGCCGTGACGCGACGGGTTCCGGGAACCTTCGAATCAGAAGCGAACGGAGCCATCGGACCATTACCGTCGCTCAGTCGCATTTGATGGCACGTCTCGGCGGGAAATTGCATCACTACGTCACGGCTCCGGCACTCTACACCGTGGTTCTCGAACACCCCGAGACGGTTTCGCTGTCCGAGATTGCCACCGTCACGCGGGGGAAGAAAACCGGAGCGAACCCCGTCTTCATCCTCGATACGGACGGAGACTGGGTCCGCCGAATCGAAGACGGATTCCTCCGCCCGGCGATAAAGAGCGTGAAGGAAGTCGATGGGTACGAGCACTCGGTGGACGACGCGGAGAAGTGGATGCTGGACGTTGCCAAATACGCGGAGACGGTGCTCTCCTCGTCCGAATCCGCCGATGGGGACTGCGACGATGTCGCCACGGTCTCCAACGAAACTCGCGTCATCTCGGCGCTCGAATGGGATGGCCACGACGGCGTGGCCGCCTATCTTCGATGGGCCGACGATCACCCATCGAGCACGAACGACTCCGTGCGGATCAACGACCCGTGGTTCGCGATGGGTGGATTGGACGACAAAACGGCACCCATCGTCTGCCCGCAGGCGATGGACACGCGTCGGTTCTTCTTCCGAACTGATGGGGAAGTCGTTGCCAGCAACCGGTTCCTGCTCGTCCACCCTCGACAGGGGGACGTGACGCTCCTGCTCGGGTTGTTGAACGCCAGCCTCTCGAAAATCGTGATCGAGAGCCACGGGAGGGTGACGGGTGGGGGAGCGATCAACCTCTCCAGTTCCGACCTTCGAACCCTTCGGGTCGTCGACCCGGAAGCGTTGACGGACGAGCAGAAAGCGACGGTTCGGGAGGGGTTCGAGCGATTAGCCGCTGGCGACGACAGTGGACAAACCGCCATCGACGATGTGATCATCGACGTGCTCGACCTCGACGTGAGTGCCGAGCGAATACGCACGATCGCACGGACGATGAAATCGGCCCGCCGAACGAAAGGCTGTGAGGTCGAATCGGCGGTTCGGACGTTGGACGCGTTGGAGGACGACATCGAGATCGAGTTCGACGATTGAACGCTTCGGTACCGCGGACTCCATTCGATGTCCTTCGTGCTGATTTATACGCCCTCCCGTCGTTTCTCCGGCATGAATCGGGAACGCGGATTCCTACTGTTTCTCATCGCCGTGTTCGGCCTCCTCTCAATTCTGCTCGTCAAACCGTTTCTCCAGTACGTGTTGGCCGCAATCCTGTTGGGATACGTCCTGTTCCCCGTTCAACGCCGGTTGAAACACCGCGTCGGCACTCGGGTATCCGCACTCTCGCTCCTCGTCCTCACCACGCTCGTCGTCCTCGTTCCCGTCACGGCGCTCCTGGCAATCGCCGCCCGGCAGGCGCTCACGCTCCTCCGAGTGATCGCTCGTGGCGACCAGCAGGTCGCCGAACTCATCGCGTTGGTCGAACGATACACCGGCATCACCATCCACGGTCGAACGTTACAGGAACTCCTGCCAGCGGGAAGTTCCTCACGTCTGGTGGACAACGCGCTCGGTATCTTCGGCGGCGTCTCGAACGCCCTCATCGGTCTCACCGTGATGGTGTTCGTGCTCTACTACCTGCTCACCGGCGGGGAGGAGTTCGTCGCCTGGATTCGCCGGTGTACGCCCCTCCACGACGACGTACAGGACGAACTGTACTCCGAGATGGACCGGGTGATGTGGGGCGTGTTGGTCGGCAACGTCCTCGTCGCAATCGTACAGGGCATCCTGACCGGCATCGGATTCGTCATCGCGGGAGTCCCGGGCGTGGTGTTCTGGACGGTCGTGACGACGCTGCTCTCCCTGCTTCCGCTCGTCGGAGCCTCCGTCGTCTGGCTCCCGGCGTCCGCCTACCTCCTCCTCGTAAATCGGCCGGTTGCGGCAGGGTTCCTGTTCCTCTACGGCACCTTCGTCATCAGCCTCTCGGACAACTACCTTCGACCGATAGTCAGCGGGCGGGAGGCGAAGCTGAATCCGGGCATCCTCGTGGTCGGCATCTTCGGCGGCGTCTACGTGTTCGGCTTCATGGGGCTGTTCTTCGGCCCCATCGTCCTCGGGATGCTCCGCATACTGCTCACGGTGTTCGCCCGCGAGTACGCCGACGTGTGAACGTTCGACGAAACTACTCCACGGAGTTGTTCGACCGCGTGTTTCCGTCGGACGACGACGAAACGGCGATTCCCCGTCGATTTCCGGTTCCTCGGTTTCCGACGAGGCGATTTCGGTCGCTCGAAATGAGGAGGATTCCGGCGTCTCGGCTGTTCACGAGCCGATTGTCGAGAATGGCGTTGCGGTCGCTCGACCGCAACCGGATGCCGACGGAGTTCTCACGGGCGACGTTCGATTCGATCGTGTTGTTCCGGGCACCGTCGGCGAGGTAGATGCCGTAGAATCGGTTCGAAACGCGGTTGTTGCGGATTCGGTTGTCGCTCGCCGCGGAGAGCCACAGTCCAGCGATGTGGTTTCCGGTCGCCACGCTCCCACGGACCGTGTTTCGGTTGGCACCAAGCAGGGCGACGCCGAACTCGTTTCCGCGCGCGACGGTGCCAACGACGGTGTTTCGAGTGGCTTCCACGAGTTGGATGCCGATCAAGGCGTTGTCGTTCACCGTGGTGTTTCGGAGGGTGTTGTTCGAACTGCTGCCGACGAGGAAGACGCCAGCCACGGCGTTCGAGCGGGCGACGTTGTCCACGACCTCGCTATCCCGAAACGAAACGAGGGACAGTCCGACGCGGTTGCGGGCGGTGGTCGTTTCGGCCACCCTCGCGTTCCGGGTTCCGACGAACCGGATTCCATCGTCCCAGTCGGTCGCCCCAACGTTCCGGACCGTGACGTTCGATCCGCCGGTCACGAGGACGCCGGAGGTACCGAACGCACGGACGCCGTCGACTCGGTGCCCGCGTCCGTCGAGCGTCACGTCGTTCGCCGTGATTCGAAGGCACGTACCGACCGTCACGTTTCGGATATCGCCGGTGAGCGTGTAGCGTCCCGGCGACGAAATCGTCGTACAGCTATCGATCCCCGTGCCGTCAGCGGCGTTTTCCTGCCCCGCAGCGGGGCGGACTCCAGCACCTGCGGTGAGGGAGACGACGACCAGCGAAACGATGAGTAGCGTCGTGAGTAGCCTCGGAACGTCGCGGCGCATGTCAACACACTCGCCGTGCTCACGGTTCGTTATTTGCTCATCTCCCTCGTATAACCGTCCGTTGTCTTCGGGTTGCGGTGACAACCGGATTCGAAATCACGGCTGTAATCGCTGGAGAAGCGGAATCTCCTCGATCTTTTCCTCCGGAAGTACCTCCCAGTCGATACCGTCCGGTCGCTCGACCGTCGTCTCCGTCCGGACGACGCGCTCGGGCGTCACCACGACGTCCATCGGCACGTCGTGGGGTTCCGGCGCTGGCGCGTCGTCGACCAGTTGTACTTCGTGGACCGTCGTCGCTATCGTCGTATCGTCGTCCGCCGCCCCCAACGCGTGCAGGACGGCGAATTCGAGGTCGCTGTATCCCTCGCCCTTTCCGATCCGGGTTCCCGCCTCCGTCACCGCGACGCTCCCGGAGACGATGAAATCCACGTGGGGAACGTCGTCCGGTGCGACGGGTTCGGCGTAGCCGTCCATCTTCGACACCGTCGCCGCGGCGTCCGTGTCCTCGATTTCCGCCGGGTCGAGTTTCATGAACGGCTTTTCGTCCCGAAGGCGTGGTTGGGCCATGTAGACGACCTTCCCCTCCCGGAGCGCCCGCCGTCGAACCGGCAACTGTGGCGCGTCTGGATTCGCCTTGATGACCGACGCCTCCTGCCACTCCGGAAGTTCGGCGAGTCGGTCGGCTGCCTCCTTCGCGCCTGCGAAGTTCGGAATCCGACCGTGTGGAGGGAACGGAAACCGAGCGATTCCCTCGTCCTCCAACTGCGTCCAGATTCTGTCGCGGAGGTCGGCTTTGTCCATAGGGAGAGTGGTTCGTCACGACGACTTCAACGCAACGCTTGACTGGCCATGCGGGATCGACAGGCCCACAATAGTCGAATGGTTGTCACCTACTCGACTATCCTCGCAGATTCCAAGTGAAACCGTCTGAATCACGAAACCGTCTCGGCGAGTTCAAATCCCAGCCAGCGCACTTTTCACTGACGCAACTCCGTAAGCGACGCCGCTAGGTGGCGCTGACGACTCGTGTCAGTGAAACTGTCCACTGGGATTTGAGCAGACGAGTCGCACGCCCGCGCAGTCGAACGGACGTGAGATGAGCAGGACCGTCTCGGCGGGTTCAAATCCATCGCGTCCCAACTTCGACCGTGATTCGACTGCGGGACGGCATCCACATCGAGACGGACCGGACCATCGTCGCGGACGCCCGCAGCGCCGTGGGTGACGTGAACGTCGTGAGCCACGCCCACGCCGACCACACGTTTCGGACGACGCCGGAGACGGTGCTCTGTTCGGCCGAAACCGCCGCGCTCGTTCGAGCGCGGACGGGCGCGGAGTTCGAGTACACCGACACCGTTCCGGGCATCGAACTCCTCCCGGCGGGACACGTCGTCGGGTCGCGGGCGACGCTCGTCGAGGGCGAGGACGACCGCCGGTATCTGTACACCGGGGACTTCTCGACTCGGGACAGACAGTACCTCGACGGGTTCGACCCGGTCCCCGCCGACGTGCTGGTGATGGAGACGACATACGGCGACCCGCAGTATCGCTTTCCGCCCCAGGAGGAGTTGGAGGGCGAAATCTGCGATTGGCTCGCCGACCACGACGAACCGCTGTTCCTGTTCGGCTACTCGCTCGGACGGGCGGGGAAACTCCAGCATCTCGCTCGGCGGGCGACGAACCGCCCCATCGTCGTCAGCGACGCGATTCGGAACGTGAACGAGGCCATCGAGGCGACGACGGACATCACCTTCGACGCGGGACCGTTCGAGGCGAACGGGCTCGCGGGCGACGAAATCGTCGTGCTCCCGTCCAACCGCTCCCGAACGGACTGGGTTCGGGACCTCGTTGAGCGGGTCGGCGGGTCGATGGTCGGCTTCTCCGGTTGGGCCGTCACGAGTTCCTATCGCTACCGCGGGGGCTACGACGTGACGTTTCCGCTCTCCGATCACTGCGATTTCGACGAACTCGTTTCGACCGTGGAAGCGGTGGACCCCGAAATCGTCTACACGCAACACGGATTCGCCGACGAGTTCGCGGGGCACCTCCAGAAGCTCGGATACGACGCTCGTCCGTTGATGCGCCACCAGCGGTCGCTTCTCGACTTCGGAAGCGAGTGACTACGACGGGTAGCGTTCGATTTCCGGGGGATGGGTCCCGCCTTTCGGTTCCTGTCGCGCACGATACTTATCGGCAGTATAGTCGTCACTGTCCGGCAGTATCGCCGTCACTGCCCGGCAGTATCGCTGTCACTGTCACTCGCTAGCTCGGCGGAAAGGACTACGTTCCGTTTTGCAGGTGGACGATAACAAAGCTCGTAGTTCGCGTCCCACCGTGTCGTGTTCAGCCTCCGTCGATTGATTGCCAGCGTGGTCGCCGTCGTTCTCGTCGTGAGTATTCTCTTCGTGGTGACGCTGGGCGTCTGGCCGCCCGCGTACACCGTCATCAGCGGGAGCATGTCGCCGCACGTCAACCGGACGGACGTGGTCGTGGTGATGGACAAACACCGCGTCACGCCGCCGGACAGTCGGGATGGCGTCGTTTCGGCACAGAGCGGGAAGGAGGACGGTTTCGAGACGCTCGGTGGTCCCGGCAACGTCCTCGTCTACCATCCGTACGGAAACGACTCGGCGATTCCCGTCCTCCATCGAGCGCGGTTCTGGGTCACGAAGGGCGAAAACTGGTACGACAAAGCGAATGCATCGTACGTCGCGGGTGCGGATAGCTGTGCCCAACTTCGGAACTGTCCGGCACCGCATTCGGGATTCATCACCAAAGGGGACGCGAACGGGTATTACGACCAAGCGGTCGGCATCTCCTCGCCGGTTCGTCCCGACTGGATCATCGGCGTTGCTATCGTTCGCGTCCCGAAAATCGGGGAACTGTCACCGGCGCTCTCTCATTCCTCGAAGAACAGCGTGACGTTCACGGGGTCCCGTTCTTCACGAACTGGCTCGGGGATGGAACGGAACGGTACGGCGCTCTCACTCCTCGCGGAGGAGCGCCACACTCAACAGCTTGCCGCCCCCGCATACGGTCGATTCGCGGGTTAGCGCGTAGAGGATTCCGTCGCGGTCGGTTTCTACTTCTTGTCGAACCTCGTACGTCGCCGGGTCGTACAGGGTCCCGATGCGCTCTCCTGCCTCGACTTCGTCGCCGATTTCGTGGTTCGACTCCACGACGAACAATCCGGAATCGTCGGCATCGACGCGACCGAGATGATTTCGGGCAAGTATTTTCTCCCCGTTCTCCAGCGGCGATGCGGGGAGCATTCCGAGCTGTCGGCAGACGTTCGTGAGTCCGGTAAGCCCGGTTTCGACCGCGTTTTCGACGACTTCCTTGTTGTGTGCGAGCTCCGGCGTGATGGACGGGATTCCTTCGCGCGTGGCCGCGACGCGGAACTTGCCGCCGAAGTTGCGCTCGGACCACTCCACGTCGGCGTCGTCGCCCGCCTCTTCAGAGAGCAGGAGGTTGGTGCCGAAGGCTTCCGCCAACGCCCGTGACTCCTCGTCGCCTTCCATGAAGACGACGTGGGTCATCATGTTCGGGCTGCCGGTGTGGAGGTCCACGATGGCGTCCGCCTCGCTGGCGTACTCCCAGAGCGTCGCCGCCATGCGCTCGTGAATCGTGCCGTCGGGGTCGCCGGGCCAGACCCGGTTCATGTTCGGGTTGATGCTGTCCAACTGCTCGGGCGTGGTGTACGACACCCGGTCGAACGTGAGCGGGTCGGCGACCGGTACCGCCACGATTCGGCCCGCGAGGGTCTCCGTCTCGATCTCCTCGTGGAACCGTCGGAGCACTTCGCTTCCGTTGATTTCGCGGCCGTGCTGGGCCGCCTGCACGTAGAGGGTCGGGCCGTCTTCGGCACCTTCGTAAGTGTGTATCGTCGTTTCGAGTTCGACGCCCGACGGCAGTCGGGCGAGCGGGATTCGCTCCGCGCTGTGTCCTCCCATTGAATGCAGTACTGCGGGAGAGACACCTTGAACGTAGCGAAGTTCGTTTTCCGGTACCGTGGTTCGTATTCACACGGGAGAACTATAGTATAAATATATTCACCATCTAGTGAAAGTGATAAGGAAGATGTGACGAACGCCATCTTTTAGCCCGGAGACGATGTCGATTCGCCTGATCAATGTACTCGCGGGAACACTTCGCCATCGGTGCCGTGGTTTCGGCGCTTCTCCTCGTTCCGCTTTCGGGTCGATTCGGTACGCCACTGCTCGCCGCCCTGTTCGTCTACGGGGTGCTGTTGAGCGTCTTCATCGATCTGGATCACTTCGTTCTCACGCGTTTCGAAACGGGCAGTTGGCGGCATCTCCGTGCATGTCTGGCGAACCCTCGGGACGCGTTCGGTGATCAGGATTGGGTGTTCGAGGACGTGGACAATGCGGAACTGGAACACCTGCGTATCCTCTCACACGTCGCCATCGGCGGCGTTCTCGTCGGCGTGTTGATCGTCCTCTGGCCGCCTGTCGCCGTCTTCACCGCCATCGTACTGTACTTTCACGTGCTGGCTGACCTGCTCCGGGACAACGGCGTTGCGTGAACCGAAATTCCGACCGTCGGATTCCGCAGAAAGGACTCTCGTCTAATAATATTTCCTTCCGTTGGCAACAAATCTTTTGAGTGATCCCGATGTCGAAATCGATGGAATGACATCCATTTACCAACGGCTGGAAGACGGCCTTCAGGAGAAGGGTGAGATAATGGTCAAGCTCGGGGATGGGGAGGAGCTCGAACTCCACACTCACAATGTCGAGTTCGAGGAGGAGCCGTTCATCCGCATCGACGCCGACGACCAGGTCCACTGGGTGGATGCCTCCCAAATCTCCCATTATTGGATTCACGAAGAGCTCTAAAGCGAAGGTACCATCGGAACTATTTTCGCGCCAGGGATGGACTCCCAGAAACATCCTTATAAATAGAATACGGAAACAGTATTATACCTCCAACTATATTGGGGAATACGAAATAATGGTGCCGATAACAAACGACCACGGCAGAGCTTTACTCGGTGGGGAGCGAGGTGAGGAAGATGGACCGTAGTTCGACCGAGTCGGACGCGGCGAGTGGGGGCGTCGAGGACGGTTCCGTCGAGACCGAACTCTCGCGCGACATGAGCCTGTTCGATATCACGTTCATCGGTGTCGGCGCGATGATCGGGGCGGGCGTCTTCGCCCTGACCGGATTCGCGGCGGGTATCGCCGGTCCGGCGCTCACCGTCGCGTTCATCCTCAACGGGTTCGTGGCGATGTTCACCGCCATCTCCTACGCGGAACTCGGCGCGGCGTTCCCGGAGGCCGGTGGGGGCTACCTCTGGGTAAAGGAGGCGCTCGTGGACCCCAACGGGTTCTACGCCGGATGGATGAGTTGGTTCGCACACGCCGTCGCGTGTGCCCTGTACGCCGTCACCTTCGGGACGTTCTTCGTCGAGTTCGTCATCTACGGAACCGGCCTCACGCACGACTTCGCGTTGTTCGGCTTTGTGACGCCCATCGTGGCCGAGAAGGGGATGGCCGTGCTGGTCGTCCTCCTCTTCGCCTACATCAACTTCCGCGGTGCGGAGGAGACCGGCACTGCCGGGATTATCGTCACCGGTCTCAAACTGATAATCCTCGGCGTCTTCGTCGTCTTTGGCATCAAAGCGACGCTGACCACGCCCGATTGGACCGCGAAGTTCGTCAGTAATCCGTCGTTCGCACCGAACGGCTTCGTCGGCATCCTCGGCGCGATGGGGTTCACCTACATCGCCTTCGAGGGGTACGAGATCATCGTTCAGTCGGGAGAGGAAGTCGTCAGCCCTGGGAAAAACATCCCGAAAGCAATCTTCTACTCGATGATCATCGTCGTCCCCATCTACGTCCTCGTCTCGTTCGCCGCCATCGGCGGTATCGACGTGACCCAGCACCTGCTCAACATCGCAGGCATAAGCGGGTCGCCCGCGAACGTCCCGACGTGGAATCTCCTCGGCGACCTCGGAGAACTCGGTATCATCCAAGCGGCGGGGTCGTTCGTCCCGTACGGTATCCCGCTCCTGTTGATCGCAGGATTGGCGGCGACGCTCTCGGCGCTCAACGCGACCATCTTCTCGTCCAGTCGAGTGTCGTTCGCGATGGGTCGTGATCGAGTGCTTCCGGCGATGTTCGACAACATCCACCCGGAAAAGCGCACGCCGCACATCGCACTCGCGCTTTCTTCGGTCCTTATCATCGCCATGGCCGTCACGCTCCCCATCGAGAGCGTCGCGGCCTCGGCCGACCTCATGTTCATCCTGCTGTTCGTGCAGGTGAACTGGACGGTCATTCGGATGCGCCAGACGCATCCCGACTTGCCCCGGACGTACAGGATTCCATACATGCCGTGGCCGCCGCTCATCGGCCTCGTCCTCCAGTTCCTCCTGACGCCGTTCCTCCTGCTCGAACTGGGACTCGAACCCGGAATCGGAGCGAATTCGGAGGGGTTCGTCGCGCTCGTCACGACCGTCATCTGGATGGGGCTTGGTCTCGCCATCTACTACGGCTACTCCCGCAACAAGGAAGTCGAGAAGTTGGAGAAGGAGACGCCGACCATCGTCACCGAACGCGTCCCGTCGGAGACCGACAACCAGATCGTCGTCCCCATCGCCAACCCCGAGAGCGTACCGCAATTGATGCGTACCGCGATCAGCATCGCGCGTGATCGGAACGCCGAGATTCTCGTCATGAGCATCGTCACGGTACCACAGCAGACGCCGATCGAGGAAGGTCGGAAGTTCGTGGACCCCAAGCGTGCGGTGTTGCGGGAGGCGATGGAAGTCGCCAAGGACAGCGACGTTCCCGTCAGCGGGACGATCCGGATCGGCCACGACATCTCGAAGGCCATCCTCAACACCGTCGAACAGTACGACAGCGACACCGTGCTGATGGGGTGGAAGGGCCAGCGCACGAGCGCCCGACGCGATATCGTCCTCGGAAGCAACGTGGACGAAGTCGTCCAAAATGCCCCTTGTGACGTGTTGGTCGAACGAATCGGACCGGATGAAAAGCGGGTCGAATCCATCCTCGTCCCGACCGCCGGTGGCCCACACGCCGAACTCGCCGTCGAGGTGGCCGAACACGTCGCACGTTCGAACGACGCGACCGTCGAAGTCGTACACGTCGTCCGTCCGGACGCGAGCGAGAGCGAGCGGTCGGACGCGGAGGAGATTCTCGAAGACGCGAAGGCGTCGTTCGACGAGGGGACGACCGTCACGACCGAACTGCTCACCGGCAACGACGTCGTCGACACCATCGTCGAACGAACCGGCCAGCACGACCTGACCATCATCGGCGCGACGCGGGAAGGACTGCTCCAACAGTTCGTCTTCGGCGCGCTGCCGGAGCAGGTCGGTTGGCGCTCGAAGAGCACCATCATCATGGCGAAGCGCCACCTCGGTATCACCTCTTGGCTCTCGCGTTTGCTGCGCTGACGCCCCCCTTTCGGTTTTACGGCGTCCCGACGACCTGTTCGAAGAACCGCTCGGTGAGCACCTCGCTCACGAGTTCCACGAGTGCATCGTCGCGGTCGTCGAGCGCGCCGAACAGGCCGAGCGGAATCGCGCCGCCCGCCATCGCTCGATGACCGCCGACGCTTCCGATATCGCCGAACGCCTCGGTCATGAGGTTGCCCGCATGAACGCGGGGGTTTCGCGTCCGTGCGCTCAGGTGGATCATCTCGTCGATGATGCCGAAAACGAGCGTGGTGGAAACCCCCTCAAGGTTGAGTAAGTAGTCCGCCGCCTGGGGGAGCGTATCCCGTTCGGTCGTCCGTCCGGCGTGTGAGACGAGATGCGACCCTTTGACGACGCGATTCTGAATCGCATCGGCGATGGAGTCGAGGGTTTCGTGGGTGAACAACGAATCCGAGAGGCGGCGGAGCAGGTCCACGTCCGCGTGCGGATGGAGATACCGGGCGTTCGTGTACTCCGCTTCCGTGGCATCGCGCGTGAATTCGAGCGTCTCGCGTCGAATGCCGAACAACAGCGCGGTCGCCAGTCGGGCGTCGAGTTCCATATCGAGTTCGACCAGGTACTCGGTCAGGATTGACGCCGTCGCGCCGATTTCCTCCCGGTGGTCCACGTGGACCCCCTCGACCGACTCGTTCGGATGGTGGTCGATGACGATGTCGGGGACGTAGCCGTCGGGCACGCGGTTGTTCTGACCGGGGACGGCGTGATCGACGAACCCCATGAGATCCGTCGAATCGAGACACTCCTCGGAGAAGGGGCACAGGTCCACGTCCAACAGGTTGACCATCGCCCGATTTTGCTGGTGCGTTATCTTCCCGCTGTAGTACAGGTCCACGTCGGCGACGCTCGCCGACTCCGCGATTGCGGCCAGTGCGAGCGCGCTGCTGATGCTATCCGGGTCGGGATTGTTGTGACACACGACGGATAAGGATTCGGCACCGTCAAGTACGGAAAGCAGCGAATCGCACCGATCTGTGGGTTTGCGGAGGCTCGTATCGAGGGACATTCGTTGAGACCGTCCGGCCGGATGAGGCCGAACGACGTGTTAATCAGTCGTCAACACCGAGGATTGTAACTGTTACCCCGGTAGGCCCAGATTACCCGGCATCTCGAACGCGATTCGCCGACGAATCCCGGCCGCAGGCGAAAAACGGTTTAACGTCCTTGGGACTACTGTTCCGTATGGGATATCGGCTCGACGAAATCGACCGGCGGATAATTTACTATCTGATGCGGAACGCGCGTGACACCTCCGCCCCGCAGATTGCGAGCGAAGTCAACGTCTCGTCGGGGACGATACGCAACCGGATTCAACAACTCGAAGACCACGGTATCCTCACGGGGTTCCACGCGAACGTCGATTTCGAACGCGTCGATGGACGACTGACGAACCTGTTCACGTGTACCGCGCCGGTCCCGAACCGCGAGACGCTCGCGCAGCGAATCCTCGAAATACCCGGCGTGGTCAACGTCCGGGAACTCATGACCGGTCGCGGGAACATCCAGGTCAAAGCGGTCGGGAAGGACACCAGCGACCTCTCGCGTATCGCCCGCGAACTGTCGAACCGCGGGCTGGAAATCGAGGGCGAAGACCTCATCCAGAACGAGCGATCCCAGCCGTACCACCCGTTCGGCCCCGATAAGGAAGGGAGCCACATCTCGATGACCGACTTCGTCAGCCTCTCCGGGGAAGCCGACGTTGCGGAATTGGCCATCAACGAGGACTCACCCATCGCCGACAAGACGCTCAAGGAGGCCGGTGCCGAGGGACTCATCGGCGACGACATCCTCGTCATCGCCATCGAACGCGACGATTCGATGCTGACGCCGCGGGGGGACACCCGAATCCGCCCCGACGACGTCGTTACCGTGTTCTCACGCGAAGGAGTGTCGGACGACGCCTTGGAGGGCTTTTCCGGGACCGCGACCGTCTGATCTCCGCGACGAATTTCACACTTCGACGGCCCACAGCGTCACCGACTCCGAACAGCCATACACCTCGCGGAACGCGCGTTCGACGAACTGCGCGATACGGTTGGCGTCGGCCTTCGCGCTGATACGGACGTTCGTTCCATCGGCGTCCTCCGGACTCTCCAACTGCTCGATTTTGAAGGCCGGGAACTCCCGGAGCAGGTCCTTGAGTCGCTCCAGTTCTTCCTCGGTACAGTCCAGGTTGAGCGTGCGGTCGCCGAACTGGATCCACGGCGGTAACTCCAGTTCCTCCTCGGAATCGTCTTCCTCCCGCGCTTCGCTTTCCACGTCGGCTTGGAGCGTGCAGAACGCGCTCGTACGCTCGCGGTGTGCGGTGATGGCGTCCACGACGAGTTTCCGGCGTTCCGTCGGTGTGTCCGCGCTGAATCGAGTCATACTGAAAGGTTCGTCCCGTGCCGACAAAAACCGGGTGCCCTGCTCCCTTTCCGTAAGCCTTTATGCGAGGACATCGCAGGTGATTGCATGAACCCGAACATCCTGATTTTGGGTGCGCCCGGTGCTGGGAAAGGGACACAGAGTGCGCGAATCGCCGACGAATTCGACGTAGAACACGTCACGACCGGCGACGCGCTTCGGGCGAACAAGCACATGGAGACCGAACACGGAACGCCCGCGAGTTTCATGGACGAGGGCGAACTCGTTCCCGACCCGGTCGTGAACGAAATCGTGAACGCCGCGCTGTCCGAGGCAGACGGCTACGTCCTCGACGGCTACCCGCGAAACCTCTCGCAGGCGGAGTATCTGGCCGACATCACCGACCTCGACATCGTCCTGTACCTCGACGTGAGCGAGGACGAACTCGTCGGCCGACTGACCGGCCGTCGTCTCGACCCCGAAACGGGCGACATCTACCACGTCGAATACAACCCCGCAGAGGACGAAGCGGTCAAGGAACGACTCGTCCAGCGTGACGACGACACCGAGGAAACGGTTCGGGAACGCCTCCGCGTCTACCACGAGAACACGGAACCCGTCATCGACCACTTCGACGAGTCCGGCGAACTCATCCGCATCGACGGAGAGCAGACGCCCGACGAGGTGTGGGACGATATCCGTGAAACGATAGAAGAAGAAGCGTAGAGACGCGTTCAGCGGTATTCAAACGAGCGTTCTTTTTCGTGTGGCTTCGTTGATTCCGTTTCGGGGAGCGTATCGAGTCGGTGTCCGAACGCCGCTTGTCTACGTACCGTTTCGGTATCTCGTCTTCCCGACGTTCCCGTCGGTTGCCGTAACGCCCGTGTCGATGGCGAAGGTTGATTAACGCCGAATTCTAATCGTGCTGTAATGGCACGGACAGCGAAGAAGGTAGAAACGCTCATCGCCGAGGACCCGGCGATGGCCGACGCCCTCTCGGTCATCTACGAGCGGACCGACGAGGGGTCGGACGAAGTCCAATGGCAGGACGTAAACGACGACCTCACGAGCGGTCAGTGGGGTCGCTTGATAGAGAAGGGGATTCTCGAGGATGGAATTCACGGATTCGAACTGTCGGACCCCGACGAAGTCGCCGACGCGCTCGATGATTCCGGAACGGCGGCGACGACGACTACTTCCTCTTCGTCGAGTGACTTGGACGACATGGAATCGACCTCGTGGTCGATGTGGGACAAACTCGCGGCGGTGGCGAGCATCGGGTTGTTCTTGGGTTACTCCAACAACACCATCAAAGCCGCCGTCGGGAGCGTCGTCAACGTCGTCCTCGGCCCGATAGATCACGCGCTCCCGTTCTACATCGTCATCATGATCGTCTCCATGCTGACGGGACTGTACACCACGCTCCTGCAGGACAACCTGATGGACATGGAGAAGATGAGCATGTATCAGGAGCGCATGAAGGACATCCAGGAGCGTCAGAAGGAAGCGAAGGAACGCGGCAACGAGCAGGAGATGGAAGCCATCCGCCAGGAGCAGATGGAAGCCATGGGCGACCAGACGGGGATGTTCAAAGAGCAGTTCCGCCCGATGGTCTGGTCGATGTTCATCACCATCCCGGCGTTCCTCTGGATGTACTGGCGCATCGGCGGCAATCCGACGCCCGTAACGCCGGATCATATCATCCTCCCGATGATCGGCCTCACGAAGTGGAAAGGGCCAGTCATCGGCCCGATGATGGCGTGGATCGTCTGGTACTTCCTTTGCTCGATGGCGTTCACGCAACTCATCCGGAAGGCGCTGAACATCCAGACGACGCCGACCTAAGTTCAAAACCTCTTTCTTGGTGCCCGTGCGAGGGCACATATGTTATTGACCGTCTCAGGCCCACCGGGGAGTGGGAAGAGCACGACTGCGGAGGGACTCGCAAACGCGTTCGATCTGGACCACGTCAGCGGCGGCGACATCTTCCGCGAACTCGCCGCGGAACGCGATCTGACGCCGCTCGAATTCAACAAACTGGCCGAGGAGGACGAGGAAATCGACCGCGATTTGGATCGACGACTGCGGGAAATCGCCACGCAGGAGAACGACCTCGTCCTCGAATCCCGACTCGCCGGATGGCTCGCCGGGGACTACGCCGATTTCAGAATCTGGCTCAACGCACCGCTCGACGTTCGTGCGGCCCGTATCTCCGACCGCGAGGACAAGTCCGTGAAGCAGGCGGCGACCGAAACCCGCGCCCGTGCGGGCAGCGAGGCACAGCGCTACGAGGAATATTACGGTATCGACATCAACGACCTCACTATCTACGACCTAAGCATCAACACCGCCCGTTGGAACCCCGACGACGTTCTCGCCATGCTCACGACCGCCATCGAGAACTACGAGGTAGAGTCCGACGAAGGAAAGTACCCCACCGAAGGCATCTCGTACGATTTCTGATGACGCTTCGCGGCCCACCAACCGAACGTTCGCCACGCGAACTCCTCGAATTCGGCGTCGTCAACCTCGACAAACCGCCCGGCCCGTCGGCCCACCAGGTCGCGGCGTGGGTGCGGGACCTCTGTGACGTCGAGCAAGCCGCACACTCGGGCACGCTCGACCCGAAGGTCACGGGGTGTCTGCCGACGCTGACCGGCGATGCGACCCGCCTCTCGCAGGTCTTTCTGGAGGGTTCGAAGGAGTACGTCTCCGTCCTCGAACTGCACGACACCGCGCCAGCCGACCTCGAAGCCATCGTCTCGGAGTTCGAGGCACCGCTGTATCAGAAACCGCCGCGAAAGAGCGCCGTCTCGCGACGACTCCGCGTGCGCGAAATCTACGAGTTGGACACCCTGGAAGTGCAGGACCGACAGGCGCTTCTCCGAATTCGCTGCGAGAGCGGGACCTATATCAGAAAACTCTGTCACGACATCGGCCTCGCGCTCGGGACGGGCGCACACATGGGTCACCTCCGTCGAACCGCCACCGGCCCGTTCGACGACACCGACCTCGAGACGCTCCACGACCTCTCGGACGCGCTGGCGCGCTGGCGGGAGGAGGGCGAGGACGACTGGCTACGTGAGGTCGTCCGCCCCGCCGAGGACGCGCTGACCCACCTGCCAAGCGTGACCATCGCCCCCAACGCGGCCGAGCAGGTCGCACAGGGTGCACAGGTGTACGCGCCGGGCGTCATCGACGCCGAAGAAGCGGACGAAGGCCAACTCGTCGCCTGCTACACGCCGAACGGCGCGGCCGTCTGTCTCGGTCACATGGTCGGCGATGCGGATGCGGAGGAGGGGACGGTCGTGGAACTGGAGCGCGTGTTGGTGTAGCGATTTCCGGAATTCTCGCTTCCCCTGCCGGTTGGGGCGTCTTTTTGTCGCGTGCGAGTCACCACCCGGTATGCAAGTCGGCACCGCGGAATCGAAACCCGGCGAACTCGTCACCGGGTGGTTGGACGTCACCGACCTCCCCACGGGAACGCCCGAACGGCTCCCCGTGCTCATCGCGGAGGGTGAGGAAGACGGCCCGACGCTCTGGATCACGGCGTCGATTCACGGCAACGAGGTGACCGCCCTCGCCACCGCACAGGACGTGATGAAGGAGGGATTGGAATCGAAGGTTCGCGGCACCGTCGTCTGTCTCCCTAACTTGAATCCCGCAGGACTTCGCCAAACAACCCGCACTTCGTACTACCACGGCGACGACCCGAACCGCTACTTCCCCGACCCGGATGCGGACGGGTCGCGCCCGCCGCGCGTGCAGGAACTCATCGACGAGCGCATTTTCGAAGCCTTCGCCGAGTCGGCGGACGCGCTCGTGGACCTTCACACCGCGCAGGTCGGATCGATTCCGTTCGTGATTCGGGACAGAGTCTTATTTGGAACCGAACGGACCGAAGACGAAGCCCACGAACTGGCCGACGAACTCGAACGCCTCGTGGACGCGTACGACTTCCCGGTCATCAACGAGTACGCCGCCGAGGAGTACGTCGAGCAGGACCTCCAGCGTTCGACGGCGGGTGCGGCGCTGAACAACGCCGGAATTCCGTCGTTCACGGTCGAACTCGGCGGCTTCGAGGTCGTGGAGGAGGACACCCGCGAGAAGGGTGTCGTCGGGCTTCTGAACGTCATGCGCGAACTCGACATGCTCCCCGGCGACCCCGAACCGACGGGACTCGACACACCGGTCGATTTCCCGGTCAAGCGCGCCGTCCATCCGCACACCGACACGGCGGGAATCGTCCGCCATCGCGTCGAACCGGGGGACGCGTTCGAGGAGAGCGACGTGATAGCCGACATCGTGACACCCCACGGCGAGTCGAAGGCGACGGTGAAAACCGACCACGACGGCTACGTCGTCGGGCGCTATCACGGCGTCGCGGCCTACGAGAACGACCCTGTCACCAGTTTGGCGGTCCGGGACGACGGCGACCTCGTCGTCCCGCGGTCTCGGGAGTGAAACGAAGGGCTTAACAGGGCAACCCACCATTTCAGGAATGTAGCGGGACCGTGGGGTAGTGGTATCCTCTGCGGATGGGGTCCGTAGGACCCGAGTTCGACTCTCGGCGGTCCCATGATTTTACGACGAACGTACGTGAGGAGGAAAATCAGTCGACCGCCGAGCGTCGCATCGCGCAACGCGCGATGTCGGACGAACGAAGTGAGTCCGAAGCTCGTCGTGGAGCGAAGCGGAACGACGGTGTTCGACTCTTGGCGGTCCCACTCTTTGATGGGAGCAGGAAAGGCGAGCTTTGCTCGCCTTTCCGTGGTCCCATGATTTTACGACGGACATTCTCGTGAGCGGCGAGTGTACTCGCCGTTCGTTCTTTTCCCGTGACGAGAGCTACGGCGTCGGAATTCGTTCGATTCCATTCGAGTTCCAGCGCGACGCGACCGAAATTCTCGTAATCGACCCCGTCCGACTCCTTTTTCCGTTCAAACTGAAAATCCAAATTTACTTCCCACGGCAGGGTAGACAGTTTCCCATGAGCCGGACCGTTGCTGTCGCACATTATCCGGAAGGCGCGGGACACGCGACCCGGATGCTGGCGGTGGCACAGGCATTGGAAGGGCCGGAAACGGATGTCGTCCTCGCGGGTGGTGGTCCGGGGTCGCAGTTCATCGAGCACAACGGTTACGAGGTGTATCGGCCCGCAACGGTCGACTACATCGGTGATTATCAGGGTGGGTCGATATTCAACGTGTTGACCCGAAGCGTTCCGAACAGTGCACGCCGCGTCTTCGACTTCGTTCGATGGCTTCGCCGCGAAGACCCGGCCGCACTCGTCACCGACGACATGTTCGCCGCGATGGCGGCCCACTGCACCGACACGCCGCTGTACGTTCTCACTCACAACGCCGCCTCCTACTACGACGCCGCCGTCGAAGAGGTGTTCACGTGGATTCTCAACCGCTATCAAATCTCGATCTCCCATGCGTTCCTCTACCCCTCGGTGTGGCCACCGGACCGCGGCGACCCGGCGGGAGTCGTCCATATCCCTCCTATCGCGCTCGAACCGAACGGGGAAGAGCCACCCGAGAACGTGGACGTGCTCCTCGTTCCGAGTACCTACACGACGAACTTCAAGGAACTCACGCGTGCGTTGGAAGCGGAAGGTAACGACGTAACGCTCGTCGGCGACGACGACTGGGAATCGGTGCCATCGCTTCTCCCGTGGATTCAAGCGGCGAACGTCGTCGTCTGTTCCGGCTACTCGACCGTAATGGAGGCCGCCGTGGCCGGGACGCCGTGTATCATTCACCCGTTCACCGACGAACAACACGGCGTCTCGCGGGTCATCGAACGCACGGGGCTTCGGGGTTTCCAGGTCGAACATTCGATCCCGCACGTCGTGCGGGCGGTGCGCCATCCGCCCGAGTCCCCCGAATACGAGAACGGCGCGACACGGGCCGCGGAGTACGTTCTCGACCATATGGGGTAGTTTCCGGCCTCTCCGCGACGGGATAGCACGGTAATTTGCCACTGTCGAAATCGCCATTTTTCCATCCACTGACGGGTAGGTATGACACGGGTAACGGTCGGCGGCCGACTCCATTTCGGCTTTCAGAACCTCTCGCTCGCTCACGAGCGACTGTACGGTGGGCTGGGAGTCGCGCTCGAATCGCCGACCGTTGTCGTCGAGGCAACCCCGGCCGACGAGGTGTACTGTGACGACCGATGTGCTCGAGAGTACGCACGTCGAACCGTCGATCTGCTCGGCGTTTCCGGTGCGGACGTTCGTGTTCTTCACACGCTCCCGAGACACGTCGGACTCGGGAGCGGGACACAACTCGCGTTAGCCGTATTCGCCGCTATCGCACGCGCACATGGACGCGAGCCATCCGTCCGCGAGCATGCTCCCGCGCTCGACAGGGCCGGAAGGAGCGGTATCGGTGTTTCGACGTTCGAACGCGGTGGGTTCGTCGTGGACGCGGGGCATCCGACCGAGCGGTTCACGACTGACCGACCGCCCCGTGGTGACTGGTCGGTTCCACCGGTCCTCGCGCGCCACGACGTTCCCGCCGATTGGCGGTTCGTCCTCGCCCTTCCCGACGCCGAACCCGGTCGGAGCGGCGACGATGAGGACTCGAGCATGCGCTCGGCCGTCGAGCGGGCGGATCCGACCATCGCGGACGACATCGCGTCGATACTGGTCAGGCGAACCCTTCCGTCGATCGCGGAGGACGATCCGGAGCGGTTCGGGTGTTCGGTCGCCGAGATCGGCCTCCGAAACGGGGCGTGGTACGCCGACGAGCAGGGTGGAGTGTACCGACCACCCGTCGGCGAACTCGTAACGGAGATGGAAACGTCACCCGCCGTTTTCGGCGCGGGTCAGTCGTCGTGGGGACCTGCCGTGTACGGCGTGACGACGCGACAACTGGCCGACGAGGCGGTTGACGCGGCCCGGACTGCCCTCGATTCGACGGCCGTCGGTGGCGACGTCCTGGTCGTATCGCCGCGGAACCGAGGTGCGGACATGGACGGGGACGAGCGTAAACGGTAAACGTCAGGAATGAGAGGGGAGTGCATGGATCGAATCCCGTTCGGTGTCTCTCAGTTCGACTCGCTCATCGGTGGGGGGTCCCCGCCGGGAAGCGTCGTATTGCTGGCTGGTGACGCCGGTGCTGGCGCGCGCGAGTTCGCGTACACCAGCGCGACGATAAACGCCCTCGGTCATGCGGATACGGACCAGTTCGGTCTCCATTACGGGTCGGTCGATCCCCGCGCCGCGCTTCCCGACGAGATTCACTACGTCTCGTTTACCGCCAACGCGTCCGAGATATACGACGAAGTGACTCACACACTCGACGAGACGCTGATCTCCCCGGCGTTGGAAGCCATGTCGTTCGAGGATCTCTCGTCCGAATATTTCCAACTGAGTCCCATCCCTCACGATTGGTACGTCGAAAAGCGCCGTACCATCACCGACCTCGGCAACAGCCACGACCGGCGCGACGTCCTCGAAGCGCTCGGGGAGTACCTCACCGAAAACGCGCCCGGCAACCTCGTCGTCATCGACTCGCTGACCGACCTCTGTTCGCTCCCCGACGATCAAGTGAACTGGAATCAGATGGTCATGCTCGTCAAGGGGATGAAGAAGGCATCACAGGCGTGGGACGGCCTGATCCTCATCCACGTCGCACAGGAAAGCCTGACGGACAGACAGATGGGTGCTTTGATGAACGCAACCGACGGCACCATCTGTTTCGAGTGGGAACGCGGCGGTAACGAACGAGCGCGGACGATGTTCGTCCGGGAGTTCCGTGGCGTCCTCTCGCGCATCGAAGAGGAGAACATCGTCCGTTTCGAAACCGAGACACAGAGCGACGGGTTCGACATCAGCAACGTCCGGAAGATCAGGTAACCCGATCCTATTCAATCAAATTTCATTCACTTTCTGGAGCGTCTCGATCACTACGAGGCGAAACGTTAAGTCAGTTCTGTGAGAAGTAGTCATTCATCCGAATGGAGAGCGAAGACGTGGGTCACGTACCGGCGGTCGAACTGCCCGAACCGATTTCCCAGTGGCTAGACGAGACGGCCGACGAACTCGGTTGTTCCCGCCAACGCCTCCGCTCCGAACTGTTTACGACACACCGTACCCTCCACGAGGAGGACGTTTCCGACGAGCGACTCGACGAACTCCACGACGAGTTCATGGAGAAACTGACCGACGTCCGCGAACGCGTCGTACAGATAAAGCGCGAAACCGACGGAAAGGCACCCGCTGACCACGAACACGACGACCTTCGGAACGAATTGGACGGCTTCCGGACCGAACTGTTCGAACTCCGGAAGGCAGTGAATGCAGAGGACGGCAGCGACGTCGCCATCGACGAACTCGTGGACGAACTCGACGCACTTTCCGAGCGCGTCGCGGACAACCGCGAACGGTTGGATTCCGGGTTCGAGAACTACGAGGAGGTGCTCGAATATCTCACGGACACGACCGACGAGTTGGACGAGCGCCTGGACGTTCTCGCGCGCGCACTCGTCTCCATCCGCGATCAGACGCGCACCCTCGCGGCGCGGAGCGCGACGCAGGCGGCGACGGCGGAACTCGCCCGGACGGCCAACCGCCACGGGGTGACGAGCGCGAAGTGCGGCGACTGCGAGGGGAGCGTCACCATCGCGCTGTTGACCGAACCGTCCTGTCCGCACTGCGGCGCGACGTTCGAGGACGTCGAACCCAAGGAGGGCTTTTTCGGCGCGAACTGGTTGGTCGTCGGCCGTCCGCCCGCCCTGGAAGGCGACGTGTTCGGGGGCGATGACTTCGACGCCGACACCGACATCGACTCGGACGTCGAGGAGTTCCTGACCGAGGTGACCGAGGAATGAATGGGAGCGGTTCGGACGAGGGTCAGGATACCGGTTCCGGCCGAAACGAACCGCTCGGGAACCTCGCGGCGGAGATCGAGGAGCGTCGCAAACGGCGCTCTGAAACGGGTTCGGCCGACGAGACGTTCGTGGAGATGGACGTTGGCGAGGTTGACGCCGCCGAGGTCTGGGCCGACCTGCTGGGCGAGGACAGCGGCGAACTGGTCGTCACCGCGCCTCGAGTCGAGGAGGACGACCGAGACGTTCGCGTCGTCCCAAAGACGACCTGTCAGGGGTGTCCGCACGTCGCCGACCCGCCGACCTTGCGCTGTACCCACGAGGGGACCGACATCCTCTCGATGGGCGATATGGACCACCTTCGGGTCGCTGATTGTCCGATGGTCGCAGACGACGATTTCGAGGCGACGGAGTAGGTATCGCTAGTTTCTACGACTTTGGCGGCGTCTTCACTCGCTACGAGAGGATGTTGTGATTTCTGAGATTACAACTACCGAGCCGCATGAAGACCACTCGATTTTCTCGCCGCCGTGTTCGTACGTGGCGCTTTTCAGGCTCGACACCCAAGATGTGATATGCAATTCTGCGACGACTGTGGCTCCATGATGCGGACGATGGGGTCGAAGATGGTCTGCTCGAACGAGGACTGTCAGGCGACGATGGAGAAGGACGAGGAACGCGCCGCCGAGTTCGTCTCGACGGAAGCACAGGACGACTCCGACGTCATCGAAACCGAGGAGGGTGCGGACTTCGAGGGGAAACCGACCGCCAAGGACGTACACTGTGACAAGTGCGGTCACGACGTCGCGTGGTACACCATCAAACAGACCGCGTCCGCCGACGAGGCACCGACGCGCTTCTTCAAATGCAAGGAATGCGGCTACCGCTGGCGGGAATACAACTAACTTTCATTTCAAATTTCTCGCAGATATTACCCTGAGACCGACGTTTTACGTTGGGTGCCCACCACCGCTATGGTATGAGATTACATACCCGGGACGTACGACAGGACGTCCGTGAACTCGCCGCACTGCTGGGAGACGTACTCTCACGCCTCGGTTCCCGCGAGGCGTTCGAGGCCGTGGAAACCGCCCGAACCGAAGCGATCGACTACCGCGCCGGAGATTCGGAGTCGCGTGAGGCGCTCCGCGACGAACTCGACGACCTCTCGCCCGAACTCGCGGGCAACGTCGCGCGGGCGTTCGCCACCTACTTCGAACTCATCAACCTCGCCGAGGAGCGCGAACGCGTGCGGGCCATCCGCGAGGGGACGCAGGACGGAACGCTCGAAGATGGGCTTCGCGCGACCGCGGAAACCCTCGCGGAGGACGAAGCCGACTCGCAGACCGTCCAGCGGGTACTGGACGACGTCAACGTCGTGCCGACGTTCACCGCGCACCCGACCGAAGCGCGCCGGAAGACGGTGAAGGCGAAACTGCGCTCCGTCGAAGCGCTGCTCTCTGAACTGGACGAGCGCATGTTGACCGATCAGGAACAGGACAAACTGGAGCGCCAATTGGAGAGCGAGGTCACTGGCCTCTGGGAGACGCGACAGGTTCGAAAACGCCGTCCGGAGGTGGCCGACGAGGCGCGGAACATCCTCTGGTATCTGGAGAACGTCCTCTTCGACATCGTGGGCGACGTGTACGACGAACTCGACCGCACCATCGGCGAGGAGTTCGACGTGGACGTGCCGGAACTGTTCGCCTTCCGGTCGTGGGCCGGGAGCGACCGGGACGGTAACCCGTACGTCACGCCGGAAGTCACGGCCGACACGCTGGCCCGACAGCGCGAAGTCGTGCTGGAACACTACCGCGACGAACTCAAACGCCTCTCCGGAGTGCTGAGTCAGGACGGCGACCGCGTCGAGACGAGTTCCCTGTTCGATTCCTCGCTCGACGCCGACCGCGAGCAGTTGCCCACGATTGCGGAGCGGGCGACCGAACGCTACCCGGACGAACCGTACCGACAGAAACTCGCGCTGATGCGCGAGCGAATCGACCGCGTCGGCGACGTTCGTCCCGGCGGGTACGAAAACGCCGACGAACTGCTCGCGGACGTGGACACCATCGCCGACAGCCTCCGCACCGACGGCGCGGAGAGCGTCGTCGAGACGGAAGTGGACCCGCTTCGACGACGCGTCGAGACGTTCGGCTTCTCGCTCGCCGCCCTCGACTTGCGCGACCACCGGCAGAACCACACCACGGCCATCGCGGAGGCACTGGCACGCGAAGGGTTCGACTACGATTCGATGACCGAGGACGAACGGGTCGAACTGTTGACCGACGCCATCCTCCAGGACGAACCGATAATCGACCTCGACACCGAGGGACTTTCGGAGACGGCGACCCGAGTGCTCACGCTGTTCTCCGAGACCGCCGATTGGCAGCGCGAGTACGGGCAGGAGACCATCAACACGTACTGCATCAGCATGACCGACGAGGCCAGCCACGTCCTCGAAGTGCTGTTCCTCGCCGACCAGGCCGGAATCGTCGACCTACCCGGCTACTCCGGACTCGACGTGGTTCCCCTGCTCGAAACCGAGTACGCGCTGTCAGGCGCGCGACGCATCATCGGAACCCTGTTCGAAAACGAGGCCTACGCCGCCGCACTCGAAGCCCGCGGCGGTTCACAGGAAATCATGCTCGGCTACTCCGATTCGAACAAGGAGAACGGCTTTTTGGCGGCCAACTGGAGCCTCTACCAGAACCAGAAGCGACTCGCGGAGATAACCGACGAGTACGACGTCACCCTCCGCCTGTTCCACGGACGTGGAGGGTCGATTTCCCGCGGCGGCGGTCCGATGAACGAAGCGCTATTGGCGCTTCCCCGCGAGACCGTCTCGGGGCAAGTCAAGTTCACCGAACAGGGCGAGGCCATCGCCGAGAAGTACGCCAATCCCATCATCGCGGAGCGAAACGTCGAGCAGATGCTGGACGCCCAGATTCGGGCGCGGTACGCCTCCCTCGAAGAGGGAGAGGAGACGATTCCGGACGAGTGGGCCGAAGCGATGGATGTCGCGGCGGACGCCGCCCGCGACGCCTACCGCGACCTGCTCGAATCCGACGGCTTCGTCTCGTACTTCGAGAAGACGACGCCGATAACCGTCATCGAGGACTTGAACCTCGGGTCGCGGCCCGCGTCGCGCTCGGGCGAACGAACCGTCGAGGACCTCCGTGCGATTCCGTGGGTGTTCTCGTGGACGCAAGCCCGCTGCATCCTGCCGGGATGGTATTCCCTCGCCCAGGGGTTGGACGCCTACGGCGACATCGACACCCTCCGGGAGATGTACGAGAACTGGCCGTTCTTCCGGACGACGGTGGACAACGCGGCGATGGCGCTCGCCCGAACCGACCTCGAAATCACGGCTGAGTACGCCGACCTCGCACCGAAGCAACTGCGCGAGCAGTTCTTCCCCGAACTCCAAGCCGAGTACGAACGCTCGGTCGAACTCGTGTTAGAGATCACGGGACGCGATGACCTTCTCTCTCGGGAGTGGCTACAGGAGAGCCTCTCCCGCCGGAACCCCTACGTCGATCCGCTCAACCTCCTACAGGTGCGACTGCTCCGGCAGTCGCACCTGACCGAGACCGAACGGCGAACCCTCCGTCTCACGGTGACCGGTGTCGCGGCGGGGATGAAAAATACGGGATAACGGCCGTCTATCGCTCAGATTCGGTCGATATCGCTCTCAGCTTCGCCGAGGTGAGCGACGATGCCGTCCAGTTCCTCGATCGTCGCCGCCTGCTTTTCGTTCGTCTCCGCTATCGACGACACCTTCTTCGATATCCGTGCGGACCGTTCGGCCGCCTCGTCTATCATGGTGGCGACCTCCTGTGTACTCGCGGCCTGTTCGTCCGTCGCAGAGGTGATTTGCTCCATCCCGACGGCCGTTTCGGTGGCCGATTCGACGATACGTTCGAGTTTTTCGCTGGTTCGTTGGACGGCGGTGACCGTCTCGCTGATCGAGGCTTCGCTCTCGCCGAGGCTGTCGAGCGTGCTCTCGGTCCGGGACTGGATGCGGTCACCCATCGACTCGATTTCGGCGGCACGCTCCTTCGACTCCTCTGCGAGCGATTTGACCTCCTCGGCGACGACGGCGAACCCGTCGCCGGCCTCGCCTGCCCGCGCGGCTTCGATCGAGGCGTTCAGCGCCAGCAAGTTCGTCTGGTCCGCCACGTCGTTTATCATCTCGACGGCATCGCTGATTTCGCCCACCGCGTTCTGGAGTTCCTCAGCGTCCTCGACCATACTCTCACGGGCGTCCTCCGTCGATTCGGTCGCGCCGATAGCCCGTTGCCCGAGTTGCTTTCCCTCCTCGGCGAGCGTCTGGGATTCGCGGCTCTGTCGCCCCACTTCGCTCGCGCTGGCCGCGATTTCCTCGACGGTCGCGCTCTGGGTGGACACCTCGCTGGCGATTCGGTCCATGTTGTTCGATTGCTCCTCGGTCAATCCGCTGATTTCGGCGGAACTCGCCGCGACGTCCCCCGCCGACTCGTGTGCATCGAGAACGTGTTCCTCGGTCGATTCACGCAGGTTGCGCGACCGCTCGATTTCCCGCTTCATCTGCCGACTGTGCGAGTGGACGTAGGTGTCCGCCGTGATCTGCATGTCGAGGTTGAGCACGCGAAGCACGGACAGCATCTCCTCGAAGCTCTCGCGTACCGCGTCCCGGACTCCGCCGAGGAGGTCCTCGGCGTTCGTGGACGCGGCGAGTTGCCCGCCGTCGGTCATCGCGGACGAAAACTCGTCACGGACCATCGCTTCGATCTCGTCCTGCAGTCGTTCTTCCACGATGGACGAGATCAGGTCGTAGTAGACGCCGTACTGTCCGATGTAGTGGTTCAACGGCATCCCCAGCATGTCGTGGAGCTTTCCGATCCGCGCGCGGTTGCGGACGTACTCGGTTCCGTAGGACCCGTCGGCGAGCGTGACGAGATACTCCCCTTGCGTCCGCTTGAGCGAGTCGATGGTGCGCGTGGAATTCTTGAGAATCTCGTCCGTTTCCTCGTCCAACTGTAGGTTCGCGTAGAATCGGTCGGCGATCTCCGCGCGATGGTCCTCGAATACGGGACGGAGGGCCGCTAGTCGTCGAGCGTCCGCACTATCGAAGTCGAGAAACGACTTGCGTCGCTCGATTTCCGCCATGTCGAGACCCATCTCCGAAAGCTGTTCGTCCATGTCCACTCGCTTCCCGAGAGCGGAGTTCCCGAATACGTCGCCCGCTGAGTTCATGGCTGGAATTGAGGCAAACGTATTTAAATTATTACCGTTCTCGGAGGCGGAGAGTCGGCGGAAAGCTAAAGGTATACGCGCTGTATTCGGCTCTGCGGTAGAAAGTTGTTCATTTTCGGGATTATTTGACGGGCGGTCCGGACGACCGACCGGAATCGGACGACCTTTCCCCGCGCACGGCAGAACCGCGAACGTGAGCGAAGACACTCCGGTTCGCGTCGAAGTGCATCCGGGCCGCGAGGCAGTCGTGGAGTTCGACCCCGACCTCACGTTCGAATGCGTCGATAGCTGTACGTGGTGCTGTCATCACGGCGTGATGCTGTACGACCGCGAGTACTTCGAGTTGGGCGAGCACGCCGATTTGAACGACGCGACGACGAGTTTTCGTGGTGAGGATTTCGTCCGCCGCGAGGCGAAGGACCACGACGAAACGGGCGAAGACGGCTGTGCCTGTCACTTCCTCCGCGGGGACGGTCTCTGTGAGTTGCAGGCCGAAGACGGGTGGAAACCCGCGCGCTGTTTCGTCTACCCCGTCTCGATTCACACGGAGGATGGGGAGATGTACGTCGATATCCGGGAATCGGCGTGGGATCACTGCGAGGGGATGAACGTCGGAGAGCGCAAAGTCATCGACCACCTCGACGCCTTTTTGCCCGAATATCTCTGGGACGTCGAGAATCCGGATTCGGCGCGGGAACTCTGACTGTTATTTTTCACCGGCGAGGGCGGCTTCACGGAGTTCCTCGCCGCGTTCGGTTTCCACCTGAATGTCCGGCACCTCCGTGGGCCGTCCCTCGTCGTCCACCGCGACGAAGACGAAGTACGACTCGGTCGTCTGTTCGCGCTCGCCCGTCCGGGGTTCCTCGCGGAAGGCGCGGAGTTTCACCTTCACGCTCGTCCGTCCAGTGTCGTAGACGTACGACCGGATGACCGTGGTATCCCCGACGGGAATCGGTCGCTGGAAGTCCATCTGATCCACGTTGGCGGTGACGCACGTCTCGCCCGCGAGGCGCATCGCCGACATCGCCCCGATTTCGTCCATCCACTTCATCACGATTCCCCCGTGGGCGGTCTCGTAGTTGTTGGCGTGGTTCGGTTGCACGCGTTCGCGGTTTTCGATGTAGGTGTCCATCAACGTCGGCATACACGTGGATTCCTCAAGCGAACCAATAGTCGTTGCGTGGTCGGTTTCGTATGATGGTACGCCGACGGTCACATCGGGCGACTGATGACCACCCACAGGCCGAACACGACGGCACCGCCGAGGAGGGTGCTCGCCACCGCGTGCATACGGAGTTCGTCGAGGAGGTGGTGTGCGTTGTCGCTCAACTGTGCGACTTCGTACACCTCGCCGCCGAGTTCACAGCGTGGGAGGAAGTCCATGGCGACGTGGAGGAAGACCCCGGCAGCGAACCCGAAGACGAAGCCGTTTATCGCGGGGTCCGAGGGGAGGTGGAGCAGCGCAGAGCTGATGGCGGCAATACCGATTCCGGCGGCGGGGAGGAGGAGGACGGAGACGGATTTGCCACTCTCCCGAAGACGGTGGGCCGCGACGTATCCGGCGGGACCCTTGTGCGAAACGATGGTGAGCCCGAGGAGCAGACCGAGGCCGGGCATGTTGCCGTAAACGAGTCCGACGATGGCTCCCGCGGCGAGCGAGTGGGCGGTCAGTTCGATCGACGTGTGGTCGAGTGCGGTTTCGAGGTGCGTCGCCCGGTGACCGATGGTGTGGGCGCTGAACCCGGCGAGAATGCCGAAGGCAATACCGAAGCCGCCGAACTCGGCCTGATGGGAAATCGCGCTCGGGACGAGAAACACAGCGGCGCTGGTGATCATCGCGCCGCTCGCCAACCCGAACGCCCAGACGAGTTGCTTCGCGTGCATGGAGTCGTTCACACGGCCACCGAGGGCGGCACCGCCCGCCATGGCGGCGAACGCGACCCACGCGATGACGAGTACCTTCGAGAGATGAGCCACGATTCCGACCCCAGAGAGAACGACGAAGGCGACGAACCCGGCGAGACCCAGACGGGAAAGTCCTGACATTGTTATTAAAACTGTTCGTGGAGTTGTTAAACCCGTCGGTCGCCCGCCGCAAAACTATTGCGGGGCGGAACCGGGAAAGGAAGCATGATGCCGAAGTCGGTGGAACCGTGACCGTTCGCGCACTCCGGTTCACGTGGCGTGACTGTCTGTTCGTCCACTGGCCGGTCGAGTCGGCCGCACTCGACAGCGCGGTTCCGGATTCGTTGGCGCTCGACACCTACGATGGCCAGGCGTGGGTCAGCGTCCTCGCATCGACCATCGAGAACGCGCGAATACCCGGAACGCCCAGCGTCGTGGGGATGACGTTCCCCCAGATCAACTTTCGCACGTACGTCCGCCTGGGGAACGCGCCGGGCGTCTACTTTCTGAGCCTCGATACCGGCAGTCGAATCGCGGCCCGCGTGGCCCGAATGCTCTACCATCTCCCGTACTACTACGCCGACATCGCCAGCGAGACGGGAACGGAAAATCGAGTGCTGGGTCGGCGTGTTCACCCCGACACGCTTCCGGTCGAATTCGAGGCGACCTATCGCCCCGAAGAACCCGCGACCACTCCCGACTCCGGGACGCTCGATTACTTTCTGACCGAGCGCTATCGACTGTTCGTTCCGCAGGCCGGAATGACCGCCCGCGTCGAACACGACCCGTGGACCCTCCAGCGAGCGGCGGCCGACGTGCGCGCCGATTCCCTGTTCGAAGCGAACACCCTTCCCGAACCCGAGACCGAGCCACGGGTTCGGTACTGTCCGAAGACGGAGTTTCACGTTCATACGCCGACCCGACTCGACTGACCACTTGGCTCGCTTCGACCGACCACCCGAATCGGTTCGACTGACCGACGAACTCACTCCCGCGTTGCCTTCCGCCACTCCTTCAGTCCGATGGTTTCGCCATCCACGTCCTCGGCGTTCGCGTCCGTCGCGGCCCAGACGAACAACTCGGCCACGTCCTCCGGGTTACGTCCCTTCCCGCCCATCATCTCGGTTCCGACGACGCCGGGGTCGATGCCGACGACGGGAACGTCGAGTTCCGCGGAGAACCCGCGAACCAACCCCTCGGCGGCGGCCTTCGACACGGCGTAGGAACCGTAGCCCGCGTGCGTTTCGTGCCCGATACTGCCGGTCGGGACGAGTATCCGAGCATCGTCGTTCAGGTGGGGGAGCGATTCCCGAATCGCCGCGTACACCCCACGGCAGTTCGTCCGGAGGGTGTCGTCGAAGGCGGCGTAGGATTCCATCGTCAGCGGCGTTTCTCCGGGCGTCCCGTGATACACTCCGGCGTTGGCGACGACCACGTCGATACCGTCGGTGCCGTTTCTCGCGGCGGTTTCCATCAGCCGCTCCACGTCGAACTCGTCACGTACGTCGGCGCGGAGACCCACCGCCTCCCCACCCTCGTCCTCGATGGCTGCGACGCTCGCCTCGACTTCCTCCGCGTCGCGTCCGCAGAGGGCGACGGTCGCACCATCGTTCGCCAACGCGCCCGCGACCTGTCGGCCGATTCCTCGTGTCCCGCCGGTGACGACCGCCGTCGATTCGTCCATGCGGAAGCGGACGGATGGCTGTGTGAAATCGGTTTCCGTCGTCCCCCCGTACCCGCGAGTCGTCACCTCCCAGCGGTCGCGTTGCAGTTATCCGCGTGCAGTGTAACTGAGAAGCATGTATCAGCCGGGCCACTGTGGCGTGGCACTCGCCCTCTACGCTCCAGTCGGCGGTGCGCTCGTTGCGTCGGGGTTCACCTCGACGGCGTTTCTCGGCGCTGGCGTCGTCCTCGCGTTGACGATGCTCCCCGACCTCGACACGCGGACGGACCGGGTTCGGCACCGCGGTCCGACCCACTCCATCGTCTTCGCGGCGTTCGTCGGACTGCTCACCGGATTCGTCGGCGGTTTACTCGCGGGAACGAGCGGTGCGGAATTCGGCGGTTTGGTCGGGGCGCTCGCAATCGTCGCCCATCTCCTCGCGGACGTCATCACACCGATGGGAATCCGTCCGTTCTGGCCGGTCTCGGACAGGAAGTTCACCTTCGATATCGTACTCGCAAGCAATACGCGAGCGAACGCACTGCTGTTCGTGTTCGGCGTCGTCTTCACCGGGGGGTCGTGGTTTCTCGGCAATCAGTTCGGCTGAACGGTCGCGTCGATGGTACTCGTTCGCTGTTCGTCCTCGGCCGCGAACAGAAGATAGCGCTCGAACTGCCCCGGAATCCGGTTCAACTGAACGGTTCGCTCCGTCCGGTCGTACTCGACGAGTCCCGCCTGCTGTAACTTCGGAAGGTGGACGTGATCCAAGGCGAGAACTACTTGGCGATCCGTTGTTACCGTCTCGTCCGCTGTGATCCCTTCGGTGTCGATTCCGTTTAGCTCACTCCTGGTGACCGCGATAGCGAGGTCGGAGAGCGCGATCGGGTCCGACCGACCGTACAGTTCGTACAGCACCGCTCTTCGACGAGGCGAGACCAGTACGTCGAAGACCTCATCGAGCGCAAGGGCGGCTGCTGTCTCGTTGCCGTTTATTTTCACCGACATCAGTTCAGGTATTAAATTACACGGCAATAAATGTAACTATAATATCGTAGAAGGAGTAAATTCAGAGCATATTACACGCGTACGTTCCGGTCGAGGAACGCCGCCTCGTAGCCGACGACCGTATCGAGCGCGTCGTCGTACACGTCGAAGTGTCCGATCGGCAGTTCGAGGTACGTCGCGTCGGCCGCTTCTGCGGCCGACTGTACCGACGACACTGGGACGATGTCGTCGTCGCGTCCGGCGATCAGGAGCATCGGACACGGGACGTCCTCCACGACCGAAATCGGGCGGTAGAACGGGATTTCGAGGAAGGCACGCGCCGGTACCTCGTTCTCCCACACCGGCGGGTCGGGAACGATGGTTTCCATCCCTTCCATCGCACCCGGCGTGTTCAGGACGGCGAACTCGTCAGGGTACCCGGCGATCGGAACCGTGTGCGGACTCCTGAAGGTGTACTTTCTGACGAGGTCACGCACCCCTGCGACGGTCCCTCTCAGCGATTTTTTGATACCGGACGCGCGGGCGACGGCCCGTCCGTCGACGAACGGTACCTGTGCGACGACGGCGGCGATTCGGTGGTCGTCGGCCGCCGCCTCGATGACGTGTCCGCCGCTGTAGGACGTTCCCCAGAGCGCGATCTTTCGACGGTCGATGGCGTTCAGTCCGCGAACGTGGTCGATCGCCGCTTTCCAGTCCTCGACGTGACGGCTGGCGTTTACGAGATTACGCGGTTCGCCGTCGCTGTCGCCGAAGTTCCGGTAGTCGAAGAGGAACACGGCGTACTCGCGGGCGACGAACTCCTTTGCGATCTCCGGGAGACCGAAGATCCGTTCCGCGCCGAAGCCACCCGCCATCACGACGACGGGCGGGTTCGAGACGCCTTCCGGCGTGTAGAGCCATCCGGCACACCGCGTCCCCTCGCTTTCGAAATCGACATCGTTCTTCGCGTATCGAAGCCGCGACAGCTCACGTGCCCGTGTCTTCGTCATTGTTCGTTACGAGGACGACGAGGAACATAAAACTCGTCTCACGGGTTCACGAACGACAGTTCCTCCTTCTTCCCGGTCACGGCCCGCATCATACACCCACGACACACCCACAACTCGCCGGTTCGCCCGACGAGATGCGTCCCGTTCGACTTGCGCTGTTCGCAAATATCACAAACCCCCATGGTCATTCGTCAACCCCCGTGAATGTCAATCCCGCGCCCATCACCGGTTGGTGTAGGGGGGATGCCGTCCGTTTGGTATCACGTCTCGGGGAAGGTTTATCCCTTGCTGAATGAATGTTCGGTCAGTACGGTGTGGGGGACTCGCCGGTCGTTCACACCCACAAAACGAACCGTTCGAACGTCGAACACCGAACACGCTACCAACCATATGCCAAACGCAACCGAACGAACGACGTCCACCTCGGCAGTAACGCTGACGGACGTGCGCAAGACCTACCATCGCGGCGAACCCGTCCACGCGCTCGACGGTATCGACCTCACCATCGAACGGGGGTCGTACACCGCCGTCATGGGGCCGAGCGGGTCGGGGAAGAGTACACTGATGAACGCCGTCGGTTGTCTCGACATGCCGACGGAGGGATCGATCACGGTGAACGGAACCGAAATCACGACGCTTTCGGATACGAAGCGAACGACGCTTCGGGGCGACGAGATCGGTTTCGTCTTCCAGACGTTCAACCTCATGCCGAAACTCACCGCGAAGGAGAACGTCGCGCTTCCGATGGTCTTCCAAGGGGAGCGAAAGAAAAAACGAAACAAACGAGCCAGCGAACTGCTGGAACGCGTCGGATTGGGGGAACGACTCGACCATCGACCCAACGAGCTGTCGGGCGGCCAACGCCAGCGCGTGGCCATCGCCCGCGCGCTGGCGAACGACCCGGCCATCATCCTCGCCGACGAGCCGACCGGTAACCTCGATAGTGAGACGGAAGGCCGGATTCTCGCCCTGTTCGAGGAGTTGCACGACGAGGGGAACACCATCTTCCTGGTCACCCACGAGCGCACCGTCGCCGAGCACGCCCAACGCATCGTCCACCTGCTGGACGGCGAAATCGAACGTATCGAGACGGTGGACTCCCCACGCCGAATGGAGGTGGGTCCATGAACATCGGCCAGAGTTTCGCGATGAGTTGGCGGTCCATCCGCGACCACAAACTCCGGTCGGTGTTGACGACGCTCGGCATCATCATCGGCGTCGGGTCGGTCATCACGTTCGTCACCCTCGGGGCGAGCCTCCAAGCCGCCGTCGTCGGCCAAGTTTCGGCCGGTTCGAACCCGTCCATCGTCGCGAGCGTCGGCCCAGCGAGTACGAACGACGGCCCCGGCGGCCCGCAAAGTCAGAGTGCGTCGCTACCCGTGTTCACCGAACACGACATCGAGCAGTTACGAGGGCTCGATAACGTCGGTTCCGTGGTCCCACAGGGGAACGTGCAGGTGTCCTCGCTCGGCTACGACGGCCAAACGATCGGGTGGGAGAGCGTGACGGCGACAACGGCGGATTCGTTCGCCGCGGACTCGTTCGAGTCGGGACACGCGTTTACCGCCGGGAAGGAACAAGTCGTGCTGAACAAACCGGCGGCGAGCCTGTTCTCGACGAACGTCTCGACCGGTGACACCCTCACGCTCCAGTTCGGCGACGGCCCGCAAAA
The DNA here is from genome assembly GCF_024136965.1 of Haladaptatus sp. AB618. NCBI lineage: Archaea > Methanobacteriati > Methanobacteriota > Halobacteria > Halobacteriales > Haladaptataceae > Haladaptatus > Haladaptatus sp. AB618. The sequence continues at coordinate 826,313 of NZ_JAMYJX010000001.1, read as the reverse complement.
CGTCACCGTCGTCGGCATCCTGAACGCCTCGTCCAGTGCGAGCGTGTTCGGCACGTCACAGCCACAGGTCTACGTCCCCACGGACCCGTTCTACGTAACCACGGTGAAGAGTCCGGCGACCGGCGAGCAGCAACGCGCCTACCCGCAGGTGACGGTACGGGCGGTCGATTACGACCACGTCGATAGCGTCCAACCGGCGGTCAAGTCGTATCTGGCGAACGACTCCGACGCCAGCGAACTCAAACCCGCGTCCTACGAGGTGTCCCTCCAGACGAACCAACAACTCGTCGATCAGATCCAGGAGGTCATCGGAACGTTCACGAGTTTCATCACCGGCATCGCCGTCATCTCGCTCATCGTCGGGGCCATCGGTATCGCCAACATCATGCTGGTGAGCGTGACCGAACGCACCCGAGAAATCGGCATCATGAAGGCCATCGGCGGGCAGAAACGCGACATCATCCAACTGTTCCTCGTCGAGGCGGTCATCCTCGGCGTCATCGGTTCGCTCGTCGGCACCGTCGTCGGCATCGCGGGCGGATACGCCGCCGCACAGGCCATCGGCTTCGACCTCGCGTTCGCGCCGAAGTGGTTCGTCGTCGCCATCGGCGTCGGTATCGGCGTCGGACTGGTCTCCGGTCTGTACCCTGCGTGGAACGCCGCCAGAATCGACCCCATCGACGCGCTCCGCCACGAGTGAGGAGTGAGCCGAGTCGGCTCCCCGTTCTATGGCCGACAGAGTTCCACTTCTCGATGCTCGTACCACCCGCAACAGATATACTACGTAAAGCCTTGACTCTCCAGAGAGGGGGGAACGGGACATGAAACAATCACCATACGATCAGAAGTTCTCCGTCTGTGGGGCGAACGACTCGGGGGAAACGAGCTACCCGGCGGACGCGCTCGAATGCGGCACGGATGCACCCGACTTCACGCTCTATTCGACGCCGGACCAAACGCTTTCGTTGCGCGAATTTCGAGGAAAACCCGTCATTCTCGCGTTTTATCCCGCGGATTGGAGTCCAGTCTGTGGCGACCAGATGTCGCTCTACAACGAGATACTCGACGAGTTCGGACGATACGATGCACAGCTACTGGGAATCTCGGTCGATGGCGTCTGGAGCCACGATTCGTTCTCCGACGACCACAATCTCCACTTCCCGTTGCTCGCCGACTTCGAGCCGAAGGGAAAGGTGGCGAAAACGTACGGCGTGTATCGACCGGAAGACGGAACGAGCGAGCGGGCGCTCTTCGTCATCGACGACGAGGGGGTGATCCAATGGACGTTCGTCTCCCCCGTCGGTGTGAACCCCGGCGCGAGCGGGATACTACAGGCGCTCAATGCGTTCGAAAACGGGGACGCGAGATGAGCGATCGGACGCCGATTTCCCCGGACAACACGCTCGCCGGTCCGATCGATGAAACCGATCATTTACGAGGGAACCCGGATGCACCCGTCACGTTGGTCGAATACGGGGATTACGAGTGCCCCCACTGTGGCCGGGCGTATCCGATCGTCAAGTCGATCCGGGAGGAGATGGGCGACGACCTCCGGTTCGTCTTTCGAAACTTCCCGTTGAAACAGGCCCATCCACACGCCCTCCACGCCGCAGAGGCGGCCGAGGCGGCCGGTGTGCAGGGAAAGTTCTGGGAGATGCACGACCACCTCTACGAGCATCAGGACGCGCTCGAAGACGACGACCTTCGGCGGTATGCCGAGGAGTTGGAACTGGATACGACACAGTTCGAACGCGACGTGTTCGACGAGGATCGGTTCGAACAGCGGATTCTGCACGATTTCAAGGGCGGAATCCACGGCGGCGTCAACGGTACGCCGACGTTCTTCATCGACGGCGCGCGGTACGACGGGCCGCTCGAAGAGGCGAGCCTCGCGAATGCGCTCCGGGATGCGATGGAGAGAAACGAGCCGCGATAGTTCCGGGAATCGAGCGGCAGCGGCGGGTTCCTACTCGTCCATCAAAACGTGTTCGACGTACTCCCTGGCCGTCTCACGCGCTTCTTCGAGCGCGTTCTTCTCGTCCAGAGAGACGTACCGGTTTCGCGCGCCGTCCACGATGAGCATCAGCGCCTCCGCCGCGTGTGCCGGGTCCTCGGCGGCGAACACGCCCGCGTCCGTCCCGTCGGCGATGACGGTCTTGAGCAGATATCGTGTGTACTCGTCGTTGCGCTGGAACTGTTCGCGCACGGCGTCGTTGTACGGCGCCTGCGCACGCATCTCCAGCATCGCGGTCAGGAATTCGGGGTAGCCTTCGCGGTCGGTCAGCAGTCGATCCAGAAGGGAGTCGAGTCGTTCCCGCGGGGCGGTCGTCTCCACCTCGTGAACCCGGTCGATGAACTTGTCCAACAGATAGCTCAAAAACGCCGCGAGGAGGTCGTCTTTCGTGTCGTAGTGATAGTGAATCGCGGCCGTCGATTTGCCATACTCCTCCGCGATGGAGTGTATCGTGAGGTTCGCATAGCCGTGTTCACAGAGTGCCCGATAGGTCGCCTGCATTATCGCCTGTTCGGCGTCGGAACGCTCGTCACCGTCGGAAGGCGCTGCCATTAACTAAACAACTAGTTATCGCGGCAAAACGCTTGTGGTCTCGATGCGAACAGCGTGTATTGACCAGTATGACACGTGAATTGGCATCCCTCCGTTTCGTCCCTGTTTTTCTCCTGATAAACAACACAACTATTAACTCTCCTGACTAACTATTCAGTTAGAGATGGGAACACAGCAGTCGAACGGGCCGCCGCCCGAAACACACGAGGCCATCATGGCCGCCACACATCGGGCGCTCTGCAAACACGGCTATGCGAACCTCACGATGAAGCGTATCAGCGACGAGTTCGGCAAGAGCAAGTCGCTTCTCCACTACCACTATAACTGTAAGGAGGAGTTGCTCCTCTCGTTTCTGGACCACCTCCACGAGAAGTTCGACGCGAAAATTTCGACGGACGACTACGACACCGCGACGGACGCGCTGCTTTTCAGCATCGATGCGCTGTTTCCCGACCCCGACTCGGAGAGCGACTTCGACATCGCCATGCTGGAGATGGGGATGCAAGCGCCCTACAACGACGCGTTCCGCGACCAGTTCCAGGAGAACAACGACCGACTGCGGGAACTGTTCGCCGATATCATCGCTCAGGGTATCGAGCGCGGCGAGTTCGAGGAGGACATCGATCCGGAACGGGCGGCCGAACGACTCCTGATATTTCTCGACGGGGTCCGGGGCCGAGGAGTCGTCCTCGGATCCAACGACCCGAACGAAGTGGGGCGTGAAGTCATCGACGAGTTCGTCGACGATATTTGTGCCGGAGGCGACGAATGAGCGCCGGAAATAGGGATCTGGACCTGACCGACGGCGACTTGTACAAACCGCTCCTCATCCTGTCGGCACCCATCGTCGCCAGCCAGTTGATGCAGGTCGTGTACAACCTCGCGGACACGTTCTGGGTCGGCCAGATCGGTCCCGGCGCGGTGAGCGCGGTTTCCTACGCGTTCCCGATAATCTTCCTGCTCATCAGCCTCGGAACCGGCTTTTCCATCGCCGGAACCGCGTTAGTCTCACAGAACAAGGGGGCGGGCAACCACGAGCGCGTGGACCACGTCGCGGGACAGACCATCTCGTTCACGTTGCTCGCGTCGTTGGTGTTCGCGGTCATCGGGTATCTCGCCGCACCGACCCTCGTCTCGCTCATCGGGACGACGCCGGGAACGCAGATATATCGGTGGACCGTGGAGTTCACGCGGACGACTTTCCTCGGCGTGTTCTTCATGTTCGGTTTCTTCATGTTTCAGGCGCTCCTGCGTGGCTGGGGCGACACGCGGACGCCGATGTATCTCATGGCGTTCGGCGTCACGCTCAACATCGTCCTCGACCCGTTCTTCGTCTACGGGTTCACCGACAACCTGCTGTTGCAGGCGCTCGGACTCGGTGGCCTCCAGACGACGCTGTTCGACGCCACGGGCTTCGCCGGGTTCGGCGTTCAAGGGGCGGCGATAGCGACCGTCCTGTCGCGCGGAATCGCCGCCGTCGTCGGCCTCACCATCCTGTTCAGCGGCCGCGTCGGGATTCACCTCTCGTTCGACGATATCGTTCCGGAACCGGAGACGGTGAAGAAGATCGTTCGCATCGGCGTCCCGGCGAGCGTCGATATGTCGATGCGGGCGCTCGGTATCACGTTCCTGACCGCCATCGTCGCCATGGCCGGGGACCCGGCGGTCGCGGCCTACGGTATCGGTAATCGGCTGAACTCGCTCGTCTTCCTCCCCAGCATCGGGCTCGCACAGGGGACGACGACGATGGTGGGCCAGAACCTCGGTGCGGACAAACCGGAGCGTTCGGAGCGGGCGGTGTACTACGCGTCCGCCACGCTGGCGGTCGTCCTCGTCGTCGTGAGCGTCGTCGCGTGGCACTTCGCGGAACCCCTCATCGGTATCTTCGTCGGCAGCAGCGAGAACTTCAGCCGTCAAACCGTCATCCACATCGGCGCACAGTATCTCCGCATCATCGGTCCGACGTTCCTGTTCCTCGGCGTCTTCCGGGTCGTCACCTCGGCGTTCCGCGGGGCCGGGGATACGACCACCGCGATGGTGTTCACCATCCTCTCGCTGTGGGTGTTCCGTCTCCCTGTGGCGTACTATCTACTGGAGATACGGGGGATGGGTCCCACGGGTGTCTGGTACGCGATAGCGTTCTCGAACGTCGCCGCGGCCATCCTCGCGTTCCTCTGGTTCCGCCGTGGGACGTGGAAGACGAGCGAGGTCGAGGGAGCCAACACCCCGTCACCGGCCGACTGAACGGGATACTTTTCCTCGCGTTCGTCGTTTCCACCGAAACAACTGTACTGGTCGCTGTCGATAGACGACCTATGTCTCGGCGAATTCTGGTCCCCATAGACGCTGCACCACAGTCAGAAACTGCTCTCGAACACGCCGCCGACGTGTATCCGGAGGCGACCATCGTCCTCCTGCACGTTCTCGATCCTCGATCGTGGATCTCCTCGGACGAGTTCGGGGACATGCTCTACGCGGACGACGTGGAGAAGGCCGAACAGGAAGCCACGGAGGAACTCCTCGAAAAGATGACCGAACTGGCGGACGAACTGGATGTCACGACGGAGACGGTCAAACTGATGGGGCGACCGGCACACACCATCGTGGAATACGCGGGAGACAGCGAGAACGATATCGACGGTATCGTCATGGGGAGCCACGGACGAACCGGTCTCGACAGGATTTTCCTCGGCAGCGTCGCGGAGTCCGTGACGCGGCGGTCACCGGTTCCCGTCACCATCGTTCACTGAGTCCGGTGTCGGTTCAGTTCTCGTCAACGAGGAGGCGAAGGCGGACGTAAGCGTCGAGTTCGTTACGAGCCGTTTCGATGGCATCGTTGTTCGTCGTGACGCGTTTGGTCATCGCCCCCGTGACGATCAGAAGGAGAAACTCCGCGACTTCCTCGGCATCCACGTCGTGGAAGGTTCCCTCGTCGATACCTGACTGGATGACGCGCGTGAGGAGTCCGCGGAAGAACTCGTCGCTGCGCGTGAAGTGGTTCCGATACTTCTCGTCGTGGGCGGCCTGCGCGCGGAGTTCGACCATCGCGCGCGAGAAATCCCGGTAGTCGTCGGGAATCGGTGTGACGAAAATGCGGTCGAAGATGGCGTTCAGATGGTCCCGCGGACTGCCCGAGGACTGCTTCGCCGGAATTCGCTCCTTTTGCTGTTCGAGCATGAATCCTAGGAAATCCAGCAAGAGGTCGTCCTTTCCGTCGTAGTGATGATAGAGGAGGGACTTGCTCTTCGGAAACTCGTCGGCGATGCGCTGAATCGTGAGGTCGGCGTAACCGTGCTTGCAGAGGGCCAAATACGTCGCCCGCATGATGGCACCACGAGTGTCGGTCGGATCCTCAAGAAAAGATGGTTTCGCCGTCATTACCGGCTGAAACCCTCGTCTATCGTTTTCCGCGTTGGCCGAGGCGGGTCGAACGTTTCGCGTTCCGAGGACCGACCACCGAACGCGATGGCTTTCGCATCGAATCGGTGCATACGCTAGCTACGGACTCCGGGTATAAAAATTGAATGAACGTTCAGTCATCTCTCCCCCCTACATGCTCCAGTATGGCGGGTTAATCGGAGCCATCGGCCGGAAAATCCGCCGCCGAGAGCGATACCGAATCCTCCCGATACGACTCGAACTTTCCCTCGGCCCACGAAATAACGACGAACCACATCGTTCGCGGCACCCTCGCTGCTGGCGTAGTTGACGACCGCGTTTGGACTGTCATCGAACCGAAGTAGGGATGAACGGAGATAGAGGAACCTGTGAGTACTATGCAAGCGGTGTGCACCGTGCAATCAGTGTAGTCGTGTCGTCTCCTCGCGACGACTCGCTACCGTGCTGAAAGCGGATGGAGACCGCCAAAACAAAACCACTAATCGTGAGGAATTGGGGGAGGGAAGCGTTCTCGCACCCGAAATGGAGTCCTGAGTGGCAATTCTTCTCTCGAAACATTTATCACTGACTAACTGTTCAGTAAGCCATAGGTGACTGAATGTTCATTCAATATTTACGCAGTGATCCACCGCTCGAACGGAGGATCAACGTATGAGTACAGAATCGAGTAACGGACTCGGTCGTGAACGGGCCATCATCCTCGGTGGACTCATGCTGGGGATGTTGCTGGGCTCCATCGACCAGTCCATCGTTTCGACCGCGCTCCCGCGCATCGTCGGCGACCTCGGCGACGCGAGCAAGATGTCGTGGATCGTCACTGCCTACCTCGTGACGGTCACGGTGACGACGCCGCTGTACGGGAAGCTGAGCGACATTTATGGACGCTCGCTCATCTTCGAGACGTCCATCTCCATCTTCCTGATCGGCTCGATCCTCTCCGGACTCGCCGGGGAGTTCGCCGCCGTCAACGACGTCGTCGGCCCGATGACGCAACTCGCGGCCTTCCGCGCGCTGCAAGGTATCGGCGCGGGTGGTCTCATCGCCATGGCGACGACCATCCTCGGCGACATCTTCTCGCCCCGCGAACGTGGGAAGTACATGAGCTACATGATGCTCATCTTCGGTGGCGCGACCGTCGGCGGACCGCTCCTCGGCGGGTACCTCACCGACCACTACAGTTGGCGTTGGATCTTCTACATCAACGTCCCCATCGGACTCGCGGCGATCCTCATCACGCACTTCAAACTCGACCTCCCGACGCCGGACGCCGACCACGATATCGACTACCTCGGGGCGGCGCTCCTCGTCGTCGCGGTCGGTTCGCTCATGCTCGCCACGACGTGGGGCGGTAGCGAGTACGCCTGGGATTCCGTCCAAATCCTCGGGCTGATCGCTTCGACCATCGTCTTCGGCGTCCTGTTCGTCCTGCAGGAACTGCGGGTCGACGAACCGGTCTTCCCGGTTCACCTGCTCGACAGGCACACCGTCGTGGGCGTCATGACGCTGAGCTTCTGTCTCGGTATCGGGATGTTCGGGGCAACCATCTACCTCCCCGTCTTCCTGCAGGACGTCCTCGGCGCGAGCGCGACCAACTCCGGCCTGCTCCTGTTCCCCCTCGTCGGCGGGATGCTCGTCACGAGCGGTGCGACGGGACAGTTGATGACCCGGTTCGGCCGCTACAAGGTCTTCGCCGTCGTCGGAACCCTCGTCGGGTCGGTCGGCTACTGGTTCCTCCACACGATGGGACCATCGACCACCTCGACGGAATCGACCATCTTCATGATCATCACCGGGATGGGACTCGGATTCGTCATGCCCGTCCTCACCGTGGCGGTTCAGAACGCCGTCGACCGAGAGGACCTCGGTGTCGCGACCACCTCCGTCACGTTCAGTCGGAGCCTCGGGAGCGGTATCGGCGTCGCCGTCCTCGGTGCGCTGTTGAACAACCAACTCACCAACCGCCTCTCCGACGCCTTCGCCGGACAGGCCGGTTCCGGTCAACTCACGTCCGACGCCGCGAGCATCGGCCCGGAGGCCATCGAAAAGCTCCCGGACCAGATTCAGCACGTGGTGGTGACGGCGATGGCGAACAGCATCGACACCGTGTTCCTCGCCGGAATGGGTGTACTCATCCTCGCGTTCATCGTCTCGCTCACGCTCCCCAACGCGGAACTCAGCGAAGAGGCCCACGTCTCGATGGGCGAGGGCGGCGCGGAGCCGATGGACGGCGCGATGTCCTCGGACGACTCGACGGCTTCGAGCGACGACTGACCACCCATATAGTCGATTTGACCGCTTTTTTCGCGCGCTACGGTTCTTTTTTCGGACAATAACATCACGGACTACCTCGTTCGTAACCGTTTTTACTAACTGATCAGTAAGTCGTGTATGAACCGTCTCTCGAACACGAGTAGCCACGCCACGGGGCGTGAGAGACATGCTTGACGAACTCGGCGAGCACAAGGGTGCGTTCGTCGGACTATTCATCGCAACCGGCGTCTCGATGCTCGGCTTCAGCATCCTCGAACCGATTCTCCCGACGTACGCACAGGACCTCGGCGCGTCCGGCGTCATCGTCGGACTCATCTTTTCCGGATTCGCCATCTCTCGGGGCGTTCTCGCGCCGTTTACCGGTCGGGTTTCCGACTCCTACGGACGGAAGAACCTGCTTCTCACGGGTCTCGGTCTGTTCGCCGTCCTCTCCATCGCGTACTCGATGGTTTCGTCGCCGCTCATGCTCGGGGTCGTGCGGTTCTGTCAAGGGTTCTCGTCGGTCCTCGTGACGCCAATCGCACAGTCGTACGTCGGCGACATCACGCCGGAAGGAAGCGAAGGCTCCATCACGAACCTGTTCTACGTCTCGCTGTTCGGCGGTATCGCCATCGGGCCGACCGTCGGCGGCTATTTCGCCGACCACGCGATTCACACGCCGTGGTTCACCCTCACCGGAATCACGACGCCGTTTTACGTGATGGCGGCGCTGACCGTCGTCTCGTTCTTCCTCGTCGTCGTTCTCGTTCCCGAACTCCCCGACGACGTGCGCGATACCGCGGGGGCTCCGAACCCGTGGGAGGCCGCCCGTGCCGTCTGGGCCGACTTCGAACTCCGCGGTATCATGACGTATATCGTCGCTCGAGGATTCTACCGCTGGGGCTTCAACTCCTTTTTCCCCGTCCTCGCAACCTCGGCGGCCTTCGGGCTGTCATCGACGATGGTCGGCGTCGTCCTCTCGGTGTATATGGCGGTCGGTGGTGTTCTCCAGATTCCGCTCGGTCGGCTATCCGACGATTACGCGGAGTATCGCGTTCACTTCATCGTCACCGGCGGTTTGTTGAGCGCGTTCACCATGCTCGCCGTACCGTTCGCCACCACGCTTCCCCTGTTAATCGGCCTCATGATCTGTATGGGCGCGTTCAGCGCCGTCTCCCGAACCTCCGCGGTCGCCATTCGCACCGAACGCGGCCGCGTCCACGGGATGGGTCTCGTGACGGGCGCGTTCACCGCCTCCCTTTCGGCCGGACAGGTGTTCGGCCCGGTCGGTTTCGGAGCCATCACGGACACGTTTCGGATACAGGACGCCTTCTACATCGGCGGTATCGTCGGCATCATCGGGACGCTCGGCGCGTTCTACTACCTTCACAAGGGCCTCCAACAGGACGACGAAGCGGTCGAAGGGGTTACCGAGGACGCCCAACCACTCGACTGAGTAGTTGATAGACGAACAACATTATTACCGTCGGATACGCATCGAAGACAGGTATGTCCGATCCGACGCACGATTCCTCCGACTCGGCGGTCCCGCTCGAAGCGCTCGCGTCCCTCCCGGAGTTCTACCATCCGATGGTGTCACGCGACGGCGAACGCGTCGCGTGTTACTACGACGGAAGCGGCCGAAACGAACTGTGTATCCTCGACGTCGAATCCGGCGAACTCGAACAGGTAAGCGACGGAAACGTCCCGAAGAGCGCCCGCTGGCACGTTTGCTGGGACGCTGACGGTGAACGGATATTCTTCCACCGTGACGACGGCGGCGACGAACAGAACGATATCCACGCGTTGACGACGGACGGCGACCGCGAAACGATCGTGGAAACCGACGGCCAGGCCGTGATTTGCGACGTTTCCCCGGACGGTCGATACCTCCTGTACGCGAGCGACGAGGGCGAGCAGATGAACCTGTACCGCGCCGACATCGAAACCGGAGAAGCCGACCAGCTCACGGACTACGACCAACCGACGTGGAACGCGATGTACGCTCCCGAGGGGGACCGAATCGCCTACGTGACCAACGAAACCGACGACCTCGACAATATGGACGTGTACGTCGCCGCCTCGAACGGGAGCGACCCGCGACGCCTCGACGTCGGCGAAACCAGGTCGGAAACGTCAGTTTCCGACTGGGGACCGGACGGCACGCGCTTGCTGATCGAGGACAACGCGGAGGACAAACCTCGCGCCGGAATCTACGACCTCGAACGGAATTCCGTCGAGTGGCTCGGATACGGCGAACACGTCGAATACCCCGCAACGTTCACTCCGGACGGTCGCCGAGCGCTCGTCCTTCGAACTCGCAGGGCGGCAACGGTTCCGGTCGTCTACGACCTGGAAACCGGAACCGGGCGGGAGCTGAATCTCCCCGAAGGCAACACGACCGTCGTCCAAGGAGCCGACCGGCCGTTCCTCGGGGACGGCCGCGTCGTCCTCACACAAATGACACCGAACGAACGACAGCGACTCCTCGCCTACGACCTCGGAACCGACGAGCACGAGGTCGTCCTCGACGCCGAATACGGGGACATCGACCCGTCGGCGTTCGTCGATGCGGAGTACGTCACCTACGAGTCCGGTGGCTGGACCATCGGCGGACTGCTGTACGACGCCCGACAACGGCCCGGCGCTGATCCCGGGGCGACCGGGCAACCGGCGGTCGTGTTGGTACACGGCGGGCCGCACGCACAGTACACTCGGTCGTTCAACGAACTCACCCAGTTTCTGGTCGCGCGGGGGTACTCCGTCTTCCAGCCGAACTATCGCGGTTCGACGGGGAGAGGTCGGGCGTTCAAGTACGCCATCCGCGGCGATTGGGGCGGCGGCGAACAGGAGGACATCGCCAACGGCGGCCGCTGGCTGATGGAACGGGACTGGATAGACGAGGACCGCGTCGCGGTGTTCGGCGGCTCCTACGGTGGCTACAGCGCCTACAGCCAGCACGTAGGGTACCCCGACCTCTGGGCCGCTGCGATGGCGAACGTCGGCATGACCGACCTTCGAAGGTTGTACGAGGACTCCATGCCGCACTACCAGCACATCCTGGAACAGCAACTCGGGACACCGGACGAGAACGAGGAACTGTACCGCGAGCGCTCGCCGCTGACCCACGTCGAATCGGCGGAATCCCCCATTCTCATGATTCACGGCGTCAACGACCCGCGGTGTCCCGTCTCGCAGGCGCGACTGTATCGTGATGCTCTCGTAGCGCGTGGATGGGCGGACGGCGAGGAGTTCGAGTACGAGGAACTGGGCGAACAAGGGCACGGTTCGACGGACACTGACCAGAAAATTCACGCCTACAGTATCGTCGTCGACTATCTCGATAGGACGCTATAGGGGGTGTAAAGAGGAGCGACGGTCCAGTGAGTTCGAAACCTACTCTCCGGACGGTGCCGGACAGTCGTACGTCTCCCGAAGCGTTTCCGCGAACTGACCGCCCTTCCGGAGCGCGATGGTGACGATGACGTAGGCTCCCTCGGCGGGACGGAGCACGAACACGTCCCGCGGGTCGTCGCCCTCCCCCTCGTTCACCCGGTCTATCAACGGTTCCAGCGGGCGGGTGCCGTCGCGGAACGACTCGAAGACGCGTCCCCCGTCGTCCTCGGCGAACACGTAGAGCACGCCGTTGACCTCGTTGTCGGTGTTTCGCGTCACGGTGCTGTTCATCGACTCGCCCCCCATCCGGGCCTCCGTCCACGCTTGCTGTGCGACCTCGAAAACGGGGTCGATACCGTCGGCGAAGGAGTACAGCGTCTTCCGGCGTACCGAGAGCGACCGAACCGTCGGTTCGGCGCTCGACCAGTCGAGGTCGGCTTCGATACGGTAGCCGGGGTGAACGCCGTCTACGGTCCCTCCGTGGCCGTCGGGGGCGGTGACGACCGGTTCGTACGTCTCCCGGTCGAGCAACCGCAGGCTTCCGTCCGAGCGGGTGGCGAGCACGCGAAAGGACCGGTCTTCCTCCATGCTTTCGACTCCGGTGCGATGCGGGAAAAGCCACTCGAATCCACACGGTTCAGTCGGCCGAGTTATGCCGATGGCCTCCGTAGTGCCGGTATGGAACATTTGGAGTACGTCTACACGTTCGGCATGGACGAAACGGAACTCGAACGGAAATTGAAATCGACGGACACCGGCGTCCTGTCGCTCGCTCGCGATGGTGATGCCTACTCGCTCCCGGTCTCGTTCCACTACGATGGTGAGAAAATCCTGCTTCGCTTCGGCGTCGAGGAGGGGAGCGAGAAGGTGTCGTTCGTGGAATCCACCGATACTGCCAGTTTCGTCGTGTACGAAAAGACGGGTGAGGAGTCGTGGAGCATCCTCGTGCAAGGCAGTCTCGCTCCCGCGTCCGACACGCTCAGCGAGGCCGAGATAAACGAGCGATTCGTCCCTCTCCGGGTGTTCGACGAATCGCTCAGTGACGTGGAACCCGAACTGTACGAACTGCGAATCGAATCGGTGACGGGGCGCAAAACGTAGCTCACTTCCGACCGCGTGCGGCGATTTGATAGCTCAGCACCGTCTTCATCCCCTCCGCGAACGACCCCAAATCGACGCTATCGGCCTGTTCGTCTCGTTCCGTGACTTCCGCGTATCGTTCGTCCCAATCGGTGAGAAACCGGTCCTCGACGTCGTTTTCCTCGATCCGTTTCGTCACCCATTCGATGGCGTCCTCGTCGGCCGGGTCCAAGTCCGACGGCGAGATGATTTTCTCTTGCAGGGCGTACACGATCGGCCCTGCCGTGTAGTCCCCTTCGCGGAGTTCCCGCTCCCACGTCGTTGTCCAGTTGCCGATTCGTGCCATCCGTTGGAGGTTCCAGATGACCGACCTGAGCGACCCGAGGTCGGCTGTATCGAACGACGGCGAGTACATCAGGTCCACGTTCGCGTACGGAAACATGAGCATGTTGTGTGGGTCATAATGCTCGATTCCCTCCATGTTGGCGAGTTCGACGTTGTCGTTGAGGACGCGCGAGTAGTCGATGGCGGTGAGCGTCTGCCGAAGGTCACAGTCGAATATGTCCCGGTGCTCGTCGTGCATGGGGGCCGCCGTGATACCGTCCTCGAAAGCGTCCCACACCTGTTGGATGAACCGAAGTTGCTCCGAATCTACCCCGTCTCGGTCGGGGTTCACGGATTCACGGCGATACGGGATTTGACACGCCTCTTCGAACGTTTCCCGGTCGTGACCCATTTCGGCGAGGTCGTCCAACAGGGTGACGAACATCGTCAGAATCGTCTTCTGTGTCCGAGCCGTTTCCGCATGCTCGTCTGGAACACAGGAGAGCGTAAACGAAGGAAAAAGAGTATAGATCCATTGCCACAGAAATCTGTCACGGTTACCGACCGTCACGTCGTACGAATTCGCCAGTTCGGCGACCGAATCGGGAAGCGTCGCTTCCACTATCTGTGTCACGTGATCTGGAGGATTTGACAGTTTATCTACGAGCCGTTGACGGGGCATCTAGTACTATATCATCACTGATCGATAATAAAAACCCTTTTGCCACATTTTCTATCGATTGTGAGGAACGATCTTTTGGTCTCGATAACGATATATTCTCTGGATAAGGATTGTGGATGGAGACATGAACGGCACCGACCCGAGTATTTACAAAAAGGCGTTTCGGGAGACGAAAAACCCCGCCATCATTACCGATTCGAGTTTCGTCATCCGGGACGTGAACGAAGCGTGTGTCGATTTTACCGGCTACGACAGGGTCGAACTCGTCGGTGAAAAACCGGAGATTCTGTTCGGCCAACGATCCGTGTACGAGGAGATGGCGGCGTCGCTTTCGAACGACGATTCGTGGGTAGGTGGATTCGAAACCACGACGAAGGACGGTCGGCTGATTTACGGACAAGGGTCGTGTACCCCCATCCACGTCGATGGCGAGCTACACGGGTATGCCGGGTTCTTCTCCGACCTGACCGAACGGCGGCAGTACGAACGGAGCCTTCGAATCCTGAACCGCGTCCTCCGTCACAACCTTCGAAACGACGCGAACGTCGTCCTCGGTCACATCGAAATCGTCGCGGAAATCGTGGACGACGAGGAGTTACAGCAGTCACTTTCGACCGCACACCGCCGGATGCACTCCATCATCAAATACGCCGAGACCGCTCGCGATCTGGACGAACTGCTCTCGGAGCGGACCGACCCGACACTTTCTCCCATCCGCATCGACGAGGTGATTCGTAACGAACTCAGGGCCGCTCGGAATGCCTATCCCGGTGCGGAGTTCACGAGCGACCTCGGAGACGAACCGACCTTCGTCGCGGCCGACGATGCCATCGGAATCGCGCTTGAGGCCATCCTCTCGAATGCGGTCGAACACAACGACTCCCGTGTTCCGCGAGTCTTCGTTCGGTTTCACCGCGGCGAATCGACGCTCACGGTGGAGGTCGAGGACAACGGGCCCGGAATCGCCGACGACGAACACGACCTCATCTTCGGGCGAGAGGAGGTCAGCCCGCTCCACCACGGACAGGGGTTGGACCTCTTTTTCGTGGACCGTCTGATGGAGAAGTACGGAGGGGATGTCTGGGCCGAAAACGACGACGGCGCGACCTTCTCGCTTCAGTTTCGCATCGTTTCGCCGACGGACGAGGACGCTTAACGCTCGAATGAGCGATTTTGTCACCCGATAATAAGGTCCGGTGAGGTCGAAACTCGGAGCAGTTACCAGCATGTCTCACGATCCATCACACGATAGGGGCAGTCCCGCCGGTGTTCTTTTACCATCAGTTTCCCTTTCATTCCCATGACCCAAACGTACGACAAACTGGTACGCGACCGGATCCCCGAGATCATCGAGGAAAACGACGAACGCCCGGTAACACACATTGCGGATGAAGGCGAGTATGAGCGACGACTCGCGGAGAAGTTGGACGAGGAGGTAACGGAGTTCCAGGAATCCGGCGAACCGGCGGAACTGGCCGACGTGCTCGAAGTCGTCTATGCGCTGGCGGACTCCGACGGACTCACGCGTGACGAGTTGGAACGGATTCGAGCCGAAAAAGCCGACGACCGGGGCGGGTTCACGGATGGAGTCGTTCTCGAACGGGTCGAGTAAAAAGGCCAGCATTTGCAACCACGCCGCGAATGGTCGGCGGTGGCAAACGCTCCCCCATGTCACTCACGACGTACACGCTCGTGATTCGGGAGAACGAGAGCAACGAAGGAATCGTCGCAGAGGTCCGCGCCGACGGAATCATCGAGGAATCGACCACGGTTTCGTACGGCGATTTCGGCGTGACAGCCATCCGTGACGATTGGGTCCCAGACGAGCGGCAAACTGAATTCGACGCCGACGTGGCGACGATTCGACTCGCGACGGAGCGGAACGGCGAAGGATTCCTGTTCCGCGTCCTGGGCGACGGCGAAACGGTCGCCGAAGAGCGAATAACGGACGACGGATGGAACGTCGCCACGGTACAGTAATTCTCAGAAGAACAGCGCCGGAACCGTCTTCGAGAAGATTTTCAACGAGATGACCAGCAGGATGGCGACGACCAACCAGTTGAACTTCCGCTCGTCGATTTCGACGCGTCGGAGATATGTCCCGGCGAACAGGCCGACGAGGGTGACGACTGCGAAGGTCGAACCCAACCAGAGGTAGTACGTCGTCATCACGCCCGTCACCAGCATCTGGAGGATTTTCACCGTGAACACCAGACCGAGCACCATCGAGAGGCCGCCGACGTACCGCTCCTTGTCCCGCTCGAACGTGTGGAGGTACGTCGGGAGCAGCGGACCGAGGTTGGCCGCGCCGAGGAGAAAGCCCTCCAGCAGGCCGACGACGCCGAGTGCGACGGGATTGTGCGTCCCTTCGATGGAGACGAACCCCTTCCCGAGTTGGAAGAGGACGTACCCGAACAGGACGAGGCCGATGAGGAACACCACCACCGCGCTGGTCTTGAACGCCGAGAAGAAGAACACGCCAGCCACGGTACCGACCAACGCGAGGGCGATGAGCGACCACTCACGGCGGACGTAGCCGAGGCCGGTGTTCGTCTCGCCCACCTGAAAGACGTTGATCATCCACGGCGGGACGGCGAGGACAATGACGGCGATATCGACGTTCATGACCGACGCCGCGAGCGGCGTGGCGATGAGCGCGAAGCCGAACCCGACCATACCCTTCAGCATCGCCGCCAGTATGATGAGCGCGACGAACAGGACGAGGTCAGTCGTCGTCGCGTTCGTCTTCAACCCTTGCGTGACGTTCGCCGTCCCGGGAAAGAGACCGATTGCGCCGACGATGACGGCGACGGTTGCGACCGCCATCATCAGTTCCCGATAACGGAACTGACGCAGGTTTCGAACGAACTCTCCGGGGTGAACCGTCGATTCCCCGGACATCAGCGAGTAGCCTCCGAGGGTCTCGAATCCGTATTCATTACCCCCCTTTGTCACTCCACGTAGTTAGGTGGGAGAAATCGGGAAACGGTCACCGAGAGCGATGACGTGGTGTTTCGGTGAATCACGCCGTATGAGCGCCGAAAGCGCCGAACTGGTCGAAATGGAGCTCGAACGACCGTCGCAGAAAGCGGCGACCTTTGCCATCGCGGCCGCGTATTCACACGGACAGGCGAACCGTCTCGTCGGTGATCGTCCCGATGAACTGCCGCTTGAGTTCGTGCACCGACTGGTTGACGACCCCGCCCCAGCCGAGTTCGTCGATCGTGTCCGGGTTCGGGTTGCCCCCGACTTCGACGTACAGCGTCCCGTCACGAACCTCCTTCACGACGCCGACTTCGGTGCCGTCGTCCGCGACGACGCGTTTTCCCGCCTGTTCGTCCGAAAAGTCCGAATTCGGGTCCATCGAACCTACTTCGGTATCGACGTGCAAACCGGCTTTGGCCGTCGGAAATGGGAACGCCTACCCCCCTCCGCTCACGAGACCGAATCATGTACGATGCGGTGTTGTTCGACAACGACGGCGTCCTCGTGAAACCGCCGAAACGCGAGTTGCTCCAGGAAGCGGCGCGCTCGGCCTTCGAGGAGTTCGACGTAGACCCGGCGGAGGACCACCTTGCCGCTGTAACGCACAGCGCCACCCCCGACGGCTTTCGGGAGGTGTGTGAGGCGTACGGTTTCGATCCGAATTCGTTCTGGGAGACGCGCGACAGCGCCGCCTCGGAGATTCAACTGCGCGAAATCGAGGCCGGACGGACGACGACCTACAACGACATCGACGCCCTCTCCTCGTTCGAGCGACCGCTCGGCCTCGTCAGTTCGAACCAGCAGGCTACCGTCGAGTTCATGCTCGATTACTTCGAACTCGAACGCCACTTCGAGACCTACTACGGCAGGCCGCCGACTGTCGAGGGAATCCGCCGGAAGAAGCCGAACCCGCACTTCCTCGACCGCGCGCTGGCCGACATCGGAGCCGAAACCGCCCTCTTCGTCGGCGACAGCGAGAGCGATGTCGTCGCCGCCGACAACGCCGGACTGGATTCGGCGTTCATCCGCCGCCCGCACAGGACGGAGTACGAACTCTCCGTCGAACCGACGTACGAAATCGAGGGCTTGCCCGAGATTTTCGAGATTTTGGACTAGCTTCAGTAGCCCACCCGCGACAGCGTCCGGTCGAGTTTCGACAGATACCGCTCCCCGAAGTGAAAGACGTGCGAGAGGAGTGGATAGACGACGTACACGTCCCGGCGCGACTCGAATCCCGCGTCGATTCCGCGACGTTCGTCGTAGCGCTCGAAGAATGCAGGTCCGACGGAGTTCGTCCAGTCCATGTACGCGAGTTCGATCTCCGAGTGGGCGTAGTAGGCCGCCGGATCGAGGAACGCACGCAACTCGCCGTCCGATTCGAGCACGTTCGTCGTCCACACGTCGCCGTGGATCAGCGACGGCGCATCGGGTTCGACGATGAGCGAATCGAGGTCAGCGATCAGTTCATCGACCCGTTCGACCATCGACTCCGGCAGTTCACCGGTTTCCCGCGCGACTTCCGCCGCGTGCCTGAGACGGTGTTCGCCGTAGAATTCGACCCACGATTCCGTCCACGGATTCGGCTGTGAGAGCGACCCCGTGAGCGTGTCGCAGTCGAACCCGTAGACGGGCGCGGCGGTGTCGTGCAGGGCGGCGAGGTGGTCGGCCATCTCCCGCTCCACGTCGGGCATGATGGTCGAGTCGCCGTCGATGAATTCGAGCAACAGCAGGTCGTCCTCGACGTGATACACGTCGGGGACGGGGAGGCCGTGGTCAGCGAGGTGATGAAGCATGGTCGCTTCGACCGTCAGCGACGCGTCGCTCGTCTTGGCGACGAGCGGCGCACCGGAAGCGAAATCGGCGCGGTATACCGCGCCGATTTCGCCCCCGTCGAGTTCGCGAAGCTCCGTCGGCGGTTCGTCGGTAACGGCGGTGATCCGAGCAACGAGGTCGTCCATCGGTTCGGATACGTACCGCCGAACCCTAAAACGATACTAGCTCGGCCTGCCGCCGATCACGGTGACGCTATCCCGGTTAGCCACCGTTTTCGGTCCCCGCTTTTCGTGTCGTGATCGGATCGGTCTCCGTCGTTTCGTTCGTCGTCGTCCCTGCCAACGAGGAGGTCGTTGTCCCCGCCGACGAGGTTGTCGTCGCGGTACTCGGTGGTGGCGTCGTCCCTGTCGTCCCGGTGGTAGTGGGGGAAACGGTCGTCGGTTCGACGGCCGTTCCGTTCGCGTTCGTCGTGGTGTGATTCGTCGCGTTCTCGACGGCGGTAGTCGTGACGTTTCCGCCGACGAAGTTCGAACTCATCACCTCGGAATCAGCGTACAGGCTGTGTGTGACTTGGGTATTGGTCGTGCTTAGCAGGCAGAGCGCCGCGATTACGAGCACGGTCGCTTTGGGATTGGGTCCGTGTATCATCTTGCATCGTCACCGTCCGTTTCATCCTTGTCACCGTCCGTTTCATCCTCGTCTTCGCTTTTGGCCCGCGTCGCACCGACGAGCGAGTACGCTTCCGAGATCACGATCAGCAGACAGGGGAGGACGACCAACGAGAGCAACCCTGCGCGCGTCCGTGCGAACAGCAGGAGATGCCCGATGTACGGGATGTGGAACCAGACGCGGCCGATCACGTCGTCGGCCGAGACGAGTCCGACGTCCGGATTCTCGTTCGCGTCTCCCTTCGTTCTAAAGTACAGTCCGTCGTCGCGGTGGACGACGTCGACGACGCGGTGTGTCGTGCGGTCGGAATTCGAAGCCGACTCGCGATGGAAGACGAGGATGTCGCCTTCCTCGATCGCACTCGGTTCGACGTGCTTCGAGACGACGACGTCCCCGGCGTGTATCGTCGGGTGCATGCTTCCCGAGAGCACGACGTAGCTCCCGCTCGCGCCGACGAGTTGCGGAAACACGACGACCGCCAGCAGAAGGATGCCAGCGACGAGGAGCACCACCCCGCCGAGGCGTGCGATTCGCCGTGGCTTTCGAGCGGCGGCGACGGCCATCATAGCGGTGGGCGGCCCTCCTTACCGAGGCGGTGCCGTTCGTCGTGTCGCTTGTGCGCCACGGCGGACGCGAGGAACAGGAGCGAAATCACGAATCCCCACGCGAGGCCCGGTAGTCGGTCGAACGGGAAGAATCCGATCCACGCGAGCGTGATCAGTCCTACCGAGACGCCGCCGAGTCCGAGATAGTAACCGCTCCACGGGATTCCGTCGTGGGGGACGATGTCCAAATAGACCTCCAATTTCGTCGCATCGTCGGTGAGCCGTATCGTCCCACCGTTCGCGTCGAAATGGACGACGTGGGCGTCGTCCATTTTCGGCAAATGTGCCTGTCGAAGCGCCGTGTAGACGCGCATTCGCTGTTCGTACGTGACCTCCTCGGGCACGATCTCGTTTTCCCACGCCGCGAGTTGCTTCGAGAGTTCGTGGAGCGAGACGGATTCGCCCTGCTGGAGGAGATAGTGGACCACGTTCCGTCGCCGCTGACAGCTGAGAATCTTGAACGCGGTCTCCTGTGTGAGTGTCTTGGGTTCTCGATTTTGTTGTGTTGCCTGTTCGGGTTGAGTCGGGACGGGGGTCGTCGTGCTCATACGTCGACCCTGCCGTTATCTTTCATCACTGCCCCCCCGCCTCGTCGTTATCATCGTTTTGCCCGGGTAGATAGCTGGAACTGTAGTGTTATATTTATGAACTTGATAGATATATTTCCATAATAAATTAGTTGTTTATTTGTCATAACCAATGGCTCCGAGACGCTGTCTTCCGACGTTACCGCGAACGAATATGAGCGTCAACAGACCCTTGTGACCCACTATACGGTCTCTATGGGTGCCACTCCAACCGCCTCGAATAGCTTGCAAACCCGCTAGAGACCGTTTATGGGATGGATATACGTTCTCTATGAATCCACTATCGAGTATATATATACACGGTGATAGGTCATCGGGTCGGTTGCGTCTTCGACTCGAAACCGTCGGAAGCTACCGACGATGGGTGTCGAAGAACGGAGACAACTAATGTCAGATAAAAAACTCTCCCTCAATCGGCGTAACGTACTTCTCGGTATCGGCGGCATGGGTGTCGCGGCAGCGCTCGGCGGCGCGGGCACGATGGCGTTCCTGAACGACAAGGAAGGAACCAACGCGACGTTCACTGCTGGCGACCTCGACTTGAAGATTGGCTGGGAAGTCGATCATTACGGGAACGACGTCGATCCCAAAGTCGTTCCGGCACAGGATACCGACAACACGGAGCTCGGCATCGAGTTCAAGGACATCAAACCCGGCGATCAGGGATGGATTCGGTTCACGATCGAGAACGTGGACAACCCGGCGTGGGTGTGGTTCCGCGGTCGGCTCAGCCACTCCCAAGAAAACGGACAAAACGACCCCGAAAAAGAAGCCGAAGGGACGGATACCAACGGCTACGGCGAGATGGACGAAAACCTGGAGTTCCGTACGTTCTACGACCAGAACAAGAACGCGACGGTAGGCGACGGTCCGGAGTCGGGCAACCTCTGGAACGACCGATATATCCAGAAGCCACTCGACCTCAAGGGGACACAAACGACGACGCCGCAGTACGGGTCCGTCCCCGTGCTGCTCGACGGCGTCCGTGACGGCGACTCCCCCGACGTGGTCGGCGGTGCGTATCCCGACGGCGAGCCGATCGATCCGTTCCAGAACGGCACGTGCCAGTACGTCACGGTTCGGTGGGAGCTCCCCGAGGACGTCGGCAACGAGATACAGGGCGACAGCATCCGGGTCAACTTCGATTTCTACGCCGAACAGTCCCGGCACAACCCCGAAGAACGCTTCCGCGACCCCAACGACACTCCCGACGACAAGTATCCGGAGAACCCGTGGGCGGACGAGTACGCATCGGGTGCGTTCCCGACGCTCGCCGAGCAGGACGTGGTTTTGGGTGGAACTCCGGACGACGGCAAACCGAACAGCAGCGCGTGATCGACGCGGCGAACGGTGGCAACGGTCGATTCGAAGCCATTCTTTCCTTCTGTTTTCGAGATAATCGGACGATGCGGACGATGACGGCTCGTCCCCGACCGACGAATTTCGGCCCCTAGCTATTCGGGTCTACGGATAGAAATCCGTCGTATGGCCTACACGTGGCAGTACTACGACCTCGTACTGGGCGGAATAGCCGTCAGCATGTTCCTCGGTGTGGGTGTCGGCTACCTCACTTCGGTTTCGTTGACGGCGGCGGTCATCGGTGCGGCGCTCGTCGCGGTCGCCATCATCGGTCACGGTCTGTTCGTCAACGGACCGGTGGACGAACCGACTGACCTGACGAAGGAAGTCGAGACGCTGAACTGAAATCACGCACGAAGCGACGACCGACCGGGATCGGTTCCAGTCGCTTTCGGCTCAGTAAACCGCGTCCCTGATGTCCTCATCCAGATCCTCGAACGTGTCGAGGTGGACCTGTCGCTCGGTACGGAGCCGTGACAACTCCGAATCGTGGTCGTCGACGTTGTCGGCGACCGAAAACTCGTCGATGTCGATACCGGGGACCGAACTCGGCACGGTGAGTCCGCTCGCGTCGTCGTCCGTCCACTCGACCGTCCCACGCGCAATCTCGCGGAGCAACGTCACAGACTCCGTGACGCCGATGTCCTTGCCGCCGAGGTGTCCGGTGTTGAGGATGTAGGTTTCGACGCCGAGGTCATCGATGAGCGAGCGGAACCGGTTGCCCTCCTCGCCCCTCGATCCGATGATGAACGGGTTGGTGCCCACGACGCGGATGGACTCACCGGCTTTCGATGGGTCGCCCGCGCTGGTCTCGATGGACTCGCCGAGCATGAACGCCACCGCCGCCTCCTCCGGCGACAGTTTCGCGACCGGCGGCATCGTCGGGTTGCGGGTGATGAAGAACAGTTGGTCGACCCGCTCCAGGTCGATGTCCTCGCTCGACGACGAGAGTTGGTCGCGGCGGATGATGGCTCGACCGTTCGAGGTGTGGTAGTCGCTGTCGAAATCGACGGTTCCGTCGTCGTCCACGTCCACGTTTTCGAGGACCGCGGATTCGTGCGTGACGGCGTCGTACATCGCGGGTTGTTCGTCGGCGTCCAAGCCGATGGTCTTGACGTACAGACCGTTACCTTCGCTGCCCGCGACGCTTCCGTCGGGAAGCAACGCACAGACGTCGTCCTGGAGCATCGTCGCCGATTCGGGGTCGTCGAGCCAGAGACCGTGGGCGGTCAGCGTGGACTTGCCGGTCGCGGAGAGACCGAGAAACACCTGCCCCACATCGCGCAGGTCGCCGGTTTCGTCTCGAAGCGTCACTCGCTTGCTTCCGGCGTGCAGTCCGAGGCCACCCTTCCGTTTTGCGTGGAACATGAACAATCGGAGGAAGGACTTCTTCGCCTCGCCGGTGTAGTCACTTCCGAGAGCGACGGTCATTCCCTCCTCGGGAAGGACTCGAATGGCGATTTCGTCCCAGTCGGGAACCTGTATCGTGACGAAATCCGGTTCACCCTCCCCCTCGACCGGTTCGAAGAGGTTCGCCCACGCGAGGGCGATACGGCCGTACTTCTTCGGAACGTAGAGTCTGCACCGGTAGGTGTGGTCAGTGTGGCGGCCCATCAAGCGGTCCACGCAGAGCATCTCGTGTTCTCTGGCGAACTCGACCGCGTCCTCGATGTGTGCGTAGTCGTCCGCGTCGAATCCTTCGTCAACGGCATTTCTCGTCTTGTCCGAGTTGCGCGATCGCTCGCGGCTGACGTACGACGCGGAACCGAATTCGGCCGTCGTCTCCAACTCCCGCGAAAACTCACGAAGTTCCGAAAACGACGGGTTGTAGCGAACGTTGTCCGCCGTTATTGGATTCGGGAGTTTCGACTTCAGGGATTGGACTGACTGCCCAGTGTCTGACATCGTGGTTGTACGGCCCACCTACGAACGTATAATTATGTATGGTGTACGGCCGCCTTAGTGGCCTCATAACGCCGATTTCGGCGGAATTGTGTTTTCGGATGCGAGTAAATAATCCTCTTTTTGGTGAGGGGTCACCCCGATTCAGTATCCAGTTTGCATGTCAAACGGTATCGAAAGACACCTACCACTTAACCGTGTCCGCTACTTATTCCACCTGTGAGTGAAGAAAGTGGGCGTCGGAACCTCCGAATGCCAAACGAGGACGAGATGTTCGCGGTCGTCACCCAACACAACGGTGGCAACCACGTACAGCTCCGATGTAACGACGGAAAAGAGCGAATGGGCCGGATTCCCGGTCGAATGAAATACCGAACCTGGATCGAAGAGGGCGACGTCGTCCTCATCGAACCGTGGGACTGGCAGGACGAGAAGGCCAACATCGAATGGCGATACACCAGCCAGGACGCGGACCAACTCCGCCGCGAAGGCCACATCCAGTGATCCCTTCGGTGAACTGAAACGGACTTCTAATCGCCGATTCCGAGTACGTGTAGATTTTTCCAGCGGTCTCCGCTCGCACCGAGCGGTGCGATTTGAAACGTGACCGACCGACACGTTCGACAGTCGCTACCGTCGCCCGATGACGTCACGGCTTTAACGCTTCGGTACATTTGTGGGGATAATGAGCAAGATTAGACCCGACGAACTGGACGACAGACTCGACGCCGATGACGCGCCGTACGTTCTCGATATTCGACCGAGAAAAGCGTTTCAGTCGGATCATATCGACGGAAGTCGTAACATCCCAGTGTACGACGATTTACGCGGGGGAGACGAGGACGCACTCCGCAGCCGTCTTGATAAGATTCCACAAGACAGCCCCATCGTCACGGTCTGCAAGATGGGCGTAGTCGCAAAACGGGCAACCGGTATTCTCGACGAGGAGGGATACGAAGTCAGTACGCTCGCAGGGGGAATGAGCGGTTGGCGCGGCTATCAAGCTGGGTCGCTCGGCTACCGGCTTCGGTCGGTACTTTGGCGACTGTTCTAACTGTCGCTCTCGGATACTACTGCGCTAAAAAAATCGATGTATACCTTGTCGCCACGTGGCGACAGTGTAAAATCGTTATTTACTGGCGAACGACGTTCTTCGCTCGCGGGCCCTTGGGGGCCTGTTCGATGTCGAACTCGATCTCGGTACCTTCCGTAAGGTCCTCGCCGCCAACGTCTTCCATGTGGAAGAAAACGTCCTCGTCCGCGTCGTCCGTCTCTATGAAACCGTAGCCGCCTGTGTCGTTGAAGAAATCAACTTTACCGTTTGCCATTACAACTATACACAATTGGGGTACACGGTTAAGGGTTCTGCATTCGTTCTCTAAAACGAGTGTTTTTTAGATACATATTCGTTTTAGGAACTCTATTGTGGCCATCTGGCCACAGGCAGGAGATTATTCAGGCCATTGATTCCGATTCAACACAATGAGCGGGGACTTCCGTAATATCCTCAGTTACCATATTCAGTCGTTTCACGAAATCGCCGCCCCGTGATCACCGTCGGCGGATCACGAGGAGTGCGGCGAGGACGAGAGCACCAACAGCGACGAACGACCAGCTTTTGGGACGACGGTCCCGGTTCGTTTTCGACGAGTCGCGGAGCGTCGTCGTGTGGGTCGTCCCGACCGTCTCCGTCGTCCGAGACGAAGTCGAAGCGGTCGATGACTCGGTCGTGGTGACGTCCCCACTCGTTTCCGTCGTTTCGGTAGCGCCCGAGAGGACGAGGGTTCCGGCCGACGTTCCATCGACCGCGACGTCGTAGGTCCCGGGGTGATCGAGCGTGATACCGAACGATATCGTCTTCGTTTCCCCGACGGGGACGGTGATCGTTCGAGTCGCGACGTTCGTCCCGTTGGCCGTCACCGCGACAGTCTCGTCCGCCATCCAGTTACCTCGGTTCGTGATGGTTGCGGAGACCGTGACGGAATCCCCGACGGTTCCGGACGGACCCGACAGACTCGCGCCCGAGACGGAGAGGAGGTCCTCGTTTCGAAGACCGACGGCGTACGTGGACAAACCCGGGGAGTCGGCTCGCAGGACGTACGAATCCCCCGGCGCAATCATCGTCTCGTCCTCCCCATTGATGCCGATGCCGATATTGTTTGCACCGCTCACCGATGGTGGCGTGATTCTGACGACGACCATCAGCGCGATTACTACCAGAAGGGCCGCACGAATACGGCCGTGATTTCGTGACATAGTTATTGGATGGGGAGACGGTTGTCTACAGTTATTAAAATCGATATTATCGATTCATTCGTGCGCTAGAGTCAGTACCGATACAAATCTCTTTGGATGCTTTCTCATCCGAATATCCGAAGTAGATATAGAAAATAAGATATTAACATAGAATAGTCATTCTCCTTATAAGATTCTACGAGCCACATCGTTCAGCAGCGCAAACTCCACGTCCTGCTTCGCGCGCACGGACTCCACGAACGCCTCCAGATAGCGGAGTCGGGGTGGTTGACCCGTCACCTGCGGATGCATCGTCAGCGTGAACACGCCGTCCTCGACGTTCTCGTACATCCAATCGAACTGCTCGTACCAGCCGTCGAAAACGGCTTCCTCGTCGGCCCGCGGCCTGCCGCTTCGTCCGGGCGTGAACTGCAACGAGGGCCAGTCGTCCCGGTGCCACGACACCGGGAACTCCAGCAAGTCCGTCTCCTCACCCGCCACATACGGTTCTTCGGGGTCGGCAATCGGCAGTTCGCGCACCCGATACGGTTCGAAGTCGTGACCCATCAGGCTGGAGTCCCACTCGAAATCCAACTCCTGCAGGATATCGAGCGTGTGCGCCGAGAAGTCCCACGACGGTGATCGATATCCGGTCGGTTTCTCGCCCGTCAGGTCCCGAATCGTTTCGATGCTGCGCTCGAAGTCGGCGCGCTCGCCCTCCCTGTCCGCGAACTTCGCGGGCGGCGTGTGATGCCAGCCGTGATGCTGGATGTCGTGGCCGCGGTCGTGTACCTCGCCGCAGATTTCGGGAAAGCTCTCGATGGTGTGCCCCGGCGTGAACCACGTCGCGGGCACGTCCAGTCGGTCCAGCAGGTCGAGGATACGCGGCGCGGCGACCGCAGCGCCGTAGCGCCCACGCGAGAGTTTCACCGGGCTATTGGTCGCACCATGGCCGTGAATCCATCCCGAAACTGCGTCGAAGTCGAAGCACAAACAGACGGTTGCGTTGGGCATTGGGTACCCCGTCTCGTGGTGGGAGGTTAAGGGTTGGTCGGATTGATTGAGTTGGTTGGAGTGGTCGGATTGGTTGGTGAATCGTCGGAATGGGTCGAGGGGGAAGGGTCGGCGGAGAGCGGTGGTCGGATGATCGGTACCGGATGCGGTTTCTCGGTCCCACTACTGCCGCGAATCGTACTTCTGATAGATGACGTGACCGCACGCT
Source organism: Haladaptatus sp. AB618 (assembly GCF_024136965.1). NCBI lineage: Archaea > Methanobacteriati > Methanobacteriota > Halobacteria > Halobacteriales > Haladaptataceae > Haladaptatus > Haladaptatus sp. AB618. The sequence goes on along the minus strand of NZ_JAMYJX010000001.1, from coordinate 799,279 downwards.
TTACAGTGAGACGCGTCCCGGTCGTGGTAGGAGAGACCGCACTGGGGGCACGTGACGTTGACTTTTCCCCTGTGTGTCCATTCCCGAACGATCTTTCCCGCCTGCCACGGGACGAGGATGATAGCAGTGAGCACCCCGGCTACCGTCACCCATCGGCCCATCCAGGTGGTCGGAATGATGTCGCCGAACCCGACGGTTGTGAGGGTTACGACCGTGTAGTAGAACGCGTCACCGAAGTTGTTCACGGCGGGGTTCGTCCGGTACTCGACGCTGAAGAACAGGCCCGCGGAGACGAAGAAGATGACCAGCACCGTCAACAGGAGTTTCATGGTTCGAAGGGTGCCGACCGACACGGTGCCGAAGAAGAACTCGTCGTCCTCCGTAAATCGGTAGAACCGAAGCACCCGGACGACGCGAATGGCCCGGAGGAACCCGATGTTGACGATGACGACCGAGGCGGGCAGGAACAACACTGCCAGCGTCGGGAGCACCGACAGCAGATCGACCATCGTGTACGGGTTCGTGAACTCCGCGAGGCGGTTCCGAGCGCCGTACAGCCTGAGCACGTATTCGACCACGAACACGAACGCGATGCCGACCTCCAGTCGCCACAGCCACGCCTCCGCCATCGCCGAAAGGGAGTAGGTTTGTGCGACGAAGACGCCGACGAACAGCAGGTTCAATACCAGTAACCAGACGTCGATCGCCTTCCCGAGCGGCGTTCGGTGATCGACGAGATAAAACTGCACCCGATCACGAAAATCGGATGGTGCTCGTGGCGATTCGCGACTGCCCATACGATGCAATAAAGACCCGATGGTAAAAGAATAGCACCGGCTATCTCGGTTTCTGGAGGCAAGTGGAGTACGTCGTGTGTACCGGTTGTGATGTCTCGTAGCAGGGAGGGATGATTCGTTGCGGATTGACAGGACGAATCGACTAGCAGGTCGCGGACGCCGTTCCATCCCATGGCGTCCCCGTTATGGGACGAATTTGTGCCTGACTTCCGGGTCGTTTTCGCGTGATTTCGGCAAATTCCCTTATACGAATCCGACAACGTCGAAATATGGACAACGACGATGAACCGGTCGGTCGGTTACTCACTCGTAGACAGGCCATCGCACTCGGCGGTGCCCCCGCGCTGGCGTTTCTCGCTGGCTGTTCGACGTCGAGCGATTCGAGTGGAAGTACGGAAACGAACAGTTCGTCCGGGACGGTGACCGCTACCCCGATGTCGACGACGGATTCGGATTACCCGGCGACGGGTACCATGACGAGCACCACCGTCACGACGGGCGACGGAACGACAGCGTGCGTCGCCATGACGGAACTCACCGAGGGACCGTACTACGTCGACGAGAACCTCCGTCGCTCCGACATCCGGTCGGACACCGGGACTGGCAACCAGCAGGAGGGAATCCGCCTCGACCTCGACTTCACGGTGCACGACCTGTCGGACGACACCTGTGAACCGCTCGAGAACGCCATCGTCGACGTCTGGCACGCAAACGTCGACGGAGTGTACTCCGACGTCCAAGCGCAGGGAACCGTGGGCAAGGACTTCCTTCGCGGGATTCAGAGCACGGACGAGAACGGCGGAGCATCGTTCACGACCATCTACCCCGGTTGGTATCCGGGTCGGGCGGTTCACATCCACTTCAAGATTCGTTCGTCGGAGGACGCGACCGACGCCTACGAGTTCACGTCGCAGTTGTTCTTCGACGACGACCTCACCGACACGGTGTACACGAAAGAGCCGTACTCGGAACGCGACGAGCGCGACACGCGCAACGCCGACGACAACATCTTCCAGCAGGGAAGCGCTTCACAACTCCTGCTCGACGTCACAAAGACCGATTCGGGATACTCCGGAACGCTCAACGTCGCGCTGTACAAGGACGAAGAAGTGAACGAGGACGACTCGGCGTCCGGTTCGCAGGGAGGGCGCACTGCACCCAACGGTTCCGCTCCACCGAACGGGTCGGCCCCGCCCAACGGGTCGACTCCACCCAACGGCTCTGCGGCCCCGAACGGGACGGTGGCGAACGAGACGACCACGAACGGATAGTCGGCCCGGTCTACTGACGGACGAATACGGGTTTGCGGTCGGATGACCACGAAAATCGGTCGCGTCTCAGTCCTCTGACAGCCCGAAAAGCCGTTCCGCGTTGCGGTGTGTGATCTTTTCGAGGTCCGAGCGTGGAACGTCCACGTTCTCGATGAACCGGCAACCCTGCTCGTTGGAGCTGTACGGGTAGTCCACGGCGAACATGACGTTGTCGGCACCGACGGCCGCAAGCGCCGCCCTGAACGGTATTCGGCTGAACATCCCGCTCGTGGTGAGCCAGAAGTGTTCGCGGAAGTAGTGCGGGACGTCGTGTTCCAGTTCGGTGGTCAGCGGGCTGAGCCACTCGTCGATGCGGTCGAGCATGAACGGAATCATCTCGCCCATGTGGCCGAGGACGATTTTCAAGTCGGGCAGGCGGTCGAACACGCCCGACGCGATCAACCGCAACGCGTGGAGTCCCGCCTCGGCGTGCCACCCCCAACTCGTGGTGGCGAGTGAGAAGTCGATTTCCGATCCGAACCCCTCGTAGTACGCCTCTTCGACCGCATCCGGAGGAAATCCGGGATGGATGTAGAGCGGCACGTCGAGTTCCGCGGCCCGTTCGAGCACCGGCATGTACCTCGAATGGTCGAGGAACTGGCCATCGGTCGTCCCGTTGATCATCGCGCCGACGAACCCGTGCTCCGCGACGGTCCGTTCGAGTTCGTCGGCCGCTTTCTCGGGAGTTGCCATCGGCAACGTGGCGAACCCGGCGAATCGGTCGGGATGGGCGGCAACCGCGTCGGCGAGTTCGTCGTTGGCCGCCTCGGCGAGCGTGGTCCACTCCTCGGTCGTCAACTCCACGCCGTGCAACTGCGTTTCCGAGATGACTTGCACGTCGATACCCCCGTCGTCCATCGCCGTCAAGCGCTCCTCGCCGAGATTCCCGAGTCGGCTCGTCAGCGACGTCTCCGATGTGTCCCCCTCTCCGGGGTCGCTGCCCGCCCCCTTCTCGGCGAAACCGCTTGCGACGAAGTGCTCTTCGACCGCGATGGTTCGCATCGCTCACCGTACAGCCCCCAGAGTGTTAAACGGTACCACACACAGCTCTCGAAGTGGAGCGGCGGCCTCGGCACTCTTTGACTCTCGACGACTCACCGGGTCCATGCTATTTCAAGCTCAAAGTGGTAGGCCGTTGTATGGTCGCGGATGAGTCCACTTCCAGCGGGAGTTCTCATCGCTCTACGAAGGTAAAAACGGTCGTACGATACTGGGGGCCAGCGATCGCCGTGAGTCTGACGACGTTCATCGTGGTCATCAATGCATCCCTGATGAACGTGGCGATTCCGACGATGGTGAACGAGTTCGATACCTCGGTCACCGCGATTCAAGGGGCGGTTTCACTCTATTCGCTGGTGATCGCTGCGCTGATTCTCCCGGCCGGAACGCTGCCGTCTCGGCACAGTAGCAGGCGTGTAATGGCAGTCGCACTGATCGTCTATACCGGTGGGACGCTGGTGGCGGCGATTAGCTGGAATACTACGGTCCTCTATATCGGTTGGTCGCTCATCGAGGGGGCCGCGGCCGCGGTGTTACTTCCACTGACGTTCACCGTCTTGACCGTTAGTTACGAAGACGATGACCGGGCGAAGGCGTTCGGGTTGTTGGCTGGCGTGAACGGCGTTGCATCGACCCTTGGACCGATCATCGGTGGTGCCCTGACTACGTACGCGAGTTGGCGGTGGGGGTTTACCCTCCAACTCATCGGAATGGGGGTTATTCTCTTCTTCGTCCGGTACGTGAGTTCGAATCCACTGTCGGAAACGCCCAGTTCGCTCGATAAAGGCGGGACAGCGCTGTCCATCGTCGGTGCGACGACGCTCGTCACCGGATTCCTCCTCAGCGGGAAGTACGGGTGGTTACTCGTGAGGCGACCGTTTTTCGTCGGCGACGTGCAATTCAACCCGTTCGGCACGTCACCGACGATTTGGTTTCTCGGGGTCGGATTTCTCTCGTTCGCCGCGTTCGTTCAGTACGAACGCCGAATGGAACGTGCCGGGAAATCCCCGCTCGTTCCGCTGCACGTGCTGACGAACCGTTCCTTTTTGTCCGGAGTCGTCACGTACAATATCCGGTCGATAATCTCGGCTGGCTTCATGTTCATCTTCCCGGTCTATCTCCAGGCAGTACTCGGATACACCGCCTTCGAGACCGGGATAGCATTGCTACCGTATTCCCTCGCGTCGATCCTCTTCGCGACGGTTACGCCCGGGTGGCGTAAGTTCGTCTCGCCGAAGACGCTCATCCAGGTCGGCATCGTGTCCATGGGCCTCGGACTGGTGCTGTTGTACGAGCAGACGGGTCCCGGTCAGACGATCGGCAGGATGGTTATTCCGGTGGCGCTGTATGGAGCGGGAGTCGGACTCATACTGGCACAGATCACCAACATGACGATGTCGGCCGTCCCCGACGCGGACTCCGCCGAGGCGTCCGGAGTCCTGAACGTGAGCAGTTCGATAGGATTTTCGCTGGGGACGGCAGTTGTCGGCTCGTTTCTTCTCGGACGGTTCTACGGCAGCGTCGTCGACGGCGTCCTGCGAGCGCGCGACGTGACGCTCTCGATGAAGCAGCGGTACGAATTGGTGATCGCGCTCGAAGATGCGGCGGAGACGGCGACCAAAGCCACACAGCAACACGTCCTGAGTCAACTCACCCCTCCGCAACGACGATTACTCCGCGGCATTTTCGAGGCCGCGATGTTCGACGCTCAACGGGCGGCGCTGCTCCTCCTCGTCCTGTTCGTGTTACTCCTACTCGTCGCATCGACGTTCCTGCCACGGCAGATACCGGGGGACGAAAATGGAGCGGACCATCCCGAATCACCAGAGGGTAAAACGCGTGAGGAACGAGAGAAATGAACGGTCGATACTCGTTCGGCCTCGGCACTCATAGGGCTCGTCATCACCGGCCGCCACGCCGGTTCGGAACGCCGTTCTCGTCATCGGCCATCCGCCGATAGGGACACCGGGGAAAAGAGCGTTTCCGTCGAACGATCTGTTCTCAGGCGACGGGAACTACGATCGGTGTACAAGACCGCGGGAGACGAACCTTCGACCATGCACGCGGACGAATCCGGATCGGAACACGCCGAGTCGGAACAGCGGGCCGAGCAGGTCTGGATGGTCGAACGGACGTTCTCGGCGGACTCGCCGCACATCTTGGTGACCGTCTACGCGACGCCGGACGAGTCTCGATACCTGCAGAAGGAGTGGGCGTTCAACCGCTTCGGGTCAGGACCGGGGCCGGAGGTGACGGCTGCCATCACGGTCGAATCGGAGCGGCTGACGCCCGTCACCGACGCTGAAACACGTGATCGGTACGCGAACGAGGCGGAGCGCATGCGAGCGCGCCACGACCCGGACGACCCCGTGTAGGACGACATCGTGTAGCCGATGAGCTACTGAGCCGATGAGCCACTGTGATCGGGGATTGCGGTGCGAAATCGTCCGGAGCAGTTCGGCAGGAAGTTATTTTCTTCTCCCGTCCTCCCTTTCAACCATGGCAGACGTACTCCCCGACGAAGCCGAGACGCTCCTCTCGGAGGTGTCCGTGATGGCCCACCTCGCGACGTGTTCGGACGACCGACCGCACGTCGCACCCGTCTGGTACCACTACGAGGACGGGATCGTTTCGATCCTCACGAGCGGGCGCAAGCTAGCGAACATCCGAAGAAACCCGCGCGTCGCACTCTCGATTCAGAAGGACACCGCCGGGGATGCCGAGTGGAAGGTCACGATGCAGGGGACGGCCACCGTGGTCGAGGACGAGGAGGAAGTGATGAAAGCCGCCGAACGGATCAACCCGCGGTACGGTGCCGATACGGACGCTTACCCGGAGAACACGCTCGTGAGGATCGAAGTCGGGTCCGGGACGTTCACCCGCTACTGATTTTCGATTGCACTACTCGATCCGTTTCCGTGCGGCGGCGACCATCGCTCCGGAGGTTTCACCCTCTCCGTCGTCGCTGTCGTGGTCGTCGCTGTCGTGGTCGTCGCTCATACGCCGCTCTGGCGGCTACAGGCGATTCGATTTGCCGGTTAGAAACGGTGTTGCCGACTGCCACGAGGGCGCGCGTGGTGCGAGGTCGGGCACCAGCGGCGCTTCGATTAGCCGTAACCGAAGTTCGGCTATCGGGGCCGGTCGGCGACGGCCCGTGTCCGGCGAGACCGGAACGTGACCTCGATAGTTCCGGCGGTCCTCATGGGCCGTTGAAACCCGCAGGACACGTCCGTTTCCTCGCACTCCCCCCTTTTAATACCTCCTCTTTGGACGAAATCGTACGATACATCTCGAAAAATCAGTAGCATCACCGAGGTAGTTGTAGGCGAATGAGACAGTAGTTGCAGACGACACGGGACGTAGTTGTAGGTGACCGAATGTGTAGTTACAGATAAGTCGCCGCGTCAATGAAGGGTGTTACCAACCACCAATGTCCGGCGAGTGATTCGGGCACCCCGCCTCGGGGTCGTCGCCGTCATCGACAATCGGATGCCACAAGGGTCATATTGGACCCCTGCATCCCAGCAGGTATGGATCGTTCACTCGTGCGGAGAATCCTCTTCGGATTTCTTCTGACCGTTCCTGTCTTCGCGCTCTTGTTCTGGTTCGTCGACATCGACCCCGTTCTCGCGGCGCTCGAACAGGCACGGCGAACGGTTCTCGGACTGGTGTTGTTGACGACGATTGGCTGGTTGTTCGCGTGGAGTCAATCGCTCCGAACCGTGCTCCGAACGTTGGACGTTTCGGTGTCCGTCCCGTGGTCGTTCTTCCTGTTCTCGGGCGCGACGTTCTCGAACAACGTGACGCCGTTCGGCCAAGCGGGCGGTGAGCCGATCACGGCCTACCTCATCTCACGGACGTCCGGGACCAGATACGAAACCGGGTTGGCGGCGATCGCCAGCGTCGATACCCTCAACTTCGTCCCCTCGTTCGTGTTCGCAACGGTCGGGATCAGCTACTACGCCATCGTACTGACGCTCTCGTCGCGTCTGAAGTTCGCGGCCGTCCTCCTCGGCGGGATCGGAGTCGTTCTCGTCGGCGGGGGGTACTATCTGTGGACTTCCCGGGCAACCGCTGAACGACGCGTGTCGGCCTGGACTGCTGGCCTCCTCGACCGCGTCGCGGGTTACATCCCCCGCTTTTCGGCACCCAGTCAGGAGTCGATTCGGAGCCGAATCGCACACTTCGTCGGCACTATCGAACAGGTCGCCGCGAGTCCGACACGACTCGCCATCGCGCTCGGGTTTTCCGGTGCCGGGTGGCTGTTTCAGGCGGGTGCGTTGTGGCTGGCGTTTTACGCGATCGGTACCAGCATCTCCTTCTCCGTCGTGCTGTTCGCGATTCCCATTAGCGCCATCGCTGGCGTGACTCCGCTCCCCGGTGGTGCAGGGGGAATCGAAACGGTTCTCGTCGCGCTCCTCGCCTCGGCGACGAGCGTCGAGTCGGCGATCGTGGTCGCGGCGGTCGTCATCTTCCGCGGACTGATCTACTGGGTTCCGACCCTCATCGGGGGTAGCGTGCTCGCGGCGCTCACGGCAAAACGGGCCGCCTGACCGCAAGCAGCGAACGGCCGTCTCACGTATCGGCACCTTTCGAGAGACGGGCGACGAGCGGAACCAGTGCCCCGGTGACCCGGTCCGCATGCTGAATCAGCACGGTTCCGATGATGCTCATGAACAGCACGTAGCCGACGGTGAACGCGGGAAGCACGGACTGGAACGCGACACCGCCGACACCGCCCGCGAGCGTTGCGATAATCAGAGAAAACTCCCCTCTCGGAACCATCCCCAAGCCAACTCGAAGCGAACGCGTCGGCGAGAGTCCGTAGGTTCGCCCCGAAACCACACCGCTGAGAATCTTGCCGAGGACTGAAAGTGCGATGGCGGCCAGCAACAGTCCGAGGACATCCCGGAGGAGCGTGACGTCCGTCGTCAACCCGATGGACAGGAAGAACACCGCGGCGAAGAGGTCGCGTGCGGGAGAGACGACTCGCTCGATTCGTTCCACGTGTCCCGTCTGGCTGAACGCCGTTCCGACGAAGAACGCGGCGACGGCTTCGCTGACGCCGCTCACGAGGGCGAAGCCCGCGATGAGCACCGTCACCCCGAGTATCCGCAAGAGGAACTGTTCGTCCGACTCGGTCGAGAATAGTCGTTCGACGACCCCCGTCCCATACCACGCGACGGCCGTCAGTACGGCGAGAAAACCGAACGCAGTTCCGATGGAAACGATGGCGCTCGTGATACTCCCGCCGCCGAAGGCGACTGCGGACAGAACCGCGAGATAGATCGCGATCAGGATGTCCTCGAAGACGAGAGTCCCCAAAATTGGACCGCTTTCCGGGTTCGCGATCCAGCCGTTTTCGAGCAACGATTTCGTGATGACGGCGCTCGACGAGATGTAGATGATACCCGCGAGGAACAGCGTTTCGAGGGGCGACCAACCGAACAGGACGCCGAGCGCCAGTCCGAGACCGAAGTTGACGGCGAAATCCACGAGACCGATCTTCCCGATTTCAGTTCGTGCACCGAGCAACTGGTCGATGCTGAACTCCAATCCCAGGAAAAACAGGAGGAAGACGATACCGAGTTCCGAGAGCAGGTCGATGACTTCCCGATTCTGGACGAGTTGGAGGGAGATTCCCCCGATAGAGGTCGGTTCGTGTGGTCCGATGAGGATGCCGACGACGATGTACGGCGGAATCACGGAGAGACTGATCCGATTGGCTACTGCGCCCGCGACGGCAATCGCCGTCAGCGCGATACCCACTTCGACGAGCAGTACATCGGCCATCAGTACCCCGTGTTGTCGTCGGGTTCCATCGGCTGATCGGCAGCGACGAGGCCAGCGAGGGAGGCCTGTTCCTCCCGCGTTCCGATCGTAACCAGGATGTCGTCCGATCGAATCGTCTCCTCCGGACCGGGGTTCGGGACCGTCTCTTTCCCCCGTTGAATCGCGATAATGGAGACGCCGGTTCGATTACGCAATCCCAGCGACTGAAGCGTTTTCCCGACCACGTCGGAATCCGCTGGCACGTCGACCCATTCGATGATTGCGTCACCGAGCGGTACGGTTACGTCCTCCAATTCGACGGGTTGGAAGTAGGCCCCTTCGAGGATCGATCCGACCTGACGGGCCTGTTTCCCGGTGAGCGAAAACAGCCGTTCGCTGTCCGCGTCGTCGTCGGGGCGAAGATATATCTCACGTCTCCCGTCGTGGTGCAGGAGGATTACCAGCCGAGTTCCATCGGCGGTGTCCACCTCGTACTTCTTCCCGACGCCGGGAACGTCGGTTTCGTAGACCGTCATACGATGTGGGTATCCCGCGAAGGCAGATAAACCTCGGTTTTACCTCGAAGTGCCGTCGAACGACACCGGACGACCATTGGAGACGAGGTTGCCGCGTCGCCCGGCCGAACTATATCCATCGGTACCTAACCCACTAGCTCGGAGATGACCTTCGCGACGGCCTACCTCGAAATAGAGAAGGAGGACGCACACGAGCACATCATGAAGTCCGTAGAGGGTCTTCGCTCGAAGACGGTCGACGACTCGATAGAGTACCGAAACGCGAGCGGGATGCTCCTCGCCATCCTGTCGGAGACGGACGAAGTGACGGGGGCGAACACGAAGCTACGATACCAAATTTCGGTGATCGCCCCGTTCCTCGCCCACGGTCGAGTGAAGGCGGAGGAAATCAGAGCGGCGGTCGACGAGTACCGAGTCGAAGGATAGTCCTCACAGACCGGTCGGCGCATCGATGAAGGTCGTCGTCAGCCCCCATTCCTCGGCGAGCGATTCGAGCGACTTCACGCCGAACGTTTCCGTCGCGTAGTGTCCCGCGAGGAAGACGTTCAGCCCCGCTTCACGCGCTTCGTGGTAGACCTTTTGCTTCCCCTCCCCGGTAATGAGCGCGTCCGCGCCGACCTCGACGGCCTCGTCCAACCAGTCCACGCCGCTTCCGGTGACGATGGCGACGTGGTCGATCTCCTCGGGGCCGAAGTCGAACTGCTGGACGTCCCGCCCGCCCGTGTCGAGTTCGGACGAGAGGACGTCGCCGATTTCCGCCCGCGTGAGGTCGCCGTGTCCCTGCTGGCCGATGTGCTCCGGTCCCGTTCGTCCGAAGGGTTCGCGCGATTCGAGTCCCAACAGATCCGCAACCCCTGCCGCGTTGCCGAGTTCGGGATGCGAATCGAGCGGCAGATGGGAGACGTACAGCGCCACGTCGTTCTCGATGAGCGGCGCGATTCGTCGGTAGTCGCGGTCGGTCACGCGCTCGATGCCGCCCCACGAGAGTCCGTGGTGGACGACCAGCGCGTCGGCGTCCCGCTCCACCGCTTCCTCGATGGTCTGCTCGGCGGCATCGACGGCGAACGCGACGCGTTCGACGTCTACTTCTTCGGGGTCGTTCGGCCCGACTTGCAACCCGTTCGCGCTGGCGTCGATGTCGGCGAAGTCATCGGTTCGGAGTCGGTCGTCGTACCGTTCGGTGAGTTCGGCGAGGTTCATGCACGGGTATCGTGTCGGCGTCGGTTTGTAAGCCCCGGCTTGCACGTCCCGATTCCAGTTTCGTTTCGTCGTCCGGACCTTCCGTTTCACCTGCCATCACGGTTAAGCCAGCGGGGGAGCGATGTTCATTTCCCCTATATCGGGGGAAGCGATACCGAGGTGAACGAATATGAGCAAGTTCCGGAAGGTCATGGCTACGTGGCGACGAATCCCACGACGATTCCGACGACGTATCATGCGCAAAGTACGGCGAGCGCTCTAACTGCGCCTCAGTCTCGCTTTTTGGGAAAAGAAAGGTCCGTTAGTTGCCGCTCTTCGCCGCCGAAAACACGAACTCCCGCAATAATTTTCCGCCGAGCGTCGCGGCCTGGCCGTCGTCCCGGTCGTTGACCTCGACGACGTCGAAACCGACGACGTCCGTCGTTTCCGCGACGGCGCGGACGACGTCGCGCATCTCCCGTGAGGACAGACCGAACGGTTCCATCGTACCGGTGCCGGGTGCGAACGCGGGGTCGGCACCGTCGATGTCCACGCTGAGGTACGTGCTATCGTCCTCGTCGAAATCCGGTTTCCAGTCGGCCGCCTCCTCGGGCGGGACGACGGTCACGTCCGATTTCGTAGCGCGCTCCCATTCGTCCTCGCTACCGGTTCGAGCGCCGATGATCACGGCCTCGTCGACGGTGTCGAGGACGCGGCGAGTGACGGTCGCGTGACTGAGGGGATTGCCGTCGTACTCCTCACGCAAGTCGAGGTGGGCGTCGAGGCAGACGAACACGTTTGGCTCGGTGGCGCTGACACCCGCCCCCGTGATGGTGTGTTCGCCACCGAGAAGCAACGGGCACGCGTCGTCCCAGACGACGTCGGTGACGACGCCTTCGAGGTACTCCAGATACTCCTCTGCATCGTCCCACGCGTACACGTCGCCGTGGTCGTGAACGTTGAGTTCGGAAAAGAACTGCCCGGTTCGATGGTCGTAATCGTCGAAGGTTCGGGCGTACTTTCGGATTTCGTCGGGACCGAACCGTGTACCGGGCTGAAATGAGGTGGATACGTCGAGCGGCGCACCCACCACCACGAAGTCCGCTCGTCCGCGGTCAGTAGACGCGCCGGGAAACATTTAGCGTTCGATCTTGCGTTGTTCGTCCATCTCGAGGTATTCGATGGTGTCGTCGGGCGACAGTCCCATTCCCTCGGGCGTCTTGATGGTGATGGTCTCGTAGGTGTCGAGGTCCATGACCTGTGCGACGGTTTCGCTCTCGACGTTGACGACCTGTCCCTGTTTGCGGTTGATGATCGGGACCCAGATCTTCGCGTCGACTGGCTGGCTCATGCTTCGTTTCTTGTCGTCGAAGACGCCTTTGCCCTCGATACGGGCCTTCGCGCTTCCGTGTTTACCGGGTTTTGCGGTGCTGTAGGACTTGATAACACACGCCGCATCGTCCATCATCAGGTAGTTGCCTTCCTTGAGTTCGCGGACTTCCTTTTGCTCTTTCGCCATATCGCGGAATTGCGCTCCCTCCGGTATAAACCGTTTGGAAATGGCGCGCTGGCTCGGGAGGTTATAAGTACGAGAAACGCGCAGGAACCACGATTAGAACCCGGATGGGAAACGTTTTCCACGACGCATACGACCGTGGCTGACTCTCGTCAGTTTCACGAACGCCGTTTTCACGCCGTCCGTTACTTGGTCTTCACGACCGTCCTTCCGGACGATTTTTGCATCGCTTCGGTTTTCCGTCGGAGCGTTGACCTCGTTGTCGTTTGACCGACGACTTGGTGTTTGCTCCGCGTCTACGTCTTATCGACGTGGGCCATCCGGTGTGTTCCCGTGGTCCCAGCGACATTTGTACCTTGGTCATCTATCGTTATGAACCTTGTTCAGAAGTTCTGCCATGATACACGTGAACAAATGACATGGAAGTGTTTTTGCCCTCTCACGCGTATCGCCATTCATGCCGGAACATCCGCTGAAACAGCGGTTCGTCCTCGATACGTCACTCTTCCTCTCGGAGGAAATCCGCGACGAAGACGAGGGATTGGAAGACGCACTCGACCGTCTCCTCGACTCCATCGCCACCGCGAAACTCGTGCTCAACATCTCCTGTTACATGCCGCCGTCCGTCCACGACGAACTCACCAGCATCCTCGAAGAGCGCGACGTGTCCGAAACGACCGTCTCGAAGCTCGAAACGTGGGTCATCAAGAAGAATCCCGCCCGCTTCGAGGTGATGATCCCCGCCGAACTCGTCTACCGGTTCATCGACGAGATGAGCGGGCGCGTGGACAAAGGGCTACGCGTCTCCGAAAACGCCGTCCGCGAGGCGTCCGAGGACGGTCACACCAACGTCGGGTCCGTCATCTCCGACCTGCGTAGCCAGTACCGCTCGACCCTCCGTCGTGGCGTCCTGGACTCCCGCGAGGATTTCGACCTGCTCATCCTCGCCCGAGAACTCGATGCGGGCGTCGTCACCGAGGACACGGGCATCGTCAATTGGGCCGAGGATTTCGGCCTGCGATACCTTCGTGGCAGGGACTTCCCAGCGTTACTCGATTCGTATCTCGACGCCAGCGAACGTGTGTGAAAAGGGGAACAGCGGCCGTGTCCGGCGACATCGACGCCCCATACGCCTTCGACAGTCGTTTATCCGGCCCACTGTTATGCCCGGCTATGCATCCGTCGGGAGCCGACACCGTCCTCGTCCGGCACGGTGACGTGGGCGTGAAGAGTGGGAAAGTGCAGACCGAGATGGAAAAGCGGCTTCGGGACAACATCGCCGCGATACTCGAAACGAGGGATATCGACGCCGAAGTCGAGCGACGCTGGTCGCGCCTACTGGTCCACACGACCGAAGCTAACGTCGAGGAGGCGACGACCGCCGCAGCGGACACCTTTGGTGTACAGTCCGCCAGCCCCGCCGTGGTCGTCTCGCCGGAACAGGAGGTCATCGAGGAGACGCTGGCCAACGCGGCACGCGAGCAGTACGACGGCGGCACCTTCGCTGTCCGCGCCCGACGGGCCACCAAGGACCACCCGTTCACCAGCACGGAACTCGAACGGGAGGGCGGTACGGCGGTCTGGAACGCCGTGGAGGACCCGGAAGTCGATCTGGATGATCCCGACATCACGTTCTTCGTCGAAGTGCGCGACTCGGACGCCTTCGTCTTCCTGGAAAAGCGCGACGGCCCCGGCGGCCTCCCGCTCGGCACCCAGACGAAACTCGTCTCGCTCGTCAGCGGCGGCATCGATTCCCCCGTGGCGACGTGGGAAGTGATGAAGCGCGGCAGTCCCATCGTCCCCATCTACCTCGATTTGGGGGACTACGGCGGCATCGACCACCAAGCCCGGGCCATCGAAACCGTCCGAAAGCTCGCCAGATACGCCCCCAACCAGGACATGCGCGTCCGGAAGGTTCCCGCAGGCGAAGCCATGAACCTCCTCGGCGAGGAGGTCGGTCCCGCCCGCATGCTCGTCTTCCGGCGGTTCATGTACCGCGTGGCCGAGCACATCGCCAACGAGGAGTCCGCCCACGGCATCGTCACCGGCGAAGCCATCGGGCAGAAGTCCAGCCAGACGGCCCGAAACCTGGGCGTCGTGAGCACCTCGACCAGCATGCCCGTCCACCGTCCGCTCCTGACGATGGACAAGAGCGACATCGTCGCCCGCGCCCGCCGCATCGACACCTTCACCGAATCCACGATTCCGGCGGGCTGTAACCGTCTCGCGCCCGATTACCCCGAGACCAACGCGACCCACGAAATCGTGGACAACGCGGAGCCTGACGGGTTGTACGAACTGGCGAAGGAAGCGGCGGAGAACGTCGAAATCGTCGAGTTGTAAGTACCGCGTCAGTCGGAGTCGTCGCTCGACATCTCGGTCGCGGGGACGCCAGCGACGGTGGCTCCCGGGGGGACGTCCCGCGTCACGAGCGAGTTGGCGGCGACCCGTGCGTTGTCGCCTATTTCGACGCCGGGGAGGATGGTCGCGTTCGCGCCGATCATGGCGCGCTCGCCGATGACGACTTCGCCGGTTCGATACTCGTCCTGCAAAAACTCGTGACAGAGGATGGTCGCGTCGTAGCCGATGATGGCGTGGTCCTCGACGGTGATGAGGTCCGGCCAGAACACGTCGGGCGTCGATTCCAACCCCCACGACACGCCACGGCCGATCGTGACGCCGATTCCGCGTAGGAGCCAGTTTTTCAGTCGTAGGCTCGGGTTGATACGCACGAGCCAGATGACGATGTACTGTATCGCAACCCGAAGTGGACTCCGGGCGTCCGCCCAGTACTGCAAGGAGTTCAGGCCACCGGGGGTTTCGTGGCGCGTGATTCGCTCGTGGCGCCGGGTCGTATCGTCGCTCACGCCCGCCGCTTTCGTCCGAAATAGCTTGAACCTACCTCTCCGCTGGTCTCTCGTTTCGCGCGCTACCAACTCTCGACCAGTTCGAAAAACGGTTCGAGGTCGGTGACGGCGGTGGTCGGTTCGACCATGCCGGTTTCGGGGTTGTACTCCACGATACCCATCCCTTCGAGACGCGGGAGATGGGAGTGGACCAAGCCGATTTCGATCCGTTCGGGATTGCCGCCGTTTTCCGACCCCGCCATCTCTGCGAGTTCCGAGACGGTCGTCGCCTCGTCGTACTCCAACAGCGCGGAGAGGACGTGTCGGCGCTGGCTATTTCCGAGGACATCAAAGATCTCGTCACACGTGAGTTGCCGTTCCATACCGTTTTCATCAGGATGAACGGACTTGATTATAGGCCGACTGACGAACCGGTAGCCGGTGCGTACCGTTCAGTTACGGAGTTCCTGTACGTGGTCGATCCGGCGCTGGACGAGGTCGGCCGTCCCGATGTCGTGTCGCATGTGGAGACCCTCTTCGCCAGCGACGGAAAGCGCCTCCTCGGCGATTTCCTCGGCTTCTTCGATGGACTCTCCGAGACCGACGACGGCGAACGAGCGGGACGTCGTGGTGTAAATCCCGTCGTCGCGTTCGTCCACGCTGGCGTAGAAGAGGATGGCGTCGCCCGCGTTCTCCTCGCTGATCTTGACTTTCGCACCGGCTTCAGGGTCGGTCGGATAGCCGTCAGGAACCGCATACTTGCAGACGGTCGCCTTCGACTCGAAGGTGAGTGTGGGCAGATCCTCGTCGTCGCGTGCGGCGACGAGCACGTCGAGGAAGTCCGTCGCGAGGACGGGCAGGGTGTTCATCGCCTCGGGGTCGCCGAACCGGGCGTTGAACTCGATGACCTTCACGCCGTCGGCAGTGAGCATGAACTGACCGTAGAGCACGCCGCGGTAGTCGTCCAAGGCCGCGACGGTTTCCTTCAGCACGTCGACGGCCTCGTGGTAGTCCTCCTCGGACATGAACGGGAGTTCGAGACCGGCATCGCTGTAACTGCCCATGCCGCCCGTGTTCGGCCCTTCGTCACCCTCGTAGGCGCGCTTGTGGTCCTGAATCGCGGGCGTCACGCGCAGTTGGCCGTTCGCCACGAGCGCCTGCACCGTGAACTCCTCGCCGACGAGTCGCTCTTCGAGCACCACGCGCTCGTAGTCGCTGTCCCGCAGATACTCCTTCGCTTCCTCCTCGGTCACTTGGTCGCCGATGACTTTCACACCCTTGCCGCCCGTCAGTCCGGCGGGTTTCACCGCGAGGTCGCCGTCGTACTCGTCGATGAACTCGCAGGCCGCCTCCATGTCGTCGAAGGTCTCGAAGTCCGGACAGCCCGGAATATCGCGCTCCTCCATGAACCGCCGCTGGAACGCCTTGTCCGTCTCGATTCGTGCCTCGTCGGCGTGCGGACCGAAGGCGTAGATTCCGGCGTCGTCCAGCGCGTCCGAAACCCCTGCGGCCAGCGGTCCCTCGGGTCCGACCACGGCGAGCGTCGCGTCGACTTCCTCCGCGTAGGAGACGACAGCCGTCGTGTTCGTCGTGTCCAGCGTCTCGAAACCGTCGGCCAACCGGGCGATTCCCGGATTCCGGTTGCCTGCACAGGCGTAGAGGCTTGCGTCGCTCTCGGCCAGCGATCGGGCGATCGCGTGTTCTCGGCCGCCACCACCCACCAGCAGTACGGTGTCACTCATACCGCCACGATGTGGGCACAGCGGTGTAAAGGTTGCCGTTGGCAACCACGGAAGTATGCAAATTTGTGGTCATTTCAGCCGTTTCCATCACTCTCCTCGACGCGCTCAGTCAGTTCCGTGCGGAGCGACACCGCCACGTCCTCGAAATCCGCAATTGGGAGGTTGTCGCTCGTCAGCAGGATGCCGTGGTCGCCCACGATGACGCGACTGACGAATCCGTCCGAGAACGCGCGGATCGTTAGCTCGTACTCGCCGATATCCGGTGCGGATCCCTCCTCTTCGAGCCGCTGGTACGTCTCGTGTGTGCTGAATCCAAGCCGTTCGTTCGCCACCAAAACGGATGTACGTTCCATGGCCATCTCACGGTCCCCGCCGTACAGGTCGCTCCGAAGATACAGCAGTTCGGACGAGCTCGGCGTGAAGTGGATCACGCTCCGCAGCGTGTCCCCGATCCCCGTCCGACAGGTCACTGCGATCTCCTCCGCGAACGTCTCGTCGATGCCTGTTTCGGACATGTGAGTGATGTACGCTAGCGACACGCATGAGTCGTTGGAATGGTCGAACGGTCGAACTCATCATGCCAACACGTCTCCGCAACGTCCGAATCCGGAATTGTTTACCGGATGACCACCAACCCGGAGGTATGGAGAGTCTCAATCGGATGGCGCTCGAACTCGTGGACGAGGCCATCGACTTCGCGGACGAGTTGAACGTCGCCGCGTACGAACTGGAAAACGAGGCCACCGTGCTCGATTTCGGGGTCGAAACCGCCGGTGGAATGGAGGCCGGGCTTCTGCTCGCCGAACTCCAGACGGCCGGATTGGCGACGATACAGAGCCGGATGGGCGACGTGGCGGGCGTGCCGATACCAACCGTCGAACTCTCGACGGACCATCCCGCAATCGCCCTACTCTGCTCGCAGAAGGCCGGGTGGGAACTCGCCGTGGACGGGTTCGAAGGACTCGGGAGCGGCCCCGCACGCGCGCTGGTCGCGGAGGAGGACGAGTACCGCCGCGTCGGCTACACGGACGCGTTCGACTTCGCCGTCCTCGCCGTCGAATCCGACACGCCGCCGACCGAGGAAGTCGCGGAACACGTCGCCGACCTCGCCGAGGTGGACGCCAACTCCGTCTACCTCCCGACGTTCGCAACCGGGAGCATGGTTGGAAGCGTCTCGGTGGCGTCGCGGGCCGCCGAACTCGCCGTCTTCCGCCTGACGGAACTCGGCTACGATCCGCTTGCGATTCGCTCCGCGATGGGCTCCGCCCCGGTTGCGCCGATCAGCCACGACGAGGCGACGGCCATCGGGCGCACGAACGACGCGCTGGCCTACGGCGGGAAAGTCCACCTCACCGTGGAGGAGGAGTTCGACCGGTTCGACGAACTGCCGTCGACCGCGAGCGACGAGTACGGCACGCCGTTCGAGACGTTCTTCGATGACGCCGACTGGGACTTCGAGGAGATTCCGGAGAGCGTCTTCGCCCCGGCGCAGGTGACGGTGAACGTCGTGGACGGGCCGACGCACGTCCTCGGGGAGACGAACGATGACCTCCTGAAACGTAGCTTCGACCTGTGAAGTTCAAGCCCGTCCCCGAAGCGCCCGAGAACCTCGACTTCGTTCGGGACGTCCAGCGTGCCCTCCCGCTGGTGCCCGACGTGACGGACGACTGCTGTGCGCGAGTGATGCGACGGGCAGGGGTCGAAAACCGGGACGCCGCAGGAACGTGGCTCACGTTCCTGCGGGCGCTGGAACTGGCCGAGGAGACCGAAGATGGGACGTTCGTTCGTCGTCGCCGCGAACCGGAACGGAACGAACTGGCCGAATCGTTCCAAGCCCGCGTCTACGGCGCTTCGACCGTGCTGGGTATCCTGTTCGACGAAGATCCGCTCGAAGCGGACGCCGTTTTCGAGGCGTTCAGCGAGACGGTTCCATCGCGGGGACGGGATGGGGATTCGAGAGTCGAAGCGGTGGCGCGAGAGCGCGTCGGCAACGTGCTCGATTGGGCGGTGCTGTTGGGACTCGCGGAGCGAACGAACGGCGGCTACGTTCGAGCGTAGTCGCGTCATTATACAGTTTAATTGCCGTTATAAAATACAATTCCGGGTATAAACAGCGTTATAGGTTTCCAAGTGGCCAAACAATCTGTGACTAATGAATCAATCAAGCACAAATTGCGAGGAGAACTCGACCATGAGGAAATTCACAACCGACGAGTCCGATGACTTCAGTCCCCCTCCCCCTCGGTGCGTTCATTCGGAGGACCCTCGTCCGCCGACTGTTACGGCCGGTCGCGGCGTTCGTGTTCCTCGTCGTGGCGGGGGTCGTCGGGTTCAGCACGGTTCACGGCGTCGGGGTCGTGGACGCGTTGTTCTGGCTCATCGACCCGACGAGCATCGAACTCCACTTCCAAACGCACGAGGGCCCCGCGACGCTGGTCAAGGCGTACGCCATCGTGATATTCACCGGTCTGGTCGTCGTCGGACTCTGGATCGGTGAAACGTTCGTTTCGGCGGCGTTCGGCGGACAAATACACGAAGAACTACGACACATGCAAATTCAGCACGAAATCGAAAACCTCGAAAACCACGTCGTCATCTGTGGCTACGGAACGTTCGGAAAGACCATCGCGGCCCAACTCGACGAGTCGGGACGCGATGTGGTCGTCATCGAGACGAAGGAGACGGGGCATCGGAAAGCGATAGACGACGGCTTTCTCGCCGTCGAAGGCGATGCACGGCACGAGCAGGTTCTGGCCGACGCCGGTGTGTCGCGGGCGGAGACGGTCATCGGCGCGATAGACGACTCGAACGTCAACATCCAGATCATCATCGCCACCACCCAACTCGCACCGGGAGCGAAACTCATCGTCCGCGCGGGTGATGCGACGTACGAATCGCTCGCCCGGCAGGCCGGAGCGGACGAGGTCATCATCCCCGAAGTGGTGAGCGGCGAGCAGGTGTCGATGGCCCTCTCACACCCACAACGAGCGGAAAGACGGGTTTCGTAGCCCCGTTCACGCGGATTCACGAGCGGCCCGACATGGTCGCTTTTATTCACTCGTCGCGTACGTATCGGGAATGACGATCGATACCCTCCTCTTCGACTTGGACGACACCCTGCTGGAGTACGAACAGCGCTCGTGGGACGTCCTCGCGGCGTCGTTCGACCGCGTCGGTGTCGATTCGTTTTTCGACATTCCGGCGTATCACGCCCGTTACGACGAGTTCCTCGAATCGGGGGTAAGCGTGGACGACCAACGAGAGAACTGCTTCGCGGCGATTGCACGGGAGAACGGCTACGACGAGGATACCGGACGTGCGGTTGCGGCCGCGTTCGCCGAGATTCGAGACCACTCCCGAGTCCGATTTCTCCCCGGCGCGTCCGAAACGCTCGAAGCGCTTTCAGGAGAGCACGCGCTGGGAATCGTCACGAACGGCGCGCCGGAGATGCAACGGGCGAAGATGGCCGCGCTCGGCGTCGAACGGTACGTGGACACCGTCGTGTTCGCGGGCCACGACGCACCGGCGAAACCGAACCCCGAACCGTTCGAACGTGCGCTCTCCGAACTCGATGCCACGCCCGAACGCGCCCTGCACGTCGGTAACTCGCTCGACACCGACGTTCCCGGCGCGAAAGCCGCGGGACTCGGCGCGGTGTGGGTTCCGGCCGACCCGGACGAGACGCCCGACCCGACCCCGGACTTCGCGTTCGAGACGCTGCATCCGCTCAAAGAACGACCGTGGCTGGAACCGTAGCAAAACGAAGTACCGCTATTCGACCGGATGCACGTCGGTCACGGTCCCGACGCCCTTGCTCTGCCCCTCGCGGAAGACGAAGCGCTGGCCTTCCTCCACGAGGTACGGACGGAACTTGAATCGAACCGTCGTTATCCCTTTATCGCCCGGGAGGAGATGGCCACCCTCAGGTTCGAAGACGGCGGTTTCGCTGATGGTTTCGAGATGGACGACGGGTTCGTATCCGGTGCCGATGCGGGTGGGGTGGTTGAGCACCATCACCTCGGCCTCGAACTCCCGGACGGGTTTCAGGTCGGCGTTCGCCGGGAGCAACACCATTCCGCGTTCGATTTCGGGCTCTCTGACCCCTTTCAGTGCGATACCGACGATCCGGCCCGCCTTGGCCTCGTCCACGCGGTGATAGTGCATCTCGATGGAGCGGACTTCGACGGTTCGGAAGTTCCCGTCGGCCATGGGACCGAGGAGGAGTTCGTCACCCGCCTCGACCGATCCGGAGTTGATGGTACCGCTGGCGACCGCACCGACGCCGGTCACGCTGTAACTGCGGTCGATGTACATCTTGAACTCGCCGCTGTCGGCCGTCGTCTTCGGCAGTCGCTCGAACATCGTATCGAGCGCGTCGAGTCCTTCCATCGTGACCGCGCTGGTCATCAGGATCGGGACGACGTTCTCGTTTACCTCCTCGATGGCGACGTCGATGCCGTGGCGTTCGACGCGGAGCGGTACCTTCCCCACTTCGCGGAGGAGTTGTTCGACTTCGGCCTCGACCTCCGTCGCTCGCTCCTCGCTCACGGCGTCGATCTTCGTGATGGCGACGATGGTCGGAAGTTCGGTCGCCAGCAGGATACCGAGGTGCTCGCGTGTCGTCTTCGTCGGGCCGTCGTCGGCCGCGACGGTCAACAGGCCGTAGTCGAGTTTCTGGCCGACGAGGCCGCGAATCGTGGTCCGAAGCCACGGTTCGTGGCCGACGGTGTCCACGAAGGAGACGAGACGGTCGCTCTCCTCGACCACGCGAGCGCGGTCGGTTTTCCGATGCGGATTGTCCATGCGAACCGGCCCGTCGTCATCGTCGAAGCCGTACACTGCATAGGAGAGGTCCGCACTGAGGCCGCGCTGTACCTCGTGCGGTTGGACGTCGAGGTAACCGCGCGTCTCGCCCTCGCCGTCGTCGGCTTGACCGGTGACGAGACTCCCGACGAGCGTGCTCTTCCCGTGGTCCACGTGGCCCGCCGTGCCAACGACGATGTGTTCGCTGTCGATGTCGAGGACGGCACCTTCGCGGATGGTGGCGACGCCGACCAGTCCGCCGCTCCCGTTTCGCGTCGAAGCGCGGATGCTGGTCTCGTCGGCGTCGATACCCCACGTCTGGACGTCCTCGATGTGTGCCCCCGCTTCCTCGGCGAGCAAGGAGAGCACGTCCATCGTTTCGGAGAACACGTCCGGTTTGATGCCCGCTAGCCCGCCGTCGTCGGTGACGCCGACGACGTACGTCGCTTCGCCGTCCCCGGAGAGGACACGGTGGCGTAGTTGTGCAGCGAGACTTTCCATTCGCCCGTGGGCGAGGTGGATCTCCCTCGTGAGTCGTTCCTTGAACTCCACGCTGCCACCTTCCTGCTCTCCCCGGTCGAGAGCGCGCTGTAAGGCGGCGCGGTCGGCGCTCATGGAGGCGAATTAGGGATGATAGGTCAAAAGGGTTGCCCGCGTTAGGGGTCGGTTTACACCGAATCGGTACGGACGGCTCGGGAGTTGTATTTAGACGTTCGCTTCGACGGATTTGTCGCGCACGAACCGGACGGGGACGTTACTGCGACGCATCCGACCGCTCGTGACGATCGTCGCGCTTGGCACGTCCTCGTCGATGGAAAAGACGTACCACACGGTCGTGGAGTCACCCGATTCGAGTACGCCGGAGTGGCCGGTCGTGTTCGTGAGCGTCTGTGCGCCCAGCAGCGACCCGTTCGAGCGAACGGCGAAATTCTGCGATTGCAGGCCGACGGTATCGTCGCCGTCGTTCGTGACGTTCATCGAAACGAGAAGGAACCGTTTCCCGTCCCTCGCTTTGTACACGCCGTCGTCCCCTGTCTTCGGGTTCACCTTCGGGACGCGTTTCGCGTTCCAGCGGACTTCGAGCGGGTTCGCCGCGTTCGGGGTCGCCGTCGAGTCCGCGGAGACGTTCCACCCGTCGTCGGTCGCGACGTGACCGCCAGTACCGAGAATCGTCGGGGCGACGACGGCGGCGAGCGCGATAGCGAGGACCGCGACGACGACGCCAGCGACCATCTTTCGAGAAAACGCGTCCGGAATCGGGAGGGAGTCGGGAAGCGAAATCGGGAGTGGGCCGATTCCATCCGTGTCACCCGATTCGTCCGCCCCAGTCGCGTCGCCGTCGGCGAACTGCTCGACGAGGTCGTGGAGTTCGCGCGCTTCGACGATGGTCCGTAGTTTCTCGCCATCGACCAACTGGATGCCCGCCTGCGAGCCGATTTTCTCCGCGTCCTCGGTGAACGTTCCCGGAGTGACGACGGCACCCTCGTTGACGCCGTACTGCTGGCAGATCTTGACGAACTGCTGGAGTTCCTGCCCGCTGACGCCGTCCCCCGTTCGCGGCGTGGCCCAGATGAGTCCTTCCGCGCCCTCCCGCTGGAGGGCGACGAACGTCTTTTCGGACTTCTCTTTCACCGTCGTCGTCCACCCCTGTTTCCGCCAGAGAGTCGCGACGAAATCGGGAAACGCGGACTGTGGTATCTGTCGTATCATGGTCTGGGGAGGGACACCTGGTTTGTGCTGATATGGTCAATCATAGTATAAAAACTATCGTACATATTCACCCCTGTGCCCGGCGAACGACGAGAACGGCCGCCGCCGCGAGTGCCACGAGCGCAACCGGGATTCCGAATCCCGGCAGACCGTCCTTCGACACCGACTGGGCAGTGATTGACTGCTGGGTCGTAACCGGTGGGACGGTTTCCGTGGTCGTCGTAGTCGTCGTAGCCGTGGATGTATTCGTCGTGGTAATCGTGGTCGTCGTCGTGCTGGTAGTGGTCGTGATGGTCGTGGCGGTGGCGGTCGTCGTAGTCGTAGTCGTCGTGGTCGACTTCTCCGAACTGGACGCGACGACACCCGGGAGGGTTTGTTCCTGATCGCGGAGTTCGACCGTGAACGTCCGTCCCGATTCCAACCCGCTGAAATCGAACGTCGCTCCGAACGTTCGGTCTTCCGTGACCGTCGCCGTCTTCGGCCAGAAGAACGCCCCGGAACCCTTGTCGTGGGCGGAGATGTTTATCGTCGTTCCCGGCGCGAGATTCGTCGTCCCGCCGACTTTCGTCTTGCCGTCCACCACCAACACGTCGCCCGAGTGGTCGAGCGAGACGCGGCGTTTTTCGACGGTGAAGTTCGTGCTCGCCGTCTCCGTGTGGGCGACCAAGGGGTTGTCTTCCCCGATCTCGAACGTGGCCTCGTAGCTGTCACCGGCCTCGATTCCGTGTGCGTCGGTGCCGAGCATCAGATACAGAACGTCGTTTTCGTCGTCTATCAACAGCCGTTTCGCCTCGTCACCGTCGAACTCGTTCGCGACGGTGTTTCGCTTCGCGTTCGTCTCACGGAAGTGAACCCGAACGTCCTCGCCGCTCCCGTCGAGCATGGACTTGTCGAGGAACCCGGACATGCCGGAGACGTTGACGGCGAGGACGAGTTGATCGTCCTTCGCAACCGTCCCGTTCTCGGTCCGGGAGACCGACGCGCGCAGGTCGTCCGCCGTTTCGAACTCCGACACGTCCGTCTTTTCGGGAAGGACCCCAGTGCGTGCCGCCCCCAACGTGTGCTTTTTCACCGTGAACGAACCCATGTCCTGCGTGACGCCATCGACCGTGACGTTCATGTCGTACACGCCGGATTGCAGCGGTCCCTTTTCCGATGGAATCCGCACGTTCGGCGTTCCCTTGATTCCCCCCTTACCGACCGTCACGGTGCGGTTCGGGTCGGCCGCTCGGTACGTGTTGAGGT
Source organism: Haladaptatus sp. AB618 (assembly GCF_024136965.1). Classification (NCBI taxonomy): domain Archaea; kingdom Methanobacteriati; phylum Methanobacteriota; class Halobacteria; order Halobacteriales; family Haladaptataceae; genus Haladaptatus; species Haladaptatus sp. AB618. Next base: position 774,824 of record NZ_JAMYJX010000001.1, on the reverse strand, counting down.
CGAGCGTCGTCGTCCCGCTCGTGACGTTCACCTGCACCCAGAAGCCGTTAGCCGTTGATCCGATGTTCACGGTTCCTCCGTGATCCGTGTGGACGGTGATCGGAATCACGTCACCACGGTCGTTAGTGGGTGAGTTGTTGACGAAAGTGGCGCTCTGTCCGTCCGCGATACCCGACGAAAACGGTCCAACGGCGAGCGTACAGAGGAGGACGGCGACGACCACCAGTGACGCGGCGCTTCGAGTCGCCATCAAGTGACAAACCCTCCGCATGATTTTGTGAACTTGTGTCGAAACACAAGATCCCGGCACATTTGGGACCTGATGGCCGGTGGAGATAGTGTCGTCATTGTTTAGTACTAGATGTGTTATGAATCATCCGTAATAAATTCGTCCGTCAGTACCGCGCGTGATAATCAGGAACCGTCAGCAATTCGTAGTGTTCGGGGAGTCGAGCGCTACGTAGACCAGTCGTTCAGTCGTAAACGCGTCTACTCGCTGAAACTGTCGTAGTAGAGCACGCCGAGTACGGTCCGCCCGTCGTACACGCCGTCCTCCGCGATTTCCTCCCGCAGTTCGTCCATGGTCGTCGTGGCGGACCGAATACTCTCGTTGTGGTCGAGGTCCTGTTCGCCGGTCGGGGTGCAGTCGTAGGCGACGAAGTAGTGGTGGACGCTGTCGGCGTAGCCGTTTGCGGGTTCGACGGTCGTGAGGTGACTGACGCGGTCGGTTTCGTAGCCGGTTTCCTCGATCAGTTCGCGTCGGGCGGCGGCCGCAAGGTCGTCGTCGTCGGGTTCGACGCCGCCGACTGGGAGTCCGCGGGAGACCCGCGACACGGCCTGTCGCCACTCCTCGATGATCACCACGTCGCCGTCCTCGGTGAACGGGAGGACGACCACGCTTTCGGGTTCCGTGATGTAATCGAAGTCCGTCTCGGTGCCGTCCGGCAGGCGGACGTTCTCGTTTCGAACGTCGAACCCCGGACAGTGGTAGGCAACGTCTGAATCGACCGTCTCCCACGCGAGCGGGTCCTTGTCGGATGCCATATGCAGTCTGTCTCGGGCGGGAACAAAGACACACCGGTCTTCCGAACGCCGTCGAAGCGAACGATAGCGTTCGACAGTCGACCGTCGGGCCGGTAGGCTACCGTTGCCGCCGAACTACCGACAGAACGGTTACCGTGCTTTATTCGTGATGGCGTCGGATTCCATCCGGGATTCATGAACACGAAGCGGATCAGCCGACGAGGGGTACTTGCAGCGTCGGCCAGTGTGGTCGGGGTGTCGGGAATGGTCGATACGACGCGACCGACGAAAGCGGAGGGAACGAATGCGACGAGGGGGAATACCATCAATCACCTAGTCATTTTCGGCGGAAGTCCGAAAGCGGTCATCGAATACGAATTCTCGGTGAGCGGTCGTCTCCGGAAGAGTGGAAGCGGCGATGGCGCGCCCATCGCCGACCGATTCGTCACCATCGACGGGGAAGACCGTATTTCGAACCGGGGGCAACACGCCAGCGGCGCGATAGCCGGAGGCGGGGACGCCTATCGATTTACCGGACGAATCACTCGATTTCGGGTTTCGCTGTCGGCCAAGCGGCAGAACGAGGTCAAAATCTATCTCAACGGTCGTCGGGTCCGTCCGGACGAACTCGGCGATGCACCCGCCGCGAACACGCCCATAGAGTTTCTCGACTGCAACACTGCGCGAGTGAAAGGGTCCTTCCGGGGCGTCGAAATGAACACGAGTTTCTGGGACGAGACGGGTCTCGGGACGAACGTGTTGTTTCCGGGGCCGATCAGTGGAACGACCATCCTTCATCCGGCGGCGGCACACGACCCGTATCCGTTCGCCATCGACTCGGTGAGCCTCGACACGCGAAAGTTGGAGTACCCGGGGCAACCCGCGAAGTTCACGGCGGACAATCCGTACGCCGGGCCGTGGTGTCGGAAGGCGAAGGGACACCGGTCGCGGACCGGCAACGAATCGGGTGGGAAGGGTAAACGGGAATCGAACGAGAAGTCGGGGAAGCAGTCGGCACGTATCGAGTTCCTCGGCTGTGAGAAGGCGGTGGTGACTGGGAAGTTCGAGCGAGTGACCATCAACAGTTCGTGGTACGACTCGTCGGGGATCGCCACGTCGTACAGCGAAATCGGACCGGTGAGCGGTCGAACGCGGATCGACCGTTCGAACGTCGGTGACGTCGGCGAGTCGGGATTCGTCGTCGTGAACATCACCGCCTACGAGTCGGGGAACGGGAAGGCGACGATTTCGAAGCGAAACCCGAATACGAAGGCGTGTGATCGAAAGCTCAAGCAGGAGGCGACGACAACCGAGACGGAAACGGCGACAACGGAGACGACGACCGAAACAAAGACCCAAACGAAACGAGGGACGACACGACGGGAAACTGCCAACCCGACGACAACCCGACAGCGGGAGACCGGCGGGGAGACCAGTACGTCACGGGAGTCGAGTACGCCGGCGGAGAGCACGCCGAGCGACTCGCCTGACGCGCCGGACACCGGAGGCGGAACGGTAGGTGGCAGCGGAACGGCAGGTGGCAGCGGAACGGCGAGCGGAGGCGGAACGAGCGGCGGGAACGACACCGAGTGAGTCGTCGCGGAAGGACTCCACGCGGGGATTCGTCACGACCCGAACGCTCGATCAGACCTCACCGATTCGGAGTACTGGTTTGATCGTCCGCCCCGCCTCCAAATCCTCGGCTGCCCGGTTGACGTCCTCGAAGTCGTAGAATTCCACGAGTTCGTCGAACGGAAACCGACCTTGGCGGTAGAGATCGATGAGTCGGGGGATGAATACCTGTGGAATCGAATCGCCCTGCGAGATGCCGCGAATCGCTCGACCGCTCAAAATTCGACCCATATCGAGGTTCGGGTCCGGTTCGGTCGGCGCGCCACCGAGGAGTCCACAGGTCCCCGGTACGCGCGTCGCGTCCACGGCGGCCCGAACGACCGATGGAACGGAGGTCGTGTCCAAGGTGTTATCGACGCCGCCGTCGGTGATCGATCGAATTTCTCCGGAGAGATCGTCCGTGCTCCCGGCGTCGATAGTGTGGGTCGCGCCGAGACGGTTGGCCAGTTCGAGTCGCTCTTCGAGCAAGTCCACGGCGACGACGGTCGTACAACCGGACACGACCGCGCCCATCACGGCGCTCAGGCCGACAGCACCGACGCCGAAGATAGCGATCGACGTGCCCGCGTTCGGGTCGAGCGAGTTCATCACTGCGCCACATCCGGTCTGGATGCCGCACCCGAGGGGACCGAGCAGTTCGAGCGGAACGTCGTCCGGAACCCGAACGATCTGGCGCTCGTTGGCGATCGAGTGAGTCGAGAACGAGGACTGGCCGAAGAACAACCCGACGTTTTCCCCATTCCGGCGGAGCGGGGAGGACCCGTCCGAGCCGCGAACGCCATCGAAGTTGTACCGGGCGAACGCCGAACAGTAGGCCGGGTTACCTTCCGCACAGTTTCGACAGGTCCCGTCGGTATCGTAGCTCAACACCACGTGATCGCCGGGCGTGATGCTCGTCACGTCGTCACCGACTGCTTCGACCACCCCTGCGCCTTCGTGCCCGGGAACCGCTGGGACCGACGTTCCGAACCCACCGTCGCGGACGGCGATGTCCGCAGGACAGACGCCGGTCGCGACGATTCGAACCAGTACCTCACCCGCTCTCGGTTCGTCGATGGAGAGTTCCTCGATGTGGAATCCGTCGGATTGCTCCGTTACGACGGCCGCTTTCACCTGCCGTTCCTTCATACCGATCCCGTCAGTCCGCCATCGACGCGGACGTTCTGCCCGGTCACGTAGCTCGCCGCTGGAGAGACCAGATACGCGACGGTATCCGCGATCTCTTCGGTCTTCGCGGGTCGTCCCATCGGAATTTTCGCTCGCATCTCGTCGTCAACCTCGTAGCTGTCCACGAAGCCCGGAAGCACGGCGTTCATGCGGATGTCGTCGCTGGCAAAGCGGTCCGCGTAGAGCTTCGTGAAACTCCCGAGCGCGGCGCGGAGCACCGAGGAGACCGGAAACTCGGTGCTCGGTTCGAACGCCGAAAAGGTCGAGATGTTCACGATCGCACCGCCGCCCTCCTCGCGCATGACCGGCGTGACGAGCCGCGCGGTTCGAACCGCGTTCAGGAGGACGAGGTCCACCCCGTCGTGCCACTCCTCGTCCGAGATGTCGAGGAGGTCGCCGGTCGCCGGATGGCCCGTGTTGTTCACGAGCGCGTCGATACGACCGTAGCGCTCCGTTGCGGCCGTTACCAGTGCATCGAGGTCGTCCGGATCGGTCACCGAGCCCTCGAATCCGACGCCGCCGAGGTCCTCGGCCACATCGACCGCCGCACCGGATTTCGAGAGGAGGACTGGCGTGTAGCCATCGTCCGCGAGCCTTCGAGCGCACGCTTCGCCGATACCCCGCCCGGCGGCGGTGACGATCGCAACGGTTTCGGAATCCATGCCGGAGAGTCGTCGCGGACGACTTTGTCCCTTGGGGAAGCGGTGTAAAACGGGTTAGAGGGTGACGTGCCCGAGGTCGGCTTCCAACTCGTCCACGTACTCGTTGAACTCCGCGACGAAATCACGGAAGTCGTCGGCCAGTTCACGCACGTCCGGCGCGGAGGGCGGTTCGTACTGCGAGACGAGATACGTGCCGCCCTGACCGCCCACGCGGAGGTACGACGCCCTGCTCTCCTCGCGTTTCAACTCCCAGCGCTTGCCGTTGACGCGGGCCGTGAACGTCCCGTAGTCTACCCCATCGTAGCGGTGGAGTTCACCGGCCATCACGTCCGTAACTTCCCGAATCCGTCCGACGACGCGGTCCCGTTCGGAGACGATCGTGTCGGTCGATTCGACTGCGGGAAAGTCGGTTTCCACGTCGTCCAGCACGCCTTCCTTCGATCGAACGAATTCGTTGTACGCCCGGACGAACGCGTCGTAGTCCCGCATCGCCGTGGCGAGTTCGTCCGGGTCCGGCGGTTGCTGGGACGAGACGACGTAGGTTTCGCCGCCCGCTTTCCCTTTGAACCGAAGGTACTGAACCGTACCCGCTTCGTACTTCAGCGTCCACTTCCCGGCGTTCGTCTTGAACGTCTCTTGGCCGTAGTCCCCTCCCTGAAGCAACGCGAGTTCGCGCGCGACCGTGCCCGCGTGGTCCGTGACCGCGGCAACGACTTCGTCCCGCTGTCCCGCGATCTCCTCTGCACTTGCGACGTCGAAATCGACTCCCTCGGTCATGTTGATGGAGCTAGGAATGGGAGGGGGATAACGGTGGTGACTCGGTGATTCGAACCGCTCCGCTCGTCGGCGTCACTCGACGACGTGTGAGCACGAATGGATATGAATCGGAACTGTTACCGTAGGAACCGACAGACAATCGTGTCCATGTCACCCGACGACAGACCCATCGCGGAGGACGCCTACGATGAACTGGCGGAAGCGTACAGGGAGCACGAAGACGACCCCTACTGTTCGGATTTGGAATTTCCCGCGATGGTAGACCTCGTTCCGGAGGTGGACGGAAAACGGATCCTCGATGCGGGGTGCGGCTACGGTCGATACTCGGAGTGGTTGCTCGACCACGGAGCGGACGTCGTCGCTTTCGATACGAGTGAGAAGATGGTCGACGGGGCGAGAGAGCGCATCGGTGACCGGGCGACCGTTCTCCGAGCGGACATGGAACGGCCGCTCGACGTCGCGGACGACGACGCGTTCGACGGCGTCGTCAGCGGTCTTTCCCTCCATTATGTGGAGGACTGGCGGCGACCGTTCGCGGAGTTTTCCCGCCTCCTCCGACCGGGAGGGTTCCTCGCGTTTTCGGCCCATCATCCGCTCGACGACTACCTCGCGTACGAGGGCGTGAACTACTTCGAAACCGAACGGGAGCGAATGACGTGGACGAGTAATGGTGGAGACGTCGACGTCCCGTTCTATCACCGACCGTTTTCGGAAATCATCAATCCTCTCCTCGAAACCGGCTTCCAACTGGACGAACTGGTCGAACCCACTCCGACGGCGACGTTCGAGGGGAAAAAGCCGGAATCGTACGAAAAGCGGCTGAAGCGACCGACGTTCGTGTGTATTCGAGCGTCGAAACGGTAGAACACGGTTCGGCGGAAATCGTGTGTAAGCGCATGCAAAATGCTCCGCTCGTCGTTTTGAGAATGCGGGAAAGGTAGTGGGCCGGCGCGAATTCGAACTCGCCGAGACATGCTCACTTCGTTGCGCGTGCCTCGTCTGCTCAAATTCGCACCTCGCAACAAGCCGAAACGCACCGCTCAACAACGTAGAATGAGGGGTAGAAATGGGCCGGCGCGAATTCGAATCGCGGTTACGGCCACCCGAAGGCCGAAGGATACCAGGCTACCCCACCGGCCCGCATTCTGAAGATGGCGAGGGGTACCTTTAACGCTTCCGAAGTCAGGATATCTCCGCCGCTTCTTCCTCGACGTATTCGACGGCCTCCGTGGGGGTGTCGACCGGGTGAACGTTCGGCGCGTCGTGGGTCGTCAACCCGGCGGTCGGCCGGTCGAACACGCCCGCGAAACCGAGTTCGGAGAGCGTCCCCGACCCGCCGTCGATGGCGATGACCGCATCGCCGTTCATCACCACGAGAGAGTTCCGTCCGTGACCCAGTCCGGTCGCGATGGCCACGTCGACGTACGGATTCGCCGCGTCGCGGTCGGTCCCCGGCAGGATTCCGACCGTCCGTCCACCCGCAACCTGTGCGCCGCGACAGACGGCCTCCATGACGCCGCCGAGACCGCCACAGACGACGGTGTGGTCCCGCTCGGCGAGCAATCGGCCGACTTCCACCGCCAGTTCCGCTTCCGTCTCGGTGACGGTTCCGCCGCCGATAACGCTGACCCGCATGGTCAGTACTCCGTGTACCCCCGCGTGTCGAGATAGTTGTGTGCGACCGTCATCGCGTGGTCCCCGTGGAGGAGTTCCGGACCGAGTCGAACCCGTTCGTCGGACTCGTCGGCCAGCAGTTCCGCCTCCTCGTCCGTGAAGTCGCCGTGATCAGAGAGCACGAACAGCGGGTTCTCCGGCGGTTCGAGGTCGACGACGGGCGTTCCCTCTTCGTGGAGTTCGACGACGGTGGAATTCCGACTCGCCTCGGAGAGGATGGTTCCGAAGTCGCGCTTCGAGATGAACACGCCGGGCGTGCTCTCGGCTTCCATGTGACCGATGGCTTCCCCCTTCGCCTCCAGCGCTTTGCGGACGAGCGCCGCCGTGCTTCGCTCGTCGGGGTTGAGTCGGCGGAGTTCGCTCCCCTCGAAGCGAATCGTCAGTTCGTCCTGGAGGACGAGGAAGCATCGAACGTCGCTTCGAAAGTCGTGCGAGAGGAAAAACGCGCTGTTGACACACCGACAGAGGGCGTCGAGTCGCCCTGCTGCGCCCGCCAAGTCGTCCAGCGAGAAGTCGGGCGTCGTCGGGGCGTCGTGACCGAGAACGATGAACTGTCGCATACGGATAGTCGTCTCGGGGGGTGTAAGTCGCTTCTGAACGCGGGCGCGATCAGTCGCCCTCGCCGAAGTGTTCGTAGGCCCAGCCCGCAGTCGAGGTGAGCCGCTTCATATAGGCGATGAAAAACAGGAGAATCACTTCGGTCCACGTCAGCGTCGCCACCTCTGTCACGCTCTTGTAGAATCGAATCGGATGTGGGGGGAGATAGTTTCGCGGGTTGAGAACGCTCGGCTTCTTGACGCGGCTCGGGTGGTAGCGTTGCATCTGTGCTCGGCCACGACCCAGTCGGAAGTGCTTTTTCAGGAGCGACGTGAGCGACGAGCGAGCGGGGTGATACATCGTGATCGCGGGCTGGTAGTGCTGACCGAATCCGGCGTCGTACACCCGGTTGCCGAACTCCTGGTCCTCGCCGGAGAACAGACGCTCGTCAAGTTGCCGACTTCGTCGAACACTTCACGTCGGGTAAATAGACAGCCCGTTCCCGAGAACTGCTGTTCCTCGATATACTTCTGGATAGGAAAACCGAAGATCTGGTTGTACTTCGCGGTGAGGGTGTCCTTTCCGTCTTCGACGTAGATTTCGACGTTACAACCCATGTAGTCCCAATCGTTGGATTCCATCGACGCGATGGCGTGTTCGAGCCACGTTTCCTCGACGGTCATGTCGGCGTCGATGAACGCGAGGAGGGACCCCTCGGACTCGGCGACTCCCGTGTTACGGGCCGCGGCGGGACCCTGCACCTCGTCTTCGACAAGCAGCTGTACGAGATCGGGATACTGCTCTTCGTAACTCCTGATGACATCCCGCGTGTCGTCCGTGGAGCCGTTGTCCACGGCCAACACTTCGTACGCCGCTTTTGGATACGTCTGGTCGATGACGGCATCGAGCGTCATGCGAATGCCCCTCGGGTCGTTGTAGACCGGAATGATAACAGAGATAAACGGCGGCTCGGAAGGCATATCGTCACACTGCGTTAGCATGCATATAGCCCCTTCGGTTCCCCATATGCACAACGTACAATACTGCCGACACGACGTTGCATTCTAAACGGGCAAGGAATAAATCTTCCGCGGGACGGGTTCCCATGGGACACCATCGTCACATATTTTATTCATTTTCGAGGAGCAGGGGGAAGACGGCGGTGACGCTCGAAGTCGTGGACGCGATGTCCCGGGGACTGCTCGTCGTAATCGAACGACTACCAGCTACCGAATCCAGTTCCGATAACAGACAGTTAATTCCACTCCGAAACGAAACTCATCCGTTATTATTTCGGTTAATGACCATATAGTAAGGAGACATGTTTCGGTATCTGATGGTACGTCAGTCGAGTGATTCGAGATTGACGTTCACAGATCCAAAGGAAACCATGACAGTAGCTAACAACGGAAGTGAGCGATGAAACGAAATCGGGCACGAGTCGGATTAGTACTCGCCCTCCTCGTCGTCGTCTCGTCGATATCGTTCGTCGCGGCGACGGCACCGCAGTCGCCGACATCTGCGGACGACGGTTGGGCGTCCGACCGCGCCGATTCGGGACGAACCGGTGCGACGAACGATACGGGTCCGGCCCCGTACGCGACCGAGGACTGGAGCACACAGTTCGGTGCGCGTGCCGACTCGGGGGCGGCCGTCGTGAACGGAACGGCGTACGTATCGATGACGACCAACGCCGAACTGCCCGCCGAGGGATACGTCGTCGCGTACGACGCGGAAACCGGCGACCAACGCTGGAAGAGCACGACGGTCGGTGCGGCGACCGGCGCGCCCGCCGTCGCCAACGGGACCGTGTACGTCCAAACGCGCGGCACGCACGCCGATGATTACGACCACAACGGTGGTCTGTACGCCCTCGACGCGGACACCGGCGAAGTGCAGTGGCGCGTCAACAACTCCGCCCAAGCGAGTCCGATAGTCGCCGACGGCGTCGTCTACGTCGCAAACACGGCCTACGACGCGGAGACGGGTGACGAGCGCTGGTCCGCTTACGGCCAGCAAATAATCGGCGTCGTGAACGGGACTGCGTACGCACAGAACAGTACGACGATGTCGGCGATGGACGCGTCGAGCGGAGCGCTGAAGTGGAACGTGTCGAATCCCTATGCGACCGGGGACTTCGACAGCGCCGTGACGAGCGACCGCATCTACCTCACCGCCGAAACCGACGGTGACACACAACCCGTTTACGCGCTCTCGACCGACGACGGAAGCGTCGTCTGGACCCACTCGGTGGCACGCGCCGATAGCAACGAGAGGGACGAGATATCCGAACCGGCGGTCAAAGACGGTACGGTGTACGTCAGCACCCGTGGCGACGATCACGGGAGTGTGTACGCCCTCGACGCCGCAACCGGAGACGAGCAGTGGAGGTACGACACGGCGGCGGACCATCTGTCGGCACCGACGGCCGCCAACGACTCGGTGTACGTCGGCGGACGCCATTTCACCAGACACAGCGACAGACCGGCGTCGCCCGCCATCTACTCCATCGATGCGAGCACCGGCCAGGAACGATGGAACTACTCGGTTAGCGAGGCGAGCCCCCTCGTCCCGTACGCACCTGTCGTTGCCGACGGAAAGCTCTACGTGACCGTGCACGAGTGGCTCGGCGTGCTATCGGAGGAGAGCGAACTGCACGTCCTCGAATCGAGCGACCACAGGCCGTCGCTCGACCATCAAGTCGCGGAGGACGAGATGGACGCCCCGAGCGTCACCATCGAGACGTCGCCGAAGAACGCGGCAAACCGAACGTTCCACGGGAACCGCACCGTGACGCTCCACGCGAACGCATCGACGGCCGATACCGACGAAATCGTCAGCTACGAGTGGGATCTCGACGGCGACGGAGCGTACGAGACCACCGGCCAGAACGTCACGATCCACACGGACTTCTGCGATCAGCGGACCATCAGGGTCCGGGTCACCGACGACGACGGCCTCACGGATACCGACTCGATAACGCTCACTCGCGACTGATTTCCCCTTTCTTTTTTCGACGCAATCGGAAACCGGTTTACCGCGTGACTCCCACGGATGAGATATGGACGTACTTTCGGCGGCGCGGCGGGTCATCGCGGAGGATCCGGTGTGTGATGCCTGTCTCGGTCGCCAGTTCGCCGACCGAAGTTTCGGGCTGACGAACACCGATCGTGGCCACTCCCTCCGGGTTGCGGTCGCACTGGAGGACGACGAGGATTTCGAGGAACCCGACGAAGAGTGTTGGGTCTGTGAAGGACTCATCGACGAGTTCGATGCGTACGCGGAACAGGTCGCGGAGGCCCTCGCTGACGTCGAATTCGAGACGTATCAGGTCGGAACGCGGGCACCGCCGCTCGTGGAGGAGAACGAAATCCTGCTCCGCGAACTAGCGGATCTGCCCGAGGACACCGGTGAACTGTTCAAATCCGAATTCAACCGCGAGGTCGGCAAGCGCGTCGGACGACTCACCGACACGGAAGTCGATTTCGACCGCCCGGACGTGTTGGCGCTCCTCAACCTCGAACGCGGCGACGTGGACGTGCAGGTGAACCCCGCCTTCGTCTTCGGCCGCTATCGAAAGCTGGAACGGGACATCCCCCAGACGAAATGGCCCTGCCGCGAGTGCGGCGGGTCGGGCAAGCAACTCGCCGAAGGCGGCGGCGAGGAATCCTGTGACTACTGCGGCGGCAGCGGTTTCCTCTACGACGAGAGCGTCGAGCAACTGACGACGCCGCCCGTGCTGGAAGCCATGGACGGCAAGGAGGCCATCTTCCACGGTGCGGGCCGCGAGGACGTGGACGCCTTGATGCTCGGGACGGGACGCCCGTTCGCCATCGAGGTCAAGAAACCGCAACGGCGTCGCCCCGACACCGACGAACTCGAAACGGAGATCAACGAGTTCGCGGACGGAAAGGCGGAGGTTGACAGTCTCACCCTCGCCACGCACGACATGGTCGAGCGCGTGAAGGGCTTGGATGCGAGCAAGACCTACCGCGCGCAGGTGGAGTTCGACGAGGCCGTCACGGAGGAGGACCTCGCGGCCGCCATCGAGGAACTGGACGGCGCGACGGTCGATCAGTTCACCCCGAACCGAGTGGACCACCGCCGGGCCAACCTCACGCGTGTCCGCGAAGTCTACAGTATCGTGGGACACATGGACGACGAGCGTCACGGCGAAGTCGAAATCCACGGCGAGGGAGGCCTCTACATCAAGGAACTCATCAGCGGCGACGAAGGGCGCACTGAGCCGAGTTTGGCCGGACTACTGGGTGTCGGCGCGGAAGTCACGGCGCTGGACGTCGTCGCCGTCGAGGGCGAGGACGAGATATTCGGTCACGACGATTATCTGAAAGAGTAAATAGCGGGCAAGCGACAGTGGGGGCGTATTCCGGTCCAGCGAATCCGACTGATTTCGGTTTGAGAAGGTGCTTGGAAGTGGACTTTCTGTTATCCCTGGTCTGATAGTCCTCATTTTGACCCTTCTGTGATTTCAGTTGCCGAGGGACAGTCACCGAATCCCCCGCCCGCTACGCAAAGAGGTGTTTGATGGCTTAGCGATTGCAGTTCCCGAGAAGACGACCTCGACAGCCCCCGTCCGTTCGCGGTCGCTGTACAGGATATCCGCGCGACTGTTGCGGAGAGCGCGGATAGAGCCTACACAGACGACTAAACAAGCGCGACCGGACGGCCCCTTTCATCCACCCAACTACCACCGCAACTGCCCACACACCTCCCCAACCGACTCCCTCCGCCGCTCCTTTTCAGTCGCGGCGTCACTCATCCCTCGCGCGAGGGAATCGGCTGGGGAGGGTGTTGACGGTGCGGTAATTCATGCGGCTCGGTCGTTGTAGTCCGAGAGGAAATAGCGATGTCTTGTCGTAATTCGAGACTTGCAACCACAGAGAAGGTCCAAATCCGTCTCGTAGCGAACAGCCGAAAGCTTTCGAGGTCTATCGCCGTCGGTAAATCAGAAACGACCATGGTGTCCCACTCCCATCGTCCGGTCGTGTTCGGTGTAGACGAAGCGGGGCGCGGGCCGGTGTTGGGGTCGATGTTCGCCGCGGCAGTCGCGGTTGACGACCCCGCGGCCCTCCCCGACGGCATGGACGACTCGAAGAACCTCTCGCCGGAGCGCCGGGAGGCGCTCGCGGCGGCGATTCGCGCGGACGAATCCATCTCGGTCGGCGTCGCCGAAATCACGACGGAGCGGATCGACGACCCCGAGAGCGACATGAACACGCTGACCGTCGCGGCACACGTCGAGGCGATTTCGCGGGTCGCCGCCGACGAAAACGGAAACTGCTCGCGGGGAATCGTGGACGCCTGTGACACCAGCGAAGCGCGATTCGCCCGGCGGGTTGCGGCGGGCGTCGAGGAACGGGGAGGAATCGAGGGTGCGGTCGAAATCGAGGCGGAGCACGGGGCGGACGAGACCCACGCCATCGTCGGCGCGGCGAGCATCGTCGCCAAGGTCGAGCGGGACGCGCACGTCGCGCGACTCGCCGAGAAACACGGCGCGGTCGGCAGCGGCTACCCGAGCGATCCCAACACCCGAGAATTCCTGCGCGAGTACGTCGAAGCCAACGGTGAACTGCCTGGCTGTGCCCGCGCCTCGTGGCGGACGAGCAAGGACGTACTGGCCGCCCGAGAACAGTCGGGACTCGACCAGTTCTGATTTTCGACGGTCATTTGCCGACCAGCGTGGATATGGCTCGTTTGAGCGGTGCGGTTTTCGAGGGCGCATACTCTCCGACGAGGTTCGTCAGGTCGCGGCGGAACGGTCCCGGATCGTCCCGGGAGAAGTAATCGAAGTTCGGGTCCGTGGCCAGCGAGAACAGGACGCGAGCGACGGCGCTGGGAACCGACGGGCGTTCGACGTGGTCGTAATCGTCACGAAGCAGGCTGACGAGGTAGACGAGTTCACCCCGAAGGATGTGGCTCCCCGTGCCGACCGTGTAGCCGTAATCCGGTTTTCGAACCGCGTTCGCGAGTTGATAGTAGCGATACGGGAAGTCCACGCCCGCGTGGACCGCGAGTTGCAACGAACCCCAGAAGCGCGGGTTCACTTCGAGTAGCTTGAACCCGCCGTCGCGCGGGTCGTGGCGGAACTCGACCATCGCGGGGCCGTGCCAGTCGAGCGCCGACAGGAGCCGAACGCCCTGCTCGTGAAGCGTGGGTATCGACACGGCCCGCCGAAAGACGCTCGCACCGCCGGAGTAGGTGTAGCTCCGGATTCGCTGGTGCTGGAAGGTGACGACCGGTTCGCCGTGGTCGAAGAGGGCGAAAAAGCCGTACTCCGTCCCGTCGGGGATGCACTCCTGGACGATTGGGACGTGGCCCATCTCGGCGATCAGGCGGTCCTCGTCGGGGGTATCGAGTTCGTCCGGATCGCCGGAGATGAACCGCACGCCCGGATACTGCGTTCGGTTGTCGCGGACGAGCACGGTGTACCGGGATTTCACGACCGTATCGTCGCGCCAGTCGTCCCACTCCGTGAGGAGCTTCGTCTCCGGAATCGGAATCCCGACCTCCTCTGCCCGCTGAAACAACTGGTTCCTGTCGCGGGCGGAGTCCATCGTCTCGAAGTCGGGCCACGGCGTGGCGACGTGCTCCGCGAATCGCTCCCGGTATTTCGAGAGGACGTAGCTCTCGGGTTCCCGGAGCGGAACGATGGTCTCCACGTCGGGCCGTTCCGCGAGCGATAGCAACCCGTCCCGATAGCCCTCGATGTCGTCGGTCGGTGCGGGAAGGGACGCGCGTTCGTCGACGTACTTCGACGCGAACGCGGGCGAGTCGGGGGATTCGGAAGCCGCGATGACGGGGATTCCCTTCCGACCGAGCGAACGGATACACGCGAGGCTGCTTCCCGCCGCGATGGCCGGGACGACGACGCTCATGCGCTCCGGTCCTCCGCCCGCGTTCCCTCCTTCGTGACTTTCCCATTCACCACGTCGTTTTCGCCTACCTCGCTTTCCCCGTCTTCGACGGTTGCCAGAAACGCATCCACCGCGCCCGTGACTTCGCCATACACCCGCCGGAACGTGGCCCGGTCGGCGTCGTACGGGTCCTCGATTTCGAACACCGGGGAGGTGTCGAACGACCGCACGAAGTAGGCTTTTTCGAGTGCGTCGGGGTAGTCACGTTTGAGATACCAGTAGTTCCACGCGTCCATGAGCAGGACGAGGTCGCTCTCGCGCAACATGATCTCGTCCACGCACTGCGAACGGTGATCGGACAAATCGACACCGAGTTCTCCTGCGGCGGCGACCGCCGCGTCGGGACTCGACCGGCCTTCCTTTTCGATGAATCCGGCCGAGCGAACGGTCGAGCAGTCGAACTCCGTCGTTTGCAGTCGCTCCCGAAGATACCGCTCGGCGAGCGGACTGCGACAGATGTTTCCGAGGCAGAGAAACAGAACCGCCGGTTCGGGAGGAAGCGACCGTACCGCCTGCGCCGTGTCTCGTGGGTGAGCGTCCGGCCGCAGACGCAGCCGCTCCATCTCCACGGCGACCCGTCGTCTGCCGTGCTGGAGGTATTCCAACATCGTCCCCGGTTCGACGCTGTGGCGGTTATAAGGAAAACATCGTTTCGGGAGTAGACGGTGCCTACGGTGGCCGTAGGTGATGAATACTGAATCCGATGAGGCCGAAAAAAGTCGCGTTTCGGTCGGGTTATCTGTCCGTCAGCAGGTAGCGCAGGATGTCACCGTACGCCGGTCGCGTCACCAGCACGCCGATGAGGACGCCGAGGATGGTGATGAGGGCGAACCCTTGCAGGTCGCCGAGCGAGAGGACTGCCAGCGGACTCATGGCGATGATGGTCGTCGCGGCGGCGGCCCCGATGACCCAGAACGCCTTGCGGAAGCGCGACTGGAAGACGCGCGAGGAACTGACTTTTCCTTCGCTCATCACCTCGTCGGCGATGATGATGAGGTCGTCCACCCCGGTCCCGATGACCGCGATGAATCCCGCGATGTGCGAGAGGTCGAGCGGCAAACTGATCGCCGCGGCGAAGCCGAGCAGGATGAACACCTCAGAGAGGGCGGTCAGGATCATCGGCAAGGCGACTTCCTTCTTCCCGTAGCGGATGAAGACGACGCCGCTGACGGCGAGCACCGCCGCGATACCCGCGAGGAGCGAGTAGAGTTTGAACTGACTCGCCAGACTCGGCGCGAGGTAGGTCGTCGAACCCGCCTGCGTGTCGAGCGAGGCGGGAAGTGCACCGGCCTGCAGGTTGATCTGGATCTTACGCGCCTCGGAGGCGTTGTGACCGGTCGTGATCGTGAACGTCGGGTTGTTTTGGAAGTCGCCGCTGTTGATGGAGTTTGCGAGATTACCCATACTCACCCCGGACACTATTTTCCCGTCAGTTTCCGTGTAGAGACAGTATCCCGCCTCGTCCGGGGATTTTGCTGGATAGTTACAGGTCCCGACTCCCTCCGAACTGGTGAATCCGCGATCCTTCATCACCTTGGAGAAGTACTTCGCACCGCCGTCGGTGAGCGAGACGCTGACGCCCCACGTTTGGTCCCGCTGGCTCTGTTGTGCAGGCCCGACGTTGGTGATGTTCTGTTTGGTGATCACCGTCGTGTTCGCGGAACCGTTGTCCGTCGGATAGTGGGCGACGATGGACACTTGACCGCGGTGAGTGACCAAGTCCCGCATCTCCGACTCGTTCGCGTTCGGCATCTCGATCTGGATGTAGTGGTCACCGTTCGCGGCCGTGACCTGTTGGACGCGGCCACCGGCGAGTCCGGCCTTCGAAATCTTGTCGCTCAACACCTTGACGATCTCCGAGCGCGTCTGTGCGGTCACACCCTGTCGAACGGTGCCATGCTTGATGTTCGCGCCGTCGAGCGCGGATGTCAGCTGTGCCGGTTTGACGTTCTTCGAGTACACTTCGACGGTACCGACGGTCGCAGACTGCGTGGCCCGGAACTTCACGTCCGCCTGGCCGACGCCCTTGATGTTGTTGGCGATGCTCTTCTGGAGGTCGGTTTGGGACGTTCCGTTGGCGATGTGTACCTGTTCGGCGGTGACGCCGTTGACCGGCGCGCGGATTCGCGTCCCGCCCGCCAGTTCGAGTCCGTACTTCAGGTTGGTCGGACCGGAAGAGGTGGCGTTTGCGGAAAGGCTGTTACTGTTCCCACCCTGCGGGACGAAGAGCGCGAACGCGCTCCCGAGCAGGAGGATGAGGAGCAACCCGGTACGCCAATGGTCGCGGATGCTCATCGCGCCACCCCTTCGTATTTGTACCAGCGAAGGAGGCTCAAGTTGAGCATGTAGGTGTTCATGAGGTCGGTCGCCAGTCCCATCACGAGGATGACACCGATGGACGTGAGAAGCCCAATCTGGAAGAAGGCGGACACGAGGGTCATCACGGCCATCGCGGCGAGCGAGGTGACCGTCATCGTCACACCGGTTCGCATCGCGCGGTAGGTGCTCTCGTAGAAGTCACCCGAACGCCGGAGAACGTGGTTGTTGAGCAGGATGTCCGAGTCCACGCTGTAACCGATGAGCATCAGGAGCGCGGCGACGGTACCCAGTGAAAGCTTGATGCCGAACACGTCCATCAACGCGAGCGGAATCACGATGTCGCCGAACGCGGAGATGACGACGGCGATGGAGGGGACGAACGAGCGGAACATCAGGAAGACGATAACGCTCATCCCCACGAACGCCGCGACGATACCGTACAGCGCGAGTTGCTGGGCACCTGCCCCGAAGTTCGCGGACGTACTCTGCTTCGAGAGTATCTCGTACCCGTTACTCTGTGCCTGATTCGTCAACGAATTCGTATCAGTACTTTGGAACGTGACGATGTACACGTTGTTTTGCGATGCCGACGGCGTCACCGACGCGACCTGAGAATCGAACGACGTCTCGATATGATGTTGGGACGCGGTCGTCTGAATTCTCATTTCCGTTCCGCCTGTAAAATCGATGCCGGGCGTCACTGGTGCGCCGGTTGCCATGTACCAACCGGCGAGGACAAGCAACGCCAGCATGAGAATGGCGAGGGGAACCCCCGCTAATTGCCGATTCGAGTACCGGGTGTAATCGACCTCCGGTACTTGAAACTCTACCATAACGGATGGGTCCGGGACGGCCCTGAATAAGCTTTCTTAATTACTACGGCCAAAACAGTCATGCGAAACGGGAGTGTAAAGGGGAAAAAGTCGTACGAAGGCATAATTGTCTCGCGCTCCTCTACATCACTATGGCGACAGAAAACGCACAGCAGACGAACGAATCGGCGACCCGAGTCGTCGTCTCGTATCCCGAGGATCTGAGCAACTGGGGGCGGTTCCAGGTCGGGACGAGGCATTTCCTCGCGTACCTTCGGAAGACGAAGGATCACGTCCAAGCGGGCGACGTGTGGGAGGAGTTCCTCGACGTGGGCTGTTGTGGCGATACGCTCGACGTCCCGCTCCGCGTCGAGTCCGTGGAAGGCGGCGAGCGGATGGGACCGGAAACCGAAATCGTCTACGAGGTGCGGGAAGCCTGTGGAATTCGCGGCGGGTGGCAGGTACAGAGTGCTGGCGGCCCGAACGAGATTTAAAACCGCTCGTCGAAGAACGCCTCGACGTCGGCCCGCGTCGGGGACGTTCGCGCCCCGGCGGCCATCGACGTGAGCGCGCCACAGGCGTTGGCGAACTCCAGCGCCCGTTCGTAGTCGGCCGAATCGAGCAACGTGGTGATGAATCCCGCCGCGAACGCGTCGCCCGCGCCGGTCGAGTCCACCGATTCGACGCCGAATCCGGGGTGGGTGTAGACGCCTTTGGTCGTGTCGACCCGCGCGCCGTTCCGACCGTGTTTGATGACGACGACCCGTCCGTGAAGTTCCGAGGAAGGGTGCTCCAGATCACGGTCGAGAATCGTCGCTGCCTCTCGGTCGTTCAGAAAGACGATGTCCGAGTAGGCGAGCGCCCGTGAAAAGTCCCGTTCGGCGAGGCGACGGCCGGGGTCGAAGCTGACGGTCACCCCGGCTTCCGTCGCGATTCGAGCCAGTTCAGCCGCCGTATCGGGCCGTTGGCTGGTCAGGTGGAGATGGTCGGCCGCACGGACGTATCCGGGTTCGATGTCGTCCGGTGCGATGGTTTCGTTCGCACCCTCGTTGCCGAGCACCATCACCTCGCCACTTTCGTCCACGATCAGGTACTTCGTCGTGGTCTCGATGCCCGCTACTTCGAGGACGTGCGTACAATCGACGCCCGCGCTCGTGAGTTCGCGCTGCACCAGCAGACCGTTGTCGTCCGAACCGACGCTCCCGACGAGGCCGGTCGAAACGTCCATACGGGAAAGCGCGACGGCGACGTTCGCGGCGCTCCCGCCGCCGGAGCGCTGTTGTGAGGAGATGCGCGCTTCTCCGTCGGGTTCGGGTAAGGCGTCCACTCTGAGCGTCACATCCCAGTTGATGTGTCCCGCAGTTACGACGCGAACTCCCCCGGCGCGGTTCGTGGACGGCATACCGTTCACGTTCCTCGGCAGGAGTAAAAAATCCCGACGACTTAGCCCGTGATGGCGAACAGGATGAGGTTGTGTGCACCCGGCCCGAGTCCGACGGCAGCGACGACGCCGAGCAGGAGATAGCCCTCGGTCGGTTCGCTGGCGACGTAATCCGCGAACAGCAGGACGACGAACTCGGCGATGGCGAGTTTAACGAGGACGAACAGCCAGCCGACGCCGAGCGAATCCCCGGCGGGAATCGAATGGGCGATTTCGAGGATGGCCCGCGAGAGCGGGGTCTGCTCCCCGAACCCGAGAACGTCGATGCCGACGGCCGTCGAGACGCCGTCCAAGGCGTGTGCGAACAGCGTGAGGACGCCGACCGCACCCGTGATGATGGCGACGTCCGGATAGAAGAACTGCGTCGCGGCCCAGAGCATTCCCGTCAGGATGACCGCGACGACGAGCGCCACGAACGGCCAGAACAGCCGAAGGCTGTCGTGTTCGATGCCGAACCACAGCGCGACGACCAGGACGAGTGCGACGCCCACCAAACCGACGCCCGCGAGCGCACGCGGGACGGGAGTTCGAAGCTGATGGATCGCGAGTAGCCAAACGATTCCCACCAGTACGAACGTCGTGAGATAGACGGACGGCGTCCCGAACAGTGGATCGATGACGTCGGGAACCGGGGAGTTCGGGAGTTGATGCAACGCATTGAATCCCGCGCCGACGACCATCCACGGCGCGAGCGATACGACGGTTCGTTCCCCGATAGTCGGCTCTGCCTCCCAGAGCAACCAGAGAACGACACCGACCGCCAGCAGAAGCGGAAGAAGATACAGCAATGGGGGGAGTGCGAACCCGTCCGGCAGTACCATACTCCGACACGCGAACGGAGGTGGGGAAAGGTTTGCGGTCTGTGCCACTTTCACATCGACGATTCGTTAAATCGTGTTTCGTACGTCGACAGCGGCTAACGACGGGTATCGAGCGCAACCGCTACGAATTCCCATCGACGGAACCGTCGCCGGAAGTATCCGCATCGATGGAATCGTCGTCGGGAGAACCGCCGTCGACGGAATCGCCGTCGGAGTCGGACTGTATCTGGTCGAGAACTGTTTCCGCTGGCGTGGACTCGACGTATCGCACCTCGTTGGACCCCTCGTCGTGTTCGATGAGTCCGAGTTCGCTCAGTTTCGGAAGATGAACGTGAATCAATCGTTGCCGTACCCGCTCTTTTGACTGTACGGTCCCGTCAGCTTCCGACCGGATCGCGTCGGCGAGTTCCGAGACCGAACACCGGTTCTCGGACGTGGACGACAAATGATCGAGGAGCCTGCGGCGATGAGAGTCGGCCATGACCTCCAGGATGTCGCTCACGGAAAGCGGGGAACGTCGACGGGAACTGGTTTCCTTCATTTCGGATCCGTTCGAGGGATACTGGACGCACCAAATTCAAAAATAAGGTTGTTCGAACTGGGCATTTATAAGTGAGGTCGGAGGTGACAGGTCAGTCACGTTTGTCGTCGTTCCCGGAATCGAGAAGCGTCTGTTCGAGGAGCGATTCGTTTCCGCGTCGAATGCGCTCGGAGAGCGCCTGCTGGCTGATATCCAGTTCCGCCGCCAACTCATCGAGCGTTACACGACTCGGCGTGGAGAAATAGCCGCGTTGTAGCGCGAGGAGCAACGCTTCCCGCTGGCTCTCGGTGAGCGACAAGGAAAGCTGGTTCTTCCCCGCCTCCCGAAGGGTATAGATCCGTCCGAGGGTGTACTCGACGTCGTTTTCCAGACTGTAGTTGTGGAACTCGGACAGATCATCATACGAGGGAAAGAGCAGTTCGAACGACCAATCCTCGCCGTCGTATCCCTCCGCGGACCTGATGATGCCGTTCGTTTCCTGAAGTCCTTCGAGGAACGCTTCGTCGGGAATCTCCCAGTCCATGAGATAGAGGACGCGGTCGTCGACGCGGTCTAGTTCCGTGAGGTCGTTGACGTACGACCCGGCACGCACTCGCTCCTCGAAATCGGGTAAATCGTCCCCCCACGCCCAGAAAACCGGGACGACACGCGGTCCGACGGGGACGATTCGCTCGAATTCGATGTGGGTCCGCGTGCCAGCGGTGAGGAGCTTTCCCAGCGGGAAGTCGAACGGTTTCAGGGTGAGTTCGGCAACGACCGCCATGATACTGTCCCGTATCTCGTTTCTACTGGCTTAACGACTTGGGCACCGCTATCGTTCGTCCCACGGTTCGCCCTTCTGTTGGTCCCCGAACATCTCCCGCATCAGCGTCACGATGCTCTCGGGCGGGAACTGTCCTCGTTCGGTCACGATGGCGTCCACGTAGCGCGGCGGCGTCACGTCGAACGCGGGGTTTTCGACGCGGACGTTGCCCACGTCGTCGCGCTCGACGTCGGGGAGAATCTCGCGTTCGTCGCGCATCTCGATTTCCACGGTGTGGCCCGTCATCGTCCCCGGATGAAGCTTCAGGGTTTGAGCCGCGACCATGATCGGAACGCCCCGTTCGCGGGCGTTCACGGCCAACCCAGAGGTACCGATCTTGTTGATGACGCTCCCGTCGGCGGCGATGGAGTCCGCGCCGACGAGGACGTGGTCGGTGTCGTCCAAATACCGGCGGGCCGCGTTGTCCACGATGAGCGTGACCGGGACGTCCCAGTCCCGGAGTTGGCGGGCGGTGATGTGACCTTGTTTCCGTGGTCGGGTCTCCTTGACGATGGCGCTGATTTCCTTGCCGTCGTCCAACGCCTTTCGAACGCAGGAGAGCGCGTCCGTCGAGTGGCAGTGGGTCATGATGGTATCGCCGTCGCGGAGGCGGTTCGCGCCGATCTGACCGAGATTATCCTGCGCTTGGTCGAGATCCAATCGGAACTCCTCGACGGTCGCCATGATGTTCGCGCGCAGTTCCTCGACGGTATCCCCTTCCATTCCGTGCAGCACGTAGCGCAGCGCGTTCGGAAGGCTCACCGCGGTCGGTCGGGTTTCGTGGAGTTGTCGCGCGGCGGCCCGGATTTCCGCTCGAAACGCGTCCGGCGTGTCGGCCTCGCTGGCCTGCGCCTGCTCGCCGATGGCGGCCGCTGCCGCGTCCGCAATGGTCGCCGCCCCGCGGATCTCCATCTCGGAGATGTCGTCCGCGGCGGCGGTGACGGCGGGCGTGATGTCGGGGTCGTTCATGTGCGATACTACGCGGAGCGGCAGTAAAAACGATCGTGTGACTGAACGATCGTCGTGGGTCGGCGATACTCCGGAGGGTTACGCCACGAAGTGATGTTTCGGCGGAAATTCTACGGTGGTGGCAACCGCACGGACCACATGGACATCGATGGGGCCGTCGCCTACTCGGAGTCGGTGATGCGCATCGCGGAACTCGTCGCCGCCTATCTGCTTGTCGGCTTGTTCGTCGTCGGTCTCCTGGATTTCGGGTTTCTCGCCTTCTCGTTTCTCCGTGCCGGACGTGCGACCGATCCGCGAACGCTGCTCGAACTCATCGACGTGATCCTCCTGTTGTTCATCGTCGCCGAGATCTATCGGACGGTCATCGCCTACGTCGAGTCGGAGGGCGAAGTCGGCGTCGTCCGGGCGACCGTGTACGCCGGACTCATCGCGCTCGTTCGGAAGGTTATCACCTTTCAGATGGACGGATATGCGACGACGACCGACGCCGCAATCGCCGCCGGTTCGTACGCACTGCTGCTCGTCGGACTCGGCGTGATCTTGTGGGTGGTCTCGCGGAAATAGCGTAGTCGTTACTCGCTCTACCTTTCGAGCCAACGGATTGAAACGACCCAATCCCTCCCGTCGCCGACAGTGTCACAGTATCCCTCGATAGCGACACGGTTTTTTGCAGGGGTGTTGAAACCCGAGACAGGAATGCTCGACAGGAAGTACATTCGGGAACACCCGGACGAAGTACGGGAGGGTCTCGAACACCGAGGTGACGACGTTGATCTGGACGGATTTCTGGAGTTGGACGCCGAGTGGCGCGAACTCAAATCGCGGGGCGACGACCTCCGCCACGAGCGAAACGAGGTCAGCCGTAGCATCGGCGAACTCAAGCAGGAAGGCAAGGAGGAGGAAGCACAGGAAGCCATCGAGCGCTCGGGCGCGCTGAAGGCGGAGTTGGAGGAGATAGAGGAACGCGCGAGCGAACTGGAGGAGGAACTCGAAGAACGAAGCCTCGAAATCCCGAACGTTCCGCACGAAAGCGTCCCCATCGGGGCCGACGAGGACGACAACGTGGAGGTCCGCCGGGAAGGGTTCGAGAACCTGCGCGAGTTGCCCGCCGACGTGGTGCCACACTACGACCTCGGCGAGGAACTGGACATCATCGACGAGGAGCGGGCGGCCAAGACGACCGGAAGCGGCTTTTACTTCCTGAAGGGCGACGGCGCGCGGCTCGAACACGCCATCATGCAGTTCATGCTGGACGTCCACCGCGAACAGGAGTACGTGGATATCTTCCCGCCGATCCCTATCAACAGCGACTCAATGACCGGGACGGGCCAACTGCCGAAGTTCGCCGAGGACGCGTACAAGATCGAGGGCGAGGACCTTTGGCTCTGCCCGACCGCCGAGGTTCCGGTGACGAACATGTACGCCGGGGACATCCTCCTGCGCGACGACCTGCCGCTGAAACATCAGGCGTACACGCCGAACTTCCGGCGCGAAGCCGGTGAGCACGGAACCGAGACCCGCGGCATCGTGCGCGTCCACCAGTTCAACAAGGTCGAGATGGTCAACTTCGTGGAACCCGAAACGAGCTACGATCGCCTCGATGCGCTCCTGGACGAGGCCGAAGAGGTCCTGCGACGCCTCGAACTACCGTATCGGGTTCTCGAACTCTGTACGGGCGACCTCGGCTTCAAGGCGACCAAACAGATCGACCTCGAAGTGTGGGCACCCGGCGACGACATGGAAGACGGGCCGGAAGCGGGCGGCCGCTGGCTCGAAGTCTCGACGGCGTCGAACTTCGAGGACTTCCAATCGCGGCGCGCGGGGCTTCGCTACCGCCCAGAGCGCCACGAATCGGCCGAATACCTCCACACGCTGAACGCCTCGGGCCTCGCGCTCCCGCGCGTGATGGTCGCCATCCTCGAATACTACCAGAACGACGACGGCACCGTCACGGTGCCCGAAGCGCTCCGCCCGTACATGGGCGGCACGGAAGTCATCGAGGGTCACGACCCCGTCGGCGAGAGTGCCCTCGGATCGGGCGAGCGGGACTGAGCCGTTCGACCCGTTCGGCACCATATTGTTTTGTTCGTGCAATACTGTTTTAGCCATCACCGTCCAAGTGTCCCGTATGGGGAAAACGTTCGTCGTCGTCGGTGGTGACGCTGCGGGAATGAGCGCCGCGAGCAAGGCAAAGCGGGACGACCCCGACCTCGAAGTCGTCGTCTTCGAGAAGGGCGAGTGGGTTTCTTACGGTGCCTGTGGGCTTCCGTACTACGTGAAAGACGACATCGAGTCGTTGGACGACCTCGTCACGCTCACTCCGGAGGCGGTCGCGGAACGCGGCATCGATCTGCGGCAGAACCACGAGGTCGTCGATATCGACCGGAGCAGGATGACGGTCACGGCCGTCCACGACGGTGAGCGAATCGAACAGTCGTACGACGACCTCCTCGTCGCGACCGGGGCGCGGGCGGTCGTCCCACCGATCGACGGCGCGGAGTTTGACGGCGTGTTCACGCTCCATGGCATGGAGTCGGCGGCGACCGTCAAGCGCGCCCTCGCGCCAGCGGCGGGGGTACCGGGCGACGAGTTCCGCGAAGGGTACGGCGCACAGGTACACGAGTACCTCGCCGCGACGTCGCCCGACGCCGTCGGCATCATCGGTGGCGGCTACATCGGCTTGGAGATGGCCGAAGCGTTCGACGCCCGCGGCCTGGACGTCTCCGTCTTCGAGATGTTACCGCACGTGCTCGCCCCCTTCGGGGCGGACGTCGCCGAGGAAGTCGAAGACCACCTCGAATCGAACGGCGTCTCCCTCTCCCTCGACACGACGGTCGAACGCATCGTCGGCGAGGACGGTCGTGTCACCGGAATCGAAGCGGGCGGTGAACGGGTTCCGGTGGACGTGGTACTGGTGGCGACCGGCATCGCACCGAACGCCGAACTCGCGGAGGAGAACGGGATCGAATCCGGCGAGACGGGTGCCATCGCGACCGACGAGTACGGACGGACGAACGACGACCACGTCTTCGCGGCGGGTGACTGCGCCGAAGCGCGCAACGCCGTGACGGGGTCGCCGGACTACGTACCGCTCGCGTTGACCGCGAACCGGGCGGGACGGGCAATCGGGCAAACGGTGACTGGAGAACCGACGCCCGTCGGGGACATCGTCGGGACGGCGGTCGTGAAGGCGTTCGACCTCGAAGTCGCCCGGACGGGTATCATCGACCACGAGATAGCCGAAGCCGCCGGATACGACCCAGTTTCGCAGGTCATCGAGCAGGAATCGCGGGCGCACTACTACCCCGGCGGGTCGCCGATAACGGTTCGGTTGACCGCCGACCGCGACTCCGGACGCCTCCTCGGCGCGAGCATGGTCGGTCACGAAGGGGTCGCACAGCGAATCAATACAGTGGCGACCGCGCTCCACGCCGAACTGACCGTCGAAGAGGTCGAGTACCTCGACTTGGCGTACGCACCGCCGTTCGGTCCCGTCTGGGACCCGATACTCACGGCGGCGAAAGTCCTGCGCGGAAAACTCGACAAATAGAGGAGACCTTCCCGAGATTACATTCTCGTTGTAGAATTACTTAAAAAAGATGGGTTCCGCCATCTATTTCCATAATGAACGATGAGTTGGATTATGATTTCGGTAACGATGGACATGGTGCAGTACGACTGTCCGTACATCGACGTCACGGACGAGACGGACGTCTCGTTTCACACCATGCACTGGGACTTCAACACCGCCAAGCAGAAGTTGGAGACGAGGATTCTCGTGCAGGGGGACGACCGGGGGGCGCTGACGAACGGCCTCGGCGCGCTCCAGGAACACGACCGGATGCTGGAGTTCGAACTGCTCTCGCGGCGGGGTGACACGGCGGTCATCAAGTCGTTCATCGGCCAGACGAACGCGATGCGGACGATTCGCGAACACGACGGCTACATCACCGGACCGTTTCAGATCCGCGACGGGAGCGAACTGTGGAGCGTCGGGTTCGACACCGCCGACAACACGGACAACGCCCTCTCGGAGTTGGAGGACGGGAACGACGTCCGCGTCGAGAGTCGAAACGCCACGTCGTTCGAGGAGTACCTCGACGTGATCCAGCACCTCGGCGCGGCGAAAAACGTCATCGACGGCTGTCGGGAACTCTCCGAGACGGAGCGCGAAACGCTCACGAAAGCCGTCGAAGGGGGATACTTTCAGACCCCACGGCGTGCGACGCTCGGCATGTTGGCCGACGAGTTCGATATCTCGAAGACGGCGACCTCGAACAACCTGCGGCGTGCCGAGGGGAAACTCCTCGAGCGCATCGTCGACGTCCTCCCCGAGGTCGATTCCGAGGACGCGCTGATCGGCAAGTAACCGGAAAAAACAGAAACACGACCGAAATCAGAACAACCCGTCCGTCGTCTCGACGCCGACATCGACGTGCGAGAGTCGCGGGTCGTCCGCGAGCGCTTCGACGTCGTCAACCTGCGAATCGGCCGTCTTCGTCGCGTACAGTTCATACGAGTCGGCCTCGTCGTTCTCTTTCCACGTCACTACCAACTTCGCTCGCCGAAACAGGGTGCCGTCTCGGAGCCGAACCGATTCCAGCGAGTCGAGCGGAACGGCGAAGTTCCGCTCGTCGAGCGACAGCGCCCGGTCCGGCGTCGCATCCTCGATTTCGCTGCGACCGCGTTCTCCGGTGTCCGCCCGCAACAGCATCGATTTGAACGACTCGCCGACGAAGCACCAGACGAGACGCTCCTCCGTGACGAGGAGTTCCCAGTACTCCATCGACGTGGGTCGCCGACGGAACCACCCCGAGAGGTGGGCGATACGCGTTTCGTCCTCGCCGTCTCGTGTCTCGGTCATGCTCATTCTATCCCTCCAGCAGGACGGCGATATCCTCCGGGACGGTCCGTCTGTCCTGCGTTATCAGCGAGACGCCGACGAACAGCGCGATGGCGACCAACAGCGCCACCGTTCCGACCGGGAACGATTCGGTGAACGGGTAGAGGCTCCCGATGAACTCGCTGACGCCCGAGAGCCCTGCGGTATCGGCGATGTGCGGCACGGCGCTGTAGAACAGGTTGACTGCCAACCCGCCGAGGATGGCGGCGATCGCGCCCTCCTTCGTCGCGCCCTTCCAGTTCAGGCCGAGGGCCGCGATGGCGAAGAACGCCGCCGCGAAGAACCCCCAGCCGATGGTGCCGAGAATCCCGACCAGCGTCTGCGAGTAGAAGACGATGAGCGTCGATGCGACGGTGAGACCGGCCAGCGCGGCCTGCGTCACCCGAAGCTCCGTCTTGTCGTCGTCGATGGGTCGGCCGAGCGCTCGCGGGATGTCGCGGGAGACCGCCGCCGCGCCGATGTTGAGGAACGAGTCGCTCGTGCTCATGATGGCCGCGAGCAGCGCCGCCAGGATCAGTCCGGCCACCGCACCGGGCGTGTGGTTGAGGACGAAGACGGGGCCGACGATGGAGGCGCTCTTCGGGGCGGCGGTCGAACCGGCTTCGACCATCGCGCGCATCGACAGTCCGGTCGAGAACGCGAGAAGGCTCGAAATCGCGTACGTCGCCGCCGCGATTGGCGCACCCCAGCGCAGGATCTTGAGGTTACGGCTCATGTAGAACTTGGTGACCAGGTGTGGCTGTCCGGCCGCGCCGACCGAGAACAGGATCCACCACCCGAGCGCCGTGAAGATGGTCGCGGTCGGTGCGCCCATCGCGCCGAACGGCGAGATGAACGCCGGGTCGGCGGTGGCGAGGTTGTGCGAAATCGAACTCATCCCCCCGCCGAACGACAGCGCGTAGGCGAAGACGAACACCGATCCGAAGATCATCGTGATCGCCTGCACGAAGTCGGTCCAGACGCCCGCGATCATGCCCCCGAGCATGCTGTAGAGCAGGAGGATGAACGCGCCGATGAGCAGTCCCCACATCACCGACAGGCCGAAGATGGCGCGCATGACGTACTGGAGCGCGGCGAGGTTCGTCGCCAGATACGCCATCACGCCGACGATGACGGCGACGGCGGTCAGCCCGCGAACCCACGCGCTCTCGTATCTGACGTACATCCCGTCCGCGAGCGTCAACACGTCGCGGATGTCCGCCAACAGGCGCATTCGCTTGGCGAGGAGTACCCACGTGATGATGAACCCGAGCGGGGCCGTGAAGAATATCCACAGCGCCGTCGTCCCGAACGAGTAGACGAGTTCGGGGCCGCCGACGAACCCGAACCCGGACTGAATGACCGAGAAGGCCGTCAACGCGAGCACCCACGTCCCGATGCTCTTTCCGGTGATGAGGAAGTCCTCGGTGCTCTCCGTTCGGAGGTACCCCCAAACGCCGATTCCCAGCACGATCAGCAGATAGACCCCGCCGAACAGGAGGACATACGGACTGTCGGTGACCGGAATCTCCTGTAGTGGGATCGGAAGGGGAGTCATCGTCGGTTCCCTCCTTCGGCCTGCGGCGACTCCTGGGCCGCGCTCTGTGAGGTTCCGGACGCCGAGTTCTCCGACGGCGTCCCCTCGGCGTTACCCACACCGCCATCGGGATCGGGGCTGGCGACCGACAACGGGAATCGCTCCCGTCGTTGAACCCGTCGCGCCTCGTCCAGGATGTCGTCTACCGCGTCGTCGTTCCCGATTTCCGGGAAGACGAGCGCGTAGTAGAGCGCGCCGAGGATCGGAAGCAACCAGAGGAAGACGAAGTACGCCAGCGTCGAAACCGGGAGTCCCAGAACGTAGGTGTACTCGGTCACGTCCGGGTTCCACTGCGACCAGATCACCGTGAACCCGACGACGAAAACCACGCCCAATCCGGCTACCAACCCGGTGTACGGCGCGAGGTCGAGTTCGCCGTCGTTTCGCTCGATGGCGGCCGCGCCGAAGTTCGCCACGATGAACAGCGCGGCAAGATACGAAAACAGCCGATACTGCCCGACCGCCGCCGCGATCAGCAGCACGATAGCCAGTAACGCTATCGTCCCCATGAGTCTATTCCGCGTGCCTCGGTCCGTCGTTTGTGATGATGCCATCCGGTATGCAACAGGATAGCAAATGTCGAATAAGACCGGGTTGATATGTAAACAGCTATCGCGGAATTACAGTTTCCATGTCGCTCCGGAATATTTCACGGAGGAGATGGAGAATTAACGAGTTCGGGTGCGGATTTCGGTGATTTGGCCGTCAGTGATCGAAAAGTCGTCTTCGAAGGCGAACATCACGTCACCATCGGCGTCGAGCAACCGGCCCTCGGCGACGGTCGTTCCGCCGTTTTCGGCGATGTGGGAGAGTTCGTGGCTCGTCTCCTTGTTCGGTCGGTCGTCGCGCATGAACGAGACGAGCGTGTCCCTTCCTTCGATGGTGCGGTCGGGGCGGTAATGCACCACGTCCGGCGCGAACAGTCCGGCGAACGTCTCGTAGTCGTGTGCGTCGATGGCGTCGTAGTAGGCGCGAACGACCACTTCGGAGTCCATACGCGGGGAGACGCGGAGGACCCTCTTTAGCCCCTCGGCGGAAGCTACGTTTGTCTCCGGAGACGACGGAAGAAACACGACGGGACAATAGGGGTCATATAAATGCCTTTACGGTACGTGTACACTGGTTCAGTCGCCGGTGAAATCCGGTCAGGTACGACAAGAGGATACTGTTTCCATACGGCCCCGCTCCGCCTGTCACACCCCGGCGGGGCTTTCTTCGCGCCACTTTTTACCGAGCCACGCCAAGCGTTCGGCAGTGAACCTCCACGTCCGGTACGAGGGTGACGACGACCCGAAGAAGTGTACGGCCCGGAAGCTCGCCCGGTTCGACCTCACGGAACTCCACCGAAGCGCGCGGGCGACGCCGTACGGCATCGTCCTCAATCCGCACGCGGAGCAGGCGCTCTCGCCCGCGGACCGCGCAGAAACGGACACGCTCGTCGCCCTCGACTGCTCGTGGGAGAGCGCCGAGCGGGCGCTGTTCGAGATGCCAGGAGTGCACCGTGCACTGCCGTTTCTCGTCGCCGCGAACCCCGTCAACTACGGGAAGCCGTTCCGGTTGAACACCGTGGAGGCGTTCGCCGCGGGGCTTTGTATCCTCGGCGAGCGTGCGCAGGCCGAGCGAATCCTCTCGAAGTTCAGATGGGGCGAGACGTTTCTCGAACTGAACGAGGAACCGCTCCGTAGATACGCCGACTGTGAGGATTCGACGGAAGTGGTGGCCGTACAGCAGGAATATCTGGACGCTGGGAAGGAGTAGAACGGACGAGGGCGCGAACGGGAACGACGGGACAACTCAATAACGTTTAAACGCGCGGGGACGAAAACGCACGGTATGGCCAGTTTCGACGCAGCAGAGAAACGAACGCTCGACAAGATGATTTGCATGCGCTGTAACGCACGCAACCCACAGAAGGCGGACAAATGCCGCAAATGCGGCTACAACAAGCTCCGCCCGAAGAGCAAGGAAGCGCGTAGCGCATAATCGGATTCGCGGTTTTTCGCTGGAAGCGAAACGGGGAGACGAATCGCTACTCGTCCCGTCCGAACCACTCGTCTTCGAGGACGGCGAAGAAGTCGACGTTCACGTACTCGCCGTCGAGGAACGCGGATTCGACGTGGGTCGCCTCGTGGCGGAAGCAGAGCTTTTCCCAGATACGAGCGGAACCGACGTTGCCCTCGAACACCCGAGCCATAACTCGGTGGTGACGGCGTTCGCGGAACCCGAAGTCGGTGATGAGCCGGGCCGCCTCGGTTCCGTAGCCGTTGCCCCAGAACTCCTCCGCGAGGGAGATACCGATTTCGGCGTTCACGCCGGCCGAGTCCTTCGAGTAGAGGCTGATGGAACCCATGGCTTCCTCGCCGCGACAGATGAGCAGGTCGACGTGGTCCCCGTCGGTGTCCGAGGCGCGCTCCTCGAACCACTCCCGTTCCTGCTCGCCGTTGATGGGCGAGCGGCTACCGAGGTATCGGCGGACGGTCGGCTCGTTCATCGTCCCCTGCAGGAAGTCCAAATCGTCCTCCTCTATCGTTCTGAGTTCGATCCGGTCGCCACGTAGAAATGTAGGTCCGGGCATACTTCGAACACTGGAGTACCTGCGAGAAAAGGTCTCGTGAAACGTGATAGCACACAGCAATGAAACGGGACGTCCCCGAAGTTATTCCGGGTACTTCGGCTCCCGCTTCTCGGCACGCTCCAGCGCCGTTTCGATGACATCGCGTACATCACCGTGGAACTCCTCGCCGTGCCCGGCGTACATGTGCTCGACGGAATCCGGCATCCGGTCGAGGATTTCGCGGATGCTCTCGATGAGTTCCTCGCGGGATTGGCCCGCCATGTCTGTGCGCCCGAAACTGCCGTAGTCGAAGGCACCGTCGTCGTGGACGACGACGTCGCCGCTGAAGATGGTCGAATCGCTCACGAAGGCGAGGTGGTCGTCGGCGTGACCGGGCGTGTGAATGGCTTCGAACTCCTCGTCACCGATTTCGACGGTGTCACCGTCCACGATTGCGTGATCGCGGCGGGGGTGTGGCCCGTAGGACGCGAGTTCCGCGTCGAACTCGTCCAGTACGGCGTCGAGTTCCCCGACGTGATCGCCGTGTTGATGTGTGAGGACGACCGCATCGAGCGTGTCCGTGTAGTCGTGGAGCACGTCCACGACGCCGTCCATCGTCCCGGCATCCACGAGGACCGGGCGGTCGCCGAGCGCGAGATAGGCGTTGCAGGTGAACGTCTCGGCGTCGGCAGTGACGTTAACGACTTGCATGGGGGGCTGTTTTCCCCCATCTACCAAAATTCTGACGGACGCCGAGCGTTTTTAGTGTTCGAAGCTCCAACCATACAACGCATGGGCTTCGGGAGCTACGACGAATCTGAACAAGAGAACCAGGAGTATAGCGCGGACTTAGACGACGACAGCGGTGTCGAAACGTCTGAACACAACCACGAGGGAAGCGTCGACTTCGAGTTCGGTGCGTCGAACGACGAGCTGTTGAACCGGCTCAACGAGATGAAAGACGACGACGAAGAGTAGCGTGAAATCCGGTGTCCGGGCGCTGGGTGTCGCGGAGTCCTATCGCCGCGACACCAGCACGCTCGCTGGCGTCGTTACCCGCGCAAGTCGGGTGACTGATGGCTTTGTTTTTGGAACCTGTACTGTTGGTGGTACCGACCTCACGGACTCGATCATCGACCTCGTGGAGCGTCTCGACCGCGAGGACGTGCGCTACGTCATGGTCGGCGGAATCGCCCTCGCGTGGTACAACGTGTTGGACATGCACCGCCTCCACGACGCCGTCGACCGCCCCGTCATCGACGTCACCTTCGAGGAGAGCGACGGCCTGCTAGAATCGCTGGAGTCGGAGTTCTCGGGCGACGAACTCGACCGACGCCGGGAGACCTATCGAAAACAGCCACCCCGCCGCGAAATCGCCGTGGACGGGGAAACGGTGTTCGTCCGCCACGTCGGAATGGATGCCGACGAAGCCACGGAAGTCGTGCGCGCGTTCACACCCGAAGGAGGGCGTCCAGAACCCCTGCGCGTGGCGCGACTGGCGGCCCGCGCCGTGGACGACTTCTAGACGGACCGAACGGGAGTGAGACGGGGGGAGACGACGCGGACGAATTTTAACCGTTATACGCCGTCGGCCGAAACCGGGAGGTATGAGCGACGAGGTTGGTCGCGCGTTCGTTCCCGGCCATATCACGGGGTTCTTCAGCATCCACGAGGACGACGACCCCGAGCGGGCGGGGTCTCGCGGGGCGGGGCTGACACTTTCGGAAGGCGTCACCGTGACCGTTGAACCGGCAACGGAGACGAGTATAGACCTGAACGGCGAGTTCGCCGCCGTCGAATCGGGGCGTCGAGTGTTGGACGACCTCGACCTGACGGCCCGTATTTCGGCAGAGACGACGCTCCCACTGGGGGCCGGATTCGGCATCTCGGGTGCGCTCGCACTCGGAACGGCGTTCGCCGCGAACGACGTGTTCGGCGGCGGCCGCTCGGAGAACGAACTCGTCACTATCGCACACCGGGCGGAAGTCGAGGCCGGGACCGGACTCGGTGACGTGGTTGCACAGGCCCGCGGCGGCATTCCCATCCGCCTCGAACCGGGTGCACCGGCGCACAATCGCCTCGATGGGGTCCCGACGCGGGCCAACATCGAGTATCTCTCGCTGGGCGAACTCTCGACGGCGGAAGTCCTCTCGGGGAGCACGACCCGGCTTTCGGAGGCTGGCGTGGAGGCGCTCGTCGCGTTGGTGAACGAACCGACGATGGAGACGTTTATGGAACAGTCCAACGAGTTCGCCGAGCGGGCGGAACTGCTCACCGAAGAGGTTCGGGACGTCATCGAGGACGTTCACGACGAAGGGGGACAGGCGTCGATGGCGATGCTCGGAAAGACGGTGTTCGCGCTCGATTCGGGACTCACGGATGCGGGCTACGAAGCGAACGCGTGCCGGACCCACCACGCGGGCGCGACACTCATCGAGTGAGGGCGAACCACCCATCGAACGGGTAAATCACGGCTGTTTTGACCCTCCGTTTCCGATATCGACCATGAGCCACGAGGTAGAGATTCCGGAGGACCATCCGCGACAGCAATCGCTTCTCACGCGACACCGCATCGAGGACGGCGTCGAGAAGGGAGTCACGAGCAAGCAGGGCCTCATCGCCGAAGGGCGCGGCGAGGCGTTCGATTACCTGCTGGGCGAAGCGACGCTCCCGAGCGCCGACGACGCGGAGCGTGCGGCGGCGGCGCAGTTGCTCCTCGCCGACCACGCCGTGCTCTCCGTGAACGGCAACGTGGCGGCGCTCGTTCCGAGGGAAACCGTCGAACTCGCCGAGGCCACCGGTGCGGACATCGAAGTCAACCTGTTCGGCCGAACCGAAGAGCGCATGCGGGCCATCGCCGACCACTTGCGCGCACACGGCGCGGAGAACGTCAAGGGACTCACCGCCGACGCCCGGATTCCGGGCTTGGAACACGAACGCGGGAAGGTGGACGCAGACGGCATCTACGACGCGGACGTCGTTCTCGTTCCGCTGGAGGACGGCGACCGGGCCGAAGCGCTCGCGGAGATGGGTAAAACCGAAATCGTCATCGACCTCAACCCGCTCTCGCGGTCGCCACGAACCGCTGCAGTTCCGGTCATCGACAACATCATCCGCGCGGTTCCGAACATGACGAAACACGCCCGCGAACTCGCGGACGCCTCGCCCGAAGAACTGAAGTCCATCGTCGCGGAATTCGACCGCGAGAAAGCGCTCGACGCCGCCGAGCGAGCGATCCGTGATATCTAGTCGGTCAGCGACCTCTCGACCGGTTTCGCCCACTCCGGCCACTCCTGTCGTTCTTCCCCCGAAAACGACGGGTCGCCGGACATGGCCTTGATGGCACGCGCGTCGTCCAGACTCCAGACCGCGCCGTCCTCGTGGAAGATTCCGCTCAACAACCCCTGTCTCCTGCGGTACACCTGATAGGCCGGTTTGACCATCAGCGACCAGAAGAAGTTCCCCACGCCTGCCCGCCGAATCAACGGCGCGAGCGACGAGTAGTTCGGTGGGTGTGTTCCCTGTCCCCTACGCGGCGGCTTGAGACACTGCCACTCGGACAGCCACATGGGGCGGCCGAACCGACGCTCGGCCGCGTTGATTCGCTTCAACAGGTTCCGATAGTTCTTCTTCGTGTGCCCGAAGTTGCTGTGACACTGAAACACCTCGCTCCCCCACTCTCGATACTGCTCGTTGTTCTCGATGTTCGTCGAACCGACCGATAGCGGCACCCGTCCGCGTTGGTTCCACAGCGTCCGAAACATCCCCTCTGCGAACTGTAGCTTCCACGGCCGCCAACACGGTTCGTTGATGAGTTCGATGGCCAACAGGCGGGAATCGTCGCGGTAGCGGTCCATGAACCACCGGATGAACTCCCGTGGAAGGTGCCACCGTTTCGACTGCTCCATGATCTTTCGCGACGGCGAGAACACCGGACGGGCGGTGACTGGATCCCTGTTCGTCAAGGTGTGGTGACTCGGATTCGCCCCGATACCCTCGAAGATGCCCAACAGCACCCGCAACCCGTGGTCCGCCGCCGTCGTCAGGAAATGCTCCAGTCGAAGTCCGAACCGCGTCGGTTCCCGTTGCCACGCCTCGAAACTCAACCACACCCGTAACGCGTTGAGGTTGATACGACTCGCATAACAGAGGTCACGCTCGATGACGTCCGAGTCGTAGCCGTTCCACATCTGGAACGTGTTGAACGCCCGCGACGGGAAGTAGATGGCCCCCCGAACGTCCACCGGCGCGTTCGTCTCGTCGGTCGTTCCGCCGTCGCCGGACGTGCAATCGGCGTCGCTCTCGGGTCGTTGTCCGAACCCTCCAACGATGCCGATACCGGCCGCTACACTACCGAACCCGAGCACCGCTCGCCGCGTCGAATGTCCGTTCCCCATGAGACCCCGTTCACGGCTATCGATTGCCGGCGACAAATCAGTTTCCAGCTAGATTCATATCAGTTCGCCCTAAACCGAACACCAATGCCGTTTCTCCGCCGGGCGTGTTTTTGACAAACGGTGTGTTTTATTCCGAAGATCGCAACAAACATCCACCAATAGTCGCGGGGCACCCCGTGCAGTCGCGCGTTTTTTTCCACTGATTTTATAACTGTCCACCCTCTCCTACCCGGTACATGGAGGGCCAGCAGTGAGTGCCGAGGCCGCGAGTGCGCAGTTGCTGTACATAGTCACCGCCATCATCGGACTCGGTGTCATCTCACAGGTGCTCGCGGATCGGTTTCAAGTGCCGAGCGTATTGTTTCTCATCGGGGCAGGGATCATCTTCGGACCGGTCGGACTGCACCTGCTGAACCCGTCGGCGTTCGGTGACGCGCTCTCGTCCATCGTGGGACTGAGCGTGGCCATCATCGTCTTCGAAGGTGCGTTCCATCTGAAGGTGAACAAGCTACGGGAGGCACCGTCGGCGCAGATTCGCCTCGTCACCATCGGCGCGCTCATCTCGTTGTTGGGGACGGCGACGGTCATCCGGTTCGCGCTCGATCAACCGTGGGACCTCTCGTTACTCATCGGATCGTTGCTCGTCGCGACCGGTCCGACGGTCATCACGCCGATCCTGTCGGTCGTCCCGGTCAGGGACAGGGTCGCGGCCGCGCTCGAAACCGAAGGAATCGCCAACGACGTGACGGCCGCGATCCTCGCCGTCGTGATGTTCGAGGTGTTGGTTCTCACCGGATCGAGCGCGTTCCACGTCGGCGAGTTTTTCGCGTCGTTCGTTCGCCGCCTCGGAACCGGCATGCTCGTCGGAATCCTCGTCGCCGGGATAATCTGGTACATCCTCCGGCATCTCGACCTCTCGCCGGGGAACGCACCACAGAACTCCCGGTTGTTGGTGCTGGTCGGCGCGTTGACCGCCTACGCCGCCGCCGATATCGTCGCCAGGGAGTCCGGCATCGCGGCGGTTGCGACGGCCGGTATCCTTCTCGGCAACGCGGACCTCCCCTACGAGGAGAAGATCGAGGAGTTCAAAGGGGACATCACGCTGGTCGTCCTCTCGTTCGTGTTCATCACGCTGGCGGCCCTGCTCAAGCCGAAAGACCTCTTCGCGCTCGGAATCGGAGGGGCCATCGTCGTGTTCGTCGTGATGTTCGTCATCCGGCCGCTCATCGTCTTCATTTCGACATCGGGTGGGCGGTTCACGCGGGACGAGAAGCTGTTTATGAGTTTCGTCGGCCCGCGCGGCATCATCCCGGCGTCCGTCGCGACCCTGTTCGCCTTCCGCATCCGTAACTCGGCCGACGTGATTCCGAACGCGGAGCATGCGGCGACGGTACTCATCGGTACCGTCTTCCTAGTCATCGTCGTGACCGTCGTGCTCGAAGGCGGATTCGCCCGATTTATCGCTGAATATCTGAACGTAATTCCAATGCGCGTACTCATCATCGGAGGCGGAAAGGTGGGCCGGTCGCTCGCCGCACGCCTCGAAGACCGTGGAGAGAACGTCGTGCTGATAGAGCAGGACGAAACGATAGTGCAAACCGCCCGCGAGGAGGGATATACCGTCCACGACGGCGACGGCACGGACACCGAAGTGCTCCGCTCGTCCGGGGCAGGAAACGCGAAAATCGTCGTCGCCGCCACCGGCGACGACGACGTGAACCTGCTGGTCGCACAACTCGCCGAGTCGAAGTTCGACGTGGAAACCATCATCGCCCGGGCGAACAACCCGGACAACGTGGACGCCTTCGAGGACCTCGGGGTTCGAACGATTTCCTCGTCGCTCGCCACCGCGTGGGCCATCGACAACGTCATCGAACGCCCGGCGCTCTCGAACTGGATGACGGAACTCGGACGGAGCGGCGACGTGCAGGAGATCGAAATCACCGCCGAAAGTCTGGTCGGCAGAACCATCGACGAGTTGGACGCCGAACTGCCGAACGGGGTCCTCATCGCGCTCGTCGGACGGGACGGCGAAACGCAGGTCCCGAACAAGGGGTTCACGCTCCAGAAAGGGGACCACGTCACGTTCCTCGGGCGGAAGGAGTCCGTCAGGGAGACCATCTCCATGTGTCAGTCCTAACTCCGTCGTCGAGCGAATTCGAGGTTGACGGCCGAGAGGACGGTGAACGCGCCGAGAAGCAAGCCGACGTAGACGAGGACGTTCACGAGGGTGAACGGATACATTCCGAAGAAATTGCAGAGGATGGTGAATCCCCCGAGAACGGCGAGTGCGAGGTAGTATCGACTCCAGTTTCGGTTCCTCGACGGCGGGTGGACGAACTTGTCGAGTTCGGTCGCGGTGTCGCTGAGTTGTACCTGCCCGCGCTGTCTGTCGTAGACGATGATGCCCGCATCCGCCATCTTCGGCAGGTGTGTCTGGTACAACGACGTGTAGACGGATTTTCGTTCCTTCGAGGAGACGAGTTCGACGCTGGTATCCTGTTCCCATGCGGCGACTGCCTCGGCGAGTTCGCCGATGGAGACCTGCTCCGATTTCGACCGGAGGTAAGAGAGGGCGTACCGACGCCGTGGGTTCGTGAGGATTTCGAACGCGGTGTCGCGCGAAATCGGCTCCGGTCCCGTCGATGGTTCGATACTCATCGTCGAACGTTGCCAGTCCCCCGCCCTGCCCTGTACACGATACACCTTGGGTAGCTGAGCGCAAAAAGATATTCGTCTGTTTACAACTCTTCGTCGGAGAAACAAGCCCTCCCCGAATTCGACATCGGTCACAAGGCGGACGGCACGGAGCATGCGTGGTCGGGTGACGGGAAAACCGACCCCGAAGTCGTCACCGTCGAGGCCACTATCCCCGAGACGATTCGACTTTCACGACCGCGACGTCCCGATTTCGAAAGACGACGCTCGTCCCGGCCGATCCGTTTAGCCTCCCCAACATCCCTCGCCACTGTGCCGTCGTCAGCGTCTCACGGGCGATCCAACTCCGTGATCCTTCCCGCGTGAGGTAGACGTAATCGGGCGATACGTCGTCCCGGGAGAGCAGTTTCCGGAGACACCTCGCCGACGCGCAGGTCGAACTCTCACGATAGAGGGCGATCTGGCGTTCGCGCCGGTCGGGCGGGAGCCACTCGGCCCCCCACGGAGAGGCGACGACGGTTCGCTCCGCGAACACCGGGAACCACTCGGCCGCGTCCCCGGCGACGAGCACCGTCGCGTCGGCGGGCGTCCGTTCCCGCACCCACTCCATCGCCGTCATGTCGTCCCCGTCGATGTACGACGGCATGGGGTCCTGTTGCAATCGATCCAGCGGACGCGCCGGAATGGACCCGTAGTTGCTGGCGTATAGCCCGCCCGTCGCCACGCCGTAGGCAGAGAGCAACAGAAGGAGCACGAGCGAAACGCGTGCCAATCGCCCGCCATCGGCCGAGAGACGGCCGCGGTCGGTTTCCGACCGCGACGCCGCGACGGTCGATAGCCAGTCGAACACGAGCGCGGAAACGACGAACGCGCCGATGAGCATGAGAAACCGCGGCTTCGGGAACATCACCACCGTCGCGGCGAACCAGAACGGGAGGAAGTAGCGCTTTCGTAATGTGAGCGAGACGACGCCGACGAGCGTGAGGACGTGCCAGACGGGCAGGAATCGTGTACGGCGGCCGTAGAGAAACTTCGACGGGAACCAGAACAACCCCTGCCCGATGCCGAGGCGCGAGCCAGCGGTTCGGGTGAAGAGGCCGACGCCGTGGACCGAGACGACCCCCCACCACCACGGCAGGGCGAGGAGCAGGCCACCGGCCGCGACGAGCGCGCCACGAGCGAGTCCGGCGAGCGAGCGGTCGAAGACGAGGAAGAAGGCGAGATAGCTCGTGGCGAAGAACACGGGATAGGAGGGATGCGTGAGACAGGTCAGGCCGAACAGGACCGCTCCCGCAACCGCCCACACGAGTCGCTTCTCACGGAACAGGCGAATCCCGACGTACAGCCCCGTCACGGTGAACAGGAACGCCGGGGCTCGGACGATGCCACCAGCCGAGAGGTGCCACTTGAACACGGCAGGGCTGACGGCGACGACGAGCGCCGCGAGTCCTGCGCGCCGGTTTCGATCCGCGGTCCCGACGAACACCTCGCGGCCGAGGAAGTAGACCGGAACGACGGTCAGGACGGTGACGAGACCGGGCAGGAAACGGGTCAGCGTCAGCGGGCCGACGCCGAACCCGTCGCGGATGAACGCGACGAGGTAGAAGGCCAGCGGCGGGTAGCCGAACGGAATTCCGTTCGGCGTGTAGTGCGGGACCCGTGCCGGGAGGCGGTAGCCGTGAGCGCGAATCGCGTCGGCCATCGCGAGATACAGTCCGCCGCCCTCGGCGGGGTACGGATGGGTCAGCAGGTACGCCGCGAAAACGATGAGGCTGGCGAGGAGGGGCGGGACGAGCCACACGAGCGTGGCCGTGGAGGGGCGGCTTCGAGACACATTCCGCAACTCGACCTGCTCCGTAATTATTCTGTCCCGGAACCAGTGAAAGAAGAGTGAAAAATTCAGCGGACGGTGAGTTCACTCGCGCTTCAGCGTTATCGCCGCACCCTACCACGACGACCTTTTACGACGGTCACGAGGTCGCTCCGCTCCCTCGTTCCCTGTAAAAGCTCGATCAAAAGGACTTCCTCGTTCCCTCCGAGGTGTCCCACCTCGACGGTCACGCGTCGCCCGCGAATCGGGGATTCGCGTCGATTACTCGCGCTTCAGCGTGATTGCCGCACCCTGTCCGAAGCCGACACAGAGCGTGGCGAGTCCCTTCTTCGCGTCGCGCTTTTTCATCTCGTGGACGAGCGTCACGGGGAGGCGCGCGCCGGAAGCACCGAGCGGGTGGCCGATGGCGATTGCGCCGCCGTTGACGTTGAACTTGTCGTCCGGAACGCCGAGTTCGCGCTGGCTGTACAGCGTCTGACTGGCGAAGGCCTCGTTCAGTTCCACGAGGTCGAACTCGTCGATGCTCTCGCCGGTGCGCTCCAGCAGGCCCTTCGTGGCCGGAACGGGGCCGATTCCCATCACGGTTGGGTCCACGCCCGCGACGTTGTTGTCGCCGACGGTGGCCATGATTTCGAGGTCGTGTTCGTCCGCGAACGCCTTGCTGGTGACGAGAAGGGCGGAAGCGCCGTCGGAAATCTGGGAGGCGTTGCCCGGCGTCACGGTGCCGTCTGCCTTGAACACGCTCGGGAGGCCCTGCAGGGCTTCCATGCTGGTGCCGCGTCGGATTCCTTCGTCTTCCTCGACCAGTCCGTCCTCTGTTTCGATGGGGACGATTTCGTCGTCGAAGCGGCCGGAGTCGGTCGCTTCGGCGGCACGCTGCTGGCTTCGGAGCGCGTACTCGTCCTGTTCCTCGCGGGACACCTCGTACACCTCGGCGACTTTCTCGCCGGTCATCCCCATTTGAAGTGTGGGGAGGTTGTACTTCTCGGCCATCTCCGGGTGGATGCCCCGCCCCTCGTACCCGCCGCTCATGGGCACGCGGGACATGTTCTCGACGCCCCCGGCGATGATGGCTTGGCGCTGGCCCGCCCGAATCGCGTCGCTCGCGCTGATGAGCGCCTGCATGGAGGACGCACACCATCGGTTGATGCTCGTCGCCGGGACGCCCTCGCCGAGGTCCGAGAGGAGCGCGATGACGCGGGCGACGTTGTTGTCCTGTTCGCCGCGTTGCTGGGCGACGCCCCACATGAGGTCGTCGATGTCGTCTCCGGTCAACCCTGTCTCGGAGAGGATCGTGTTGACGAGCGGGATCGAGAGGTCTTCGCTTCGAACGTCGGCGAAGACGCCACCTTCCTTGCCCTGTGGCGTTCGAATCGCCTTCACGATGACTGGTGTGGTATCGCTATCCATGATTGATGATTCTCGCTCTACGTCCTTAAGTGGGGGTAGAACGCGAAGTAAATGAAGAACAGTTTGAAAGTTTATTGACAACCGATGGGGCTTCAGAAACTATTTGTCCGGACCCATACCATATCGTCGGTAACTTCAGACGATGCAAGGTTCCGACACCGCCCAGAAACGTACTCGCCCGCTCACGTCGAGCGACGAATCGAGCCTCCTCCAGCGACTCACCGAGCCGGTCCCTCTCGTCGTCCTCATCACCGTCGTCGGGCTTGCCCTCCGCCTCGTGAGCCTCGGCGCGCGTGTCGCCCATCAGGACGAAGCGAGGGTTGCGTACTGGATTTACACGTACTCGCAGAACGGCGTCTGGTACTATCGACACATCATCCACGGCCCGTTCCTGATGCAAGTGAACTCCATCGTGTTCTCGCTGTTCGGTGCGAACGACTTCACCATGCGGTTCGTCGTCGCTCTCCTGGGTGGACTGCTCCCGCTCGCCGCGCTCCTCTTCCGGGAGCGACTCAGGCCCTCCGAAACGGTCGCACTCGCCTTCCTCTTCGCTGCGAACCCCGTTCTGCTCTACTACTCGCGGTTCATGCGGAACGACGTGATCCTCGGGGTCGCGATGGTGTTCGCGCTCGGCTTCCTCGTCCGCTACTTCGACACCCACCGCCTGTCGTACTTCTTCGCGGCCGTGGCCTGTTTCGCGCTCGGCTTCACGATGAAGGAAAACGCCCTGCTGTACGTGGCCTGCTGGGTCGGCGCGGGCGTCCTGCTGTACGACCACCGACTCATGCTCAAGCGCGTCGGCAACGAGGGAATCGGGGCGGCCGTTCCGCGGCGCTATCGAATCGGCGCGGTTCGACTGATGGAAGGGGACCGGTCGGTCATGAACTCGGTTCTCAAGGCGCTCGGGGTCGGCCTCGCCGCCGTCATCGAGTTCCTGATCATCTTCATCTACTTCTACGCGCCGCGTTCGCAGAGCCAGCCAGGTCCCGGCCTCTGGAAGTCCCTTTCGCACCCGGAAATGATTCCGAAGGTGCTCGTCGCCGCGACGGTGACGGTCGGAAACAACTTCATCGGGTGGCAGGGACACGCCGACCACGCCTATCTCCCCTACCTCGAACACCTCCT
Source organism: Haladaptatus sp. AB618 (assembly GCF_024136965.1). Taxonomy (NCBI): domain Archaea; kingdom Methanobacteriati; phylum Methanobacteriota; class Halobacteria; order Halobacteriales; family Haladaptataceae; genus Haladaptatus; species Haladaptatus sp. AB618. The sequence goes on along the minus strand of NZ_JAMYJX010000001.1, from coordinate 732,258 downwards.
CACGACGCTGAAAGTCGGCGCGTTGGCGCTCTGTATTCTCGCGGTCGTGGGGTTCGTCCTCGACCGCTATTCGGGTGACCGCCCCCGTGACGTCGTCGCGTTCGGCTTCTACTGGGGCGTCGCCAGCATCCTCGGCTACCCGCTCGTGATGGACATCAAGGCCGGATGGGCCGCCGTTCACGCCATCATCCCGCTCGCGTTCCCGGCGGCCGTCGGCCTCGCGCTGGTCTTCCGCTGGGGATGGGAAGCGTACGAGGACCACGACGACGTGAGCCTCGCGGCCGCCGCCGTCCTGCTGTTGCTCGTCGTCGCTTCCGCCGGAACGACGGCATACAGCACGACCTACCAGCATCCACAGGACCCCGATAACCAGTTCGTCCAGTACGCACAGTCCTCTTCGACACACTCGAAGCCGCTCCTTCATACCCTCGAACGCATCTCACGCGAAAACGAGGGAACGGACGTGCTGTTCTACGGGAGTAAGTTCTACTCGTCGAACGAGGCTGCGGACGACGTGTATCCCGTCGAGAGCGGTGAAGGCGGCGAAGGGTGGTTCGCCCGTCTCCCGCTCAACTGGTACCTCGAATCCGCCGACGCGCAGATGGCCAGCACACAGAACGCCAGCAACTTGCGGGGGGACAAACCGCCCATCGTCATCGCACCGGCCAACGTCTCGACCTGTTCCAGCGAGGACAGCACCGCGGAGGACATCGAGGGCTACATGTCCGGGTACACGCGCTATGAGTTCCAACGGTTCAGTTACAACAGTGGCTGTCACATCAGCACGACGGTCATCTACGTGCAGAACAGCTCTCTGTCGTCGTAACGCCACCGCGCGAGTGTGTAAGTCGACCCTTTACTTTCGGCTCACGAAACGCGTGGCGAGCGGGACGTCTCCGACGCCCTTAAGATTCTGCCGTGATTACCCACGGGAGAATGAACAGTGGGGCGCTGGACGTAATCGAATTCTTGCTCACTGCGCGGATCTACAGCGAGAATAGAGATCTGGACGAAAACGACCTGCCACCGGCGATTCGGCAGGTGTTCTGGCACGATGGAACGATAGAGCGGCCGCTTCGGACGACCATCGAGACGGCGCGCGAAGCGACCGGTCTCGATCAACCGTGGGAAGCGATTTCCGAACTGATGTTTACCGACCGGGATACCTTCTCGGGCGGGCTCGAACTCACTCAACAGGAGATGGCCGAAGAGTGGCTCGTTGACCGCGACGAGGAGCGAGTCGAGCGCAATCCGGCGCTCGCCTACGCCCTCGAAGACCGGGATGGCGTGGACGTTACCTACGACGAGGTGCGCGAGGCGAACCGTCCCGTGCAGTCCGACCGGGCGTGGATAGACAGCCTCCTCGAAGAGCACTTCGACGAGGACGAAGACGAGGACGGCGAAAGCATGCTCGACCTCGTGGACGTCTACGCACCCGAGGAAGTCGAACTGACGCTGGACGACCTCGTGCTCACGGCGGACCAGGAGGCCGAGATTCACAAAATCGTGAAGGCCATCGAACACCGCGAGTATCTCGCCCAAATCGGGCTTCGAGAAATCGGGAAACTCCTGTTCGTCGGGCCGCCGGGGACGGCGAAAACCTCGACGGCACGGGCGTTGGGATACGACTTGGACCTGCCGTTCGTGGAGGTCAAACTGTCGATGATAACCAGCCAGTATCTCGGCGAGACGGCGAAGAACGTCGAGAAGGTGTTCGAGGTGGCGAAACGGCTCTCGCCGTGTATCCTCTTCATGGACGAGTTCGACTTCGTCGCCAAAACGCGGCGAAGCGACGAGCACGCGGCGATCAAGCGCGCCGTCAACACCCTCCTGAAGAGCATCGACAACATCTCGCTCATCGAGGACGACGTGTTGCTCATCGGCGCGACGAACCACCCCGACCAACTCGACGCGGCGGCGTGGCGGCGGTTCGACGACATCCTGAACTTCCCGAAACCCGACGAGGGAATGCGGGCGGACATCCTCCGGGTCATCACCCGACGGATGAAAATCTCGGATTTCAACCCCGAGGAAATCGCGGAGTTGACCGAAGGGCTGACGGGAAGCGACCTGCGACTCGTCCTCCGCGAGGCCGTACTGGAGGCGTTGACCGAGGAGCGCACGGAACTCACGCAGGAAGACCTCCACTACGCGATTCAGGACTTCGAGGAGCGTGACCACCTGAAGGACATGGACATGATCGACGGCGACCACGACGCGCTCGTCGCGGGCGGGGACATCAGCGGTCACTCACACGACCACTGACCGATGGAAGTCACCCTCCTCGGCACCGGCGACACGACGGGGACGCCGACGGCTGGCTGTGACTGTGACACCTGTCTGGCGGCCCGCGAACGCGACGTCGAACGCTCGCGTTTTTCGGTTCACGTCCGCAACGAGGAGACCGACGAGTGCCTGCTCATCGACGCGAGTCCCGACTTTCGCTCGCAGTTTCTTACCCACGACGTGCCGCTTCCGGACGAACTGCTGGTCACGCACATCCACTTCGACCACCTCGACGGGTTGGGGAACGCCTACCGACTGTTCGACGCCCTGCCCGTCCACGCGACGAACGAGACGGACCCGGAGACCGGCGAGAGCGTCGCGGAGACGATTCGGGACAAGTTCGACTACCTCCAACAAATCACGGTTCACGACCACGAACCGCTCTCGTCGTTCTCGGCGTGCGGGTTCGACGTGACGTTCGTCCCCGTCGAACACCCGCCGCTGCTCTGTTACGGTGTCGTCGTGGAGGGGGACGGGTCCAAACTCGCGCTCACCGGCGATACGGGGTATGCGATTCCACAGGCGTCCCGCGAGGCCCTCTCGAACGCCGACCTGTTTCTGGCCGACGCCATCGTTCCGGCGTCGCTCTGTGAGTACCACCCGGCGGGAGGCCGCCACCATACCGACGACGGCGTTCCGCGCACGTTCGGCTACAAACACATGACGCGAGAAGGAGCGCTCTCGATGGCGGACGAACTCGGCGCGGAAGAGACGCGACTGGTGCACGTCTCGCACTTCTATCCCGAAGAAGAGGCGTTCGAAGAGCCGCTAGCGATGGACGGCGAGCAGTACCGAATCTGAACTCTATTCCTCTTTCCGGATCAACAACGCGGCGGTGACGAGCAGTCCGGCGATGCCCACGGCGACGCCGAATCCGGGCATCGACGTGTCCGAATCGGCCGTCGTCCCGGAACTGAGGTTCGCGTTGCCGCCGTTATCCCCGTCGCTGTCCTGTACGCCCCCGGAATCGTTCGATGCGGTCGTCGTGTTGTTCGGCTTCTGGCCATCGGCCCAACCGTGGATGGAGTTGAGATAGGCGTTACACTGCTTCATCGACTGCGGGTCGTAGTTGTCGGCGGCACCTTTGAGTTGGTAGCTGCCGGTCGCGTTCTGATCGGCGATTGTCGGACCGTTCGATTCGTCACCCGTTCCGATACGCTCCACGTCGTAGACGAGCCACGGCGTGTAGAACTCCCACTTGACGGTGCCGTTCGGCGACACTTGCATCACGCGCTCGTGCTTCGAGTCGCCGAGGAGGGTGTCCCCGTTCGGCAGGCGGTCGGCGTCGCGGGGCCACGAGAGGTCGTCGCCCTTCCCGAGCGACCACGTTCGGTTCCAGTTGTCGCCCTCCTTCTGGTATTCGACCATCCGGTTGTTGTCGGAGTCGGCGACGAGCATCGTCGGTTTGCCGTCCTCGCTCTCCAAGTAATCGGGGTTGTGTTGTTTGTTGAGGATGCTGGTGTTCCCGGGTTCCCCGAGTTTCATGTCGATCTTATTCGTGGAACGGTTGATGACGATGGCTTGGTCGAAGTTGCGCGGCGAGACGAGATACTCGCCCTCGCCGATCTTCTGCACGTTGTTGACGTGCGTCCAGTCGTGGGTGTAGTTGTGGTAGCCGGTCTTGGCCGTGTCCTTGGGGTAGTGGTCCCGGAAGTACCAGCGCCAAACGACCTTGTCCTTCTTTAAATCGTAGACGAAGACGCTGTCGTCGTTGCGCTTTGCCCCGTCCTTGTAGTTGCGCAGGTTGGCGACCAGCAGTTGCGTGCCGTTGTTGATGAGGTCGACGTCGTGGGTGTCCTCGATGTCGAGGGTCTGACTCCAGACGTGCTTCTGGGTTCGCGGGTTGAACTCGTACACGACCGTTTTGCCGTTCTTCGTCCCCGTGACGAACAGGTTACCGTTCGGCATCGGGTCCACGTCATACCCCCAGACCATACCGTGGTCGCCGGTGTGATGGACCCACTTCACCGTTCCGTTCGGGCCGATGGCGACGAGTTTCGCGTCGCGTTTCTGCCCGCCGTCGACCCACGAATAGCCCTGTACCGCGACGACCGTCGTGCCGTTCACGGACTGCGTGATGGTACCCGTACAGGGATTGGAAGCAACGCTTCCCTGGTCGTCCGATTGGGCAACCAACGTCGGGGTGAACAGGGAGAGACAACACAAGAGTATCGCGCCGACGGCCAACGACTGCCGCCGGGAGAGCGTCTGCATACAACCCCATTCTTGATCCCGGTTCTTGTATGTTCACACTTCACGTCCGTCACTCGACACCTTGTTTTCACACCTAAGCTATCCGAATCTGTCGAGTCCGGACTGCCGACGCGTTCGTCCTGTCGGGTCCGCGACCCACGGTGTCCGATCGTCTCGCTCCGCCTCCCAATCGACCGTTGGCGGGTTGGCGGGGTCGTAACCCGGACACTCCGGCCCGCAATTCGCCGGATTGACCACCCGATCCTTCCAGCCACAGTACGGAACCCCGCCCGAGTGCGATTCGACCGCCGCACACCCTGGCAAGTCGTAACTCCGCCACCCCTTACCGTACGCCCGCTCCGCCATCCGCCTTCGGCGTTTTGCCTTCGCCGCGGCGCTCGCCACGCGAACGTCGGTTCGCCCGACGTGCGTATCGATCAGTTCGGTTCCCGCTCCTTCGCTGTCGAGAGGTGTCGGCTCTCGAATCACCTCCACCCTCGCCGCTTCGGCGTCGAACCGCCAGACGCCCACCGCCTCCGGAATCCGATTCAGATGCGCGCCGGTGACGTAACTCTCGGTCGCAAGGATCACCTCGTCCACCAGTCCCAGACTCACGTCCTTCCGGAGTTGGGTTTCGAGGTCGCCGGGCGCGGCGAGGTCGGGTTTGTTCTCGATGCCGATCAACCGCCCGAACCAGTCGGGATACCGCGCCACCTGTCGGACGTACTCCCGGCCGCCCCGTCTATCGCGCTCGAAAAAGCCGATTTCGACCGCCCGCTCGACCATCTCGCGGGCGTATTCCGGCGACGTGTCGAACGCGTTCCGCCAATAGCACGCCTCGCCGACACCCACGTCGCTCTCGATAGCGGCGGCGGGAATCCGCTCGCTCGTGAGTTCCGTCCGCGCCGCGAACTCCGGGCCGGGTTCGACGCACAGCACGTCGATAACCCGATTCGACGGCGCGTGGACACCGGCACCGATCTGCCGGGCGATGATCCGCTCCGTCGTCGCTTCGAGGTGCGTGCATAGTTTCAGTTCGAACGGGAACTCTCGCACATGATTGGGGTGGGGCTGTGAGCTGAAAAATACCTCGGACGAACCCGTTCACGATGAAAGAATTCCGATTTTGGTTCCACTACGACAACGACTTCCGAGCCGCGAACACCACGACCGCTCGAGGGAATCGTTCTTTTTCTTCGATTTCAGTAGCCGAACCGCATGAAGACTGCCCCGCACCGCGACCGCCTCGGGACGACGTGGTACGGTTTTCACGCAACTCAGTTGCTGAAATCACAATAGAACCAACCACTTCTCGGAACGCGTAACGACGGGATTGCGTTCGGAGTAACGGTAACAGTATCCTCGATTCACATCCGACGGTACATCCCACGCGAGGCGGGCGCAGTGTACTCGAAGCCGAACCGCTCGTAAAAGCCCTCCACGTCGGCCATGAGGTTGACGTAGGCTCTTTCCGGCGCGTTCTCCTCCAGGTACTCCATCAACCGTTCCATCATCCGGGACCCAAGCCCCTGCCGTTGGTGGTCGGGGTGGACGGCCATGTCGCCGATTTGGTACACCATCCCGCCGTCGCCGAGGATGCGGGCCATCCCGACCGTTTCACCCGTTTCGTCCACGGTTATCACGCCGAAAATCGTGTTCGGGAGCCCCTGCTCGACGGCGTCCCTGCTCCGGGCGGACATTCCGGCGGCGTCGCGGAGGGCGACGAACTCGTCGACCGTCGGCAACTCGTCGCGGACTTCGTAGGACATGAAAAAAGGTTGTTTCGGCCGTCGTTAGTTCTACCCATCGCGGCCGAGTCCGTCGATAGTTCTCCGACCGATCAGACCGCCAGTTCTTCCGCGACCGTCTCCACGCCCAGCAGGTCCGGGTCGAGGATGAGGTCGGCCTGACTACGGGCGAACTCCGGGATGGAGTTCTCGTCGTAGACGACGACGCGAACCTCGGGGTTCAGGTCCTTTGCGACCGCGATTGCGGTGGCCTGCCCGACGTCCATGAGGACGAACAGGTCGGCGTCGGTGATGGCGGCGTCCTCCAGCGCGGGGCGGGAGGCGACGCCGCCGATGGTCGTCAGTTCGACGCCCTCGGATTCGAGGGCGCGACCGAGTCCGTCTTCGTCGGAACCTGCGATGACTGCACGCATCACTCGTATTCGATGGTCGCCGGGGGCTTATGTGTCACGTCGTAAACGACGCGGGCGACGTTTTCATTCTGGCCCGTGATACGCGACTGGATCCGCTGGAGGGTCTCCCAGTCGAGTTCCTGTGCCCGGGCGGTCATGCCGTCGCGCGATTCGACCGAGCGGACCGCCACGATCCAGCCGTGGACGCGGTTGTCGCCTTTGACGCCGGTAGCCTTGCCGACGACCGCGGCGAACGCTTGCCACGGGTCGTACTCCTCCAGTTCCTCCTCGACGACGTGACACGCCTCGCGGGCGACTTGGGCCTTCTCGGGCGTGACTTCGCCGACGACGCGGACGGCGAGTCCGGGGCCGGGGAACGGCATGCGCTCGGCGATGATTTCCTCCATGCCGAGTGCGCGAGCGACCTCGCGTACCTCGTCCTTGTAGAGGTCGCGGACGGGTTCGACGATGCCGTCGAAGTCCACCACGTCCGGCAGTCCGCCGACGTTGTGGTGGGACTTGATGCCGCCCTCGCTCTCGATCCGGTCGGGGTAGATCGTCCCCTGCACGAGGTAGTCCGCGTCCGTGACGCGCGCTTCGCGCTCGAACTCGCGGATGAACTGCTCGCCGATGACCTCCCGCTTTTCTTCGGGGTCGATGACGCCCGAGAGCGCGTCGAAGAAGCGCTCCTCGGCTTCCACGACTTCCAGCGAACTCATGTACGAGAACGTCTTTCGTATCTGGTCCGTCTCGCCCTTGCGCATCAGGCCGGTATCGACGTACACCGGCGTGAGTTGGTCGCCGATGGCCTTGTACGCCAGTCCGGCGGCGACGGACGAATCCACGCCGCCAGACAGCGCGATGATGGCGTGTGAATCGCCGACAGTTTCTCGAATCTCCGCAACCGCTTCCTCGATGAATTTTCCAGTGTCTACCATTAAGCTTCGACCTCCTCTCGTTTCTCCGCCTCGTCAAGCACGGCGTCCAGCAGGCTGACGAACGGTGGGCTGGCGCGGTCCGGTCGGGAACGGAACTCGGGGTGGAACTGCGTCCCGAAGAAGTACGGGTGGTCCTCCAGTTCGAGGATTTCCATCCGGTTTCCGGCGCGACCGGAGAACACGAGGTCCTCGCCTTCGAAGTCCTCGAAGTACTCGGGATTCACCTCGTAGCGGTGGCGGTGGCGCTCCGTGCAGCTCGTGCCGCCGTACACCCGCTCCGCGAGCGTTCCGGTCTCGATCTCTGTTTCGTGTGCACCCAGCCGCATCGTGCCGCCCATGTCCTCGATTTCGTACTGTTCGGGCAGGATGTCGATGACGGGGTGTGGCGTGTCAGCATCGAGTTCGGCGGAGTTCGCGTCGGTCAGACCGAGGACGTTCCGGGCGTACTCCACGACGGCCATCTGGAAGCCCAGACAGAGGCCGAGGAACGGGATGTCGTGTTCGCGGGCGTAGCGGATGGCTTCGATCTTACCTTCCGTCCCACGGCTGCCGAACCCGCCGGGGACGACGATGCCGTCGGCCTGCTTGAGTCGCTCCTCGTGGTCGTCGTCCATCTCGTCGGAATCGACCCAGAGGACGTTCACGTCGACGTTCTTCTCCAGTCCGGCGTGTTTGAGCGCCTCGTGGATGGACATGTAGGCGTCTTCGAGCGCGTACTTCCCGACGAGAGCGATATCGACTTCGCCCTCGGTTTCCTGCGTGACGAGTTCGCGCCAGGCGGTGCTCCGTTCGTCGCTCGGCATCGCCTCGTCGGTCAGGTCGAGTTGCCCCATGACGTAGTCGTCCAGCCCCTCTTCCTCCACGACGAGCGGAACGTGGTAGATGTCCTCCACGTCCGGGTTCGAAAACACGGCGTCGGTCGGGACGTCGCAGAACAGCGCGATCTTCTCCTTCGTCTCGGGTTGCAGACCGTCGCTACAGCGCCCGACGAGTACGTCGGGTTGCAGACCGATGGAACGCAGTTCTTTCACGCTGTGCTGGGTCGGCTTCGTCTTCTGCTCGCCGTTCTTCGAGTGCGGAACGAGCGTGACGTGGGTCAACAGGAAATCCTCCTCGTCCTGTTCCGTGGCGAATTGGCGGAGCGCTTCGAGGAACGGCATGCTCTCGATGTCGCCCACGGTGCCACCGACTTCGACGAGACACACGTCGTGGCCTTCGGCGGCCTCACGAATCCGGCGCTTGATCTCGTCCGTGATGTGCGGAATGATCTGGACGGTCTTACCGAGGTAGTCACCGGCGCGCTCCTTCTCGATGACGTACTGGTAGGCCTTCCCGGTCGTGATGTTGTGGTCGAAGGTCATGTCGATGTCGAGGAAACGCTCGTAGTTGCCCAAATCGAGGTCTACCTCGCCACCGTCCTTCAGTACGTACACTTCTCCATGCTGATAGGGATTCATCGTCCCCGCGTCCACGTTGAGATACGGGTCGATCTTCACGGCAGTCACGTCGAACCCGGCGTTTGCGAGCAGTCGCCCAGTGCTCGCGGCGGTAATGCCTTTGCCAAGTCCGGACATGACGCCCCCTGTGACGAAAATGAACTTCTTCCCCATCTCGGGGTCGTAGTCTGTCTCGGGGTCAGTCGGCATACTGAGTTTCTGCGAGCGGTCTTGAAAATCGTTTCGGAGGCGTCCTGCTTCGCCAGAAGATGGCATATGTTGGATACATCAGAGTTCGACCGTGAGATGAATTCGAGGAACTGAACGGAGGATGATTTCGACGTCAATAGCGTGAAAACCGGAACCTTTTGCGTGAGAAGCGCCAAGGCCGGAGTGTGACTGACGCCGAGAAACTGACGACAGGGTGCCCGCCGGTGGACGACTTGCTCGGAGGCGGATTGGAGCGCGGAACCGTCACGCAGGTGTACGGCCCGCCCGCCGCCGGGAAGACGAACGTCGCGCTGGGGGCCGCGGTGGAGACCGCGCGGAACGGCGGCACCGTGATCTACATCGATACCGAAGGACTGTCCATCGACCGGTTCGAGCAGATCGCGGGCGCACGGGCGGACGACGTGGACGAAGTCGCGTCCCGAATCGTCATCAAGGAAGCGCTCGATTTCGGGGAGCAAGAAGAGGCCGTCAAGGACGTCTCGGAGTTCGCCGAGCGCGCCGACCTCGTCGTCCTCGACAGCGCGACCGGGTTCTACCGCCTCGAACGCGGCGACGACCGGGAGGGTGGCGAGGCACTCCGAGGGGTCGCCCGCCAAGTGACACATCTCCTCTCGCTCGCACGCAAACACGACATCGCGGTGTTGCTGACGAATCAGGTGTACACCGACCCGGATTCCGACGGAACGCGCCCGCTCGGCGGGCACACGCTCGAACACTGGACGGGTATCGTGCTTCGAGTGGACCGCTTCCGCGGCGGCAACCGCCGGGCGACGCTCGAAAAGCATCGGTCGAAACCGGCCGGGGGGCGAACCCAATTCCGAATCACGGATTCCGGACTCGAAGGGCCACAAGAGAGCGTTTGAGAATCGCTCCGATCGAGGGTAATTCCGGAGCAGTCGAAAAACGGGAGAATCGTGGTTCGCGGCCGCGTCGGGTTTTCGTCGGCCGTCTACAGTTCGTTGAGTTTCCGGAGCAACTGCCCTTCGTACTCGCGGTCGCTCTGGACGCCTTTGAGTTCGAGGACGTTACGCTCCAAGGTGTCTCGGGCGACGTTGAACGCCTGTTCGGCCCCGTAGCCCTCGCCGGACCCGGCGACCTGACCGCGGTTGGTGCGGAGGCGAATCTTACACTGAACGAGCGGCGTGCCGCGGAGTTTCTCCTTGTGCTCGTGGAACCTCACGTGCGCGTGGCGCACCTGCATGTCCTGGTACTTGTCGGTGATCCCCTCGACGCTCTCTCGGATGGCCTGCCGGGTGATGGTGTCGAGGAGGTCGATGTTCGTGATCTGCACGTCCATGTGATCCTCCTCCGTGTAAGTGAGCGCACGGAGCACGTCGGTCTTCGTGAGGACGCCACCGACGACGCGGTCGTCGTCCTCGGACGTGACGACGAGTCCCGCGTAGTTCTTCTCGAACATGCGTTCGACTGCCGTCTGCACGGAATCGCCGAGCGAAATCGTCACGACGGGGCTGTTCATCACGTCGTACACGGGAAGGTCGAGCATACGGTCGCTGTCCCCCATCCGCTCGCCGCGCGTGGGCTTGTCCATGTTACGGGTGACGAAGTCCACGATGTCGTGGGTCGTGACCATACCCGTCAGGAAGCCGTTCTCGTTCACGACGGGGAGGCGGGAGATGCTGTGCTCGCGCATGAGATTGATGACGCGTCCGAGCGTGGCATCCTCCGGGATCGTGACGGGGTTTTCGGTGTAAATCTGCTGGACCGTCAGGGCGTCCAAGTTTTCGAGGACGCCTTCGAGTATGATGTCCTCGTCGATGATTCCCCAGAGCGTGCCATCCTCGAAGACAGGTGCGACCTTCGACCCGCCTTCGACGAGGGCGCGGGCGACGTCGCGCACGTCGTCGTCTCGGTTCACTTTCGGTGCCGGTTTCGTGAGTGTCGCTACTTTGGTTTGGTCCTCAATATGTGACTGCAGGAGTTGCTTTTGCGTGATGACACCGCTGTACTTGCCGGCTTCGGTGACCACGATTCCCTTTGGGTTCTCCTCTTCGAATATCGAGCGGGCCTTCCCTAGTCGCTCTTCCGCTTCGATTTCGAAGTAATCTGTGGTCGCAATGTCAGAGATATCCATCGGCGTTTTGAATGACGCGTCCATCGGTCTTGAACTTTGTCGCGGAGAAGGCATGTTAGCGGGGTTTTTCCCGGTTGGAAACCTAGGTTTCCGACGTGTTTCCCGACATCGGCGCGGTGTTCGGTCCCTACACCTATCTGGTCAGTGAAATTCTGTTCGGATCGGTCGCGTTGTGGCTGCTCGTTCGAGCGGAGGCGCTCCCGCGTGCCGCGAAAACCCTCCTCGTGATTTATCCCATCGGGTTCGTGTGGGATTGGTACACCCTGACGATCGGTGTGTTCGCGATTCCACTCCGTACAGGGGTCGAACTACTCGGCATTCCGCTCGAAGAACACATCTTCATCGTCGTCGTCCCGGCCCTCGTCCTCGGAATACACGAGAACCTGCTCCGGCGGTGAAACGGGGTGAAAAAGTCCGTGTAACGGGTCATTACCGCCAGACGGCGACGGGGTACAATTTATCTGAAGTTTTTGGTAACCACTCGTTTACGGCTGGTAAATGGTGAATAACAAAGAACAAACCCGGCAATGTTCGAATCCATGCTGGGTTACGAGCAAGGGGTGGCGTAGTAATGAGCACAATCGGTGACTCCTCAGGCACAGGAGACAACAACACGGACAACCAACCAAGTGAATCGGACTCGACTGTCGCCGAGCAGGTCTCGGATATCCTCGACTCGAATCGCTCGCACGAGGAACGAGCAACACCGCTCTCCCGCGATATGGTTTTTGACGTGCTGAAAAACCAACGGCGACGGTACGCGCTCCACTATCTGAAACAGGCCGACGAAACCGTGCAGTTGAGCGACCTTGCGGAACAGGTCGCCGCGTGGGAGAACGACACCACGGTCGGCGCGATCTCGGCGGCGGAGCGAAAACGGGTCTACACCGCACTCTACCAGTCCCACCTCCCGAAATTGGACGACGCAGGAATCGTAGATTACAACCAAAACAGGGGTATCGTCGAGCTCTCCACTGCGGCGGAACAACTCGACCCATATCTCGAAACGAATACCAGAGACGACATCTCGTGGTGCAAGCGATATCTCGGAATCGCGGCCGCCGGATTCGCACTGCTTACCGCGGCGTGGCTCCAGGTCCCGCCGCTCGCGGGAGTCACTGATATCGGACTCGCACTGTTCGTCGTCGTCGCGTTCACCATCGTCGCCATAGCACACACCTACGACGCACGGAACGCACCGTCAACCGGCGAACAGGCACCCGAAGTCTCCGACGAGTAATTCGGATTCGGCTTTCAGACCATCGATATCCGGAGCCACGGGGGTGTGGTTCACCGATGTGATGGCTCAGAATGGGGGGTTCTTCTCACCCATCTCTCGAATCGACCGTTACCGGACGGTAGACCCTCCGTGAGCCGATTTTCTGATTTCTCGGTTGTGAGCGGTTGCACGAAGCACGGACCGATCGACGAGGAAAAACCAGTAAACTGTTATTAACAAACATATTGTAGTCCGCTATCTCGTTCGGACGAAGTGGCTACTCGAAATCCGCTCATTCTACGGGTTTCCTAACCGAACGATCCGAGACGTTGACTGTACCGATGTGCTGATAGTACTCGAATAGTATCCATCCACGATCATCAGAAACCGCCTGTTCGTAGTCAGTGTGAGCGTTCCGATCCGTCCGGAACTCCCGTACGGCATCGCCCTCCCCGGCACGATTCGTTTTCGCCGGAAGCGATTATTCCGTCACCCGTTTTTCACCCGTGAAGTCGCGGAAACGCGACTTTGACCGTCCCCTCCGTCCGATAGAAGTAACTCCGCAAGACGAGATACGCCGGACGAACCAACAGGGCGTCGCTGTAACGGGCAGGCGCTTGGAACACATACCTGCCCGCTTCGGGCTATCGGAGTATGTCCCGACCGATTTTCCGAAAGAAAAGCGTACCGCTCGGCAATCGTCCCCGGAAACGCGTTCAGCGTGTGTCGAACCGATCAGCACGAAGGCGATACTGGGTTCGATTGCTGGGGTGGCCCCCCTCTACGACCATCGTCCCGCCGCGTCGAACTCGTGTCGAGTGCTCGTTTCCGTCTGTTCGAGCGGATGGAGTCGAGTGGCTACTGCTCCGCCGTGTCTCGGTTGTGTCTGTGGATCGTGATCAGCACAAAGGCGGTGACTCCCAGCACGAAGTAGAGGAACGCCGCAATCACGACGTCGATTATCGTCGCGAACCAGATGAGGTACCCACCGATGAGCAACGCGAGGATGTACTTTTGTCGTCGCTCGATTCGGTCGAGTTGGGTCTGGTGGGGGGATTCGTCCATACTGGATCGTGATCGAACGAAACTATATACTTACTCTTCGGACGTTTTGTGGTTCGGCTGAACTCTCTCCATCCGACCCTGATCCATCGCCGTCGAAGGTCGAGAAACGTCACCTCTTTTGATTGGGATTGGACGCGTAAAATAGGATAGTCAGCGTGACTCCCATCGTGACGGCCTTGAGGGTTTCAAGTTCACCGAACAGTATGCTAACGAGTAGGTAAGACAAAGTGGATACGGCCCCAATGAGGGCAGCGTATCCACCACGCGATAGATTTCGCGTCCACTCGTCGAGACGATGGTAGAAGTGGTGCACGTTTCTCATAAGCTACATTTCGGTCGGTGATGCATCAGTGTTCTTCTGTTCTTGCGTACTCTCTTTGCATCGTTTTCAACTCCCGATGAACGGAACGGCATCCACCGGAAGCAGTCTCCTGAGAAAATTTGAGCGGGTTGGCCAGATTTGAACCACGGTCGTTTCGCTGCGCTCCACTCCCTGATTCAAATCTGCCAAACGAGTATTTTCCGCGCTACCGCGACTCGCTTCGCTCGTCGGTTAGTAGCGCGGAAAAGTATGGGTTTGGGCAGATTTGAACTGCCGGCCTCCTCCATGTCAAGGAGGTGTCATAACCAACTAGACCACAAACCCAGTCGGCCTCTGTCTGAACGCATTCATCAGTTACCCGCAAGGGTAATTGAACCTTTCGAAACGCGCCGCCCTGTCACGGTTTTATTCGTGAACGTACCGCACGACAGCTTTAAGTTGATGTACGTATGTGTTCATTGTAACCCAAAGAAGTTCATTGGTGTTCACTATGCAGGATTACATCGAACTCGTTACGGACGGTCAGGATTTGACACTCACCCAAGCACGGGAGGCGGCTACGGCCGTCTTCGACGGGGCCACGGAGGCCCAGATCGGTGCGTTGCTCACCGGGTTGCGCGCCAAGGGCGAGACCGAGGCCGAAATCGCTGGCTTCGCGCAGGGAATGCGCGGAGCGGCCCGGACGATTTCCCCCGACCGGACGCCGCTCGTTGACACCTGCGGAACGGGGGGCGACGACTACAACACCATCAACGTCTCGACGACGTCCGCCATCGTCGCCAGCGGTGCGGGGGTTCCGGTGGCGAAACACGGCAACTACTCCGTTTCCTCCTCCTCCGGCAGCGCCGACGTACTCGACGAAGTCGGTGTCGTCATCGACTCCGAACCGCCCGCCGTCGAGCAGGCCATCGAAGAGCAGGGGATCGGGTTCATGCTCGCGCCGGTGTTCCACCCGGCGATGAAGGCCGTCATCGGGCCACGCAAGGAACTCGGCATGCGAACCGTGTTCAACGTCCTCGGGCCGCTGACGAACCCCGCCGGAGCGGACGCGCAGGTCGTCGGCGTCTACGACCCCGACCTCGTTCCCGTCCTCGCCCGTGCGCTCTCGCACATGGACGTGGATCACGCGCTCGTCGTTCACGGTTCCGGCATGGACGAAATCGCGATCCACGACGAGACGACGGTCGCCGAAGTCGAGAACGGAAGCATCGAGGAGTACACGCTCTCGCCCACCGACCTCGGCGTGGAACAGCACGACGTGTCCGCCGTCGCCGGTGGCACGCCGACCGAGAACGCCCGCGACCTCCGCGGCATCGTGGAGGGGACCGTGGGCGGCGCGAAGCGCGATATCATACTGGCGAACGCCGGGGCCGCGATCTACGTCTCCGGACGGGCCGACTCGCTCGAAGACGGCGTGGAACAGGCACGACAGGCCATCGATTCGGGAAGCGCGGGCGAGAAACTGGCGGCGATGACGGGGGCGTTGTCGGCATGACTCGCGTAAAGATTTGCGGCCTGACGAACGAGGACGACCTCGCGGCCGCCATCGACGCCGGAGCCGATGCGATCGGCTTGCTGGTGGACGTCCCGGTCGATTCGCCGCGCGAAATCAGCCCGGACCGGGCCGTCGAACTGGCCCACGAAATACCGCCGTTCGTCTCGACGGTGTTGGTAACGATGCCCGAACGAATCGAGCGAACCGTCGAACTCGCTCAACTCGTGGAACCCGACATCGTACAGGTCCACGACACCAGCGTCGGCGACCTCGCGTACCTCTCGTCGAACATCGACGCGAACGTGATTCCCGTCATCGCTCCCGACACCGACCGGCCCGAGCGATACGACACCGTGGCCGACGGCCTGCTGCTCGACGCGGGTAAGGTCGGCGGCACCGGTGAAACACACGACTGGGACCGGGCACGGGAGCTATCGGACTCACTCTCCTCCCCGGTCCTGCTCGCGGGGGGACTAACGCCCGAGAACGTCGCGGACGCGGTGGAGACGGTCGAACCGTTCGCCGTGGACGTCGCCAGCGGCGTCGAATCGAGCGGCGGGGAAAAGGACCACGACGCCGTCGAATCGTTCGTCAGAAACGCGAAACGTGGTCGACAGGCAATCGCTCATCAATGAATCGAGGGAAGTTCAGCGAGTTGGCGGGGAGTATCGACTGTAACGAAAGCGACGACGGGGACGCCAACGACGGTGCGGTCGTCTACGTCTCGGCGGAACTCGACCTCGACGCGTCCATCGACCCGCTCACGGCGTACTCGACACTCGGTGGTGGGGAGTACGATTACCTCCTCGAAAGCGCCGACAAAGTCGCCTCCAGCGACCCGTACGGCGCGTTCGACGCGGGCACACACGAGGCCGACACCGGCCACCACAGCCGAGCACGCTACTCCTTCGTCGGCTACGACCCCGCGGCGGTGGTGTCCGTCACTCCGGACGAGACCGACGTGCAGGTGCTACGCGAGAAGTGGAATCGTGAACTGAACGCCGACGGCTCCGAGGACGACGACGTGCTCGACAGGCTTCGGACAGCGCTCCCTGACGTCCCGCGTCGCGGGTTTCCGGACGGCGAAGGGTTCTGTGGTGGACTGGTCGGATTCCTCGCGTACAACGCCGTCTACGACCTCTGGTTGGACGAGCAGGGCATCGAACGCCCCGACACGGAGCTACCCGACGCGCAGTTCGTCCTGAGCACGAAGACGCTCGTCTTCGACCACGTCGAGGGGACGCTGTCGCTCGTGTTCACGCCGCTCGTTTCTCCGGACGACGACGTCGACGAACGGTACGACGAGTTGGTGGCGGAACGTGACCGCGTCACCGAGAAACTCGAATCAGCGACCGCACCGTCGTTCGGCGACTACCGTCCGAAAAGCGGGACGGCAGGGCCGCAGGACGAGTACGAGGCCGCGGTGGAGCGGGCCAACGAACACGTCACGGCGGGCGACATCTACCAAGGCGTCATCTCGCGCAAACGAACCGTGGAGGCGGATATCGACCCGCGGGCGCTGTACGCGGCGCTCCGGGACGTGAACCCCTCGCCGTACATGTACCTCCTCGGCTACGACGACCTGAGCATCGTCGGTGCGAGCCCGGAAACGCTGGTTTCGGTGCAGGACGAGGAAATCGTCTCGAACCCCATCGCGGGGACGTGCTCGCGCGGCAACAGCCCGATGGAGGACCGCAGGCTCGCGGGCGAACTCCTCGCCGACGAGAAGGAGCGTTCGGAACACGCCATGCTCGTGGACCTGGCGCGAAACGACGTTCGACGGGTCGCGGAATCCGGCAGCGTGCGCGTCGAGGAGTTCATGAACGTCATCAAGTACAGCCACGTTCAGCACATCGAGAGCACCGTCACGGGAGCGCTCGCCGAAAACCGCGACGCCTTCGACGCGGTGCGGGCGTCGTTCCCGGCGGGGACGCTGACCGGCGCGCCGAAAATCCGCGCGATGGAGATCATCGACGACCTCGAACGGACGACCCGCGGCGTCTACGGCGGCGGGGTCGGGTACATCTCGTGGACCGACGACGCTGACTTCGCCATCGCCATCCGGACGGCGACCATCTCGCACGGAACCACCGACGAAATCACGGTGCAAGCGGGCGCGGGAATCGTCGCCGACAGCGACCCGGCGTCCGAGTACGAGGAGACCGAACAGAAGATGGGCGGCGTGTTGGCCGCGCTGGATCGACTGGAACCGGGAACGGAAGCCGTCGAAATGGAGGCCTCCAAATGACGCGCCTGCTGTTCGTGGACAACTACGACTCGTTCACGTACAACCTCGTGGAGTACGCCGAGGACGCGCTTCGAGCGAACGAAGCGGAGTTCGAAACGACGGTCGTGAAGAACACGGCGTCGCTCGCGGACATCCGCGACTTCGACCCCGACGTCATCGTCATCAGTCCCGGTCCCGGCCACCCGAAAAACGAGCGGGACGTTGGGGTCACGGCGGACGTCCTTCGGGAGTTGTCGCCGGAAATCCCGACCCTCGGCGTCTGTCTCGGGTTGGAGGCGGCGATTTACGAATACGGCGGCGAAATCGGTCGTGCGCCGGAACCGATCCACGGCAAGGCGTTCCCCGTCGAACACGACGGGAAGGGAGTTTTCGAGGGAATCGAGCAGGACTTTCAGGCCGGACGGTATCACTCGCTCGTGACGACCGGCGTCCCGGATTGTTTCGAAGTGAGCGCGACGACGACCCACGAGGACACGGAACTCGTGATGGGAATCCGCCATCGGGAATATCCCATCGAATGCGTGCAGTTCCACCCGGAAAGCGTTCTCACGGCGCGTGGTCGGGAACTGATCGGGAACTTCCTCACCCGGGAGGATCGACTAGCGTAAAATCAGAACGTCAGCACGCCCGCCGCGTAGAGCGCGGCGGCGACGAGGACGACGACGATACCGACGCGAAAGAGGATGCTGATCGCGAATCGGATGGCGGCGATGAGGAGGATGACGGCGACGATGGCGACGACGATACCGACGGGCTCGATGGCGAGGGGGAACATGTGCGAAATGACACCCTACCAGTTGGTAAACGTATCGATGGTGTCGGTTTTCAATCGGTTGAGACTTGACAGACGGAAGCACGGTAATGACTCGTTACCATGGGAAATATCGTCATTCCGGTCACTTTCGCTCCGGTCTGAACACTCTTATATTGCTCGGCGTGTTACTCAGAGATAGCAAGAAGAAAAATCGCAGAGGCATCACTATTCAACTACAGTTGACATAAAGAAAGTAAGCTTAATTGGGGTTGGGAGAAATGGATTCTTCGTCACGAATGAAACGGGTCTACGTGCGAAACCAAGTGAGAATCGACGTGCAGAGTACTGAACGAACGGTGGTGGCGCGTACATGAGCGACGCGCACGAGGCGAACGCCGACGAGGTCACGCTTCCTGTCAAGCGGACGAGGGGAGAGACGCTAGAGGACCGGATGACCGGAAACGCCTATCAAAACATCCTTCCGGCGCGCTATCTCCGCAAGGACGCGGACGGCAACCTCGTCGAATCACAGGACGACCTGTTCCCGCGCGTGGCGAAGAACATCGCGCTCGCGGAGGCCGTCTACGAGTCCGAAAAGCAGGGCGTCGAACTCACCGTCACGCCCGAGCAGTTGAAGCCCGGTCACCCGCGCCGCGACGAACTCGCCGCGGAAGTGTTCGGGAAGGGAACCACGACGGAAGACGACGAAGAGACGACGCTGTCTATCTACAACGTCAACAAGTTCGCCTACGACACGGTCGTTCCCGAACTTCCCGAGGACATCCGCGACCACGTGGAGTCGGCCCGGGACGAGTTCGAGGACCTGATGGGACAGCTCTCGTTCGTCCCGAACTCCCCGACGCTGATGAACGCGGGCGACGAACTCCAACAGCTCTCGGCGTGTTTCGTGGACTCCCCGGGCGACGACATCACGGACATCCACCAGACTGCGAAGGAAGCCGCCGAGGTGTTCCAGTCCGGTGGCGGGATGGGGTATGCCTTCTGGAAACTTCGACCGTACGGTGACGCCGTCGGTTCGACCGGCGGCATCGCGTCCGGTCCGATCACGTTCATGCGCACGTACGATCAGATGTGCGAAACCATCGCGCAGGGCGGTGCCCGGCGCGGCGCACAGATGGGCGTCATGCGCGTCTCCCACCCCGACGTCATCCAGTTCATCCACGCGAAGAACAAGGACGTGAGCCTCGCCAACACGCTCCGCCTGAACGACCCCGACGACTACACGCACACGTCGTTCAAGGAAGCGCTCGAAGAGGCCCGCGAACTCATCGACGAGGACGGCCGCGTGCCGAAGCACCTCCGCAACGCCGCCGAAGGTCATCTCTCTAATTTCAACATCTCCGTCGGCGTCACGGACGACTTCATGGACGCGTTGTACAACGACGAGGAGTTCGTCTTCACCAACCCGCGGACGGAAGAACCCCACGTCGCCACCGAACACACGGAAGAGATGTACGACATGTTCGGCCTCGGCGACTACGTCACGCCGGGCGAAGTGCTCTCGATTCCGGCGAAGGTCCTCTGGGACCGCATCGTGGACGGTGCGTGGGAGAACGGCGAACCCGGAATCATCTACCTCGAACGGGTGAACAAGGAACACTCCTTCGACGTCGAGAAACACCCGGACCACCGGATTCTCGCCACGAACCCGTGCGGCGAACAACCGCTCGAAGAGTACGAAGCCTGTAACCTCGGCCATATCAACCTCTCGACGCTGGCCGACCTCGATGCGCCGGACTGGCGCGTCTGGTACGAGAACAACGGCGAGGACTACGGGTCGCTCTCGGAAGCCGTCGATGCCTTCCTCCGCGAAGGTATCGACTGGGACGAGTTCGACTACCGCATCGAGTACGGGACGCGATTCCTCGAAAACGTCGTCACGATGTCCGACTTCCCGGTCGAAAAGATCGAGCAGAAGGTTCGGGACATGCGCAAGATCGGTCTCGGCGTCATGGGTCTCGCCCAGTTGTACATCCAACTCGGCGTCCGCTACGGCTCCGAGGAGGGCAACGAAATCGCCAAGCAGTTGATGACCCACATCAACCACGAGTCCAAGTGGGCCTCCCACGAACTCGCGGAGGAACGCGGCTCGTTCAACGACTGGTCGGACTCGAAGTACGCGAACCCGACCGACTACCCCGAATGGTTCGAAGGCCAGACCGGCCTCGACGCCGAGAAGTGGACGGACGGCTTCGCGGTCCGCAACCACAACACGACCACCATCGCGCCGACGGGCACCACCTCGATGGTCGGCAACACCACGGGTGGCTGTGAACCGATTTACAACGTCGCGTACTACAAGAACGTCTCCGACGACGTGCAGGGAGACGAGATGCTCGTAGAGTTCGACGACTACTTCCTCCGCACGCTGGAGGCGAACGACATCGACATGGAAGCGGTGAAACAGGAGGCCCAAGACCAGATGGCGAACAACGAGTTCTCCGGCGTCGAGGGACTCGACACCGTTCCGGACGCCATCGGCGAACTGTTCGTCGTGACGGGCGACCTCACCGGCAAGCAACACGCCGCAGTCCAGTGTGCCTGCCAGAAGGGTGTGGACTCGGCCATCAGCAAGACGTGTAACTTCCCGAACTCCGCCAGCAAGGAGGACATGGACGAAGTCTACCGCTATATCTACGACCACGGCGGCAAGGGCGTCACGGTGTACCGCGACGGCACGCGCTCGAAGCAGGTGCTCACCACGCGGGCCGACAACGCGGAATTCGCCGACGAGGAGGAGGCGGCCGAGACCATCGTGGAGCAGATCGAGACCGTCTTCGGCGGCGTCGAAGGCTTCATCAAGAACGAGGAGGTCCAAGCCAAACTCGGCAACGAACTCGGCGACCTCCTGGACGAGGGCGTCACCGGCGGCGCGTACGCCAAGGAACGACCGCGTCCCGACGTGCTTCACGGCGTAACCCAGCGCGTCGACACGGGCTACGGCAAGATGTACGTCAACATCAACGAGGACGAGAACGGCGAACCGTTCGAGTTGTTCGCCACCATCGGCAACTCCGGCGGGTTCACCAACTCCTTCACCGAAGCGCTGGCGAAGGTCATCAGCTACGCGCTGCGTAGCGGCGTCGATCCGAACGAGATCGCCTCCGACCTGCAGGGCATCCGTAGCCCGAAGGTCGCGTGGGACAAGGGCGAGCAGATCAACTCCATCCCGGACGCCATCGGCGTCGCCATGCGGCGCTACCTCGACGGCGAAATCGAGAAGGCATCCTACCCGCAACAGAAGACGCTCGAAGAGACGGCCGACGACACCGAAACCGATGGCGGTGCCGCGAAAGCGGAAGAGAAGGACGCCTCCCAGTCGCTCATCGACGCGGGTGAGAGTCCGGAGTGTCCCGAGTGCGGGTCGCTCTCGCTGTACTTCTCGGAAGGCTGCAAGACCTGCGAGTCCTGTGGCTGGAGCGAGTGCTCGTAGATAGGTCGAGAGAATAGAATTCGATTTTTCGGTTGCGTTTTTTCGATTTCGCTACTTCACCGTCACCCACGTCAGGAACACGAGGGCGACGAACTGGAGCGTCCGGAGCACCAACACCGCTTGCTGTACCGCCGGATTTCCGGAGTAGAACATCTGCATGCCGAAGAAGTAGTAGAGGGCGACGACGTTTTCGGCGAGCATCACGAGGGCGAAGGCCAACAGTCCGAGGACGAGCGCGGTACGGAACTTCAGGTAGCTTCGCACCCAGACGCCCACCAGTACGGCGAGCAGGAGGATGTTCACGACCGCGAGTCCGCTTGCGAGTTGTATCGAATTCATTCTATCTGCTCCATGATTTCCTCGAATGCGTCCCGATGGTGTTCGAACCGGTCGGTGAGAAAGTAGAGTTTGCCGTACTCGTTGTCGCCCGGTTCCACGACGCCGTGGTCGACGAGCATGTCGAGGTGATGTCGGATCGTTTTGTACTCCACGCCGAGTTCCGACGCCAGTTGGTTGGCGTTTCGTGGGCGCTCCGAGAGGGCGCGAATGATACGCGCGCGATTTTCACCGCCGCGTGTCGCTGTGAGTAGATACCAGAGCGCCTTATCCATCGAACGGTCACTTGGTTGGGAGTCATGCAGCCAGATATATCTACGGCTCGATACGCTTCGACACCCACCCGGATGCCCCGTTCGGGAACGCGTTCTCCTGTTCCCTCGGCTGACGGTTCCCCTCACCGTCCGTCGCGCGAACCACCACTTCGTGCGAGCCGCTCGGCTCGTACGTGTACTCCCACTGTCGCCACACGTCCGTTCCGGGGAGCGGTTCCGAGAGGGTGGCGTCGGTCCACGACGAACCGCCGTCGGTCGAAACCTCGACGCGCTCGATACCGCGCGTCCCGGCGTAGGCGTGCCCGCCGACTTGAACGTTGCCACCATCGAGATGGTTGACGGCGTGGAGTTTGGCGACGGTGTTGACCGGGCCGGTCCCGTGCCAGCCGTTCTTCTCCCAGTAGCCTTCCGCCTTCTGCTCCAACACCTGGATCTCGGTGATCCACTTCACGTTGATTTCGCCCCAGTGACCGGGAATCAGCGCGCGAACCGGATAGCCGTGGCTACGGGGAAGCGGTCGGCCGTTCATCTCGTAGGCCAGAAAGCCATCCTTGAGCGCCGCGAGGGGGAACTCCTCGTAGTAGTTGTCGGCCGCCCGAAACATGACACAGCATTCGTCGGAAACGATCGTCCCGTCCAATAGCGCCGAAATCGGCACGCCCGTCCAGAGCGCGTTGTCCATTTTCTTCCCGTTCAGCGACTCGCCGACACAGCGGAGCGTGATGAACCGATGTTCTTTGTCCATCGATTTGAGGTCGGAGAGACTGAAGGACAACTCCTCCTCAGCGGCACCCGTCACCCGAAGGTTCCAGTCGGAGGCCGAGACGACGGGGTCCACGCTGTTGATGTCCACCTGATAGAAATCCTCGCTCACCAAGCCTTCGAGTCCGCCGACGGCGAGCGATTTGTCCTCGGCTTCGGCGAGCAACGAACCCACGTCCGCGGCCACCGGCCCGGACGGTTTCGGCGTATCGCCACCGCTGCCACGTCCAGAGCCGAGTACGCCACCGATGCCACCGATCGCGATGGTCCCGGCGATAGCCTGGAGGAGACTCCTCCGCGCTGCCGAAATAGAATCGGTGCCAGAACCGGTCGAACCGGCCGATCCGATTGTAGCCGTCGAGCCGAACGATGCGGCGGCGACGACCAGTCCGGCGCCGATTCCGGCCCCCAACGCGGAGATGAGAGCGCCCGTCAACGCCAGTGCAGGCACAACACAGAACAGGCCGACCGCGAGGGACGCAGGGACGGGGGCGGGAATCGCATCCGCCGCTCGCGTCCCGATGGCCGCCGTCACCGCGAACAGCAGGACGGTCAGGGTGAGCGCCAGCAGGAACCCGAGTTGGTCGCCGAGGTCCCCGAGCGTCTGTATCGACCACGTGATGACCGCGCTCGGCGTGGTTGCGACGACGAACGTGCTGACCGGCGCGGCGACGAACGACGGGGTGAACCCGACTGCGGCGTACGACCCGGCGACGGCGGCGATTCCGGCGAGGAGTGCGATCGCTCCCTCGGCCGCTACGACAGGAAGATCGCCTCGATCAGTTTCGCGCAGGTCGTCGGTCATGGTTATCGGTTCCGTGCGATGTACAGTGCGCCAGCGACCAGTGCGACCAGCGCGACACCGATACCGAATCCGGGGAGGGAGTTGCCCGAACCGCCGCTCTCCCCGTCGTTCATCGTGTCGTCCGTCGTGGTGTCGGACATGTTGTCGTCACTCATGTTGTCGTCGGTCGTATCGGTCATCTCGTCGTCCGTCATGTTGTCGTCCGTCATCGTCCCGTCGTCCATCTCGTGAGTCGTGGTCATGTTATCCGAACCGTTGTGCATGCCATCGTCCATCGAGTCGTTACCCATCTCGTCGGTCGTGGTCGTCATGTTGTCGTGCATGCCGTCGTCCATCGTCCCGTTGTGCATCGTCTCCGTCGTCGTCGAACTCTGGGCGAGTTGAACGGGGGAAACGTCATCGACCGGCGTTCCGGCGCTCACCGTGAGCGGAACGGCACAGACGGTCAGTACGAGAGCCACTGCGAGTGCGTGTTTGAATCGCATATCCGAATCGAGTTCTCGTCGCTAAATAGCCGTTTTTCGAACTCCAACCCCACTCCCTTCGCACTGTCTTCCACTCTCTTCCAAATTACTTCCAAATTCGAGATGCAGTGCAGATGTGGGGATCACGTCCCGGACACCACCGACGGAAAACGTGATACCTCACGGGGCTCGTGTTACGAATATGGAAGAGACGCCGAAAGGACGGCCCTGTCCGTTTTGCGGTGCGTCGATGATGCATCGCCATTGCAAGTACGTCTGCCCGCAACACGGCGTCGTCTACGACTGTGCGGACACGTTCTACTGATCGTCGGTGTAGGCCCGGTAGGCGGGACCGGCCAACAACAGAATCCCCCCGAGCGCGGCGGCGACGATGAGCATCCAGTTGTCCTCGATCCCGTCGAGCGAGAGCGTGTCCAGCGAACTTCCGGCGAGGACGGCGACGACCATCCACGGCACTTCGCCGATCGCCGTTCCGAGGAGGAACGAGCCATCGGAGACGTTCGAGAGTCCGGCGGCCGCCGAGACCGCATCGGAGGGGACGGGAAACAGACGCGAGGCGATCATCCCGCGCAGGTCTCCCGTCGTGTCGAAAAACCGTTCTCCGGAGTCACCGAGGCGGCCGAAGATGCCCGAATCGACGCGGAAGTACCGGGCCGCCACGAACGGAAGATACGCACTCATCACGGTCCCACAGAGCGCGGCCGGAAATCCGACGACCGGCCCGTACACGTAGCCGACGGCGACGGCGACCACTGTCGTCGGCCACGCGAACATCGGGCGGACGAGATAGACGGCGAGAAACAATCCGCCCGCGAGAATCGGCGTCTGCTTGACGTGCTTTACCTGCTCGATGAGGAATTTTGGCGAGAGAAGGACGCCAGCGACGACGACCACCGTGACCACCGCGATACCGGTTACTTGTCGTCGATTCCCCGAAAGTTCCATCTGACCAATCGTTGCCGGAGGAGTGGTTAAATTCTTTCCACCCGAGCGCGCAACGCTTAATCCGCTTCGTATCACAGCCATAAACGATGGACGCGGACGCCGACCCCGTGGCGATGGGGGTCGAACTGTTGAGCAAGCTAGAACAACCGGAACTGTCGGTCGCGGAGGCGGTGGACCGTATCGAGACGATCACGACCGACCCGACGACGACGCGAACGATCCTCGACGAGGCCGAAAAACGCGGCGTCATCGACCGAGAAAACGGAATCATTCGACCGAGTGGCGGTGGGTTCGTCCGCTTCGAGAGCCAAGTCGTGACGAAGGAGGGCGATTTTACCTGCCGTCGCTGTGGCACCGGCATCTCGACGGGCCATTTCATCCGCCTCGACGCGGGCGAACTCGGCCCGTTCGGCTCCTCCTGCATCCGGAAGGTAACCGGGCGGGAATAGAAATCAGGTAGGAAGGGAAACCGAACGAGGGTGGAATCGGATGAAGGTTCCTACCGTCCGCGACTGAGTTCGGCGATGAGTTGCTCGATGGTTTTCTGCTGTCGTTCGAGCAGTTCGTTCTGTCGTTCGACCGTTTCGGTCAACGCCGCGAGTTGGGATTCGACGGGGTCGTCCAGATTCTCGCTCGCGGACTCGAAGCCCGAGTCGGCGAATCCGGTGGGTTCGTCCGACGAGGGTTCCTCGGATTCCGGTTCGGTCGCTACCGCGCTCGTCGTAGTCGACGTGTTCGACGTTGTCGTCCCCGTCGCCTCCGTCCGATCGGACGCTTCCTCGGTGGATGCGGCTTCGGCGACGGTGGAGGTTCGTGATTCAGCCGTCGTTTGCGGTTCAGCCGCAGTTTGTGATTCGGTCGTAGTCTGCGGTTCACTGTCGCCGAGCGGGTCGTCGCCGGGCGTATCGATTATCTGCCCCTCGGTGTCCAGTTCGGGTGGGTTCGCGTCGAGGGGTTTGACGCCGCCGCCGAACACGTCGTCGTCTTCGAGCGAGACGTTCTCGTCGGGTTCCGGTTCCGGATCCTCGGGAGTCACGCGTTGCTCGAACTCGGCATAACTTCCCACGTCGTGGTAGGACAGCAGTCCCTGCTCGATTCGTTCACGAACCTCCCGCGTCCGGTCGGTCGGGGTTTTGATCCGCTGTGGGCGACCATCTGCTTCGATGATGATCTGCGAGGAGACGTTTCCTTCCTCGACATCGAGACGCGTCACGTCCGCGAAGTGGAACTGCTCGAAGTCCGTATCCCAGATAGCCTCGCCGACGTGTTTCACGACGCGCGCGCTCGTGAGGACGAGTGTCAATTCACTGAATTGGTAGGTCTGGAGGACTTGTTCGTTCGAGTCGGTGACACCTGCGCCGTTCAGCACGCCAGCGATGACGGGATGAAGCGCATCGTGGAGACGTTTGGACGGAATTTTGAACTGCTCTGTGCCGTCGATGCCGTAGTCGAGCGTGATGGAGGACTTCCGTCGACCTTCGGAGACGGTGATTCGCTCCGCGTCGTGCGGATATTCTTCGACGGATTCGTCGCTGAGCAAGCCGTCGGCGCGGTAAATGAGCGTCCGCGTCGGCGTCACGTAGAGGGTGTCTTCCCCTCCGAGAGATACTTTGGCGGCAACGTGTTCGTCACCGAGGCTGGACTGGACGATTCCCGGAACGTTCATGATGGGAATGGTCATGCCCATGTCTTAAAACCGATGGGTAGACACGACAGGGAGAAAACTCATATCGTCTCGAACACTAACTGGGACGGTTCGCGCGTGGACAAAATCGAGCGACGCGGTGGCAATCGACACTCTCACATCCTCAATCGAGATGGGAACTTTAAAGAGTACCAGTTGCCTACCCGTAATTGAGCCCGGGTGGCTTAGCTGGACATAGCGCCGCACTCATAGGGTTCTGAGATTTGGCGCTCAGGCCTTGGAAGCCTCCCATGCGCCCGAGAGACCCCGCCAGGTCTCGAATCTGGGACATGCGGAGATCGAGGGTTCGGAGCCCTCCCCGGGCATCGTATTCTTACGAAAAACTAATCCTTCGTAGCCGTCGGTGTGGTAGGTCGTGTAATGATGTCGAACGGCTAGTACATCGGGTTCTTTCGACACGAAACGCGACTCCCTCGGGTGAACCACATAACGGTGATCTGTCGTGATTTTATTTCCCATCACGATCCAAAAATAGATTCCTGGAAGAATATTGTCTAGTTTCTGATTCGAAATGTCCATCCGCTATACCACCCCAATATCGCCGGATGGCACCGTTATTGACTCAATGGAATGAGCTCAATTTTAGGAAGTTATCGCTAAAGTTGTCAACTCATCCCTAAATTATATTCCCGCAGATATGAACTTCAGTGACCAAATCATGTTAAGTGTATAATCTGTGTTGGTGCGAATGTATCATGGAGCCCACTCGAAGAACAGTTCTTGCTGGGATAGGAGCGACACTCGCGATCGGCGGCGGTGCAACACAGGCGTTCGGACAGCAGGACGGCACACCGGCGTTCGAAGTGCTGAACGTATCGGCCACCGAGGATACCATCACCTTCTACAACGATAGCGGTGGATCGGTCGATCTCTCCGGGTGGACCGTCGACTTCGAATACGGAAACGACAGCGTGGACCAGACCGGCACGATTCCAAGTGGGACGACGGTCGGGTCCGGGGGGATAATCAAAATCGCCTCCGGTGCGGTATCGGTCGACGACGCCGATGTCGTCGTCCAACCGCCGTTCGACGAACGGGTCATCAAGCGGAACCGCAGCGACGTGATTGCACTCCTCGATTCCAACGACAACGAAGTCGCAAACAGCGAGGACGACATGTTCGGTGGGGGATCCGGTGGTTCCGGCGGTGGCGACGACACCTCGACGACGACCGACGAGACATCGACCACGGAAGAGGACAGTACGACGAGCGAAGAAACCACGACGGAAGAGGAAACCACTACAACGAGCGAAGAAACCACGACGGACGCTAACGACGGGACAACCACGACTACGACAGACGGTAACGAGACAACCACTACCGACGACGGAACAACGTCGACCACGACCACTACCGACGACGAGACTTCCGACGGATCGAACGACACCACCACTACCACCAGTGACAGTTCCAGCGGGTCGGATGATTCCGACATCAGCACATCGTCGAACGGCTCGGAGTCAAGTTCGAACAGCGGTGGCACGGACAACTGCTGACAACGGCTGAGAACGGACGATTTTGTTCGTTTTTTTTCACGCGAGACGTCGTGAAAACGGCCGACAACGACGATTATGCGAACAGTGGGTGGAGTTTCTTCGATTCTGTTTTTCGTCGGACGACTCCTTCGAATCGTCGCTCGTTCGAGGACTCATATCGATCATGAGCCACCTGTTCGCCGACGCCGGTCGGCGACTCCTCGATAACGGGGCACGAACGGAACTCGTCGTCTCCGAAGTGAACCTCCAATCGACCACGTTTCCCCCATCCCTCGTTTACCGCCCGAACGGGATCCGATTTTGGAACGGTACGGAGAGCGATCAATGATCAGTACACGACCAAACGGGAAGAAATGTAATCTATCCTCATACAGAATGAATCAGTTGAGATAGTCGAGAATGTCAGTTATCACCCCATACAGAACCGGATTGGAGATATCGTTTCTAATCGAATGATAAAAGGTCTAAGCGTTTTTGAAGGAGTTATGAAACGTCGATAAATCGACACGGGCGGGTGAAATGTCGTGAATTTCTGTTTACTCTCGGCCTGTTATATGACCCCTCCAGTCATAGAGAGAAATACATCCCGAAGAAATCATGTCCAGTCCTCCAACGCTACGGAACGAACGCGCATCGAACTTCGAATTCCCCGACCAGCACGGCGTCGGGACGGCGGTGAAAAAGCTCCTCATGCCGGTCCAATTCGTCGGCTTCTGGTCGGCGGTTGCGCTTCCGTTCGGATATCTTCCCCTGCTCTACGGGAGTCGCCTCGCCCCCTCCATCGACGTGCTCGGCCCGCTCCTCGTGCTCAACCTCGTCGCGATGTTCGTCGGCCACGGCTACAAGAGCGATTGAGGACGACGAACACGAACCGCCCGTGCCCCCTGCATTGGGACTCCAAACCCGTTCCAATACCCCGGATTCACGCCCTGAATCTACCCTAATCCTCTCCATTCGATTTTCCCGGTTCGTTTCGATACACCGAATATCTTCCGACGGTTTTCCATCGATTCTCGTCGTCGATCACTCGTCTTTTGCCTCCGACGAGTTTTGCTTGACGAGACATATCAGAGAATGAAGAAAGTAATTTTTCCGATTCTTAAACTGTTGTTCCCACAATAGCCCTATAGAGTTTAGGCCTACCAAAAAATGGTAACTAGAATGATAACTATTAACCGCATCGAGTACCTACCCGAAGTATGGATCTCTTTGCGAATCTGACGTTGGTGTTCATCGCGGGCTTGATCACGGCACTGGCGACCGGTATTGGTGCGCTCCCATTTTTTCTCGTCCAGGAAGTGAACGACCGTTGGAACGTCGTCCTTTGGGGACTCGCATCGGGGATCATGGTCTCGGCATCCGTCTTCGGGCTTATCTCCGAAGGGTTATCGAGTGCAAACGGTGGCAGTGTACAGGGCGTCGTCATCGGATTACTGGTCGGCGTCGCACTCGTCGTCGTCAGCGACTACGTCATCTCCGGGGCGGACGTGAACCCGAAGAAGTACGAAGAGGCGGATTTCAAGAAACTCGTCCTCATCCTCGGCGTTCTCACCGTCCACAGTTTTCCGGAAGGTGTCGCCATCGGCGTCTCGTTCGCGGACCTCGGATTCCAAGGCGGCTACCACTTCGACGGATTCGTGATTCCCCTGCTCGCCATCTTCATGACCGCTGCCATCTCGATTCACAACATCCCGGAGGGGGTCGCCATTTCCATCCCGCTCAACGCGATGGGCGTGGGAAAGTGGCGGATGGTCTGGTGGTCGGTCTTTTCCAGCCTTCCGCAACCGATCGGTGCGGTCATCGCCTTCTACTTCGTGCGTAGCGCACGCGGGTTCCTTCCGATGGGCTTCGGATTCGCCGCGGGTGCCATGATTTACCTCGTCCTCTCGGAGTTCATCCCCGAAGCGCTCGAAGTCGGGCAGAGCCTACCGGGAGATGGACACCGCGAACTGGTTTCAGGGCTCACCCTGGGCGTGCTGTTGATGCTCCCACTGGCGTTCATCTGAACCCTGTTGCAAACCCGCCCACTGATACCGTCCTTCACGAAAAACACGGGTTCTCAGACCGGTTCAAAAACGATTTTAAATCAAATAGGACGATTTGGGAGAGTTAGAGGGAGATAGACAGGTCCGTTCATCAACGGTAAACGGTGTGAATCCATCCCAACGCTCTGCCCGTTATAAGGGGTATCTCGTCTACGATTTAGCCGGGCACGGGTGTGCTACCATGTCGGGAACAACCTACAAGAACGATGGTGAGTCGCTCGCCGTCGGCCGCCGGAAACTCACCGCACTGCACGCACGATTCAACGAGCATTCGCTGACGACGCCGATCCAGTTCGTTGGCTTCTGGTCGGCAGTCGTCTTTCCGTTCTGCTATCTCGTTTTACTCCTGAATGGTCTCTCTGACGCAGAGATGACCGTCTTCTTCTGCCTGCTTGGCTGTAACGTCATCTCCCTCCTCATCGGACACGCGTACGGACGGAAGTAACAGACCACTGGTCCGCCCTATTCGAGTCCCCGCTGTCGCCCTCCGGTCCCTGCCGTTCTGCTCGGCCAGTCGCCTTCCTTCGCTCGATTTAACCGTCATGCACGAATACGATGCGATATGGAGCTCGAAACCGTATCGCTGGGGAACACCGGAACGAAAGTAAGCGAAATCGCGTTCGGAACGTGGCGATTCGGTCACGAAAACGACGAAGGCGAGGTCGAAATCGACGAGGACCGTGCTCACGAACTGCTCGACGCCTACGCCGACGCGGGCGGGAACTTCATCGACACCGCCGACATGTACGGCGACGGGGAGAGCGAGCGATACATCGGAAATTGGCTCGCCGACCGTGACCGCGAGGACTTCATCATCGCGTCCAAGATATACTGGCCGACCCGGAAGGACGACCCGAACGGCCGCGGTCTCTCCCGGAAGCACCTGCGACGACAGATGGACCTCATTCTGGACCGCCTCGGCACCGACTACGTCGACCTGCTCTACATCCACCGTTGGGACGACGAAACGCCCGCAGGCGAGTTCATGCGGACGCTCGACGGCTTCGTCCGTGACGGGAAGGTGAACTATCTCGGCACCTCGACGCTCGAACCCAACGCGTGGAAGGTCGTCAAGGCTAACGAGATGGAGTACGAGCCATTCCGCCTCGCACAGCCCCGCTACAACCTCGTCAACCGGGAAACCGAACCGAACTACATCCCGATGTGTGAGGATTACGACATCGGTATCATCCCGTGGTCGCCGCTGGCCGGTGGCTTCCTGACCGGCAAGTACGAACGCGACGAGGAACCGGCGGCGGGCACCCGCGGTGCGACCGACCAGCAGTTCCGCGACAGTTACCTCACCGAGGAGAACTTCGACGTGCTGGACGTCGTCGAAGAAGTGGCTGACGAAATCGGGACGACGCCCGCGAAGGTCAGCCTCGCGTGGTTGCTCGAACACGACGCCGTCACCGCACCCATCATCGGCGCACGAACCGTCGAACAGTTGGACGAGAACCTCGCCGCGACCGAGGTGTCGCTCACCGACGACCAGTTCAAGCGACTGACGGACGCGAAATCGGCGTAATCTCCGGAGCCAAGCGTTTTTGATGGAGAGCGAACGATTCGATAGTATGGACGGTACCGACCATCGAACGGGGCGATGACGAATGAGCGACGACGATCCGCCGTTGACCAGGGTTCGCCGGGCGAAGAGTCGACCGTCGGCACCCTCCCGAATCGACGGCGGGGCAGTCGCGGTCGGACTGATCATCACGCTCGGCGCGCATCTCGTTCCCGCGCTCCTCGTGCTCGTCGGCGTGTTCGACACGCTGTTCGGCGCGGCGGCCCTGGCCAGCACGCTGGCGTTTCCGGTCGGTAGCTACGTCACGGGGAAGTTCGTGGGAGGTAATTCGGTTCGCGGTGGGGTTCACGGACTGCTCACCGCCGCCATATCGCTCGTGATTCTCGCGGGAGGGGCCGCGTTGTTCGTCGGGGCTGACGGACTGGTCGCGGAACTCGGCAAATGGCTCGTCGCCGACAGCGACACCTCCGTCGTCGCCGGGACGGTCGTCTGTCTGCTGCTGGTTGGTGCCCTCACCGGTGCACTCGGTTCGAAACGGGTGTCACCGAGACAACCGAACGACTAACTGATTCGAACGAGGAGCCTCAGGTATGGAACGGCATCAAAAGCGGGGAATCGGGTCCATCATTATCGGTGTCACGACGGCCCTCGCATTTCTCGTCGGTTCCACTCTCGTTTCGCCGTACGCGATACTCGGATCGATTGCCGGGCTACCGCTCGTCGCCATCGGCGTCATGCAGTTCCGTGGCCCGAACCGCGTCGCGGACCCGGAGTCCGCGAGCGCAGTACAGCGACTCGCGATTTTAGCCCTCGCCGCCGTTTCGTTCCTCGTCGGAATGGCGGTGTTCTGGTACCTCTAAGGCTATTCTAGCGCTTCGAACGCCGACTCCAGGTCGGCGATGAGGTCCTGCGGGTGTTCCACGCCGACGGACACGCGCAACAACGAATCCGAGATGCCGATTTCCTCGCGTTCTTCCGGCGTCAGCGGCGCGTGAGTCATGCTCGCCGGGTGCTCGATGAGCGATTCGACGCCGCCCAGACTGACGGCCAACGGGAACTCGTCCAGTTCGGCGACGAAGCGCTCCACGGTTTCGAGGCCGCCGTCGATTTCGAACGAGAGGACGCCACCGCCGCCGTCCATCTGACGCTGGGCGAGTTCGTACTGCGGGTGGGATTCGAGTCCGGGGTAGTACACCGTCGAGACCGCGTCGTGTTCGTCGAGGTACGCGGCGATTTCGGCGGCGTTGGACTCGTGCTGACGCATCCGGAGCGGGAGCGTTTTCAACCCGCGGAGGGTGAGGAAGGCGTCGAACGGCGCGAGCATGTTGCCCATGCCGACCTGCTGGAGGAAGCCGATTTCGTCGGCGAGGTCGGCGTCGTCCGTGATGACGGCACCGCCGATGGAGTCGCTGTGGCCGTTCAGGTACTTGGTCGTGCTGTGGACGACCACGTCGGCGCCGAGTTCCAGTGGCTGCTGGAAGTACGGCGAGAGGAAGGTGTTGTCCACGCCGAGGGTCGCATCGACGGACTCGGCGATGGAGGCGATTGCTTCGATGTCACAGAGTCGGAGCAGGGGGTTCGTCGGCGTCTCCATCCAGATGAGGGCGGTGTCGTCGCGGACGGCGTCGGAGACGGCGTCGGTGTCCCGGGCGTCCACGAAATCCACGGCCACATCGAGGCGCTCGCGGAACAACTCCTTGAGCATCGTCTTGGTGCCGCCGTACAGGTCGTCGAACGCGACGACGTGGTCGCCGGGCCGAACCGACGCCGTGATGGTGGCGACGATTGCGGAGGTTCCGGAGGCGAAGGCCATCCCGTAGTCGCCGCCTTCGAGCGCCGCAAGTCGGTGTTCAAGCGCATTGCGAGTCGGGTTGGCGAGACGCGAGTAGAGATACTGGTTCTCGTCGGGATCCAAATCCTCGAGACCCACGTCCGGGTCGATACCGCCCGCCTCGTACGTCGATGCGAGGTGAATCGGCATCGTCACGTCGCCTGCTCGTTCGTGATGAGGCGGTTGTTCCGCGTGCGTCACCGCCATCGTTTCGAATTTCGGGGAGTCTCCGGATTCGTCGGACATCCTATCGTCCCGTTCGAGAACCAGACTTAGAAGCTTTCGATCCGGCATATGTTGCCATGCGCCGCGAGAATGGCGATCCTTTCTGAATTATCGTGAGACATCGGGATGAAAATTTTCCGAGATGTTTCGGCTAAACTCAGGCGTCGAATCAGCGATTTCGGACGGCGATTCGCTCGCGCGCGTGCGCTCCGGTCGGTTGGAATGGCCGCGTCGGCGACGGAAGAACGGTCACGCCAAGACGAGGAGAAAC
Source organism: Haladaptatus sp. AB618 (assembly GCF_024136965.1). Classification (NCBI taxonomy): domain Archaea; kingdom Methanobacteriati; phylum Methanobacteriota; class Halobacteria; order Halobacteriales; family Haladaptataceae; genus Haladaptatus; species Haladaptatus sp. AB618. The sequence goes on along the minus strand of NZ_JAMYJX010000001.1, from coordinate 697,679 downwards.
AAACGGGTCCGGAGCGTGCCCGTCGCTATTCGTCGCGGTCGAAGGAGTAGACGAAGCAGAGGAGTCCACTACCGACCTGTTCCACGCTCGGGACGTATACCGCGTCGTCCGCGACGACGGGTGATTCGGCTATCGTGCCGGTCGTCTCCCAGCGTTCGGTCCGGTTCCCGTCACTGTCGAACGCATACACCCGCCTGTTCGCCGCGAAGTAGACGGTGTCGTCCACGGCGACGGGTGCGGTGACGACGCCATCTCCTTCCGCGTTGCCCTCGAATCGCCATCGTTCGGTTCCGTCGTCGGCCGACAGTTGGACGAGTAGCGGTGTTTCCCCGAACCCGAGCGTCGCGTACAGGGAATCGCCGTCGACGGCGATTCCGTCGATAGGCATGTCTGTCACTTGGGTACTCCACAATTCGCTTCCGTCGGCCACGTCGAACGCCAACACGTTGTTCGGTTCGTCGTCGCTCGTGCCGTTGACGCCGACGTAGGCGATTCCGTCCTCGACGGCGAGACCGGTGTACATGAGACGGTGGTACACCGACCAGCGAATCGTCCCGTCGGTTCGGTCGATCGCGTAGAGGTGGCTGTACGCCCCATAGAGGATGTCGTCGTCGGTTACGACGAAGTCGGTTCGGGGGGAGTGAATGAGCGAGCAATCATCGCCGGTGAGGACCCACTCCTGTTTTCCGGTGTCGGCGTCCAGCGCGAAGAGTTGTTCGTCGGAGTACGCGTACACCGTTCCGTCCTCGGAGGCGGTTATCTGATGAACTCGACTATCGAACGAGTGTCTCCATTGCACCGTTCCGGCCTGTTCGTCCAGCGCGTACAGCAAGTCCTCGCCGGTGTTGTCGCCCTCGCCGACGACGAAAACGGTTCCGTTGGCGGAGACGGGAGCGAGATAGAGTTCGATTTCCTCCTCGAACCGCCATCGTTCCGTTCCGCTCTCATCGTTGATGGCGACCACGTCCCAGCCGGTTCTGCTGTACACCGTTTCCTCGCCGACGGCGGGCGAAAGGTTCGAATTCCGGATGAATTCCTCTGTCGTCTCGGACGCGATTTCGAACCGCCAGTTCGTGCCGTCCGGTGCCGTGGGCGCGAGCGCGTAGACGTAGCCCATGTCGTCGCCGACGTAGAGCGTCCCGTCCGCGATGGTCGGCGACGCGGGTTGGTACGCGTAGTGACTCACGTCACGCGGTTGGTATCGCCACAACACGTCGCCGGTTTTCGCGTCGAGTCCGAACGCACCGATTTCGTCTTTCGTGGCGAACACGCCGTCGTTAACGACGTACACGATGCCATCGGCGACGCTGAGCGACGACGACGAACCACCGACTTCCGACGAGTGCCACAACCTCGTTCCGGTCGCACCGTCGAGAGCGAACGGATTACCCGACTCCGTGATACAAAACAGCGTTCCGTCCGCGTACGCGGACGAACCGCCGAAATAGTCGGAGCCATCGTACGACCAGCGTTCCGTTCCGTCGTCCGCGTCGTACGCCATGACGTACTCCCGATTGTCCGCGTAGACACGGCCGTCGGCGACGGTCAGTGCTGCGTGCGGATTGCGATTTTCTTCGACGTGCCACTGTTCGGTACCGTCGTCGGCATCAAGGGCGTGGATTCCGTCGTCCGCTACGAAGTAGGCCATCCCATCGACGACGGCGGGAGCGTACATCTCCCCCGAGGCGTCGACGGACCATCGCTCGGATCCGTCCACCAAATCGAGGGCGTACAGTCCGTCCTCGTCCGCGGAGACGTACACCGTTCCGTCGGTGACCGTCGTCGGGGAGAGGATCCAATTGTTTTCCGTGTCCGCGTTGTCGAAGGCCTTTGTCCACTGCACGCTCCCGTCAGAGATGTTGCGGGCGTGGAGGACGCCGTGGACGGACGCGAGTACCACGTCACCGACGATGGTGGGACTGAGATTGTGCGTCTGCTGTCCGTCTTTCTGCGGCGTACCGTTCTGTAGCGATACCTGCCAGTCGGTTTCCCTCGTCTCCAAATCGAACGCGGTCAGCGTCCCGTTGGTGTCGACGGTGTATCCCGTGCCATCGACGATGGTCGGCGGGGAGATGATGTCTCCACCGTCGCCGATTTGCTTGCTCCATTCGACGAAGGGATACTCCGACGGCGCACTACCCGGTGAGTGACCGGTGTTCGCGGCATCGTACTGGAACGTGGTCCAACTCTCATCATCGAGGAGGGGCGTGGAGGGCGTATCTCCGTCTGCGAGGACGCCGAGGTTCGTTCCGGTTGCACCGGCGATGCCCGTGGCCCCGACGGCGAGGCCGACCGTCTTCAAAAACGTACGTCGTGTATCTTCCGGCATACGAGACATGGAAGGAACGGCACCCTATTTGCTATCAGGTTTCTAAGGACTCTCCCGCGTTGTTTCTGCCTAGCATAATTGATTGGATCGGCACAGGTCATGTGTGAGTCACATCGTCAGAAAAAGACATTTCCCTGTTATTTGTGCGGCTCCGATAATTCATCAGTAATATCGGCTAGTAGGTCAATTTTCCATCCATTTCGTTCCAGTTTAAAATCACTGTTGTACTCGTTGTCAGTTGAACCCCTATTGTTGTCTCACCTAACTGTCCGATAATGATGAATAATGGCGATAGTTCGGCGAGGTTCGAGGTTCGGTGAAGCTATTTGCCCCACGTTCGGGGGGAATGGTCTCGTCTCGCGGGCGAACCGTCGTCCTTTACAAATCTCCCGACGATGAGACGAACGAATGACTCGGTCCCGAATCGAATCCGTCCGCCTCCGATGGCTCCTCGTGATTCTCGTCGCGACCGTCATCTGTTACTTCTCGGTGTTCGCGTCGCCGGACGTCGGCGTGGAGAAACTCGGTCCTCTCGGGGTCGTCGGCCGGGACAAGTGGTTTCACGCGAGCGGCTACGCCGTGCTCGCCGCCACCATCGCCGCCGCGCTCTCGGCGTCTCGCCCCGACTATCGACGGGTCGTGGTCTTCGCGGTCGGGGTCGTGGCGGCCGTCGTCTTCGGTATCGCCATGGAGATTGCACAGATACCGGTCCCTCGGGACCCGTCGGTGTGGGACGCGCTCGCCGACACGGTCGGAGCGGTCGTCGGCGCACTGGCCCTCACCTGCTCGCGGCGCGTCGCCCGACGAGACGAAGCCGATTTACGCTCGTAACCGTTTTCTCCGACAATGAGTACGCCGACGCCCGAGAGCTACGAGCGGGGCAAGGGCATGGACGCCCACAACTCCGTGATGCGCGATATTCGCGCCCGGAAGGAGAAGCACTACGACCCACACGAACCGACACGGGTGTGGTTGGACGAGGACAACACGCCTGACGGCGTCTACCAGAGTTTGACCATCATCCTCAACACCGGCGGCTGTCGCTGGGCACGCGCCGGTGGCTGTACGATGTGCGGGTACGTCGCCGAATCGGTCGAGGGCGGCAGCGTCCCCCACGACGCGCTGATGGATCAGATCGACGTCTGTCTCGAACACGAACGCGAGGGAGCAGACGAGAAGAGCGGCCTCATCAAAATCTACACCTCGGGGTCGTTCCTGGACGAGCGCGAAGTCGGCGCGGAGACGCGGAAGGCCATCGCCGAGACGTTTTCCGACCGCGACCGGATCGTCGTGGAGAGCCTGCCGGACTTCGTCACCCCCGAGAAGCTACGGGACTTCCGCGAGGAGGGACTGGAGACCGACGTGGCCATCGGGCTGGAGACGGCGAACGACCGCGTTCGCCACGATTGCGTGAACAAGTACTTCGACTTCGACGATTTCATCCAGGCCAGCGAGAACGCCGCATCGGTCGGAGCGGGTATCAAAGCATACCTGCTGATGAAGCCGCCGTTTCTCTCGGAACCGGAAGCCGTCCAGGATATGAAGGAGTCCATCCGGAAGTGCGCCGAGTACGCCCACACCGTCTCGATGAACCCGACGAACGTCCAGCGGTACACGATGGTCGACGAACTGTACTTCCGGAACGGCTACCGTCCACCGTGGCTCTGGAGCGTCTGTGACGTGCTGGAGGACACCGCCGACGCCCCGGCAATCGTCGTTTCCGATCCCGTCGGGCACGGTAGCGACCGTGGCGCACACAACTGCGGCGAGTGCGACGACCTCGTCCAGAAGGCCATCAAGGACTTCGACCTGCGCCAGGACCCCTCCGTGTTCGAGGAGGTAAGTTGCGAGTGTGAGCACACGTGGGACGCGGTCATGGAGCGGGAAACGAGTTATAGCCTCCCGCTGGCCCGGTAGTCAGGGCCGACTTATCGGGGCTACGGCGTGGATAACAAAGTACGTTCCACGCCATTCATCGGACGGGGGGATGGGTACCAGCCCGCAGTGATGACCAAGACAGGGGGAACGTACGAGACGGTGTTCTGTTCGAACGGCTGGGTGGAAATCCGACACCCGGAGCGAACCGCGGAGTGGATAGCTACGGACACGCCGACCGAGGTACAGCGCTGATGTACGTCGAACCGGTCGCTCTGTGGCCGTTCCTCCTGCTTTTCGTCGGCGTACTCATCGTCAGCGCAGTGTGGAAACTGCTGACGCGATAGACGGACTGAAACCAACGTCCTCGAACACTTCCGCCACGCTCGTTTCGTCGGAGAAATTTTGGTACTTTTACGGGGGCAGTTGCTGGGAAGACTTCCTCGAAAACCCCCGCCCGCTCGCGGTCGCTGTGGAAGATATCCGTGCTCTCCACACAACCCGCGCGGATAGGGCCTCCACAGCGACTAAACGATGCGCGAGCGGACGGCCCCTTTCAATCCACCGTCGGAGACACGCTCCGACGAGCACCCGTTCGCAAGCTCACGGGGACACCCAAACGACAGCACCACAACCGCCCACACGCCTCCCCAGCCGATTCCCTCGCTCGTTCTACTCGCTCAGTCATCCCTCGCACGCGTTTCTCGCGCGCGCCACTCGCTTGGACGGGCGAGGGCTTTCGGGATCTGCCTCCTAGCAACTGCAATCACGAAATCACCAAACATATCTCGTCGTCACTGACGACTGACGAAAAACACGAAGATCACGGCTTATCACGTTTATCGAAGACGTATTTCTCGAATCAGAGTTTTCGAGCCATCATGACTTCGTCCACGAACTCGTCGCCGACGAGGTAGTGGTCCGGACGGACGGCCTCGGTCTCCCAGCCGTAGTCCTGCAGCAGTTCGATGGCGGTTTCGTTGGTGGCGGGGAGGCTCTGGTAAACTTTGGTGAAATCCGTCTCAGTGGCCCAGTTCATCGCGCGTTCGAGGAGTCGGCCGCCGATGCCGTGTTCACGGTAGGGGCTTCGGACGCCGACGGTCAATTCGGCGGTGTGGCGCAGTTCGTCGAGTTCCGGCGCGTCCAAGTGGACCCATCCGGCGACTTCGCCGTCGTTCTCGCCGCCGGTGACGGTAGCGACGTAGAACATGCGCGAGCGGCGGTCGTTGCGCCGGAGGAGCGCACCCTCGTCGCCGATGTCGGCCGCGACGCGCTTGGCGGAAATCGACGCGCCCTCGTCGGCGACCTCACGAATCGCGGTTTCGATGCCCCGCCAGTCGGACTGGTGGGCTTGCCGGATTCGGTACGACAGGTCGGTTTCGTCGTACTCCTCAACGTCGTCGTCCATCGCGAGGTGAAGTTCCCCTTCGCTCTGGACGAGGAGACCGGAATCCACGAGCGCGGCGACGGAGTTGTGGAACTCCTCCGCCGGGATTCGAACCCGTGGCTCGGTCGTACCCGAGCGGGCCGGTTTCGACCCGGACGGCGAGTCGATTCGGACCTCGTCACGAACCTCCCCGATGGTGGCCGCCCCGCTGGTCTCGACGTGGTGGTAGATACGTTGTTGAATCGCGTTTTCGAACTCGAGGTCGGCAGGTGCTCCCATAGGAGAGGGTACCACCCCGAGGGGATTTATTATTTATCGCCTAAAAAGTCGCGGCTCGAATTATAAACTCGCGAACGAATTATAAATTCTGAGCGAATCAGCCTACTTTTCTTCGACGTGTCGAACCTCGGTGGCGATGCCACGGGTGGATTCGACCATTTCAGGGCCACTCATCTCGGCGCGGCCGATGGCGAACGCCTTCGGGCCTTCGATGACGACTTCGTCGCCGGGGCGGATGTCGTCGTCCGCGTCCACGACGCCGGGTGCAAGGACGCTTCCGTGGGGGGCAAAGGCGTCGATTTCGACGCGCTTGACCGGCGCGCCGCTCTCGACCCAGTGGCGTGCACCGTTGAGCGTGAACGAGAGGGTTCCGTACTGGGGAACCATCGCGGCGAGTTGCTCGCCGTCGTCGTCGTGCACGCGCAGTTTCGGGTAGCGACTCTGGATGTTGAGTTCCGAGAACAGTTCGTCGCCCGCGCCGTCGCCGAACTGGTAGTCGGCCATCGCCCGGACGGTGTTGTGCTGTCGGTCGCGCTTACCGTACTTCGATTCGCCGGTCAGGGTGCTCGCGAGGTTGGCGAGCGATTCGGTCGTCGTCGGGTGGTCCTCGACGGTGTACTCGAACGACATTCCGAGGGCATCCTCGACGCGCTCACAGATGTCGCGGTAGCCTTCCCCGGGAACGTGCGCGATAACTCTCGGGTACTCGTTTCGCTCCAAGTACCGCCGGAGGACTTCCGCGACGAACTCCTTTTCATCCTCGCTCCAGCGACCGGTCACGACCGAATCGTAGTGCTGTGCGGGATAGGTGAGTTCGAGTTCCTGCGGAACGACGCCGATGGGACTCGTCATCGACACCTTATGCGCGCGGAACTGGATGGCGTCGTGGTACTGACCGTGGCTCTGGGATTCGCTGTAGGGCTTTTTTGCGGAGCAGGGAAGAAGGACGAGCGGGCGGTCGAACCGGTTTCGATAGCGCGTCGTCACGCGGTCGGCGAAGCGCTGAATCTCAACGCGGCGCAGGCTGTCCTCGGTGGCGGCCGCGAGTTCCGAATTGCGGATGACTGGGGTGCGTTCCTCGATGTAGCTCCACTCCTGGTCGAACTCTCTGAACGCCGCGGTGAGCCACTGCTCGTGGCGGGCCTGCCCCTCGATGTAGTCCCGGAGTCGCCCTGCACGGATCCGCTCGCGAACGATGGCCAACTCGGCTCGGAGCGCGTTGACGTTGTGTTCGACGCAGTGTTCGCGCGTGAACTCGTCCAACGGACGCTGGCAGGCCGGGCAGGAACACGGCAGTTCGTGGAGGTCGTCGAGATAGTGCTGGCCTTCCGTGGTGAGGTACTTGCCTTGGGTTCCCTTGACGACGGCCAAATCGGAGTCCACGAGGTCAACTCCGGCGTACACCAGCGTGGCGACGTTTTCCGGCGTGGCGACGCCCGACAGCATGAGCGCGCTGTCGCCGGGAATCGCCTCGCGGGTTTCGATGACGGCGTCCTTGAAACCCGCTCCGTGGCCGACGAAACCACGTGCGCCGGAGAGAACGTAGGCGTCGGCACCGAAGTCCTCGGCCGTCTCCGGGGAGACGACGGCGGCGCTCGGGAACTCCACGTCCGGATACTCGACCGCGAACGACTCCATCACTTCCTCGTCGGTGCCGCTCGGGAACGCGCGGTGTGGCAGTACGGTCAGTTTCGACTCGTCACCTTCCGGCACGTCGCGCTCTTTGAACCAGAGGCTTCCGCCGTCGGAAACCACATCGTCAGCGAGTCCGGGCGTGGTCACTGACTCGGAGAGGCGAAGTTCCCCGATTCGGGCCGCCCCGTCGCGGCCGTGAACCTCGAAATAGTCGGTCATACCCGTGTTTCGGGGAAGCGGATTGAACTATCTTGCGTAACTCCACGAGTTCGTCATCGAGACCGCGATGTCCGACAGGAGCCGTGACCCTCTCGAACTATCGTTTTCGAAAAAAAGCGACGACTGGGTGGATACGATGCTTACTCACTGCCCGCGTTCGCTTCCTGACTGGTCTCCGTCCGGGTACCGGAACCGGTGAACGTCGCGAACCCGGCGAGAACCGCGACGACGACGCCGACGACGATATCGTTCCAGAACAACAGGGCGGTCCCGCCCCAGATGAACGCGGACGCGATCATCCACAACCCGAGCAGCGTGTTGAGTCCGTTGCTCCAGTTCGCCGGTGAATCGCCATTCGTCGCGCTATACACGCCGTACGCGCCGATGATGGTGATGGCTGCTCCGACGATGATGTCGTTCCAGAAGCTCGCGCCACTGGCCGACCAAACGAACGTCGGGATGAGGAACAGCCACAACCCGAGCAGAACGTTCGCACCGGACGCCCATTTCGACGGTGTAGATTCGTTGGTCGAACTCATTGATAGTCACCTCGTACCGGGTTTCCCGGCACTCCTATTACGGTATGCGTCCGGAGGGGAACTCTGGCTTCCATGGCAGGCAGTTTATCCGAACGACGAGGGGTCCAAAGCTCCGTGGAGTAGCCACGCTACTGATCGCGAGAAGTAACGGTCGAAGAGAAGGACAGCGTAGCCGTCGGGTCGAAGTGAGTTGACGCCGCCACCGACCCGGATGGGCCACGCTGGTCACGGGAAGATACTCGCCCTCCACAGCGAGTCCGTGACAGCCATATAAGTTGTCCAGTACCGGGACCCATACCATCCCGGCACCTGAAATAAAGGACGGACCCCGACCCAATGGTTTCGCTTTCGAATTAATGGAATATATATGCCACCGAGGATCTGCGGTCGCTCAAACGGTCGAGAGGTCCACGGTTCGCACCGCATCGGGAACGACGGAGAGCGCCGAGTCGGGCCAGCCACGGTGTGCGAGCGTGAACGCAGTCTCCGGGTTCTCCTCGACCAACCGAGCCACGCCGTGGGCCGCCGACTCGTACCCCGCCGTGTCCATCCGATCCGGAATCTCGGCGGTGAGCGGGTACGTCTCCGAGAGCGCACGCGGGAACGGACCGAACGGCGGGACGACGTTCCACGATTCGTCGTAGCGACTGCTCGGGTTGCCTTCGGTCAGAAGCACCCGACCCTCGGGATTCAGCCGTGAGAGTCGCTGGTGGTGGCGAACGACTTCCGGCCGGGCCGCGCTCTCGCCGGAGAGATAGAAGAAGGCACCTTTCGAGGCGGGGTCGGTGCGTTCGAGTTGCGCCGCGTGGTCGCCGAGCGCCCGGTAGCCGTCGAGCATGGCCGGGTGGGCACGCGCGCGGTTCTCGACCAGTTCGAACAGGTTGCCCGTCCGAATCGCCTGCTTGATGGTCCGGATTTCCTCGAAGGTGACGTGGAGGTTGTGCTCCGCCAGCAGTCGCTCCCGCTCCTTGTCGCCACGACTTCGGATCTCCGCGGGCGTGTGGTTCGCACAGATCGGACACGAACAGGGGAAGTAATCGAGGTCCTCCAACTGCTCCGTCCCGCGAACCGTCAGATAGCGGTCGTCGCGGGCGTACAGCGCGTACGCCGCCGAGTCGAACAGGTCACAGCCCATGGCGACCGCCAGCGCGAACATCATCGGGTGGCCAGCACCGAACAGGTGCACTGGCGCGTCCGCACCCAGTCCGCGTTTTGCCCCCGCGACCACGTCCACCATGTCGCCGTAGCGGTACTCGTTCATGAGCGGGACGACCGCACCGACCGGGAACACGTCCAGCGAGGTGTCCTCCGCGTGGCGGCCCGCCGCCTCGCGCAGGTCGGGATACGTCGACCCCTGTACCGGAGCGTTGACGAGCATGTCGCCCACATCGACCGTCTCCGCGAGTTCGAGGCGTTCTTGGGTCGTCGCGAGTTCGTCCTCCGCCTGTTCGCGGTCCACGTCCGGCGGCGTCGGAATGTCCACCGGCGTTCCGATGTCCGAACCGATGTCGTGTTGGAACTGCAGGATTTCCTCGGTCGTCACCGTGATTTCGCCGTATTCTGCCAACTGGAACGACCCCGAGTCCGTCATGATGGCCCCGTCGAAGTCCAGCAGTTCGTGCAGGCCGACATCGAGCGCCTCGTCGCGGAAATCCTCGCTCTTGTAGAGGATGTAGGAGTTCGTGATGAGGATTTCCGCGCCGAATTCGGATTCGAGTCGCGAGGGTTCGACCGTCTGCATGTGGGGGTTGACCACCGGCAACAGCGCTGGCGTCTCCACCGTCACGCCCGCCCGTGGGACGGTGAGTTCGCCGATTCGACCCCCGCCGTCCTGGTCGCGGATCTCGAAGTTCTCTCTGCTCATTACCCGCGATTGCAAGAGCGCGTGGGTAAGGGTTGCGCTACGGGATGGACGATGGATTCGATTCGTTGGGTGGTCGTTTGGGGCTGTTTCCGGATGTTCACTCTGAACTGGGGTGTTTGGTAGTTTTATCGAGAGCACAGCATCTTCGAGGGAGACGGAGAAAGCCCCCGCCCGCTCGCTACGATGAGTCAGAATTGATCTTGGTCGGTTTGTGATTGCAGTTACCAAGAAGCAGACCGCCCCGAAAGCCACCGCGAGGAACGAGCGGGGAGTTGAAAGACGAAGTCTTTCAGAAGTCCCACCCCGACCACTTCCGCACCACACCCCTCCCCAACCGATTCGCTTCATGCTCAAAAATCGGAGGTTTTTGGCATCGCCAGAAGCCAACGGCTTCTGGCTGGAAGTCAGAACAGCTGTTCTGACGGCATCACGAAAATCGAAGATTTTCGAATGACTCCTTGTCAGTCGTTCCGCTCATCCCTCGCACGATAGCCAGCAGGACCGAGGATAGCGTTCATCCGAGGGCGTGCTGGCCCGCGCACCACCCTGTTGGACGAGCTGATCGATACGAACAGCCGCTGCGGTACGCGAAGTCCTCGTGAACCGGGCGGGTGGGGCTTTCGAGGACCGCTTCCCAGCGAGTGCAATCGCAACCGAATCGAAATCACCTCGACGAAGCGAGCGTGACGAAGTCTCCATCTCAGCAGCAGAAGCCGCGGAAGAATCGAAAACGTCGGTTCGTCGCAAGTGTACAGGAACCGAACCGCCACCAACTCACGAAACACCCATTTCTCACCATCGTGATAGCGGGATTTTTACCCTGCGGGTCCATCCCACCGGCTATGAACGAAGCCGAACTCGCGGAAAAAATCGATCACACCGTGTTGGGACCGGAGACGACCCTCTCGGACGTGAAGAAAGTGATGAACGAAGCGGAGGAGTACGGAATGAACGCGTGTATTCCGCCGTGCTACGTCGCCGAGGCGGCCGAGTACCAACCGGACGTGACGCTCGCAACGGTCGTCGGGTTCCCGCACGGGCAGCACGCGACGGACGCGAAGCGCGAGGAAGCGGTGGTCGCGTGGGACGACGGCGCGGACGAACTGGACATGGTCATCAACGTCGGACGACTGAAGGCGGGCGAACACGACGCGGTGCGGGCGGATATCGAGGACGTCGTCGCCGCCGTGCCGGTCCCGGTGAAGGTCATCATCGAGACGGCGCTCCTCACCGACGAGGAGAAACACGATGCCTGCCGGTTGGCGAAGGAGGCCGACGCGGCATTCGTCAAGACCTCGACTGGGTTCGCCGACGGCGGCGCTGAAGTCGAGGACGTGAAACTGATGGCGGAGTACCTGCCGGTCAAAGCCAGCGGCGGTATCGGCGACTACGAAAAAGCGAAGGCCATGCTCGACGCCGGTGCGGAGCGCATCGGCGCGAGCAGCGGCGTGGAAATCGTCGAGGATTTCCGCGGATAGGCCGCGAAAACCCACCCATTTCTCAGTCGTCGTCGCTCGGTTGCGGACTGGGCGTGCCCTGTCGGGCGCTGCTCATCCAGCCGTCGATGTGCTCGGCGACGTAGTCCCGTCCGCCCCAGCCGAACGCCACACCGGCACCGATGGCGATGGCGGCGGCGACGCCCCACGCGAGGGCGCGAGCGAAGAGGTAGAGGATGCCCACGTCGATTCCCATCGTATCGAGGCCGATGACGATGGCGGTGAAGTACAGGAACATCCGGGTACCCGTGGCGAACCACGTCGTGTAGTCGGTGTGGGTCGCCGCGCGGGTTCGCATGATGGCGTCGCCGATGAAGTCGGCCACGACGAAGCCCAGCACGATGACGAGCAGTCCGGCGATCAGCGCCGGAAGGTACGAGACGGCCGTCGAAACCCACAGTGACAGCGTGGAGATGGCGAGCACGTTCGCCGCCGCGAGGATGGCGAGTGCGTAGATGAACCACGCGGCGAGTTTGCCGAACGCGCCCGACACGGCGCTTTCCGTTCCGCCGAGCATCCGGCCGAGCGGCGTGTCGAGTACCATTCTGTCGAGTTCGATCCTGTCGGCGATTCGGCGGACGACGGCGGCCGCGCCGCGACCGATAACCCAGCCGATGAGAAGGATGACGATCGCGCCGACGAGACGCGGAAGCAGTGCGATGAACCCCGAAACGGGGTCTTGGACCCATCCCGGGAGCCCACCAGCTTGTAAGACGGTGCTTGTGACGAGTTCGTGTTGTGTCATTTTCGGTCTCCCCCACGCAGTCGCGTGGTTCACCCGTTGGTTGGGCTACAGCCAGTTTGTTGTTGGCCGCCTAAATCGTGCGAGTAGAGGGGTAACGTCGAATGAATCCGGTTACGATTCTCATCGAATGGTGTCCGAAAAAGGGAACGAAATCCGGAATACTGACAGAATAAGGACAATCTGAGCGCGAAACGGCGTGACCGAAAGAGTCAGCCTTCTCTGTGATTTCGGTCGTCTCCGCGTGCAGGGACACGAACCATTACCGTCGGATGCGAAACCGATGACAGGATTTGGGGAAGATTCAGTCCTCTCGGAGCGCGTACAGCATCGACGAAGTCTTTCCCCTCCGTGGTGGCGTCGAACGGCGTTCCGCCCGTGATGGCGAATGCATCCCGGATCGGATTCTCGAACTCGCGTTTCCAGCGCTTCGCCGAACCGGGTGTCCCCGACGCCCGAGTTCTCCATCGCGGAGTGTGCACGCATCACACCGTTTGCGGCACGAACGCCACCCAATCGTCGCCCTTTTGCCCGCGTAGGCGAAAGCGAGGAGTGAATGGCCCGGTATCACATCGAAACCTACGGATGCACCTCGAACCGAGGTGAGAGTCGCCAGATAGAGTCCGCGCTGCGCGACGCTGGCCACTACCGTGTCGAGGGACCAGAGGGTGCGGACGTCGCTATCATGAACACCTGCACCGTCGTGGAGAAGACGGAGCGGAACATGGTTCGACGGGCCAAAGAACTGCAATCGGAGACGGCGGATCTCATCATTACGGGCTGTATGGCGCTCGCACAGGGCGATGAGTTCAAAACCGAGGGCGTGGACGCCCAAATCCTCCACTGGGACGACGTGCCCACGGCCGTCACGAACGGCGAATGTCCGACCCCCGGCCCCGGCGTCGAACCCGTGCTGGACGGCGTTGTCGGCATCCTCCCCATCGCCCGCGGGTGTATGTCGAACTGTTCGTACTGCATCACGAAGCACGCGACGGGCAGAATCGACTCGCCGTCCGTCCAAGAGAACGTCGAGAAGGCCCGAGCGCTCGTCCACGCGGGCGCAAAGGAACTCCGGATCACCGGACAGGACACCGGCGTCTACGGATGGGACCAAGGCGAGCGGAAACTCCACGTCCTGCTCGACCGCATCTGCAACGAGATAGAGGGCGACTTCCGGGTTCGGGTCGGCATGGCCAACCCGAAGGGCGTCCACGGCATCCGCGAGGAACTCGCGCAGGTGTTCGCCGAGAACGACGAGTTGTACAACTTCATCCACGCGCCGGTGCAGTCCGGGTCGAACGACGTGCTCGGCGACATGCGCCGTCAGCATCAGGTCGAGGAGTACGTCGAAATCGTCGAGACGTTCGACGAGTATCTGGACTACTGGACGCTCTCGACGGACTTCATCGTCGGCTTCCCCACCGAAACCGACGAGGACCACGAACAGAGCATGGCGCTTCTGCGAGAAACGCGCCCCGAAAAGCTCAATGTCACCCGGTTCTCCAAGCGGCCGGGGACCGACGCCGCGGACATGAAGGGTCTCGGTGGGACGATCAAGAAGGAGCGCTCCAAGGCGATGTCCGAACTCAAGATGGACATCGTCGGCGCGGCCTACGACGACATGGTCGGCACCGAAAAGCGTGTGATGGTCGTGGAGGAAGGCACCGGTGACTCCGTGAAATGCCGGGACGGAGCCTACCGACAGATCATCGTCCAGCACGCCTCCGAGCACGGCATCGAACCCGGCGACTTCCTCGACGTGGAGGTCACCAGCCACCAGACCGTCTACGCGTTCGGCAAACCGGTCTGAAACGTCGATAGCGGGGGTTTCGGCGAGTTCTCTATCGTTTTCTTCGAACGAGCGCGTTCTGTTTTCCCGCGATTTCAGTAGCGACTCCGATACCGGTCCAGAAATCACCTACCCGGTCACGCGAGCGATGCTCACGTGATCAGGCGGACGGTTTCGAGGTATACATCCCTAATTGAATAGTTCCTTAACTAGTCAATTATGCGTATATCGGGGCGACCAGGCTCCTGCGGTGTTTCCGCGGTTGCTGTAATCGCGAGGGAATCGAAATCCTCTCGAAATATCACTCCGCCCATGCACCAAAATATCCCAGACAGAAAACATATATCGGGAGACGAAACATTCGAGAATATGTCCCCCACGAACCGACGGGAATTCCTCGTCGTCGCCGGTGCTCTGTCCGCCGGTTTTGCTGGCTGTCTCGGAGACGCTTCCTCGGGAGCGGACGATTCCGCCTCGTCCACGAAGACGAACGGCACGACGGATACGATGAGTTCGACCACGACCGCCGACGAACCGCCCCAGAAAGCGTCGTTTTCAGTCTCTGATTCGGCGATACGGGCCGTCGGCGACGCGTGGGTTGCCGTTGTAAACCCGACGGTTCGAAAAGCGGTAGAATACGAAGCCGTCATGGGATCAGGTGGGGTTCTCAGTCCGGACGAGAAGCAGTTCGTCGTCGCCGAAATTCAGAGTCAAGACGGTGAAACAGTCAGTGCGAAAGGAAAACCGGAGTACGACGCCTTCGAACTCGTCGTGGACGACGAAACCTATCCGGCAAACGATGTCGGCGGAATCGGTGCCGGGAGCAGACGGTTCGCGGAACGTGGTGAGGTTCGTTACGACATGGGTTATGCGGACGAATCCGATGTCGGCTGGATCGCCTTCGAACCGCCGTCGCCGCTCGACGCGAGCGAGGCGGCCATTCGGTGTCGGTACGACGACGACAGCGCCGAGTGGTCGCTCCCCGACGACGCGGTGGCGAAACTCCCCAAGCCTGCCCCGAAGTTCGAACTCCAGTCGTTCGACGCGACGATGGAAGGTTCGAACGCGAAACTCTCGTTCGCGGCGAAAAACGTCTCGAAGAACGACGGACGGTTCCTCGCGGCGCTGTACTGGCCGACGGACGAGATGTACGACGACGACGAATCGACAATCATCGAGCGCTCGGTGGAGGCTGGCGGGGCAGTCGAGTGGTCGAAGGAGTTCGGGACGGAGTACACGACCGGGACGGTGACCGCTCGCATCGATGGGGCCGTGACCGGAACCGCGAAAGTAGACGTCGAGGAGTAGAACGAATATCGGAGCGGCAGGCCGAACCGCGGACGATAGGTATCGAGGAACGGCAGTCAGTTCCCGCTTCCGGTCGTTGTCGTCGTCTCGCCACCGGACGTCGTCGTCGCTTTGCTTCCCGTCGTCGTCTTTCCGCTACCGCCGTCCGTTTCGTTGGTTTTCGTCCCGCCGTTTTCCGAACCCTCCTTCACCGTGACGGAGCCGACCATCCCGATCGAGCGGTGGGGGTTGCAGTAGTAGTGGTAGTAGCCGGGGACGTCGAAGGAGTGGGTGTAGCGATAGCCGTCGTGGTACAGTTTTCCCTTCCCGCCGGGCGTCCCCTCCCAGTTTGCGTCCTTGGGTTGCTTGTTGACGACGATGTTGTGTCTGTTCGATTTCCACTTCCACGCGACCGTCGTTCCGGTGGTGATCGTGAGGTTTTCGGGGTCGAACCGGTAGTTGCCGTTCGCACCGACGACCACAGTCGTGTCCGCAGGAGTCTTGTCCGGCTCAGGCTGGCTGCTCGAACAGCCAGCGAGCGTCGCGCTGACGACCGTCGTTCCGGTCGCCTTCAGTAGCATCCGCCTGCTAAGAGAGGGAGTCATGAGAGTACGTTCGTCACTCTCTCCTCTCGATAAAAGAATACTGATACCGATTCTCAGATACTGAAAACCCGAAGGGCGTTTCTCCTTAGTTTATTGCTACGACGACCCATCCGGTTGTCCCTCCTCGTCGCCAACCGACGTCTCCGCCAACCTGTCGGCCTCGGCGTCGGCTTTCCACTCGCCGAGTTCCTTCGGGTCGATATGGATGAAAACGTCGTCCACGTTTGGAATGTCCCGAATGGTGTTCATCAGGTCGGTTTCGATGTCGTGGGCTTCGATGAGCGTCCGGTCGCCTTCGACCTCGATGTGCATGCTCACGTCGATTTCCGGGCCGACGTAGTGGGCGACGACGTCGTGAACGCCCTCGACGTCAGGATGTGAGAGCGCGCGTTGGACGATGGTCGCACGGAGGTCCTCCGGCGGTGCGCGGCCGACCAGGTAGTCCACGTTGTCGCGGACGATTTCCCACCCGGTGTACAGAATCCCGAACGAGACCACACCCGCCGCGAGAGGGTCGAGGACGGGAAATCCGAACCGAGCGCCGAGCACACCGACGAGGGCCGCCGTGGCGGTCAGGATGTCGTTTCGGTTGTCCAACCCGGCCGCGACCACCGCGGGCGAGTTGACCGCGTCACCGACTCGCAGGCAGTAGCGGTAGAGTCCGTATTTCACGACGCCCGTACCGACGAGGACGACGACAGCGAGAACGCTCGTCGTCGTCGTGATGTCGCCGGAGAGGATCGAGGTCCCGGCCCGCCACAGCACCAACCCACCCGCCGAGAACACGCCGAGCGCGACGAACAGCGAGACGAACGGCTCGATTCGCTCGTGCCCGTGCGGATGCTCGAAGTCCGGCGGTTGCGTCGTCAGGTACAATCCGGCGAGGACGACGACGCTGTAAATCGCGTCCGAGAGGCTGTTGATGGCCTCCGAACCGACCGCGAGGCTCCCAGTCTGGAACCAGACGGCTCCTTTGGCGACGGCTAAGAGGAGGTTCGCCGTGAGGATGATGGCTCCCGCCGTTCGAATCGCCCCCGCCCGATTCATCGTTCGTGATTGGACCGCACGCCGTATGGGTATGTCGGCGGTCGAGTCGTTGGCGACGACCGCTCACTCCTCGAACGAAACCGCCGCGTCCGGGTTCGGCACGGTCGCACCTTCCTGTTCGGCGAACGCGGCGTGCAGTTTCTCGTAGGTGTCATCGAGCCCCTCCACGATGACTTTCGTGTCCGCGATGACGGGCATGAAGTTCGTGTCGCCGCTCCAGCGCGGGACGACGTGCGTGTGCAGGTGGTCGATGGACCCGCCGCTCCCCTCGCCGATGTTCAGTCCGGCGTTGAAGCCGTCCGGACCGAACGCGGCCTCCATCGCGTCGAACGTCCGCTGTTTCAGGTGTGCGTGGCCGAGCAATGTCTCGTCGTCGAGGTTCGCGTAGTCGCTCTCGTGCACGTCCGGAATCACCATCGCGTGCCCCGGGTTGTACGGGTAGTTGTTGAGCATGACGAACGCGCAGTCGTTACGCGCGACGACCAGATGTTCCCGCGCGTTTTCACGACGCGGAAACTCGCAGAAAACACAGCCGTCGAACTCCTCGTCGCTATCGCGCTCGACCCACTCCATCCGCCACGGTGCGAAGACCTGTTTCATATCGGGATGTCGTCGGGGGACGGTTTAGGTTTTCAGACTCGTCTCGGGGGCAGTCCCGAAGCGAACGAATTCCGCTCGAAACAGCGGTTATAACTGATTTAAGCCATTCATAACCGTATCGAAAGGAACACTTACCGGAATCGAACCGCCGTCACGACCGGCGGAGGACGATGTCAGAGAGACGTGACAACAGTATCTTTTCAACCGATGGCTCCGGAGGAAGGAGTAACGAATGTATCTCATCATCGTCGGCGCGGGCGATATCGGCTCGCAACTCATCGGCATTGCGACACAGGACAACAACGACGTGGTGGTAATCGAAAAGGACGCCGAGCGGGCGGAACGCGCGTCGGTGGAGTTCGACTGTCTCGTCCTCCATAACGACGCGACGATTCTCGACACGTTGGAGGAAGCGGGGGCGAACCGCGCGGACGCGCTCATCAGCACGACGGACCAGGACGCGACGAACATCATGGTCTGCCTGCTGGGACAGGAACTGGAAATCCCGTCGCTCGTCTCGGTGGTGCACAACACCGAGCACATGAGCATTTTCCGCCAACTCGGCGTGAACGTCATCGAGAACCCACAGCGACTCATCGCGAACTACCTCTATCGGGCAGTCAAACGCCCGTCCATCAAGGATTACATGAAGGTCGGCAAGAAGGCCGAAGTGTTCGAAATCACGGTCGATTCCTACGCCCCCATCGCCGGTCTCACGCTGTCGGATGCGGCGGACGACGGGTTGTTCGACGAGGGAATGCTCGTCGTCGCTATCGACCGCGAGAACGAGGTCATCACTCCCCACGGAAACACGAAAATAGAGGGCGGCGACGTGGTCACCGTCTTCTCCGAAAACGGTGCGACGCCGAAAGTGACCGACATCTTCGGTCACTACGAGGACCACGGCTGAGATGGTTCGACGCAATACGGTCGCGGGCGTTCCGGCGCACCTCGCAACCATCCTTCGGGACGTGGGTGCACTCGTCCTGATACAGGCCGTGATGATGACGTTCACCGTCCTCGTCGCGCTGGCGTTTCGGGAGTGGTACGTGGCACTTGCGTTCCTGCTCTCCGGGGGAATCACGGCCGGAATGGGGGGTGCGGCCCGGAGGCTCTTCGGGGACGCACCCGATCCGGTGATGAAACACGGGATGGTCATCGCCGCCGGAGGGTGGTTCGCCACCGCGGTGTTCGGGGGATTGCCGCTGTTTCTCGCCGCACACCTCACGCCGGTTTCGGTGATGAACACCTACGTTCCGGTCGGGGCGGAGTATCAACCGATCCAGGTCGGCGGTGCGACCACGATGTCGAGCCTCGCGTACTTCCAAAACCCGCTTCACGCGCTGTTCGAGAGCATGTCCGGGTGGACGGGGAGCGGCCTGACGATGGCGGTACACGAACCGTCGTTGCCGCGGGCCGTCCAGTGGTGGCGGTCGTTCATCCAGTGGGTCGGCGGCGTCGGCGTTATCGTCCTCACGACCGCAATCCTCGCTCGACCCGGGAGCGGGAGCTACGCGCTCTACCGGGCGGAAGCACGGGAGGAGCGGATTCACCCGAGCATCATCCACACCGTCCAGACCGTGTGGCGTATCTTCCTACTCTACACCGCGATTTCCGTGGCGGCGCTGTTTCTCGCCATCCTCGTCGCGAAGCCGGAGTTATCGCTGTTCGACGTCTTCTGGCAGGCACTCAACGAGGCGATGACCGCGCTTTCGACGGGTGGGTTCAGCGTGACGGACAACTCCATCCAGTCCTACGATTCGCCGTTGGTCGAAGGGGTGTTGCTCCCCATCATGACGCTCGGTGCAATCGCGTTCCCGATTCACTACGTCATGCTTCGGAACAGGGACGCGAAACCGCTGATTTCGGACACCCAGACGCGCTGGCTGTTCATCCTCTACGTCGTTGGCGTCCTCGGCCTCTCCATCCAGAACATCGTCGCGCTCCCGACTGCGAGCAAAGCGTTCGACGCGGTCGGTTGGGTCGGGCTCGGAAACTTCGGAATGTCACCGATGGCGGCCGACGCGGCCCGCGATGCGACGTTTCAGTTCGTGAGCGCGCTGACCTGCACCGGCTTTCAGTCCTCGGATATCGGGAAGTGGAGTGCCGGTGGGAAACTCATCCTCAGCGCGGCGATGGTGCTCGGCGGGGCCGCCGGGAGCACGGTCGGCGGCATCAAAATCATCCGTGGCTACATGATAAGCAAGGGGATTCAGTGGGAGTTCACCCGTGTCTTCCTCCCCTCTTCGGCCGTCGTCAACGTCCGAATCGGAGATCGCGTGCTCAAGCGAGAGCAGATGTTCGAGGAGTTCAGCGAGGCGTCCATCGTGAGTATGCTGTGGATAATCCTGCTAATCTCGGGAAGCCTCGTTCTCGTCAACGTCGCGCCGGGGCACGGTTACGCGGACTCGCTGTTCGAAGTCGCCAGTGCACAGGGGAACGTCGGGCTTTCGACCGGAATCGTCGGACCGACGATGTCGTCGCTCGGCGAGGGGATGCTCGTTCTCAACATGTGGGTCGGCCGTTTGGAGATAATCCCGGTTCTCGTATTTCTCCGCTCGGCCGTCCTCGGACTTAACCCCTAATCAGGTATTTAAAGTATTCGGCTGTTGTAGAGTGTTCCAGCCTCATTAACGGTTCAGGGAGCTCTATAAACGAAATGGGACACTCAGAATCCGTAGAATGGCAAAATCGCAAGACGGCGTTCGAATAAACGGTTCGAACGCCACCCAACAGAGAGGGGTTTTTATGCTCGTGTCAGGGCTTGTATGAACCGAGCAGGAAGTCACGATGGCAACAAAAAATCAGGGGTTTTCGGCAATGGTAGAACTGTGCGATAACTGCGGCCGCGAGACGTCACACGAGGTCTCCGTAGAAATCCGAACCGAGAGCAAAAAACGGGAAAACGCCGAGTTCTCCCGGGAACCGTACCGAGTCACGCGATGTCAGTCGTGTGGTGAGGAGAAAAGCCAGCGGATGAACAACGCGTAATCGAATAGCAGATTCTCGTCGGTGGCGGCCCTATTCTCGATCCGGTTCGCAGCACGTGTCACCGGAATATAACTGCAGAAAAGTTGATTATTCAGTGAACACTTCACAACCGTCCTCGGTGACGATGACCGAGTGTTCCTTCTGACTGACGAGGTAGCCGTCCTCTTCCTTGAGGACCGGGTAGCCGTGAACGATGTTGTTCATCTTCAAGCGACGGAGTGCCATCGTCGGTCGGGACACGTCCAACCATCGAGTGGCGAACGGAAGGGTACGGAACTCCTCGGTGATCTGTGAGAGCGCTTTACGGGCGCTTCGATCACGAACCGACGACTCCCGTTCGAGGGCGAAAATCTCCTCCTCCGCCCCTTCACCGACTTTCCCGCTACCGTCCGTGGCGAACGGTTCGATGGCGACAACGTCGCCGACTTCCAGTTCGACGCCGCGTTCGACGGCGAGGTTCGGGATGTTCGGGTCCGTGTGCTGTTCGTAGTGGGCGAGGCCGTGTCCCGAGAGATTGACGACGGGGTTGTAGCCGTAGCCGTCGATGACGGACTCGATTTTCGCGCCGATTTCGCCGGTCTCGACTCCCGGTTCGACGATTTCGAGCGCGGCGTCGAGCGCTTCCGCGCTCGCCTCCGCGAGGTCGTCGTTTCCGGAGAGGTCCACGGTAATCGCGGTGTCCGCCAACCAGCCATCGACGTGGACGCCGATGTCGAGGTTGACCATGTCCTCGCCGAACGTGGTTTCGTCGTCGATGCCCGGCGTCGCGTGGGCGGCCTCCTCGTCGATGCTGATGTTGACGGGGAACGCTGGTTTCCCGCCGAGTTCGCGGATTCGGTCCTCGGCGAACTCCGCGACTTCGAGGTGGGTCACGCCGACGTCGACTTTTTCGGCCGCCTCCGCTCGCACCTGTGCGAGGATTTCACCGGCTTCCCGATGCTTTTCGTACTTCTCGGCAGAGAGGTCTACCTCTTCGCTCATACTCCGTTGTTCATCCGAACGCCGGAAAGAGTTTGCGTTACGGCGAACGGGGGCAACGCGACGAATCTACCGGTTCACGGCGGTCTGCATCGCGTCGGTGTTGAACGCGCTTCCGGAATTGCCGTCCCGGTCGAGAACGATGACGCCCGCTTCCGATCCGGTGAGTTCCGCGAACTCCTCGATTGCGCGGTCCGCCGCTTCCCCTGCATCGTATCCCGATTCGAGGTGGCGAACCGCCCGGCGGGTGAGCGTCACTTTGGCGATGTCCTCACCGGCACCGGTCGAACTCGCCGCACCGGCGGGGGCCGCGTAGAACCCGCTCCCGATTTGCGGCACGTCGCCGACCCGCCCAGCGAGCGCGAGCCATCTACCGCCGGTCGAAGTCGCCGCCGCGAACTGCGTGCCGTCGTAGGCGACAGCGCCGACCGTATCGTGACCACCAAATTTCTCACGGAGCCAGTTGAGATGCTCGCTCGGCGACCCGTCGGGCGTGTCGTGCTCCGCCCATCGCTCCCGGCTTTTTTCCGTCCAGAGGTCGACGCCCGTTTCGACGCCGAAGTCGGCGGCGAGGTCCACCGCGTGCTCGCCGCTGACGAACACGTGCGGCGTCTCCTCCATCACGACGCGGGCCGCGCTGACGGCGTGTTCGACGCCGGGCATGGAACAGGCCGCGCCCGCTTCGCGGTCGCTCGTCATGATTCCCGCATCGGTTCTGACTACCCCGTCGCTCTGGACCGCACCGCCGACGCCCGCGTTGAATCGCGGCGAGGATTCAAGGACGTGGACCGCGGCTTCGACGGCGTCCACGACCGTTTCCGCTTCGCCGCCGACCTGCGCTGCTTCGTCGAGAACTCCCTGTCGAGGTGTCGGTTCGTCCGGTTCGCCGCCCGCACCGCCGTGCACGATGACGTTCATGGGGGTGCTCTCGCGTACGGTGGCTTAAATACACGTCAAACGGCAGTCCGGCACGCGAATTCGTCTCTCTTCGAACCGGACAGAATGAAACGGAGACGACGATATCCCACGGATATTGTCGGATTATCTGACTGCTAATGGCGTTATTTGATCCGCAGTTTCAATTATGATGCTGATAATTAAAATGCATTATTTTCCATCAGTAGTTGCATGAGCAATAGGCCCAAAGCAAACCGGCGAACCGTGCTGTCGATGGCCGGCCTCGGTCTCGTCGGAAGCGGGACCGCCATCGCCAAACGAACCGCCAACAGTACCAGTTCCTCCAAGTCCGTTCTTGCCGAGTACGACGACGATTCGACCGTGGACATCGACACGGACGCGTGGCCGCAGTCGCGCTTCGACAACGGTAACACGAGCTACAGTCCGAATGGAAGCCCTCCGGAGGGTTCGTTGTCGGAAGCCTGGTCCTACGATGGAGTCTATCACGGACCGATCGTCAGCGACGAAACCGTCCTCGTCACCCGGATAGATGATCCGGGGTTGGTCGCACTGAACGCGACGGACGGGTCCGAACGCTGGTCCGTGGACGTTGACTTCAGAAAGTGGGGAACCAATCTGGCAGTCGCCGATGGAACGGTTTACGTCACGGCTAACGGGTCGAGTTCGTACAACACCGAAAGCGGGATCGATGTCAACTCCGAGGGCATGACGTACGCGTTCGATATCGAGGACGGTACCGAACTGTGGTCCGCCAATGCAGGAGGATTTTCACCGAAGATAACCGACGAGTTCGTCGTCGTCGCCGGTGACGCCGGGCCCGCCGCGATAGCCCGTGAGGATGGAACCGTTCACTGGGAGCACGACTTTGCTGTGACAGAATACTATGCGGTCGCCCACGGAATGGTCTATGCGAGCGACGACTACGAAGGGACGCTGTACGCCATCGACGTCGAAACCGGAGAGACGAGATGGACGCGGGATTTCGACCGAGGTGGGTCTCTCATCGCCACGGAGGGCGAAGTCGTCGCGTCGGTATACGACACCCTCTACGTTCTCGAACCGGAAAGCGGCGAAACGCGGTGGCAGCAAACGTTCGAGAAACCGGACGTGAACGATCCAAGTGCCCCGTGGCCCGGCATCGGTATCGCCTGTGCCGTTACCGACGACGCCATCTACATCGGTCGGCAGAAGTTCTACGCGTTCGACATCGAAACCGGAGATAGACGAACGCTCAGCGAGGACGGCTATTACACCAATAGCGTTCATGGTGACGAATTCTACGAACTAGATGAGACATCCGACGGCGAAATTCAACTCGTCGGACGCGACGTTGACACCTTCCAAGTCGTTCGAAGGCGAACCCTGCCGTCTCAAGACTACACGGGTGCACTCGTTACCTCCCAAACGGTGTACGGGATGATCGAGGGCTCTGACAATACGTTTCAGCTCGTCGCCTTGCGGCCGAGCGACGACGGAACACATGGCGAGGACGGTTCTGATGAATCCGGAGACTCCGAAAACTCCGACGACTCCGATAGTCCAAACGGTTCCGACGACGACGGACACGGCGACTCGGACGACGACTGCTGACGTTCATCGATCCTCGTTTTTCAGTTGCGCTACGTGTGGTCACTGCACCATCTTTCATTTTAACTGATAATTAATCCGATCTGCATCAGTGATGATCTCGCTTAACTCATGCATAGGAATAATCGTTCATTCACTATTTCTAACCTGATCATGCCCGACAAACCAACGGTCAACCGCCGAACAGTGCTGTCGATGACCGCCCTCGGCCTCGCTGGGAGTGGGACCGTCATCGCTAAACAAGCCTCCACGAACAACTCCGTGCTCACCGACCATGGTGAGGATTCACGCGTCGATTGGGGATCCGATGCGTGGCCGCAGGCGAACTACGACAACGGTCAAACGAACTACACCACCGACGGTGCCACTCCGACCGGAGCGCTGTCCGCCGCGTGGACGTTCGGAGAGGATGTGGACAGCAGTATGAGACAGTACAACTTCGGTTACCGGTATCCTATCGTCGCCGATGGCATCGTCTACACGCTCTCGGAACGAAGACAGGATCGCGAAGAAGGCGACGGAACATACGTCACACAGGTACTGCACGCGCTGGATGAAGCTGACGGTACTGAACTGTGGAACGCCGACCTGAAAGTTGCGGTCCGCGGCACCGTCGAAGGGGATCAGTACGTCGGAAAGTTCGGTTTCGATGGGATTGCCGTGGCGGACAACGTCGTGTATCTCAGTCGCTGGGGTCGAACCACGACTTTCGACGCCGAAACCGGTGAACGAGGATGGACCGTCGAACACGGTGGGGGACAACTCGCCGTCACCGATGAATCGCTCGTCGTTACCCACCAAATCGGGGATAATAACCTCACAACACCGGCACAGGGGTATCGAGTGTTGACCATGTCCCGCGAGGACGGGAGCATTCGATGGAAACGAGACTACACCGGTGGTGGGAGCTTCGCGGACGGCTCCGTCAACCTATATCTGGCTGTTGCGAACGGTTCCGTGTACGCGGCGTATGAGAGCTTCAACGATACCCAGTACGTCCACTCCTTGTCGCTCAACGATGGGACGGAGGAGTGGAAATCGGGACGAAAGCAGTTGGGCAGTCTCATCGCAACCGAGAACGTATTGTACATCGAACGAAGCGAGGAAATCGCTGCACTCGATACGGAGTCGGGCAAAACACGATGGAAAACCGATTCGTCGCTTCGACCGGCCGGTCAGGAGTTTGTGTTCGGCGCTGCGGGTGACGGGTCGGCATACGTCACCGTCGGCACGACCGACGATAACCAAGGTCGGTTGCTTGCACTCGATGCCGATACCGGCGGAGTCGAGTGGGAGGTCGAAACGAAATGGTACGGCGGTGAGAGCTGGTTGGATGCCGGTGAGGTCGTCGTCGTCAACGGCGTGGTTCATTATTTCGTGCGGAAATCACGCCCCACCGACGAGGAAACCGCGGTCGAGTACGTGCTGGCCACCAGAGAGACGGACACCGGCAAACTACTCGACAGGCGTTCAGTGCCGTCCGTGCCGTCCGCAGATGGCACCGTCGTGAGCGATTACCCCGTCGTCGCGGGTAACACGCTCTATGCGAACTACGCGGGCTCGGAAGGGCACGGAAAAACGCTCGTTGCACTGCGTTCGTCGGACGACGACAGAAACGATGATGAATCAGGAAGCGACGACGACGGAAATGACGGGGGTTCGGACGGGAGCGACGACGACGGAAATGACGGGGGTTCGGACAGGAGCGACGACGACGGAAATGACGGGGGTTCGGACGACCGCTGTTAACCCTCCGTCGAAACCGCACCATTATCTAAGGGAGTATAAGGCCCATACGGGGGACAAACGGCAGGCCTTTTATCCTCCTCGTTCGGATGTTCACACGTTCATGAGCTACGAGTACGACAAAGTAGAGGTTCCAGAAGACGGGGCCCAAATCACGTACGACGAGGAGACAGGCGAACTCGACGTACCGGAGAACCCCATCATCCCCATCATTCACGGGGACGGAATCGGGACGGACGTCGGCCCGGCAGCACAGAAAGTTCTCGACGCCGCCGCGAAAGCGACCGGCCGAGAGATCAATTGGATGCGCGTCTACGCTGGTTCGAGCGCCCGCGACAAGTACGACGAGAACCTCCCCGACGACACCGTCGAGGCGATCAAGGAGTTCAACATCGCGATCAAGGGGCCGCTCACGACGCCCGTCGGCGCGGGCTTCCGCAGCCTGAACGTCGCGCTCCGCAAGACGCTCGACCTGTACGCGAACGTCCGCCCGACCTACCACCTCGACGGCGTCCCGTCGCCCGTCAAACACCCCGAGGCGATGGACATGGTCTTCTTCCGTGAGAACACGGAGGACGTCTACGCCGGTATCGAGTGGGAAGCCGGAACCGACGAAGTCGAGGAAGTCAAGACCTTCGTCGAGGAGGACATGGGCTACGACGACGTGATCCACGACGGTCCGGTCGGCATCGGCATCAAGCCCATCACGGAGTTCGGCTCGAAGCGTCTCGTCCGCGAAGCGATCGAGTACGCCATCGAGAACGAACTCGACTCCGTCACCCTCGTCCACAAGGGTAACATCATGAAGTTCACCGAAGGCGCGTTCCGTGACTGGGGCTACGAACTCGCGGAGGAGGAGTTCGGCGACGTCACCATCACCGAGGACGAGCTTTGGGACGAGTACGACGGCGAGCAGCCCGAGGACAAGATTGTCGTCAAGGACCGCATCGCGGACAACATGCTCCAGCAGTTGTTGACCCGTACCGACGAGTACGACGTCATCGCCACGATGAACCTGAACGGCGACTACATGTCCGACGCCGCCGGCGCACAGATCGGTGGTCTCGGCATCGCACCGGGTGCGAACTTCGGTGAACACCGCTGTCTCGCGGAACCGGTCCACGGTTCCGCCCCGAAATACGCGGGTGAGGACAAAGTCAACCCGACCGCGATGATCCTCTCCGGCCGTCTCATGCTCGACTACATGGGTTGGAAGGACGCCAGCCAACTCGTCTACGACGCCGTCGAGGAGACCATCTCCTCCGGCGACGTCACCTACGACCTCGAACGCCAGATCGAAGGCGGCAACAAACTCGCCACCAGCGAGTACGCTGACGCCATCGTCGAGAACATCGAAAAACTCTCGTAGAGAGTTTTTCTGACCTTCGCGGCTCCGCCGCGAAGAGGCTCAATCCGTCTGTATTCTTCCTTTTTCACCCACCAAAACACGTCGCTAGCGAGTCGTACGAATCGTGGGCAAGACGAACGCCACCCCGGCGATTCGGAGGGGGTTCCGACGTGTTAGTAGGGTCATGAAAGAGAGAAACCGGAACGGCGGTAAAACCTTTCTGCACGACGAAACGAACGACGGCGAATTACGCGGGCTGAATCCGCGCCAGCGCGTCACCGCGTTCGAACTCCTCGTTCTCGCCGACCAGTCGTTCCAGCAACTCGCCCGTCGCAGGCGCGGGCACGTCCACGCTCACCTTCTCGATCTGAATCTCGGCGATGGTGTCTCCCTCTTCGACTCGGCTTCCCTCGCTGACGAACCAGTTCGAGACGACCGCCTCCTCGACGTCCATCGCATCCTCCGGCCAGACGGCGGCCGAATCGACCGGGACGAGGTCTCCATCACTCATCGTTCACGGAGCGGATTGCGTCTGCGATGTCCTCGGTTCCGGGGTTGACCTCCTGTTCCAGCGGGCGGGCGTACGGAATCGGCACGTCCGGCATGGTCACGCGCTCGACCGCGTCAAGGTCGGAAAGTCCGCCTTCCGCGGCCCGCGCGATGATCTCTCCCGAGACGCCGAACGAGTGATAATCCTCGTCCACCACGACGAGTCGGCCGGTCTTCGACACCGATTCGACGATGGTCTCGGTGTCCAGCGGCACCAACGTCCGGAGGTCGATGACTTCCGCGTCCACTTCTCCCTCATCCGCCAGTTCCTTGGCGGCCTCCATCGCACGGTGCACGTGCAGGCCGAGCGTGATGACGGTGACGTCATCGCCTTCACGTTTCACGTCGGCCTCGCCGAACTCGATGGTGTAGTCCTCGTCCGGCACGGGCGTTTTCGGTCCCTCCGGGGCGGGCATCCACCCGATACCCATCAGGCGCTTGTGGAACATGAAGACGACCGGGTCGTCGTCGCGGATGGCCGCGTGCATCAACCCCTTGGCGTCGTACGCCGTGGACGGAACGACCACCTTCATGCCCGGCAGATGGGCGAACGTGCCGTACAGCGTCTGGGAGTGCTGGGCGGCGTCGTTGTACGTGCCGCCGACGGCCGTCATCAACACCATCGGGACGTTGACGCTCCCGCCGCTCATGTAGGTGTTCTTGGCCATCTGGTTGTAGATCTGGTCCATGGCGACGCCGAAGAAATCCACGAACATCAACTCGGCAATCGGACGCATCCCCTGTTGGGCCGCGCCGACCGCCGCGCCGATGAACGCGGTTTCGCTGATGGGCACGTCCATGATTCGGTCGTGGTCGAACTCGTCGAGGAGTCCCTGCGTGCTGTCGAAGATGCCGCCGTAGTCGGCGATGTCCTCGCCCATGACGAACACGTCGTCGCTTTCGCGCATCTCGTGGGCGATGGCGTCCACCATCGCACGACTCATCGTCAGTTCCTTTCCGTCCGATTCAGCCATCACTCATCACCTCGCAGGGTTTCCGCGTAGCCGTCCGGCGGATTCACGAACACGTCCTCGTAAGCCTCCTCCGGGTCGGGTTCCGGTTGCTCCTTCGCCCACTCGATGGCGTCCTCGACGCGCTCCGTTGCGCGCGAGCGGATGTCGTCGAGGGTTTCCTCGTCGGTTCCCATCGAGCGCAAATCCTCCTCCAGTCGGTCGATCGCGTCGAGTTGCTGTGCCCGCTCGGTGTCCTCCTCCGGGCGATACCCTTCGGCGTCGCCCATGAAGTGACCCATCCGGCGGTGTACCTGCACCTCTAACAGCGTCGGCCCGTTGCCGTCCCGGGCGCGGCCAATGGCTTCCCCCGCCGCCTCGTAGATGGCCACCGCGTCGTCGCAATCGACGCGTTCACCGTGCATGTCGAACCCGTCCGCGCGCTGGGCACCGTTTTCCACGTCCGTCACGCGTCCCTTCGGCATGCTGATGGCCCAGTCGTTGTCCTCCACGACGAACACGACCGGCAGGTCGTGGACGCTGGCGAGGTTCAGCGATTCGAGGAACCCACCCTGGTCGATGGCTCCCTCGCCGAGGAACGCCACGGCCACGCTGTCCTCGTTTCGCATCTTCGCCGCGAGTCCGGCACCGACCGCCGGGGGACACCCCTCGGCGATGATGCCGCTGGCCGCGAAGTTCACGTCCGGGTCGAACAGGTGCATGTGCCCGCCTTTTCCCCGACAGAGACCCGTCTCACGGCCGAATATCTCGGCGGTCATCCGCTCCAAATCCACGCCCTTGGCGATGGCGATGTGATGCGGTCGGTGCGGTCCCGTTACCGTGTCGTCGTCACGCAGATGCTGACACACACCTGCACCGGACGCCTCGTGGCCTGCAGCGAGGTGCAACTCCCCCGGTATCGGCCCGGCGGAAATGTCGAACGCCGGTTGTTTCCCCTCCAAATACTCCTCCTGTAGCCGTTCCTCGTAGTGACGCGCCGTCACCATGTTTTCGAACATCTCCTCCAGTCCGCTGATTCCTATCATGGCACACTACCACGCAGAGGCACGACCCTCACCATAATAAGTTTCAGTTACGGCCCGGCGTGAATCGCGATCGATCCGATTTCGGTCGCTTCCGTCACTTCCACGGCACGCCGAGTCGCGGAGGGCTGAAGATATCGACACCGCGAACCGGCGTGTCGGTTCGGTTCTCCGCCGCGTGGGGTTCATCGCTCGGAATCGCGTAGGAGTCGTCCTGCTCGATGGTGAACTCCTCGCCGTCCACGATAATCGTCAGTGTACCTCCGTAGACGAAGCCGGTTTGCTCGTGTTCGTGGCTGTGTTCAGGCACGGTTACACCGGGTTCGATGTGAAAATGCTGGATACTCATCCGCTCGCCAGCGACCAACTGCGCGAGATACACGCCGTCCACCGCTTCCGTCACCTCACGGTCCGATAGGGCAATCGATTCCATGAGGGATGTTGACTCGCAAGCATCGTCAATCCCTGTGGGAACAGCTAAATACGATGATATAGCGGAGTTTCGAAGCTCTCGACCGAATCGGTTTCATCGTCGTGATTTCGCTTCTGAGATTGCGATTTCGGTTCCAAACAGTCGTGACCGTGGCGACTTTATTCCACCCCGACCAACTTCCAGTAGTGACAGTCGTCGTTGCGACGGAGGATTTCGAGGTGTACCACGACGTGGTCGGCGAGCTACGCGACAGGGGGGTTCGCTTCACCACGGTCGAACCGGGTGCGGAACTCCCGGATGGTGCACGGATCGTCATCCGGGCGGAGGATGACGAGGTGCAGACCGGACTCCCGGTCATCGTGGCCGACCCGAAGCGACCTCGAAAGGCCGTCGAGGAAGCGTTGACCGCACTCCGTGGCGAGAACGGACGGACCGTCATCGGCATCGATCCCGGCACGCGCCCCGGAATCGCCGTCCTCTCGGGCGAGATGGTGATCGCGTCGTTTCACGTCCCGCTCGCGGACGCCGCGGACGTGGTCCACGAGGAGATAGAGGATGCCATCGACCCGGTGGTCAGAATCGGTGACGGGGCGCGGCTTCAGGGAGCGCAACTCATCCGCGAACTCGAAGACGTGCAAGTGGAACTGGTGGACGAAACCGGAACGACGCCGTACCTCGGGACCGGCGCGCGGGGCATGGGCGACGTTCTCGCGGCGGTCAACATCGCCCGAATGGAGGGTGAAATCGTGGAAGAGCGCGACATCGAACCGACGGCGGGCGAACTCGGCGTGATCAAACGCCGGTCGCGCGAGCGGTCGACCGACAACCGCGAAATAGACGAGGAACTCGCACGGCGGGTCGCCGCGGGCGATTTGACCATCGAGGAGGCCTTGGCGGAACACCGCGAGGAGTAAAAATTCGCAGTCACTCGTTTTCGTGAACGGTTCCCTCCGCTCGACGCATGACTTCCCGCACCGCCATTCCCGACTCTTCCGCAACAGCCTGCGCGTCGTCGAACTCCGCGCTCACGTCGAAGACCGACCCGGAATCGTCGCTCGCGACCTTCACCGTCACGTCGTATTTCGATCCGTCGATGTCCAGCGTCACCGTCTCGAACTCCCGGTGAGCGATCCACCGATAACTGCCACCCGATTGCCGAACGCCGAGCGTTCCCGTCTCCTCGGCCAGTTTTCGAGCCACTCGCGCTGCGTCCTCCGGTTTGACGACGACCTTCACGAGGTGTCCGGGGCGGGATTTCTTCATCGAAAGTGGGACGACTGAGACGTCCCGCGCACCCGAATCCGCGAGGGTTTCCTGTAGCCCGCCGAGCACCTCCGGCGACGTGTCGTCAAGGTTCGTTTCGAGAACGGTTATTTCGTCGCGCACGAGACCACCCGCCGATTCACCGACGAGGACCCGCAGAACGTTCGGGTGGTCCGAAAAGTCGTAGCCACCAGCGCCGTAGCCCGAGTTCTCGACGTTCAACGTCGGCAGGGTTTCGACCCCGTCCGCGAAGTGGGCGAGAATCGCGGCACCGGTCGGCGTGAGCAGTTCCGCTTCGACGGGACCACCGGAGAGCGACCAGTCGGCCCCGGCCGCGATTTCGACCACCGCTGGCGCGGGTATCGGGAACGTTCCGTGACTCATGCCGACCTCGCCGCCGCCGGTCGCGAGGGGCGTCGTCACGACCCGCTCGGCGTCGAGGTTCGCGAACAGTAGCGACGCGCCGACGATGTCCGCGATGGCGTCGTCGGTGCCGACTTCGTGGAAGTGCGTCGATTCGAGGTCGGTGTCGTGGACGCTCGCCTCCGCTTCGCCCAGGATTCGGAAGACGGCTTTCGCGTTCCGCTCGATGGGTGAATCGAGTTCCATCGATTCGAGCACGTCGATGACCTCGCGGTAGGTTCGAGCAGGACCGGCACCCTCGGCGTGGTGGTGGTGATCGTGATGATCATGTTCGTGATTGTGGTGGTGGTCGTGGTCGTGGTGCTCGTCGTGGGAATGCTGGTGATCGTGGTCGTGACTATGTTCGTGCTGGTGGCTGTGCGTGTGATCGTCGTGAGAATGGTGGTCGCTGTGGTGGTCGTGAGTGTGGTCCCCGTGCGAACGATCCGATTCTCCATCCTCGTCCGTCAGGAGAACGTGAACGCGTGTCGAGGAAATCCCGTTTTTGACCGTCGTTTCGGCCGAATACTCCACCGGCAGCGCGTCTTCGACGGGGGAGAGTGCGTCCCTGTTCGCTCCCGCGTCGAGCAGCGCCCCGAGAATCATATCACCGCTGGCACCCATTCGCCCGTCGAACGCAAGCGCTCTCATACGTCGCTCCCCGACCCGGAACGGGAAAGTCCCTGCGGTCATGTCGCCACCACTATCCCTTTGTACTGCCCCCACGTAGTGACAGCCATCGAACGCGGGCACCGTCCGACGGTATCGGAGATGGCCGAAGTTCCCGGTAGCACAGGACTTATGCCCTGCGAACTATCACCCACAACTATCCCCCGTGACTGAACAATCATGAACGAAGTGCAACTGGAGGTGGCGAAGGCGTATCCGAACGATTCGGGACGCGGTATCGCCCGTCTCGACCCGGACACGCTCTTGCATCTGAAGCTGAGCCCCGGAGATATCATCGAGATAGAAGGAGGCGATACGACCGCCGCGAAAGTCTGGCGTGCCGACCGACAGGACTGGAACACCGACACCGTCCGTATCGACGGCTTCACCCGCCAGAACGCGGACGTCGGGATCGGTGAACGCGTCGAAATCCGCAAAGCAGAGGCCGACAAGGCCGACAAACTGGTGCTCGCGCCGCCGGAGGAAGCGAGCGTCCAGTTCGGCAGCGACGCGGCCGGAATGGTCAAACGACAGATCCTGAAGCGCCCGGTGGTCGAGCGCGATATCGTGCCCGTCATGTCGAGCACGAATCACCCATTCATGCGCTCGCCGGGACAGGCGATCCCGCTCATCGCAGTAGAAACCGACCCGCAGGGAGTCTGTCTCATAACCGAGGACACCGAAGTCGAACTCCGAGAGGAGCCGATATCGGGCTTCGAGAAGACCGGCGGTGGCATCACCTACGAGGACATCGGTGGCCTTCAGAACGAAATCCAGCGCGTGCGGGAGATGGTCGAACTCCCGATGAAACACCCGCAGATCTTCCAAAAGCTCGGCATCGAGCCGCCGCAAGGTGTGCTCCTGCACGGTCCACCGGGCACCGGGAAGACGCTGTTGGCGAAGGCCGTCGCCAACGAAACCAGCGCGAGTTTCTTCTCCATCGCTGGTCCGGAGATCATCTCGAAATACTACGGGGAGTCCGAACAGCAACTCCGTGAGATCTTCGAGGATGCGGCCGAGGAGTCCCCCTCCATTATCTTCATCGACGAACTCGACTCCATCGCACCGAAGCGCGAGGACGTGACCGGCGAAGTCGAACGCCGCGTCGTCGCCCAACTGCTGACGATGATGGACGGGTTGGAGGCACGAGGTCAGGTCATCGTCATCGCCGCCACGAACCGAGTCGATTCGGTCGATCCGGCGCTCCGTCGCCCCGGTCGCTTCGACCGCGAGATCGAGATCGGCGTGCCGGACGAGGAGGGCCGCACGGAGATCCTGCAGATTCACACCCGCGGGATGCCGCTGTCGGACGACGTGAACCTTCCCGGCCTGTCGAACGACACCCACGGGTTCGTCGGTGCCGACATCGAGAGCCTGACCAAGGAGGCCGCGATGAAGGCGCTCCGGCGCTACCTACCCGAGATCGACCTGGACGAGGAGTCCATCCCGCCGTCGCTCATCGACCGGATGATCGTCAAGCGCGAGGACTTCCGCGGCGCGCTGAACGAGGTCGAGCCCTCCGCGATGCGCGAGGTGCTGGTCGAACTCCCGAAGGTGTCGTGGGACGACGTCGGTGGCCTCGAAGACGCCAAGAGTCAGGTCAAAGAGAGCGTCGAGTGGCCGCTCTCCTCGCCCGAGAAGTTCGAACGGATGGGAATCGAACCGCCGAGCGGCGTCCTGCTCTACGGGCCGCCCGGAACCGGAAAGACGCTCATGGCGAAGGCCGTCGCCAACGAGACGAACGCCAACTTCATCAGCGTCCGTGGCCCGCAACTGCTGTCGAAGTGGGTCGGTGAATCGGAGAAGGCCATCCGGCAGACGTTCCGCAAGGCGCGGCAGGTCAGCCCGACGGTCATCTTCTTCGACGAACTCGACAGCCTCGCCCCCGGACGGGGACAGGAAGTCGGGAGCAACGTCTCGGAACGCGTCGTCAACCAACTCCTCACCGAACTCGACGGGTTGGAGGACAAGGGCGACGTGATGGTCATCGGCGCGACCAACCGCCCGGACATGATCGACCCGGCGCTCATCCGCTCCGGTCGGTTCGACCGTCTCGTCATGATCGGTCAACCCGACGAGGAAGGCCGCGAACAGATCCTCAAGATCCACACCGAGGACAGTCCGCTCGCGCCCGACGTGAGCCTGCGCGAACTCGCGGAGATGACCGACGGCTACGTCGGCAGCGACCTGGAATCCATCGCCCGCGAGGCCGCAATCGAGGCCCTGCGCGAGGACGACGACGCCGAAGAGGTCGAGATGCGACACTTCCGCGCCGCGATGGAGAGTGTTCGCGCGACCATCACCGAAGACCTGCTCGATTACTACTCCCAGATGGAACAGGAGTTCAAGGGCGGGTCGTCCGGTCCGCAGCGCCAGACCGGCGGCCGCATTGGCTTCCAATAAGAACCACCTTTTGCTGCGGTCGCGCGGCATAGCCGCGCTCCCTGGCAAAATCTGGACCAAAAGCACTCCTCCTTCACTTCGTTTTAGACGACTCGCACAGCGAGTCGTCTAAAACGCCGTTCAGTCGTCGGCCCGGAAATCTCCGATTTTCCGGAGAGGACGCTGGCCTCCGCGGTTGTGTCGTTGGTCATTTCTGGCGGTTGCGAAGATTCTGTTTTCGGTGGTTGTGTCATCGGTTGATTCTCGGCGGTTTCGTATCTTCACCAGTGTTGTGACCAGTCTCGCGCAGTCGCTTCTCCTCCGGTGGGAGAGTTCAAATTCGTCGCCGTCCGGACCACGAAATAAATGCTCGCCTTTCAAAGCAAACAGCACCGTTTCATCGGAGGCGAGGGAAGTCTGTGGTTCTCTGAAAATTGAATGAGAGTTGGGTGACGGCATGGAAACAACCGCCAGTCGCGAGCACACTCTCCGGAAAATCTCCGATTTTCCGGGCCGACGACCTCGAAGTGGGATGAGGAGTGTCTTCCTGAACGTAGTGAAGGAAGGCCAGGAAGTCGCATGCCCGCACAGCGTAAGCGAGCAGGAACGTCTTCCGTTGCTTTTGGTCCAGATTTTTATCGAGGGTCGCAGAGCGACCCTCGCAATAAAAAGGTGGGTTCTTAGTAGATGAGTTCGTCGTCGTTCTCAACCATGTAGAACGTTCGGGCGGCGATGTTGACGGAGTGGTCGCCGATGCGTTCGAGGTCGCGGATCGTGAGCAGGAGACGGGAGACGTCCTGCAGGAGTCGTTCGATTTCTTCCTCCGTGTTCTCTTCGAGTTCGGTCTCGATGAGGTCACGGACGACGAGCGCGCTCGCACGTTCACAGAGGTCGTCGAGGTCTTCGTCGCGCTCGGCGACGGCGTAGCAATCTTCGGCGTCGTTCTCGGCGTAGGCATCCATCGTCACTTCCAGCATGTCGAGGGTGATGTTGCCCAGTTCCTGAATGTTGACTTCGGGGAACACGTCGTGGTCGGCTTCGAGCGTGTACTCGCCGAGGTTGACCGCGAGGTCGGCGATGCGTTCGAGGTCGGTGATGATCTTGAACGACGCGGCGATCATTCGCAGGTCGCTCGCGACGGGCTGTTGGAGCGCGAACAGGTCGATACAGTCCTGTTCGAGCGAGAGATACAGCTCGTTCACCTCGTCGTCGCCCTCGATGACCTCCTGGGCGAGTTCCGGGTCTTTCTGTTCCAGTGCGTTGAGACCGAGACGGAGCCGTTCCATCACGACCTCGCTCATGTAGAGGACGTTCTCACGGAGGTCCGTGAGTTGCGCCTGATAGTCGTTTCGTGGCATATGTTATTATCCGAACTTACCCGTAATGTAATCTTCGACGCGCTGACTTTCCGGGTTCTCGAAGATTTTGTCGGTGTTGTCGTACTCGACGAGTTCGCCGCCGGTGAGGAACACGGCGGTCTGATCGCTGATGCGGGCTGCTTGCTGCATGTTGTGCGTGACGATGACGACCGTGTAGTCCTCCGCGAGGTCCGTGATGAGGTCCTCAATTTTCGAGGTGGCGACGGGGTCGAGCGCGCTCGCCGGTTCGTCCATCAGGATCACGTCCGGACTGACGGCGATGGCGCGTGCGATACAGAGTCGCTGTTGTTGACCGCCGGAGAGACCCATCGCGCTCTCGTCGAGGCGGTCGTTCACCTCGTCCCAAATCGCGGCACCGCGGAGGCTGTCTTCGACCAGTTTTTCGGCTTCCTCGGTGTTCGCACGGCCGAGCAGGCGGTCGATCAGGCCGGTCTTGATCTCGCCGTGCTTGTTCGGCGCGTAGGTGATGTTCTCGCGGATGGATTTCGGGAACGGGTTGGGTTGCTGGAACACCATCCCGACGCGGCGACGGAGTTCCACGAGGTCTATCTCGGCCTCGTTTATCTCCTCGTCGTCGAGTTCTATCGATCCCTCGACGCTCGCGGCGTCGATTTCGTCGTTCATCCGGTTGAGACACCGGAGGAAGGTGGATTTCCCACAGCCGGATGGACCGATGAGCGCCGTCACGCTGTTGGCCGGGATGTCCATCGACACGCTCTGGAGCGCTTGATCGTCGTCGTAGTAGACGTCCAAGTCCTCGACGGAGATTTTCGTCTCCGTTTCGGAGAGGTCTCGGTTCTCTTCCTCGCCGGTACGTTCGGTGGTTACGGACCGCATTGATACGTCTTGATCGCTCTTCGGATCAGGCCCGTTTTGGTCTTCCGATACCGTGCTGTCTTGGTTCTGTTGTGACATTATCGACTACCCTCCATTGAACGCCGTTTGACCGCCCAGATCGCTCGTGCGAGAATGTTCGTCACGAGGATGAGGCCGACGAGGAGAACGGCGGCTCCCCATGCGACGTTGTGCCACGCATCGTACGGCGAGGTGGCGTAGTTGTAGATGAGAATCGACAACGTCGCGGTCTGATCGAACACGCCGTGGAACTCGAACTTCGAGAACCCGGCCGTCCAGATCAGCGGTGCCGTCTCACCAGCCACACGAGCCACTGCGAGCATCGTTCCGGTGATGACGCCGCCCAACGCGGACGGCAGCACGATCCAGAGGGTGGTGTGGGTCCGGTTCACGCCGAGTGCGAGGCTGGCGTCACGGTGTGCCTGCGGAACCAATCCGAGCGCGTCCTCGGTTGCGACCGTTATCCACGGGATGGCGAGGAGGCTCAGTGCGATCCCACCGGCGAACGCGGTAACGCCGCCCATGGCGACGACGACGATGCCGTAAACGACGACACCGGCGATGATGGACGGAAGTCCGGACAGGACTTCGGTGGTGAATCGGACGGTCTGTCCGATGCGATTGTCACCGTATTCGTTGAGATAGATTCCCGAGAGGATACCGATGGGGATGCTGAACAGACAGGAGACCAAGACGACCCAGAAGGTACCGATGATCGCGTTCTGGACACCGCCACCTCCGTCACCCGCCATCGGGGACTGCGGGAGTGTCGTGATGAACTCCAACGAGAGCATCGAGAGCCCCTTCGTGGCGATCATGAAGAGGACGGCTCCGAGCGGGACGATGGCCAACAGGAGCGCGATGACGCAGAGACCGACCATCACGCGGGCCTTCATCTTCCGGTACCGATGTCGTTTACCGGTGGTTTCGAAGGACATCTAGCTCGACCCCTCGTGTGAGAGACGGGTGATTGCAAGCCGAGCAAAGCTGTTCACGACGAATGCGACGAGGAACAACACCAAGCCGACTTCGAACAGCGCCGAGTTGTGGAGTACGCTCGGACTCTGGTTGAACTCGTTCGCGAGGAGCGAACTCATCGTCGCGCCGGGACTGAAGAAGTCCGAGGTTACTTGATACTTATTCCCGATGAGCATGGTCACGGCCATGGTTTCACCGATCGCACGTCCGAGACCGAGGATGATCGCGGAGATGATTCCCGTGCGCGCGTACGGAAGAACGACGCCGGTGATGACCTCCCAGCGCGTCAACCCGAGTGCGATGCCTGCATCGCGCTGGTCCGTCGGGACGCGGATGAGCGACTCCCGACTGAACGACGCGATGATGGGCGTTATCATGAGTGCCAGGACGAGCGACGCGAGCAGCATGTTGTAGCTGTAGGACTGCTGCCCGAAGATGGGAAGCATTCCCAGCGGCGTCGCGTTGATGGCGGGGATGACGTACTTATCGACGATGGGCGCGAAGAACAACAATCCCCAGAGGCCGTAGATTACGCTCGGGATTGCGGCGACCAGTTCGACGAGGAAGACGAACGTCTCCCGGACGATTCCTTTCGTGTACTGGGTGAGCAGGACGGCGATACCGATGCTCACTGGCGCGCCGAGAATGAGCGCCATGAAACTGGTGAGCACCGTTCCGCTGATGAACGGAAGCGCTCCGAACTGCTCTTTGGTCGAGTTCCAACTGGCGGAGGTGAGAAAGCCTACACCGAACTGTTCTATCGACGGCATCGCTCGAAGCAACAGAGAACCGAGGATAACGACGATAATCCCGACGATGACCAAACCGGCCAAAAGCGTAAGCGTTCGGAACGCGGAATCCATCGCCACGCCCTCGTCGGCCGTGGTTAATGCCGTCCGCGTCGTTTCGGCGTCGTTCGTTCCGGACATAATACTCAATTCGGCTTAAAGCACCGTGTCGCCATTAAAGGTCATGTTTTTAAGCGTCGCATTGTCCAGCTTGGCAGCAGGACTGGGCAGCTTCGGGTAGTGGAGTTTCGGCGCGTACTGCTGGCCGTCGTTGACTGCCCACTTGACGAACTTGAGCGTCTTCTTCATTTCCTCCTTCGAGGAGTCTTCGTAGGCCTTGCCGAAGTCCTTGTACATGATGACGTACGTGAACGTCGAGATGGGCCACGATTTCTCGCCGGGGGCGTTGCTGATGGAAACGTCCGACCAGTCGTCCGTTCCCTTCGGAAGGTCGTTCGCCGCGCCGGACGCCGCCGCCGAGACGCCTTCCGGGGACGCTTCGACGAACTTCCCGGCCTTGTTCTTCATCTTGAAGACGTCGAGGTCGTTCTGCTTGGCATAGGTGAGTTCGACGTACCCGATGGCGTTCTTCTGCTTCTTCATCGCCGCCGAGACACCCTCGTTCCCTTTGCCACCGACACCGACCGGCCAGCTAGGGGTTTCGGTCTGTCCGATTTGGCTCTTCCACTTGCTGCTAACCTGACTGAGGTAGCCCGTAAAGCCGTAGGTCGTCCCGGACGCGTCCGAACGGTGTGCGACCGTGATGTTCGCGCTCGGGAGATTGGCGTCGGGGTTGAGCTTCTTCAGCTTCGAGTCGTTCCACTTCTTGATGTTGCCGAGGAAGATGTCGGCGAGGACTTCGCCGGTGATCTTGAGGCTGTCCACGCCCTCGACGCTGAACACGGGTGCAATCGCGCCGAGACTTTCGGGGATGTGGACACAGCCGCCTTCCTTCTGGACCTTCTTGTACTGGTCCTTGCTGAGCGGCGCGTCCGAACCCGCGAACACGACCGTCTTGTCCATCAGGTTGCTCACACCGGCACCGGATCCGATGGAACGGTAGTTGACCTCGACGTCATTTTTCTTGTTGTACTCGTCCGCCCACTTGTTCATCAGTGGGGCGACGAACGACGAACCCGCAGCGTCTATGGAGGATGAGCCACCCGATCCACCGAGGCTACTACATCCCGCAAGCGCGAGTGCGCCCGTCGTTCCCGTTGCCGCGAGGAACTTCCGCCGTGAAACACCGCCTGACGACTTGCCTGACATACACTCAAATCCAAGGACAGAACGTAATAATACGTTGCTATTATTTCTATATAGTCCTCTATTTGGTACTGTTCTACGAACGTTGGGAGATCGCATAATTCACCATCAATTGCCGTAAGCGGCAGATTATCGGCGAGTTAGCAAAGAGACGTTATTTGTACTACGTATGTATTTTCTAATTTTGTTCGTTAAACACGGTGGAACCATCGTCCCGTGGACAAGGATTGGAGCGAGAACCATAGTCTCGGACGATATACTCGCATTTTCAAGATAGTATATAGATATAGTTGGATTTATGGTCTCGGCCAAACCACTCCCCGTGTATGGAGACGCGCAAGGTGCAGGTTACCGGCGGTTCGACGTACACCGTTTCGCTTCCGAAGTCGTGGGCGACGGAGAACGACGTCGAGGCAGGGAGCGTCGTCGAGTTCTACCCCGAATCGGATTCGCTGTTGCTCACGCCGAAGAACGAACGCGGGCAGCTGGAAGGCTCGATCGACATCACGAACCTTCAGGACGAGGAACTACGGCGAGCAGTGTTCACGATGTACGTGAGCGGGTTCGACATCATTACACTAGAGGCGACTCGGATCACCACCGAGCAGCGCCGCACGATCAGTGCCGCAACCCAGAGCCTCGTCGGGTTGGAAGTCCTCGAAGAAACGGGGAACAAGGTCGTAATTCAGGACTTGCTGGACTCCTCCGAACTGTCGATCCACAACGCGGTCACGCGCATGCGACTCATCGCCCTCTCGATGCTCGAAGACGCCGTCACCGCGCTCGCGGAGAACGACAACGACATCGCCCGCGACGTGATCGAGCGCGACGAGGACGTTGACCGCCTCTGGTTCGTCGTCTCGCGTATCTTCCGGGCGACGCTTCGCACGGCGAAGGCGACGGAGGAACTCGGCATGTCCCGCGAGGTGTGTTTCGACTACCATTCGAGCGCCCGGCAACTCGAACGCATCGCCGACCACGCCGCCAAAATCGGCCAGCTCACGCTTCAGCTTCCCGAGATAGACGATGAAGTCATCGAGAGCTACGAGGCGCTCCACGAGGATTCGACGGCCGTCATCGACGAGGCGATGGACGCCCTGCTCACGGACGACAGCGAGGAGGCGACGAAGTTGGCGAACGACGCGCGAGAGTCCATTCTCGACATCGACGAGCACGCGCGCGCGATCGACAAACTCCTGCGCAAGCAGGACCCACAACAGGCACAACTGCTCGGACTGGTGGTCGACTCGCTCTCACGGTGTGCCGACTATGGCGGCAACATCGCCGAGACGGCGCTCCAGAAGGCCGCGCCGCGCCCGTAGGAAAACGAACCCTGACTGCTATTCGACAACTGCTTTTCGAACGTTCGCGTGTCGTCCCCGTTGCCAGACGTACAGCAGTGACGACGCCGAGAATTGCCCGCCCGTGTCCGATTTCGTTGATGGGGAACCGAGTGGTTCTCCGTGGCAATATGTGAGATATTCGATACTCTGCCCGAAACTTTCGCTCGGAACGACGCAGTCGCTACGTTCCCTGCGAATCGAAAGAATCGGGGTCGATTATTCGTCGTCGATGGCGACAGCGTTGACCTGTCCGGTCTGGCCGGGACGGGAGGTCACGCGGGCCTTGCCCTCGTTCGTGACGATGACGGCACCCTTCGTGATGATGTTACGGCGGGCGTAGTTCGGGTTCGCGCCGTTTTCGAGCACGTCCTGAATCGTCGCGCTGACCGTTTCGCCGCCGTCGGTCACGTTGGCGACGTTGGTCGTGAGCGCGCGGATCTTCGAGTTGCGGCCACGGGCGTCCGTGGTGCGGAAACGCGGTTCGCCGACCTGTGTTTCGGTGGGCTGACGGCCGAGTTCGTGCTTTTTCTTCTTGTGGAGGGGCTTCAGTCGTCCACCGGTTCGCTTTCGCGTGGAGCGTCCTTGGTCTTTCATACCGGGAAGGTAGCCTACGAAATACTTCAATGACTCGGTTCGCAGTCCTACATCGCCAGATTTAGGCCCTCGTGTCCAGTCTCGCCGGACGATGAGTCTGCGGATAGCAGTCGCAACGCCGTTTCAGCAGCAAGGGCGCGAACGCATGCGCGAGAGCGAGTTCGTGGTCTCGCTGTCGCTCGACCGGGACTGGTTTTCGCCCGACCAAGCGAAGCGCCTCGTTGACGTCGCCAGCAGTCAGGGATTGTTGTCACACGACGACGACGAACTCGTCGCGGAGTTCGACCCCTCGACAGTCGAGATTCCCGAGGAGTTCGTTCCCGACGAGAGCCTCTTGCAGGAGCAATCGACTTTCGAAAAGGTGCTCGACAAGACCGTCGCACACGGGACGACCAAACAGACCGCGGTCGCCGAAATCAACGAACTCCAGCGGAACGCCGGAATCACCGTCGAGGCCGCCGCGGTCGTCTATGCGCGGAAGAAAGGTATCGACGTGAGCACCGAGGCGACCGAGGCGCTCTCGGATCTCAAAACGTAAACCGACGCTCTCCCAATCCGAACCATGGTCGTTGACGAAATCACGGACGGGGTACGGATCGCACAACTTCTCTCCTCCGAGTTCGACGGCAGGGAGGATCCACCGCTCGATTCCGTCGCCGTCGTGAACGCCGACTCGGACGTCGAACCGACCGAAGACGGGGCGCTCGCCTACGAACTCGAACGCGAAGGGGACGACGACCCGTTCGCGGAGGTGTTCGTCCATCCTGATAGGGTCCGTATCGAACTGACCGGGGACGTCGAAGCCGTCGAACGAAAAGCCGCCGAGTCCGACATTCGCGTCCGCCCGAAGGCGGTTCGCCCGCCTCGCGTTCTCGTGTTCGTGGAAAGCGGCGCGGAGGTCAAACGAGCCGTGGATTCCGTCGTCGAGTCGTTGTACTCCTAGTCCTCGTTCGGTTCGACCAGTTTCGCGATTATCCCCGGAAGCGCGGACACGAGTTCCTCGCGGTCGACGTACGCGTCGGCCGACGGTTCCGGTTCCGGTCCGTCGGGAAACAGAACCTGTACCGTCTTCATCCCGATGTCGCTCGCGCCGCGGATGTCCGCCTCCGGGTTGTCACCGATGTACACCATCTCCTCGGGTCGAACGTCGAGTCGTTCACAGAGCGCATCGAACGCGCGGCGGTCCGGCTTTCCAGCTTCGAGTTCGCCGGTGACGACCGTCGCATCGAAGTACTCCTCCCACCCCAACTGGTGAAGCTTTCCGCGTTGTGCCTCTACCGGGCCGTTCGTGAGCAGGCCGAGGCGATACTCCCGGTGGAGTTCCGAGAGAAGCGACGGGATGTCGCCGACCGACGCGAGCGAGTCCAGAATCGCCTGTTGATAGGCGTCGGTGAGTTCCTCCGCATCCGCTCCGAGACCATCGGCGAGCAGGTCGGCAAAGATGGGTTTCCGCGAGTCACTCGTCAAATGACGACTGTGGGCATCGAGATACTCCTCACGGGTGAGTGATGGAGCACCGACTGCCTTCGTCGCATCCGCGAGCAGTTTCTCTCGCGCCCTCTCGGTCACGGCGAGGGTCTCGTCGAGGTCGAAGCCCACAGCGGTCACAGGCATTGTACAGAACTCATGGGTCCGAACTGTCTTTACCAGTTCGATAACTCCTTGAGCCACCGCGAAAATTTCCGAACATGAACTTCTTCGACCGGCTCGCCGACCGCATCGAGACCACCGACAGCATCGTCTCCATCGGACTCGACCCCGACATCGAACGCATCCCCGACCACCTTCACGAATACGACCTGCCGCGCTGGGCGTTCAACCGGCGCATCATCGACGCGACCCACGAACACGCGGCCGTCTACAAACCCAACGCCGCCTTCTACGAGGACGGCGACGGCTGGGCCGCGCTCACCGAGACCATCGCGTACGCACACGGGAAGGGCGTCCCCGTCCTGTTGGACGCGAAGCGCGGCGACATCGGCAACACGGCCCGTCAGTACGCGAAACTCCTCGATTCGGCCGACGCCATCACCGCAAACCCCTACATGGGACGGGACTCGCTCGACCCGTTCCTCTCGCGCGAGGACAAGGGCGTGTTCATCCTCTGTCGAACCTCCAACCCCGGCGGATCGGACCTGCAAAATCTCGAACTGGCCTCCGGCGAGACGCTGTACGAGTGGGTCGCCTCGCTCGCCGACCTGTGGAACGGCAACGGCAACGTCGGCCTCGTCGTCGGC
The DNA here is from genome assembly GCF_024136965.1 of Haladaptatus sp. AB618. NCBI lineage: Archaea > Methanobacteriati > Methanobacteriota > Halobacteria > Halobacteriales > Haladaptataceae > Haladaptatus > Haladaptatus sp. AB618. The sequence goes on along the minus strand of NZ_JAMYJX010000001.1, from coordinate 653,287 downwards.
GCGACGACCCCCGACGAACTCGAAGAACTGCGCGAGCGCGTCCCGGACCTCCCGTTCCTCGTCCCCGGTGTCGGCGCACAGGGCGGCGACGCCGAGGCCGCCGCCACCTACGCCCTCGCGGACGGTGCCGGACTCGTCAACTCCTCCCGCGGCATCATCTTCGCGGGCGAGGACGCGGGCGAGCAGTTCGCCAAGGCCTCTGGGCAAGCGGCGAAACGGCTCAAGAAGCGGCTGAACCAGTATCGATGAACCGGGACGGAGGGGATTCGAAGCTCAGAGTTGGTGTGTCTCGTCGTCCGTATCCGGCGGCGTGATGTCCTCCGCCCCCGGCCCGCTCGGTGTCCGATTTTGCTCCCCGCCGACACCCAACTCGGCCGCACACTCGACGCAGTACCCGCTCGACCGGTTCCAGTGTTCGTCACAGACGAGTGCCCCACAGCGGTCACAGTCGTGCGTCGCCTCCGCTGCTTCACAGATCTGACACAGGCCACTGACGCTCATGGTTCGAGAGACGGGAGCGACAACCATCAGTCTGCGGGCGGCGACGAAAACAGGACGTACGTTTTGGACGACCGAACCCCATCGTACCGCATCGCAAGGGCCACACCTTCCTCTACCGATCACTCGCGTTTCCTAGCCGGTTTCGTTGGGAGATACCTTTACCAGCAGTGGAGCATATATCTACGGTATGAAAGTTCTCGTGACCGGCGGCACCGGATTCATCGGTCGAAACCTCGTCCCCGAACTGCACGAACGCGGCCACGAGGTGACGGCGTTGGCGCGGAACCCGGACGAAGCCGAATTTCCGGACGGCGTCGAGACGGCGATGGGTGACGTGACGGCGTACGCCTCCATCGAGGAGGCATTCGCGGGACAGGATGCGGTCGTCAACCTCGTGGCGCTCTCGCCGTTGTTCAAACCGCCGCGTGGGCTGTCGCACATGAGTGTCCACCTCGTCGGGACGGAGAACGTCGTCCGGGCGGCGGAGGAACACGACGTCGGAAAGATCGTCCAGATGAGCGCGCTGGGGGCCGATCCGTACGGCCCGACGGAGTACATCCGAGCGAAGGGGCGGGCCGAGGAAGTCGTGGAGGAGTCCGACCGCCGGTGGACGATTTTCCGCCCGTCGGTCGTCTTCGGCGACGGCGGCGAGTTCGTCTCGTTCACGAAGAAACTCACGCCGCCGTACCTCGCGCCGCTTCCCGGCGGGGGCAAAACGCGGTTCCAGCCCATCTGGGTGGACGACCTCGTGCCGATACTGGCCGACGGACTGGACGAATCCCACGACGGGCAGATCTACGAGATCGGCGGCCCGGAAGTGTTGACCCTGGCGGAGGTTGCGAAACTCGCTCGATGGGCCGAGGGACAATCGGTTACCGTGCTCCCGATACCGATGGAACTCGCGGGCGTCGGGCTGAAGGTCGGCGGCGCGATTCCGGGATTCCCGATGGGTGCGGACCAGTATCGATCACTGAAGTTCGACAATACGACGTCGGACAACGATGTTCGGAACTTCGACATTAAATCCGAAGAATTGACTACGTTGGAGGAATATCTCGGGATTGAGTCCATCGATCCGACATAACACAAACGAGACTGTTCTGGATATATGCAGACTTAAAGAGGGGGCATATGATACAAATCAAGTCGGGAAGAAAACTGCACTAAAATCCGACGCCGTATTGCGTTTTTGTGCTACGTATGTCCGTAGTTTGAAACAGAACATACCACAAAGTTTATACCCTTATTCCTTCTGTTCTTCTCTCAACGGAGAACGGTACCGAAAAATGAAACTCGCGATGATCGGATTTGGTCAGGCAGGCGGTAAAATCGTCGACAAGTTCCTGGAATACGACCAGCGAACACAGAGCGGCATCGTCCGCGCGGCTGTCGCCGTCAACACTGCCCGTGCTGACCTCATGGGTCTACAGCACGTTCCGGAGGAAAACCGGGTGCTCATCGGACAGTCCCGCGTCAAAGGACACGGCGTGGGTGCGGACAACGAACTCGGCGCGGAAATCGCCGAAGAGGATATCGACGAAGTGCAGGGGGCTATCGACAACATCCCCGTCCACGAGGTGGACGCCTTCCTCATCATCGCCGGAATGGGCGGCGGTTCGGGAAGCGGCGGAGCGCCCGTCGTGGCGAAACATCTGAAGCGAATCTACACCGAACCCGTCTACGGGCTGGGTATCCTGCCCGGTGGCGACGAAGGGGGCATCTACACGCTCAACGCGGCGCGTTCGTTCCAGACGTTCGTCCGCGAAGTGGACAACCTGATGGTGTTCGACAACGACGCGTGGCGCCAATCCGGCGAAAGCATGGAGGGCGGCTACGCGGAGATCAACGAGGAGATCGTCACCCGCTTCGGCATCCTGTTCGGTGCCGGTGAGGTCGGTGGCGGCGACGACGTGGCCGAAAGCGTCGTCGACTCCAGCGAGATCATCAACACGCTCGCCGGTGGCGGCGTCTCCACCATCGGCTACGCCGCGGAGGAAGTCGAGATGCAGAACTCCGGCGGTCTTCTCTCCCGCTTCACCGGCGGCAGTGGCGGACAGGCCAAGGACACGGCACACACGACCAACCGAATCACGAGCCTCGTCCGCAAAGCGGCGCTCGGCCGGTTGACCATGCCCTGTGAGATTCAGGGAACGGAGCGCGCCCTCCTCGTCATGAGCGGGCCGTCCCCTCACCTGAATCGGAAAGGTATCGAGCGCGGTCGCAAGTGGCTCGAAGAGCAGACCGGTAGCATGGAAGTCCGTGGCGGTGACTACCCCGTCAACGAACCCAGCGTCGCCAGCGTCGTCCTGCTCTCGGGAATCACGAACGTTCCACGGATCAAGGAACTCCAGCAGGTCGCCATCGAAGCCCAAGACAACATCGACGACATTCAACAAGAGAGCCAGACGAACCTCGAAAACCTCGTCGAGGATGATGAAGATGAACTCGACCCGTTGTTCTAAGCTATTCGCCCTCCTCCTCGTCGCCACGCTCGCCCTCTCGGCAGTCGCACCTGCCACGGCGATTTCGACGAAGGGGAAGGACGTCCCGAGCGACGCGAAAGTCGGCGACTCCGTCACCGCGACGATGACGCTGACCGACCTCTACAGCAACTACGAGGAGTGGACGCTCCACGGGAAAACTGAACTGACCGACGTGACGTGGACCGTCACGACGTACGACCAAGCGGGTAACCAGAAGGCCAAGAAATCCTACGACGGCCGGACGTTCAACCACTCGCTCGCGCTCGACAGCGACGCGAGCAAAGCGGTCGTGAAGGTGTCCGGTACGGTGCCCGAAGTCGAGAACTTCTCGTACGACCCCCAACAGGCGTTCACGTTCGCAAAACTCAGCCAGACCCGAAAGGGCGGCAACACCGAGGAGATAGAAACGTGGACGGCGAACTACCACACCGAGGACAGCAAGAACGCCCGTAACGCCATCGTGGCCGCACAGGGCGCTATCGACGACGCGTCCTCGGGTGCGAACACGGAGGAGGCGCAGAGCTCCCTCGACGACGCCATCTCGGCGTACAACGGGGAGAACTTCGACCTCGCCACGAACCTCGCCGACAAGGCCAAAAAGAGCGCCAACTCGGCATCGGACAAGGCACAGCAGTCGGAACAACAGAACAAGCTGCTCATGTACGGTGGAATCGCAGTTCTCGTCATCATCATCATCGGCGGTGCTGGGTTCTGGTACCGTTCCCAGCAGCAGAACAACTACCGTCTGCGCTGACGGCGACACACCTTCGACCTTTTTGTCGTCCTCGCTTTCGCAACCACTTAACACGCCGACCGAGTACTTCAGTCCATGCAGGTAGTGGTGCCGTTCGCTGCGGGCGAACCGAAGACGAGACTCGCCGGGACACTGTCGGCCGACGAGCGCCGCGAGTTCGCGCTGGTGATGCTCGAAGACGTTCTCGGGACGATTCGTGCGACCGGTCGGAGCCCACGAGTGCTCACGACCCGCGAAATCGATATCGATGCACCACTCACCATCGACACTCGCCCGCTGACGCCCGCGGTGAACGCGGTACTTGCCGAATCGGTCGAATCAAAGGAGCGGGATTCCACGGCAATCGTGATGGCCGACCTCGCGTTGGCGACCCCGGACGCCCTCGAACGCCTCTTCTCGGCCGACGGCGACGTCGTCCTCGCGCCGGGCCGTGGCGGGGGGACGAACGCGCTCGTCGCCCGCCATCCCGACTTTCGGGTGGATTATCACGGCACCTCGTATCTCGACCACGTCGAAATCGCGGCGGCGGCGAACGCGTCCGTCACCGAACTCGACTCCCATCGCCTCGCGACGGACGTGGACGAACCGGACGACCTCGCGGAAGTGCTGTTGCACGGCGACGGTTCCGCCGGCGATTGGCTCGAAGACGCCGGGTTCTCGCTCTCGGTGACGAGCGGTCGCGTGACGGTCACGCGGTAGGAAAACCCGGAAAACGAACGATCAGACCGCCAGTCGAACCCAGCCGAGCCACGGGATTCGAATCTTCGCTTTGGCGACGATCCACGAGGATTCGACGGGGCTGCTGATCGGCCCGCCGATTCCCCGGTAAACCTGGTCGTACTCGCCGTTGTGGTCGCCCTTGGTGATGAACCCGGCGTGCGGTGCGGGGCAGTTCGGCAACTCCTCGCAGTTGTCCGCGCTTCCGATGAACTTCTGATCCGCCCTATCGTACCAGTTCTCGTTCTTTTGCACCCAGAACCGAGCACGATGGATGATCGGTGTCTCCCCGGTCGCGCCGTCCGGCCGATAGATGATCACGTCCCCGTAGCTATGGAACGACCGATAGCCCGACCCCTTCCCCGCGCGATACGGCACGACACCCGTGTCGCCGTACGACCCATCCCCGACGAATCGCCCTTTCTCTATCACGACGATGAGATCGCCCTTCTCCATGTGCGGTTGCATGCTGCCGCTCTCGACGGCGACCATGGGCGGCCACACACCCGTGATCGCAAACAGGAGGGCACCGATGGCGACGAGCCACAGTAGCGTCTTCAGTAGGTCGCGGAGCAGGGGAACTGGCTCCTCGTCGGTCGTCCGAAACCAGTGGAGTAGTTCCTTCGGCCCGGCATCGCTTGGCGGGGACATCTACCGGTTCGTATTTTGTATCGTTGCTTGAAACTTCGGATTCGGGGAGTGGGGGATTCGTTTCCGACCCGAAGCTCCAAACCCTTTTACCCCTCCTTCCGTAGCCCACGGTATGATTCCGGGGGCCGAAGAGTACGACATCGACATCACTTTCGACGAAGCGGAAATCGACCGACTGCTCGCCGTCACCCCGGCGGACGCGTCGCCCGCCGACGCGCTGACCTACGCGAAGAACGTCTTCGTTCCGCTGACGACGGCGTGTCGCTACACCTGCACGTACTGCACCTACTTCGACGCGCCGGGGCAGGCGTCGCTGCTGTCCCCCGAGGAGGTTCGGGACATCCTCGAAACCGGCGTCGATGCGGGCTGTACCGAGGCGCTGTTCACCTTCGGCGACGACCCCGACGACCGCTACACGCGGATTCACGAGCAGTTGGACGAGTGGGGCCACGACTCGATTCACTCCTACCTCCGGGAAGTGTGCGAACTCGCGCTGGACGTGGGTCTGCTTCCCCACTCGAATCCGGGCGACCAGACCCGCGAGCAGATGGAACTCGTCGCGGACGTGAACGCCAGCATGGGCGTGATGCTGGAGACGACGGCAGACGTGGACGCACACGCTGGTCCGCGACGGAAGAATCCGGGCCAGCGACTCGCCACGATTCGCAACGCGGGCGAACTCGGGGTTCCGTTCACGACCGGACTGCTCGTCGGCATCGGCGAGGAGTGGCGCGACAGGGCCGAGAGCCTGTTGGCGATTCGGGAACTGCACGAACGGTACGGACACGTTCAGGAGATCATCGTTCAGAACGTCGTCCCGAACGAGCGCTCGCGGTTCGAGCAACCGTCGGTCGAGACCATGCGCCGGGTCGTGGCGATGGCGCGGGTGGCGCTTCCGGACGAGATTTCGGTGCAGGTGCCGCCGAACCTCTCGCCGACGCGGGAACTGCTCGACTGCGGCGTGGACGATCTGGGCGGCGTGTCGCCCGTCACGGACGATTACATCAATCCGGACTACGAATGGCCCGCCCTGCGCGAACTGGAGGACATCGCGGAATCGGCGGGTGTTCCGCTCCACGAGCGTCTCCCGGTGTACGAACGATACGTCGCGAACGAGTGGGTTTCCGACCGAATTCGGACGGAGATCGACGCGAATACCGACGCCGGTCGGCGATACCGGGACGTTTTGGGGCGCTAATTCGGCCGGAACGGGATCGTCAGTCGAGAATCGTCAGTCGAGGAGCGGCGTACCGTCCGCACACGGGCCGAGCGTCGGGCCGAACGGCGGGTCGTCGGGGTCGATTTCGCGGATCTGCCGGTAGTCGGTCGAACGCTCCGCCGGAGTGCGGCCGATGGTCGTTATCATCTCGACGTATTCCTCGAAGGAGCGGAACTCGCCGAACTGGCCGCCCGCGCGTTTCGTGATCTCCTCCGAGAGGATGGTGCCCATGAAGTCGTTCGCGCCACAGGAGAGCATCTTGAGTCCCTGTTCGTCGCCGTATTTGACCCACGATGACTGGATGTTCTCGATGTTGTCCAAGAAGAGTCGGGCGACGGCGATGAGCAGTTCGTCCTCGTGGATGCTCGCTCCGTTCTCGACCATCCCGCGCTCGTACAGCGGCGTGTTCTGATGGATAAACGAGAGCGGGACGAACTCCGTTATCGCTCCCGTTCGGTCCTGTAACTCGCGGAGTTTTTCGAGATGCATCACGCGGTGCATCTCGTTTTCGACGTGGCCGTACATGATGGTCGCCGTCGTGTCGAGGCCGACGTTCGCGGCGGCCTCCATGGACTCCATCCACTCGTCCGTACGGATCTTTCCGGGACAGATGACGCCCCGCACCTCGTCCACCAGAATCTCGGCGGCGGTGCCCGGCGCGCTGTCGAGTCCGGCGGCCTTCAGCCTGCGGTACACCTCCTCGTAACTCCAGTCCGTGCCGCGACGGGCGTGATACGCTTCCTCGGGCGTCATCGAGTGGATGTGAATGCCGGGAAGGCTCATCGCGCGAATCTGATCGACGTACGTCGCGGGGTCGGTTTTGTACTCGTCCGGGTGTTTGAAGTTCAAATCGCCGCGCTCGCTCGCATCGAGGATTTCGAGGTGTTCGTCGTCGAGCGCGAGTCCGGGGTGGAGACCGCTGACCGACGTAACCTCGTAGATGCCGCGTTCGCGTGCGTCGGCGACGATTTCACGGGATTCGTCCGGCGTTTTCGTGAATCCGCCGTGATCCTCGTCCGCGCCGACCTCGAAGTTCCGTGCGGTGTTCTTGAAGTTGCAGAAGAGACAACCGGTGTTGCACGCCGTCGTGACGTTGTTGTTCAGGTTGGCGACGAACGTGACCGTGTCGCCGACGACTTCCTCGCGGCGGCGGTCGGCGGCCTCCAACACGCGCTCCTTTCGGACGAGGTCGATGCCGGGGTGGTCGGTGCCGGTCGTCAGCAGTTCGACGCCGTCGGCGACCGTCAGTCGGTCGCCGTTTCGCGCCCGTTCGAGGGCGTTCTCGAACGATTGATCCGTCTCCGGGACGTGTTCGAACCCGAACCGGTCCCGTGGGATGTTGCTCTCCGCGCGCACGTTAGCCATGGGACAATCATCCCGTCCGACCCCCAAAAATCGCAGGGTCACGGCAGACACCACTGCATGCATATGTACATCTTTCGGCCACATGTCGGCTCAGTTCAGCACGAAGATGGAAACTACTTAGTCCGGGGACGGCAGAAACACCACCATGACGAGTGTGAAGGAGTTCCGGGTCGAGGAAGAACCGACGCCGGACTCACTCGGGCGCGGGTCGTTCGTGTTCACGAACGACTACTCGGTGTTCGACTGGGGCAAGATGCCCGATACGATTCCGGACAAGGGCGCGAGCCTCTGTACCATGGGCGCGTTCAACTTCGAACGACTGGAGGAGGAAGGCATTCCGACCCACTACCGCGGCGTCGTTTCCGACGGCAACGTGGTTTCCCTCTCGGACGTGACCGAACCGCCGACCGAGATGGCCATCGATCTGACGCAGGTACCGAACCTGCCGCACGAGGGCCGAGATTACGATTACGAACTGTTCCACAGCGGCGCGAACGACAACTACCTCATCCCGCTGGAGGTCGTCTTCCGTAACAGCGTGCCGGTCGGATCGAGTCTGCGCCGCCGCACCGACCCCGCCGACCACGGGCTGGACTTCCCGGAGTGGCCCGATGGAGCCGTCCAACTCGAAGAGCCGGTGATCGAGTTCTCGACCAAGTTCGAGAAGGGCGACCGATATCTCTCGCGGAGCGAGGCGGACGAAATCGCGGGGAAGGCCGACATCTCGGAACTGGAACGCGTCGCACGCGAGGTCAACGACCTCGTCACCCGGCAGGCCGCGAAATCGAACCTGACCCACGAGGACGGCAAGATCGAGTGTCTCTACTACGACGGCGAGATTCGCGTCGCCGACGTGGTCGGCACCTTCGACGAGAACCGGTTCACCTTCCACGGCCAGCAGGTCAGCAAGGAGTTCATCCGCCAGTACCACAAGCGCGAGCAACCCGCGTGGGTCGACGCCGTCAAGGACGCCAAAGTCGAGGCGAAAGAGCGGGACATCGCCGACTGGAAATCGCTGTGTTCCGAGGACCCACAGCCGCTCCCGGACGAACTGCTCACCGCCGCCCGTGACCTCTACACCGCCGGTACCAACGCCTACGTCAGCCGCGACTTCTTCGACGCGCCGTCGCTGGAGGACGCCGTCATGGCCGTCAAAGAGCTGTAAAATCGGCGAACGGGCTTGGATAGGTGCGTTTTAGCGTTGTTTTTCGGAAAGAAGTATTACTCTGGATTCGCTGACTGTCGTCGAGAATCGTCTCTCGGAACAGCAACGAGGTGGGTTTGTCTGGTGTGTGATTGCGGTTACTGGTAGGTAGACTACCTCGAAAGCCCCCGCCCGTTCCCTCCGCACAGAAGGGTTTGATTCCTAGTCTGATTTCAGTACCCGAGCCGCATGAATACCGCAATCGCACCACGCCCTCCCCAACCTATTCCTCCGCTCACGGGAATTTAAGTCGCTCCGTCATCCCTCGCGCGCGTTTCTCGCGCGCGCCACTCGGTTGGACGGGCGGGGCGATATTGGCCAGCTGACCGGCGTGCGGAGGCGCACGTCAGTACGCCCGCGCGAGGTCTTCGTGAGCGAACGATGTGAGTGAACGAATGGCTCGTCAGAGCCTGACGGTGGACGAGCGACCGTAGGGAGCGAGGAGGTTGGGGAGGTGTGTGGGTGGTGCGGTGGCGGTCGGGTAGGACTGAAAGGGGCCGCCCGCTCGCGTTTACGTGGGCGTCTGTGCAGGCAACTATCTGTGCGAACGGTGTGGAGAGCACAGATATCCTGCACAGCGACCGCGAGCGGGCGGGGGCTTTCGAGGTCGTCTGCTTCTCAGCAACTCCAATCGCAAAGCAATCAAACCCATGTCGTAGCGAGCGGCCGGGGGCTTTCTGGGCCTTCATCGTAGTCCTTGCCGTCACAAGAAATTCGGCTCGAAATCAGTTACGTAGCAATCCCTGTCGGTGACGAAGCTTTTTATGCGAGACCGAACCAAGGGACCCACAGCACCGTCAGCTCACATAACCCATGCCCTACGATAGAAACGACGTTCGTCGCGCGTACGACCGAATCGCGGATGAGTACCTCGCTGAGCGAAGTGAAGACGACGACAGCGAGGACCTCGCGTTGTTGGAGGAGTTCTACATGCACCTCCCGGAGGACGCCCGCGTGCTCGACGCCGGTTGTGGTGCCGGTCGTCCCATCGCGCAACTGCTGGCGGGGGATGTCGATCTGGTCGGAATCGATTTCTCGCGCGAACAGATAGCCCGTGCCCGGAAGAACGTTCCCGAGGGGCGGTTCTGCCAAGCGGATATGACCGAACTCGGATTCGGAGACGGCACGTTCGACGGTATCTGTGCCTACCACTCGATCATTCACGTGCCGTCGGGCAACCATCCCGACGTAGCACGGGAGTTCCGTCGTCTCCTGCGGCCGGGTGGCCATCTCCTCCTTACGATCGGTTCCGAGGCGTGGGAGGGAAGTAACGACGATTGGCTCGGGACGGGTGTCGAAATGCATTGGAGCATCCCGTCGCCGGACGAGAGCGAGCGAATTCTGGAGGAATCAGGGTTCGAAATTCGCTGGCGACACACCGTAAACGACGAGATGGGCGGAACCGCCACGTTCGTCCTCGCACGGCGTACCGAGTCGGAAGAGACGAAGTAATTTCAGTCGTCGGACTCGCCGAGAGCGAGGGTCCCGTCGATCGGTCCGTCAGGCATCTCGGCGTCGAGTTCGGGTGGCATGCCGAGTTGATACTTCGATTCGTCACCACCGCTTTCGCGCAGTTCCGTTCGACCGCGACGGATCTCCACGTCGTCGTTGAGGTGGAGGCGGACGGCTTCGAGGAGCGCGTCGGCTTCGAGCGGTTGGCCGCGTTCGCGTAGCGCTTCGACCGCGGCGTCGTCCGGGACGTTGAACACGCGCTGGGAGATAATGGGGCCCTGATCCAGATCGGTCGTCACGTAGTGAGCGGTGACGCCAGCGATGCGAGCACCCGCTTCCTTGGCCTGTCGGTAGGCTTTCGCGCCGGGGAACGCCGGGAGCAGGCTTGGGTGGATGTTGATGATGCGCCCCTCGTAGCGGAAGACGACGTTGGGGCTCAAAATGCGCATGAACCGCGCGAGGACGACGAGGTCGGTGTCGTAGTCGTCCAGCAGTGAGAGCAATTTCTCTTCGTCGTGGACGCCGCCGTCATCGCCGACGTCGTGGAAGGGGATTCCGTGCTCGGTCGCGAGCGGTTCGAGGTCGTCGTGATTGCCGATGATGACTCCGATTTCGGCGTCGAACTCGTCGCGGGCGTCGAGCAGTCGCTGCAGACAGTGGGACTCCTTCGTGACGAGGACGGCGACCTGTCGGGAGTCGCGTTCGGACGGGAAGCGGACGCGGACGTCCACATCCAAATCGTCGCCGAGGTCGGCGAGGTCGCGCCGGAGTCGGTGTTTGCTCACGTCCATGTCGCTCGTCTCGACGTGGACCGTCATCCGGAAGACGCCCTCGCGGACGGCTTGGTCGATGTCCTCGATGTTGATTCCGCGCTCGAAGAGGAGGGTCGTGACGTTGGCGACGAGTCCGGTGTCGTCGTCGCCGACGACGGTGATTTCGGTTAGCTCTCGGTGGTTCATCGCTTCACCTGCCGGTTGCGAAATTGGGCCATAGAGGATGTGTATTGCGGGCGGGCGGGAAAAGTATTCGCTCCCGTGCAAAATTTCCCGACCGTGCTGACAATCGTCAGGGGGTGCCTATACGGGTTCCCACTGCCCGGGAGTACCACGAACGTGCACAACGAATCGGTTCCAAAAGAGCTTTTGAACACGAACGCGCACGGTCAACCGATGACTGCTTACACCGCGACGGTGACGGTTCGGCTAAAGGCGGGCGTGCTCGACCCGGAGGCCGAAACGACCCGAGGAGCGCTCGAACGACTCGGTTTCGAACTGGAATCGCTGCGCTCGGCGGACGAGTTCGAAATCGACCTCGACGCCGAATCGTCCTCGGACGCGGAGGAACGCGCCGGGGAGATGGCCGAGCGTCTGCTGGCCAATCCGACGATTCACGACTACACGGTGGCCGTCGAGGAGCGATGACGGTCGCAATCGTCCAGTTCGGCGGGAGCAACTGCGACCGCGACGCGATTCGCGCGCTCACCCACATCGGCGTGGACGCGGAACTCGTTTGGCACGAGGACGACCTGCCGGAGGACACGACCGGCGTGATGCTGCCGGGTGGATTCTCCTACGGGGACTACCTCCGTGCGGGTGCCATCGCGGCGAACTCGCCCATCATGGGACAGGTGCGCGAGGCCGCCGAGTCGGGCGTTCCCGTCCTCGGCGTCTGCAACGGCGCACAAATCGGCTGTGAGTCCGGACTCACGCCCGGCGCGTTCACGACCAACCGGAGCGCGCGCTTCCAGTGTGAACACGTCTACCTGCGCGTCGAAAACGCCGACACGCCGTGGACCGCGGCCTACGAGGAAGGGGAAGTCATCGAAGTCCCCATCGCACACGGCGAGGGGCGCTTCGAGATTACCGACGAGAAGTACGAGGAACTCGACGCCGACGACCGTATCCTCTTCCGCTACTGCGACGAGAACGGCGTCGTCAACGACGAGACGAACCCCAACGGGTCGAAAGGTAGCGTGGCCGGAATCATCGGCGATTCGGATTCCGTCGCGGTCATGATGCCCCATCCCGAGCGAGCGACGCTCCCCGACATCGGCGGCACCGACGGCGAGGGCGTCCTCTACGGGTTCGCCTGAGCTTCGATTCTCGAACAATCGGATTTTCTCGACTCAGCGTCCGGACGTGAACACGCCCGTCACGCGGGGGAGTTCGCGCGAAATCGCGTGGCGTTTCAGCAGGCAGAAGCCCGCGAAAACGATACAGAATCCGACGACGGTCAGAGGGGTCACCACCTCGTCGAGGAAGTACCAACCCGTGAGCGCCGCGAACAGAGGGGCAACGTACGAAACGAGGTTGATCTCGACCGCGCCGAGGCGATCGAGCAGGTCGAAGTAGATCAGAAAGCCGATCGCGCTCGCGAAGATGGAGAGGTAAGCGATGGCGACGATTGCGTCGGGCGTCCACCGGATCGCCGAGAAAGATTCGCTCGGGCGGGCGACGCTGATGGCGTGCATCATGAGCGCGCCGAGGAGCATCGACCACGCTTCCATCGTCTCGATGGGGAGTTCGGCCTCGATTCGCTGCGTGAGGACGCTGCCGAGCGCGAACGAGAACGCGGCGAGGAACACGAGCAATTGCGGAATCACCGTCGTCGTCAGCGATTCACCCGAACCGGAGTTCGAGAGGCTCAGGACTGCCACACCGACGAATCCGAGAAGCAATCCGGCGATTCCGGCGGGCGTAAGCCGCTCGCTGGGAAGGAATATCCTGGCGAAACCGGAGGTCAGAATCGGGCTGAGGCTGACGATGATGGCGGCGGCGGCGCTCGGCGTCCGTCGTTCACCGATGAACAGGAACGAGTGATACGCCGCGATCATCAGCGCGCCCCCGACGAGGACGAGCGTCCACTCGCCGCGCGTCCGTGGCCGCCAGCGGTCGGTCACGTAGATGGCGTAGGCGAGCATCAACACGCCCGCCACGTCGTAGCGAATCGCCGCGAACAGGACCGGCGGAATGAACTCCAGTCCGGCCCGGATGGCCATGAACGCCGACCCCCAGAACGCGGCGAGAATAACGAACAGCAGAACGTTTCGATACCGGGTCACTGTACGAGGTCTCTCCCGAGAGGTGGTGTAGGTTTCGAAAACCCACCTCGAATGCCGCATCATTTAATCGCTTAAAGCGACAGTGGGAGCTTCGAGACCACTTGATTCCGCAGTTGGACGCTCATCTTCCCGCAGAACGCGAATTGTAATCCTGCATCAGATGAGTGTCGGTACTCCCCTTACTGAGGTTGTGATTAATCTGTTGGCACAGTGGGATAGAGCTATCGGCATAATGTGTCTTAGTCCTCGATCCCATTACCGCTCGAATGGTTCTCGGTTAGTATTGGCTACCAACGGATTAGCTTCCAGTATTATACTTGATTTCGATACCCAGGTGTCTGAACATCCAGTCGATAGCCGCAATCGCACCAGATGCGATGAAGAATCCTGCCGATACCATACTCGCTAATAGACCATATCGAATGACGGTTTCTGTACTGATGAATGGCGGTATAATATCGTATGCGAGTGCTACCGTCGAGATTGAGGTGAAGATAACAGTTAGTACCCCAGACAATATTCCCAACATTGCAAGCTGTAGGCTGATTCGTTCTTGAATCAGTTGGATAATCGGATATTGAGCAGAAGTCGGCTCTCTGACCTCGCTTTGAAGCCACCATAGTTTAGATCGTCCTGGCTTTCGTGATCCTACGATACCTTCGTCCTCCAAATCATCTAATCGCCGACGGACTTGGCGTGGGACGAGATTCACATGTTCTGCAATCTCCGAAGTTGTGAGGATAGAATGGTCCTCTCGTGCGAAGGCATTGAAAATTCCTTCATTTTGCTCTTTCAGATATGGGTCTATATCCTCCACCTCTTCGCTGTCTTTTGATTTCATCATGATGTCCCTATGCGGACACGGACATGTCTGAATGCAGACGCACTGTGTCCTTGTCCCGATAGAGACGTTCGCACCCTCTTATAATCCTATGGCAAGCTGAACCTAATTTGTGATGTATAGCAAACAAACCAATCGTGTCGAAATTGTTCGAGATAGTGACAAAGAGTGCGTAAGAACGGTGGTTACGAATGTCTGAAGAGCCTCTTGTGGTTGGAGGTACATTCCTAATTGGTGGTATTTTCATGAACATATTATCGTCATCGATATATACAGTGATGGATGTCCATCTTCGAGGATGGGCATGGTTGCTAATACTGATTGGCATCACCATCATCGCCGTTCGGTTACTCGCAATGATGGAGTAATCAGTCATCGATGACTATTTGATCAGAGTACCACCACAAATGACAATATTCAGTAGCAAAGTTGAAGTCTTCTTACTCCAGAATTACTTATGTTGGATCCAGCGTAGGTTTCTGGAATGCAGCCAGAATCCTCGTTGTTCTACGAAGGGAATATTTGGTACAGCAACTGCACGGTTACGAGGATGAGGATTGTTGTGCAGATTACGAGGAGCAATGAGAATTGGGAGAGGACGAGAAGCAATACCCAAATGAGACATGCTATAGCAATAACGAACTTCTGAACTGCATTGAGTAGTGTGCTAAGCTTCTCGACAACGACTGTAATTGATTGAATGTTATTCTGGGGCGATTCATCCTTCTGACCGTTGATGTCACTCTCTGTCCTCATGTCTTACTCTCGAAGATCAACGGAGCAGAATACAACGCATGGGTGTTGGATCCAGCGTAGATTTCTGTCCGTGAACCTCGTTTTCAATTTATCCATAATCCATATATAACTGTTGTCCATACACAAGGCTCTTATGACATAGATTAAGGATCTTAAAGGCCCAACAATAGAGAATAGCGGGCTTGTATCGGTGAAATCCTCTATCGTGAAAAACCACGGTGGAAACTCCATTTATATAGGGATAGATCATTCCGTCATAGATAGAATATTTTCCTAACTTCTCTTCGAGAGGGTCATCATACTAGATGGCGAGTGAGCGTAGAGACATCCTTCTCCCGAGATTCATGCATTGTACAAAGATATCTCGGTGTAGGAGTTTTATGTTCTTAGGACAATAATTAGTTTATGAGCTATGAAGATCTCAAATCGGCACATGTTCTTTTTAATCGACTAGAATGCAATAAATGCAAAACAGAGTTCGATGACTCTCCCAAATTTAGTAGAGTGAATGATGGTTCAGATCTTCTCTTCACAACCGATTATACTTGTCCTGATTGCGACACAGATTATAATATTCGAATTTCCGATGTAGAGGCGGGTTTGTCAATAAAGACGTATCTATCCGTTCAAGACCCAGACACCGACGTTGCTAGAATACATTCTGTAGGTATTGATCCACTTGTGAAGATGGAAACTCACAATTTTAGGGAAATTCTTGATAATTTGAATGAGCTAAAACAGGCGTTAAAAATACTCTATGTGAATGGGAGACGAATCATAGAATCTTGCGAAGAATTTCGTGAGAATGGGTTTGACGGTGATAGAGCGTTTAACACGGAGGTGATAACTGATCTCCATAATTATGCTGCATCTGCATATTCGTTTGACCAAATTTTCCATACTACTCAAAATCATTTACCGACAGATGGCGATGTCCCTAAAAGTAGAGAGGAATATAAAGAAAAATACCATGTTATTGAAGGTCTCCGAGTATATTCACAGCACAATCTAACGATTCCTGTCAACTACTCCTATTTCTATAATCCTGATCTCGACACCCAACGTAGTACGATAACTGTCCCACTTGACGAAGTACAAACGATTGAATCAGATGTAGACCGTTATCCTCCGTATGGCTATAACCATCCTAGTAAAGACAAAAATTCAGGTTGGAACCCATATTCAGAAATTGGCTTTGACAAAATTGATGTCGAATACTATGTTGAAGGTCATTTCAATGCAGCAAAATCACTAGTAAGGGTCATCTGGAAATATGCCTATGAGAAAAATGAGGATGAGTTCAAAGACTATATTGAACTACAACGGTCGTTATAGAACGTCTATTAGTTCGATGATGTCCCAAAAGTCACATCAAACGCCGATTCTTCATCATCCTCTACAGCACAATTCTCTTTGATATACCAGTGCCGTCGGTTCTCGTCAAGTGTCTCTTTGTAGTGAGCGTCATCACGTTCTCGACGGATTTCTCGTTGGTGAAGCGAACTATCCTCAACAAGGTGTCGATAGCATCATCTACGCTCTCACGGACATTCTCGACTGACTGAACTGATGTACCAAGCTGATCGACGTTGGTCGAGATACAATTCAACTGCTTCGGTCGGCGGTATTGGGGTTAGGTCCGTCATGTGTATTCAGGCCAAAACCCCAGTAAAAGGAGTCGAGGTGTAGGTTTCGAAAACCCACCCCGAATGCCGGATTCGAGAGCGGAACGTCGATCCGTCTCACCGCGCGCGGCGTTCGTCCCGAAGCGCCCGCAGCACGTCCTGTCGGGCGATGATGCCGACGAGTTTTCCGTCCTCGACGACCGGCAAACGGTTGATGTCGTTTTCCGCGTCGACCAGCAGATCGAGGACGCGGTCGATGTCGTCGTCGGGCGTCACCGTCACCACGTTCTCGCTCATGACCGTTCGGACCGGTTTTCCGGCGTTTCGCACGAGGTCGATACCCACATCGAACTCGTCCCACGAGAGGTCGAACCCGTATTCCAGACTTTCGAGAAACGGCGGGAAGCCGATGGGAATCCACAGCGTTCGGTCGCTCGGCTGAAACATATGTACGAAGTCGTGTTGGGTGACGATACCGACGACCTCCCCGTCGTCCGTGACGGGAAACCCGTTGAACTGCACCCGCGCGAGACGGGTCAGCACTTCCCCGATTTCGTCGTCGGGCGAGACGGTTTCCACCTCAGTCGTCATCAAATCGCGGGCCGTGATTGCCATACGCGAACTGAGGCACGGGGGCGGCGTAAACGTTGTTACGAAGACGGCGATGATGGCGACACGGTTCGAATATCACTTGGTCACGTTCAGCGCCGATTCCGCCGGAACGTCCAACCTCATCGTCGCTTCTCCGGATATCGCTCGTACCCTTCACCGACGGGAATTTCGAGCGCGTTTTCACGAACGTCGAGCGTCAGTTCGTCCCATTCGCCCATCTCGCCGTCCAGGCTGAACTCGACGGGCGAGTTCCCCTCGATTTCGATGTTCAGCGTCGGCGTCTGAAGGTGGGTGACGTTCTCGGTTTCGGCCCCGAACAGGCGCTGCATCGTGGCTTCCTGCAGGAGGTTCGCGGCGGGGACGTTTTCGACGATGGTCACGTCGAGCAGGCCGTCCTCCATGTTCGCCTGCGTGCGCCCCTTCGTCGGAAACCGTCGGCCGTTGCCGACGAGGACGAAGACGGCGTCGCCCGACCACGAAACGTCGCCCTCGTCGGACGCCTCGATGGAGAGCGGCAACCCCTCGTAGTCGGTCATCAACTGGAGGGTGTTCACGACGTAGGCCAGCACGCCGAGGCGCTCTTTCTGCTCGGGATCGGTCTCGTGGCTCGCGTCGGCCGTCAACCCGCCGACACAGGAGTTGACGAAGGGGCGACCGTTCGCCGTCCCGAGGTCGATCCGCCTGCGCTCGCCCGAATCGAGCACGTCGAAGGCGTGGGAGATGCTCCGGACGCCGATGTTTCCGGCGAAGTTGTTGCCCGTCCCGGCCGGGACCACGCCGAACGTCACCGAGTCCAGCGCGTCCGCTTCGTCCAACCCCAGAACGACTTCGTGGAGGGTTCCGTCACCCCCTGCGGCAGCGACCAGCGACGCGCCGCTTTCGGTGGCCTTTCGTGCGAACTCGACGGCGTCGCCCTCACCCTGCGTTTCGAGCACGGTGTAGTCGTGTTCGATGGCGAGGCTCCGGACCTGTTCGCGGTGGGTCCCGTCGCCGCTGATCGGGTTGGAGATCACGACGCGCTCGTACTCGATTCCGTCCTCGGTCGCCGCGAGGTCATCCACGGCGTCCCCGTCGGCTTTCATGCCGAGGAAAACCGGCGGAAAAACCAAAGACCTATCGGCTGCATATTGACGAACGTGTTTGCCATCGACCTACACGCCCACACGCGATTTTTCCACGGCCACGAACAGGCCGCTGCGCTCTTCGACCCGATTGGCGTCAGACTGCTCGAACTGGGAGCCCGCTATCGGGGGTTGGACGGCGTCGCATTGACGAATCACGATTACTACCATTCGTTCTCCGGGCAACTCGTGCAGACGATTCCGGGCATCGAGGTGTCCTCGACGAAGGGCCACATCCTCGTGGTCGGACCCGACCCACCGACGCGCACCTCCCCGGGGACGCTCACGCCGAAGGAGGTGGTCGAGTTGGCCCACGAACGCGGCTGTGCCGCCATCGTCGCCCATCCCTACCGGAACAGCACGGTGCGCGAGGTGGACGCGGAGTTCGACGCCATCGAGGTCAACGGCAAACATCCGCGAACCGAGCAGTGGGCGCGGGACTTGGCGGAACAGTACGACCTGCCGCTCGTCGGCGGGAGCGACGCCCACTATCCCATCGAAGTCGGACGGGCCTACACGCTGGTCGATGCCGACACGCTCACACCCGAGAACGTCGTCGCCGCGATTCGTGACGGCCGAGTGAAACCGGAAGTTCGGCGCGGGACGTTGGACAAACTCGTCCGCCGCGGCTATCGGAAGGTCCACCAACAGAAGGAGAACCTCCATCGCCCGAAGGAGGAAACGCCGGGTGTGGGAGAGCCGCCGAAAAGCGAGACGAACGGGGACGACTGAAAGACGAACGGGAACGACTGAACCATAACTACGCGCGCCGGAGCGGCGTCGTGACGCAGTGGACGCCGCCGTATCCTGCCCGGAGGTGTTCCAGCGGAATTCCGACGCCGTCCGGAACGACGTCGAGTCCTTCCGCGCGCATGGTCTCGATGAGTTCGTTGCGTGCCGGGTCGTACTCACCGTCCTCGTCGGGGTAGTGTATCGGGAGTATCTTCCCGGCGTCGAGCGTGAGGAAGTTCGTCCCGACGGCGCGCTCGTCGAACGGCACGTCGATGATGCGGTAGTCCTTCTCGGAGAGGTACTCCCCGAAGCCGATGGTTCGGAGGTGTTCGTAGCCCGTTCCCGTCCGACCGTACACCTCCACGTCGGTGTTGTCCACGAGGTGTTTTCGAGCGACCGCAATACCCTCATCGGCGATGTTGAACCACGTATCGAGGTGCATCACCTCCATGTCCGTCTCCGCCGTCTCGCCACCGTTCGTCTTCCAGGCCTGTTCCTCGGCGTCCGCGGTCCGCGGCGCGTGGACGAGTCCGACTTCGTCGTAGGACATCACGTCGGCTTCCAGCAGCGTCCGACCCGCGCCGCGTGTCGTCCGAATCGGAATCTCGGTTTCGCCCTCGAACGCCGAGATACCGAGCAGTGCGAACTCGCCCGCCGGAATGAAATCGCCGCCCTCCAACGTCTGGTCCGTGGGCTGGAAGAATTCCACGAGGCCGTTGTGGGGCCGCGGCGAACCGCCGATCGCTTCCCAACCCTTGACCGCGATTCCCGTCTCCGCGTCCCGCGTCTCGTTCCGGAACGATCCGATGACGGGACCGTCGTCCGTGACGATCTGCTGGTCGCGCTGGAAGTAGAGGTTCGAGAGCGGTTGTCGGAAACGGATGCTCGTCGTGTCGAAGCGCCCGACGCTGAAATCGTGGTCGCCAGTCTTCCCCGACCCGTTTCGGTGGCGGTACAGCGTCGCGTTGCTCCCGACGAGTTGCAGTTTTTCGTACGGGGGAAGCGAGAGCAACTCGTTCCACATCGAGTCCCGCGTCGCAGTCCGTCTGTCTCGGGGTAAATCGCTACAGTCGATACGGACGCGCGACGCGAGCAGGGCGTCGAGGGTCGTCCCCTCCGCGAGGTCGTCACAGAGATGGTGGACGGTGACGCCGTTCGCTTCGAGGATTTCGACCAGTCGTTCGTGTTCCCGCTGTGCGTTGGCGACGGAGGACTGACTGCGAAACAGGTTCGGCACCGGATCGACCGCGCCGACGAACGTTTCACACCCCGGTTTGTGTACCCGGACGGCGCGGAGTCGATCGAACTCCGCTTCGCTTCGATAATCGTACATCTGACGTTCGAATAGACGCACGACGAATAACTGCATAAATATAGTGCAAAGTCGAGATTAGATTGCCATACGTTCTATTTTGGCCAAAGATATAAATCGTTTAGACAGAGAGAGCCGCGTAAACAGCCCGAAAAGCCAACGTTCGAAACCTCACGGTCGGCATCCGAACCCGAACGAACGGATTTTATCCCGATTCCGTCGAACGACTCGGGACGCTGCCGCTGACCCGAGTTGCTCGTCCAAAATCACTCTTCGACTCATCTCGAGTGCAACTTGGATTCGGCCGAGATGGCCTCATCCAAGTCGCTCGTCCAAGATGAGTCGAGTCTTCGTGCTCACGACTTCCTCCAATTCTCGCGCGCGAGTGATGAGTTGGTTCACGCCCTGCGTGTCGGAGGCGTCGACGATGAGGACGATGTCGTCCTCGCCGCTGACCTGCCAGACGAAATCGACCTGTTCCCACTCCGCGAACGTATCGGATATCGCTGTCGTGTCAACCGCGACATCGACGCCGATCTCTATCATAGCTTTCACGTTCCCCGTGTGAGTGGTAACGGTGAATCGTTCGATAACGCCGTCCTCAGTCATGCGTTCGACGCGATTTCGAACCGTTCCCTCGGATGTGCCGACGCTCTCGGCGATCTCCGTGTACGGCGTCCGGGCGTCTCGCCGGAGAAGATTCAATATCTGTCGGTCGAGTGCGTCCATGGAGATTTGCAGGTAGTGTCGCCCGCTACTTGATGATTACGAATTTCGTAAGAATGCTTCGAAAGCAAGGTTTATAGTGCCGTGTTGCATATGAATCTCGTAATGCCGGGTGCCTACGTCGCGCTGGAGGGTGGCCATGTGGTGGAAGCCCGTGGTCGCTCCCCAGGTACGGCTTGCGGTGAACTGGTCTTTACAACAGCATACACGGGTTACGAGGAGAGCCTCACCGACCCGTCCTACGAGGAACAGGTCCTCACGTTCTCGTACCCCCTCATCGGGAATTACGGCGTCCGAGAGGAACGCTTCGAGAGCGACCGAGTCCACCCGCGTGCGGTCGTCGCACGCGAACTCACCGAGGACGTCGCGGAGTGGCTCGAAGCCGAGGGCGTCCCCGCGGTGGACCACCTCGACACCCGCGACCTCGTCGGCGGGATTCGGGAAGAGGGCGCGATGAAGTGCGGAATCGCGGTCGGCGAGAACGCCACGCCTGACGACGCGCTCGCGGAACTCGCGCGCTGTTCGGGCATGAGCGACCACCACGACATCGGCGCGCAGGTCAGCGTCTCCGAACCCGAGGTTCACCTCGGCGATGGCGACGAGGACGGCCAAACCGTCGCGCTCGTGGACTGTGGTGCGAAAGGAAGTATCATCGACGCGCTGGTCGAACGCGGCGCGGACGTTCACGTCCTCCCGCACGACGCCACGCCCGAGGACGTCGAAGCCCTCGAGGCCGACATCCTCTTCGTTTCGAACGGCCCGGGCGATCCTGCGAACTTCGAAGCGGCCCAGGAACTGGTCGATACCTTCGCCGGGGAACTCCCGCTCGCGGGCATCTGTCTCGGACAGCAGATCATCGCCCGCGCGCTCGGTGGAACCACCTCGAAGATGGACTTCGGTCACCGCGGTGTCAATCAGCCCGTTCGTGACCTCGAATCGGGACAGGTCGTCATGACCACGCAGAACCACGGCTACACGGTTGCCGACCCCGGTAACCTCGAAGTCACGCAGATCAACGTCAACGACGATACCCCCGAAGGGCTGGAAAACGACGAACTCGACGTCATCACGCGTCAGTACCACCCCGAAGCGAACCCCGGCCCGAACGACACCCTCGGATTCTTCGACGACGTCCTCGCGATGGCACCCCGACGGCGACTCGTCACTGCTGACTGATCCGACCGCGTTTTGACGACGCTGACCGCCGAGGATTGGCGGTCGGCGAACTCCCGCGTACCGCTTACTCCTCGATTTCTATTTCGTGTTCGCCGGGCACTTGCCAGTCTATCTCGACGACTCCCCGAGCGGTGCCGCGCTGACCCTCCCGACTCACGACTTCGAACGTCCGGTTCTCGGCGTCCGACGTGAACAGCGCGGCGATCATCAGTCGGGCGACGTCCTCGCGCGGGATGCTCCCCGAGACGCTTTCACCGCCTTCACCGACCAGCACGTTGCCGGTTGCGGGTGCGTTCGTCAGGCCGCCGGGGCGGATGATGGTGTAGGAGAGACCCGACGTGCGGAGCACCGACTCGGCGTGGTTCTTTTGGTTGAGAACGTGCCAGAGCGGGAGTCGAAGCGCGGCGGGCATCCCCTCGCGGGAGTCACCGACGCCGATGGAACTCTCGAAGACGAAGCCCTCGACGCCCGCTGCGACGGCCGCGTAGACGAGGTTCTCGACACCGGCACCGTCCACGAGGTCACCGCCGAGAAGTGCGTCGAGGCTCGGGGACGACCCGACCGCACAGAGGACGGCATCGCAGTCCGCGACGGCACGGGAGGCGTCCGCCGGGTCGAGGAGGTCACCGACGATGACCTCGTCCGCGCCTTCCTCCGACAGCTCCCGTTCCTTGTTCGGCGAGCGCGTCATGGCTCTGACCTGTACGTCAACGCTGCGTAGCTGCCGGAGGAGTTCGCGCCCCGTGTCACCGCTCGCACCAGCAACCAGCAGGCGCTCGATTTCGTTCGACATCTTACGTGAATTCGTGCAGGAAGCTGAAAGGGTTCCCGGCCAACAGTGTCGCAACCGAGGGCGAAGATACCGCCCTCGTGGACGCTCGTCGTTCGGCCCGTCGATACGAGGGATATCGGTGGTGGACGGTGGATTCCGGTAGCGCCGTCACCGCTCGGTCGGCCAGGTACTGAGTTCAGTAGTGTTTGCCAGAAATAGAATGAAATAATATGAATCAATTCCTGATACAGGTATGCCATCGCGATCAACTACCGATCACCACATCACCGACATCGACCTTCTCGCCGCGATTTTCGGTGTGATAATCGGGGTCCTTGCGGGGTACGCCAGCGAACACGGATTCCGAAGCGTGGCCATCGCGGGCGGTGTGCTCTTCATCGGTCTCTCGCTCGGTGTCGGTGTCAACGGCACGATGCCGGGCGTCCACCGAAAACTCCGCCGGGAACCGTGGTACGCGTTGGCCGCGTTCCTGATGGGCGGAGCGCTCGGAACGCTTCCCTGATTTTCGTCGGTTCTCTCAGCGACGACATTGGATTCTCGAAAACAACCACACAAACCAATAATTTTACCATTCTGCCACTACTTGTTAATTTCACTCAATTTCTAGTTAATTATTTGTGTCCTTGTTTTGATTGTTATTCTGGACCATGAAAGAAAGTCCAAGCAGAGACGGAAACGACGACCGAACGAACAGACGAACCATCCTCAAAACCGGTGCACTCGGGGTGACGAGCCTCGTCGCGGGTACCGGTCTTGCCAGTGCGGAACTGAACGAGAAGCAACCGCGGGGAAGTGCGGTTCACACGGCAAAAGCGTCCCGTGGAGCGACGATTTCCGACGAACAGCGACGGCAGGTCAGGAGACGTGCGGTCCGCGATTTCGAGCGGAAAAACGGGCGTTCCCCGGATGCCATCCCCGCCAGCGACCTGCAATCCGACGACGGTGACGTGGTCGCATACGCATACGCGCTCGATGCGAACGGCGTCGGCCGGGCGTACACCGGCATCGCTGGCGAGGACACGGACGAACCCGAGACGCAGTCCGGACGGGCCGAGGCGCTCATTCACGACCGGTTCGACGGCCGGGTCGCTGAACTCTCATCAGCCGTCACGGCGTCCGAACAAGCGACGACGATGTCCGGTGGTCCCGTGACGGGGACGAACAACATGCAACAGATCTATTCGCACAAACTCGAAAACGCGATAGATCCGTACGGCGTCGCCGGGGCAACGTCGTATTGGTATCAGGACACCCTCGACAGCACCGACGGGGACGTTCACTCGTTCAACTCACCCGCCGGATTCGAACCGGGCACCTCGGCGTTTGGGAGCGACTGGGAGAACGACTGGGGACGCGTGTTTCACCAGTGGGACGAGACTGAGATGGGCAACGTGGACGTCGATTATGGTCAGTGGCAACCGTACGGCACCCAAGGAGGTTCGTCATCCAGAAGCTACTCGCTTAGCGTCAGTGTCGGCTGGATGACGGCATCGGTTACGGCGGGCTTTAGCTGGTCGTACACGCAGCCGGATGTCGAAGTCATCGACGAGTCCTCGTCGTACCACAATTACAACCAGTGGCAGTTGAAGGTCAACGGCGGGGACGACGTGAGTCAGAACTTCGTCGGGTTTCAGCCGTCGAGTGCCGCCTCGATGGACCACTACGATAGCTCGATGGGAGAGAAAACCATCTGCATCAACAAGGTGAAAGGCCAGTTCGTTAACGACGGCTCGGAGCACTGGCTCGCCCACACGTCCACGTTCTACAAAGAACCCGCGTAGGCTGAACGCGTCAGCGGACCGATTCCAAGCGTGTACGAAGACGCCGCCGTAAACCGTGGCTCACGCCCGTCTCGTCTTCACCAAGTGGTGCGATCGAAACGCTCGTGCGACTTCACGTCCCGGTTCGCTCCCAAAGCACGTTTTCGGACACCAAATTGCATCTGGAAAATAAAGTATTAAATTTACTCAATTTCTAGTTAGTTATTTGTATCTTCGTTATTATCATATATTCGTAGCATGGAAGAAAAAGAGTACTCCGGCGGAAGCAACGGACGGACGAACAGACGAACGATTCTCAAAACCGGCGCACTCGGGATGACGAGCCTCGTCACGGGTACCGGGTTCGCCAGCGCGAAGCTGAACGAAAAACGCTCACGGGGAAGTGCGGTGTACACCGCGAAGGCGTCCGGTGGAGCCGCGGTGTCGGACGAGCAACGACGAGCGGTTCGTCGGCGAGCCGCCGACGATTTCGCGGAAAAGAACGGTCGTGCTCCCGCGGTTATCCCCGCGAGTGAGCAGGAGACGAGTTCGGGCGGGGTCGTGGCGTACGCCTACGGTTTCGATGCGGACGGCGTCGGGCACTCCTACGTCGGCGTTGCCGCCGAAGACCTGACGGAACCACAGGCGGAGTCGGGGCGCTCCGAAGCCCTGATTCACGACCAACTCGACAGTCACGTCGCGGACATTTCCTCGACAATCAAAGCGTCCGAGCAGGTTACCACGATGGCCGGTGGAACCGTGTCCAGCACGGACAACATGCAACAGATGTTCTCGCAGAAACTCGAATATGCCGACGACCCGTACGGGACGGTCGGTGCCACGTTCTACGTGTTCATGGACACGCTCGGGAGCAGCGAGGGCGACGTGTTCGCTCTCCACTCCCCGGCCGGGTTCGAGCCGGGAATCTCCGCGTACGGAAGCGATTACAAGAACGAGTGGGGGAGAGTGTATCACAAATGGAATCAGAGCGAGATGGGCAATACCGACGTGGATTACGGGCAATGGAACCCGTACGGAACGCAGGGCGGGTCGTCCTCGACCAGTTACTCGCTCAGTGTGAGCGTCGGCTGGATGACCGCGTCGGTCACGGCGGGCCTTAGCTGGTCGTACTCCCAACCGAACGTCGAAGTCGTGGACGAGTCTTCGCCGACCAACGAGTACAACCGGTGGCAGTTGAAGCTCAACTCCGCGTGGGACGACGACACCCGCGAGAACTTCATCGGCTTCCAGCCGTCGAGCGCAGCGTCGATGAACCACTACGAGGACTCGATGGGGCGACGAACCCTCTCCGGAAACGAGGTGAAAGCGAACTTCTCGAACGGCAGCGATAACTACGACCTCTCCTCGAAAAACGAGTTCTACCTGAACTCCAGTTAAAGAGAATCGGTCCCGTCAGCGACCCCACTCGCGGGCGACTTTCGGCCTGTCGCCGACCGACTGCACGCAGAGGTCTTCGTCACGGGCCGCGAGCGCTTCGAGTGCCGCCTTCGCGCTGGCGACGGTCGTGAAGTACGGGATGTCCTCCTCGACGGCCGTCTCCAGTGCGGCGCGGTCGTCGCTCACGAGGAGGTCGACTTTTCCGGTGCGAATCGCGTCGTTGACGTCCTCGAACTCGCCGAGTTCGTAGTAGTCGCCGAAGCCGTCGAGGTCGAAGTCGACGACTGCAACGCCCTCTTTTGGAAGCGTGTTCGAGGCGGCGGATTGGGCCTTCTCGTACGCCTTGCCGAACGAATCCGCGGTGCCCATCACTTCGCCCGTCGATTTCATCTCCGGGCCGAGGCGGGGGTCGGATCCCGAGAGGCGGTCGAACGGAAGGACGACCTCCTTCACGCTCGTCTGCTCGGGAATCCGTTCGGTCACGTCGAGTTCGGCCAACGTCTTCCCGGCCATCACCTTCGCCGCGAGTTTCGCGATCGGGACGCCCGTCGCCTTCGAGACGAACGGGACCGTCCGCGAGGAGCGCGGGTTGGCTTCGAGGACGTAGACTGTATCGTCTTGGACGGCCAACTGAACGTTCATCAACCCGACCGTGTCGAGGGCGCGAGCGATGTCCTCCGTCACTTCGCGCACGCGGCCCAACGTCTCCTCGGAGAGCGAACGCGTCGGAATCAGGCAGGCGGAGTCGCCCGAGTGGACGCCCGCGCTCTCGACGTGTTCCATGATACCGCCGATGACGATGTCCTCGCCGTCCGAGACGGCGTCCACGTCCAGTTCCACCGCGTCGGCGAGGAACTCGTCCACGAGGATTGGCTTGTCGGGCGAGACGCGAACCGCCTCCTCGATGTACTCCGTGAGTTCCTCGTCGTCGTACACGATGTCCATCGCGCGGCCACCGAGGACGTAGGACGGGCGCACGAGGACGGGGTAACCAATGTCGTGTGCGAGTTCGAGGGCCTCCTCCTCGCTCGTCGCGCTTCCGCCGGTCGGCTGTTCGATTCCCAGGTCGTCCATCAGGCGGTTGAAGCGGTCGCGGTCCTCCGCGAGGTCCATCGCGTCCACCGTGGTCCCGAGAACCTTGCAGTCGAGACCTCTGCGCTCGATTTCCTCGGCCAGCGGGTGGCCGATATCGACCGAAGTCTGACCACCGAACTGCACCATCACGCCGTCGGCGTCCGTCGCCTCGATGACGTCGGCGACCTCCTCGGCGGTGATGGGTTCGAAGAACAACCCATCAGAAGTGTCGTAGTCGGTCGAGACGGTTTCGGGGTTGTTGTTCACGACGTGCGCTTCGATGCCCATCTCGCGGAGCGCGCGAACCGCGTGCACCGAACAGTAGTCGAACTCCACGCCCTGCCCGATGCGAATCGGGCCGCCACCGACGACGACGACGTTCTCGACGTCCGGATCGACTTGCAGTTCGTCGTTCCCGAACACGTTCGTCTCGCGGGCCGAGCGCGCGGAGTAGTAGTACGGCGTCGACGCCGCGAACTCGCCCGCGCAGGTATCGACCTGCTTGAACGAGCGTTCCGGAGCACTCGTCTCGACGGAACCGACGTCCGCACCGGCCATCGCCGCGACTTCCTGATTAGTGAACCCTTTCTCCGCGGCGGGGGCGAACTCGCCGTCCTGTGCGGCCTCGACGGCCTCGGCGATGCGGCCGTAGCGCTCGACGTACCACGACTCGATGCCGGTCAGGTCGGCGACCTGTTCGGCCGTGTAGCCGCGCTCGAACGCCTCGAACATGGCGTACGGACGGTCGGGGGAGGGTCTTTCGAGATAGTAGGATTCGAGTTCGTCGTCGCCGACTTCGTCCCACTCCGCGTCTGGTTCGTACTCCGAACTGCGGAGCGCCTTGAGGAGGCTCTCCTCGAACGTCCGACCGATTGCCATCGCCTCGCCCGTGGACTTCATCGCCGTGCTGAGTTCGAAGTCCACGTCGTCGAACTTGTCCTTGGGCCAGCGCGGCACCTTCGTCACCACGTAGTCGATGGCGGGTTCGAACGCCGCCGTCGTCTCGCCCGTGATCTCGTTCTCGATCTCGTGCAGGCGTTTGCCGAGCGCGACTTTCGCCGTCACGCGGGCGATGGGATATCCCGTCGCCTTGGACGCGAGCGCCGAGGAGCGCGAGACACGCGGGTTCACTTCGACGACGCGGTACTCGCCGCCGGGCGTGCCGTCGTCGTGCCACGCGAACTGGATGTTACATCCGCCCTGAATCCCCAAGTCGCGGATGACTTCGAGGGCCGCGTCGCGCATCTCCTGGTGACCCTCGTCGGGAATGACTTGCGAGGGCGTGACGACGGTGGATTCGCCCGTGTGAATCCCCATCGGGTCCAGGTTCTCCATGTTGCAGATGATGATACACGAGTCGTCCGCGTCGCGCATCACCTCGTACTCCAGTTCGACCCAACCCGCGATGGATTCCGTGATGAGCACCTCGCTGTTGCGCGAGAGGCGCAGTCCCTTGCGCACGCGCTCTTTCAGTTCGTCCATCTCGTGAACGACGCCGGACCCGGACCCGCCGAGGGTGTAGGTCGTGCGCGAGATGACGGGGAGTCCGCCGACGGTCTCGACTGCGTCCTCGACGCGCTGGCCGAGGGCCTCCTCGTCCAACTCGGCGACAGTCTCGCCCTCGTCGAGCGTGATGGTCGTCGAGTACGGCATGGGTTGGCCGAGTTCCTGCATCCGCTGACGGAAGAGGTCGCGGTCCTCCGTCGCGTAGATGGTTTCCAGCGGCGTTCCCATGATCTCCACGTCGTACTCTTCGAGGATGCCCTCCTCGCTGAGTTCCGCGGTGACGTTCAGTCCCGTCTGTCCTCCGAGTCCGGCGATGACCCCGTCAGGGCGCTCCTTCCGGATGATTTCGGCGATGGCTTCGGTGGTGATGGGTTCGATGTACACCTCGTCGGCCATCTCCGGGTCGGTCATGATGGTCGCCGGGTTGGAGTTCACGAGAACGACTCGCGCCCCCTCCTCCTGTAGTGCACGGCAGGCTTGCGCGCCGGAGTAGTCGAACTCCGCAGCCTGGCCTATCTGGATGGGTCCGCTTCCGATGAGCAAAATCGTCCTGTTCTCGGTGTCACTCATGGCTGTTACCCGTGTGAAGTTCGTACATCGTAATAAGCCCCACGAATCATTACGAGGTACGAAACTTGATTTCGAATTTCGGAAGGGCAGACAGAGAATTGGGGATATTGGAGTTATTGGAAGGTATTAGTGGCCGAAAGACGAAGAAACGAGTGTAGAAATGAACGAAGACAGTAGGCACGTTTCTATCCCTTCGTGAATATCGTACTCAAAGAACGGGGCTAAGCGGGAGATACTGATGATCGTTGAGGAAGAATGTGGGCGGCAGGCCGACCAACCGCTTGCGGGCCGGGTGCGCCTCGCACCCGGCCCGCCGCTGTCCTGGCGGGTCCCGGGCGAGCGAGGGATAGTACGAGTGGGCGCGTGCGCCCACGAGCGACTGACCGAGTGAGGGCGGGGTGTTTCCGAGGAACGGGAGTCGTCGCTGTCGTCACGGAAATCGTCATCGTGGCTGTAACTGCGGTCGTTACTGAAGCGCCCTTGCGTCGTCTCACGCCGCACGCGGACGCGGAAAACGAGAATGACTCGTTTCGCTCTCCGAGCACACATCAGCAGGTAAAGGGTTTTACAGCCTGAACCACTACGTCGAATCATGTGGAAACGGATGCTGGCGCTGTTGCTGTTGATTCCGTTACTCGACGGGCTGTTTCTCGTCTTCGTCGCCACCCAGATTGGCTGGCAGATAACCGTCCTGCTCGTCGTACTGACCGCCCTGCTCGGAATGTTGCTGGTTCGTGCCGAAGGGAGACACACCATCAGAAAGATCCAATCCGACCTCGCTCGGGGGGATATTCCCACGAATCGGATCATCGACGGCGGATTCCTGCTCGTCGCCGGTGCCTTCCTGCTCACGCCCGGCCTCATCACCGACACGCTCGGGTTCCTGTTCGCGCTCCCGCCCACGCGCGCGGTGTTCCGGACCGTGGCGAAGAAGTGGGTCATCACGCCCTACATCGACAAGCAGACCGGCGGGTTCGCCTCGGGTAACGTCTACACCTTCGGCTTCCCTGACGGTGGCAGCGTGAGCGGCAGCGGCACGGCCGGTTCGAGTGGTCAGGACGGTGATACGTACCGGGTGGATTCGGACTCCTACGATATCGGTTTCGATGACGACGCGGAGGAGAAAGGAAACCCTTAAAAATCTCACCGGGCAATGAGTAAATGCGCCCAACAGAGGGCCAATAGCTCAGTTAGGTTGAGCGCTCGGCTGATAACCGGGAGGTCCGCGGTTCAAATCCGCGTTGGCCCATCCCACTTTCACTCGGTCTTTGACCGATCGAAAACGGGGGCGTAACCTCCCCAGCCAACTAATCTTACGGTACTCACCTTTTGCAGCGACCCGCTTCTCATGTGGAGTTGAACTTGTCGAAGTTAGAAGATATCAGTTCGACCAAATCGGATAGACAGTTACCTGATATTTTTATATATGATCATGGGTCAGTTACCCGATGAAACTACGTTTCGGGGGGACGTGTGGAAAAATACTCGGCTTATCTTCTCATTCACGCTCTCGTCCGATCACACAGCCGTCGCTTCGTCTGCGAGTTCGGTTTCTTTCCCACTCTGACGACTGGACACCCAAGTGCTCAGGGCCACTGATACCCCGGTCAGGAGGCCGATTCTCGTCTCAAGCTCCTTCCCGCCGACGAGACGCGCAGCGACTGTCGCGACGATGAATGCGATGAGGCCGCTCAGAAGGCTCTTTTTCAGGGCCATGTGGCCACTACTTCAGGCGGATAAAAGGTCCCATCGGTTGTGAACTGTGACGACCGGGTGGCTCCCGTTCGGGTTGTATGTATCCCCGGCACACCCTTCCGCGGTCAGTGTCGTGGTTCGTGATTTCCCGCCGATGATGTCGGCCTCGATACGAGCCCCGTGTTCGAACGTCTCGGAGGACCACAGGAGATGCCCGCTCGGAACCTCGTATTTCGCATCGACCGGCAGCGTTTGGTCCGACTTCCGAGAGATGGCAACGTGGACTGTCCGCGTTTTCGAGCTATCATTTGCTAGTGCGAGTCCTTCGGTTCCGGTGTCCGTCGTGGTTCGAGTGGTCGATTCGTTTGTGGTCGATTCCCCTCTCTCTCGCGGAGTTCGTTGAACCGAGACAGCCGGACAGTCCACTCGACAGGAGGGCACTCCCGCAGATCAGTAGACGGCGTCGTCTCATCGGGAAGAAAAAACGCGAACGACGGCATAAGATTTCAGTTCGATGATCGGTGTTACTCGAATTCCCGTTCCCGCTCCCGCCGCGCCTCCACGTCCGCCACCGTCTCGTTCTCCAACAGCAGATCTACCCGCCGTTCGAACTCTTCTTCGTCGATCTCCCCGCGGGCGTATCTGTCCCGGAGCGTATCGAGGGCGTCCTGTCGGTCATCGTTTCGTTTCCCCGTTCGGTCGGTTTGGCGGTCGTCGTACCGTTGATGGTCTCGTTTTCGTCGTGTCCGTTGGCGCTCCGAAAACGACTGTGAGAGGATCGTCAAAAGCGGGAGAACGACGGCGAATCCAAATACGAACACCATCCAGAACCAACTGTAGCCGAGAAACAGCGCGAGCAACCCGGCTCCGAGGACGGCAATCGCGACGAGGGGCGGAATTTGGTCGACGAGGGAGAGATGTCCATCACTCATATCACCTTCTTTACCACGGTTCATGAAAAGTCTGTCACTCGTTAGGGAGCAGGCTCTTACGGTGTGCAACCCAATCTCTTGCATGGCAAACCGCGTGCCATCGGGACCGGAGGGGGTACCGTTTTTGGGGTCGAGTCTCCAGTACGCAGACGACCCGTTGGGGTTCATGGAGCGCGTCGCACGCGAGTACGGCGACGTGGCCCGAATCGACGTGTACGGGACGGAGGTGTACCAGGTGGCCGATCCGGAGGCCATTCGGCGCGTCCTCGTGACGAACGCCGAGAACTACCGTAAGCCGACGTTGGGCGGGGACGAGGGACTTGGAGGGTTGCTCGGAGACGGTTTACTGACGAGCGACGGCGAGCACTGGCGACGCCAGCGCACGGTCATGCAACCGTCGTTTTACGGTACGAAGCTGAACGAGTACGGCGATATCATCGTCCGTGATACGACCGAGTTGGCCGACTCGTTCACCGACGGGGAGCACACGGACATCCACGCCGAGATGTCCCAACTCACCCTCAGAATCGTCGTCGAGAGCCTGCTCGGTTCGCGAATCGACGGGATGGAGCGCGCCATCCGGGAGGCCCTCATCGAAGTCGGCGAGCGGTTTCAACCCGGGCCGGAAGGGTTCGTCCCCGAGGAGGTACCGACGCCGCGAAACGTTCGCTACCGCCGCGCCGTGGACAGGTTGGATCGAATCCTCCGAGAGATTCGACGACAGCACGACTACTCGGGCGACGAGGACGACCTGCTCGGAACGTTGCTCGGCGAGCGCGAACAGGGGAACCTCACCGACGAGAGCGTTCGCAACGAGATGATGACGTTGTTGCTCGCAGGTCACGACACGACCGCATTGACGCTGACGTACGCGTGGTACCTGCTCGCGAAGCATCCCGACGTGCGGCGGGAGTTCCACGACGAACTCGATGCAGTGGTCGACGGGACGCCGACCGTCGACGACCTCGCGGATCTCGACTACCTCGACGAAATCGTGACGGAGACGTTGCGTCTCTACCCGCCCGCCTACGTCGTCTACCGGCAAGCGAACGAGGCGGACGACCTCGCCGGGTTTCACGTCCCCGCCGACACCGTCGTTTCGACCCCGCAGTGGGTCGTTCACCACGACGAACGCTTCTTCGACGACCCGTGGGAGTTCCGACCGGAGCGCTGGACGGACGAGTTCCGCCGCGAACTCCCACAGTTCGCGTACTTCCCGTTCGGCGGTGGCCCGCGCAAATGCATCGGCGATGGCTTCGCCATGCGCGAGGCGAAACTCGTGTTGGCGACGCTCGGCAAGCGATTCGAGTTCGACCTCGTCTCCGACACGCCGCTGACGCTCGTTCCGCTCGTCACCTTGCACCCCGAAAATCCGGTCGAGGTGACCGTGAAGGATCGCTAACGCGCGTCGTTCCGTTCCGCCGCTCCAGTTCTCCGTTCCGCCGTTCCGTTTCGCCGTGTCGCGTTCTCAGTCCATCGACCGGACGGTGAACGAGATACCGATACCGGCCGCCAGCAGGACGACGAGGTTGAACGCCGCGTTGAACAGCGGTCGGTACCGGTCCGCGACGAACGTCCAAATCACGTCGAGGGCGCTCATGTAGAACTGGAACAGGGCTACGACCGCGAGAAGGACGAGGACGACGAGTGCTCCCTGATACAGATACTTCCGTGGGCTCGGGTCACGGGACGGATTCGTTCGTCCGGCCTTTTCCGGCGTCTCGTGGCGGGCGTGACGGTCCCCTTGCCCGTGTTGCTCGTCAACCGCGTTTGTCTGCTCGCTTTCCTCTCGTTTCGATTCGGATTCCGACCGCTCGGAGGTCGTCGTTGATTCGGTTTCAGTCATGGTTGTCCGTTTCGCCGCACGAGTAGTCCCGCCCCGAGAAGGGCGACGATACCGGCGAGGACGGTGAAACCGGGTTGGCCGCCGTCGTTCGCCGTTCTGGTCGTCCGCTCCGATTTCCCCCTGTCGCCCTCTTGGAAGTCCGAAACGGACAGTTCGACGTCCGTCTGCGTCTCGTTCACCGAGAGCCGCTTCGACGGGTCGAGGTTCGCGGCGCTCCGCGCTGAGCCGACGACGACGCCGTCCTTCCAGAGGATCGCGTCGAGATAGTAGTTGTAGCCGTCCGGGACGGTCACGGTCGCGGACGGGTCCGCAGTTCGTCCCGTCTCGATCGTCCCGACGGGAACGGAGACGCGGTCGGCGACGATGTTGGAATCCGCTTGCCGCGCGACGAAGACGATACGGACGTTCTCCGATGCGTCGTCGCCGCGATTCGTCAGATACGTGGAGACGTTGAGCGACGCCGTATCGTCGTGGACGTCAGCGATGGAGTAGTCGATCGGTGGGAGTCCGCTCGTGTCGCCGTTCCAGTGGAAATCGACGGCCGTCCGCTCGTAGGCAGGTTCGAGCGCATCGACGCCTCGAACCTCCTTACCGCCCTCGGCGATGCGTTCCCCGTTCTCGAAGACCACGGTTTCGATCCGGTAGCCGCCGCGACGTTCGACCGAGAGGTTTTCGATAATGCTCGTTTCCCGTTCCCCGTCGATGGTCGGAACTCGCGTTCGCGTCGTCGCCTCGACCAACCCGGAATCGAGATGAATCGCCCGGACGAGGACGGAGATGTTTTCCGCCAACCCACCCCTGTGGTCGAGTCGGGTTTCGATGCGTAACGTCGCCGTTCCACCGGAAACGTGGCCGGGCGCGATGGCGACGTCCTCGATTCGAAGACGACTCGGGGGGTCGTCCGTGGACGCCGTCGCAATCGCACCGGGAAGAACGGCGAGCGTGAGCAGGCCCGCCACGGCGACGACTGCGATGGCGACCGCCAATATTCGTTCTCGGTTCATGTCCGATTCGTGTAACGTCCCGGCAAATACTTTGTGATCTGTTATGTGTTGTGTTTGTCAGCTCGAAACCGTACGATTCAGGCAGGTGGAGCACGAAGCCCCCTTCATGAGCACGAACAACGCCGGCGGGAAGATCCGCTTCGGCTTGATGATGGCCCTCGGCATCATCGTTCCGGGATTGATAAAATATTTCCTGACCCAGATCGGCTACAGCATGCTCGGAACCGTGATTTTCTTCACGCTATACCTGACGGCCGCCATCTTCATCTGGTTCGTCTGGATACGTCCGCTGGAACTGACCGGGTCCAGCGAGGCGTAACGGCATCCGTCTTTCTCCCGTTCGGATACCGCTGGTGGATAGAACACCTTTTTTCCTTGGAGGCCGACAGTACGGATATGGCAGACGACCTAACGGCCACACTTCACACGAATCACGGCGACATCGAAGTCGAGTTGTTCGACGAGCGCGCACCCAAGACGGTGGCGAACTTCGTCGGACTGGCGACGGGTGACCGCGAGTGGACCGACCCACAGTCGGGCGACCGAAAGACCGACGAACCGCTCTACGACGACGTGCTCTTCCACCGCGTCATCGAGGGCTTCATGATTCAGGGCGGCGACCCGACGGGAACGGGCCGCGGCGGTCCCGGCTACCAGTTCGACGACGAGTTCCACCCGGAACTCACCCACGACAGCGAGGGCGTCCTCTCGATGGCCAACTCCGGACCGAACACCAACGGCTCGCAGTTCTTCATCACGCTCGACGCCACGCCGCACCTCAACAACCGCCACGCCGTTTTCGGTGAGGTCGTAGACGGCATGGACGTCGTCGAGGAAATCGGCTCCGTCGATACGAACCCGCAGGACAAGCCGCTCGACGACGTCGTCCTCGAATCCGTCGAGATTCACGACTGAGCGCCGTTTTTCGATTCGATTACTCGGTTCTTTTTTGCGCGTTGTTTCAGCATTCGCTTTGAAATAACGATCCCAACGAGTCACTGGTTGACGGCTCGAGTCAAATGGAAGACTACGTTCCCTCTCGTGTTTGCCAGTCCATTCCCCCTCCGGCACCCTTGATAGTCAACCAAGCGTACTGAGGAGGTGTATTCTCCGTCTCCCGACTCCTCAGCGAGGGATTCAAACCCATCACCGAGAACGGCGTTCTCGGCGATCCGCGCGAGGGAACGGCGGAGGCCGGGGAGGAGATCCTCGACGCCATCGCGACGGCGTACGCCGAGTGGATCGAAGCAGAACGCGACACTATTTGAATAGCGGTTAGCTACCGGTTCGGCAGTCAGATGGACGCGTTGTCCAGCACGATTTCGACCAGCGCGAAGCCGACGACCATGGCGATGAACACGGTGCTTTCTGTAATTCCATATTGTAACTGCGTGACGAGCAGAAAGTCGAGAAGGCCCCCGATGAGAAGGAAGATAACTGTGACAAGGAATTTCGTCTTCGATCTCATGTTCGTGGCAATGAGTTCGATTTGTATATCTTTTCGGTCAGTTCGAAGCACGTAATTCGATGCGACTGCGTAGGTAACCGACCGTATCGCAGACGGACGAGCCACGGTTCCGGAGGTTGACCCCTTCGTTACCGACGCGAATTCCGAAACCACTTCCCACGTTCGACCCAAAGTCAGGCCATGGATCAGTCTGCGGAACGGACGAAAATCGAGTGGCGCGAGTGGGGTGACGCGGCGTTCGAGGAGGCACAGGAAGCCGACAAACCCATCCTTCTCTCGCTGTCCGCTCGGTGGTGCTCGTGGTGCCACGAGATGGACGACACGACCTACGCGGTGCCGACGCTGGCGGCGAACGTCAACGACTCGTTCGTCCCGGTCCGGGCCGACATCGACCGCCACCCCCGTGTCAGGGAACGGTACAATATGGGCGGGTTCCCGACGACGGTGTTTCTGACGCCCGAAGGCGAACACCTGACCGGCGCGACGTTCCTCGACGCGAACACCATGCGCCAAGTGGTCGGACAGGTGCGCGACCTCTGGGAGCACAAGGGCCGGGAAGCCTCGCAAGTACCGCGCAACATCCGCGACCAGAACCCACCGTCGGGCGAAGTCACCGGCGAAATCGAGCGCCTGATGGTCGGACAGATAGAGGACCAGTTCGACCCGACCAACGGCGGTTGGGGCGACGACGCGAAGTTCCCGCTTCCACGAACCGTGGAGTTCGCGCTGAAACGCGACCGGGAACGCGCACTCGCCACCCTTTCGCCGATCACGGCGAACCTCTACGACGACTACGAGGGCGGGTTCTTCCGCTACTCCGGTACCCACGAGTGGAACGACATCCACCGCGAGAAGATGCTGGATCTGAACGCCGCACTCCTGCACACCTACGCGAACGCCTACCTGTACACGGGCGAGGACCGCTACCGCGACCCCGCCGCGAAGACCGTCGAATACCTGACGACGACGCTCTGGGAGGGCGACGCCTTCGGCGGCAGCCAGCAACCCGGCGACGGCTACTACGAGGGCGACGCGAGCGACCGCGAGAGTCGGGAGGCACCACCCGTCGATTTCACCGCCTTCGCCGACCGCAACGCGCTCGCCGCGGACGCGTTGCTCACGTACGCCGCCTACACCGACGACGAACACGCACGACGGTACGCCGAACGAACCCTCGAATTCCTCTCGACGTGCGTCGAAAACGGTGCGGTCGTTCACTACCGTGACGGCGACGAGGTTGGGGAACGCGGCCTGCTCGCCGACCACGCCCACGTGACGCGAGCCTTCGTCACCGCCGCACAGGTTCTCGGCGGCGACGAGTACCTCGAAACCGCGCGAGCGGTCGCGGATCACGCCATCGAAACGCTCCAAGCCGACGACGGTGCGTTCGTCGACGGGCCGCGCGAAGGACCGGGACTGCTCGACCGTGAACTTCGCCCCGTCGATGACAACGCCGTCTTGGCCGACGCGCTGGTCGATTTGACCGTCCTGACGGGCGATTCGTCGTACGAAGCGGCCGCGCGCGAGGCGGTCGGCGCGTTCGCGGGTGCGGCGGACCGAATCGGCGTGCAGGTCGCGGGCTACGCGACGGCCGCCTCCCGACTGTGCAGGACACCCCTCCAAGTCGTGGTCGCCGACGAACCGGGGTCGAACCTACACCGTGCCGCGCTTCGACTCGCCGACCACGAGAAAGTCGTCGTCCTCGCGCCTGACGGCGAGTACGAGCGGGGAACCGCCCGACTCGTCGACGGCGATAACGAATCCGCTCCGGCGACATCTCCGGCGGAGCTGAGTGAACTGGCATCGAGTTTCTTTTGAGCAATATTTGCGAAAAGGATACTCTGTCCAGTTGGGACACATAAAACGCACGTAGAGTTTATATACTGTCGGGCTAATGTCAACAGCTATGGCAAGTCTTCGCGATTTGGGTCTCTCCGAGTACGAAGCGCGTGCGTATCGAGCGCTCTTGAACACGGGACCGACGACGGCGAAGGACCTCTCTCGGGTGAGCGACGTTCCGATGGGGCGGATTTACGACGTTCTCAACAGCCTGGAGACGCACAACCTCGTGCGAAGTCAGAGCGCGAGTCGCCCGAAGAAGTACGTCGCCGTCGAGCCGACCACCGCGCTCGACCGACTACTGGACGACAAACTGGACGAACTGAACGCGAAGGCCGACCAGTACGAGGACATCGTGGACGATTTGAGCACCGAACTCGACGCCGTGGACCCGCCGATAGAGGAGGGCTTCTGGACGGCGGCGGTCGGTCCGGACGACTCGCTCGAACTCCTCATCGAGCGCTTGGATGCCGCGGAACGCCGCATCGTCATGGTCGCCGGTCGGGTGTCGCCGACGTTCGACATCGGCAACGTCGGGGACACCGTCGCGGAGCATCTCGAAACGGCGCTATCCCGTGGCGTGGAGGTATCCGTCCTCATGTCGCCGGAACTCGTCAGCACGCTCCCCGAGAGCGTCGGTCGGCGATACGCCGACACGCTGTCGGACCATCCGAAGTTTTCGGTCCGAACGACGGCGGAACTCGACGGGACCTTCAACCTCATCGACGACCTCGAAGTCTGTATCGAGGTGGCGAACCCGCTCTCGCCCGGCGAGGCGTTCGCCATGATCGACCTGAAAGACCCCGAGTTCGCGGCGAACGTCAACAATCAGTTCTCCTCCCGCTGGGAGACCGCCGAACCGCTTCACTTCTGAACAGAAAAAAGAGTCATTTCTGATTCGTTTTTGGAACGTCGTTCTCGTGATTGCCGTTACCGAACGATCATCTTTGAAACTCCCGAATCGTTCGCTCCGCAACTGATTTTGCGTTGGTTCTCTTGCAGTGACTACTGTGAAAGGTCTAGAAAGCCCGCGCGCGGTGCGGAGCGCGGATATCTCGTACAGCGGCCGCGAGCAGGTGGGGCTTTCGAGGGCTACCTCTCAATAGTTGCAGTCGCAGAACCACCAACCACATCTTTCCGAAGCGAGCGGGCGAGGGTTTTCTGGACCATTATCACCAGTTGCTACGGTTTCAAGATCAGATTTTGCAGCAGAAATCGCTCTCGAACTCCTCTCGTGCTGTTCTACTAAAACCCACTATCTCATACTAAAATACACTACCAACTACCCGAATTCTTCTCACTCCCGTCCGGCGAGGCCGACGAGGTGGCCCGCTTCTTCGAGAACGATGTCACCGACACCCAATCTAACGGCGTTCTCGCTCCCGGGCAGACAGAAGATGACGGTACCGTTCGAGGTACCCGCGGTCGCTCGCGTGCCGACGGTTTTCGTCCCGATTTCGTCGTAGGAGAGCTTCCGGAACAGTTCGCCAAAGCCGGGCAGTTCCTTCTCGAACAACGCCGAAACCGCCTCGATGGTCACGTCGTCGGGCGTGACGCCGGTGCCGCCGGTCGTGACGACGACGTCCGTGTCGCCGCGCCCGACGATGTTGTTCACCGTCTTCTGCACGCGGTCGTGGTCGTCGGCGACGAGTTCCCGCGTCACGACGTCGTGACCCGCCTGCTCTACCAGGACCTTGATGGCGTCTCCTGCTGGGTCGTCGTCGACCGACCGCGAGGTCGAGACGGTGACGACGGCGAAGCCGAGTTCGTCCACGTCGTGAGCGTGATGCTCGTGGTTGTCGTGGTCGTTGCTGTGGTCGTGGTCGTGATCGTCGTGGCTATGGTCGTGATGACCGTGACTATGTTCGTCAGTTTCGCTGTGCTCGTCGTCCCCATCGTGATCCGTCATACCGTTACTTCGACGCGCCAGCGCAAAAGTTCACACGGACCCCCGCTTTGAATACTATTTTAGTGTTCGCGCCCGACGTGCCATGCATGAAAGCCGTCCAGTTCTCGGAGCACGGCGGGACGGAGGTTATCGAGTACGACGAATTCCCGGACCCGGAACCCGACCGGGACGAGGTTCTCGTCGATATCAAGGCGGGCGCGCTAAACCACTTGGACGTGTGGACGCGCCGCGGACTCCCCGGCATCGACCTCGACATGCCTCACATCCCCGGCAGCGACGGGGCGGGCGAAGTCGTGGAAGTCGGCGAGGACGTGACCCGATTCGAACCCGGCGACCGCGTCGCCCTCTCGGCGGGCGTCAGTTGCGGCAAATGCGAGTTCTGCCGTCACGGCGAACATTCGATGTGTGTGGGCTACCACATCATCGGCGAACACGTCCGCGGCGTTCACAGCGAAATGGCGGCCCTCCCCGAGGACAATCTGCTCCCGGTTCCCGAAGGCGTTTCGTGGGAGACGGCCGCGGCGGCCCCGCTCGTCTTCCAGACGGCGTGGCGGATGCTCATCTCGCGCGCGGAACTTACGCCGGGCGAACACGTCCTCGTCCTCGGCGCGTCCGGCGGCGTCGGCCACGCGGCGGTCCAAATCGCGGACTACGCCGGAGCGACCGTCTACGCGACCGGCAGCAGCGAGGAGAAACTCGAACACGCCCGCGAGTTGGGTGCCGACCACGCCATCGACTACGAGGACGAGAACTTCGCCAAACGAATCCGCGAGTTGACCGACGGGCGCGGCGTGGACATCGTCGTGGACCACATCGGCGCGGCGACGTGGCAGAACTCGCTCAAGGCGCTCGCCAAGGGCGGAAAAATCGTCACCTGCGGCGCGACGACGGGCGGGCAACCGGAGACCGACATCAACCGCATCTTCTGGAATCAGCTTTCGGTCATCGGCTCAACGATGGCGAGCCTCGGCGAGGCGAGCGACGTGATGGAACTGGTGTGGGACGGCACGTTCGAACCCGCGATTCGGGAAGTCCTTCCGATGAGCGAGACGGCCCGCGCTCACGAGATGCTCGAAAATCGGGAAGGCTTTGGTAAAGTGGTGGTAAAACCCGATAGCGAGCTATGACGACGGAGCACACCAAAACGAGGGAGTTCGGACGGAGCGGATGGATCCTGGTCGCCGCGATCATACTGGCGTTTATCGTGTCGCCGCTGCTCATCTACCTCCACCCGCCGTACCTCCCGTTCAAATTCGCCTATCTCATCCTGCCGATGATCCCGGCGCTGGCGCTCGGCGCGCTATCGGTGTGGTCGGCCCAGGAGAGGGAATAAATCACACGACGAGCGGAATCCGAGCGACGGATCAAGCTCGTTTTGTTCACAGTTTGACACTCCCGCCCAGTTTCGGAACAGACATCGAGGTTGTTTCCTTCCAAATTTCAGAATATTATTCCCATACATCCGGTGTTGAGTGCAATATCCCCACCCGAATATCACGGAAAAGAGTAAGTTCGTGAATGCACAAATTTTTCAGGGTGTGGGAGAATCACACACAAGATGAGCGTCATCGACGTTACTGCTCGGGACGATAGAACGACACACCGGCAAGTGGAACTCAAACTGTGGCATCCGGGGTGCTGGACGCTCGAAGTCACCGACGAGTACGACGGAGTCCATATTCTCGAAAAATCGCTGTATCCGACCGACGAAACCGTCAAGGGGGATTTCATCATCGTCTCGGAGGGCGACCACGACATCGAAACGTTCGTCGAAGCCATCGACGCCCACCGAGTCGTCGAGAGCACGGCCATCCTCAAAAACAGCGGCGACCGGGCCCGCGTCGTCGTCACCTACGAGCGTTCGTCCAGTATCGTCCCCGAAATCGTCAACTCGGAGTTCATGCCGATAGAACCGGTTCACATGACCGGCGGGTACGAGTACTGGACCGTCCTCGTCCGTTCGGATCAACTCGAATCGGTGTTCACCCGGTTGGAGGAGGAGTACGACATCCAGTTGGAGTCGATTCACGAGGTGGACCCGAACGACAACGTGGAGTTCGCGAACACCAGCGACCGTATCTACGACTCGCTCTCAGTGCGGCAGATGGAGTGTCTGTTCGCGGCCCACGACGCCGGATATTACAACTGGCCCCGCGACGTGGCAGCGAGCGAAATCGCGAGTGATTTCGGTATCAGCGGCCCGACGTTCCTCGAACACCTTCGGAAGGGGGAACACAAAGTCCTCGATGCCTTCCTCACCAAACTCGCCGGACGGAATTACTGACCGGACGACGCCCCCATCGGCCCTGGATAGCCGCATTACGAACCGCTTTGGCGGTGGGTACGAATGTGGTTGTCATGCCACCCGCACTCACACTTTCGGATGCGCTGGATATCGAATATCCCAGTGCGCCGTCGTGGTCCGCGAACGGGAATTTTCTCGCGGCGACCGTCTACGAGGACGATGGAAACGTCCTGTTGGTTACCGATCCGAAAAACGACCGACCGTGGCGATTCACGCCGGACGACGGGCACGTTACCGAATTTGCGTGGTCGCCGACC
Organism: Haladaptatus sp. AB618; assembly: GCF_024136965.1. NCBI lineage: Archaea > Methanobacteriati > Methanobacteriota > Halobacteria > Halobacteriales > Haladaptataceae > Haladaptatus > Haladaptatus sp. AB618. The sequence goes on along the minus strand of NZ_JAMYJX010000001.1, from coordinate 610,623 downwards.
GAGTCCTCCCTTCTCGTCGCAACGGACGCCGGAGACCTGTTGCTCGCCGACCCCAAAGAAAGGACGACCGCCCGTCTGCTCTCTGGGCCGGACGAGAGGAGCGCGTACACGTGGTCGAACGACGGCACCCGCTTCGCGTTCTACCGCGACGGTCGCCCGTTCGTCCGCGACATCGAAACCGGGGCAGAGCGTGGATTCGACGGACCGAAACGCGGTCCGTTCCTCGGCGAAGCCCGAATGTTCGCGTGGTCCGACGACGATACCCTGTTGGCCTACCGGTTCGTCGAGGACGGGACGACACACGTCGGCGTCATCCACACCGAGTCCGGCGAACTCGTCTGGCGCACGCACGGCGAACTGGCGAGTTCAACCCCCGCGTGGCTAGCCGACGGACGCGTCCTGTTCGACCAGCACGGCGAGGGTGGCACGATCAGACGGATTGTCGCCGCCAATCCGGAGACCACGGGGCAAACGGTCCTGTTCCGGGAATCCGACCGCGAACGCGGAATCGTTTCGAGTGGCGCACCGGAAGTGTCCCCGGACGGTCGCCGAATCGCCCTGTCGCTTCCACTCGACGGATGGGACCACGTTCACGTCATCGACGTGGAAGCCGGAGATCGAACGCAACTCACCGAGGGAGCGTTCGAGGACAAAGGCGTCGCGGACGCGACGCCGCAGTGGCTGGACGACGAAACGCTCGTTTTCGCGTCCAATCGAAACGGTTCCGGCCAGCGCCACCTGTTTTCGATCACGTTGGACGGAGAGACGACCGCGCTCGTAGAGACCGACGGAACGAACGTCCATCCACGACCCGCACCGGATGGCGGAACGATAGCGTACGTTCACGCCGACGGGGAACTGTCGCCGGAGCTCCGAATCTTCGATTTCAGGGACCGTGGACGCGAACGGCTCATGCGCTCGACAGTCGAGGAGTGGCCGATACCACCGATCGAGCCGGAACGGATCGAGTTCGAGAGCGCCGGTCGAACCATCGACGGCTACCTGCTCGACCCGCGCAAATCGGACGCCGTCGCCGACGACGCGACGGACCTCCCCGCCGTCGTCTGCGTGCACGGCGGGCCGATGCGCCAGATGCGCGACGGGTGGCATCCGTCGCGCTCCTACGGCCTCTTCTACAGCTATCACCAGTATCTCGCCACGAAGGGCTACGCTTGTCTCTTCGTCAACTATCGCGGCGGCATCGGCTACGGAAAGGAGTTCAGGCAGGCCATCGCGGGCACCCGTGGCGAGGACGAAATCGAGGACGTGGGCCGAGCAGGGGAGTTCCTGAAAGCGCTCTCGTACGTTGATTCCGATGCAGTCACGGTTTGGGGGCTCTCCTACGGTGGCTACGCGACGCTACAAGTTCTCGGAACTCACCCCGATACCTTCTCGCTCGGAATCAACCTCGCCGGATTGGCCGACCTCGAACTGTACAAGGAATGGGCCGAAGAGACGAAGCATCCGGCGGCGGCCTCGTCGGAAGCGCTCCGAATGGGCGGCGAACCGTGGGAAGTTCCCGAGCGATGGGCCGAGGCGTCCCCGGAGACGCACATGGAGAACTACGAGGCTCCGCTCTACAACTTCCACGGGACCGGCGACCGCTACGTCAACTTCGAGCAACTCGACGTGGTGGTCGAGACCCTCACCGACCTCGGCAAGGAGTTCGACGCCGACCACTATCCCGACGAAAACCACGTCTTCTCGAAGCGGGCGACGTGGGAGCGAACCCTGCGGAAGGTCGAGCGAATCCTGGAGGACGACCGATGAAGGTCTTCATTTCGGCCGATATGGAAGGCATCACCGGCATCGCAGACCCGCTCGACGTGGTGCAAGGGGAAGCGAACTATCCCGCCGGACGGGAACTCATGGTCGGGGACGTGAACGCCGCCATCGAGGGCGCGCTCGCTGGCGGTGCAGACGAGGTGCTGGTCAACGACTCCCATTCCTCGATGACGAACCTACCCCGGGATTCGGTCCACGAAGCAGCGCGCCTGATCCGCGGCGGGACGAAACCGTGGTCGATGATGCAGGGACTCACCGAGGGCCACGACGTCGCCTGCTTCGTCGGTTACCACGCGAAGGCCGGGACGGAGCACGCCGTCCTCAACCACACCTACTACGGACAGGTGCTCGTCTCGCTCCGCGTGAACGACGAGGAGGTCGGCGAACTGGGCTGGAACGCCGGACTCGCCGCCTCGCTCGGCGTTCCGGTCGGTCTCGTTACGGGCGACGACGCGACCGAAGCCGAGGCTATCGACCGGTTGGAAACCGTCGAAACCGCCGTCGTGAAGGACGGCATCGACCGCTTCACGGCGGACTGCTTGCCGCCCGAGGACGCACGCCACCGGATTCGAGAGGGTGCGAAGCGAGCGGTTCGCCGTGTATCGACGTTCGAACAGCCGATTCCCGACGAACCGGTTGCTATCGAGGTCGATTGGGCGGCCACGAACCAAGCCGCCAGCGCAGCATCGATCCCGTCGGTCGAACGCGTCGCTGGCCGGACGACCCGCGTCGAAGCGGACTCGTACGTCGAGGCGTTCGAAGCCTCCGTGGCGATGATCCACGGCGGCGGCGCTGGGCGAAACGAGTTTTACGGGTAGGCGGTGGCGGTCCAGCGTCGAGAATTTCCCTTCGAAGACGCTCCATGGAGGCGACGCCGTTCGGTTTTCGATTTTCGACCCCGTGGTCGCTATCCATCGGAAGAAGTGATGAGCCGAGAGCAGTCCAAACCGCTCGCTCGAAACGGAGTCGGACGAGTAGTTCGAGGAACCAGCACATCACACCGCACTGGTTCCGTTTTCGCTGAAAAACCTTCGTGCTTACTCGACGAGTTCGCACACGAACTCGTCGAGTCGGTCCCGTGCTTTTTCCTCGTCCTCGCCGACCAATCCACCGAGGAGGACGGAGAACACCACGTCCGGTTCGCCCTCCCTGCGAATGATTCCAGAGAGCGTTCGACTGCCGGTCAGGGTTCCGGTCTTCGCTCTGATTTCTGACCCCATAGCCGAAAACCGGGTCTCCAACGTCCCCTCGCCCGCGGTCGGAAGCGAGTCGAAGAAGACCTCGGACCACGGCTGGTCGGCAACCCATTCGAGGGTTTTGACCATGCCTCGGGCCGAAATCAGGTTGTAACGGGAGAGACCGGACCCGTCCCGGATGCGGAATTTATCAGCGCCTCGTTCTTCGAGGAACTCCCGAACGACGGTCTCCCACGCCCCCCACGACCCCTCGCCACGAACGTCGCGGGCGACGGTTCGGGCGAGTCCTTCGGCGAGGAAGTTGTCCGACGGGACGTTCATCTCGCGGACGAGGTCGGCGACCGACGGTGATTTCACCGCCGCAATCGGCTCGCCGGAGGTCTGGTTTCGGGTGACGCCGAGTTCGCCGGTGTGAGTCACCCCCTCCGTTTCGAGCGCGTCACGAAACGCCAACAGGCAGTGGCGAACCGGTTTCCCGACCGGAACGGTTTCCGTCTGCGGCGCGTCCGTCGGTTTTCCCCCGACTCTGATCGTTCCGGTGGTGAGGTCGCGGAACACCAGGAGTTCGTCGGCGGACTCGTCGAACTCGGTCGCGTATTCGATTTCGTCCGTGTTCGGCGTGAGTTCGACGTCGGTTCCGGACACCGTCACCGAGACCAAATTTCGGTCGAGCGCGAGCGGGGTGCTCTCCGCGCCGTACCCGTACTGTCCGTCCTCCCACATCCACCCCGGACCGCGGGACTCCCCGTCGAACCACGCCACGTCGGCGACGATGTCCGTCACGGAGTCGATGCCCGCATCCCGTACCGCGTCGGCGAGCGTCGTCAGTTCCTCCCGTGAGAGCGACGGGTTTCCACGGCCGGAGAGGACGAGCGAGTCTTCGACACTGGTGACGTGCGTCTCGAAGCGGTAGTCCGGGGTGAGATAGTGCAGCGCGAGCGCTGCCGTGAGCAGTTTCGTGTTCGAGGCTGGTGGGAGCGGAACGTCCGGGCTTCGTGCCGCGAGACCGGTTCCACCGAGTTCGCGGACCAGGATGCTCGTTCCGAACGAATCCGTATCGAGACCGGTCATCCCATTCACCACGAGAACGGTTCCCGTTCGTCGACGTCGAGGTGACAGGCCGAGAGCTGGTTTTCACCCACGGATTCCAGTTTCGGCACGTCGGTTTCGCACGGCGACTGATATTCGTTCAGGGTGTCGGCTGCATCGTCCCAGTCTCCGTCGGCCGCTTCCGAAACGGCCCGCTGAATCGTCTTCTCGACACCCGCCGGTGGGTCGTGTTTGAAGTACTCCGAGCGGACGGCGGCGGGTTCGGCCTCCGTCCGAAGGGATTCCTCGGCGACGTCGCTTTTGAGGTCCATGTACTCGCGGAACGTCTCACGGGTGAACGGGTCAGGGACGATGATGTCGGGACAGCGCGTGTGGAACTTACAGCCGGATGGCGGATTGCTCGGGCTCGGAACGTCCCCGACGAGTTTCGATTCGACGCCGCGCGTGTCCGGGTCGGGGTTCGGCACCGCGTCCAGAAGCGCGCGGGTGTAGGGGTGGTGTGGCTCCGTGAAGAGCCGGTCAACCGGGCCGGTTTCAACGAAGTCGCCGAGATACATCACCGCCACGCGGTCGGCGACGTTGCGGACGACGCTCAGGTCGTGGGTGATGAACAGGTAGGTCAGGTCGTACTCGTCCTGAATGTCCTGCATGAGCGAGAGAATTTGGGCCTGCACGCTCATGTCGAGGCCGCTCACGGGTTCGTCGGCGACGACGAGGTCCGGGTTGATCGAAAGCGCCCGTGCGAGGTTGATCCGCTGGCGCTGCCCGCCGGAGAACTCGTGCGGATACCGTCCGTAGTGTTCCTCCGTGAGTCCGACCTGGTCGAGCAGTTCCACGACGCGCTCCCGCCGGTCCGCCGGGTCCCACCCGGCGGCCTCCAGCGGGTCGGCGATGATGCTTCCGACTTTCCGTCGTGGGTTCAGGCTGCTCATCGGGTCCTGAAACACGATCTGTGCGTTCCGCCGGAACTCGCGCTTCGCGTCCGAATCGAACGACGTGGTTCGCGTTCCCTGGAATTCCACGACGCCGTCGGTCGGGTCGGTCAGTCCCAGAAGGGTTCGTGCGAGCGTCGATTTTCCGCATCCGGATTCGCCGACGATTCCCAGCGTTTCGCCGGGGTAGAGGTCGAAGCTCACGCCGTCGACCGCTTTGACGCTCTCGTCGTCAAACGTCAGCGGAAATCCGCCCTCGGAGTTCCACCGGAGCGAGCTGATGAACCCGGTGTTCACCGGGAAGTGTTTCGTCAGGTTTTCAACCCTGAGCAGCGGTTCGCCCCGCGCTTTCGGCCGTTGTTGTACGTGTTGACTCATGGTCTCCCCCGTCGTGCTTCCTCGTGCAGTCGTGGCTCCTCGGCACCGTATCCCTCCTTGTAGAGCAGACACGCCGAATCGTGGTTCGGGCCCACGCCGATGCGCGGCGGTTCGATTTTCGAACAGTCATCGATGGCGACGGGACATCGCGTGCGGAACCGACAGCCGGAGGGTGGATCTATCGCGCTCGGCACCGTCCCCTGGATGGGGTTCAGGTCGTCCACGCGCTGGTCGGGGCGGACGACCGACCGCAGGAGCGCTTGCGTGTACGGATGTTTCGGATTGCGGTACAGTTCCTCGTAGGGTGCCTGCTCGACCACCTTGCCGAGATACATCACGGCAACGCGGTCACAGACCTCACGGACGACGCCCATGTCGTGGGTGACGTAGACGACGCTCGTGTCGTACTTGTCCTGGATGTCGTCGAACAGGTCGAGGATTTGGGCCTGGATCGTCACGTCAAGCGCCGTCGTCGGTTCGTCCGCGATGATGAGTTTCGGGTTGCACGACAACGCCATGGCGATGAGGGCGCGCTGGCGCATCCCGCCCGAGAACTCGTGCGGGTACTGATCGACCCGCTGTTCCGGGTCCGGAATTCCGACGTCGTCCAGCAGTTCGATGGCCCGTTGACGGGACTCCTCGCCGGTACAGTCGGTGTGGTACTCCACGACTTCGGCGATCTGATTTCCGACGGTGAAGACGGGATTCAGCGCCGACATCGGGTCCTGAAACACGAACGAGATTTCGCTACCGCGAACCTCCTGTCGGAGTTCGCGTTCGGTGCAGTCGGTCAACTCGCGTCCGTCGAATCGAACGGAGCCATCGACCACCTTGCCGGGCGGGTTGATGAGACCGAGCAGACTCTTCACCGTCACGCTCTTCCCGGCCCCGCTCTCTCCGACCAAGCCGATGGTCTCGCCCTTCTCGACCTCGAAGCTGACGCCATCGACCGCCTGTACGATTCCGCTTTGCGTGTAGAAGTACGTCCTGAGGTCTTCGACTTCGAGTAGACTCATCGGTTGCCTCCGTCGGTTTCGTCGTTCCTATCCAGTTCCTCCCACTTCTCCGTCTCCGTTCCGCCGTCCGTGGCGGGGTTTTCGGTGATCGGTTCGGGTTCGTCACGCGAGTTTTCCGTGGGCAGGAAGTCGTCGCCGAGTTCGTCCCAGTCCGCCTTCCAAAGCGTCGTTTTCGGGTCCATCGCGTCCCGCAAGCCGTCACCGAGCATGTTGAAGCCCATCACAGTGAAAAATATCATCAGACCGGGGAAGATCGTAATCCACGGTGCGATGATCATGGCCTGCCGCGAGTTACTCAACATCCGACCCCACGAAGCCGTCGGGGGTTGAACGCCGAATCCGAGGAACGACAGCGCCGCCGCGCCGATGATGACGCCACCCATCGAGAGCGTCGCTTGGACGAGCACCGCGGCCAACCCGTTCGGGACGATTTCGCGGAAGAGGATGGTTCGGGTGGGTAGTCCGGCGGCGCGTGCCGCTTCGACGTACTCCTCCTCCCGAAGGGAGAGCACTTCCGACCGCATCACGCGGGCGTACGCGGGAATGCCGATGACGCCGTAGGCGAGAAAGAGGTTGTACACGCTCGCTCCCATGATGGCCATCAGCGTCATGGCGAGGATGAGACCCGGAATCGAGTACAGTACCTCCAGTAGTCGCATGATGAGGTCGTCGATTCTACCCCCGAAGTACGCCGCCGTCGCGCCGCAGGCGATACCGCCGAGGAAGCTGATTCCGACGGAGATGACGCCAATGGCGAGCGCGATGCGGCTACCGTAGATTATCCGTGCCAGTATATCCCTCCCGAGGTTGTCGGTGCCCATCGGGTGTGCGACGGACGGGGCCGCGTTCGAATGTAGCGGGTCCGGTTCGTGTGGGTCGGCGAGGAGGGAGGTAATGATGTGTCTGTTGAAAATCACGATGTCGATGGTCGAGAATATCGCCAGTACGACGAGGATGGCGATCATAATCGCGCCAGCGATTGCCGTCGGACTGTACCGTAGCTCCCGAAGTGTTCCCCGTAGGCGACTTTCGGTGTCGATTCCACTCTCGGTAACTGGTTGATTCGTACTCATGTCAGTCGTATCTGATCCGCGGGTCGATGTACGCGTAGGCGAGGTCGGTCAGCAGGACTCCGGCCAGGAACAACAGGGCGAACGTCAGGGTCATCCCCATGATAACACCGTAATCGTTGTTCGTCATGCCGTTGAAGAACAGCCGACCCATACCCGGAATGGCAAAGATTTTCTCGGTGACGACGCTGCCGTCCAACAGGAAGGACAACTGCAGTCCGATAATGGTGACGAGCGGCAACAGCGCGTTCCTGAACGAGTGTTTGAGCAGGATGCGCCGCTCGGGCAGACCGTAGGCCCGCGCCGTCTGGACGTAATCCTGTGATAGCTCCTCGACCATGCTGGAACGCGTCATCCGCATCAACGTTGCGGTCATCGCAGTCGAGAGCGTGATGACCGGCATGACGAGCCGTTTTGCGGACTCGACCGGGGCCTGTGCGAAAGGGACGTATCCGGACACCGGGAGCCACTGCAACTTGACTGCGACTATGAACATCAGCATCAGCCCCAACCAGAAGTTCGGCGTCGAAAGCCCCGCCAGCCCCACGAATCGGGAGACGTGGTCGCCGAGTTCGTTGTGTCGCGAGGCGGCGTAAACGCCGAGCAGGATCGAGATGGGAAGCGCGATGACGTACGACAGCCCCATCAGGGTGAACGTCGGGCCGACGCGCTCCAGCATCAGGTCGATGACGGGTCGTTTCAGCATGAACGACTCGCCGAGGTTGCCGTGGAGCACCTTGGATAGATAGTCGAGGTACTGCTTCCACAGCGGTTGGTCGAAGCCATATTGGTGGATGAGTTGGTCTGCAAGCTCCTTGCTCGGGTTCAACCCGAGATAGATCTTGACTGGGTTGCCCGGCAGGGAGTGCATCATTACGAACGTCAGCGTGAAAACGCCCAGCAGAACGGGAATTATCTGCAAAATCCGCCGGACGGTGTATCGGTACATGCTCATGATTTCGTGTGTATGGAAAGATAGGGGGAGTTAGTTGCTAAGCCAGGAGTTCGACCACTCGTTGCAGAGGGGTTGGGCGACGTAGGCCGTCGGGTCGTAATCCTTCACGGACTTGTTCCACGCGGTCGCGGACTGCTCCGAGTACACCTGAATGTGCGGATACTCGGACTGGAACGTCTCCGCGATGTCGATGTACAGTTTCCGACGCTTGTCGCGGTCCTGCAGTTTGCGTGCCTTGCGAATCTTCGCGTCCGCGTCCTGTAGCTTCTTGCTGTCCGGATAGGCTTGGTAGAGCATCCCGGCGGAGGCGTTGCCGACGTAATCGTCCGGAACCGGGCTGTCGTCGTTCTGCGGGTCGCGGAACAGGTAGTAGAAGAACCCATCCGGGTCCTGCCCACCGGACCAGCCGTAGAACGTCACGTCGTACTTGCCGTTGTCGAGCAGGTCGAGCCACTGGCCGATGGTGATCTCCCGAACGTTGGCTTTGATTCCCACCTTCTCCATCCCGTTCTGGAGCAAGATAGCCATGTTCTTGAACTTCCCAGAGGTTGCGGTCGGCATGTCGACCTCGAAGCCGTCGCCGTATCCCGCCTCTTTGAGCAGTTGCTTTGCCTTGTCGTAGTTCTTCTCCGGGAAGTACTTCTTCTTCCAGTCCTGCCACGGGAAGTCCCACGCCTTGTTGACCTCCGTCGGCATGTATCCGTAGCTGCGCTTGCCGAGTTGCCCCTTTGCCGCTTCCAGCATCTCGTCGTAATCCACGAGGTACTGCATGGCTTTGCGCACCTTGCGGTTGTCGAACGGCTCGTGGTTCGCGTTGAACATGAGGCCGTTGTAGTCGAACTGCGAGATACGCTTCATCTTCAGCTTGTTGTTGTTTTGGGCCTTCCCGAGCAACGTTTTGGGAACCGACGCCTGCTGAACGCCCCCGCTCGCGAGTTCGAAGTACGCGGTATCCGACTCGGGGATGACGCGATATTTGAGCTGTTTGAGGTTCGGCGCTTCGATGAAGTAATCGTCGAAGCGTTCGAGGGTGAGCGAGGACCCGGCCTGCCAGTTCTTGAGTTTGAACGGTCCGGTACCGACGGGTTTCCGGGAGAACTTCTTCTGGCCCTTGTCGCTCGCGTACTTCTTCGGAACGATGGCGGCGTTCATGCCCGCCAACGTCTGCTCGAACAGCGCGTAGGGGTGCTTGAGGTTGAACGTAACCTCCATATCACCCGATTTCTCGACGCTATCGACAAAGGAGAGGTTCTCCTGGTTCGTGGATTTGTTGTCGGAGTCGAGCACCCAACTGAACGAGTACTCCACGTCGTCTGCGGTGAGCGTGGTCCCGTTGTGGAACTTGACGCCCTCTTTGAGCGGGACGGTGAACGTCGTGTCGTCCTGCTTTTTCGGGAGCTCCTTTGCGAGGTGCGGGACGAGTTCGCTCCCGTCGGGCTTCATGGCCAACAGCCCGTCGAAGAGGTAGTGCATCATCCCGTTCGCCCACGCGAGTTCGTTCATCCGCGGGTCGAGGGTCGTCGCCTCTTCGGGTGCGACGTTGACGAACGTCCCGCCCTTCTTCGCGTTACTGTTGTCGTTGCCGTCGTCGCTGCCGCTGTTCGTATTCGTGTTACCACCGTCGGAGGTTCCGGCACCGCCTGAGCCGTCTCCGGTCGTGCTCTTCCCGCCACATCCTGCGATGGCCGTCACTCCGCCAAGGGCACTTACCGTCAAAAACCGCCGCCGGTTCCACGAATATTTTGGTTTTTCTGTCATGATATCGTTCGTCGGGACAAGTCGCCCGGTTCGTGATACCTAATAGCAAAGATGAACAGGGCATATAACGCCGCCCTTTCATACTAGGATTGACTCGATACGACCGTTATTTGTACGCTATCGGATAGCTGCTGCCGTGGATTCTCCGTCGCGAGATGGGCGCTGAGCGTGTGCGTTCCCGTTTCAGGTCGCCACACGTCGCCGTCGATTCCCGCGCGGCGGATATGACCGTCCCACGTCCCCTCGAACTGTTTGATCTCACGGGTCCGAAACGCGACCGTCCGTGAGGTCTCCGGCGGTTCGAACCCCCGTTCGTCAGCCTCCGGAATACCGTTTACCGCCCATCCCCACAGCCGACTCGTCGGCAGTCGAACGCTCACGGGCGCGGGCAATCGGTTGCGAATCCGAAGGAGAAACGTGGCCGGTTCGCCCACGACGATTTCCCTCGGCGCGCGGAGTTCGACCGACAGACACCGAAGCGCGACCGGGTCCGGAACGAGACCCGCGAAAAAGCTCCCCGTATCGTCGATTCCACCCGCCGGGTCGGGCGACAGCGGGTTCGGTGGTTGCATGGATTTTTCAGGGAACGCGCCGCCTAAAGGTCTTTCTCACGGTGTGCACCGTTCCGAATGTCTTTCTCACGGCATTCGCCGTTCGAAATATCTTTCTCACGGTGTTCACCGTTCCAACCCGTCAGGAATCGAATCCCGCCCGAGAACGTCGTCACACGTCTCGCGCCGTCGGAGGAGTTCGTGCGTGCCGTCCGTTCGAACCAGCACGACCGGGGGTTTCGGCTCGGCGTTCGTGTGACTCGCGCTCCCGAGCGAGTACGCGCCGATTCGGTCCACCGCCACGAGGTCACCGGGGCCGAGTTGGGGGAGGGAAACGTCCTCGCTTATCACGTCCCCCGAGTAGCAAAGCGGCCCGGCGACGTGGTATTCCTGTCCCGGATCACGGTCTTTCACCGCGTAGACGGGGTACGGCCAGTAGGAGGAGACCGCGTTCGTCCCGCCGTCGAGCACCACGAAGTCGGCGAACGGCGTCTCCTTGATCACGCCGACCGTCGCCACAAACGCCCCGGCGTTGCCGACGAGTCGCCGTCCGGGTTCGACGAACAGCTTCGGCTCCGAAAGGTCGTGTTCCGCACAGCTCTCCCGAATCGTGTCGGCCATGTACGACACGATGTCCTCGGTTGCGGGGACGTCCTCGTCGTACGGGACGGGGAAGCCGCCGCCGAGGTCGAGGACGTCGATTTCGACGCCCAGTTCGTCGCGCACGTCCGCCGCGAAGCCGAGCATCTCGCGGGCCGCGACGCCGTACGGTTCGACGCCGCGAACCTGACTGCCGACGTGTAGTTGTACGCCAGCGAGCGAGACGGCGTCGGATTCGACCGTCTTCTCGGCGACGGCCATCGCCCGCCCGCTTTCGATGTCGAGTCCGAACTTGCTTTCGAGCGTGGCCGTCGCAACTTCCGGGTGAGTCGGCACGTCCATCGCGGGATTACCGCGGATCAGCACGTCCGGAACCACCCCAGTCGCCTCGGCGGCCACGACCACTTTCTCCAACTCCGTCGCGTTGTCGATGAGCAGGTGCGAGACCCCCCAGTCGAGCGCGCGTTCGATATCCGCCGGAGTGCGGTTCATGCCGGTGAGGAGGACGTCTTCGGGGTCGAACCCCGCCCGTTGCGTGGCCGTCAGTTCACAGCGGGCGTACGCTTCGGCCTTACAGCCCGCGTCCCGGAGCACCGAGAGGATACCGAGGTTGTAGTTGGCCTTCACCGCGAAGTGAATCTCTGAGTTCGGATACTGCTCGTCCAGCGCTCCGCGGAGGGTGTCGTAGTTCGTGCGCAGGTCGTCCTCGAAGAAGGCGTAGAGCGGCGAGCCGAACGCCGAGACGAGGTCGTCAGCGTGCGTGCGCAGTCGCTCCATTCTGTCCGCTAGTTCCATGCCAAAACATCCGACAACGCGAGGATAATCGTTCGCCCTCCCATGCTAGGCGACGACCGTCGCGTTTCGTTACCCCTTCCCCGACACGAAACTATTTGTAGGAACCGGGGACCAGTGTGTCGGCATGGCAACGAAACCGGAGTCGATTCCCGATGCGCCCTGACGCGTCCGGCATCGAAACCCGCGACGAACTGGCGGGATACATCGAGCGATACGACGACGAAATCGAGGGCGAACTCGGCGTCTTCCTCGGATTCCCGACCGACGATAGGGACTTCGACGTGATCTACGCTCGCGACGAGACCTGCGTCTTCCAGAGCGCGAGCACGATCAAGCTCCCCGTTCTTTACGCCCTCTACGAGCGATACGACGGCCGACTCGACGAACTCGACAGTCCGTGTCCGCTCGCCCCGGAGAATCGCGTCGGCGGAAGCGGGCTTTTGCACTTACTCGACGCGACGCCGACCCTCGAAGACCTCGCCGTGGCCATGATCTCGGTCAGCGACAACGCCGCGACGAACCAACTCATCGACCACCTCGGCATCGAATCGGTGAACGACGCGGCGACCCGACTCGGCATGGAGCGAACCCGCCTCGCGCGAAAGATGATGGCGACGCTGGAGGAGACTGACTTCGAGGAGTTCGATATCGGCGTCCCGGCAGACGAACCGACGAACGCCACGACGCCGCTCGACTGTGCTCGATTTTTCGCCGACCTTGTCCGTCGGAGGACGCTCTCAGCGGATGCCTACGAGCGAATGCGAGTCCCGCTCAGTGCACAAAAGGACACGTCGATGATCCCGCGTTATCTTCCCTACGAAACCGAAGTCGCCCACAAAACCGGGTGGCTCCCGACCGCCGCGTTGGACACCGGAATCCTATTCGTCCCCGACCGGGACGAACCGCTCGTGTTTTCGGTGTTCATCGACGGCGTCGGTTCGGCGGACGGCGAAAACGGAGACGCTCGTCAGAACGGTGCCGACGCGGCGGACGCCATCGCGGAAATCGGCGACGCCGTGTTCACGTGGCTGGGATGAAGCGTCGCGCGAGTTCGAACTTCTCGTCCAGATCTTCGATATACGCGTCGTCCTCCGGGTCGAGGCTGTTGATCACCACCGACTCCGCGCCGCCGTAGGCGTGGACGTACTCATCGCCGCCGAGGCTGACCGCGACGTGGCCGGGGAAGAAGAGCAGGTCGCCGGGGAGCAGTTCGTCACGCTCGACGGACCGTCCCATGACTCGCTGTTGGTCGGCGTCGCGTGGCAGGGTGATACCGTTGACTCGATAGGCGATCCACGCCAGTCCGGAGCAGTCGATTCCGTCGCTCGTCATGCCACCCCAGTCGTAGTCGGTTTCGAGGAACTCCCGCGCGATTTCGACGACGGCCTCGCCGGTCGGGTTCTCGGGTGGCCGCTGGACGACTCCCACGGAGGCGGTTGCGTGCTCGCCGGTGCGGAAGCGAACGGTCGTCTCGTTCCCATCTTCGTCCTCGACTCGGCAGTCGGTTCCGGCGTACACCGTCTCTCCGTCGTCCGTCTTCGTATCGTGGACGACGACCGCGTTCGTTTCGTCGTCCTCGATCGGCGCGAGCGCGCTTCGGTCGAGCCATCCCAGATAGCCGTCCGGCGTCAGCACCCGAGACCAGGTTTCGTCCTCGTCGTCGAACACCTCGACTCGCGCGCCGTAGAGCACCTGCGTTACCTGTTCGGCCTCGTCGTCCGGATCGTCGCGCACGGAGACGACTGATCCGGTGACGGTTCGCTCGGTTCGCAGTTCATCGAGGATTTCGAGGTCACTGGTCACCGGCGTCCCGATTGCTCGTTCGACCGCCGCTCGCGCCTCGGCTTCGAGTTGCGGCGTCGAGACGCGTCCATGAAGTTCGATTCCATCAGTGGTCGGTTCGGGGGTCACGTCGAAGACGGCAACCCGCTCGTCGGGTGCGTGGGCGGTTCGACAGCGTTGGAGTGCCAACAGCGCGCGGTGGCCGTCATTCAACCGTTCGCCGTCGTCCAACCGTTCGGTTCCCGTTCGTTCGCTCCGGTCCATGCCCCCTGTGTTCGGAGCGCCCTCAAAAAGCCACCCCCTAGTTGGCTCGCGCTATCGGAGTTGGACGACTTCCGGTTCGAACGCCTCGCCGGTCCAGCGCCACGACCCGACGAACGGATGGGAGCCGTTCAGCGAGACGATGACGTAGGAGTAGCCGTCCCACGTCGCGTCCGCGGCGTCGGTTTCGCTGGGCGCGTCGGGACCCATGGGATGGGAGTGATAGAAGCCGACCACCTCGGAGCCGTCCGCTTCGATTCGATCCATGACCGCGAGTTGCTCCTCCGGGTCGATCTCGTAGTTCGTGCGCGTGTCCGCCGCGACGTTTTCGGCGTGATACACGCCCTCCACTTCGGCCCGCTCGCCGCGCGACCCCGCGAGGATTCCGCAAATCTCGTCGGGGCGACCCCGACGCGCACGGCTGACGAGCATATCGTACACTTCGCGCGAGAAGGCGAGCATGGACGGGATTTCGGCGGGAACGCGAATAAACGAGGGGGCCGTGTACCAACCGAAACCCACTTGCAGTGGAAGCGGCAATCGACTGACGCGCGAGGGTTGCCAAGCCAGGCCAACGGCGGCGGGCTTAAGACCCGCTCGTGTAGACGTCCATGGGTTCGAATCCCATCCCTCGCATGAGTCGGCGCGACGAACCGTCGCGCCGTGCGAATCGATCGGATGGGATTCGAATTAGACCGGGCACGCGCAACGCAGTGAGCATGTCCGGGCGTAGTTCGAATCCCGTCCCTCGCATTTTCCAATATCGGGAACACCTAATCGGTAGGAGTACTCCCATAGAATGTCATTTATTCAACGAAGCGAGCGGGTTATGCCGAAAGGCCGGAAGTGGTGTTCGAGTGGGTGAGAATAGCATTCCTGATCGCGTATTTTTGGTTTCGATCGAAACGGAGGATGGCACACCCGATGAGCAGGAAGTACGGATTTTTGCACAAAGCATTTACCGACCTTATTCGTGGAAACAACAATGTCCCCCTCCTCACGACGGGCCTTCCTCGCGGCGGGTTGTACGGCGGCCGGACTCGGCCTCGTCGGCTCGCAGGTGAACGGGTTCACGAAGGAGAAAATCGCCGCCAGTCTGTCCCCGCTTCCGGGGGTTCGAGCCACCGGAGAACCGCTCGACGTACGAACGACCGTCGAGGATACGGACGCCGAATACCTCCCGAAGACGAACGAAGTCAGGGTCGTGACCGCCCGGAACAGTTCGGGTGCGGTTGCGTACGCCACGGAGCCGTTCGAGCAGTGGGGCGAGATGAAAGCCGGGGGGATTGCGATCCGTAGGGTTCAACGGCGCATCGAAGTGATTTTCGACGACGCATATACCTCGTCCGGCCTGTCGTCTCACGACGGAGATTGGTTCGTCTCGACTGCACCGACCGGCCCGGGGGTGACGCAAAAGGAGATGGTGCGGAAGCTCCCCGACCACGTGACCGTGACGGTGACGTTTGCCGGTCAGACCGATACGACGTCGATTCCAGTGGTCGTGAAAAAGCGACAGGAAGCCGCACTGTTGTGATCCGAACGCAACGAGTACCGAATTGTCCCGTCGCCGAACTATACTGAAAGAAGGTCGAATACGATCAGTGAAGAAATAAGAGCGCTCGAATTGCGACAACAGAGAGATGTTTCGATTGCTCATTGATGTGTGAAGTCATTCATCAATATATTGGTAATTTTAGAATCCCATCCATAAATAGACCACAAACAGGGTAATTTCTCGAAGAATATCGTAGTATTCTGCAGTTTTGCATGGATAATCGTAACAATAATCAGTCGATGCTGGGAATCGATGAGCAGCGATCTATGTCCCCTGTTCACATGCGAACTTCGACAGCCCGTTTGCTGCTCCTCGTCTCCATTGCGGGACTCCTTCTCGCCGGAATATCGAGTTCGACGATCGGCGGGCCCGACGGACCACGAATCGCCTCCGCCGCGGCCGGTAATACGACGACGAACGGGACGACAATCAACGGAACGACGACAATCAACGGAACGACGACAACCAACGGAACGACGACAACCAACGGAACGACGACTACAACGACTGCAACGGCTACAACGACACCGACATCGACAGCGACGACGAGTACAACGACACCGACGACCACGACTTCGACAACCACCACGACTACACAAACTACGACGTCGACGACAGCGACCACTACGACGACAGTTCCAACGACTACGCAAACCACGACTTCGACGACAGCCACTGCCACAACGACAGTTCCAACGACTACGCAAACTACGACAGCGACCACCACGACGACGGTTCCAGCAACTACACCGACGACCACCGCGGCCACTACCACACCGACGACCACCGCGGTTCCGACCGCCACGACAGCGACGACAGAGACGAAAACGACCCGGAGCACGACCGAAACGACGGAACCACCGGCGTCTACGAAGACTGCGACGACCGGTGCAGGACGAAAAACGACGTGGACGACTACCAACCGACGAACGAGGACACGGACGGAAGCGATACCCACGACGACGAACTCGACGGTTGGAGGCGATTCCAGCGGACCAAACCCGCCGTCGAATGGCGGTGAAAACACGACGAACGAGTGGACGCTCGGCGATACCGTCGCGCTCCTCGTGGGCTGTCTCGGCGTTCTGCTGATCGTGGTTCCGTGGTTGTCCTCCCGTGCGTATTCGTGGGTCGAGTGATGGCACCGACGGCGGTCCCGCGGTATTTCAGCGACTTCTTCACTCCCGTCCGAGCACTCACACGGATATCAATAAAAAGACAATCAGGTTCCTACACCCACTATTTCTAATCGGTTCTGAAGTCAGAAGCCCTATACTATCCGACGATTTCCGGCGAACTTCCCAAATCCAGTGTCGAGTCACTGACGATGGATTTTTGACTGTTGCTCGCCGACGCTTACAAAGTATATGAACGAGGATGGTCCCTCCGACGAGCGCGACGTCCATCGCGTGCAACACGACCTTACCGGCCCGCAGTCGCTCAGTACGACGGTAACGGTGGCTGTTGCGGACGTGGCGGGTGTCGAACCTTCGGACATCCCCGAACAACTCTACGACGTTATCGACCCGGAGGCGCTCGACAGGCTCTTCAAACCACGCGACGACGGCGTGGCGCGACGGGGTGGCCGACTCTCGTTTTCGCTGTACGGTCATCACGTGACCATCCGTGGTGACGGAACCATCACGGTGCAACCCGGCTTGGCGCGTATCAAGCAACTCGGGGGGAATCTCCTCGTCGTCGGTGCGGTTCCGGATTCCGTGATCGACGCGGCCAGCGTTCCGCTTCTCGGTGAGATGGCACACGATCGGACGCGACTCTTCGCGCTTCACGACCGGAGCATCGCGACGGCACGCAGTCGCCTCGCGATGGCCAACGGCATGGGTTCCAACGCTCACGTCGTTGACTATCATACCGGTGCGCGGTCCGTTAGCACCGAATCGACGATGTCGGACACCCTGACCGTAGAACGCGTCGACGGTGATATCGAGGAATTTCGAAGCACGATCGTCGAGACCATCGATAAACTCGACGAGAGTCACGGGGGCTTTGCCCCTGCAGAGCTTCGATTCTGCTTCGACACGCTCCGTCCGTTGGTTGAAAACCACGACGACGCCGAAGTCGATGCGTTCCTTGGGCCGATCTGCGAGCGCATCAAGGACGTCGCCGGAATGGCCCACTACGTACTCCCCATCGAGCGAGATTCTCCCCAAGTCACCGCGATAGCCCACAAGTTCGACGCGATGATCGAACTCCGCGCGGGGGAGAGCGGCCCGGAACAGCGCTGGTATCTCCGTGAAACGAATCATACGACCGAGTGGTTCGACCTCTGAAACCATCCAACAATGAGTGACGTACCCGTTTCCGATACCGTCGGAACAAGCGTCCAACCTCTCTTCCAACTACGGGACGACCCCGTCGGGTTGACCATCATCGACCCGCTTGAACGGAGTCAGTACTCGATCGGGACGACTCGACCGGTGACCCCACAACCCGTCCCGGTCGAAGAGTTCGACGCACCGGTCGGTGCCGTCGCTCGCATCCGGACGGATCGGATCGAGTTTCCGTTCGTCATTTCCGCCTACGTCCGCGATAAATCCGGGGAGCTGATCGCCGCTGTCGACTACGAAAAGGAAGTAACGCTCCCCAGCGGTGAGTATTACATCGAACTGACGACGAAGGTGAAGACGTATTTACGCGTCGAATCGTCCATCACGTTCGAGATTCGGGGTGACGAATTTCATATCTCGTTCGGGGACGAAGTCGCCGTCGAAATCGGTGCTCGGTCGGACCACACCCGTCCGGCGGGAACGGTGACGACGACGACCGATCCGGCGGACGTGATGGCCGCCGTCTCGACGTTCGGGTCGGCGTTGAAGACGTTCTCCCCCGAGCGCTCGTTCCCGACCCTCCGGGGCCATCCCCCGGTGGTCGAATTCGGCGACGAACTTCGGATTCCGGACGACCTGCAACCGCCGGAGACGGGCATCACCATCGAAGTCCCACCCGAATACGAGTTCGTTTTCCCCGTCGTCCCGCTCGCGTACTATCTCGGGGCGACCGTCGTTCCCGGCGATACACCCCGAATCGTCACGAACAGGGGCATCCACTCGCTCGATCATCCCGAACGCGGGTTCGAGGGCGAAGTGGCACGCGTCCTCAAACAGACGCTGTTCCTCGACTGTCTCGTCCGAACGGAGGGGTTGTACCGAGTCGAGTTGCACGAACGCGAGCAGGTCGGATCGATGCTCGATCTCGATTTTGAATCCCTCTACGATGCGTCACTCGCCGAGCAACTCGATGCGTATCTCGACGTGCCGTTTTCACTCATCGAAGGCGAACTTCCGACGTGGCGACTCACGCTACAGCTTACGGACGAAGCCGAAAACGTAGCACAGCTCCCGTACGTCCTCAGGGACTTGCCGGTTATCGACGTGAAGACACGGAGCCAAGAAGCGAAGAGTGCAGTCGCATCACCGACTGCTATCAACGAATTCACGCGGACGACGGAAACGAACCCGACGTATCCGTCGTCACCCGTTCCGGACGAACAGTACGTCCTCCCGTCGGACACCGACACGCTCGAACACGCGTGGCTCGGGGACGGTGCACCGGTCGGCGGAAACAAACTGATCCCGTCCGGGTTCGAACACCGGTTGGACCGCGAAGAGTCGGCGGACGACGCCAAAATCACCATCGTCTGTAACGACCCGAAGATGCGGGCGGAGTATCAGGATACCCTGTACGGCAACCGCGACCGACTGCCGTTCGACGTGACCGTCGAGCAGAACTGCTCGACGGCGGAGCTTCGAAACCATCTTCGAGAACCGACGGACTTCTTCCACTACATCGGTCACGTCGAAAACGAGGCGTTCGTCTGCCACGACGGACTGCTCCACCCCGCCGATGTCTCCGACATCGGCGTGGACATGTTCCTGTTGAACGCGTGTCGATCCTACGTCCCCGGAAAGCGACTCGTCGAGGCGGGAAGCGTCGGCGGCATCGTCACGTACAGCGAGATCGGAAACGCCGGCGCGACGGTCATCGGGCGGACGATTGCCAGACTGCTCAACGCCGGATTCCCGCTCCGGGCGGCGCTTTCGATCGCCAAACGTCGCCGACTCGTCGGCAATCAGTACGTCGTCGTGGGTGACGGCGGCATCCAAGTCGTCCAATCGGAGAGTGCACCGACCATCTTCTTCGTCGAACCGTTGGGCGGCGACGAATACGAGTTCCGTATGCGCATGTTTCCGACGAGTCGGAACCCGATAGGATCGTTCGCCATGCCGTTCCTCGACGGCGTAGAGCGATACTTCCTCGTCGGCGGCGATCTCCCGACGTTCACGCTCACGGGAGACGAACTGCAACGGTGTTTCGGTCTCGCGGAGACGCCGGTCATGTACGACGACGAGATGCGGTGGTCGTCCGAGATCGACGTCCATCGGGACCTCTCGTAACGCCCTTCCCTCTCCCCTCCCTAACGGGACCAATGAATCGGAAGGACGCGGTCGAACGGGCGTTTCGTCTCCACGACGGATTCGAAGACGACGACGAGGAGTACGTCGTAACCACGACGCCGTTCGACGGATCTGTCACGGTAGACGATAGCATCGAAGTGACCGTACGAATGCCGACGTTGTCGGCCGTCGTGACGGACGAACCGGTCGCAGACGTCGTCGAATCCGGCTGGTTAGAAACGCTCGAACTACGGTTGGAAGACGCTCACAGCGTCGTTTCGGCGGACGATGCGACGCCACCGACGGTCGAGCGCGACGGGGACGAAGTAGTTCTCTCGGTCGAGTTCTCGGGGAGCGACAAGGCGGCCGACGACGCCAAGGCTATCGTGGATTTCGCCGAAGGAACGTGGATGCAAGGGATCATTCCGGGCTACGAGTACGGTGAGCCAGCGGCGGGAATGCTGAACCGGGCACACCAGCAGTACGACTGATTTTCCGTCGACCTCAATCCATCGAGATGTACGTTTGGGTGTCCTCGACGCCCTGTACGCCCTGAATCCCGTCGGCAGCGACGGTCTTCACTTCGGCGGGGTTGTCGACGTTGACCTTGACGATAATGTCTACGTCCCCGGCGACGATGTGGGCGTCTTCGACCCCCTCGATGTCGAGAATCGCGTTTTTCAGTCGATCAGCCTCTCCCGTGTTCGCCTTGACCATGATGTATGCGGCAACCATTTTAAATACCTCCTGCCGGAGTCGCTCGACTACCGTCGCCGACGAGGATTTTGCGAACGTCATCGAGGACGTCGAAATCGGCGAGGACGGCGACCCTGTCGCCGACTTCGAGCGAGTCGTCGGAGAGCGGGATTCCCATCCGTTCGTCGCGCTTGCCGAACGCGAGAACACGCGAGTTCGCGGGCAGTTCCAGTTCGCTGATGGAGTACCCACGCATGGGTGACTCCTCGGTGATCGTGAGTTCGACCACCTGCAAGTTCTGTGCGATATCGGCGATTGCACGGATGTTTCCGCCGAGAAGCGCGTTCTTCGCGCCGATCGCACCGAGGCGTTCCGGATAGACGACCTCGTCCACGTCGCTCGCGTACTTCCGGTAGATGTCCTCGCGGTAATCCTCGTCGATCCGGAGGATGGTTCGACAGCCGTGGTGCTTACCGATCAAACAAGCCGCGAAGTTGACGTTCAGATCACCCGTCAGCCCACCCAGCGCGTCCGCATCATCGAGATTCGCCTGTTGGAGTACCGCCTCACGCGACCCATCCCCTTCGATGACCTCGAAACCGTCGGTGCGCGCACGCTTTGCCTTCGTCGTGTCGTTTTCGACCAACGTCACCTCGTGACCCTCCTCGCGGAGGACACGGGCGGTTCGTAGGCCGACCCTCCCGGCACCTATGATAACGAATCGCATGAACGGTTGTACGATAGAGGGGTTAAATAAGCTTTCTCCGGAGACGAACCCGCATCAAATTTTCCTCCGGAGTTGGCCGCTCTCCGTCCGTGATAGCTCCGATGAACCGACGGTAGCTACCGTCCCCGGGCAAAGGTTTTTCTCGCATGGTAGAGTATCCCACACCATAATGGTGCATGCATTTATCATGGTGAACACGGCCGCAGGAAAGTCACAGGGGTTGCTCGATTCGGTGCGCGAGTTGGCGAACGTCGGGGAGGCACACATCGTCGCCGGGGATTACGACATCGTCGTCGAGGTGGACGCGGACGAGGTGTACGAAGTGCTCCAGACTTCCTCCTCGTCGATTCAGGGGCTCGACGGCGTCATGGACACGAAAACGTACATCTCCATCGACTGAGCTTTTATCGTGCCACTTGCGACCACGCTCGTTTCGTCCCGTCGACTGCCACGCCGAGAATCACCATCCCGTTCACCGGATGAATCGCGGCGACGTACGACCCATACAGGTGTGCCGTCGCGTACTGAACGCTGACGAGCACAGACAAGACGACCGGAATCGCTTTGAACGTCCGCGGAAGTCCACCCAGAAACGCGACGACGAGCATGAGGAGGGGAAGGAGTTCGAAGGCGTGGACGAACCCCATGTGCATCCCCCAGTTCGCCGGGTCGATGAACACCGCCATCCCGGCGATGTAAATCTGGACGACGACACAGACGGCGAACAGTGCCAACAGTCCGACGTAGCTGTATCGTACCCACCGCGTTCGACGGGAAACGGTCTTCATTACCCCGTCAGTTGTTGTCATCCGTCCCCTCGTCACTGCTTCCGACCACGACGGCACCTTTCATGCCCATCGACTTGTGCGGCTGGCAGTAGTACAGCGCCTTTCCGGCCGAATCGAACGTGTGTTCGAACGTCGCTTCTTTCTCCGGCGGGCCGCTTTTGAATCCCCCGTCGGTGGCGACGACGTTGTGGTGGCCGCTTCCCACCCACTGCCACGTCACGGTCGTTCCGGGGTCGATTCGAATCGCGGCCGGTTCGAACACGTATTCGTTCCCGCTCGGCCCGACTTCGACGGTGACGGCGTCCTTTCCGGTCATATCCGTCACCGAATCGTAGTTATCGGTGCTCGACAGCCACTCATCAACGCTGGTGTTTTCGCTGTCGCCATCGCCGTTTCCAGTATCGCCGTCCCCGTTACCGGAACAGCCAGCAAGGACGCCCGTGAGGATCATTCCACCAGTTGCACGAAGGAGGTTCCGCCGACCGATTTTCGTCCGAGCAACGTTGTCTCCGAGTCGTTTGTCCGTCATAATTGTCTCGTTCGGAGCATCGACAGAGCTGGCCATAACCGGATAGCACGGTCGCAGCCGGGGCGAGTCTGCACAAATTTTATATACGATTGTGGAACCAACTCCAGTATCAGAGATGACAGTACACGAGTTTTCGAATTCCACCCGATGGACGGATAGACCTTTGCCGGTCGCTCCCCGATCATAGCACGATGTCGGCCCAGCCTTCACCCCAGACAGGAGACGTCGGCCATCTCGGTCGTCTGCTCCGCGCGCCGACACGCCCCCAGACGTATCGCAACCTCTGTTATCTCCTATTGATGTTTCCGCTGGGCCTCGGCTATTTCGTGTTGTTCTCCTTCGTGGTCCCGTTCGGTATCGGTCTCACGATAGTCCTCGTCGGGATTCCCATCCTCATGCTGTCGCTCGCACTGGCTGTCACGTTGGCTGGCCTCGAACGCACCCTCGTCGGTTCGTTGCTCGGCGTCGAGATACCGCTCTCACCCACGGAATCCCACGACGGTCTCTGGAACCGCGCCAAACACCTCGTGACGGACACGCGAACGTGGAGGTCGGTCGCGTACTTGCTGAGCGAGTTCGTCTACGGAACGGTCGTGTTCAGCGTGCTGTGGTGGCTCGTCGCCACGGCCGGGAGCTTCCTGCTCGCGCCGTTCTACTACACCCGTTCACCCGTCGCCGTGTTCTCCCCGATTCCGACCCGCCCGTTTACGCTCGACATCTTATTCGGCTGGGACAACCTCCTCGTCGGTCTCACGACGACGTTCGAACTCGGGTCGTGGCACGTCGAGACGCTTCCCGGTGCCCTCCTCGTCGCCGTCCTCGGGGCGCTCTTGTTCCTCTGTTCGGTTCAGTTGCTGAACGGGCTGGCCCGACTGTGGGGTCGGTACGCACGAATCATGTTGCAGGACTGATGCGGACGTGGACAGCACACGGACATCACGCCCTCGTGAGTGCGTACAGAATCGACACGACACCGCCGAGGTTGGCGACGATGATGGAGAGCAGAATTTCCGCGTCGGTGGCCCCCGTCACAACCGTCAACAGGAAATTGACGACGGCAGGGACGGCGGTGAGCAGGACGATTCCGAGCGCGAGATACAGCATCGGCCTGCTCCCGTTGCGTCGATAGCCACGGTAGGCCAACGACGCGACGAACAACCCGGCAACGCCGGTTATCCCCGCGAAAACGAATGTGAGGTTGCCTGCATCCGTGTTCGTCGTCGCGGCCAGCGGAACGAACGGCAGAACCGCCTTTTCTGCACCGCTCGATTCGTTTCGCGGCCCGTTCGTTTCGGATGTCTTTCGGGGACGGGTCACGCCGTAAATCGCGTACAGCATGGCACCGAGTCCGAGCAGTTTGCTCGCGTTCGCGGCCGCGGATCGCCCGACTGCTGAGACTTCTGTAAGATTCGTCAGGACGAGCTGTAACATGATTGGCGCGGTCGTGAGCAGTATCAGACCGATTGCTAGCCACAGCCGTGCCCTGTCGCGGTTCCGCCGGTAGCCGCGAATTACGAGGTACGCCACCGCGAGCGACAGCCCGGCGGTGACGAGCAAACCGACCAGCGCGAGGACGATGACGAGCGTGGAGCCGCCGGTCGTCGTTGTCGTCTCCGCCAGCATCTGAAGGGTAGCAATCATCGCAACCCCTCGAACAGGTCGGTGAATCGGTCGGCGGCGTTCTCCTCCCGGTACGTGACTTCGATTTCGAACGCACCCTCCTCCAGTCGAATCTCGATTCGGTCGAGTCGGGCGGTGTAGGTGTTGTAGTAGTGGCCGTCGCGGTCGAGTTCCAATCGCTCCGTCAGCAGTTCGTGTTCCTGCAGTCGCTCGATACGCCGGTAAACGGTCGAGACCGAGGCATCACACACATCGCTCAGTTCGTGTGCGGACATGGCTCGGTCGCTCGTGTGGATGAGAATTGCATGGGCGTACTCGTCTTCGAGGAGCGCGGCGATGGCCCGTACGTCGCTGTCCTCGGTCATCGGTCATTCCACTCCGAAATACTGTCCGTGGTAATGTCGATGGGCGATTCCAAAACTCGGTACGGGCATTGACTCGGCTGATGTTCGAATGGAGGTGACTTAAACGGCTGGCCACGGTCGCAGAACGAGCGACTTGTGTAGTTCTCAGTGTTCCAGTTCGTACACGTCGTGGTCTTCGAGGAACGAGTCGAGCCATCCGCGCTGCTCGCGGAGTCGGGGCGGAATCTCGGCGTACACCCGGTCGAACACGTCGTGCGGGTCCACGTCCTCGACGGCTTCCGCTTCCTCGACGGCTTCGGCGAGTTTTTCGTCCGCCTCGTCGTGGACCCCCTCCACGAACTCGTCGGTGATGAGGTCCTGTTCTGTGAGCCACGACTCGTAGCGTTCGAGGGGGTCCATCTTGCGCCACGCCGGGAGTTCCTTCTCCACGTCCTCGTACTTGCTCGGGTCGTCGCTCGTGGTGTGGGCACCCTGTCGGTAGGTCAGGCTCTCCACGAGGACGGGTTCGCCCTGACGGGCGGATTCGAGCGCTTCGGTGACCGTCTGGCGAACCGCCAGCGGGTCGTTGCCGTCGACCTGCACGCCGTCGAACCCGTAGGCCTGCGCTTTCACCGCGATGCTCTCGCTCGCGGTCTGTTTGTGTCGCGGGAGGCTGATGGCCCAGTTGTTGTTCTCACAGAAGAAGACGACCGGCGCGTCGAACACGCCCGCGAAATTCAGCCCTTCGTGGAAGTCGCCCTCGCTCGTCGCCCCGTCGCCGAAGTAACAGAGGGCGGCGTTCTCGTCGCCGCGGTAGTTCATCGCCATGCCAGCGCCCGCCGCGTGCGGGATCTGTGTTGCGATGGGAACCGCCTGCGGGAACGTCGGGATGTCGTGGCCGGAGTTGAACTCCGGTCGGCCACGGCGGAACAGCAGGATGTCGCTGATCGGGACGCCACGTGCGACCTGCAGTCCGTTCGAGCGGTAGGTAGGGAAGAGCCAATCGTCGTCGGCCATCGCCAGCGCGGCACCGACTTGCGAGGCTTCCTGTCCGCGGTACGGCGGCCAACTGCTCATCCAGCCGCGTCGTTGGAGCGCGATCGCGCGCTCGTCGAATCGCCGGGCGAGAACCATCTGCCGGTAGGTCTCTCGCGCCTCTTCCGCGGAGAACGGGGTTTCATCCAACTCGCGCTCCCCGATGATTCGGTTCATGCATGCGGGGATGTATCGCGGTTTCAAAATCGTTCCGAAAGCGGTCACCTCGGCTAGGGGCCCGTCGTGGAGTTGGACGAAAGTACAGACGGTGGGACGATATTGCAGTCAGATGCGACCAGCGAGACGCGACGCCTGCCAAATTCGACACCTTCCCGCCGTCACGGAAGCGGACAGAGGCTCGCCGTCAGAATCGCACGCTCGTCCGAATCGTTCCGCGCGCCGTGGCTCACACCGCGCTCGTGCAGAATCACTCCGGGTGCCGATACCGTCTCCTCCTCACCGTCTTGAATCACGGTCACCTCGCCGGAGAGGACGTGGAAGACGTTCGTGCTGTCGCCGTGTTCGTGTGGGGTGAGTTCCGCGCCGGGCCCGAGCGCGAAGGCCTTCACGAGCACGTCGTCAGTGACGACCAGTTCCTCGGTCAGTACTTCGCCCTCGTCCGGGTCGAGGTCGGGATAGCGGTCGCGCACGCTACTCCCCCTCGTAGTACTCCGCGCTCGCGTTCTCGTCGATGAATCCGGATTTGAAGCTGATCCACGCCAGCACGCTGATGAAGATCATCGGCGGGAGGATGGCGAACCCCCAGAGCGGGTTGAGTCCCCAGCCGAGAATGAGCACCAAGTCTATCAACCCGAGCGCCATGAACGGAACGACTGCTTTCATCGCCCGCCACCGGTCTACTTCACCGGTTTCGGTTGGTAGTGGCGTTCCCATACCACCTGTTGCGTGGCGGACGACCAAAAACCGTCCGTTCGTGCCCACGCGGTGGCAACCGTTCGTCCGTACGTTGGAAGAATCACCCGTTCATGCTCAAGTGGCTAGCCGTCGTACCACCTCGCATGGTGACACAACTCTCGGACGAAGTGTGGTGGCTCGACCTCGGAGGCGTCAACTGCTATCTCGCGGACGACGACGGCGATCTGACCCTCGTTGATGCCGGGACGCCCTTCGACAGCGGCGACATCATGCGCGAGGTGCGGGAGGCGGGCTACTCCATCAACGACGTCGACCGCGTTCTCATCACGCACTACGACTTCGACCACGTCGGCGCACTCGCCCGTCTACCGCTCCAAGCGCCGATATACGTCGGCGAAGCGGACGCCCCGCTCGTCTCCGGGGCGGACGCGCCCGACTGGCACAACCACAAGGGAGCGTTCCAGCGTGTGGCAGGCGCGCTCCTCTCCCGACCCGACACCGAAGTCCATCCCGTGGAGGACGGCGACGAAATCGGGAGTTTCACGGCCTACGCAACCCCGGGGCACTCGCCGGGCCACCTCGCCTACGTCAGCGAATCGCTGAGCGTGGCCTTCCTCGGGGACCTCGTTTTCGAGGACCACGGAAAACTGACCGCCTCCGCGTGGGCGATGAGCTACGACACCGAAGCGGTACACGACAGCATCCTCTCCCTCCAGTCCCGCGCACCCGACTTCGAAATAGCGGCGATGGGTCACGGCGTCCCGTTTTATCGTGACGGGAGCGACCGACTGACCGAGCTCACCGAATCGCTGTAACGTCGGTTCGTTTGCCTATCGCTTCCACTTCGCTCTCCTATCGAGTCGGACGGCGCGTCGTCCCGTCTACGCAGGGCTTTCGAGTCGTGCAACGAGAAATTCTCCGAGTCGATTCGCTACTTTCTGCTCCTGGCCGACGAAGAAGTGGTCGGCGGGGAACTCCTCGGTCTCGAAGCCGAGTTCGTCCGCGCGCTCGACGAGCGGTTCCCAGTCCGCCAAATCGTCGCGCGTTCCGTAGAGGACTTTCAGCGGGACTTCGACGTCGTCAAGCGCGGCCGCGGCGTCCAACTCGTCGGTGAGCCGGGAGGCGGGTGCGAGAAGTGCGATGACATCCACGTTCTCGTCCACGCCCGCGAGGGTGGCGATCGCGCCGCCGAAACTGAAGCCGAAGATTCCCACCGAGTCGTAGCGTTCGCGCGCAAAGCGCACGGCATTGCGGGCGTCCTCGCGCTCGCCGTAGCCTTCGTCCCAATCGCCGTAATCGAAGCGCAGACAGGCGATGCCGTGGTCCGTGAGGTACTCCGACAGTGCGACGAGGCGGTTGTCGTTTCGGTTGCCGTCGAACTGTGGATGGGGTGGACAGGCGACTATTACCCCGTCCGTCTCCCCTTCAGGCTCGTCCAACGACCCCCGCACGTCCCGAACGCCGGGGACGACGACTTTGTTCGAGGTCACACTGGCGTGTTAGCTTGGTGAGGATTTTAAAGGTCGGGTTCTGAATATAGTGGTATGGGAGTACTCTCACGCATGTCGTACGTCGTCCGCTCGAAGGTAAACGCCGTCCTCAACAGGGCAGAAGACCCGACCGAGACGCTCGATTACTCCTACGAGCAGATGCGCGATGAACTACAGGACGTCAAACAGGGCATCGCAGACCTCACGACGCAGAAAAAACGCCTCGAAATCCAGAAGCGCCGCCTCGAAGAGAACGTCGAGAAGCACAACGATCAGGCGCGCCAAGCGGTCAAGCAGGACCGCGAGGATTTGGCCCGACAGGCCCTCGAAAAGAAAAAGCAGAAGATGAACCAGATCGAGGACCTGGAGAGTCAGATTGCACAACTCCAGAACACACAGGACAACCTCGTGGAGAAGAAGAACGAACTCCAGAACCGCATCGAGGAGTTCCGTACGAAGAAGGAGAGCATGAAAGCCCGCTACGAGGCCGCGGAAGCCAACAGCCGCGTCTCCGAGGCGATGACCGGCGTCGGCGACGAGATGCAAGACGTCGGGATGGCCATCGAGCGCGCCGAGGAGAAGACGGAGGACATGGAAGCCCGTGCGGAAGCGATGGACGAACTGCAGGACACCGGCGCGTTCGAGGATGCGCTTTCGGATAAAAGCAGCCTCGACCGCGAACTCGAAGAGATGCGCACGAGCGGCGAAGTCGACTCCGAACTGGAGACGCTGAAAGCCGACATGGGAATCGAGGACGAACCCGAAGAAGAATCGGCGTCCACGTCCTCCGATGACGACGAAATCGACCTCTCGGACATCGAAGCGGAAGTCGCCACGGAAGAATCGGAATCGGAATCGGACGCGGAGAGCGAAACGGAGAGCGAGACCGAACAGAACAATTCGTAATCCCTCCGGCAAGAACGACCGTATTCGGCAAGTGTCTATTTCAACGTACTCGGCTTTTCATTTCCCATGAGCGAGTCTGGCGGGAGCGCGCAACCCGGGGACACGATGCGCGAGCGAGCGAACGAGAGCCGGGTGAAGCTGTGGATCTTGATGGAGGCGAACCGATGGTTCGTCGCGGGCGGTACCCTGATAGCCGTCTTCGTGGCGCTGGTCGTGTTGGGCGTGCTCGACCCGTCGCCGCTGCAACAGTACATCGGCCCGAGCGACGACGCGGTCGATACGGTGTTTCAGGGCTTCGTCGGGGCGATCATCACGGGCGTGACCCTCGTCGTGACGCTGAACCAACTCGTCCTCTCGCAGGAACTCGGGCCGGTCGGCGACCAGCGGAGTCGAATGGAGGGTGCGATGGAGTTTCGCCAGGAGGTCGAGAACGCGCTCGACGTTCCGGCCGCACCGCCCGAACCGGCGTCGTTCATGAAGGCGCTCCTCGATGAAACCGCATCGCGGGCCGAAACGCTTGCCGACGCCGTGGACGAAAGTCGAGACGAAGACCTCAAAGAGGAAATCCGGAGCTACGTCGATGGCCTGACGGGCAACGCGGACGAGGTGAGCGACACGCTCGAGGACACGCAGTTCGGGACGTTCGACGTACTCTCCGCGATCCTCAACTTCAACTACTCGTGGAAGGTCTTCCTCGCGCGGAAGATCCGCCACAAGCACGCCGATGCGCTCTCCGAGGACGCGAACGACGCCTTCGAGGACATCATCGAATCGCTCACCTTCTTCGGACCGGCGCGTGAGCACTTCAAGACGCTCTACTTCCAGTGGGAACTCGTCAACCTCTCGCGGGCCATGCTGTACACGGCGGTCCCCGCGCTCGTGGTCACGATTTCGATGATAATCTACTTCGACGCGAAAGCGATTCCGGGCTACACGTTCGGCATCAGCAACGACGTGCTGACGGTCAGTCTGGCGTCCACGATTGCGATCACGCCGTTCATGATCCTGCTGGCGTTTATTCTCCGGATTGCGACGGTGGCCAAGCGGACGCTTTCGATCGGACCGTTCATCCTGCGGGAGACGAAGCGAAGCGACGAGTTGGAGTGAGAAGTGGGTCGGTTGGAAGTACGGATTTCGACATTGCGAACACTACGGTACACCGGGATTCACGACACGTCGAGATTCATAACACCCTTGTGAGTCCCTGTTTTATGGTAGCTAATGTCATATGAGATAGCGGTGATTCCGGGTGACGGTATCGGAACCGAAGTCGTCGAGTGCTCGATGCCGGTCGTCGAGGCCGCAGCCAACGCGTGCGGCGTCTCGTTCGAGACGACCCTGTACGATTGGGGGTCCGAGCGATACCTCGAAAAAGGGATGATGATGCCGGACGACGGACTCGACGAACTCCGTGAGTACGACGCCATCTTTCTCGGTGCGGTCGGACACCCCGACGTCCCCGACCACGTGACCTTGCGTGGGCTCAGACTAGAGATCACGAAGGGATTCAAGCAACACGTCTGCAAACGTCCCACCTACCTGTTCGAGGGCGTTACCAGTCCGCTGCGGAACTACGCCGACGGGGATATCGACTTCGTCGTCTACAGACAGAACACGGAGGGTGAGTACGCCGACGTGGGCGGCAGGGAATACCAGGGCTTCGAGAACGAAGTCGCGATCCAGAGTGCCCTTTACACTCGCGAAGGCACCGAGAGTATCGTCCGCGCGGCGTTCGCCGCCGCGGCCGAGCGCGAAGGACGACTCACCAGTATCACGAAATCCAACGCACAGGCTCATGGGATGGTCTTCTGGGACGATATCGTAACCGAAGTTCATCGAGACTATCCCGAAGTCGACGTCGAACGGCTGCTCGTAGACGCGGCCAGCATGGACTTCGTCAGGCGACCGGAGGAGTTCGACGTTATCGTCGCCTCGAACCTCTTCGGAGACATCCTCACCGACCTCGGCGCGGGTATCTCCGGAAGCATGGGTCTCGCTCCGTCGACGAACATCGACCCGACGGGAGAGTATCCGTCGATGTTCGAACCGGTTCACGGGAGCGCCTTCGACATCATGGGCGAGGGTATCGCGAACCCGATCGGAACGGTGCTTTCGTGGGAGCTCCTCTGGGACCACCTCGACGAACAGGCGGTCGCACGGGCGCTGCGGACCGCCGTCGCGAACCAACTGGCCGATACGAGCGCCCCGCGAACCCTCGACATCGGCGGCGATTCGGGGACCGAGCAGGTAGCGAACGACCTCCGTGCGCGGATAGAGTGAATCGGGGCGTGCATCCCACGGGAGACGAAGCGGAGCGACGGGTTGGAGTGAGAAGAATCATCCTGAGTTTTTCCTCAGGACGACCGATTGACCGTTAGACTTCCCGTGGAGTTCACGATGCGGAGTTTTAGTACTGAGACGGTCATATTTGACGACACAATATCTGAACGCATCTTGGAGAAATGAATCGAAACTGCTGGTCAACCTTGCCCTTTCTCTATCCACAATCCATTTATTTACAACAAGATGAGAAGAATAGACATCATTATTACAAAAGAAGTAGTAATTATTACATGGATAGCATGGGACCGAACTCTTCACCGGGTTCGGAGACGAAGCTCTCACTTGTAACAAAATCCGTAATCGCGATTATCCTGATAGTCGCTGCAATATATTCACTAGCTATCGAATCAGGACCGGTATTTTTCATACTGACTGCCATAATCATCGGCGTCATTTACGCTCTCTTTCGGATTGTAGTGAGCTATCGGAACTAGCCTTTAGCGAACATTTGAGACTGTTTTCAGTATCTCTAAACGGTGAAAACAGGAAATGGGATAGTTTGGAATTGTGACAGTGGTGAAGCGGGCGTTGTCCCTCGGACCGTTCATTTTGCAGGAAACGAAGCGGAAGCGACGAGTTGGAGTGAGAAGTGGGTCGGTTGGATGAGTGGTTCGTTCGAGATGTGTTAGTGACGGTGTGCTGAGTGCAGAGGATGAGTTCAGCAGAGCGGTCCAAGCAGAGGGTGCAGTTATCAGTATGGGCTGTGTATACGTCTACATGCCCGAAGAAGTCCTGTTCAAATCGGAGAGCGATCAGAGTCGAGAGGAAATCGCAACGTACCTTCGCCGTGTAGCCGAGAAGTTGGAACAAGGCGACGCGATTACGCTCAAATCGGGGTCCGAGTCCGTGACGATGGAGCCGTCTGCTCGTCCGACGTTCGAGGTCAAAGCCGAACGTGAGGGACCGACGGACGGACCCGGTGAATTGAGTATCGAGTTCGAACTCGAATGGGACGAGAACAGCGGTGAGGGAGATAGTGGGAGTGGCCAGCTAGAAATCGAATGATTGGACGACGTGACGGTCGATTCCACGTGAAAAACTCGCTTAGGGAAATACCACAGGGGTCCAGCCGTTTCAGTCCAAGAACCCGAGTTCCGTACTCTTCTCGTCGCGCTCTTCTTCCAGATGCTCGCGGAACTCCTCCAGCGAAACGTCCTTCTCCTCGCGCTCCAGACGGTCGCGGACCGAAATCGTGCCCGCTTCCTCCTCGTCGCCGCCGACGACGATCATGTACGGGACGCGGTCGTCGTGGGCCTGCTGGATCTTACGGCCGACGGTCCACGAGCGGTCCTCGACTTCCACGCGGAAGTCGTCGAGTTGGTTGGCAACGCGGTGAGCATACCCAAGATTGTCGTCGCTGACGGGGAGCACGCGGACCTGTTCGGGCGAAAGCCAGAGCGGGAACTTGCCGTCGAAGTGCTCGATAAGCACCATGAAGAAGCGCTCGTAGCTACCGTACAGCGCGCGGTGGATCATGACCGGGCGCTCCTCCTCGTTGTCCTCGGTGACGTAGCTCAGGTCGAAGCGCTCGGGCATGTTGAAGTCGAGTTGGACCGTCGGGCCGTCCCAGACGCGCCCGAGGGCGTCCTCGAAGCCGAAGTCGATCTTCGGGCCGTAGAACGCGCCGTCTCCCGCTTCGATGTCGTAATCCATGCCGCTGGATTCGAGGACGGAGCGGAGTTGCTCCTCCGCGTGCTCCCAGAGTTCGTCGCTACCGACGGACTTCTCGGGGCGGGTCGCGAGGGCGACTTCCACGTCCAAGTCGAACGTCTCGATAACCTCGAAGATGAGGTCCATCACTTGGCGAATCTCGCGTTCGATCTGGTCGGGGCGGACGAACAGGTGGCCGTCGTCGATGGTGAACGACCAGACGCGGGAGAGACCGGAGAGTTCGCCGCGTTGTTCCTTGCGATACACTTTGCCGTTCTCGAAGTAGCGGATCGGCAGGTCGCGGTAACTCCAACTGTGCTGGTCGAAGATGGTCGCGTGGCCGGGGCAGTTCATCGGCTTCAGGCCGTACTCCTCGTCGTTCACGTCGAGGAGGAACATGTCGTCCACGTAGTTGTCGTAGTGGCCCGACTTCTTCCACAGTTCCGTCCGGAACAGGTGGGGCGTCTCGACTTCGTCGTAGCCCGCGCCGCGGTTGAGTTCGCCCGCGTAGTCCGACAGTTCGCGCAGGATGGTCTTCCCGTTGGGGTGATACAGCGGGAGGCCGGGGCCGGTCGTCTCGTCGATGGAGAACAGGTCGAGTTCCTTGCCGAGTTTGCGGTGGTCGCGCTCCTCGGCTTCCTCCACTCGCGTGAGGTACTGTTCGAGGTCCTTCTCGGAGGGGAACGCCGTACCGTAGACGCGGGTCAGCGTGTCGTTCTCCTCGTCGCCGCGCCAGTAGGCCGCGGAGGTTTCGAGGAGTTTGAAGCCGCCGATTTCGCCCGTCGAGGAGACGTGCGGACCCTTACAAAGGTCGGTGAACTCGCCCTGTTCGTAGAAGGATATCGAGTCGTCGTCGGCCGCCTCGGTGTCGAGAATGTCCTGTTTGTACTCGTTGTCCTCGTAGAAGTCGAACGCTTCCTCGCGGGACTTCTCGGTGCGCTCGATGTCGAGGTCCTCGGCGATGATGTCGTGGGCCTCGTCCTCGATTGCGGCGAGGTCGTCGCTGTCGAGTTCCACGCCCGCGATGTCGTAGTAGAATCCCTCGTCGGTCCACGGGCCGATGGTGAGTTTCGCTTCGGGGTGGAGTCGTTTCAGCGCCTGTGCGAAGACGTGGGCGGCGGAGTGACGGAGGACGCTCAGGTACTCGTCGCTCTGGTCGGTGACGATGACGAGTCGGCAGTCCGCCGACAGCGGCGTCGCTTTGTCCACGAGTTCGCCGTCCACGACACCTGCCACCGTGTCCTTGCCAAGTCCGGGGCCGATTTCGTACGCCACGTCCTCCACGGTCGAACCGTCCTCCATCTGGAGTTCGGCACCGTCCGGGAGCGTGACAACGATATCGCTCATGCGGTTGGGTACGCGCCACGCGCCAGATAAGTGTGTTGAGACGGCGCGAGGAACCACGACGGACAGGGGTTCGATATCCGGTTCACCAGCGGGTTTACTATCTCGAAAAGCGCTATCGATAGTCGGAACATGGAAATCGCTATCGTCCTCTTCGAGGGATTCGACGAGTTGGACGCCATCGGCCCGTACGAAGTGTTCGAGAACGCGGGCGATGCCGGTTCGGACCTCACGGTCTCTCTCTGTACGCTCGCGGAAACGGAACGAATCACGGCGAGTCACGGCCTCCGTGTCGAACCCGACGCGACACTCGACGACCGCTCACCGGACCTCATCGTCGTTCCCGGCGGTGGATGGAACGACCGGAGCGAGGCGGGAGCGCGGACGGAAGCGGAACGAGGCGACCTTCCCGACGCTTTGGCGACGCACCACGAACGGGGAACGACAATCGCCGCGGTCTGCACCGGCGGAATGTTGCTCTCCAGTGCGGGACTACTCGACGGTCGTCCCGCAGTCACCCACGCCGGAGCACTCCCCGACCTCCGGGACTCGGCGGCACACGTCGTCGACGCTCGCGTCGTCGACGACGGCGATATCCTGACCGCCGGTGGTGTCACGTCGGGTATCGACCTCGCGTTCCACATCGTCGAGCGCGAGTTCGGGACCGAAATCGTTCGCACCGTCGCCGAAGAGATGGAGTACGACCCGACCGACGACGTTCACGCGACCGATGGTCGGTGACGACGGCACCGCGTTCGACGGTTAATATGAAGGTGCTGACAGTAGTACGACCCCTATGCGAAAATCACCGAAGCCCGAGGACGTGGACAAGCCGGTGTTCAACGTGGACGAGCAGAAGGTCGGCATCATCACCAAGGTCGAGGACGGTATCGCCTACGTCGATCCGCATCCGAGCCTCCTCGACGAGTACAAGATGCTACTCGGGTGGAAGGACGAGGCGAAGGACATCTACCCGCTTCCGCACGAGGCCATCCACGGGATAACGGACAAGGAGGTTCAACTCCGAACCCACGACACCGAACACGAGAAAAAGCGGGAATAGGAGGCAACGTCGTGCGGGAATCCACAGCCTCAAGTCGTGGGTCTGCGTGGCACGATTATCGATGCGCGTCCAGACCTTCGGTGCCGGGACCCCTGACCTGGCCGTCGTCGCCTGCCTGCACGGCAACGAACGCTGCGGAAAGACGGCCGTCGAGCGCGTGCTGGCCGAAAAACCCTCTTTCTCCCGCGCGGTTCGTTTCGTCCTCGCCAACGAGGAGGCCATCGCGGAGGACGTCCGATTCATCGACGAGGATTTGAACCGTGCGTTTCCGGGAGACTCGAACGGGAAAACACACGAATCCCGGCTCGCGGCGGAACTCCTGCCGGAACTCGACGGGTGTGGCGTCCTCGACTTACATTCGACGGAATCACAACCCGAGCCGTTCGCGCTCGTCACGCGGCTGAACGACCGAACGAAACGGCTGGCGCGGGCGACCGGCGTGGGGCGCGTCGTGGACATCAGCTACCTCGCTGGCGGCCTCATCGACTACGTCGACGGCGTGGCAGTCGAGTGCGGGTACCGGGGAAGCGAACGAGCGGAGCGAAACGCCGAGCGCGTCCTCCGGAACTTCCTCGGCGAGATGGACGCACTGGATACCCTTTCGGACGCCGGTTCCCCCGAACTGTACCGGGTGTTCGACGCCGTGGAGGGCGCGAACTACGAGTTCGTCGGCGAGAACTTCGTCCGCGTCGCGGAAGGAGAGGTGTTCGCCCGAAGAGAGGACGACCGGGCCAGCGAACTCCGCGCCGACCGGCCGTTCTATCCCGTCTTGATGTCCACCGACGGTTACGACGAGATGGTCGGGTTTCGAGCCGAACGGGTCGGAAAACTGGTCGAGTAAGAGTAGGGTTAGCGTTTTCGAACGCCGGTTCCCGCTCGGCCGGTTTCGAGGTCGATGACGCCGTCCGGCATGGGAACGCCCTCGTAGTCGTCCTCCGCGAGGAGGAGCGATCCGTCCAAATCGGCGTAGTCGAGCAGCGGGACGAGGTGGCACGCGGCCGCGATGCTGGCGTTGCTTTCGATCATACAGCCGAGCATGAGCTCCAGGCCCTCCGCCCGCGCGGCGTGAATCATCCGCATCGCTTCCCGAAGGCCGCCGCATTTCATCAGTTTCAGGTTGGCGATGTCGGCCTTGTCGGCGATTCGCGGGATGTCCTCCAGCGTGACGCAGGATTCGTCGGCCGCGATGGGGAGCGCGGCGCGTTCGCGCACGAACCGCATTCCCTCGGGATTCTCGGCGGGAATCGGCTGTTCGACGAACTCCACGTCGAACTCGGCGAGCGCCTCGATTTTTTGCACTGCCTCACTCGGACTCCACGCCTGATTCGCGTCCACGCGAATCGTCGCGTCCGGGGCCTCGTCCCGAATCGCGCCGACGATTTCCTCGTCGCGGTCGGTACCGACTTTGACTTTCAGCGTGCCGTACCCGGCTTCGACGGCCTCCCGCGTCTTCTCGGCCATGACGTCGGTCGTGTCGATGCCGACCGTGAACGACGTTTCCAGCGTGTCTTCGGGGTCGAGTCCCCAGTAGCGATACAGCGGCAGTCCGGTGCGTTTCGCGGCGAGGTCGTGCAGCGCGATGCTCACCGCACAGCGCGCCGCGGGATTCCGATTGACCGTCTCGCGCATCTCGCGTTCGATGTGGTCGAGCGCGTGCGGGTCGTCCACCCGCTCCACGACGTCGAGCAGGTCCGGCATGACCGCCTCGACCGTCGCCGCCGTCTCGCCGTAGTGTTCGGAGGGTGCGGCCCCGCCGATACCGACGTTGCCGTCGTCGTCCTCGATCTTGACGACGACGTTCTCGGCCGTCGTCTGCGTTCCGCGAGAGATGGTGAAGGCGTGTTCGAGCGGGAGCGAAATCCGTTCGAACGCCGTCGTGAGGGTCATAGAATCTCCTCCAAGACCGCATCCGCGTCGAAACGGACGAGGTCGGCCGCGGGTGCGTCGAGTTCGGATCCGTACTCCGCGACGGCCGCGCGGGCGTCCTCGTCGTCCGCGATTCCGGAGGTGTTGATGGCTCCGGCGACGATTTCTGTTTCGTGAACGGGGTGGGCGAGTCCCTCGTAGAGCGAGACGTACTCGGAAATCGGCGGCAGGGAGACGGATTCGTAGCCGTGAATGGCCTCCTTGCCCGCCTCGTGGCAGAGGACGAGTTTGTCGGGCATCGACCCGTGGAGGATTCCGCACGTCACCGCGGAGTAGGCCGGATGGACGATGCTCCCCTGTCCCTCCACGAACAGGTAGTCGTACTCGTCGGCGCGCTCCAGAATCGTCTCCTCGACGGCCCCGGCGGTGAAGTCGCTTACCACGCGGTCGATGGGGTTTCCGCCGCCGTCGATCATGATGCCGGTCTGTCCCGTTGGAATGAATCCGGCGTTTACGCCGCGGTCGCGGGCCGCCTGTACGAGTTCCAGCGTCGCGGTCATCTTGCCGACCGAGCAGTCCGTGCCGACCGTGAGGACGATTTCGGCGTCCACGTCCTTCGCGATGCCTTGGCTGACGGTGAGGTCGTCGTGGGGTTTTCGAACGTCCCAGAGTTCACAGTCGTTCGCCGCGGCGAGTCGGGCGAACTCCTCGTCGTCTTCGAGGAAGTAGTGGAGTCCGGAGATTACGTCACAACCGCGGGAGA
Organism: Haladaptatus sp. AB618; assembly: GCF_024136965.1. NCBI lineage: Archaea > Methanobacteriati > Methanobacteriota > Halobacteria > Halobacteriales > Haladaptataceae > Haladaptatus > Haladaptatus sp. AB618. Next base: position 572,484 of record NZ_JAMYJX010000001.1, on the reverse strand, counting down.
GCGCGGTCGCCACGTCCGACCGCCACGACTCGTCGAACCCGCCGCCGATGGGCGCGATGCCGATGATGAGTGCGTCCACCTCGGGCACGTCGTCCATCCCGGCGACGATGGGCGCGTCCTGCACGTCGGGAACGTGGTCGTTGACGCGTTCGCCGGGATGGTCTCGGTCGAGCACCGCTGCGACATCGTAGTCCGCATATCGTAGAATTCCGACCGCCGTTTTCGCGCGACCGGGGAACTTTTCGTGCGCCAGTATCGCAACCTGCATGCGTGTGCGGTGGTGGCACGGTATCTTAAAGCCGACTCTCCCGGTAACGTGGAAGCCGTCGCACCGAACGGGCATCATAAAACCTACCTATCTCGTTTCGATACACCCCCCGCCAGCGTCGGACAATTTTCGACCGGAGGCGAAGGTTTTTGTCCGTGCTTTCGATACGTGTTGCATGGTCACAGTGCGGGCACCGGCCACGAGTGCCAATCTCGGGTGTGGGTTCGATGTGTTCGGGTTGGCGTTGGAACGACCCGCGGATATCGTACGGGTCGAACGCGCCGAGGAGACGACGATAGAGGTAACGGGTGTCGGGCGACAGTACATCCCCGAGGAACCGGCGAAGAACACGGCGGGCGTCGTCGCCCAGGAACTCGGCGCGCCCGCACACATTCGAATCAACAAAGGGGTTCGACCCTCGTCGGGACTCGGGTCGTCGGCCGCCAGCGCTGCCGCCGCCGCCGTCGCGCTGAACGAACTCTACGACTGCGGTCTCACGCGAAAGGAACTCGTTCGCGTCGCGGCGGAGGGGGAAGCGGCCGTCTCGGGCGAAGCCCACGCGGACAACGTCGCTCCCTCGATTCTCGGTGGATTCACGATCGTTACCGAGGACGAAATCACGCAGGTGGACGCGTCGATACCGGTCGTCGCCTGCCTGCCGGAAACCGTCGTCTCGACGCGGGACGCGAGGCGTGTCGTCCCCCAATCGGTCGAAGTCGACGAACTCGTCAGTACCGTGGGCAACGCCGCGACGCTGACCGCCGGGATGTTCCGCGACGACCCGGAACTGGTCGGGAAGGGACTCGAAGACGGGTCGGTCACGGGGTCGCGGGCGGCGCTCATCGACGGGTTCGACGAGGTCCGAACCGCCGCACTCGACGCGGGTGCGACCGGCGTCGCCGTGAGCGGGGCCGGACCGAGCGTCCTCGCCGTCTGTCACGACGGGAAACGGAACGCCATCGCGAGCGCGATGCTCGACGCCTTCTACGACGAGGACGTCGAGGCCCGTGCGTATCCGACCGCGATCGGTGGTGGCGCGACGATAGAAGAATGAGCGGATCGTAACGACCACGAGGCTTCTCCGTGACGAGTTACCCATGACGAGCAGTGATCGCTGTCCCGATTGTGGCGTTTCGCTCGAACCGGTCAAATTCGGCATGAATGACGCGTGGAAACCGTACGTCAAGACGAGCGAACGCCGAGGCGGGCTTCTCGGCTCGCTCGGGATGAACGAGCGAAAGGAAGTCGAGACGGCGATGTGTCCGGAATGCGGCCGACTGCTGTTTCACGCGAAGTTGGACTAGATCCAGAATGGCCGAATCGGTTTGATCCGGAACGGCCGAATCGGTTAGATGCGAAACAGCCGCGTCGTCCAGAATTCGTAGAACGCGTCGTCCAGCGCCTCTTTCGGTTTTCCGGTCGCATCGACCGGTTTCGTTCGGTCGGCGACATCGCGGAACTCCGCGAGGAGCGTCCGCTGGCCGACGACGTACAGTCGGTCCGCGTCGTGGGAGTCGATTTCCTCCCGGCAGCGGTCGAGATGGTCGGCGATCTGTCCCTCCCGAATCCGCTCGAATCGCGCCTGCGAGAACCCGCCTTTCGAGTGGTCACCCTTCACGTCGCTTTCGAAGCCCGAAACGGACAGTCGCTCCCGGCCGTCGTACTCCGCGATGGCGAACAGGTCGGAGCGGACGAGCGCGAAGGTAAAGCGCCCCTCCGGGCGGAACCACGCCGAATCGAAATCGAACGAATCGCTCCACGAGGCGAACTCCTCCGGGGGATTCGGCGGGGAGAGCGCCGCGCTGACCAGTCCCGCGTCGTCGGTCAGCGCCAAACACGGCGCGGCACGGGCGACGAGCGGCGCGTGGTCGCCGAACGCGTCGCGGACCGTCTCCGACAGGTCGTCGGTCACCATCGCGGTCAGCACCCCTTCGGGTTCCGTCTCGATACGTTCGAGACGGGCCAGCACCTCGTCCAGTCGCTTCCCGTGAAGCGATTCGGTGCCTCGAAACTCCACTGACTCCTCGTCGTCCCCTAGCCGTTCGACCCTGTCTTCGAGTTCGACGATACGGCTTTCGAGACGATTGACCTGCTCCTCGGCGTTCTGACGCTCCGTCACGGCCTCGGAGCGGCGTTCCTCCTCGGCTTGTGCCCGTCGTTCGAGATGATGGTTCTCGTCTTCGAGTTCGTCGATTCGCTCTTTCAACTCGGCGCGCCCGAGCAACTCGTCCAGCATCGACTCGAAGCGCGTGTCCCGGGGTCTTGTAGTTTGGTATGTGGAAAAATCTAGAGTTCGTACCGGTACGGGGAGGAACGAATCACCCGTACGTCACCCGCCCGTGCTCGCCGTCCGAGGACGGTCGCGATTTCGTGTGTGCTCCCGAACTCCCCGCCGCTGTGGTCCGTTTCGTCGAGGAGTTCGAGAATCTCGCGCGCGGTGAGCGGTTCACCAGCGTCGTGCTCGGTAACGGCCTGCCGGATGGATTCGAACGTTTCTTCCCGAGCAGACATATGAGCAGGGTTGGCTGCCCACCACTTAAACCTCTGTCAGACAAGTGTCTGCTCGGCGAGGTCAGTTCGGCGGAACTATCCTCACGCGGGGCGGTCGTGTGGGCCGGAGAAGTCCCGTTCGGCTCGATACTGATCGACGAAGGTCGGCACGTCGAAGTTCAGCATGTCCGCTTCGAACTGGCTCATCGCCTCGTCGTCCTCGGCGTGGCTGATGGCGTGTTCCATCAGTTCGACGATGAGTTCGACGACGATTTCGTGAAGCCGTCGGGAGTCGAAGTCCGTCACCCAGACCATCGAATAGCCGAGGTCGGGGTTGTCGGCCACGTCCTCGCTGGCGACGTCCTCGGGGAACTCCTCCATGACGACGCCCATGATGTGAAGCGTGCCGAACTCGACGTTCTCGTCGGTCGTATCGATGGTTTCGCGGAGGATGTCCACGAGAAATTCGGGAACGAAGCGTGACGGCGGGTGCACGTCCATGACGACCGCGTGCGATTCGCCACAGTCACAGTCGTACTCGCGCATCCCCATGTCGAGTCGTCCGGTCGCTACCGTCTCGCCACAGGGGAGTTCGAGCGTCGCACCGTTCCCTCCCGGGACGCGCGGTTCTGCCATACCGGTCCGTTCGGTCCTGACGATTTTAAACGGCGTGATCGGATATCGCCGTGCGAGGATACGAACGAATTCCGACAGGTGTCGTCAGCGTAGGGATAGTTCTCAATAGCGCTCCCCACCGACCGTCCCCCCTCAATACCCCTCTTAGCGAGCTACTTATCCCCGGAAAAAAGAGGTGGCGTATGGCACAGGCCAGCGGGGTTCCCGACCGACTGCGCCCGATAGACGAACGAATCCTCCGATTGCTCGCGGCCGACGGAATACAGGTTCGACTCGACATCGAACGGCGACTCGCCCTGTCGAACTGCGTCACCGCGAGCCGCTGTCGCTCCCTCGCCGAGCGTAACCTCGTGCGAAACACGAACTGGTGTTGTTACGAGATCACCGAGCGGGGAAAACAGCGCCTGCGGGCGGAGTGCTGACGGGACGAAAATTCCGGGTGGCTATGGCCAATCGTCGCGCACGTCCTCTTCTTTCCCTTCGTCGTCCTCGTCGGCGTCGGACGCCAGGTCCCACTCGGCCGCCTCGGCGGCGTCTTCGACGTGCAGGAACTCCCAGTCGTGGTCCTCGGCGAGTTCACGGTCGTCGTCGGTCGTACCGACGAAGACGTGTCGGTCGGTGTCGAACTGCGATTTCACGCTGTCGAGGCTTTCGGCCCGTCCCTTCGGACCGGAGAAGAAATCCTGTCGGATGCGATTCTTTCGGGTGAAGTTCGTCACCACGTATGTCGGTTGGTCGGAGATGACGCCGACGTAGCGCGTCCAGCGCCGGGCGTCCTCGAAGACGGTGCCGGGGCTCGCAAGCTCTTTGAGCGCCGACAGTTCGAAGGCCAGCGTCATCTCACCGCTTCCGCTCATGCTCATGTCCCTACATGCCGTCCTGCCGGAGAAAACGGCTTCGGTTGTTGGTTCCTCACGCCACGTCGACCCGGAGGTAGTCGTTGAACACGATGACGGTGTCCTCGGTGAACTCCTCGGACACGTCGCTGGTCATCCGGACGACCTTCTCGTGACCGTCGAACTCCGCCAGGAACCCCTGAGCGGTGTCCGACAGTTCGTCGTAACTTCGCACCGGAACGCCCGCTGGCACGGTTTCGGTTCGGGTGACGATGAGCGCCGCCGGTTCTCCGGTCGATGAAGACCCCAGACTACTCGTGCTGTTCGATGCCATTGGTATATGTTATCAATTGTCGTAGTGGGTGTTAAAGCTTGCGGCTGAAAGGTGAACAAACGTGGAGAATAGAAGCTACGCGAGCAGGACGCGGAAATAGCCGGTGTATTTGACGAACTCGCCGTCGCTAAACTGGCGTGCCGTCTCCGGGTCGATGAGTCGTTCGCCACGCTCGACGACGTCGGGGAAGTGCCCCTTCGCACCGTAGTCGAGTTCGTCGTAGTGGCGGACGCGTGCGTCGTCAGGGACCGTTTCCACTGGTTCGAGAGCGATTTTGTATTTCACGAAGTCACCCGACCGATGTGGTCAGTGCTACCGATTGTCGTGGTGGAACTTAAACCTTCACGTCGAGACAATCGGGGCCGATTGTTGCGACGACCCGTCGCCGGGGCAGTCGCTCTCGAAACTACGACAAAAAAACCACCGCATCGCACGACGATCTTACTGTTCCTGTGGCTGTGCGAGCTTCTCGGGGTCGAACTGCTTTTCGAGGAGGACCTCCTTCTGGTCCGCACACTCGACTTCGTTGCGGATGAGGTCCTTGTACTTGCCCTGCGGGGCGAGGTCGCCGATCAGGACGCCGCCGACGAGTTTGCCGTCCTTGAACGAGAGACGCCGCCACTCGGTGTCGCTGTACTTCCGCTCGCACTCATCGTCGCCCAGCGTCGGGAACCCGAAGGAGAGGAACGGGAAGTCGAAGTGCGTGATGGAGTACGAGGAGACCCAGCGGAACTCCTCGGCTTCGTCGTCCGCGACCATGTTCTTGGCGGCGACGACACCCTGTTCCTTCGCGCTGCCCCACGATCCGTTCTGGGCGTACTCGTCCAGAATCGTGTCGTAGAACCGGGTGATGTCCCCTGCGGCGTAGATGTCGTCCACGCTCGTCTGCATGAACTGGTCGACGACGACGCCGTTGTCCGTCTCGACGCCGCTGCCCTGCAGGTACTCCGTGTTGAAGTTCAGACCGATGGCGACGCCGACGAAGTCGCTCTCGTACTCGTTGTCGTCCGCGTCGATGGTGGCGACGACGTTGCCGTCGTCGTCGGTCTTGAAGCCGTTGACGCCGCTTTCGAGGACGATATCGAGGCCCTTCTCTTCGAGCGCGTCGTGGATGATCTCCGCGCCGTCGAGGCTCAGACCGTAGCGCCACCAGCGGTTACCGCGCATGATGTACTTGGCGTCCACGTCCTGTGCGGCACAGATGGCGGCGAGGTCGATGCCGAGCAGTCCGGCACCGATGATGACACCGGTGTCCGCCGCTTCCGCGTGTTCGGCGATGCGTCGGGCGTCCTGGAACGTCCAGAAGTGGTGGATGCCGTCCGCGTCGCTGTTATCGACCGGAAGCTGTGTCGGCGTCCCGCCGGTGGCGACGAGCAGTTTGTCGTAGTCGTACGTTCCGCTCGCGTGCGTGTGGACCTCGTGTGCGTCCGGGTCGATGTCGGTGACGAACGTGTTCAGTTCGAGGTCGATGTCGCGCTCGTCGTACCAGTCGGGTTCGTGAATGGAGATCGGCGCTTCCGGAAGTTTTCCTTTGGCGAACTCCTTGATGAGAATGCGGTTGTACAGCGCTTCACCTTCGTCGGTGATGACTGCGATGTCAGCGTCTGGCTTCTCTTCACGGATGGTTTCGGCCGCGGAACTACCCGCGATACCATCCCCGATAATCACGTACGATTCGGTCATGTCTGAGACGTTCTTCGTCGGGATTAAAGTGGGTTGCTATCTGGAAGTCGGTATCAAACGACCACATAGAGGGGGTAGTCGGGACGTTGAAGACCTTCGCGTCCCAAGCCACGTGCATGAAAATCCACCAGAACGCGCGCCACTTCGCGTCGAAGAAGGCACTCGAACTGCCGGTCGTCAGGGACGTAACGAAGGCCGGATTGGTGAGAATGCACACCGGAATCTTCCTGGAGAAGGCCGACCCGGAGCACCGGGAAGAGCGGAAGGAACGCTTGGACGCGTTCTTCGATGCGACGATGGATTCGTACCTCGCCGCGCTACAAGCGGGCGCGCCGGAGGAGGAAGCCCGCGAAATCACGCACATCCAGTCCAACTTCGACTTCTACAATCACGGCTGGACGGAGATGATGGAATTCCCGAGCGACGAACTGGAGGAACATTACGAGCGCTACGAGACGTTCTTCTCGAACCACGACATCACCATCGCCGACCCGCTCGGCGACTTCGCGCCCGACGAGATACCGGAAGCGCCATCGACGCCCGAAAAACTGGACGATCCGGTCCACCCGCACGCGGAGGGTGGCTTCGCCGACGACGTGTACGTCGAAGGTGACGACGGCGAGATTCGTGTGGGCGGGTTCGACGAACCCGAGGACGTGGACATCTCGGACGCGGTCGGCGTGGACGAAGGCGAAGCCTGAGTCCGTTCAACTCTCGTCATTTCCCAATCGGATCACCAACACCGGCACGTCCGCGCGCCGGAGGACCGCCTCCGTGACGCTCCGTCGAAGCGGATAGCGGATACCGCCCCGCCCGTGCGTTCCCATCACGATGAGGTCGATACCCTGTTCGTCGGCGTACCGACGAATCGCTCGGTGTGGCTTCCCCTCGGCGATGGACCCTGCCGTCGTTCGGATTCCTTCTTCCTCCGCGCGATCGATCAGATCTTCGACCGTCCGTTTCGATTCCGTCTCGAACTCCTCGTACATCGCCTCGCGCTTTTCCCCGTCGTCAGCGTCGCCCGCATTGACTACGGACAGCGTGTAGAGCGCGGCGTCGTACGTTTTCGCGGCGTCGAGCGCGTACGGAATCGCGTTCGCCGCCGCGTCGCTGCCGTCGATGGGGACGAGAATTCGGTCGTACATGTCGTCACTCCACCGGGTCGATTCCCTCGGCGGCCTCGGCGGAATCGGTCCGCTTTTCGGTCTCGCCACGCCAGCGGTCGACGTCCTCGTACTCCTTCAGTCGGTCGCCGACGCGACCCTTGAGGTCGTCGTCGTTGATGTTCACCTCGAAGGTGTATTCGTTTCCGCTCCGACCGCGTTCGACGTTCGCGCTGACGAGTTCGTTGTCGAAGTACACCGGCGACACCTGCGTCATGACGTGTTTGTACACCGTTTCCTCGACGGTTCGAAGCGCCTTCCGCCCCACCGTATCGGCCGCACGCGTCGCATATTCGACGGTATCTTGCCCTTCATCGACCGCGTCGTCGATGTCGCCCTCGGCGAGTTCCGACACTGTGTCTCCGAGTTCCTCCCGTGCTGTCTTCACGTCCTCCGTCGGCGTCTTCCCTGCCTTTTCCCCCTCCCCGCGTGACGCGCTCGCTTGCTCCGCAGTCTTCTCTTTGACGTCCTCTCTCAGTCGCTCGTGTACTTTCGGCCGCCACTCGTTCCAGTCGTCGAAGGCACGACCCTCGACGGATTCCGCTTCGAGCGCCGTCGTGATTCTCTCGCCGTGTTCGACGATGGTCACCCAGTCCCCCGTCTCCTTGAAGCCAGCAACGCTCTCCTCCATATCGCGTGGTACGCTCGCAACGGATATCTAGATTTTTGACAAATACCCGGAGTCGCGGTGTTACGGTAACGGACTGCGGTGAATCGTTAGCATCACGAGACGTGACTAAATCAGTCCGACGCCGACGAACGCGCCGTAGGCCAACACGAACGAGAGGAGCAACGAGACGACCCACCCGAGGACGGTGTAGGACATCTTCTTCTTGCTGACGCGTCCGGCCCCCGCCGCGTAACCGCTCCCGATGATGGCACTGACGACGATTTCGTTGAACGAGACGGGTATGCCGAACAGCACCGCCGTCTGCGCGATGGCGAACGCCGGAATCAGCGCGGCGGTCGCCCGTCGCGGCCCGAGCGACGAGAAGTCCCGCGCGAGCGCCTTGATCATCCGCGGCGCACCCATCCACGCGCCGAGCATGACGCCGATACCGCCGAACAGCAGGACGACGGCGAGCGAGAGTCCGATGGGTATCGTCATCGGTGCGAGCGGCCCGACGGCGAGACCGACTTGGCTCCCGCCTGCCGAGAACGAGACGAGCGCGCCGATACCGAACAGCAGGTGTCGCTGTCCCGTCTTGACGTCGGTACGCACCTCGATCAGGAGTATCACGCCGAAGACGAGCGCGACGAACAGGGTCGCCGCGACGAGACCGGCGAGCGACGGAACGGGGAGGCTTTCGGCTGCCACCGCGGCGACCGACGCGCCGCCCGATTCCGGCGCGAGGAAGGTGAACGGCGAGTTGGCGAGGATGAGGCCGACGATGGCCCCGAACAGCGGAATCGAGTACTCGTCCGGTACGTCGTCACGCCGGATCAGGCGGGCGAGTCCGTACGCGATTCCGCCGCAGAAGACCGGCGTCAGCACCCACAGGAGCAGGATTTGCTGATACTTCGCGTACGCCGGTGCTCCGCCGAGTGCCAACCCGACGCCGATGACCGCACCGGTCGCGGTAAAGGCCGTCGCGAGCGGATAGCCCGCGAAGATTCCGATCGCGACGAGTCCGGCGGCGACGACGAGCGCGATGACGGCCGCTACCGGCGAGAGCGTCACGCCGTTGATGAGTCCGGCGGAAATCGCTTCCGTGACGTTCTGTCCCTGAACCACCGCGCCCAGAATCCCGAACAGACCGGTGAAGAAGGCCGCTCGCATGACCGTCATCCGACGAGCGCCGACGCCGGGCGCGTACGGCGTCCACCCCGCGCCGACCGTCCACGCCATGAAGAAACTCGCCACTGCGCCGATACCGACGATTCCCAACTGCCCCACCCCAACCATGATGCATAATGGAAGCGACGAGCGGGCAAAACCCTGCGCGTGGCGTATTCGAGGTGGTTATGAGGACTGCTGGTAGTCGTTCGGATCGACGACGACTTTCTGGCCCGCGATTCTGTCCGCACATTCGTAGCCCGCGACGATGCCGCCGTTCAGGCTACGCTCGGGGTACTGGGCCTTGCTCGCCATTCCGGCGTAGTAGATGCCGTCCGCGATGTCGTCTCCGAGGTCGTACGGGACGACCATGTCGAGATAGCCGCGTTCGTACACCGGCGCGGCGCGCGCGTTGCGGGCGAGGCGGAACTCGGACACCGACGAGCGGTCCCAGTCGGGGAACATCTCCTCGATGTGACCCAGCCACAGGTCCTCGACTTCCTCGTCGTTCATCCCCCACAACTCCTCCTCGTAGTCCTGAATGTAGCTGGCGACGTACAGCAGGTGGTCGCCGCCGTAGCGCTCCGGCGGGATGTAGTTGGTGTGCTCGATGAGCGCGCCGAAGGGCGCGTCGTGTCCGATGTTGAGCCAGTAGGTGTCGGTCAGCGGTTCGTCCATCGTCACGAGCGCACAGACCGCCCCTTGGAAGTCGATGGTGCACTCGTATCCCGTCAACTCTTCGAGGACGTTCGGCATCGCGGCGACGACGACGTCGTCCACGTCGTGCGTCTCGGTCGCGGTGTCGCCATCCGAACTTCCGCCGTCCGCGGCGGCGACTTCCGCGCTCCCCGCCGGTTTCGTCGTGAGCGACGTGACCTGCCCGTCCTCGCTGTCGAGGTCGGTGACGTACACGCCGGTCGTGATGTTCTCCCTGCCGACCTCCTCGACAAGCCCGTCGATGAGACGGCCGAACCCACCGCGGAGGTAGCCCAGCGGTTCGCCGCGCAGGAGGTCGCGCTCGCCGCGGAACTTGATGCGTCCGAGGAGCCACGCCGCGCTCACGTCCTCCTTTCTGCTGCCGAACTTCGCGTCCAGAAGCGGCCCGAAGAAGTTCTCGTAGACGCCGCGCGAGGTGTGCTCGATGAGGAACTGGTCTATCGGCACGTCTTCGTAATCCTCCAGTCGTTCGTAGGAATCGAACTTCGGAATCCCGCCCCGGATGTCGATTTCCTGCGTGAGGAGCGCCAACCGGAACTTGTCGTAGGCGCTCATGTGCGGGTAAGCGAGGATTTCCCACGGCTTGTCGAGCGGGTGGACGACCCCATCGACGTAGTAGGCGTTCTTCCCGATGGGCCACTCCAAGTCGTCGTCCAATCCGAGTTCACCCATGAGGTCGATGATGGTCTCCTCCGAGGCGGAGAGGTGGTGGTAGAACTTCTCGATGCGGTCCCCGTTCGTCTCGTAGGTCGCGGCGAGTCCACCGAGGTCGTCGCTCGCTTCGAATACCTGCACGTCGTAGCCGTGCTGTTGGAGGCGGTAGGCGGCGGCCAATCCGGCGATTCCCCCACCAACGATACCTATCATAGTCCGTCGATTCGTCCCCCCGTGGAATACGTGTTACGACCCAGCAATCGGACAGGTTCGAACGAAAAGTGGTTTCGAAAACCACGCTCGCTACGATGAGTTAGAATAGATTTCGATCGGTTTGCGACTGCAGCAACTGTGAGAAAGACCTCGAAAGCCCCCGCCCGCTCGCTCTGAGACGAATTTGAAGGTTTTGCGACTGCAGCGACTACGAAGAAGGCCCAGAAAGCCCCCCGACCGCGAACGGACGGGGGCTTTCGAGGAGGTATACTTCTCAGCAACTGTGATCGCAAAACCATCATACACGAATCGTAGCGAACGGACAGGGGCTTTCAGGGCCTTCTTCATCGCTCCAAAGTTGGAATCGTTTCCTATCAAACGGCCACGAAAAATCAGACCGGATACAGAACGTATTTGTTACTGACGAATCGAGTATCACATGATGTCCTCCGATACGTCCCCATCCCGGTCCCGCCGCCTCTTCGGTCCCGTTCACGTCCTTCCGAGGTCTCTCTCCCGGCAACTGTTCGGTCTCCTCCTCGCGTTCATCGCGGTCGAAATCATCGACTGGGCCATCGACCCGCACACCGTCCCCGCCTCGGCCGTCCTCTACGGTGCCATCGGCCTGTTCATCCTCGGTAACGGGCTATACGTCGGCGGCGTTCGGATTCGATAGCGAGCACACGTTTTCCGCGGGAAACCGATGCGGATCGTGGATCACTCCGAGAATTCGTTCGAAACGCTGTTCGTGAGGCCCAACAGGCCGATCAGCAACCCGAGAATCAGTATCCAGTATCCAGCGTTCGGGTCGAACGCCATCCCGTTGCCGACGGAGAGAAATCCACTGAAAAGGACGACCAGAATTCCAAACGGAATCACGTCTCGACCGATCATGCTCGGTCGATGTCCACGAAATAATAGAAAATAAACTGTTTCGCCGACTTATTCGCGGTCCGATTCGGCGACTTCCTCGCGCAGGGTTCCCACCTCGGCCACGCGCTCGGCGTGGGCGTTGTGCTGGTGGATGGACTCGTCGTTGCTCTGTTTCATCGTCACGACGGCGTCGTCCGGCAGGTCGGGGAAGCTATCGACCACGCCGTGGGCCATGTCGCGCACGCAGTCCTCGACGAACTTCGCGTCGGCGTGGGCCTGAAACGTCATGTGATCCTCGTCGGGGCGCTTTGCGAGGTTGTAAATCCGCGCGCTCATCGAATCGCGCGCGACCTCGATGAGTTCGTGGAGGTCCACCTCGGGCGCGCCCGCGCTCTCGACGGTGAGCGTGGCGTGGCCGCGCTGGGAGTGACCCGCCTGCGGAATCTCGCGCAGGAACTCCTTGACTTCGCGCTCGCCGACGCCGAGGTCGAGCAGTTTCTCCTCCGCACGGCCGGACATCATGCCCTGCGAGCAGGGGCAGACGGTCATGCCCGTGACGCGCGCGCCGATCTCTTCCGTGGTCTCCTCCTCGGTCGCCGTCGCGCTGGCGATGACGTCCACCATGGCTTGGGTGGGCCGCTCGCTCTCGGGGGTCCTGTCGCGCACCATGAACTCAGCTTCCATGCTGACTTCGGCCTTCGAGGTGTAGTCGTGCTTTTCGAGCAGTCGTTCTGCGGCGTCGCCGCACACGTCTTCGAGGCGGTAGGTCGGCTCCTCGACGGCGTCTTCGAGGACTTCGTCCACGACCTCCATGTTTCGGCTCATGTCCGCGCCCTTGCGCCAACTCGGGAGGTCCACCAGCACGTCGAATTCGGCGGTGAGAACGTACGGTCGTTTGTCCGGTCGGGCGACCTCGACCAGTTTCTCGACTCCGGTTACTCCCACTCGGTTCAACCCGACGGTCACGTCAGGCTCAGTCGCCTGTACGTCGGGAAGTTGCCCTTTCATTGTGGTTTCCTTACGGGAGGCAGAATTAGAGGCTTCCGCTTCCGGCAGCTAGTCGAGCTTTCCGAGCGCTTCGAAGAACGTCGGAGACGGACCGGCGATTCTGGCCGGTTCGGAGGACGCGGAGACGGTGATCGTCTCCGGAAGGTCGATGCGGGCCTGTTTCCCGTCGCTTCCGACGACCGCGGAGGGTGCATTCGTCACGCGGATCTCCACGTCGTGATTCGGCTCGAACACCAGCGGCGGCATCGGGTGCGATGCGCACATCTCGGTGAGGATGAGACCGTTCACGCTCGGGTGGACCAACGGCCCACCCTCGCTGAGGTTGTACGCCGTGCTCCCGGTCGGCGTCGAAACCAATATGCCGTCGGCGTGGCCGCTGCCGTACTCCACATCGTCGACGTGGATCTCGTAGTCGATCCCCTGTCCGTGACCACGCTGTGCGCCCTGCACGACGATTTCGTTCAATGCGGGATGGACCGACCAGTCGCCCTCGCCGGTCGCTTCCAGCCGTGGTACTTCGCGCGACGGAATCTCTCCCGAGTCCAGATATTCGCTGACGACCTCGCGGACTTCACGAACGGCGTCTTCCGGGGCGACGGCGTTCAGAAATCCGACTTCGCCGAGGTTCACACCGAGTATCGGCGTCCCACCCGCACCGCTCGCGGAGAAGAGAAACGTGCCGTCGCCGCCGATGCTGACGACGAGATCGTTTTCCGCCATTCGGCTCACATCGACGCCGTCGATACCCAAGTGCTCGGCAGTTGCCGTGTCGAGGTGAACCGTCACGGTATCGTCTCGGAGTGTCTCACGTAGTTTCCCCGCAAGTGTCGCGGCCCGCTCGTTTCCTCGCTGCGCGACGATGCCGACGTTCATCACGCCCTCGTTCTCCCTCGGTGCTCAAAAAGCCGCCGACACGAACATTAATTTACGCAGAGTGCCAGTGACAGGACGATGATAGCTGTCGCTCGGATACGGACGCGGACGACCGAACCACCGCGCCACGGGCCACGTCAAACCACGAACGGCCAGGAGGAAGCGGCGTGAGCGACGACGATTGGTTCGAGACCGCACTCCGAGATGGGGAGGCGGACGATGCGGATGAAGTGGAAGTGGATGAGGCAAACGCGGACGAGACGAACGCGGATGAAGAGGACGCGGACGACCCCGACAAATCGGACGGCGATATCGAACCGGAAACGGGAGCGGTGACTGACTCGACGGACGGCGACCCCGACCCGGTCCCGGAAACGTCGCCGGAGGCGGAGTCCGACGATAAACCGCTGTTCGACGACGACTTCGCCAGCGCGTTCGCATCAGCCCCCAACATGGGCGGAACCGAACCGGACTTCGACGACGATGGCAACTTCGGCGGCGACGCCGGTGCCGATGGGTTCGACGCCAGTGGATTCGACGCAGGCGGGTTCGGTGGCGGCAGTGACTTCGATGGCGGTAGCGGCGGATTCGGCGGCGGCCCGTCCAGTACCAACTTCGACGACGAGGAGTTCGAGTCAGCGATTCCACGCATCGACATCGGGATCGACGGTCTCGATAGGATGATCCAGGGCGGCGTCCCCCAGCACACCCTGATGGTCGCAATCGGCAACGCGGGGACCGGAAAAACCACGTTCGGGCTTCAGTTCCTGAACCACGCCCTCGAACGCGGCGAGAAGGCCGTCTACGTCACGCTGGAGGAAAGCCACCAACGAATCGTGGACAGCGCGACCGAGAAAGGCTGGCCCTACGACGAGTACGTCGAAGACGGAAAACTCGCGGTCGTGGACTTGGACCCCATCGAGATGGCCAACTCGCTGTCGAGCATCCGCAGCGAACTACCGGGACTCGTCCGCGATTTCGGTGCCACGCGCCTCGTCCTCGACTCCGTCTCGCTCCTCGAAATGATGTACGAGGAACAGGCCACCCGCCGCAACGAAATCTACGACTTCACCCGCAGTCTCAAGGAAGCGGGCGTCACCACCATGCTCACGAGCGAGGCCAGCGACGACAACCCCTACGCCTCACGCCACGGCATCATCGAGTACCTCACCGACGCCGTGTTCGTCCTCCGCTACGTCCGAAGCGAGGACGAATTCATCGAAACCCGACTCGCCATCGAAATCCAAAAGATCCGCGACGCCAACCACTCCCGCGACATCAAACCCTACGACATCACGGACGAGGGAATCAGCGTGTACCAGCAGGCCAATCTCTTCTAAACGACCTTTTGCTGTGGTCGCTGTCAGGGATGCCGACGGGTGCCGTCGGCATCCCTGATGGCTCCCTGGCAAAATGTCGATCAAAAGCGCTCCTCCCTCACTTCGCTCCGGAAGACGCAATGCGTCTTCCGTGCCCTCGTTCGTTTCACTCACGAGGACTTCGCTCCGTTCAGTCGTCGGCCCGGAAAATCGGAGATTTTCCGGCGGAATTGCTAGCGACTAGTGGTTGTGTCGTAGGCCGTCTCTGTCGGTTGTGAAAACTCCAATTCTCTTTAAAACACCCTGGAGCGTGCGGAAGTGGAGAGAACCAAGTAGAATCTCAGATGACGACGATGATAGTCCCAACGAAGCTCCAGAAGACGATTCCGAGGAGGTAAAACGTGAGAATCGCTCGATTGTTCGTGGGGAGTGAGGACCCGATATGGACCTGGGATGGTGCGGCGTCCATTTCTGTATAGTCTTCTCCACCACCACCATCGCCATCCATCTGCATGGTCGGACCGCTTCCGGTCCGTGCATGGAGAAGGGAGAACACGAACAGGGACACGATTAGCAGTAGGACGATGGCTCGGCCCAAGAAATACGCGAGCGGAACGACCGTCACACCCGCTGCAACGACGGTGTACGCGAGGAGAGCAGAGGCGAGTGTATTTCGTTCCATATCCCACGGTAGTGAGTTGTGGTTATGAGTTTTCTGAAAAGAACCGAAATCCCGACTCCCTTGAAACCCGTAGACCGTGACAGAGAGAGCGTGCTGAATACTGGTGCGAATCCCACATCACTGACTGGGAGTTCGTGGTGCAAATTACGCAGGTCTATTTCGACTTTACAGAAGAGATTTACCGGGTCTCGCGTTCATATCTGATATGTATTCAACACGTCTCTTACAGGCAATCGGTACTCTTGGTATCGTTAGCGGTGGTATCCTGATTTGGTATGGATTCCAGCGGCAGATGTGTTCGATGGTAGGCGGTCCCGGGGATCACTGCTCACCAAATATCGTCTATTTACTCCCCGGAATTCTCATCGCTTTCGTTGGAATCGGTCTTCTGATATTTCTGCACCGACGTAATCCGGCCGATTCAACGGAAACGGGCGTGTGAAAGATACGCGCACCAGATTCGGAACGTCCGTATTGGTTGTCAGAATCAGTATGGTTACGAGGGACCGAAATCCCGTCCGGCGGTCGTGCCACTGGCCGTTTCTGGCGGTTGTGCAGATTCCGTCGCTGACGGTCATCTCAGTGGCCAACGAGACCAACCGATTCAGTCGAGCGTGAGCATACGTTATTAGGGAATAAATTGATTATCGAATATGAACTTCGAGAGAGATCGTGAGTATCCGGTTATCGGAAAGACGATATTCAGCGACCCCGCTGGGGGCCTCTACGGGTGGTCGTTTTTTGCGTTCAGCGTGTTGCTCGCGGGGTACGCTCTCGTCGTCCGGGGAGCCAAAGTCGGTATCCTCGCGGGTGGGGGACTGCTCCTTCTCTCGGTGCCGAACGTCCTGCCGGAGCGGTACTATCGCACTGCAGTCGTCCTCCGCGTCATTGCTTTGCTGTACTACGTTGCTCTGTGGATGATGATTCTGGTTTATTTCCCCAATGTACTCTCCTTCTTCGAAGGGAACTGGTGATAATGAAAGCGTCTCGGCTGGCAACCCGTGTTTCACAGCCACTATCTTCTGCACGACATCTGGTGAGTTCTGCCGAATTACCGAACGACGGTCACGGGAACCGGCGAGCGTCGGACGACCGTTTCCGCGACGCTTCCGAGAAGGATTCGGGAGACGCCCGAACGGCCGTGACTGCCCATCACGACGTGGTCGAAGTCCTCGGCGGCAGTGACGATGGTTTGGGCGGGTTGCCCGACGTCGGTTATCGTCGAGACCGTGGTTCCGTACTCGTCGGCCTTCTCCTGTGCCTCCGCGAACAACTCCTCCGCGTTCTCCTTCGAGTCCTCGTACCACTCCTCGGAGTAACCGGGCATTCCGACCGTCGACGTGTAGCCGACATCGATGGGGTCGATGACGTTGATGACGGTGACCTCCGCGTCCGGGAATTCCTCGAACGTGTACGACAGTGCCTTCGTCGCGTGCTCCGAACCGTCTATCGGAATGAGTATTTTCTCTACCATGGTTGGAGATACACATCGCCATCACATAGCGTTTTATCCAATTCTCCTCTCGTGAGACTCAATCCCTGCCGTGGCGGGTGACGCACTTCGGCAGGCCGGTGATTTCGACGGGTTCGGAGTTGTCCGGCGAGTAGACGACCATCTGTCCCTTCTCCATGTACGGCACCTTCTTCTCCAGCGTGGTCGGGATGTTCACGCTCTTGATGGCGTCCTCGTCGCCGAGGTTCAGGACGACGGTCGTGTTGATTTGCTTGAACACGGGTTCCGCGATGTCCTGTGGGTCCTGCGTGATGAGGAACAACCCGAGTCGTTCCTTGCGGCCCTGCTTGGCCGCGTCGGTGAACTTGCCGATGACCTGCCGAGCCTGCACGCTGTCGGCGTTCGAGAGGAAGTTGTGCGCCTCGTCCATCCCGACGAGGAGCGGGGTCTCCTTGATGGTCGGGTAGTTCGGCGCGTTCGAGAGCTTCTCGTCGATGAGCAGGCTCGACACGGCGAGGACGACCATCTCCTTCGCCCGACTCGACGGCAGGTGGTAGGTCGGCACGACCGACAGCCGCCCCGAGCGAACGAACTGCGGGACGAGGTCGGTGATGGGGTCCGCCGCTTGATCGAACACGCTGCTCGGAACGGAGAGCGCACGACGTTTGACGGCGTCGAACGTGGCCTCGTGTACCCGCCCGCTCTCGTCCAGTTCCTCGCGGAGCGCCGGGTCGTCGAGGAAACTCAGGAACTCGTTGTAGGTTCCGCCGTCGCCGTGGTTTCGGAAGAATCGGTTCAGCAGGTGTGTCAGCGCGCCGTACTGGTTGTCGTTGAGGCTCGCGCCCGCGACGAGCCACTGGTTGCCCCGCACCATCGAGAACGGAATCGTGAACTCGACCTGCTCGGCGTCGTGGTGGCTCGCGGCGTACGTCTCGCCACCGACTTTCGGGACGAACGCCACCGTCTCGTCGTGGCCGCCGTGGGTGACGCCCTCGCGCTCCCACGCGCGTTCGTCTTCGGTCGTCACGTCCGGGTTGTCGTCGTGCATCTGGGCGTACTCGTCCTGCGGGTCGAACTGCACGACCGCCATCCGGGCGTTTCGCCCGTCGTCCATCGGATACGTCCGTTCCTCGGCGAGGTACTGCCGGAGGATGTTCTTCGCGCCGTGGGTCTTCCCCGACCCGGTGCCGCCCGCCACGAGCGAGTGCCGGAAGACGAGCGGGTCGCCCGAGTCGTAATCGTCCTTCACGCGGTAGTCGATGGTCGGCGGTTGGGCGGCCGTCCGAACCTTTTCGCCCCCGACCGAGAGGTGGCCCAGAAAGACGCCGTTCTCGGGAATCTTCAATCCCGTCTTGATCTCTCCCTTGTCGCTGGCCTGTCGAACCACCGTCTCGGGTTTCGGCACGCGGTCGGTCATCCGCCGCTTCAGGTCGTCGCCGTCCGCGAAGAGCACCGCGATGGGCTCCAACGTCGCCATGAACTTGTAATCCGTCTCGTCTATCGACCCGTTGCGCATCGCACGCCGGGCGTGAATCTCGGTGGCGTCGTCGCTGTGGAACTCCTGTGCGTATTCGAGCGTCGTGATGCGACAGAACAGCTTTTCGCCGTCCGGGTAGGGGACGAGCAGGTACTTCCCGATCCGCACGTCGCCCCGGTTCGGCGCGGTGATGTACGCCCGTAGGCAGGTATCGTCGCTCTCCTCGCCGATGGAGAGTCCCTCGGAGACGGCGAGACTGCCGATACCGTAATCGTCGCCGACCGGGGCGAGGTCCATCCGATCGAAGCCGTCGTTCCGCCCTGCATCCGTCGTTCCCTCGCGTCCCGTGCTTCCCTCGTCACCGTTTTCGGCAGTCTCCCCGTCCGTTTCCGCCGATTCCGACGCCGACGAGTCGCCGGAATCGCTCCCGAAATCCGAGAAGTCGCCCAAATCGCTCATGGACCTGCCATCTCGTGCGTGATTGAAACGTGTTTCGCACGGGTGGCGGTCGGCGCGGATGGTAATGTGTCATCGCACCCTCCGTCACGACCACCACCGTGTCATTCCACACCCCGTTTCCCACTTCCCTTTTATCCTCCCGAGTCCTACTGAGTGCTATGTTGCTCGTTCGCGGCGAGGCGGGAGGGACGACCCTCACAGGAACGCTGTACGAGCGGGGTGAACGCTCACCCACGTTCAAGGGCGCGCCGGACGAAGACGCGCCGTACGTATGGGTCTGCGACGAGTTCTATCAGGTCGAGAGCGGCGGGACCTCCCAGATGGTCTCCGGCAAGGAGGTTCACGTCGCGTTCGAGACCCCGATGCCGCGCGGGTTCGACACCCGTGACCAGGCCCTCGACGCCGCCGAAGAACACATCCGAACGCAGTTCGCCCGCATCGGCGTGGACGAGAGCGAAGTCGAGTTCTCGATGGAGAAGGGCGAACTTCAGTAATTGAGTCCCCAACGGACGTTGTTGTAGTTTTCGTCCAGTTCGCTGTCGAACGACCGCTCGAAACTCCGTAGCAACGAATAGGTGCTGTTGCGCCCGATTCGGGCGAGTGAGTCGGCTTTCGAGATAACGGTCGGAGGCCCTCGAGAGATCGCGATTTCTTTCAACACCTGTCGTTCGATACGACGACGACACGTCTCGTCGCTCGTGAAGACCCTGGGCGCTTCGATTTTGAACAGCAGATCCTGCCGCGGGTCGTAGATGACACAGAACGTCACGTCGTACTGCTCCGGTGCGAACTTCCGGTCGATGTATCGGGTGGCTTCGTCACCCCCGAAAAAAGCGTCCGAACCGGCCCGGGAGACGAACCAGTTCGTCAGCGTCAGGTCGTCGGTCAATCGCTCATACTCCCCATCGGTGACCTCACCGCGTTCGAGAACCTGCGAGAAAAACGCGGCGTCGTGTGCCCACGGCGTGTTCACGCCTTTCTCCCGAAGGGTCCGGATTATCGACCGCGCGGAGATGTTCTTGACGAATCCCGCCAACGGCACGTCGCGGTCGGCGAACGTCTCGACCAATTCGACGTAGTTTTCGAGAATCGTCCGTACTTCCTTCGATTCCTCGAACAGGTCCGGAAGAATCGAACCGCGGTCACGCCAGCGGATGATTCCTTTCGGGTACACCGGCCCGTCCAGCAGGAGAAGATCCGATACGTCCTCCGTGTGGTCGAGCGCGTGTCTGCTTTCCGCGCGGTACAGCGCCAGCGCGTGGACGATGTCCTGTTCGAACTCGTCCCGCCGTGGCGCGTGTACGATACGGCGTTTACTTCCCTCGTTGTACGATTCCCACTCGGTACCGAATTTTGGCTCCACATCGTTCGTGTGGAGCGCCTTGACCACCGTGCGCGAGTCGTGCAGGTCGAGGTCGGACGGCGACGAACTCATCGCCGCGTGGGCCACATCGACCACCAGTCCGTTCTTGAACACCTTCGGGTTGATGCTCCCCGAATCCAACCCGTGCATCGTCTCGAACTGATCGGTTTCCAGCGCGAGTTCCTCGATGTTCGCACACCGGCGTTCGAGGTCCGTTAGCGGCGCGAGGACCTCCGTCCCGTCGTGGTACAGCGGGTCGAGATAGTTCTCCCAGACCTCCCGTGCGAGTTCCCGATGGTTGCGCTCTTCCCCTTCGTACTCTATCCTGTCCGCCAGTTCGGCGATGCCGTCGAAGTGAACGGGGTCGAGTGTCATGCTCGGTCCAACCCGGTCCACCCCGAAAAAAGATACCGTTCTTCGATACGTGAAACGAGTCGGTTCGGACACGGTCGAACCGGCGTTAAAATGTCAAAGTTTCATGCTGTCGCAACGAATAAAACGCTCCGTTCCCTACTCGGTTCCGTCGAGCGACGCGCTCGGCGTTACAACAAAAGTGGTAGATTTCGGGCGGATGGACGTCTGATGGCCGTTATCCGCCCGAGTTCCGCTTTGCTATCAGTACTCCGACGGCGACGAGTATCCACCCGCAGTCGTTTCGACTGGCGATGATCGTCGCGCCAGCGGTGATGAGCGCCACGGAAACCCCGTTCGATGGTGCCCCATTGGGCATAATATCACCCGTCGTTTGGAACGAGCGAGTACAAGCACCACCGCCTCGATAGTTAAACGAATTCTTACGTGGAGTGAAAGTGAACGAAAGCGCCCCACGGTCACGGTCGCATTTTCCACCGCAGGCGAAGACTTGTTACCCCGCCCCGACGACGAATCGAATATGAAAGCGGGACTCATCGTCCTCGACGGTTGGGGATTGGGAAGCGAAGACGGCGGCCGGAACGCCATCGAGGCGGCGGACACGCCGAATTTCGACCATCTCGCGGAGTCGGGCGCGTACGGCACGCTCGACGTGACGGGGCGGCGGGTCGGACTACCCGACGGCCAGATGGGGAACAGCGAGGTCGGACACCTGAACATCGGCGCGGGACGTGTGGTCAGACAGGAGTACACGCGAATCAGCGACGCCATCGCGGACGGTGAGTTGGACGAAAACGAGGCCATCATCGGCGCGCTCGATTACGCCGACGAGCACGACGGCCGGGTCCACTTCATGGGCTTGGTCAGCGAGGGTGGAGTCCACTCCGACCAGAAACACCTGTACTCGCTCATCGAACTCGCGGCGGACCACGGTGTCGAGGCCGTCACCCACGCCTTTACGGACGGACGGGATACGTCGCCGGAGAGCGGGGCGGGCTTCCTCGGGGAATTACAGGAGGTCATCGACGAGCAGGGAACCGGCGAGGTCGCCACCGTCTCCGGGCGCTACTACGCGATGGACCGCGACCAGAACTGGGAGCGGACGAACCGAGTCTACGACGCCATCGTCAACCGGGACGCGGAGTTCGAAGCCGGAACCGCAGTGGAGGCCGTCGAGAACTCCTACGACCGCGGCGACACGGACGAGTTCGTGAAACCGACGCTGGTGGCGGACGGTCCCGAATTGGCGGACGGCGATGCGGTCGTCTTCTTCAACTATCGCTCGGACCGCGCCCGGCAACTGACGCGGATGATCGCGGATATCGACCCGGTGTGGACGTTCGACACGCATCCGCCGGACGTGGAGTTCGTCATGATGACCCAGTACGACCCCGATTTCGATCTTCCCGTTGCGTTCCCACCGCATCAACCCGAGGACACGCTGGGCGAGGTGCTTTCGGAGCACGGCCTGACACAGCTTCGTCTCGCGGAATCGGAGAAGTACGCCCACGTGACCTACTTCCTGAACGGCGGACGGGAGATCGAGTTCGACGGCGAAATCCGGCGCATCATCCAGAGTCCGGACGTACCGACCTACGACCAGCAACCGGAGATGAGCGCCGAGGAAGTGACGGACACGGCCATCTCGGTCATCGACTCGGACGACCCCGACGTGCTCGTGTTGAACTACGCGAACCCGGACATGGTGGGCCACACCGGCGATTTCGACGCCGCCGTCGAAGCCGTCGAGGCGGTGGACGAACAACTCGGGCGACTCGTGGAAACGCTCGAAGCACACGGGGCACACGTCCTCATCACGGCGGACCACGGCAACGCCGACGACATGGGAACGCCGGACGACCCGCACACGGCACATACCTACAACCCTGTCCCGCTCGTCTACGTCTCCCCGAACGGCGACGACGACGGAAAGACGGTTCGAAGCGGCGGATCGCTCTGTGACCTCGCGCCGACGCTCCTGTCACTCATCGGCGTCGAACAGCCGGGCGCGATGACCGGCGAATCGTTGTTGGAAAACTAGTCAGCAACCGCCTTTAGCGGCCGTCAGTCACCAATCGGTACCGGCTACCGCTCGCCGTATCGAAGCACACGCGTGTCGACGTTGCCACACGACGGGCAGATGTGCTGGTAGTGGATTTCGTGGCCGCGTTTCGTGACGCGCCAGTGAGTGTCCGTATCGATGTATCCACACTTGATGCATTTGTGCTCCTTGTGTTCGTAGTGCTGACGGAGTCGGTCGAATGGCGACCGGCTCGACCTAGTTGCCATACGGTATGCTTTGTCATGGCACCACATAACCATATCGATTATTCGAGATGTTTGGTCGTTATTCTGACGCGAGCCCATGCTCGATTTCGACCGGTGTTTCCCACCATTGAAGCGGAGCGACCCGGCGAGGAAGCCAATCGAATCGATTGACAGATCCACCGAAACAGGGAGTCGAATCAGAAGAGGGATTCCAACGCCTCGAACACGTCGTCGTTGGCCGCCGCGAGGTACAGTCCGTCCTCGCGCATCAGCCTCGCACCGCTTTCGCCCGCGAGCAACCACCCCGCGTGCTGTTCCACTGTGTCGGGATGGAAACAGACGACGGCTTCCAGTTTGCCGCGCGCGAGCAGTCCCCAATCCAGTGCGGGTGCCCAACTGCGCCACACCCGTTTACAACGAGTTCCGACCTCGGCTTCCAGTCGGTCGGCCGTCCCCCGCAGTTCGTCGTCCCGAAGCGCGTCCAACCCGAGGACGAACGACACCGTCGCGTTGTCGCTCGCAACGGCGCTTTCGGCTCGAATCCGCTCGCCGTTCAGGGTGGCACCGCCGTCCCGTCGAGCGACGTACGTGTGATCGTGGAGCGGGTCGCACACCACCGACAACACGGGAACGTCCCCACGGAGGAGCGCGAGTGCAGTCCCGAAGTACGGAATCCCCGAACAGAAGTTGTTCGTCCCGTCGAGTGGGTCCACGACCCAGCGGTACGCGCCCGAACCCGACCGCCGTCCGGACTCCTCGGCGTAAATCGCGTGATCCGGGAATTCGTCGGTCAGAACGTCCAAAATCCGCGTCTCCGCTTCCCTATCGGCGAGCGCCTTCACGTCGTCCGGGCCGTACTCCGCGGCGAGCGATTCGGTCTCGAACTCGGACACGAGATACTCGCCCGCGAGTTCACACGCCCGAACGCCCGCCGCCTCGAACGAATCGAGGCGGCGCTCGTCCGGAAGATCGTTTTCCATAGTAATAGTTGTCATCGAGCGGTAAAATCCGTCCCGGTCCCGGTCGCCCGATTTCACCCGGTACGGAACGAGAAGTCCAGCGACGGCGCGCTGTGGGTCAACGCGCCGATGGAAATCACGTCCACGCCGGTTCCGGCGTAGTCGGGGACGGCTTCGAGGTCGATACCGCCGCTGGCTTCGGAGAGGACGCCGTCGGGAAGGAGTTCGACGCCCGTTTCGACTGCTTCGGGGGGAAGGTTGTCGAACATGACGATGTCCGCGCCCGCCTCCGCCGCGCGACGACCGTCCTCCGGTCGTTCGACCTCCACCTCGATTTTCGTGGCGAACGACGCCAACTCCCGGAAGTGCTCGATCGCGCCGACCATCCCCATCTCCTCGATGTGGTTGTCCTTGACCATGACCATGCCCGACAGCGTGAGGCGGTGCGTGTCGCCGCCACCGGCGGCGACCGCCCGCTTTTCGATGCCGCGCAGGCCGGGCGTGGTTTTTCGTGTTCCTGCAATCGCCACGTCGTCGCTGACGAGTCGCGCGGCGGACACCGCTTCGGCCGTCTTCGTGGCGATTCCGGAGGCGTGACCGACGAGGTTGACCGCGATTCGCTCCCCGCGGAGCACGTCGGTCGCCGGGCCGTGGACCTCGAAGACGGTTTCGCCCACGTCCACGTTCGCGCCGTTCTCGACCAGCGGGTTCGTCTCGCAGTCGAGGTAGTCGAACACGGCCAGCGCGGCGTCCAACCCGGCGACGACGCCGGACTCCCGCGCGACGAGTCGCCCGACGGTCTTTCCTGGAACGTGGTTGGTCACGTCGTGGTGGCCCACGTCCTCGCGGAGCCATCGCTCGACGTCGCTATCAGTCAGCATGGATTTCCTCCACGTGGTGACAGCCGACGGATTCGGCGTCCATCGCGTCCCGGGCGATGAGCAGGGCGACGACGCTCGCGTGTCGGAGTTCGTACAGGTCCCGTGCGGTTCGGGTTCTGGCGTAGGCGTCCACCTCTCCTTTCAACCGCCGAATCGCGGCGGTCGCCCGTCGGAGGTCGTCGGGATTCCGCGAGAGGCCGACGTACTCGTCCATCACCTGTCGGAGGCGGGTGAACTTGTCGCGGGCGAACCCGGCGGGAAGCGCCGGGTCGCTGTTCAGTAATTCCGGGGTTTCGACCGGTTCCGGGCCGGTCGAAACGTCTG
Source organism: Haladaptatus sp. AB618 (assembly GCF_024136965.1). Classification (NCBI taxonomy): domain Archaea; kingdom Methanobacteriati; phylum Methanobacteriota; class Halobacteria; order Halobacteriales; family Haladaptataceae; genus Haladaptatus; species Haladaptatus sp. AB618. The sequence goes on along the minus strand of NZ_JAMYJX010000001.1, from coordinate 547,402 downwards.
CCGCGCGCTCACCCGCGCGGAGACCCCAGACCAACCCTTCGAGAAGGCTGGTCGAGGCGAGGCGGTTCGCGCCGTGAACGCCGGTCCGCGCACACTCGCCGACCGCGAACAAGCGGTCGAGGCTCGTCGTTCCGTGGTCGTCCACCTCGATGCCGCCGCAGAGGAAGTGCTCGCTCGGCGCGACCGGAATCGAGTCGTGGGATACGTCGCGCTCGTCGCATTTCTCGGCGAGGTCGGGGAACGTCCCCGCGAAATCCAGCGGCGTCGTATCGAGGACGACTTCGCCGGTTCGGTCGCGTTCGCGCTGGACCGCGCGGGCGACCACGTCCCGCGGCGCGAGTTCGGCGTCCGGGTGTTCGTCGACCATGAACCGCTCGCCGTCGGCGTTCCGGAGGACTGCGCCCTCGCCGCGAACGGCTTCGCTGACGAGGAAGGGGTCGTCTCCGCTATATGCGGTTGGATGGAACTGCACGTACGCCATGTCCCTCGTCTTCGCCCCCGCCAGCGCGGCCATGGAGATGCCGTCACCCGTCGCCGAATCGGGGTTCGTCGTGTGGTCGTACAGTGCGCCGACCCCGCCGGTGGCGAGTAACGTGGCCCCGGCGAAGACGGGCCAAATTTCGCCGTCCCGTTCGAGCATCGCGCCGTGAACGCGACCCTCGTGGGTCACGAGCGTGAGCGCGGCGGTGTCCTCCGCGACGGTCACGCGCGGATGGGAATCGAGATGGGAGAGGAACGGGCCGAGAACGTGCTGGCCCGTGCTGGCGTCGATGTGGAGGATTCGCTCTTCGGAATGGGCGGCCTCCCGCCCGTAATCGTACCCCTCGCCGTCCGAGTCGAAGGTGATGCCGAGCGTATCGATGAGCACGTCCTCGACGGCGTCGTTCGCGTTCTCGACCAGTACGTCGACCGCTTCGGCGTCGGCCGTGTCCGCGCTCGCCGACAGGACGTCGGCGTGGAACGCCTTCGGATCGTCTCGGGTGACGGCGATACCGCCCTGTGCCCAGTGCGTCGAAGCGTTTTCCGGGCGAGTCGCCTTCGTGGCGACGAGCACGTTCGCACCCGCACGCGCCGCGCCGAGCGCGGCGCTACAGCCCGCAATACCGCTTCCGATAACGAGGATATCGGTTTCTTCCCCGCTCATAGCTCCAGCATCCTCTCCAGCGCCAGCATGGCGAGGTCCTTTTCCTCCGGCGCGACTTCGATGACGTTCCGTTCCCGCCCTTCGACCAGTTCTTCGAGCACCCACGTCAGGTAGTTCGGATCGATCTGGCGCATCGCGTTGCAGTCCATGCAGGCGTCGCCGCAGAGCGGGAGGACGTTCACTTCGGGATGCCAGCGTTCGAGGTGGTTGACGAGGTGGATCTCCGTTCCGATGGCCCACGTCTCGCCGGGGTCGGCCTCGGCGATGGACTCGCAGATCGTCGCCGTGCTTCCGACGACGTCCGCCGCCTCCACGACCTCGCGGCGGCATTCGGGGTGGACGACGACCTTCGCATCGGGGTGGTCCGCACGAACTCGGTCGATGTGTTCCACGCCGAAGCGCTCGTGGACCTGGCAGTAGCCGTCCCAGAGGACGATCTTCGAATCCGCGATAGCAGCGGCGTCCTGTTCCTCGGGGTCCCACGGGTTCCACATCGCCGTCTCGTCCTCCAATCCGAGACGATGGGCCGTGTTCTCGCCGAGGTGTTTGTCCGGCAGGAAGAGCACCTTGTCGCCCTGCTCCAGCGCCCACTCGAAGACTCGGTGAGCGTTCGAGGACGTACAGACCGCGCCGCCCTGCTCGGCGCAGAACGCCTTCAAGTCGGCGTAGGAGTTCATGTACGTGATCGGGATGATGTTCGCGTCGGGCGCGGCCGCCTCGATTTTCGCCCACGCGGAATCAACCTGCAACGCCTCGGCCATCCCGGCCATCGGACAGGACGCCTCCATCGACGGTAGGATGACGGTCTGATCGTCGTCCGTGATGATGTCCGCCGACTCGGCCATGAACGTGACGCCGCCGAAGACGACGTACTTCGCGTCGGCCTCGGCCGCCTTCACGCTCAGTTGGTAGGAATCGCCGATGAAATCCGCGTGTTCGACGATTTCCCGCCGCTGGTAGTTGTGTCCGAGGACGACGACGTCGTCGCCCAGCGTATCGAGCGCCCGCTCGATACGCTCCGTTCGCTCTTCTTCACTCAACCCCCGATATTCCGATGGAAGCTGTTCCAGATTATCGTATTTGAACAGACTCAGCTCGGTTTCGAGGTTTGCGGTCTCCATTTTTGGCACGTTGATCCACCTGTGGTTGCACTAGCCAACAACAGCCAGTATTGAAAATATTTTCTCTTCAAAACACGGTTTCCGATTCATTCGGTTATTGATAGCGCGTGCTGTTCGCTATCCACCGCGGAATACGACTCGAAAAACGAGTTCAGTTCCCGTTATCGCCGGTCGTCGCGCGTGTCGCGGCGGGCGGCGCGTTCGGCGCTCGACCAGTCGTGATGCTCGGTCTCCTCGCGGTCCGATTCCGTATCGATGAGCCACCAGAGGACGAGCGGGCCACCGATGGCGAAGAGAAAGAAGAGGACGAAGATGCCGCCGAGTTCGGCGGCGAGGGGAATGGGGATGGGGAAGAGGATGGGGAGGGCGAAGGACATGATCGAGAACTGTCTGGAAACGGCTTAATCGTTCCGTCCGTCGAAAGCGACGACGCCGTCCACGACGGTCATCGCCACGTCGATGTTTTCGATGTCGTCGGCGTGTTTCCACGGCGAGCGGTCGAGGACGGTGAAGTCGGCCCTCTTGCCGACTTCGACGGTGCCGAGGTCGTCCTCGTCGAATCCGGCGTAGGCCGCCCCGAGCGTGTACGCGCGGAGCGCTTCCGTCACGGAAAGCTGCTGTTCCTCGACGGGCGCGTTGACGGTTTGGTGAATCCCGAGCAGTGGGTCGAGGGGCATGCAGTCGCTGCCGAACGCGAGATGTGCACCCGCATCGAGCAGAGTGCGGTAGCGGTTCGTCTGCTTCCGGCGCTCCTCGCCCAGTCGAGCGTCGTACAGGCCGCCCGGTTGCGCCCACTTCAGGAAGTTCGGTTGCACCGAGGCGATTACGCCCGACTCCGCGAACCGCTCGATCTGTTCGTCCGTCACGAGTTCGACGTGCTCGACCCGGTGGCGCTTCTCGCCCGCGTCCCCGGTCTCGTCGAAGGCGTCCAGCACGGCCTCGATCGCCTCGTCGCCGATGGCGTGGGCCGTCACCTGAAATCCGGCACCGTCCGCCCGCGTGACGATGTCGTCCAGTTCCTCGGGGGAGACGACCCACTGGCCGGTCACGTCGTCGGCGTCCGCATCGACGACCTCCTCCGCATCGGCGTACGGTTCCAAGAGCTTCGCCGTCCGACCGCCGAAACTGCCGTCGGTGAACGACTTTATCGCGCCCGTCGTCACCAACGAACTGCCGTGGTTCGTCACGAGACCGACCTCCTCCGCGGCCTCGATGTGGTCGCTCCAGTAGTTGATGCGGACGCGCATGGTCAGGTCACCCTCCAGTTCGAGTCGGCGGTACACCACCGGCGAACGGGATTGCCGACACATGTCGTGGACCCCGGTGACGCCCTTCTCGTGGGCGTCGCGCTGGGCCGCCAGCAGGAGTTCGCGGGTCGTCTCGGCGTCGGGTTCGATGGCCTCGTAGACGGCGTTGACCGCGTCCTCCACGATGACGCCGGTCGGTTCGCCGTCCTCGGTCTCGACGTCCTCCTCGGGCATCTCGTCGCCCAGTCGGTCGAGCACCACGCCGTTGACCGAGGCGACGTGCAGGTCCTCGCGGAACGCGGCGACGGGACGGGTTTCGCTCACCGAATCGAGGTCCTCGCGGGTGAGATAGCGCGACTCGTCCCACATGCTCTCGTCGAAGCCGTAGCCCAGGACCCACTCGTGGTCGTTCGAATCGCGGTCCTCGTCCAACTCGGCCAGCAGGTCGACGCAGTCGGCAGGTGAATCGGCGTCCGAGAGGTCGGCGTTCACCAGATAGCTCCCCACGGTCTGCATGTGGGTGTGCGCGTCGATGAATCCCGGCAGGAGGACGCGTCCGCCGAGGTCGATGACTTCGGTTTGGACTCCGTTCAGGAAGTTCACCTCGTACGCCGAATCGACGCGAACGATTTCCCCGTCCCGGACCGCGACCGCTTCAGGTCGGTCGTCCGCGTCGTCGTTTCCCGCCGAGTCGTCCGCGAGGGTGTGCACCTCCGCGTTCGTGAGGATCAGATCCGCTGGCGCTGTCATGGTTTCGTGGTCTGTTCGAGCGGCGATAACTGTTCGGGGTCCGTGAGGAAAGCATATACCGACGACGCGTGATTACAGCGTCGATGCGCTCGCAATTCCTCGCCGGCCTCGTCGTCGTTTCCGTCCTCCTCGCGGGTTGCAGCGACGCCGGAGTTCTCGACCGAACGACGCAGGTCGACGTCGAGAAGAAACCGGTGGAACCGAAACTCGTCGACGCGGTAAGCACGGGGGGTGGCTGTGTCCCATCACCGGCGAACCGCGTCGAAGTGACCCGGCGCAACGCGAGCGGACGGTCGCTCCTCGTCGTCACCGGAAACGTGAGCGTCCCCGACGCCGCACATTCGCTCGACCAGCCGAAACTGGTGAAAAACGGCTGGCGAGACTACATGCTCCGGGTGAATAGTCGGAAAGAAACGGGAAAAGCCGAGCGAGGGTGCCCCGCGCTGGCGAACTACACCGCAACCGTCGAAATTCCGGACGGCGGTCCGAACCGGAAATTCACGCTGACGGTCGTTCACGACGGCGACGTCGTCCAGAAGACGAACGTTACGTCCGAGTAGCGCACGGCGCACGGCCGTGCGCCGTCGCGCGAGACGACTGAACGTAGTTCTCGTGAGGTTGCAAACGGGAGCACGGAAGCGCTCCGCATCGTCATCGCAGTTGCTACAAACGAACCACAACAAAACCGGTGTCGTCTCGGTTGGAATCGACAAACGAATCCAACAACCCCACGTTCCCGCCGTAACCCGAAATCACAAACGATTCGTTCAGAGTTCCAACGCCGTAAACACGCTCGCCATCGTTCGGACGACGAGGAACGGGAGCAAGACGAGAATTCCGAAGATAGCCGCCCACGCGACGAGCATAGCGGGGAGTGTTGCACCGACCATCGCCGCACCGTAGACGAAGACGAGGCCGATAGCAAGTGCAACAGCGGTTCCGAGCACAAGCGCGAGTAGCGCGGCGAGCGCTCGGCGGACGATGTCGAAGGTGGGGTTCAGTTCAGCAAATCCGACGGTGGTTTCGTACTTCATGGTGGCTCTCCTCGTTTGAACGAAGGGGAGCTACCGACAAATATGTTAGCTGAAGAACACTTCTGTAGGATCCGATACTGAAACGCGTTCCTGTAATTTCGGTGTCAGGCGACGCTCTCGGCGTCGGTTGCCGACGGACAGCTCTGATCGATTTCGACGACGTTCATGTCGGCGTCGAGGGTGACGTCGAGGGTCTCGTCGGAAAGCGTTATCGAGACTCGGATTCGCCACGGGTCGTCCCCGAGAATCGTCGTGGTTTCGTCGCCCACACACCACGAGAGCGACCAGAACGGCTTCGTACAGAGGTCGATGCCGTGGTCGCTGTAGAACGTGACGACCCGCGACTGGTCCAGAAGCGACAGTCCGACCGTGGAATGGAGTTGGTGATGGCACTGCTCGCAGTGGTGGTCCACCCTGACCTTCGTTCCGAGGACGTTCTCCGTATCCTTCTTCACCGTCGTTCTCATCTTCCCGTTGCACTCCGGACACACCCCGTCGGCGGCGAGACAGTGGAGGTGGCGCACGCGCTGATTGAACGCGTCCATGATTTCGTCGCTGGTACGGTCGTTCAGACCGCCCGGTGGGAACGGATAGTTGCCGTGGGCCTTCCCGCAGTCGGGACAGGCCACCGTCAGCGTCTCCTCCTCGTACGTCGCTCGGAGGTGGGAACCACAGGCGGCGCACGTCTCGTCCAGTTCGATGGGGTCGAGATGCGGATGTTCGTTGAACGAACCCGCCAGCACCGCGCTCACGACCTTCTTTCCGGCCTGGCGGAAGTCGTAGCCCTCGTCGGTTCGAACGACGAAGTGGTCGGTCAGCTGTTTCAGATGGTAGTTGAACTGGGCGCTGTCGCGCATCCCGACCTCCTTTCGAAGTTCGGAAAAGCCGACTGGTCGTTCCGGGGCCTGCCAGAGCGCCTCCAGAATCGAGAGGCGCGTCTCGTTGGCGATGACCGAGAACGCTTTCGCCGGAGCAAGACAGTCCTCACACTCCTGTAACTCGGTGTCGCTGCTCATGGGAGTAGTTTCGTCGGGTAGCGGATAAAACGTTATGTGAATTACATTTTTGTAACGTCCTTGTCAGGAACTCGCTCGATGCGAGAACAGTAGGTTTATCAGTCGTTCGGGCCGAATCTACGACAAGATTACTTCAGGAGGTCAACGTTGACAGGAACACACAACCAACCGGAGGTGAATATCGGACTCGTCGGCCACGTAGACCACGGAAAGACAACGCTCGTGCAGGCTCTTTCCGGCGAATGGACCGACCAGCACTCCGAGGAGATGAAGCGGGGGATTTCTATCAGACTCGGATACGCGGACGCGACGTTCAGGCAGTGCCCTGGCGTGGACGCACCGGAGTGCTACACGGTAGACGAGACGTGCGCCGACGGTTCGGAAAGCGAACCGATTCGAACAGTATCGTTCGTGGACGCGCCCGGCCACGAAACGCTCATGGCGACCATGCTCTCGGGAGCGTCGCTGATGGACGGCGCAGTGCTCGTCGTCTCGGCCACGGAGAACGTTCCGCAGGCCCAGACCGAAGAGCACCTGATGGCGCTCGACATCATCGGCATCGAGAACATCGTCATCGCACAGAACAAGATCGACCTCGTCAGTCCCGACCGCGCGCGACGTAACTACGAACAGATTCAGGAGTTCGTGGAAGGGACGGTCGCGGAGGACGCGCCAGTCGTCCCGATCAGCGCCCAACAGGAGGTCAACATCGACCTGCTGATTCAGGCCATCGAGGAGGAGATCCCGACACCGGAACAGGACCCGAACGACGACCCACAGATGTACGTCGCTCGCAGTTTCGACATCAACCGTCCCGGCACGACGTGGGACAGTCTCACTGGCGGCGTGCTCGGCGGCAGTCTCGTTCAAGGAAAGCTCAACGCGGGCGACGAACTCGAACTCCGTCCCGGACGCGAAGTGGAAGAAGGCGGCCAAACGCAGTGGGAACCCATCCAGACCGACGTTCGGTCCCTCCAAGCGGGTGGCGAGATGGTGGACGAAGCCACGCCCGGCGGCCTACTCGGCGTCGGAACGGGTCTCGACCCGAGCCTCACCAAGGGTGACGCGCTGGCCGGACAGGTCGCAGGGACCCCCGGCAGTCTCCCGCCGACGTGGGAGCAGTTCACGATGAAAGTCGATCTGCTCGAACGTCTCGTCGGCATGGACGAGCAGAACGTGGACGAAATCAGCACGGGCGAACCGCTCATGCTGACGGTCGGAACGGCGACGACGGTCGGTGCCGTCACCAGCGCGCGCGACGACGAGTGTGAAGTCTCGCTCAAGCGTCCCGTCTGTGCGGCTGAAGGGGCGAAAATCGCCATCAACCGCCGTATCGGCGCACGCTGGCGGCTCATCGGCATCGGAACCCTCACGACCCAGAACTGATGGTTCACACCGTCGTCATGGATACCAGTGCCCTCATGATGCCCGTCGAATGTGGCGTCAGGGTGTTCGACGAACTCGACCGGCTATTGGGCCAGTTCGAGTGTGTCACCCCTCGCGCCGTCGTCACCGAACTCGACGGACTGTCACAGGGCAACGGCAAGGAGGCGACCGCCGCGAGTGTGGGAGCCGATTTGGCGACGCGATGTCGAACCATCGACCACGAGGAATCGTACGCCGACGACGCATTGGTCGAACTCGGACCCGAGTTCGACTTCGTCGTCACGAACGACGCACCCCTTCGTACACGCCTGCTCGACGCTGGCGTATCGGTAATCCATATAAGGGGGAAGAACAAACTCGCAATCACTCAACCATAGCATGTATAAACGGGCCAGATTGAAGGACACGGTCGAAGTACCTCCCCAGTTCCTCGCAGACGTTACGCCGGACCTGGTGAAACGGTTACTACAGGACAAACTCGAAGGACGGATGGACGAGGACGTCGGAAGCGTCGTCAGCGTCACCGAAGTTCACGACATCGGCGAAGGTGCAGTGCTGCCGAACCGTCCCGGCGTCTACTACGAAGCGGAGTTCGACGCGCTGACGTTCGACCCGCAGATGCAGGAAGTCGTGGACGGCGAAGTCGTCGAAGTCGTCAACTTCGGGGCGTTCGTCGGCATCGGGCCGGTGGACGGCCTGCTCCACGTCTCCCAGATTTCGGACGAATACCTCGCGTTCGACGAGGAGGGCCAAGCGCTCGCCTCCCGCGAGTCCAACCGCACGCTCGGCGTCGGCGACTCCGTTCGCACGCGTATCGTCACCAAGAGCATCGACGAACGCAACCCGCGTGAGAGCAAGATCGGTCTCACGGCGAAGCAGGTCGGCCTCGGTAAACACGGCTGGCTGAAAGAAGACCGTCAGAAGCGCCACGCGACGACGGAGAGCGAATAACGATGGCGAGCAATCGCCTCGCCTGCCGTGACTGCCACGCCGTCGTGGAGCCGGACGAGGAAATCTGTCCCGTCTGTAACTCCACCAGCCTCACCGAGGACTGGAGCGGCTACGTCTCCATCGCCCACCCCGAGGAGAGCGAAATCGGGCGGGAGATGGAAGTAACGGAGCCGGGAAGCTACGCGCTGAAAGTCAGATAGGGACGTGTCAGAAACAGTCGTCTCGCTTCCCCGCGCGTTGCGTGGAGAGCTAAAGGAACCGCTCGGACCGATTTTCACCGACGCGGAGACGCTTCTCGAATCGGCCGAGCGACCGCTAGTCGCCGTCGGCGACGTCGTCACGTATCACCTCGAATCGGCTGGCGTCACGCCGGACGTCGCGCTCGTGGACGGGATCACCAAACGCGACGCCGTCGACCCCGAAATCCGGGACGCCGTCAGCGACGACGCGCGACGCGTTCCGGTGGAGAACCCGGCCGGCGTCCTCACGGACGACCTCCTTATGGCGCTCGCCGACGCGATCGAGGCGGACGCATCGACCGTTCTCGTCGTGGACGGGGAGGAGGACCTCGCCGCGCTTCCGGCGGTGCTCGCCGTGCCGGTCGGTGGAAGCGTCGTCTACGGACAGCCGAACGAAGGGATGGTTCTCACGAGCGTCACGTCCGACCTACAAACCGACGTTGCCGACCTGTTGGCGCGCATGGACGGCGACGTCGAGCGGTTGTTCTCGCTCGTCGGTTACGCTGACCGCCGCTAACAGGAGGTGAAACAGTTTATTAGGCTGGTTTCACAATTGTATCACGATGCGGAAAAGTGGAACCGACGAGACGCGTGCGCTGGAGTTCGAGCGAACGCTCCAGCGGTTGAAACGGGAGGGGTGTAACCTCCTACTCGTCGGTTCCGTTCCGGATTCCGTGCTCTCAGCGGCAAGCCGAAAGCTGTTCGGCGACCCCGAAGAGCGTCGATTTCGCGTTGCCGTTCTCTCGGGAACGCCACGGACAGTGGTGTACGAACGATTGCCGACGACGGCGTTGGACGAGAACGCCACCGTCATCTCACACGAAGGCGTGTCGATACCACCCCACATTTCCGCGCCGGTCGTCGATGTCGATTCGGGGATTCGGGAGCTCACTAGTTCTATTTCGGAGACGATAACGTCGTTCGAGGGGTCGAGGAACTTTCAACCGGGCGAACTCCGACTCGGCCTCGACTCGCTCGGGTCGATGTTGACCCGGTACGATCCGACGCTCGTTCGGCAGTTCCTCGGCATCGTCGGTGGGCAAGTCCGCGGCGCGAACGGGATGGGTCACTACGTCCTGCCGCGACCGTACGACCACGAACTCGTGACAGCCCTCGAACCGCTGTTCGACGGCGTCATCGAATATCGCGTCGAGGCAGGACGGGAGGAGCGGTGGCATTTTCCCCATCACGACCTCCGTTCGCCGTGGCTTCCACTGTAATCGCGTTCCAGTGGAATCGCCCACTTCGAAATCCTTTTACACGCTTCGGGGAGAAGAACACTATAACTGAGTGTTACACATGGAAGTCGAAATCCTCTCACAGGAGCAAAATCCAATGCTCCACCGGACTGAAGTGCGGTTCCAGATCGTTCACGACGAGGCAACGCCCTCGCGCCTCTCGGTGCGCGACAGCCTCGCGGCGAAACTCGACAAGAACGCGGACGAAGTCGTCGTTCACGAGATGAACACGAAGTTCGGGATGCGAAAGACCGTCGGCTACGCGAAGGTCTACGACAGCTCCGAACACGCCCGTGACGTCGAGCAGGAGTACATGCTCGAACGAAACAAGATCACGGCCGACTCCGAAGGCGAGGCGGAACCGGAAGCCGAGGAGGCTGAATAATGGCGCGAAACGAACTCTACAACGACGACGGCACGACCGAGCGCGAGCAGTGCCCGCGCTGTGGCGACACGTTCCTCGCGGACCACGGTGACCGGCTTCACTGTGGCAAGTGCAGCTACACCGAGTGGAAGTAAATGCGAATCCTCGGCGTTGAGGGTACCGCGTGGGCGGCCAGCGCGTCCGTCTACGATTCGAACACCGATTCCGTTTTTATCGAAACCGACGCCTACCAACCGGAGAGCGGCGGCATTCATCCGCGCGAAGCCGCCGAGCACATGAGCGAGGCGATTCCGCGCGTCATCGAAACGGCACTCTCCGAGGCCGACGGTGATATCGACACCGATGAGCTTCGCTCATCGAGCAAACGGGCGTCGCCCGTTGATGCCGTCGCCTTCTCGCGCGGCCCGGGCCTCGGCCCGTGTCTGCGTATCGTCGGGACGGCGGCCCGCGCGCTCTCACAGACGTTGGACGTGCCGCTGGTCGGCGTGAATCACATGGTCGCCCACCTCGAAATCGGGCGGCAACGATCCGGGTTCGACTCGCCCGTCTGTCTGAACGCGAGCGGTGCCAACGCTCACGTGCTGGGCTACCGAAACGGCCGGTACCGCGTCCTCGGGGAAACGATGGACACGGGCGTCGGCAACGCCATCGACAAGTTCACGCGCCACGTCGGGTGGTCACACCCCGGCGGACCGAAAGTCGAGCAGGCCGCCGCGGACGGCGAGTACATCGACATGCCGTACGTCGTGAAGGGGATGGATTTCTCGTTTTCGGGAATCATGAGCGCGGCGAAGCAGGCCGTCGACGACGGTCACGAGATTCCGGACGTGTGCTTTTCCCTGCAGGAGAACATCTTCGCCATGCTGACCGAGGTGGCCGAGCGCGCCCTCTCGCTGACCGGCCGGGACGAACTCGTCCTCGGCGGCGGTGTCGGAAACAACGCTCGACTGCGCGAGATGCTCGCCGAGATGTGCGAGCAGCGCGGGGCGAAGTTCTACGCGCCGGAACCGCGCTTTTTGAGCGACAACGCCGGAATGATCGCGGTGCTCGGCGCGGAGATGGTCGCGGCGGGCGACACGATTCCGGTTGCCGAATCCGCGGTAAACTCGAACTTCCGCCCGGATCAAGTCGCCGTGTCGTGGCGTGGGACGGAAGCCCCCGACGTGCTTCGGCACCCCGACGAGCGCGAGGTTCGCGGCGCGGAAGCGACTGTGGACATCGGTCCCGAGCGCGTCGAAAAGCGCCGGACGCCCAAATCCTACCGCCATCCCGAACTCGACGCGACGCTTCGCAAGGAGCGCACGACGCTCGAAGCGCGCCTGACGAGCGACGCCCGACGCGCTGGCGTCCCGACGCCGGTCGTCTACGACATCGATCTCGCCGAATTTTCCATCGAGTTCGAACGCGTCGGCGAGGCGGATTTGCGCGACGAACTCACCGCCGACCGCGTGCGGGACGTGGGCCGTCACCTCGGCACGCTCCACCGCGAGGGTATCGTTCACGGCGACCCGACGACGCGGAACTTCCGGTGTTCGGCCGACCGAACCTACGCCATCGACTTCGGACTGGGCTACTACTCGGACGACGTGGAGGACTACGCGATGGATCTGCACGTCTTCAGCCAGAGCCTCGCCGGGACCGCCGACGACGCGGAGGACCTCCAGCGCGAGTTCGAATCCGCCTACGAGGAGACCGGCGACGACCTCGTTCTCGACCAACTCCGTGAGATCGAAGGCCGCGGCCGGTATCAGTGAGAACGAACTCGTTTTCGAATCCGCTTCTTCGTCCGTATCGACTCCCGAACGACATCCGAAACGGACCCTCCGTCGCCTTGCAATCCGATGCCCCAAACGCTATAATAGGTGCGGACAATGTCTATCACATGTCCGACAAAGAAACGTCAGGAACGCTCTTCGGTGTCCCGTACAACTTCGAACGCCCCAGCGTCGGGCGAATGCTCTCGGCGTACTGGAAGCCGGGCGAGGGAATGCTCGTCGAGAAACCGTTCGGCGTCGGCTACACGCTCAACCTCGCCAACTGGCGCTCGTGGGTCATCCTCGCCGTCGCCGGCCTGATGTTCTACTTGGAGAGCGAGAAGGAAGGCAAGTCCGAAGCCGAGAACGAACCCGTCGAAGTCATCGTCGACGACGACTGATTCGACGCTTCTTTTTCCCCGCACATCCCTCTCTCGCGTATGATTCGATTCGTCACCGGCAACGAGGGAAAGGTTCGGGAGGCACGCGAGTATCTGGACGACGAGGTTCGCCAGATCGACTACGACTACACGGAAGTCCAGAGCGACGACCTCGCCGAAATCGCGCTCCACGGCGCGCGCGAGGCGTTCGAGGAGACGGGCGACGACGACCCGATAATCGTGGACGACGCGGGACTGTTCATCGATTCCGTCGGCGGGTTTCCGGGACCGTACTCGGCCTACGTCGAGGACACTCTCGGCGTCGAGCGCGTGTGGCAACTCGCGGAGGGGGAGGAGAACCGCCGCGCACACTTCCGCTGTGTCGTCGCGTACTACGACGGCGAGACCGCCGAGACGTTCTCCGGCGCGGTTCCGGGCACGCTCGTCGCGCCCCGCGGCGACGGCGGATTCGGCTACGATCCCATCTTCGAACACGAAGGGAAGACGCTCGCGGAGATGAGCACCGAGGAGAAAAACGCCATCTCACACCGCGGCCGCGCACTGGCGAAGTTCGCGGACTGGTTGGCTGAGAGGTAGCGAGGGTCGTTTTCGACGTTTGCAGTTACTCCCGCGAATCGTGGTCCGGCCCCGGGTACTCCCCGCCGACCACCGCGTCGTACAGGCTCTCGGGGTCGAACAGGGTCACGAACCCGTCGGGGCGCTTCACGCTGACCGGAATCCGGCCCTGAAGCGCACTTGCCGTTTCCGCGCTCCGCAGGGAGTCGTCGTAGGAGAGGATGTGGGCCGCGTTGCCCGCGTGTGCACTGGCGAGGGCGGGATGGTCTCCGGGTGTCTGTTCCACCTCGATTCGCAGATCCTCGACCGTTTCTCGCCAGTCATCGGCCAACTCGTCGTCGGCCAGTTCACGGATGACTTCCTCGGCATCGTCGAGTAGTTCGTTGCTGGCGACGAGTTCGACCCACGAGTGTGCACGGACGATGTCCATCGCCTCGCGGGCACTGCCGCCGACGAGTACGTCCGCCGCCAACACGTCGGCATCGACGGCGAGGCGGGCGGGATTTGGGTCACTCATCGCGTCGCTCCGCGAGCGTCTTCCGAATCGTCTCGATGTCCGTTTCGAACCGCGCCGCTCGGTCGAACAGGTCGCGCCACGTCATGGTTCGACGTGTGTGGCCGAACGGGAAAACTGGTATGGATGAACGGGTGAAGGAATCGAAGAGTGAATCTGGCCAACCCGGTTTCGGCATCGGTGTCGCAGTCGTCGCGCTCGCCGCAGTGGCACTGCTCGCCCGGCGCGACTGAATTCCAAAAACACGCACTTATTTTTCGCTCGCTCGGACGTTACGTCCCTTCGACGCCGTGAATCTCGATGGACGAATCGGAGTAACTGGCTTTCACGTGGTCCCCGACCTGTGCCCGGTTGAAGTCCTCGCGTTTCGTGGAGGCGGTGTAACACCCGATCCGGTCACCACCACCCGACCAATCCTTGCTACAGACGCCGATGACGTAGCCGAACTCCTCGTATTCGTCCCGTAGGAGGTCGTTGAGCGTAGTCGAGACGTGTAACTCCCCCGGGTTGGAAAAGCGGTCAGCCCACTCCTTCGCGACGTCCATTATCGGTTCGTCGCTCGGTTTCGTTAGCCCGACGCTGACGATGGTTTCGTCACGAAGACCGCCGCTGGTTCGACGTTTGCCGGTTATCTCCTTCTTTCGGACGAATCCACCGACGGATGCAAACGCGGAACAGCCAGCGAGACCCCCGCCCACCACGGCGGCCGACAGGGATGCTAGCACGGCACGTCTCGAAGGCATACGCGAGTATTTACCTTCACACACAAATAAATTGCGTCGGGAATTACGAACGTGTGGCTGGAAATCAACACGGAAACAGGACGAACGTGTCTCAGGCCGTCGAGTTTCCGAGGATGTTCGTGGTCACCGTCTTCCGGTAGTTCAGCGAATCGAGATCGATCCGTTCGGTGTAGCCGTGGTATTCGACGACGACGTAATAGCTGACTTCGAGCGTGCTCTTCTCACCATTCTGAAGGTGTGTCTTCCACCACGGGCCGAGTTTCGAGTTGTCGAGGGTCATCGTATCCCGAATCGTCGCCTCGCTGTGCGGGCGGACCTCGACGGATTTCTGCCTCGATTCGTCCGAAAGGACGATGCCGTTCATCGTCACACGTGATCCGACTTCGACGATATGAATCGACTGACTCCGATCGTTTTCGACGGTCGCGGATGCGTCGATGGGTGTCTTCTCCATCGTCGCGTGGCCCCAGTTCGCCTGCACATCGGAGATTCGTCCGATCTCCTGCCCGGCGACCGAGAACGACTGACTCGACGTCGAATCGACGGGGCCGAGCATATCGGTCGTTATCGTTCCCCGGTCGGCTTTGCCACCGACGGGCAGTCGGGCAAACCCGGCATCCACGGTCACGTTACGCTCGATAACGCGGTCGGTCCTCTCGCCGTTGTTGACGTGACTGACCCACCAGCGTTGGATCTTCTCATCAGAGATCCTTTCGGTAAAGTCGAGATGTGTTTTTCCTGACTCGATTTGGCGGGCCGTCTCACCCTCGACCAGCGGGACGTCGTTCATCGACACGCGATACCCCGCATCGACCGAGAGGTGCTTTGCGAACACCGACCCCGGTTCGTTCGGGTTTACGACGGTCGCTCGGGTTCGAACGCCGGTGTCACCCGTCGCAGGAACGATCCAGTTACTCTCGACGGATTCGAGTTCGGGCGGCGCGAACGACGAGTTTCCGTCGCGTGGAACGACCTTCGTCGTCGTCTTCCCGCTACCGAGTACGTCGGTCGTAAAGACGATACGCTTGCTCAGGAATGGGAGGTCGACGTTTTGCGTGGTTCCGTTGTCGTGCATGACCGCGTAAAACTGCACGTCCATCGTCGTCTTCTCGCCGTTCTCCACGTGGTTTTCCCACCACTCCGGCAGTTTGCCGTTGTCGAACGTCGAGTCGATACCGAACGTGGTCGTCTTCCCCGGTTTCATGTGTACCTCGCCGTCGGTCGTTCCGTTGGCGACGGTCACGTTGTTCATCGTGATCGTATATCCCAACTGTGAGAAGACCACCTCGCCGCTGGTCGGGTTCTCGACGGTCGCGTTGACGGACAGCGGCGTCCGCTCCGTCGTGGCGTGTCCCCACGATGCGTTCGTTTTCGTCACCCGCAGGATTTCCCGGTTTCCAGCGGTCATCGTACGCGTCTCGTTGCTGTCGAACGCGCTGAGCAGGTCGGTCCGGAACGTCCGTTTCTGTGCGGGAAGTCGCTTCGAATACAGCGGAACGCTGACCGTCGGCGAGATACTGACCGTCGTCTTCTCGCCGTTGTTGATGTGGCTCGCCCACCACGCCGGTATCTTTCGGTTGTCCATGCGTGTCTTCATCGAAATCGTGGACCGTCCGGACGGTAATCCGATGTTCTCCTTTTTCCCGTTCGCCACGGTCACGTCGTTCATGTCCACCCGATAATCGAGGTCCGCGACACCCGGCATCCCGACCGAACTGGGATTGTTCACGTCGATGTTCGTCCGAATTTCGGTCGTCTTCGCGCTGACGCCGCCCCACGCGGCGTCGACGTTGTCGACGCTCGGTTGCCCGACCGTCACGATTCCGGACGTGAGCGCCACGCCCAGTCCGCCAGCGCTCACGAGGAGGACCGTCATCACTCCCACGAGCAGTTTTCCGAGGAGGCTACGAATCGCCATTGTCTACTCCCCTAACATATATGTCTTTTGTCCCACAGTTCATTATCCGGTCAATTCGCAGCCACCACCAAGTAACTTTACCTGTAATTATCCAGTACAAGAGCGGGTATCACCCGCCATCACGACAACGAAATTGGATATGACATACCCAAGATCAACGAAACGTATCAAATTGAGAAAGAGGACAGATCAGTGCTCGGCGGCACCGACGAGGTCGATGATTTCCGCTCGAACCTCCTCGGATGCCGGTCGGTGAGGACTGCGGGGTTCCCCGGCCGGTGCGCCGCGTTCCGCCATGGCCGCTTTGGCCCCGGGGACGCCGTATTCGCTCGTGACCGCATGGTTCAGCTCCACGAGGCTGGCGTTCAACTGTCGGGCCTGTTCTCCGTGTCCGCCCCGGTGAAGACGATGGATTTCGCTGGCGCGCTCGGGTGCGACGTTCGCCAAGCCGAGGATACCGCCGTCAGCCCCGGCGTCGAGTGCGGGGGCGTAGACCCCCCCCGCTTCCGACGAACAGATCGAAATCGGCGTGCTCGGTTCGGGCACGCTCGCGTTGGAGACGCGTGAGGTTTCCACTCGAATCCTTCATTCCGGCGATGTTCTCGTGGTCGGCGAGTTCACCGACCACTTCGGGCGACAGGACGACATTCGTGTAGGCCGGGACGCTGTAGAGGTACACCGGCAGGGGGCTCTCGTCGGCAACCGAACGGTAGTAGTCGGCCATCGACTCGTCGTCGTGGCCGTAGTAAAACGGCGTCACCACGAGCGCCGCGTCGGCTCCCGCCTCCGCTGCGAGGGACGTTTGACGGAGCGTCTCGTGAAAGCCCGGATGGCCCGTTCCGGCCAGCACTGGAACGTCCGCCTCCTCGACCACGATTTCGACCACGCGGGCACGCTCCTCGACGCTCATCAGTTCCGCTTCGCTGTTCGACCCGCACGGGACGATGAAGTCCACGCCACGCTCTTGGACCCACGCGACGAGTTCACGGAGGTCGTTTTCTTGGAGGATTCCTTCCCGGTCGAACGGCGTCAATAGCGGTACTCCAGTTCCGTGCATGGCAGTCATCTCTCCCGGAGAGCGTATGAAATCGGGGGGAGCGGTAGTGTCTCACGGGTGTCTGACGCGGTTTTAAGTTCTCGCCGTTCCCATCCGAAAATGGGCGCGCACAACACCCTCTCTCCCATCCTCCCACTCTGCGCGCCCGGCACACACCACCCACATCGCCCCTGTACCCCGCTCTCCCATCCCGTTCCGCTCTCCAATCCCGTTCGACACTCCCCCTCTTCCGTTTTAGGAGACGTCCACTCGTCCGTAGACACATCCTGATCGTAACAAAGAGTACCTGTACCGGGTGCAAACGGTTCATAACAAAGTGGTGTCCGCTCATTCGTACAGTTGCGCCCGACGGCTCGGGCGCGAAGCGTGTCGCAGTCTCGCGGTGGGTCTCCGGCGGGGCCGGGGGCTCTGGCGACGGGTTGGCTTCCCGTTACAGTGTCACCAACCCCCCCACGAAAGTTCTCGTCCCGGACGGCCCTAGAACCCCGCGCTGCCCAATCGTTTTTCGCTTCGATACGACCGACGAGCGATTTCTCCGATTTCGATACTCGAACCCGTTCTCAAGCAGTCGCTTGGAGCCGGTCGCGTACCGCCGGAAGCGCCTCGCGTGAAGCGATGAGCGCGACACGGTCTCCCGCTTCGAGCTTCGTTCCCGGCAGCGGAATGGTCATCCGCTCGCGGTTTCGACCGTGTGCGTAGATCCGTGCGTTCGTGGGGAGTTCGACCGCCTGAACGCGCGTTCCGACCAGCGGCGAGTCGTCCGGAATCGTCATCGTCGTCAACTGGAGGTTTTCGGTCAAGTCGGCGATGACGTCGAAGTCGCCGCCGAGAAGCGCGGTTTTCGCCCCTGCCGCACCGAGGCGCTCGGGGTAGATCACGTCGTCCACGTCGTCCGCGAACTTCTGGTAGATCTCCTCCCGGTAGTCCTCGTCGATGCGCATGACGGTTCGACAACCGTGATGCTTGCCGACCATGCACGCCGCGAAGTTGACGTTCAAGTCACCCGTCAGTCCGCCGATGGCGTCCGCCGACTCGATGCCCGCCTCGGTCAGTACGTCCTCGTCCGACCCGTCCCCTTCGACGACATCGAAGCCGTCCTCTCGCGCACGATCAACTTTGTCGGGGTCGTCATCGATGACGACGACCTCGTGACCCTCCTCCGAGAGTATCTGTGCGGTCCGGATCCCGACACGACCATACCCAACGATAACAAATCGCATACTGTTTCAGAACGCGACCGACGACAAAAACGTCACGGTCGGTGAAGGTGGGTTGACAAAAAGGTCGAAGCGTCGGTACGCTTCACGAAGTTCGTACGGTCCGACTTCGACACGAATTTCGTTTCCGTCGCGGATTCTATTTCCGTTACGGATGCTGCTTCTATCACCGATTCTGCTTCCGTCACCTATTCGCCTTCAGTCATGGATTCCGCTTCCGTTGCTACTGGCGTAGGGCTTTCCACCGACGATGGTGGTTCTCCCCGTTCGATTACGTCCGCGGACGTGGAGTCGACTGACGTCCATCGAATGCGACGATCATCCCGTCGTGACGCTCGTTCGCTGTCGTTGCACTCGTTCGTTCGGGGGAGCGTCAACGATCGTTGACCGTCTGCGATCCGCGACAAAATGGGAATAGATAGAAAAGGAAAGAGACTGGCGAACTCAAATTCTCGTTATTTGTGGCCTTTCACGGCCTCTTCAGCCGACATCGGGACGCCCTTCGGGGGCGTCGTGTCCGCCTGTTTACCGGTCTTGGTGTTCTTCGTTTTGAAGTCTCCGCCGTCCGTGGTGGCAAAGCCACCCTGGATGTCGGAGTTGATGACCTTCGTCGTACCGTACCACGACCAGACACCACGGTTGTTGACCGTACCGGGTGCCGAGCAGTTCTCGCCACAGACGGGCGTCTTATCGTCGACTTTTACGACCGTATTCTTGACGTACGGTGTTCGGTCACCCTTCGCGTTCAGGCGGATGTTGGAGATGTTGTTCGAGTGGAAGTACGAATCCTCGACGTTCGTAATTCCTTTCGCTCCCTGTTTCCCCGGACCCGACGCGTACAGACCGTTGTTGACAGTCTTTGCTACGTGCGTGCGACGAACCGTGATGACGCCCTGGTGCGGGAGGTTGGCGTTGACCCACATGCCGCCTCCGCTTTTTCCGGGCTTCGTACCGTCGCCCATGTAGACGTTTTCGATGAGACCGTGACCGTCCGGCGATTCGACGCCGGGCATCATGATGTAGGACTGGCCGCTGTCCTGTCCCTTGATACCGACGTTGCGAATCGTCCATCCGCTTCCGCTCGTCGTGAACGCGACTCCGGCACCTTCGGCGGTGAGATCGATAAGCGTGTTTTCGAACGTTTCTCCGTCGCCGACTTCGATCGCCTTTTGCTGGCCAGCGGGGACGGTAATCGTATCATACCCTTTCGCACTCGCCACTGAACTGACGCCTACTGCCCCTGTCGCGGCCACTGCGGTACCGGCCGCCTTCAGGAACGAACGTCGTTTCAGAAACGATCCATTGTCGGTTGTGTCGTTTTCGAATTCGCGTGCCATGCAGGTTCAACGTGAGGTTGGTATGGTAAAAGTGTAGCGATTCTCTTTCAATGTAGTACTAACAATTTATAAGGAGACCCATGATACGACGTTGTGACCCATTACCACAGGATCGACGCTGAAATACCGAGATAGTCGAAATCGTACACGAGAGCGGTTCTCTTGTGATACGTGATCGGAGATACCTCTCGTTACCGGAGTACACCCGGAGCGAAATGAGTATCTACAGCTTACTCGTGGCCAGCGTCACCGGCCAGGGGAAAATTCCAGATAGATTCTTGATGATTTATTCAGGCAGGTGCGGTGATACGCATAGGCTTCGCTTACAAGCGGGGCTGTAGAGTATAACAAAGTACCACGAAGGGGGTGTACGATGTGAATGAGCGGAGCATCTGAACATCGGCACCTCCATCCTCTCGACAGTATACATCGGCGAGTCGTTGGGCGGATCGGGGTCAGAACGACATCCTCGACGCATCGAATCATCGATACGCGTTCCGTCGTGAGGTGGGAGCGGTGACTTCCGACGGATCACGTACCGTCGTGCTCGGATTCGATGCGCTTTCTTTCGAGTATCTCGACGAATTTGCGGATGAACTGCCGAATTTCGGCCGTCTCCGTTCCACGGGTATCGACGCACCACTTCGTTCGACACATCCACCGTGGACCGGAAGCGCGTGGCCGTCAATGTACACGGGGACCGACCCGAGTCGGCACGACGCGTACGGGTTCTTCGACTACGAGGACACGTATCCGGACGAGGCGAACATCATCACTCGCAACGACGTACAGCAACCGGCGATTTGGAACTACCTCACTTCCATCGACGAGCCATCCATCGTGCTCAACGTCCCGGTCACGCATCCTGCGGAGCCGCTGAACGGAGTCCTCGTTCCGGGATACCTCGCATCGGAGGACGCCGATGGCTATCCGAAGGACATCAGAGGCGAGTTGTCCGACGCGCTCGGCGAGGAGTACACCATCTACTCACAAGCGGAGATGGTGAGCGACAAGGAACGCAAACTCGATGGATATGCTGACCTCGTTGGCATGCGTGCGCGCGCGGCAGAATATTTACTGACGAACTACGAGTGGCGCGTGGCGATTATCCAAGTCCAAAAGACGGATGCAGTTTTTCACAATTTCGACGAACGAAGCGCGTTTCGGCGGGTTTACCGGGCCGCCGATGAACTCGTCGGCACCGTTCAGCAGTGTGCCTCCGATGCCAACATCGTCGTCTGCTCGGACCACGGGATGGGTGTCACGAACGGGCACAAACTGTTCGTGAACGAGATTCTCCGAGAGCACGGCTTCGTCCGGGAGGATTCGACCGGGAACAACTACGGAACCAGTCTCAGTTCGGTTAAACAATCGATCGTTAACCCGGACGAGGAAGTACGCGACGATACTGAAAACAGTCCGATAGAACGCGCAGCCTCAATGGGGATTACCGGGCTCGGTAAGGTCGGCTTAACCCCGGCGAAGGTGCTCACCGTGGCTCAACATATCGGATTGGAGGAAGAACTGAAACGCCTCGTCCCGAGCAACGTTCGCTCGGCGGCCGAACGAACCGTCGATTGGCGTCAGTCGAAGGCGTACTGTCGGGCGCTCGGTGAACTCGGTATCCGTATCAACCTCGAAGGGAGAGACCCCAGCGGTGTCGTTCCGCAATCCGAGTACGAAGCCGTTCGGTCGGAGTTGATCGAACTCCTCTCGTCGGTCAGAACGCCGGACGGACGGTTGGCGTTCGACTTCGTCGACAGGGCAGAAAACGTAAACCACGACCCGGACCCGGGAAGCGGACCGGACGTCGTCTTCATGCCGAAGGACATGAACCACCTCGTCCTTCCGGGACTCGTCGGCGAGCGGTTCCTCCCTGTAGACGAATACAACCACAAACCCGACGGCGTCTTCATCGGCACCGGACCGTCGTTCGATCCCTCCGTCAACCCCGAACGACTCTCGCTGACGGACATCGCTCCGATCGTCATGGCTTCCGCCGGGTTGGACGTTCCCGACCGGATGACCGGACACGTTCCACAGGGGATGGTAACGTTGCCAGTGGAGCGGTCTTCGTACCGCGATATCGAGTACGGATCGACGGAAACGGTCGAGACGGAAGGCGACGTGACCTCGCGACTGGAGGACCTCGGCTACCTGTAATCCATGGGATCGGAACGTGAACTCAAAAAGCTCCTTTCGAGTGCGAGCCTCGTCTTCGTTGGCGCAGGTGTGGCGGCAGTAGCGAAACTGGCCGAGCGAATCGTTTTGGGGCGGAGTTTCTCGCCGGATATCTACGGCGAGATCAACATCGCGATCACGACGATGGCGCTGGGAACGACGTTCGCGCTCATCGGCCTCGGACAGGGCATCCCGCGCTACGTCTCACGGTTCGAGACGGAGCGCGATATGAGGGGCGCATGGTTGACTGGATTTCTCCTCGCCGGTATCGTGAGCGTCCTGTTCGCCGGAATCCTCTATTTCAACGCGGATTTCGTGGCGTCGAAACTGTTCGACCACGGAGGGGCGAGCAACCTGATACCGGTGTTCGCGTTCGCCATCCCTCCCGTCGTCGGCTATCTCGTCGGTATCGGCGGAATTCGCGGCTTCCAGAACACCATCTACAAGACGTACGTCGGTGACCTCCTCTATCCGTTCGGGAGATTACTACTTCTGGGCACGCTGTTGGCGTTGGGGTTCGGAGCGAAAGCGGCCGGCTACGCATACCTGGTTAGCGCCGTCATCGCCTTTCTGGTCGCTCACTACCTTCTCAATAAACTCATCCCTCTCTTCGGTGAATTCACCCTGCACGTGAAGGAGATTACGACGTTTTCCGCACCCCTCGTCGTTTCATCGGTCCTCGGTGACCTCCTCACCCGAACTGATACCGTCATGCTCGGCTACTTTTCCACCTCCCATCAGGTGGGACTCTATTCGGCGGCCTATCCGCTCGCCAACAGCCTACTGATCGCACTCTCGTCGTTCGGATTTCTCTATCTTCCCCTCGCATCGAAGCTCGATGCGGACGGGGAGCGGGACGAGATAACGAAGATATATCAGCTCACTACGAAATGGGTGTTTCTCGTCACGTTTCCCGCGTTTCTCCTCTTCGTTACGTTTCCCAGTGACGTCATCTCGATCTTTTTCGGTACCGACTACGCGAGTGGTGGACTCGCCCTCGCGATTCTGTCCGTTGGTTTCTTTACCAACGCGGCGGGCGGCCGAAACCGTGAGACACTCTCCGCGCTCGGTCATACTCGGTTGATACTCGCGGGCAACGCCATCGCGTTCGCTCTCAACTTCGTTATGAACTTGATCCTGATACCCATCTACGGGTTCGTCGGTGCCGCGGTCGCATCCTCGACTTCGAACATCATCCTCAATCTCTTCATGTTCTCGGTGCTCTGGTGGAAATTCGGGATAACGCCGTTTTCCCGATGGACCGTCAGAACGATGACTCGTGTGCCACTGGCTCTCATCCCGGTGACCGTGATAGCGTCTCGATTCGTCTCCCTGTCCATCGTGCTGCTACCGGTCGCACTCGTATTGGCCGCCGTCGGAACCCTCGTCGTGTTCTCATCGACGAACTGTGTACAACCGGAGGACGGCGTCATAATCGATTTCATCGAGGGAATAACGAACACGAAGATGTCGTTCCTGCACGGCTACATCCCGGAAGGAACCGAGTGACCGCCCTCACGAATTTCAGATGATGAAGGCGATTCCAAAAACCTCGCTCGGTTCCCCGAAACCGACGGAACTCGGACTCACGATCTGAAAATCGGCAACTCGTGTGGTGTTAGTTCGCCGAGATGGTGACGCTCGCTTTGTCGGCGTTGTATCCATCGCTCACTTCGAGCGTGACTTTCACCGAACCACAGCGCGGCACGGTCACCGTCACGGTTTCTCCGGTCGCATCGAACGTCCCGTCGCCGTCCGTGTCCCACTTGTAGCTGACGACACCGTCATCATCGGTGGAGTTGGAACCGTCGAGTGTGACTTCGTCGCCCGCTTCGAGCGTACACGAGTCCAAATCCGGTGACGACTCGATGTGCGCCGTCGGTTGTTCGTTCGGATCGACGACCTTGTCGTTCGCGATACGATGGTCGGCATCCGGTGCTTCGTCGGTGGATTCGAGGACGAACAGCTGAGACGAGACGTACTTAGCGTACTCTCCATCGAGTTCGTAGGTCGAGACGTACAGTTTGCCATCCCGAACGACAGGAGTGCTGGAAGTCCTGATCCTGTCGCCGTCCATCATGTAGGTCCACTTCCGTTCGCCCGACGCCGCGTCGACGGCGTAGACGACCGTCTTGTAGTGAGCCGGTGGGCCGGGGTCGGGTTCGGAAGCGGGAGTAAATTTCCCGCCGAAGTAGACGGTCCCGTCGGCGAGCGTGGGATCACCATAGGTGAACGCGAGGGTGCGGTACGTCCAGTCGATATCGCCGGTCTTCGCGTCGATGGCGTGAAGTTTCTGATGGTCGTTCGCGCCATCCGGATACCCCGCGTAGGTGAGAACGTACACTCCTCCTTCCCCGACGACCACGTTGCTGATCTGATCGTCCGACTCGATGTCGAACGACGTGTTCCACTTTTCCTCACCGTCGGCCGCCGCGTACGCGAGGATGTCGAAGCCCGGTTCGCCGTCACGCTCACGGCTGCCGTACACGATACCGTCGGAGACCGCTTCCAACGAGGAGAGTTCCCGATTCCACAGCACTGTCCCATCGTCAGCGTTCAGAGCAGTTCCGGTCCGGGCGTACAGTATTCCATCGGCGTAGGATACTTCGTCGGTGTAAACGTCGGTGTTCTCCCAGGCGGTCTCTCCTGATTTTGGGTCGAGCGCGACTGTTCCGGAATCGTTCGAGAAGTGACCGTATGCGGTGTAGACACGACCGTTCGCGACGAGCGGGTTCGCCCATTGGAAATGGTCATCCCGTTTCCACAGTATCGAACCGTCACTCGCATCGAGCGCGTAGAGGGCACCTCTTTCCTTGTAGTTGTTTCCGGGTGTCTCCGTGGCGAAGTAGAGGGTTCCGTCGCTTACCGTTGGTGTATCAGGTGCGCCCATATCGGTCTGCTTCCACAGTTCGTCGCCGGTGTCGGGGTCGTACGCGACGACGTATCCATCGCTCGCGTAGGTTCCAGTATCGGTCTTCACGCCGAGGTACATCGTCCCGTCAGCGAACACCGGTTCTATCTGGCTCCGATCCACGTCGTTTGTCGATCTACCACCCAGCCGTGTCGTCCCGTCGATGTCCATCGACCAATCGGTCGTCGCGTACGGACTCGGACCGCTGGCGTCCGTCGCTCCCGTGCGAGCCGAGTCGCCGCGGAAGGTCGTCCAACCGCCACCGTGTCCTGTGGCGTCGTCGCCTCCGCTCTCGTCGCTGCTTTCGCTGCTATCGTCGTTCTGCTGTGCGAGGACCATTCCCGTTCCGGAGACCGTCGCGGCTCCGGTGGCGAGGCCGACCGTCTTCAGGAACGTCCGCCTGCTGTCTTCTGGCATGTTCGATTACCATTCTCGGCGACACGACCTTCCCTATAATTCATATAATACCTACAAGAACGCATTTATGTATCCGATAACTGGAAATGAATTCTATATTTTCGGAGAGACACGTGTGTTTCTAAAAACACGTATTGTTATCACAGACTGCCCTGAGCATCGTTCCGTAGTCAACCACGAAGCCAAAGGAAACATACCACGAATGATGTAACTCGTAGTTCAAAAATCGGAGAAGCCTAGGCCGGGATTTGAACCCGGGCTCTCGTCCTTACCAAGGACGCGCTTTACCGCTAAGCTACCCAGGCGCAGGCATTCATTTCTACACGCCGAACTGGGTTTAGGCGTTTCGATTCGCGTCAGGGATCGGTGGCCGATGAGGTGGTCTCATCGAACCAGTTTGGGTGTCTTCCTGACAGCTTCGTCAGCGTATCCACCGCCTCGTCGAACAGTAGTTCGGTCGAGTCGCGGTTGGCAACCGACGTCGCCAGTTGCTCGGCGTATCGTCGGATTCCGGTCGGGACCTCGTGGCCTGCCGCCGTCGTTCCGGCGACCATGGCGAGTTCGAACACGTCCGTTTCGAGCGCGTGTTCGGTCCGCCGTTCGGTCTGGTCCCGACCGAACGATTTGACGGTTCGAACGGCCGTATCGGCCGCTTCCGTTCGTGCCAACAGAGAAAATCCGCGGGAGACCATCACGTCCGCTGCCAGAACTGCGATGTTGCTCTCGATGTACGGTTGCTCCCCGTTCCACGGTTCGTCGCGTGCCAGCGTGCGTGTGAGGCCCAATCCCTCGTAAATCAGTTGCACGCCCGCGGCACGGGCTTCGACGTCACCCGTCTTGGCACCGCTCTCGACTGCTCGTGCGCTTAACAACGTCACCACCCCCGGAACGACCGTCGAGGACTCCAGTAGCCCATCGATGTGGTCGCGGAGGTGCGCTGGCGTAATGTCTTCGATAGCCTCGCGCGCAGCCCCGCGCGCCCGGACGGCCTCTTCCATTGTCGGAACTTACGACGGGACAGCCAAAGACCTTTGGAAAGCGTCTCCAACTGGACAGCATGATTCGCATCACCGACGAGCCGAAACTTAGAATCGTGACGATCGACCGCCCGGAGCGTCGAAACGCGCTCACACCGGACGGACTCGACGCGCTCTCCTCGGCGGTCCGAGAAGCGACACAACCGGTCGTCTATCTCCGCGGCGCTGGTGGGGCGTTCTGTGCCGGGGCCGACCTCGACGTCGTCGCGTCGTTGGATCGGGAATCGGCGGAGGAGTTCGCGAGCCACGGTCAGCGAGTCGCAAACGACATCGAAGGGAGCGATAGCGTCGTCGTCGCCGGAATCGACGGTCCGGCGCGCGGCGGGGGCGTCGAACTCGCGCTGGCGTGTGATATCCGGGTGGCGACGTTCGACGCGACGTTCGCCGAACCCGGCGTCCGCCTCGGAATCTTCGGCGCATGGGGCGGGACGACCCGACTCCCCGAAATCGTCGGCATGGGTGACGCGCTCGACATCGCGCTCACGGGCCGCGTCCTCTCGGCCGAAACGGCCCATCGGATGGGGCTCGTTTCACGCCTCACGGAAACGCCGCGCGCTGTCGCCGACGAACTCGCGGAGAACGTCCCGGCGGCGCTTTCGGTCGTTAAGGAACGAGTCCGAGATCGGTCTTCGACCGACGTCCAACTGGCGTGCGAGGCGGAAGCATTCGGCGAACTCGTCGCCGCGAACGCCGATAGCATCGCGGAAGAGCGGGAGTAGGAGCGGGGATCAGTAAGGAATCGACCGGGAATCGGTCGGGAATCAATCGGGAACCGGAAGGGATCGACCGAGAGTCGGTCGGAACTTACAACGATTCGGGGGACTGCGGCACGGCGCGTTTGTGCTCGCTCAGCCGGTACATCTCGTCGATTCGTCGGACATCGTCGGCCGATGCGCCGTCGACCTGCCGCGCCGTCGCCGACGCGGACAGCGGTCCATCGACATGGAGCGCCAGAATCGCGTCCAGCGTGTCGTAATCGATACCCAACTCTTCCTCGTCGGTCTGGCCCGCCCACAGCCCCGCCGTCGCTTCCTTTTCGGCGAGTCGCTCGGGAACGCCGACGTGGACGGCGAGCTGTCGAACCTGTTGTTTGTAGAGGTTGCCGATGGGGTGACAGTCCACCGCGCCGTCGCCGTACTTCGTGAAGTAGCCGACGAGCGCCTCGGTGCGGTTGCCGGTGCCGAGGACGACCGACCCCTCGTGGTTGGCGACGAGGTAGTTCATCACTGCGCGGGTTCGGGCGCGGGCGTTGCCCACCGCCATGTGGTCACCCTCCGCTTCCGAATAAGCGTCCAAGAACGTGTCCACGATAGGGTTGATTTCGAACACGTCGTAGGTGATTTCGAGGTCCGACGCCACCCACTCCGCGTCGCTCATGTTGTCCTCCCGACTCACCGCGCCGGGCATGACGAGTCCGTGGACGTTCTCGGTGCCCAGTGCTTCCACGGCGAGGTACGCCGTCAGCGTGCTGTCAATACCGCCGGAGAGGCCGAGAACCGCCGAATCCGTCCCCGCGTCGGCCACCGTCTCGCGAATGAACGACACGATGTGATCGCGGTGTGCGTCGAGTTCTTCCGTCGAGAGTTCGAGATCTATCATGTACGCCTGTAGGAACGCTGATGACTAAAACCTCCCCTCTTCGTCGTATTTCTGGACGAACGTCCGAAACGCTACGTTGAAGTGAACGCGGAATGAAGTGGAAAGCACACGACTGCTCGCTCTCGTTCGCCTGATCTTATTCGGGTTGAGTGCACCGGTGGTGAGCAAATCCTTCGGATTTGCGAGTCACGGTGCGCGGGACGAACGAAGTGAGTGCCGTGCACCGGTGGTCTAGTGGCAGGACATAAGCTTCCCAAGCTTATAGCCCGGGTTCAACTCCCGGTCGGTGCATTCTGCGAGGAACGAACGTGACGAGCGGAGTCACTTCCCGAATTCCGAAATTTCCCGAATCCCGTCCCCATCGAACTTCATCGGCCTGCGCCACCACGGTCCCTTTCCGGAGTCGCTCGACAGTTCGGTGACGACGTGGTTCGCTTTCGACCCTTTCTCGGGGCTACTCAACGGAACCGCCGTTTCGTACAATCCAGATTCGTCCGGGGCACCTTCCACCAGCACTTCCGCGTCGAACTCCTCGCGTTTCAGGTGGGCGTTGTTCTCGAAAACTCGCTGTTCTTCCGAATCCAACTCCGCGAATTCCTCCCCTGTAATCGGGTCGCGTGCCAGTCGGAACTGGCCGATGATGTACGCGCCCCATCTCGGTGAAATCCAGTCGCGTGTCGGGTCCCCGACGGTCGAGAGCGTGGCGTAGAAGAAGACGTAATCGCCGCGATCCAGTTCCAACAGCGGTCTCGCTTTCATGCCGAACGGGTCGCCGTAGGTGTAGCGTTCACAACACGGATACTCCGCGAATTCGGGGTCGAGGTGGACGGGCAGGGTTTCGGCTCCGTCCGGCAGTTCGACCGACGGGTCGAGGTCCGCGTAGGTCGGCACCGATCGGTTCGTCGGTTCGGGTTCGGGAATCGGAAGGTATTCGAACCGACCGTCCGGGAAGATCGGGCCGCGAACGCCGGGCTGGTTGGTGTTGGCGGCGACGTTGATGGCGACGGCACGGGGCATAGCTCACGCTGGGGACGGGAACGGGAAAAGCGTAGCTACCCCCTTTGGTAGCTACCCCCTTCGACAGCTACCACACGCCGAGTGGGCCGACGCACTCGCGGCAGAACGTGTATCCGACGCCGTTTTCGGTCCCACAGTGTGGGCACACACGCATGTCGGAGTTCGTCTCCGCTTCGCTAAACTCTTCGAGGATACGTTCCCGTCGGATGTCATCAGGCACGTGCCCATCCGACCCGGACGGCGTCGATGCGAGCAGCGCCGCATCGTCGTCGCTCCGTAGATATCGGTAGATAAGCAGCTGTAGCCCGACGAACAGGACGACATACAGGACTATCCACCCCCAGACGTTCATGGAACACCATGACATACGCTCCCATGATACTTGGTAGCTTCGTACGACAGGATTCATAACTGTCAGCACGGCAGATGGACATGTGGATCACACTGGCTGACGGGACACGAAGGCGACGGGGTACACACCCCCACAAATGAACGAAAAAGGGACTACGCGGGCTTGAATTTGAGTATCCGGTCGTCCTGGGGTGCGGGACCTTCCGCACGTCCGTCTCGATTGCTCGTCGTCGCGTAGAGATGCCCGTTCGGGCCGGTGAACGTCGTCCGAAGGCGACCGTACTCGTTGACGAGCAGGCGTTCCTGCTCGACGACGTTTTCCCCGTCGAGTCGCACCCGGTGGAGATGTGTTCCGACGAGTGCGCCGAAGAAGAAGTCACCGCTCCACTGTGAAATCGGTCCGTCGTAGAAGGCCGCTCCGCCCGGCGCAATCGTGGGCGTGTACGTCGCGATCGGATCGGTATACTGCTCGTTCTTGCTCTTCCCGGTAACGTCGGGCCACCCGTAGTTCTTCCCCGCTTCGAGGACGTTGATCTCGTCGTTTTCGTCCGGTCCGTGTTCCGTACTGAACAGGGTTCCGTCGTTGAACGCCAACCCTTCCGGGTTTCGGTGCCCGTACGTGAACACTTCGTTGTCGAACGGGTTGTCGGGATGCGGCTTCCCGTCCAGCGTCAGTCTGAGGACTTTCCCGGCCAACGAATCCGTGTCCTGTGCCCGTTTCCCGTCCCCAGCATCGCCGGTAGTTACGAACAGCGCGCCGTCGTGAATCAGCAGTCGTCCGCCATCGTGGTTGGACGCCGCCGGAATCCCGTCGAGGATGACCGACTCCCGTTCGAATCCGTCGCTGACGCGATGCCGGATGACGCGGTTTTGCAGGTCACCACTCTTCTCGTAGGTTTGATAGGTGTAGGCCAAATCCTCGTTTTTCGGGTGGAAGGTCAATCCGAGCAATCCCCCTTCGCCGACGCTTGCGATGCGATCAGTCACGTCGGCGATGATTTCGTTTTTGTTCTTTCGAATCCGGCGAATCCGTCCCGGTCGCTCGGTAAAATAGAGATCGCCGTTGGGGGCGAAATCGGCACCCCACGGAACTTCGAGGTTCATCGCAACCGTCTCGACGCGCACGCCGGGTTCCCCCTTGGCCGTCGTCCGATGGGAACTGCCAGGGGAGTCCGTACACCCGGCAAATCCAGTAATGCCGAGCGCGATCGATCGAAGGTACGTACGACGTCGCATGCTCTCCACCACGGATTGACAGGAGAAAAACGGTCCGGGTTACTCCGACGAACGGGGGGTACGCCGGAACTCGTCGAACTGTTCGAGGTTGTCGGGTAGTTCGTCATCGATACGGCGTGATTCCTTCTCCGTCGATGGAACGTCGTCCAACGGAGCGGCCTCGTCCTCGTAGCCGGGCTTGATCTTGATGCTCTTCGCCGGCATGCCGACGGCGATATGATGGGCAGGCACGTCACTCTGGACGACCGCCCGCGCACCGACCACGGAGTCCTCGCCGATTTTTACGCCTGCGCGAACCATCGCGTCGTAGGTCACCCGTGCGTCGTCCCCGATGACGGTGTGGAAGTTCGTCACGTCCGTCTGGTCGATGATGTCGTGATCGTGGCTGTAGATGTGCACGCCGTCGCTGATGGAACAGCGGTTCCCGATGGTCAACTTGCCGCGGTCGTCGAGGTGAACATCGTCGTGAATGACCGTGTTGTCGCCGACCGTGATGTTGTGGCCGTAGGTCATCGTGACACCCTTGAAGATACGAAGATTGTCGCCCGCATCCTCGAAGAGGTGGTTCGCCATCATCTGACGAAATCGCAGGGCGAACTCGACGTTGTCCGCCATCGGCGTCGCGTCGAACTGCCGCCAGAGCCACTGGAGGTGTTTCGACCGACGGAACTTCTCCTCGTCCTTCTCGGCGTAGTATTCGCTCTCGAGCGTGGAGTTACACGGGTCATAGCTCTGGAGCCGGACGCGCTCGGCGTTCGACACCGGCTCGCCGCTCTGCCACGCTTCGTAGGCGTCGCGGTCACCGTGCAGGTCGATGAGCACCTCCTTTACGACCTGGCACGTATCCTCGTCGCTTGCGAGTCGTTCGTCTACTTCATCGATAAACCCGCGTACGCCCGCTTCCGCGGACTCGGGGAGGGTAACGTGTCGCTTTGTCATAGCTTATTTCACTCTCGATTTTCTTATAGGTTAGTAACTCTTCCGTAGGCAAGGGGGTTTTGGTTGCGGCGGCGAGTGCCCGCTCTTGCCCCATCGCTACTTACGCCGGATTCGAATGACGGAACGACATTCTTTGTGGCCAACAATACAGTCACGACGGGCGAAGTACGGTCGTTTTCTGGCTACGAGGACCGAGGCACAAATCTCGAAAGTCCGCACCGCCACCGCCTCTACAACGAACCACGAGCCTCCCCAGCCGATTCCTCATTGGCGCTCGTCATCCACCGTCAGAGCGTTGCTCTGATAGTGGACGACTGAACGGAGTTCCCGCGAACGCAGTGAGCAAGAGCACGGAAGAACCCAGTTCTCCCGGAGTGAAGGAGTCGGTTGGGGAGGATATAGTGCGGTAATTCATGCGGCTCGGGTACTGAAATCACGACAAAACCAAACACTTCTCTTCGAAATGTTCGTGGACGAGGTCACCCGTCGTAATCAGAGAAAAATCAATTCTATCGTTCCTCGTCGCCGTTTTACGCCAGGAAGACGTGTCGCGGTCGGTCCGCCAGGATGTCCCGGCCCCAGCTCACCGTGTCCCGGAAGGCGTCGCTGCGGAAGAAGTCCATGGCGTCGTCCTTCGACCGCCACTGGCTGGAGATGAACATGTCGTTCTCGTCTTCGTGGTTGGCCAGCAGTTCGGAGTCGAAGTGGCCCTCCATATCGGCGAGCGCGTCGCCGACCGCTCCGAACTTCTCGACGAAGTCCTCGCGGTGTTCGGGCTTGACGGTGTAGAACATCCCCATCGTGCCGAAGCCGCTCTCCTCGCCCGCACGTGCGACGATTCCGGGCAGATCCGAGAGGAAGCCGCCCGCCGTCTCGGCCGCGCTCTGGGTGTCCCAGATACTCACGACGGCCGCCCGCTCGTCGCCCTCGTACACCGCCGTTTTGACGTGCGTGTCGTAGTGGTCGAAGCTCTCCCGGAGTCCAGTGACCTCCTCGAACAGTTCGTCCGCGTCGGCCTCGGAGTACAGGACGATGGAGTACACGTCCTCGCCGTGTGGCTGTCCGGCGTAGATGTCGAGGTCTTCGAGTTCACCGCGGATGCCCTCGGCCTCCGCCTCGCCGGTTCCGTGTGGGCTATCGGCCTCGCTGGTTTCCCCGTGGTCACTCTCGCCGTGTGCGTGGCCGCTCCCGTGGTGGCTTTCGCCGTGCGGGTGTGCGTCCTCCGGCGTCGGAATCTCCTCGCCCGCCATGAACGCGGGGAGGTCTTCCGGCGGGAAGCGCCGCCCGAAGGAGAACTCGCCGAACTCCGCGAAGCGGGAACTCGCCTCGTCGAAGCGCATCTCGTAGAGGATGTCCTTGATGTGGGTTGGGTCGTTGCTGAACAGGTCCACGCCCCACTCGTAGTCCTCCATCCCGATACTGCCGGTGATGATCTGGGTGACCTTCCCGGCGTAGGTCTTCCCGATTTCGCCGTGGCTCGCCATCATGTCTGCGCGCTCGTCGTACGGCGTGTCGTACCAGTTGGCCTCCGGCAAGCGGAGTTTGCTCATCGGGTAGAAACAGAGGAATTCGGCGTCCGGAACGTCGGGGTAGAGTTTGCTCGCCACGTAGCGAGCCATGCCAGTGTCCTCGATGTCCTCCGGGTCTTTCACCATCTCGTCGGAGGTGTAACTGCCGACTTCGGTGACGGACATGTAGGAGTCGGTTCGCTCGGTGAAGTCCGCGAACTCGGTCCGTTCGAAGGCGCGCTCGGCCGTGTCGAGCGCGTTCACCGTCGGGCGGAAGTGGAGTATCAGCAGGTCGGCTTCGTGACCCATGACGCTGAAGACGGCCGAGGAACCGTCCTCGGCGTCGGTCACGTCCTCGTGTGCGCTCAGGAATTCGACACCGTCGGCCAGTGCAGCGTCGCGGGTTCGCTCCGGCGCGTCTCGCCACGCATCCCAGTCGATGGTTCGGAAGTCGTGAAGCGCATACCACCCCTCGCGGGTCGGCGGTACTTTTCTCGGCATATGTGGAGGTTGGGAACGACCGGACAAGGAACTTTTGAGTTTCACCTGTGTTCAGTCCACCCCGCAGTTTAGGTTACGCCGGCCGGTGTCGCCCCGACCGAAAGCCTTTCAAAATCTGGACTTAAATCCCCACCCGATGCGGAAAAGTGGCCCGCCGAAAGGCCTGATATCGTACCTCGTGCTCGAACTTCTGGACGAAAAACCACGGTACGGGTACGAGATACTGAAAGAGATACGCGAGATAAGTGGCGGCCACTGGGAACCGTCCTACGGGTCGGTGTACCCCATCCTTTATAAATTCGAGGACAAGGGATGGACCGAACGGATCGAGCGTGAGGACGAACCGGACCGGAAATATTTCAAGCTGACCGACGCGGGACGCGAGGAACTCGAAGAGAAACGGGTAGAGAGCGGCACGAAAGCTCACGAGTTTGCGGATGTGATCCTCGGCTTCTACCACGTCTACGTCTCCTTCGCCACCGACGAGCGCTTCGAAGTCGAGAGCCCGGACGGCGAATGGCGGTTCGACGAGACCTTCAGCGCGTGGATCGTCGAGCAGATAATTCGCCACCACGAACGCGACTTCGGCGACTTCGAACGCATTCCCGACACGCCCGAGGAGTTCAAAGAACGGATGGGACTCGACGAGTGACGATCGGTTAACAGTCGAAAAAATTTTCTTCGCGCTTCAGGACAGCAGGCGCGGCCCGAACACCATTAGCAGAAGGCTCACCAGCATGACCAACCCGACGGTCGTCGTTATCATCGTGGTGACCTGCCGACCTTGATCGGTCGGGAGCCTGGAGACGATGGCCTCGGCACCCATGCGGAGGATGTGCCCCCCATCGAGCGGGAACGCGGGGATACAGTTGAAGAAGCCGAGATTGAGGTTTATCCATCCCGTCCAGAACAGCACGTTGGCCAACAGGAAGACACCGCCGCCGAAGGACGACAGCGGACCCTGCACGGCGTAGAAGTTGCTATTCCATCCGACGAAGCCCGCGAAGTTGTAGCCGACCGGCATCGAAAGGCTGGCGAACGGGAGCAACAGCGTTCCGACGATGCCGAACAGGAACGTCGTCACCGGGCCACCCGAACCGCCGCCGAACATCGAGATGAACTGTCCACCCATGAGGTCGTGGAAGACCCCTGCCGGGTAGAGTTGTGTTCCGAAGCTACTCGTCGAAATACCGGACACGCCCGGCGAGACGAGGATGCCGACGATGGCCTTCCCGTCGCCGTTGTCCTTGAGCGTCACGTCGTAGGTGTGCCGAGTGTACCTGCCACTATCGTTCACGTAGGCTTCGACGGTCGCCGTCTGCCCGACGTTGTACCCGTCAAGCGTCGAACTCAAGTCGGTACTGTTGGTGATACGCTCCCCGTCTATCGCCGTGATGACGACGGTATCGCCTGTTTTCAGGTTCGTCTGACGGCTGAGGGGACCGTCTTGGAGGGTCGAAAGTCCGCCGATGGGACCGCTCACTTTCGATCCGTTCACGGTCATCGTGGCGACCTTCTTCCCGCCGAGTTCCCGGTCCAACGCTTTTTCGGTGTAGACGGACGTGCCGTTGGCTTTGGAGATGCTCTCACCCTTGTCGACCCCCGATGCGAACGGGGAGGCCTGTGCAACACCCGTAATGAGTAGGGAGCGTCGAATGGTCGTTTGGTGCTCCTTTCCGTCCCGGTTCACCGTCACGTCCACTGACCGGCCCTGGACGTCCGCGAGTTTGCCGTGTAGGTCACCGTTGCTCGTCACGTCCGTGCCGTTGACGGCTACGATACGGTCCCCGCGCTGGATGTTCGCGTTGTCCGCCGCGGACCCCGGGAACACACCCCCGACTGCCGCGCCCGACGCGACCGAAATCGCGCCCATCACGGGACCGAACAGCAGCAAGAAAGCGATGACTGTGATGGCGAAGTTGTTCGTCACACCGGCGGCGAACATGCGGCTTTGGCTCCCCCTGTCGGCGTTTCTCCTGCTTTCCTCGTCGGGTTCGACGAACGCCCCGACCGGAAGGAATGCAAGGAGTGCCAACCCCATCGATCGGATTTCGATGTCTTCGACGCGGCAGAAGATGCCGTGGCCGCCCTCGTGGACGACCAATCCGATGAGCAGGCCGAGCAGTATCTCGGGAGCGACCGACAGCGGCAGGAACTGGTTGACCCCCGGAATGACGAGCACGTTCCGCGGTTGCGTCACTGCCGTCGGTTCGGGTGGGTTCTGAACGACGATGATCGCTTGAACGACGAGCAGGAGGAACGTCCCGACCATCACGACGAGTGCGATTCCTAGACCGAAGTTCCCCCACGCCCGCCAGAACCGTTTCGGTCGCGCGAGTCGTTCGATGAGTTCCTTTCCTTTCTGCGTGTGGAGGGTTAAAACCGGCCCCTGAGTGCCAATATAGGAGGGGAGTAGACCTCTGTCCCGTAGTCCGATGAGGGCCACCCAATAGATGAACAGGCCGACGAGGACCCAGACGAACGTATTCATTGACGGAACGAAGGGCCGCGGCGCTCAAAGGCGTTTGGGAACGGACGTGAAAAAAGTGCGAAACGTCGGGCGAAGTCGGTAACTACGGAACTTATTCCGCAGTCTGCCAGTCTTCCTCGAAGTCCTCGACGTCGTCTCCCTTGCCGGCCCGCTTCTGCTGGAGTTTGCGGGCGGCGGCGAGTCCGGCGGCGGTACCGCCGAGGACTGCTGCACGACGGACGAAGGTTCGCGCTTTTCCGCGTCCCTTCGTCTCCTCGACTTCCGTCTCCTCGATTTCCGCTTCGGACACTTCCGTTTCCGTCTCCGTCTCCGGTTCCTCGGTCGTCTCGACTTCGGATTCTTTGACGAGTTCGGTTCGCTTCAACGCTGGCTTCTCTAGATTTAGTTCTATCAGGGCCATGGTAATATATCGGTTTAGTCGTTGACGTGATTAGTCGCCATTCCGACTGTACATCCTTCCGTACTACTGGGAAGTACTTTGTTATGTCCTTGCTAGAAGGACGCAGTTGGGAACTACTTGCCAATCAACTTAACTCTGTTGGCGTTTACCCTTCCCGCCGCAAACGGCAGAGTACGAACTCCTCGTCCAAGTTCGAGAGGAAAGGGCCGAGTTTCGGTCCCTGCTCCTCGCCGAAGAACAACCCGTATCCGGTGCTGAAGAAATCGCCGATGTCGATATCGTGGCGTTTCGCCGTTTCGTAGATCTCGCCCTGCACTTCCTCGCCGTCGTGGCCCTCCTCGATGAAGTCGGCGAGTTCAGCGAGCGCGGCGTCCGTTTCGGCGTCGATATCCACGTCCGGCATCTCGGTCCGTTTCAGGTCGTAATCGTACTCGTTCCCCGTACGTCGCGCCCACGCCTGTGCGCGTTCGACGCGTGCGAGCGCATCTTCGACTGCCCAGTCGGGCGCGTCATCGGAGATGTGCCCTTCGCGCCGCGCGATCTCCTCGCGGAGTTCGGGGTCGTCCGTCATACCCAAGATGGCGGCGAAGGTGTACGGAATCCGAATCCGTTCCTGCCGCGGTTCGGCGACGACCATCGGGTACACCCGTTCGGCGAGCGTCCGCTCGCGTTCGTCGGCGTCCTCCTCGCCGAAGTAGATCCGTTCGAAGCGGTCGAACTCGTCCACGAGCAGGTCGAGACGGTCGAGGTCGAAGTCCCGCGCCTTGCTCGGGTCCTTGGTGAAGAAGTAGCGCAACACCTCGGGTTCGAGCAGTTCCAGCACTTCCGCGACGAGCACGATGTTCCCCTCGGAGGAGGAAAACGGCTTGCCGTTGAGCGTGAACCACTCGTAGGTCATCGGCACCGGCGGTTCGAACTCCATCACGTTCCGGGCGATGTCCTCACCGCTCGGCCACGACCCTTCGGCGTGGTCCTTGCCGAACGGTTCGAAGTCCACGCCGAGCGTCTTCCACTGGGCGGGCCACTCGAAGCGCCACGGGAGTTTCCCCTCGCGGAGGGTCGCCGTCCCTTCGTGACCACAACCGTCGATGACGTTGTCGCCCGCCTTCAGGTCCGTGCAGACGTATTCGACAGTTCCGGCATCGACGTCGAAATCGGTGACCGTCTCGGTCACCTTTCCACACTCCTCACAGATGGGGTTGAACGGGATGTATTCGCCGTCCACCTTGTCCTGATACTCCGCGAGCACATCACGGGCTCTCTCCGAATTTTCGAGAAGTTCGCGGGTCACGTCCTCCAGTTCGCCGGATTTGTACATCTCGGTGTTCGACACCACGTCGATTGGAACGTCCAACAGGTCCGCGCTCTGCTGGATGAGGTTCGAGAAGTGCTCCCCGTAGGAGTCACAGCAGTCGAACGGGTCCGGGATGTCGGTGTACGGTTTGCCGAGGTTCCGTCCGAGTGCCCCCGCGTTCACATCACCCAGTTCCACGATGTTGCCGTCCAAATCGGCCAGTTTTCGGGGGAGCTTTCGAAGCGGGTCGCGGTCGTCCGCGGTGAAGACCTGTCGAACCTCGTGACCCCTGTCGCGGAGGACTTCGGCAACGAAGTAGCCGCGCATAATCTCGTTGACGTTGCCGAGGTGCGGAACGCCGGACGGCGATATTCCGCCCTTGATGACGATGGGGTCGTCGGGGTCCCGCGCCTCGATTCGGTCGGCGACTTCGTCGGCCCAGAATGCGTGGTGGTTTTCCGACGCCGATTCGTCCCGCTCGTCTATCGGTGTCGTTCCCGCGCTCATTCTTGTACCCAGTAGGTCATCTCGTCGTCCGCGCCCTCGGGAATGATGTCGG
Source organism: Haladaptatus sp. AB618 (assembly GCF_024136965.1). Taxonomy (NCBI): domain Archaea; kingdom Methanobacteriati; phylum Methanobacteriota; class Halobacteria; order Halobacteriales; family Haladaptataceae; genus Haladaptatus; species Haladaptatus sp. AB618. Next base: position 508,954 of record NZ_JAMYJX010000001.1, on the reverse strand, counting down.
TTCCAGTGTGTTTCCCGTCGAGGACGGCGTCCGCGATGCGTTGCGGTTCCGTTCCGTCGAGGACGATGGTTCTGACGCCCGAGCGTCCGATGAGTTTCGCGGCCACGAAGTCCACGGGTGCGGAGCTACCCGCCGTCATTTCGAGGTCGGTGACGATGTCCACGAGTTCGCTCGCCGAGAGTTCGTCGTACTTCGTCGCGTCTTCCACTTCGTTGGGATCATCGCTGTACACGCCGTTCACGCTCGTCGCATAGACGAGCAGGTCGGCGTTGGTGTACTCGGCCAGTGCCGCGCTCACGGCGTCCGTCGTCTGGCCGGGCATCACGCCACCCATGACGGCGATGTCGCCGCGATGCATCGCGGTTCCCGCTTCTTCGTACGTTTCCGCCGGGCTCGGGGCGGCGCGTTCGCCGAGCGCTGCGATGAGCAGCCGGGCGTTCAGTCGCGTCACGTCGATACCGATATCGTCCAGTTCGATTTCGTTCGCGCCGAGGTTCCGTGCGGTACCGATGTAGTCGCGGGCGACACCGCCGCCGCCGACGACCGCACCGATTTCACATCCCTCCGTTGCGAGCGATTCTATGACTTCGGCGTGTCCGCGCACTCGCTGGGATTCCAGATCAGGAGCGAGCACACTACCGCCGATAGAAACGACCACCTTCATACTACAGCCGACTTACCCGGACGCGGCCTTAAGCGTTCTCAACTTCCGACCGAAGGCTAAAAGCGCCTCGCCCCCTGCAATACGTCCATGTACGTAGTGGGTGTCGCCGGCGAGGGTGCGGAGACCGTCGCCGACCGACTCACCGATCGGTTCGGGGAATCGGGCACGGTTGGAACCGTTCGTCGTGAGCCGGACGCGTCGGACGCTCCCGCCCCGTCCGGTTCGGCGGACTCGTTCGATGCTGCCGCTGAAACGGCGTTCGAACTCGGCGACGGCTGGCGCGCACGCGGACAAAATACGTCAGTTACCGAGGTTATCGACCGACTCGCTCCGGACCACGAGTACGCCGTCGTGGTCGGATTTCCGGATGTCGACATCCCACGGATCGTTCTCGGTGACGCGGACTGCTCCGGTGAGGTTCTCACGCGAGCGGCGAGTCCCGATGCGCTCGACGTCGAGGAGGTCGTGACTGCGCTCGAAGCGACCGAACCACACGAGACGCTCGAATCGTTGGTCGCGCGGGTGAAACGCGACCCCGAAGCCGAACGGTCGGGCGCGATTGCCACGTTTACCGGCCGCGTCAGGGCGAAGGACTCGGACGACGATTCGCCGACCGAATTCCTCGACTTCGAGATGTACGACGGTGTCGCCCAGGAGAAACTGGACGCGATTCGTTCCGACCTCGAAGCGCGTGAAGGTGTTTTCAGTGTCCTCATGCACCACCGAACCGGCCGAATCGACTACGGCGAGGACATCGTCTTCGTCGTCGTGCTGGCGGGTCACCGCGGAGAGGCGTTCCGAACCGTCGAAGACGGTATCGACCGTCTGAAAGCGGAGGTACCGATCTTCAAAAAAGAGGTGACGCTCGACGAGCAGTTCTGGGTTCACGACCGATAACGGGACGAGATTAGTCGATAATCTGGCTATTTTGGGCGAGTTGGGTTGTTTACGTATTGCTGCGGAATAAAAGACGAGAGGTGTTTGTAAACTATTAAACCGATTCTAAAGGATTTATAAAATGTCGTTTTTACCCGTGTTCACGACACTTCGTGTTCAATTCACCTGAAGATTCCCGAAATTACCCTAAGCTTCCTTCCTTTATAACATATCCCCGGTCTATGGAGAAACTGGAGTCAGCACATGAGCGCTACACAAGCCGCCACCGAAAGCCCTGAACCGGAATCCAAAGAAGCCCGCCTCAAGCAGTACCTGTGCGAGAAAGCGAGCGATGGCGAGCTCTACTTCAAGAGCAAGTTCATCGCCGACGAAGTCGGCCTCTCCGCGAAGGAGATAGGCGCGCTGATGGTGAAACTGACCGACTGCTCCGAACTCGAAGTCGAGAAGTGGTCGTACACGAGTGCGACGACGTGGCGTATCGCTCGTGCGTAACTTCGGCTCACGTCCCCCGTGTGCTCCTGAAGTCCCCGCGCCCGAGTCACCCACCTCCGACCCCAAGCAACCCCTGACAACCCCGAACACCCACCCCCAACACCCAAGCAACCCCTGACGACCCCGACTCGAACCACCACCCCTCCCACCACCAAACCACGACTGTCACACCCCATCCCTGAATCCCCGAACCGAAACTCGATCCCCAGCAGCCACCGAAGCCCCGGTCCCCCTGGGATTCCGCAGCTGTCCCGCGGATCTGCCACACGCTTCCCCTCCCCCCTTTTCCTCCTTCGACGCTTTTGTAGTCTCGGACTGTTTTCGTTCGACCAGTGTCACTCCTCTCAGCGTTGACGAATGCGATTTTGCCCGTTCTCGCGGTTGCGGCCGTCGGCTTTCTCCTCGGAACCGTTCGTGATATCGAAGTTAGCGCCTTGGGTACCGTCACGATTTACGTGTTGAACCCCGCGTTGGTCTTCTACAGTCTCACGACATCGTCGCTCGACGGGGGGACGGTCGCAACGCTCGGCGTCGGCGTCCTCGTCTTCACGGTCGGGATGGTCGTCGTGGCGGAACTCGTCGGCCGCGCACTCGGCGAGACCGAACCCGTCCTCGGTGCACTGGTTCTGACGAGCGCGTTTCCCAACGCCGGAAACTACGGAATCCCCCTCTCACAGTTCGCGTTTCACGATGTCGGACGGAGCACCGCCATCCTCTACATCGCGATGCAATCGGTGCTCACCTACACGCTCGGCGTCTACGTCGCCTCGCGCGGTGACGAAACGTCGAGCCTCGCCGCGCTCCGCGAGGTGTTCAAACTGCCGCTCGTGTACGCGGTTCTCGCGGCCGGGTTGGTCCGGTTTCTGGGTCTCGTTCCGCCGACCGACTCCGCGGTGATGAGCACGCTGAACCTGACCGGTAACGCCGCCATCCCCATCATGTTGCTCATGCTCGGCATCCAGTTGGCGAACACGGATTCGGGGGCGGCCATCGCGCGTGTCGGGGTATCGAACGCCCTGAAACTGGTCGTCGCTCCGGCGCTCGCCGTCGGTATCGTCTTCCTGCTCGGGTTTCAGGACGTCACCGTCGCACGCGTGTTCGTCCTCGAGTGCGCGATGCCTGCCGCCGTGACGCCGCTCATCCTCACTATCGAGTACAATCGAGGGGCGAGCGGAATCTCCGGGCCGGAGTACGTGAGCACCGCAATTTTTGTCAGCACGTTACTCAGTGTCCCCGTTCTGACCGTTCTGATCGCTATCCTGCAGTCGGGTGCGGTCGTCTAGGGGTTTATAGCGATTCGTTCCGTAGTGTGGACGAATGGCTTCAAGGGAGCCGCCAAACGCAGGACCATCGCTGGAACGGTTGCACTCGGTATTTCGGGTGTACGATGTCCGAACTGATGGCGAGCAGTTAGTTTACTATGGAGAGCCACTCGTCGCTCAAGAGCGTCTGATGCAGACGTTATGGCCGCTTTTCCGCGAGCAGGGGTACGAAGTCTCGCTTTCGACGCGAATGGGGGAGTACGTGCTGGTCGCCGAACCGATTCATCTCGGTCCGGACGGAATCCCGTGGAAGAACGTCGTTCTCTTCGTCGCCACCGTCCTCTCGACGCTCATTGCGGGTGCCTCGTGGTATCACGTTCACCCCTTTTCACAACCCGTGAAGGCCGTCCTGACCGCGTGGCCGTTCGCGTTTGCCGTGATGGGTGTACTGGGAACGCACGAACTCGGCCACTACGTGATGAGCCGCTACCACGGCGTGGACGCGACGCTTCCGTACTTCATCCCGATGCCGACCCTCATCGGGACCATGGGGGCGGTCATCCGGATGAAAGGGCAGATGCCGGACCGGGAAGCCCTGTTCGACATCGGTGTCTCGGGGCCGCTCGCCGGACTCGTCGCGACGGTCATCGTCACCGCCGTCGGTCTGACGCTCGATCCAGTTACAGTCCCGCAGTCGGTGATGAACAGCGCGAACCTCGTGGAAATTCAGTTCGGCTATCCGCCGCTACTCAAGGGAATCGCCTGGGTGATGGGTCAACCGCTCACGTTCGATAACCCCGCGAAATCCGTCAACCCCGTCGTCATCGGCGGCTGGGTCGGCATGTTCGTCACGTTCCTCAACCTCATTCCGGTCGGGCAACTCGACGGCGGGCACATCGTCCGCGCGATGATCGGCGAACGCCAGGAGAGCATCGCCGCGCTCGTTCCGGCAGTCCTGTTCGGTCTCGCCGCGTACGTCTTCTACGTCCTCGACGTGAGCAACGCCACCGTTCTCTGGGTCATCTGGGGATTCCTCTCGATGTTCTTCGCGTACGTGGGTCCCGCGACGCCCATCGACGACGGCGACCTCGACACTCGCCGGAAGATACTCGGGTTGCTCACGTTCGTGCTCGGCATCCTCTGTTTCACGCCGACGCCCATCAAAATCATCCCTTGAGCCGAGGACGCTCTACTCTCCGTCCGTCCGCCCGTGCGTGTACCCGCGGTCGGGTAACGGTTCACCATCGATCGTGATTTTCGGCTCCGAACCGTCGCCCCCGTCAGTGACTTCGCCGACGACCGAAATCGTCGTCGGCGCGGCCGTCCGTGCGTCAGCCAACCGCGATTCGGGAACGGTGAACACGAGTTCGAAATCCTCGCCGAAGAAGAAGCTCAAATCACGTTCGTCCCCCTCATCCGCCGCAACCTCCCGAACGCTTTCGGCGACGGGAACCGATTCGCCGTCGAGTTCGAAACCACAGCCACTGGCTTCGGCGAGTTGATGGACCGACCGCGCGAGGCCGTCGCTCGAATCCATCATCGCGGTCGCAAACGGGGCGAGTGCCCGTCCATCCTCGACCCGTGGCTGGAACCGAAACAGATCGTTCGCTCGTTCCACGTCACCCGCTTCGAACAGTCGAAGGGCCGCTCCGCTTCGGCCGAGCGTTCCGGTGACACAGAGCAGGTCGCCTCGGGTCGCTCCCGAACGCAAAACGGGGTCGTCAGTTCGACCGAGGACCGTCGTGGACGTGGTGAACTCCTCGAACGTGTCCAAGTCGCCGCCGACGTACCGCGCGCCGACGGACTTGCAGACGTCGCTCGCACCCTCGACGAAGGATTCCAGTTCCGCCGGTTCGAATTCGGGAGCCGCGTAGACGGCGACGCCAGCGACAGCGCTTGCGCCCATCGCCGCGACATCGGAGAGGGACGCGCCGACTGCTCGCCAGCCAGCGGTATATCGGGTCGTTCCACGCGGGAAGTCCGTCGTCTCGTGGAGCATGTCCGTAGTCAGCACGTGTCCGTCGATGACGGCGGCGTCATCTCCCGCGTCGGGGAGCTCGCCCGCAAGTAGCCGGAGCGCGGCGCGTTCGTCCATACACGTGGTTTGCTCGCGGCGGGGGAAAAAGCCGAACGGTCTTCGTTGGCTTCAAGCCACCCCCGCGAGATTAGGAACGTGATGCGTCTCGACTTGGGTGACATGCGAACGATAATCGTCGGCTTCGTAGCGGCGATTGCCGTTCTGCTCGTCATCTTTTCACTCGCTGGTATCAACGAGATTATGACGTCGCTCACGATGGCCGATGGACGAATCGTCATCGCCGTCGCCGTCGTCGCCCTAGCGTGGCTTTTCTCGTGGTCGATGTCGCTCCGTACCGTCCTCCGGGTTCTCGGGATTCGTATCTCCGTGCTGCGCGCGTTTTCGCTCTACGCCGGTGCGACGTTCGCCAACAACGTCACTCCGTTCGGGCAAGCGGGCGGCGAACCGTTCGCCGCGCTGCTCATCTCGCGGACGACGAACGCCGATTACGAGTCGAGTCTCGGCGCTATCGCCAGCGTGGACTCCATCAACTTCGTCCCGTCCATCTCTTTCGCGCTCGTCGGTGTGGCCTACTACGCGACAGTGCTCACGCTCGGACACGCCCTCGTGATGGTTGCGCTCACTCTCGTCGCAGTCGCCATCGCCGTCCCTATCGTCGCAATCTTCGGATGGCGGAACCGTAACCAAGTCGAGATGAAGATTGCCGACATCGTCGTGAGGGTCGTCGGTGCCTTGGCCCGGTTCGTGCCGCGGCTCACGCCGACGAGCAAAGCGGCGGTAGTTCACCGCCTTCGAGGGTTTTTCGACGCTATCGAACGCGTCGCAGGGAACCGTCGTGGCCTCGCGCTTTCGATGTTTTTCTCGGCGTTCGGATGGTTTCTCTCGGCGGTGTCACTCTGGCTGTCGTTTTACGCGCTCGGATACACCGTTCCGTTCGCGGCCGTTCTGTTCGTAATCCCCCTCGGAAGTATGGCCAGTATCACCCCACTTCCCGGTGGTCTCGGCGGAGTCGACGCCGTGCTGGTTATCCTCCTCGTCCCCATCGCCGGGGTCTCAGCGACGACGGCGAGCGCGGCAGCGCTGATTCACCGCGGGGCGACGTACTTCCTTCCGGTTCTCATCGGCGGTTCGACGACGGCGATGTTGGAAGCCGACAACGCGAAGACCGGCAGCATCAGGAGCGACTGACGGTAGGTCCCTACTCCGTAACGATGGCTTTAAACGCCGTCGCAAGGAAATCTGTCCTATGACGACGCTCTACGACGTTCCGGCGGATGCGCTTATCGACGCGCTCGCCGACGACCTCGAAGAACGATTCGACCGACCGGACTGGGCAGAATTCACGAAGACGGGTTCCCAACGCGAACTGCCTCCGGAACAGGAGAACTTCTGGTACATCCGCGCCGGAAGCCTCCTTCGCAAGGTCGCCATGAACGGCCCCATCGGTGTCGAGCGCCTCTCGACCGAATACGGCGGCAGCAAGGACGGCTCGAACCGCTACGCCGTCGCCCCGAGCCACCGATCGGACGGCAGCAAGAAGGTCATCCGAACCATCCTCCAACAACTCGAAGAGGAAGACCTCATCCAGTCCAATGAACACCGTGGCCGCGAAATCACGGCTGACGGTCGAAGCCTTCTCGACGACACCGCCGGGGAAGTCCTCTCCGACCTCGACCGACCGGAACTCGAACGCTACGCCTGAATACGTCCGTTTTTCCGTTTTTCATCTTCCCTCGTCCAGTCGTGGGTATTCGACTCCACATCACGGTGTCCGAGAGAAAACGTCCGTAATTGTTTTTGGTCGTGCGGGGTAAACAACCGATAAGAGATGAGTGGAAATCCCGACGACGAACGATTGGAAGAGCTTCGAAAGCAGCGGATGGAAGAGCTACAGGACCAACAACAACAGGAAGAATCCCAGCAACAGGCACAACAACAGGCGAACGCCCAGAAACAGGCGTTGCTTCGACAGTACTTGACCGACGGCGCGCGAAAGCGGTTGAACTCGGTTCGCATGAGCAAACCGCAGTTCGCGGAACAGGTCGAACAACAGATACTGGCGATCGCACAGAGCGGCCGTATCAACGGAAAAATAGACGACGCGAAGATGAAGGAGTTGCTACGCGAACTGAAGCCCGAGAAGACGAGCTTCAACATCAAGCGCCGCTGAGATGGAGCTCGGACTCCTCTACAGCGGTGGCAAGGATTCGACCCTTGCCGCACTCATACTGGACGACTTCTACGACATCACCCTCGTAACGGCTCACTTCGGCGTCACGGACGATTGGCAATACGCCCGTGACACCGCCGAGGCGACCGGTTTCGACTTCGAGGCGGTCGAACTTGACCGGGAGGTCGCGGACGAAGCCGTCGAGCGGATGGTCGATGACGGCTACCCGCGAAACGGCATCCAACACGTCCATCTTCACGCGTTGGAAGCCGTCGCGGCGATGGGGTTCGACGCGATTGCCGACGGCACGCGCCGTGACGACCGCGTGCCGACCGTCTCGCGTGCACAGGCCCAGAGCCTCGAAGACCGCCACGGTATCGACTACATCGTTCCGCTCTCCGGATTCGGCCGGGGTGCCGTCGACCGTCTCGTCGCGGCGACGCTCGACGTGGAGTCCGGGCCGAGCGACGAGATTCGGAAGGCCGACTACGAGGCCGAGCTTCGAACGCTCCTCGCCGATGGACACGGGGACGAGACCATCGCCGACGTGTTCCCTGCCCACGAACAGACCTACGTTACGGGATTCACCGGGGAACGTTAACCCCGGATTTCGAATATACTCCGAGGATACTCGATTCGAACAACGGCCCTGTTTTCCGGTACGATTTCCCAGCGAACCTCCGCAGAGGCGGTAACAACCGACGAACTAAAGGCTCGGCTCGTGTACCGACTGTCGATGCGCGCCTTTCGAGTCGCCTACGACGGTAGCCCGTTTTACGGATTCCAGCGACAGCCGGACGTCCCGACCGTCGAGGATACCCTGTTCGATTCCCTGTGTGCCCTCGGCGTCGCGGACAACGTACCGGAGGGGTACGCCGCCGCCGGAAGAACCGACGCGGGCGTGTCCGCCCTCGCACAGACGGTCGCCTTCGAGTGCCCAGAGTGGCTCTCCCCGTCGGCGTTCAACAGCGAACTCCCGGGCGAGATTCGCGTCTGGGCCAGCACGGACGTCGATCCGGCGTTTCACGCGACTCACGACGCCTACTACCGGGAGTACGTCTATCATTCACATGCGCCACGAGCCAACCTCGGGCTGGCAAAGGACGCATCGAGACGGCTCTCGGGCGAACACGACTTTCACAACTTGACCCCGGACACCGAGGGAACCGTCCGCGACCTCGATATCGACGTGCTCCAGGACGACGACTACCTCGTCTTCACGCTTCGCGCCGGCGGCTTCGCCAGAAACCTCGTCCGGCGTGTCGTCTCGCTGATTCACGCCATCGCGACCGGCGAGGAGGAGATGGCGAAGATAGACCGCGTGCTCGCGTCGGAACCGCTCGACGGGAAGGAAGGCGTTCCGTGCGCACCCGCCCATCCGCTCTACCTCGCGGACGTGGGCTACGATCTCGAATTCGCGGTGGACGGCGCGGCGACGAAAAGCCTCCACGACGTGTTCGGCGACCTCCGAGTGGAACGGCGGACGAGGAGCCGTGTGGCACGGGACATCTGTCGAACTATCGAGTAGATATATATACCGAACTCCCTTTTCTTTTCGGTATGGTCAATGATGGATTGCTGTGGGAAGTAACGGTAAATATCGTGCTGGGGCTGTTGGCGATGTTTTTGGGACGAACGCTCGGCGTGTTCGTGATGGGAGCGTTCGGATTCCTCGGAACCCTCGTCTTCGCCCTCCTCGCGCTCGCGTCGCTCGTCGGTGGCGTGTATCTCATCGTTCGCGGGCTTGCAATACTCGTCGAAGAGATCGTTCGGGCGGAAATCACGAACCGAGCCTAGTTCCAGCCGTCGGGCCAGATACCCGCCGCTCGCATTCCCTCCTCGTACTCCTGTTCACGGAGGTTTTCCACGATTTCGTCCGGCACCGGACGCGGAATCTCGCCGCGCGATGCGACCTCCCGGATCAACAACGCCGCCAGCATGGCGTGTTCGCGGAGGTTGCGGTCGTCGACCTTGTCCCGCGTGTCGGCGTGAGTGTGACCCCACCCGCGTCCCCGAAGGCCGGGTGCGCTGACGTCGGCTTCACTGTGGAGTTGGAGCGCCGGAACGCCTGCCTTCAGGAACGGCCAGTGGTCGCTGAACGGATGCACGCCCTCCTGAATCGAGATCGGTTGGTTCGCGTCATCGGAGACGGTTTCGATCACCGAACGCATCGTCTCGGAGCCGTGCATGTACGCCAGCATGTCACGGAACCGCCCGGCACCGTCGACGTTCACGACGGCTTTCGTCCGCTCCGTATCGAGCGACTCGACCAACGCCTGTGCGCCCAGTAGCCCGATTTCCTCACAGCCGACGCCCACGACCCGGACGCGCGTGTCGAGGTCCATCTTCGCGAGCACGTGGGCCGCCGCGACGACGGTGGTGATGCCACAGCCATTGTCGAGTGCTCCCTCCGCGATGTCGTGTGAATCCAAGTGGGCGACGACGACGACCTCCTCGTCGGTCTCGGGACCGAGTTCCGCCACGGCGTTGTGACTGGTTCCCGGTTCGGTCGTCGCGTCGACGACCAGCCTCGCGGTCGCGCCCGTTTCGGCGTACTCGGTCAACCACGCGCCGGTTTCCTTGCTGACGCCGACGGCGGGAAGCGCGGCTTCGTCCCCGAACGTGAGCGAACCGGTCGGCGGAAGTTGTCCCGGAACGTGGTTGTGGAAGATGAACGCCTCCGCACCCGCGGCGGCGGCGTGTCCGAACTTCTCCATTCGATGGATGAACCGGCTTCCGTCGGGCGTCGTCGTGCTGGCAACGGCGATCTTTCCGGCCACGTCGACCGCGTCTATCTCCTCGGGCATACCATGACCGACGTCTACCAGTTCTCCCTGCACGTCACCCGCCAGCGAGTACGGGAGCGCGATGGTTTCGAACGACCGTTCGATCGGGTCGGTGACGGCGAGTTCGGCCGACCCGCGGGTCCAACAGTTCATGTCGAACGCCTCGGTATGTGCGTTTCGTGCCCCGGCACGTTCGAACGCCTCCACGACTAGTTCCGCCGCTCGTTCCTCACCGGGATGGCCACCCATCCTGTTTTCGAGTTCGGTCAGTTTCGTCAGGAAAGTCCACGGATAGTCGTCCTGCCACATTTCGCCGAGCGCGCGTGCCGTCTCGTCGGTCATACAGCCACTGCGTCGTCATCGGTTAAAAACCTCGTTTCAGCGGAAATCCCCTCATTCCGGAATATCAACGTTTACGGCGGGGCTAGTCGTAGGTCGTGGTATGAGTTCTGTTCCCGAACGGAGCGATATCGACGCCCAATACAAGTGGGATCTGGAGAGTATCTACGCGACCGACGACGAGTGGGAGGACGCATACGAGGACGTGGAGGAGCGGCTAAACGAACTCGAAGAGTACGAGGGACAGGTCACCGAGGACGGCGAGACGCTCCTCACGGTACTTCGACTCACCGACGAACTCGGACGCGAAGTGTCGATGGTCGCTTCCTACGCTCGGATGCGAAGCGACGAGGACACGTCCAACCAGGAGTACCAAGCGCTCGCCTCGCGTGCCCAGTCGCTCGCGTCCCGTGCGGGAAGCGCGACGAGTTTCATCGAACCGGAGATTCAGTCGCTCGACCGCGAGGAACTCGACCGGATGATCGCGGAAACGGACGGACTCGAGGAGTACGAACACGCGTTGGACGACACGATCCGGATGAAAGAGCACACCCGCTCGGCCGAGATCGAGAACCTGCTCGCGGAGTTCGGCGAAGTCACCGGCGCCCCGAACGAGATTTACAGCATGCTTTCGAACGCCGACATGACGTTCCCGACGGTCGAAAACCCCGACGGGGAGTCGGTCGAAATCACCCAGAGCAACTTCACCAACCTCCTCAAAAATCAGGACCGCGAGTTCCGTCAGACCGTCTACGAGAACTACTTCGACGAGTGGAGCGACGTTCGAAACTCGGTCGGTGCGGCGTACAAAAACAGCGTCAAATCCGACGTGAAGTACGCCCGTGCCCGGAACTACGACACCGCACGCGAGGCCGCGTTGGACGGCCCGAACGTTCCCGTCGAGGTGTACGACAACCTCCTCGATACCGTCCGTGACAACCTCGACAAACTCCACAAGCACGTGGAACTCAAACGCGAGAGTCTCGGCGTGGACGAACTGCAGATGTGGGACGTGTACATGCCGATGACGGACACGGAAAGCCCGGACCTCGATTACGACCAAGCGATCGAGTACGTCGTGGACGCAGTGGGAGTGCTCGGAGACGACTATCAGTCGCGTGTCGCCGAGGGGATCGAATCGCAGTGGATCGACGTGTACGAGACGAAGGACAAGCGGGCGGGTGCCTACAGCGGTGGAACCTACGACACCCAGCCGTTCATCCTGATGAACTATCAGGACGACATCTCCTCGATGTACACGCTGGCACACGAACTCGGTCACTCCCTTCACTCGCAGTTGACGAGCGAGGAACAACCCTACGCGTACAGCGGGTACGAAATCTTCGTCGCCGAAGTCGCCAGCACGGTCAACGAAGCGCTGTTGACCCACCACCTCCTCGAAACGGTCGAAGACCCCGACCTCCGCCGACACATCCTGAACGAGTATCTGGAACGATTCCGTTCGACGCTCTACCGACAGACGCTGTTCGCCGATTTCGAACATCAAGTACACCAACTCGCGGAAAACGACGAGGCGCTCACGCCCGACAGGATCGACGGGGTGTACGGCGACCTGAAGCGCGAGTTCTACGAACCCGCCGTCGTCGACGACCGAATCGAGCGCGAATGGATGCGTATCCCGCACTTCTATCGTGCCTACTACGTCTATCAGTACAGCACGGGGATCAGCGCCGCCGTCGCGCTGGCTGACAAGATTTTGGAGGAAGGCGAACCCGCCGCGGAACGGTATCTCGACTTCCTGCGTAACGGGTCGCGCGAGTACCCGCTCGAACTGCTCCAGGGTGCGGGCGTCGATATGAGTTCGCCCGAACCCATTCAGCGCGCGCTGGACGTGTACGGTGAGCGACTGGACGAGATGGAAGAACTGCTCTAACGCGCGTCGTTTTTCCCACTCGTCAGCGCTTTTTTTGCGTGGAATTTCCCGGCAATCCGCGCCGATAGATGCAGCTATACCAACTTTGTGGATACCCCGCGACCCAAAGGCACTTTTAATGTGGCGCCTTACGGACGAACAACAAATGTCACGTAGTCCATCCGTTCCCGACCGTCCGACGCTTGAACTGGACCCGGACATGTCCGACGATGAGCGCCTGTCGGCGCTTCAAGATCATTTTACGGATATCACCAAAGTCAACGACAAACTGCGTGAGCGCGTCGATGCGGCCGCGGAGCGACACGACAACCTCTCCGAAGAGGTCGACAAACTACAGCGCGAAAACGAGATGCTGAAAACGACTTCGCTGTACGTCGCGACCGTCGAGGATGTTACCGACGACGGCATCATCATCAAACAACACGGCAACAACCAGGAAGTGCTGACCGAGGTGGCGGTCCAGATGCGGTCCGACATCGAGGCAGGGGACCGCGTCGCGGTCAACGATTCGTTCACCATCCAACGGGTGTTGGACACCGAAAAGGATGCCCGTGCACAGGCGATGGAAGTCGACGCGTCGCCGAGCGTCACCTACGAGGACATCGGTGGCATCGGCGACCAGATTCGGGAAGTTCGGGAGGCGGTCGAGGAACCGCTCGTCAACCCGGAACAGTTCGAGGAGGCCGGTATCGAACCGCCGAGCGGCGTCCTCCTCCACGGCCCACCGGGAACCGGGAAGACGATGCTGGCGAAAGCGGTCGCCAACGAAACCGACGCCACGTTCATCAAGATGGCCGGGTCGGAACTCGTCCAGAAGTTCATCGGCGAGGGTGCGAAACTCGTCCGCGACCTGTTCTCGCTCGCGGCCGAACGCGAACCCGCCGTCATCTTCATCGACGAAATCGACGCCGTTGCCTCGCGGCGCACCGACTCGAAGACGTCGGGCGACGCCGAAGTCCAGCGGACGATGATGCAACTGCTCTCGGAGATGGACGGCTTCGAGGACCGTGGCAACATCCGCATCATCGCGGCGACCAACCGCTTCGACATGCTCGACAGCGCCATCCTCCGCCCCGGTCGCTTCGACCGCCTCATCGAAGTGCCCAACCCGGACGCGGAGGGCCGTCGCCGTATCCTCGAAATCCACACCCAGCGCATGAACCTCGCCGACGACGTGGACTTCGACCGCCTGTCCGAGGAAACCGACGGCTTCAGCGGTGCGGAGATAGAGAGCCTGACCACCGAATCCGGCATGGTCGCCATCCGCGACGAGCGGACCGAAGTGACCATGGCCGACTTCGAAGACGCGCTCGAAAAGATGGAAGCCGGTGACGACACGACGGTCCCGAACCTGCGGTACGCCTACTAAGAACCCACCTTTTTATTGCGAGGGTCGCTCCGCGACCCTCGATAAAAATCTGGACCAAAAGCGCTCCTCACCCCCTCAGTCACTCGGGGACTCGCTTCGCGAGTCCCCATCGTTCCTTCGAGGGAGTCGTCGGCCCGGAAAATCTCCGATTTTCCGGAGATGATACTGGTCTCCGCGGTTGCGTCAATCGCTGATACTTGTCGCTCGTGTCGGTTGCCGATTCCCGTTGTTTGCGTCGGTTGCTGTTCTCTTGCGGTTGTCTCAATTGCTGATTCCGGCGGTCGTGTCCGTCCGAGAAACGACGACGGTTGTCGGATTTCATCTCGACGGAAAATCGACCTGCCATTCGAGAATTATTTTTCCCGCCTCGAAGGAGGTGTCTTTTTTACGTCCGACGGTGGGTAATTTCGTATGCGAGTTGATCTCGGCAACGCTCTCGACAGCGTCGCCTCGCCCGGCGTCTCGCGCGACACATTGTCCCGATTGGACGACCGCGTCGCGGACGCCCACGAGCGAATCGAAACAGGACGAGCGAACGACGAACACGGCTACGCGGCCCTGAACCTTCCGGAGACGACGAACCCGGAGGAGATTCGGACCGCAGTCGAACCGTTCGCCGACGTCGAGACGGTGCTGACGGTCGGCATCGGCGGCAGCGCGCTCGGCGCGGCGACGCTCGCGCACGGACTGGAGTCGGACGTGGACGCCTACTTCCTCGACAACGTGGACCCCGAACACGTCGCATCCCTGCTCGACCGGATTTCGCTCGCCGACACCGCGGTCAACGTCGTCTCGCGTTCCGGAACGACGGCGGAGACGCTGGCGAACTTCCTCGTCGTCCGCGACGCGATGGAGTCGGCGGGCGTGGATTGGACCGAGCAGACGTTCGTCACGACGGGCGCGGAGGGGAACCTCCGCGACCTCGCCGACCGTCACGACCTGCCCGCGCTCGACGTTCCCGACGGCGTCCCGGGTCGATTTTCGATGCTCTCGACGGTCGGATTGGCGTGTGCCGCGATCCAGGGCCACGACATCGAGGCGGTCCTCGACGGCGCGCAGGCCGAGGCTGACCGACTGTCAGGGTCGCTGTTCGAGTCGCCAGCGTACGCCTACGGGGCCATCACCTACGCGCTGGACGAACGCGGCGCGGGGATCAACGCGATGATGCCCTACGCCGAATCACTGGAGACGTACGCGGAATGGTTCGCCCAACTGTGGGCCGAAAGTCTGGGGAAGGACGGCGTGGGACAGACGCCGGTGCGTGCTCTCGGTGCGACCGACCAGCACTCACAACTCCAACTGTACCGGGCCGGACCCTCGGACAAGATGGTGACGTTCGTCCGCCCGACGGAACGGGAGGACCGTTCGATTCCCGAGACCGACCTCCCCGGTCTCGAATATCTGGGCGGGAGCAGCCTCGGAACGCTCCTGTCGGCCGAGTTCGAGGCGACCGAGGCGAGTCTCGCGGCGTCCGGGCAACCGAACGTCCGTCTGGAAATCGACCGCGTCGACGAGTACGGACTCGGCGAACTCTGTTACTGCTTGGAAGCGGCGTGTGTCCTCGCGGGCGAACTGTACAGCGTCGAGACCTTCAACCAACCCGCCGTCGAATGGGGCAAGCGCGCCGCCCGCGGCCTTCTCGGTGGCGGTGAGTTCGAGGAGGCGGAAGCGGTAGCCGAGAAATCAAGATTGGTTGTCGAATAACTCACGCGTTCACAAAGCATATACCGGACCACGGATTTTCATTCGATATCAACTGCGTCGTCCCCTAAACGGCGCGTTCCAGTATGAACAGACGAAAATCACTCTGTATGACACTCGTGGCATTTCTCACTCTCTCGCTCGTCACGGGTGTGACGACGGCCCACGGACGGTACGCCCCCGATTCGGTGGGGAGTACGCCGTTTACCCACGACAAAACACCGGCAAACAACAGTTCCGTTTCGATCCGGCACGAAGGGGAGTCGATCTCCCTCGACGCTGCGTCCAATCAGACGGTCCGCGGGAACACCACGCTCGATCCCGGGACGAATCTCGAAGTGCAAGTCCACGCCACGAAGCAGTTCTTCATGTCCGATTCGGTGACCGTGCAACCGAACGGCAGCTTCAACGCCTCGTTCAACTTCAGCGAATACGAACCCGGCACGGAGTTCGGCGTCTCCGTCGGTTTACCACGGAACAACTCGACGGAAATCGACGTGCTGGCGACTGCCGACGGGGTCCTCCAGCGACCGGAGAAATCGACCACCGGTTCGACAACCACGGGGAACACGACAGCCACGACGACCGCGACGACGGCGACGACACGGACGGACGCGACGATGGCATCGACCACGTCGAGCACCACGCCGACCGACCGAGCGATAAACGACACCACCGACACGGATTCCGTGACCGAAACGATGGCGAACGAACGGACGGCGAGCGACGGTCAGCCGGGATTCGGAATCGTGATCGCGCTGTTCGCGCTCGTCGGAATCGGTCTCGTCCGTCGAAACGCATAGCGGTCGGAGCACATTTACGACCCAACTCCTAGTTTTTCGCATGGAAGACGGTACCGCGACGAGTTCGGGCGAGTCCTCGAACCACCCCTCACACGCTCGGATGGTGCAAGCGGTGCTCCGAAGCGGTGCCCTCGGGGCGCTTGGTCTCTTCGCTATCTCCCTCTGGGCGACCGTGCTAGTCGCCCTGGCAGGGGGAACAAGCGTCGGCGTGATGGTACAATCCGCGCTGAGCATCGTTTCGCTCGGACTCGGAACCGGGACGATTGCGCTGGCCGTCATCGCCAAGCGTGGACTCGATTACGTCGATTTCGAGGTTCCGAGTAGGCGTGATATCGGCTACGCCCTCGCGGGGATCGTGGCGATATTGCTACTGACGTATCTCAGCTCCGCGCTCCTGTCGCTGTTCGGTGTCCAAGAGGCGAGTCACAGCGTCGAGCAGACGGCGAAAAGCGGGAATCCGGAGATACTCCTCCTTTTCATCCCGCTCTCGTGGCTCATCATCGGGCCGTGTGAGGAACTGTTGTACCGGAACATCATTCAAAAGTCGCTGTACGATACGTTTTCCGGCTACGGTGCCGTCGTCGTCGCGAGCGGTATCTTCGCGCTCGCACACGTCTTCGTGTACAGTTCGGGGTCGACGCCTGCACAACTGGGAGGGACACTCGCCACGATATTCCTCCTCTCGCTCGTGCTCGGGACGGTGTATCTCAAAACGGAGAACCTCACCGCGTCTGCGCTCGTTCACGGCACGTTCGACGCCATCGCTTTCGCCACGATATACCTCCAGTTCACGAGCTAACGGGTCAGTTCGGGTTTTTCCGCGTGAGAGGGCTGCCACAGATCGGACAGCGCTCTTTCTTCTCGTCGAACTCCCGACCACAGCCCGCACATTGGAACGACCAGTTTCGTTGTTCCTCGATGCCGTCCTGCGCGATGACTTCGACGGAAACGTCGAGTCGGTCGGAGACGTTCTGCATCGCGTAGTCGTCGGTGACGAGCGTTCCGTCGAGTTCGAACGCGGACGCGATGAGCCGGATGTCCGTGTCCGAGAGCACGTTCAAGTCGCCCGTGTGGTCCGCCGCGCGCCGGACTTTCTCGACGGCGTCGTCTCTCGGGATGTGAATGTGCATTCCCGAACCCTCCATCGCGTCGAACCGGAAGGCGTGTTCCCCCTCCAGTTCCTCCTGAACCATCGGAATTGACGCGGTCTGTTGGGTGGTGTGGTACTCGTTGATAAACGCTGAGGAATCTAGGATGTACATTTACCGCTGAACGACGATGTAATCTTTGACCGCCTGCACTCGGTTTACGGGCAGTTCGAAATGACCATCCTCGTTCATATCGAGGTTCACGGTGTCGGTGTCGAGCTGTTCGTCGGGTTCGACGACGAGACTCGACAGCCCCCCCCGTCTTCAGGTTCATGGTGATGTTGTAGAGCATTCCCAGTTCCGTACCGTCAGAACCCATGACGGCCTTCCCCGAGAGGTTTTCAGCGAGTATGCTCGGCATACGAGGTGATTACCGAGCGCTACTACATAAACTCCACGGGGAGGACTTGCCTCCCGACGAATTCGGATGAATGGAGTTCGAAGGCCACACAGGCGTGGCGATGGAGTTAAATGCCGTGCGGGGCTGTTCTGTGATAAGAACTTCTCCCGGGTGGTAGGTATGTCGGACACAGATACACACGAAACGGAAACTCAATCCCTCAGGACTCCCATCGTCGCAGTCCTCGGTCACGTCGACCACGGCAAGACCAGCCTGCTCGACAAGATTCGAGGCTCGACGGTCATTGAGGGTGAGGCGGGAGCGATTACACAACACATCGGCGCGACGGCCGTGCCACTCGACGTGGTGTCGAAAGTCGCCGGGAAACTGGTCAACCCGGACGACTTCGACCTGCCGGGGCTACTGTTCATCGACACCCCGGGACACCACTCGTTCACGACCCTTCGGTCGCGCGGCGGCGCGCTCGCGGACATCGCCATCCTCGTCGTGGACGTCAACGACGGCTTTCAGCCACAGACCGAGGAGGCCATCAACATCCTCAAACAGTCACAGACGCCGTTCGTCGTCGCGGCGAACAAGATCGACACGACGCCGGGGTGGAACCCCCAAGCCGATGCGCCAGTGCAGCAAACGTACGAGGCCCAAAGCGACCGTGCGCGCTCGACCCTCGACGGAAGCCTCTACGAACTGATCGGCGAACTCAGCGACGCGGGATTTTCGGCCGACCTCTACTGGCGCGTGCAAAACTTCCAGAACAACATCGGCGTCGTCCCCGTCAGTGCGGAAACGGGCGAGGGCGTCCCGGACGTACTCACGGTGTTGATGGGGCTGGCCCAGCGCTACATGCGCGAGGACATGGAAATCGACGTGACCGGACCGGGTGCCGGAACCGTCCTCGAAGTCAAGGAAGAGAAAGGGTTCGGGACCACCATCGACGTGGTTTTGTACGACGGTATTATCCGCGCCGACGAAACCATCGTCGTCGGCGGGAAGAACGAACCCATCGTGACGGACGTCCGTGCCCTGTTGAAGCCGCGACCGCTCGCCGAAATCCGAACCGAGGACCGATTCGAGAAGGTCGATTCCATCGCGGCGGCATCAGGGGTGAAGATCGCCGCACCCGACCTCGACGACGCGATGGCCGGGGCACCGGTCAGGGTCGTCCGTGACCGTGAGATCGACGACGTCATCGCCGAGGTGCAAGCCGAATTGGCCGAGGTCGAAGTCACAACCCAAGAGGAAGGGATCACGGTGAAAGCCGATACCCTCGGAAGCCTCGAGGCCATCGTGAGCACGCTCGAAGAGCAAGAGATTCCTGTCATGCGTGCGGAAGTCGGCGACGTCGCCCCGCGAGACATTCGCTTTGCGACGACCGCCGACGAGCCGAAACACCGGACGATCCTGGCGTTCAACGTGGACACGCTCGCCGAAGCCGCCGACGAGGCCGACCAGCGGGACGTTCGGATGTTCGACAGCGACGTGATCTACCAACTCATCGAGGAGTACGAGGAGTACGTGGACGAGATGGAGCGTGCCCAACAACAGACCGTCCTCGACAACATCACCCGCCCGGCCCGCTTCCGTATCCTCGAAGACCACGTCTTCAGACAGAACGACCCCGCCGTCGTCGGCGTGGAAGTCATGTCGGGAACCGTGCGGAACAACTCCTTCGTCGCCAAGTTCGAAGCCAACGAGCCGAAACGCGTCGGTAGCATCAAAGGCATCCAAGAACAGGGCGAGGACGTGGACGAGGCGCGCGCCGGAAGCCGAGTCAGCATCGCCATCGACGGACCGACCGTCGGCAGGCAGATAGACGAGGGCGACGAGTTGTGGATCGACCTCCCCGAAAAACACGCCAAGATTTTGGAACAGGAACTCTCGGACGACATCCCGGCCGACGAACTCGAAGCGTTGCAGATGTACCTCGACAAGCAACGAAAGCGCGACCCGTTCTGGGGCAAGTAAGGATTCAACGCGGTCGATTTCGGCCAAAGAGTTACGTTTTAGTTTTCGGCAGTAATACATCCTCCCGGAGGGATGCATAGTGAGTATACAGGACAAGTTCCAGAGTCGTATCGCTCGCTGGTCGATTTCGTACTACGACATCGTTCTGTTCGCCTTACCGGCCGTGTTGCTCGTCGGAGTGGTCGCTGAAGTCCTCCTTCCGGTACCGTCTCACGCAGGAATAACTGCTGCAGGTATCGTGTCGGCGCTCGTGCTCGGCGACGCGATGTTCAACCGGCCGCCTAGCGGGCGGTCGGTGTGACTTGGTCCTCGATGGCCTGTTTCACTTGCAACGCGGCACTGGCCGCGAGGCCGCGAGCGACTTCGTCGCGTTCTTCCTCGCCGATGAGTTCCTCATCGTCGAGTTCGTCTCGTTCCGGTTCGAACCCGGCGCTGACGATGTGACCGACCGGCGGTTGCACCGACACCGACGCCTGCGGCCCGGTCATGCTGTTCGTCACCTGCGAGCCGATGATGTACTCTTCGGGGAGATATTTGCGGGTCAAAGTGGCGATATCGGAGACGCTGTCCCGCAGAAGGCGGCGCTGTTTTGGAGTGAGTTCTTCGACATCCACGGACGCGCGCTGTCCGGCCTGCGTCACGTCGGGAATGCCAGCGTAGGGAGTATTTCCATTCATGCGGTCAACTACCCTCTGATAAGTTAGAGCACGGTATAAACCCGTCGCCCCCGGAAACTAACAAATCGGCTCGCTCCGTCCGTACACCGCGAGAACGACGGCAGTGACGTACGTCCCCGATTCGGCGTCCGCGGTGACGACCTTCGTCGTCTCGTCGGAGAACTCCCAGTCGCGCAGGGCACGGCCCGCTTCCAATCCGGCGCGGACCCGTTCCTCGATTTCCGTCGCGTCGGTGTCGCCGGACGCCTCGTAGAACAGTCCTGCGCCGTCGCTTTCGCTCCATCCGAGTCCGGCGGAGACGTGACCCGGCCCCGGGCGCGTCGCCCGCGCTTCCACGACGGTCAGACGGTTTCCGGCGGGGCCGAGGTCGGGCGCGGTGCCGACCGCTTCGACCGGCGTGTCGGCGGGGATGACCGACGATACCGAGACGAGATTGTAGTTGTGGACGTTGGCTTCGGCCAGTGCAGCGTCGTACGACGACATCTTCGTCGGTCCGCTCGCGGTTCCCCAGACGACCCGAATCGTGCTCATGGTCGGTGGTCGGTCCGTCGCGGGAAAGGGTCTGTCGATTAGCGTTCGACTTCGACCGAACTCCCGAGGTATTTCGATATCACTTCCGACACCGAATCCGCCTTGAACGTCGCCAAACCCGCCGCGATTTCCGCCTTCAACGCATCATAGTACTCCTCGTCGGTTTCGAAGGCGCGGTACTCGACGTTCGTCACGGGGACGCCGAGCGCCTCGCTCGTCAGCTTCCTGAAGTAGCGTTCGTCGCCGACGTCCCCCCGCCAGAGGTTGTCCCGGAAGAACCGCCACCCGTCCTCACCGGGTGGGTCGGCACGACGAAAGAGCCGCGTTTCGAACTCCTGGGGTTCGAGCGAGACTCCGGAAACGTCCGGTTCGAGGCGGAACCGAACCGCGAACACGTAGCGAGCGTCCATCAGCGCAGGTCGTCGAAGCGCTCGGCCATCTCGATGTCTTGATCCGTAATTCCACCCTCCTCGTGGCTGGTCAACCGAACCTCGACTTCCTTGTAGCCGATTATCATCTCGGGATGATGGAACTCCTCCTCGGCGACCTCCCCGACTTCGGATGCGAACGCGACGCCGTCCAAGTAGTCGTCGAACTCGTAGGTGCGAACGATTTCGTCACCGTCACGCTCCCAGTCGCTCGGTTTTCGATTCTCCACCTCGTCATCCGAGAGCAAGCTTGCCATACGTCGCCTCACGGCAGGGGTGTAAATAAAGCCTCTCGCCCCACCTTTTACGACGGTCGAACGTCAGCGGTCGCGTGCCGTAGCGCGCGACCGCTAGCTGTCTCCCTGTAAAAGCTGGACCAAAAGCGCTCCTCCTTCACTTCGATGGTTGACTCGCGCCGCGAGTCAACCACTCCATTCAGTCGTCGGCCCGGAAAATCGGAGATTTTCCGGAGAGATGCCAGTGATTAGCGGTTGTGTCATCGGCCGTTTTCGGCGGTCGTGTCGCCTGCCGATTCGAGAGGGAGAATCCTCTGTTCGCCTTCTAACGGTCGTGAAAATTCGGTAGCTCAGTCGTCGGCCGTCGATTCGAGGTGTTCGGTGACGAACGCGGGCGCTTCGTCGCGGAACTCGGGGTCGAACAGTTGGAGCGCGGTGTTGATGGTCGTCCAGTCGTCGTTCGCGGCGGCGTCGCGGAGGCTTTTCGTTGGGGGTGCGAGCATTTGTGAGATCAGCGCGTCGGCCATCGACTCCACGATTGCTCGTTGATCCTCGTCCAACCCCTTGGCTTCGAGGCGCGAGAGCGCGGTCTGCAGTTCGCGCTCCTTGACCCGTTCTGCACCCTCGTACATCCCGGCGATGACCTCGTCGGCCCGCTTTCGTTTGTACTGTTCGAGCAAGTTCTCGAACTCACGGTCCACCATTACCTCGACCGATTCGGCGGCGGCGCGTCGTCGCGCGCGGGTCTCGTCCGTCACGGATTCGAGCGCCTGCATATCGTGGACGGTGATTCCGTCGAGTGCCGAGACGGCCGGGGACACGTCACGTGGTTGGGCGATGTCCACGACCAAGGTCTCGCCACAGTCGTCGAGCAGGGTTGTGTCGAGGATGTGTCCGTCGCTTCCGGTCGCGGTGACGACGACGTCCGCGTACGACAGACAGGCCGGAAGCGCGTCCAAGCCGACGGCGCGGGTATCGGTCAGGTTCACGGCTTCGGCGATGGTTTCGGCGCGTTCGATCGAGCGGTTGGCGACGATGAGCGTCTCGACATCCGAATCGGCGAAGGCGTGGGCCGCGATGGTCCCCATCTCGCCCGCGCCGACGACGAGAGCGGTCGCGCCGTCCAATCCCGACTGGTCGGTTGCGAGCGCCACGGCGGCACTGCCGACCGAGACGACCCCTTCGTTGATCGCCGTCTCGGTCCGGGCGCGCTCGCCGACGTGGAGCGCCTTCGTCAGCGCCTCCTCCAGCGTCGGGCCGACCGCACCGATGGTTTGTGCCGAGGTGTAGGCGTCGCGCACCTGCCCGATGATCTGGTCCTCGCCGAGGACGAGCGATTCCAACCCCGCGGCGACGCGGAGGAGGTGTCGAAGGCTCTCCTCGTGGCTCATCTCGACGGCCACCTCGTTTACTCCGGGAACGAAATCGGCGAGCACCGCTCGGCCCGTCGACGGTGCGCCGGTGACGACGTACGCCTCGAACCGGTTGCACGTCTGCAACACGAACGCCTCCGATACCTCGGACTGCGCGGCGAGCGCGGCGACGGTGTCCTGCTGGTCGTCGTGGCAGGCGGCCGCCACGTCATCGAGGCTGGCCCGGTCGTGGGAGATGCGGATACCAGAGATGACGCCGGTACTCGGTGTCACTGGTTCTGCCCCCGGTGAATAGAAGATACACAGTTCATACGAAACACTCCGACGGTCTTATCACGTGATTAGAAAGGAACGTACGTAAAGCCTTCTAACTCGGCGTGGATATCTACCCTTCGACACCCGTGACCTCGAAGCCGAGGTCGCGGATGCCCTCCAGAATCGCCTCCTGGTCGGCGCTCGCCTCGTAGTAGAACACCATGTCGAACGTGCCGTTCCGAAGCAGTTGTTGACACTCCCAGACGAACTCCTCGCCGTCGAGGGTGAGCCCTTGGTGCTGGTTCGATGCGAAGTTCGTGTCGTCGGTCCCGGAGTAGACGTAGGTGTCGCGCGGGTCGTGACCCGCGTGTTCCGCGATGACGTCACCGATATCTACCGACGCTTGGTGCATCTGGATGTCCTCGTCGCTACCGAGATCGGTGTGAACGATGGCCCCGTTGAGTTGTATCTCTCCGGGTTCGAGCAGTTTCAGTGTCCGCTGATACAGGTCATCGTCGATGGCACTGTCCATATTCACGGATACGCGTCCCGGGTTATACGGCCTACGGTTGTCACCGTGGTTCAAAAATCGTTGTTTTCGCGCGGCAGCGTCAACTCCCGCGAGAATCAGTTACTACTGATACCGTTTACAGGCGCTGGACGTTCGTCGCGCGCGGTCCTTTGTCAGCCTGTTCGATGTCGAATTCGACTTCTTGCCCCTCTTCGAGGTCAGGGCCACCGACGTCTTCCATGTGGAAGAAAACGTCTTCGTCAGAGTCCTCTGTGTCGATAAAGCCGTAGCCACCGGTGTCGTTGAAGAAGTCAACCGTACCTTTCGCCATTGCGTTCTACCAAAGCAATCCCATACTTAAAAATCTATGCAACCACCAATGCGATATGTGAGCAATGCACATGGCCACCAGAGGACAAGGCTGATACCCGTTGGGTGAGTGGAAACGAACAAGACGATGTTGACGCGGCTTCGGCGACAATTGGAAACGGCGTACGAACGACAGTTACAACGCAGTGTTTCCGGTGCGCCGACACACGTCGCGGTCATTCAGGACGGCAACAGACGCTACGCCAGCAAGCAGGGCGACGAAGCGTCGGACGGTCATCGAGAAGGGGCAAAGACGACCGAGCGCGTCCTCGACTGGTGTGACGATATCGGCGTCGAGGAACTGACGCTGTACACGTTCTCCACCGAGAACTTCGAGCGGCCCGAACACGAACGCGAGGCCTTGTTCGACCTGCTTGAGGACAAACTGTACGAGTTCGCCGATGCTGAACGCGTTCACGACAGCGGCGTCTGCATCCGCGCAATCGGTGACGTTCCACAACTCCCCGACCGCGTCAGGGAGGCCATCGACTACGCCGAGCAACGAACCGGGGAGTACGACAACTTCGTCCTCAATATCGCGCTGGCGTACGGCGGCCGGAACGAGCTCCTCAGCGCGGCCCGCGACGTGGCCCACGAGGTCGAATCTGGGGACCTCGACCCCGACGAGATTTCCGTCGAAACCATCGAATCCAGACTCTACGCCCGGCCGCTCCGCGACGTGGACCTCATCATCCGAACCGGCGGGGACGAGCGAACCAGCAACTTCCTCCCGTGGCACGCCAACGGCAACGAGGCCGCCGTGTTCTTCTGTACGCCGTACTGGCCCGAGTTCTCGAAGATCGACTTCCTGCGCGCGGTCCGAACGTACGAATCCCGCGAACAGTCGTTTCGGCAGGCAAAGGTTCAGCGCGCGCTCGCGCTCGTGCGCGCCATCGGCGGTGTCGAACTGGATGAAGCGCGCTCGATCCTGCGGAAATTCAAGGAATACGTTCCCGATAGCGTTTCGATGGAGGAGATCGAGAGCGGGGAAGAGCGCCGAACGACCGAGTAGACGGACGATTGCTGACTACCCGTTTTTTCGATTCGTACTCCGTTACAGGGTATCGAACAGGGAGTCACCCAACTTCGAGAGCGATCCGATTCCGCCCGTCTCGACGTTTTTCGTCGTCGGCATCGGACCGGACGTGACGATGGGGGTACCGCTCACCCGCAGACGGGCGTCGTGAATTGTCGTCCGTCGACCGTTCTCTATCGTGATCCCGTCCCGATTGCCGAAGTGGTGTTGGACGGAAACCCCCGAAAACCGACAGCCGTCCCGTCCAGTGAGCAGAATGGCGGTTCCGTCCGGGGCCGCGCCGTAAATCGAGAGGTTCTCACAGGTGACGTCGTGGTTCGATGGAAGTGCTTGCATGCTCGGCATCGTGGTCGGGTCGTATTCGGTAGCCGGAGAACGCACGTTGACGGCCGGGACGCTGTGGTTGGTCTGAATCGTGGTGTTCGTGATCCGTGCGGTGCCGAACTGCTTTCCCACGACGATACCGCCGGAGCTGTACGTTCCACTCAAGTCGGTAATCTCGACGGTACAGTTGTCGATTTCCGCGTTCGTTCCCTCCTCCATCCAAATCCCGCGCATGTTCGGTTTCGCGTCCGGATTCCGCGGGTTATCGATTCGGACGGTCGCGCTTTCGACGCGCGCACCGCTCGTTCCCCCGCCGATGCGTATCTGGTCGATGCCGTTGTTCGCGTACGTCCCGCCCCGAACGAGCAGCGGGCCGGAGTGGGGGGACGCGTAGAGACCTTCGGTCCAGTGTTCGACCTGACAATCGACGAACCGTAGCGATCCCTCTCCCGTATGCGTGAAAATCGCGTTTCCGCCCCGTGATCCACCTCGCATGTGAACCCGTTCGACGAGCAGGGACGCCGACCGCTCGGGCACCTCCAGTTCGAGACCGCTCCGGGAGGACGTTCCGTGGTCACCCTCGAACCGGAGGTTTCGCAGGACGTTCCGGGAACCGGCGACCGAGAACGCGACGACCGGGGAGGCGTCGGGCTTCGTGTAGTCGAAGGTGAACCCGTCGAGCACGAAATTCCGAACCGGTTCACCGTACAGCCAGTTACCCTGGTTCCCCGCCGGAATGTGGAGCGTGGCGTCGTTTCCCACGAGTCCACAGTTCTCGTGGCGGGAGCAATCGAGGTTCGAAAGCCGGTACGTTCCGGGAGGGAAGTATAGCAACCGCCCGTCCCGTAGCGCCCGACGGACCGCCGCATCGACGGGTTCGGTACCCGTGTCGTCCACACCCAGCGTTCCGATATCGACGACTTCCTCGAACCGGTCACGATAGGGACCGACGACCGACTCCTTGCTCCGCCCGGAGTTCATGTCACATCCCGCAATCGTCGCCGCGAGGGCGACACCGGCCGCTCGGAGGTACGACCGTCTCGTAGTCCTGTCGCTCGGCGTTCCCATCCCAGTCGGAGTCACAGCGGTGCGCTATTTTACGGTTGCGGGGGTAGAGGAAGTCTACAACCGCGTTTCAGGGAGTAATCGGTCCCTTCGAAGTCGAAGCGTGATGCGCCGCGGAGTCACACGGTGCCTACCGTGGGAGCGATTCGTTCACGAATCCGAACACGACACCGGGACGAACACGAATCGGAAGTTACAGTCGTGGCAGGGCGTACGCCCCGACGAGAACGCCGATTCGGCTCACGGTGTACGCGATGGCATACAGCGTGCTCGCGGCGGGTTGCAGAACGAGTAAGAGAACGAACGTCCCGAACGTGAACGAGAAGCCAACGGTTCGAGCGGAACGGGAATCGCTCATCTCCTTCCCGATAGCGTCGATTCGTTGCATGAGAACGGGAACGGCCCCGCCGAGCACGAGGCCGATGAGGATTCCAACGACGGCGACGAACGTCAACGATGGAACACCGGTGTCGAGCAGTCGGACGACGTTCTCCAGATCGTCTATCAAGTAGGCGAGAAGCACGAAGACCACGAGCACCAGTACCAACTGGAAGACGTTCACGACGAACGAGGGGGACTCGGTGAGATCGAACTCGATATCGGAGTCGGCAACCCGGAAGAACCGAAGGGAAATGACGCCGGAGAGGACGACGACGACGCCGAGAACGATGTCCACACTATCGTCGGTGAGGACGCTGAACCCGACGAAGACCGCGCCGAGCAGAACCAACAATACCGACAGATACCGCGCGAGTCGTCTTGCTCGTGTGTCGTCCATAGGCGATTATGTTAAATTGAACACAAAAGATTTCGGATATCGTCGTTCGAAAACCGTTCTCGGAATGTGAGTCGGAACGCTTCGCAAAATCGGGGTTCCTACCGGCCGAACCGCCGCTGTCGGTTCTTGTAATCCAGAATCGCCCGCAGGTAGTCACGCTTGCGGAAGTCGCGCCAGTTCACGTCGGTGAAGTACAGTTCGGAGTACACCGACTGCCAGATCATGAAGTCGGAGAGGCGTTCCGCGCCGGTTTTGATGACGAGGTCGGGGTCGGCCGGGAACACCAATCGGGATTCGATTTCCTCCTCGCCGACCTCGTCGGC
This sequence comes from Haladaptatus sp. AB618, assembly GCF_024136965.1. Taxonomy (NCBI): domain Archaea; kingdom Methanobacteriati; phylum Methanobacteriota; class Halobacteria; order Halobacteriales; family Haladaptataceae; genus Haladaptatus; species Haladaptatus sp. AB618. The sequence goes on along the minus strand of NZ_JAMYJX010000001.1, from coordinate 481,159 downwards.
CGAGACCGTCCCGGCCTCCACGTCCTCCGCGACCGCACGCACCGCTTCCGCGAATTCGTGTTTGCCGCCGAGGCCGATGCTCACCTGAATCGGTGCGTCGGCGGGGGTGAGGTCTTCGGGTCCGCGAACCGCGATTTCTCGCGGTGCGCGGACGTTTTCGAGTTCGCGTTGAAGGGTCGGTACTGCGCCGGAATCCAGCACGCTCACGTAGACCGTGATGCGTTCCGCGCCGTAGTCGAACGCCCACTGGAGGAACGATTCGAGCGTTTCGTACGCGCCTTGTTCCAGCAAGTCGCGTTCCGTGATGACGACGGCTATGTCGCTCGGCGGGTCGGCGTTCTGACGGCGAACGCGGGCCATGAGGTACTGGTCGTAGAGTCCCACTGGAACGGAGTAACCACCATCGACGCATAAACGTCACGCCCCGCGCCGTTCGCTTCCTTCGAGAATATTAAGTGGCCCTCCGCGAAAACGAAACTCGTGACTTCGAGCATTCGGCGGGCGGCGGCGTTCGCAGGGGTTGCGACGCTATCGCTCGCCGCGTCGGTGCTGGTGGCGGCCGTAGCGGCGTTGTTCGCCGCGATCGGTGCAGTCGCGCTCGTCCTCGACGAAGGGACGTTGTTCGACCTCTTCGCGCGGCCGAGCGACCGGAACGAGGGACGCCTACGCGGATTGGCCGCGTTCTCCTTTGCAACTGCCGCGCTCGCCATGCTCGTCATGCTCGTCGGGTTGCCGACGAGCGTCTTCGTCGCAGCGGTCTGTCTGCTCGCGTACGGGAACCTCACGGAACAGGTCGTTCGAACGCGGAGCAGCGCGACCATCGCCGCGACCGCCGGGTTCACCACCGGCGGCTTCGTCGCCGCTGTTTTCGCGCAAATGATCGTCCGAGGTATTCAGGGGAACCCGGTCGGACCGGTACTGCCGGAACTCGTCTTTCTCGCGGCGAGCGGCGCGCTACTGGCGGGGTTGCTCCGCTCGGTTCTCTTCGAGCGGGACGACCCGGTAGTGATGTTTTCGGTCGCGGTCCTGCTGTGGCTGTTCACCGACCTCACGATGACGGTGACGAAGTGGGACATCATCCTCGCCATCGCCATCACGGTCGGCTTCGGCTACGTCTCGTGGGCGCTCGACACGGCGTCCGTCACCGGCATGCTCACCGGCATCCTCCTCGCGTTGCTCACCATCGTCCTCGGGGGCTACCCGTGGTTCGCCGTCCTCATCTCCTTTTTCGCGCTAGGGGGCCTGTCCACGAAGTTCAAATACGAACAGAAACGCAAAAACGGCGTCGCGGAAGCCAACGAAGGCGCTCGCGGCGGTGGCAACGTTCTCGGCAACGCCGCGGTGGCGCTGATTGCGGTGCTCGCGTTCGCCGCCAGCGATCGACTCCATGTCGCGGAAAGCGTCTTCCTCTACGCGTTCGCGGGAAGTATCGCGGCCGCCATGAGCGACACCCTGTCGAGCGAAATCGGCGGCGTGTTCGACAACCCCCGACTCATCACGACGTGGCGGCGGGTCGACCCCGGCACCGACGGCGGCGTGACGTGGCAGGGCGAACTGGCCGGAGCGACCGGGTCGTGTATCGTCGCCCTCATCGCCGTCTCCCTCTTCGGCTCCATCGGTTCGCTCGGCGGCGGCGTCATCGCGCTGGCCGGAATCGGCGGCATGACGGTGGATAGCCTCCTCGGTGCGACCGTGGAGGGAGAGGGACTCGGCAATCAGAGCGTCAACTTCCTCGCAACGCTTGCCGGGGGACTCATCGGTGCCGGGTTGGCGTTGGCGGTGGGCCTGGCGACGTGATCCGACCGGCGACGCCCGACGACCTTCCCCGACTCCGGGAAGTTCGGTCGTGGCTTTCCGAACCGACCCCGGAACTCCTCGAAACGACGATTTCCGAACCGGGCTCCGTCTTCGTCTCGACTGCTGCCAACGATCCAGTCGGATACATCCTCACCCTCGTCGGCACTGATGCGTACATCGCCGAACTCGTCGTGGAACCGGTACACCGCAGGGAAGGTCGGGCGAGACGGCTCCTCCAAACCGCGCTCGATTCGGCCCGTGACCGCGGTTGTGCTCGCATCTCGCTCACAGTTCACGAGAAAAACGAAGCCGCCCGGTCGCTCTACGAATCGATGGGGTTCGAACTCGTCGGGCGCGAATCGGGATACTACGCCGACGGCGGAGACGGGTTGCTGTTCGAGAACCCACTGCAGTGAAAAGGGAACGCTACTCCTCGTGGAACTGATCGGCCGTGATGATACGGACCGTCGTCGGTTTTTTGACGAACTCGCCTTCGTCGCGGGAGACTATCTGCTCGACGCCGCGCTGGGCGGCGACGTCGAGGACCCGCTGGCTGAGCGTGCCATCGAACACGACGGCGTGTGGCACCGTCTCCGACCCTTCGATGGCCGCGAACGTCTCGTCGGCCGGTGCTTCGGCCAGGATACCGAAGTCGTCATCGAGTAGTCGAACCGTCGCCGTCCCGTCATCGATGACCGCTCCGACGTGACTGCGAAGCGTCGTCGGTTCGTCTGCCGCGGCCGAATCGGTCGCTTCGGAGTCGGCCATCTCGGAATCCACCGTCTCGGAGTCTGCCGTCTCGCCCGTTTCCGACCCGTCAGGCGTTTCGGCCGTCCCGTCCGTTTCAGCGTCTTCGTCGGTTTCAGCGCTTTCCGTCGGTTCGACGATCGTGTCAGTTTCCTCGGTAGACGGTTCGCTCGTGGACGTCGTGTCCGCTTCCGAGGCGTTCGTTTCGGTGGACGATTTCAGCGGTCGAACGGTCGAAGATTCGTCTATTTCGGGTGCAGGAAGCGTGCTTCCGTCAGTCGCGGCCATCACCGTATCGTCCGCGTCGAAGCGGTCGAACCGACGTTTCCCTCGAAGGGACGCCATCACTTCGTCGCGCGAGAGATCCTCGACGGATTTTCCCGTCGGCGCGACGGCGACGTAGTCGATGTCGCCGACCTGATCGAGTTCCTTCAAGATCAGGTCGCCGCCGCGGTCGGCGTCGAGAAAGGCCGTGGTCGTCCGCGCCTGTGTGAGGTCGGCGACGGTGTCCGGGACGTTCGTTCCCTCCACCGCGATGGCGTTTTTCACGCCGTAACGGAGCAAGGTCAGTACGTCGGAGCGACCTTCGACGACGATGATGGCGTCGCTGTCGACGACGTTCGGCCCGGCCGGGAACCCTTCGTATTCGGTGATATCTTCGACGCGGATGCTCTGTCGGACTTCGTCCAGAATCTCCTGGCTCGTCATGACGCTGTCGTCGAACGACGACGACAGCAGGTCTTTCGCACGGTCCACGACTTCGCGTCGTTTCGCCGCCCGCACGTCTTCGATGCTCGCAATGCTGACGCTGGCGCGACACGGCCCGACGCGCTCGATGGTTTCGAGCGACGCCGCTAAAATCGCCGTCTCGACCTTGTCGAGGCTGCTGGCGATAGTGATGGTCCCGAACGACTGGCCGTGTTGGCTCTCGACGTGCACGTCGATTCGACCGACTTTCGAGGACTGTTGGAGGTCGCGTAGATCGAGGTCGTCTCCGAGCAAACCCTCTGTCTGCCCGAAAATCGCCCCGACGACATCACTGCGTTCTACCACCCCGTCGGCGGTAATGTCTGCGTGAATGAGGTATTTCGCTGTATCGTCCATGAGTGATGAACTGCCCTCCGGGAGGGCGTGATTGTACCGTCCATGAGCGTGGCCATGGATACGTCTCAGTGTGGCGCTCCAACGCCCAAATACCTGTCGTCACGGGGGTTCCCTCCTGCGATCCTACCACAAATTCGCGTGTAAAATCATCACCATTGATGGTCGGATTGATGATCGGCCCGCTACTCGTTCAACTTCCGGAGATGTTCCGCACCGTGAGCGAGCGACGCCAGCGGGTCGCTCGGCGCGTCGTGTTCGTAGACGAGCCAATCGGTCCCCGCGTTCCGCGCCGCGTTTACGCAGGCGGACAAATCGACGTCACCCTCGCCGAGTTCGACGGGTTCCCCGTCGAGCGTGTCCTTGACGTGAACCAACGGGGTACGATCCCCGAGCGAGTCGATGAGCGCGACCGGGTCCCGTCCCGCCGCCACGGTCCACCCGAGGTCGAGTTCGATTTCGAGTTCGGACTCGTCGAGGAAGACCTCGAACCCGGTCTTCCCACCGACGTCCACGAACTCGTGGTCGTGGTTGTGATAGCAGAGCGACGTGCTGTGGCCCTCCATCCGCGCCGCGAGTTCGTCCAGTCGCCGCGCCGTCCGCGTCGCCGCCTCCTCACTCTCGAAATGCGACGCGTCGAGATACGGCACGACCGCCCACTCACAGCCGATTTCGTGATAGATGCGCGCCGCCCGCCCCGGGTCGTCCTCCAACTCGTCGATGGGAACGTGGGCGGCGGCGACCTCCAACCCGGCATCGTCCAGCGCGTCGGCCACGTCCGCCGGGTCCGCGTCGCCGAGTCCTGCGAATTCCACGCCGTCGAATCCCACCTCGCCGACTCTCGCAAGTATTTCCGGGAGGGGTTCGTCGATCTCACGGAGCGTGTACAACTGAATCGCCGTTCGCATCATACGTTCCCGTGCGCGGGCCACGGAGTTAGTGATTGTTCCTCCCACGATGACGTGAGAGAGACTCCTGCAATCCAAACAGTCACGCCAGTAGACCCGACACGACTCCGAACTCCTGCTCCCGAAATCCACGAACGTTTTACCCGGCGACCCGAAGGGGTGGATATGTTGCTAACGCTGGAGGGACTGGACGGGAGCGGAAAGACGACCGTCTGGGAGGTGCTTCACGAGGAGTTTCCCGAAGCGGTGTTCACCCGTGAGCCGACGAACACGTGGTACGGCGATGCGGTCAACCGCTCGATAGGGGACGACGACGCCGACTCGATCGCCGAACTGTTTCTCTACACGGCGGACCACGCGGCCCACCTCGCGAACACCGTTCGACCCGCGCTGGAGGAGGGAAAACTCGTTATCTCCGACCGCTACTCCGATTCGCGGTACGCCTACCAGGCGGTCGCACTGGACGGGGCCGTCACTCGCCCGATGGAGTACATCATCGGCGTGCACCGACCGTGGACGCGGCCGCCGGACTGTACCATCTATCTCGACGTGGACCCGGAGACGGGCGCGGCGCGAAGCGGCGCGACGAACAAGTTCGAACAGGCCGGATTCCTCGCGCAGGTACAGTCGAACTACGAACGACTGATGGAAGCCGAACCGGGGCGGTTCGTTCGCGTCGATGCGACCAATTCGCCCGAGACGGTCATCGACAACGTCGTCTCGACGATCGAGCGCGTGCTCGACAAAGCCGACGAGTAGGACCCGTCAGACCGCGCCGCCGCTTCCGAAACCGGGATGGCGACGCTGGAATCCGATAAGCTGTTCGACACGATCCGCCTTCGCCAACAGGACTTCCTTCAGTTCGGGAGGGTTGCGAATACGGGTGTTGTCGAGCAACTCGTCGGGAATCACGAGCGTATTGTCCGGGATATCGTCCTCCGCGTGAACGGAGAAGTGTTGCTGATCGATTTTCATCACGAGTGGCCAGTCCAGTCGCTCGATACCTTCGCCGGAGGAGTACAGGGCTTTGTTGACGGATTCGTGATCGTCACGACACATGACGGCGTGATCACCCTCGTATGGCTCGACGTAGAGCCGACCGAGGTAGTATCCGCTGGAAAACGACTCGAACATGAGTGACAATAACACACAAGGAGGGATAGTTATATAGGAGTTATGCGGAAGCGTTATGTCGAACGGCAATCACTCGGGTTTTCGTTCCGTGGGTTTCGGGGACGCAACGGTGATAGCAGTTCTTTTAATAACTCGCTACGCGGGTAGAATATGGCAGTTCCCGAACGCTATGCCCGCTACTATCTCGAAAACGCTCCGAGTTTGGTGGTGCTTATCATTCTCAACCTCGCGCTCGTCCTCGTCGGCGTCAACTTCTACGTGGAGACGATGCCGGGCGTTCCGCTCTTTCTCTGGCCGTTGTATGCCGATTCGCCGACTGCAGTTGCACTGTTCGCCGCGTCGCTTTTCACCCTCCTGCCGAACCTCGGCAAGCGTCTTTCGGACTCCCCGCAGAACCTGCCGCTCGCGTATCTCAACACCATCGCGTTCGTCTGGCTCGTCCAATTCGGCCTCTGGACCTTCACCGCGCTCAACCTCGGCTTCTCGCACTACTACGCCCCACCGTGGACCGACCCGGGTATCCTCGACTACTGGGGCATCATCATCGCCCACCTCGCGTTCATCCCGGAGGCGTATCTCATTCCGAACTACGGAAAGACGACGAGAGGTGCGCTGGTGGCGGCATTCGTGTTGATGATGGCGAACAACGTTTTCGATTACGTGTTCGGTTACCACCCTCCGCTTCGCTACAAAGTCGGAATCGTACTACCGATTCTCTCCGTCGGAATTACGTTCCTGTCCGTCTTCGCCGCTTCACACGCTATGGACCGGTTAGAGTGATTGAGATGTCTTTTTAAACGTTCTTCCCTCCTCTCGATTCCTCGTTACGAGATGTGAACAGAACGAACGAATTACCCCCTTTTTAAGTGATGACTGAGTATTACACTGGTAGATGAACGCCCTTCGTGCCATCCTGTTAGCCGTCCTCATCGTTTGTGGATGTGCCGTCACCATCCCAGCGGCGGCGGCCCCGACGCCGAACACTCCGGCAGATGTCACCTCCATCCAACGGCAGCAACAAGCGAACAACAGTACGGTCCGAATGAACAACAGCACGCTCGGTGCCGAAATTTCGTCGTTCATGCAGGTCAGTACGTCCCAGGCCGAAGGCTCGGTCGATACCGGTCTCTGGGTGGCCAGGTTCAACCAAACAAAAAACAAATCCGCCCAGCAGGCGCTCGTTCGACATCGCGTCGACAACATGCAAAAACAGCTATCGGACCTGCGAGATAGGAGGCAAACGCTCGTCACGAAGTACAAAAACGACCGTATCAGCCAACTCAAATATCAATCCGAGATGAGCAGGCTGATCGGCGAAATCAGTTCGCTCCAACACTCCATCAAGGCGACACACCCCCGAGCCGTCACCGTCGGAGCACGGGTGAACAAGTTGAACAAACTGGACAAGCAGACGAAAACCGCAGGGGGTCCCGAAGCAAGGGAGATCGCCAAATCGATGCACGGCGTCACTTTCGACGAGGAGGATTCGATCCCCGGAGGGGATTCGAACAACACCACGCAGGGGACCGATACGGGAACGCAGATCGGCGCAGGGAATGGAAGTCTCAGCGGGAACCACACGGTCAACACTAACGGAACGGTCAGCACCGGAAGTGGGTCTGTCAGCGTTGGAAAAGGAAACGGACGAAGCAACGGGAATGGAAACGAGGGCGGGAACTGAAACGGAAACTAAAACGACCGCTGGATCGAGGAAATCGGACGCGATACCCTATATTTCACCTGAAATCGACGTTTACTACCGAGAGACACCCTTTTCCGTTCGGGTTGCCAAGATGAAGACGCGAATGGACTCCGCCGCGTTGCTCGATATACTCGGAAATGAAAACCGACGGCGTATCCTGCGGCTCCTCTCACACAAGCCTTGCTACGTGACCGAGATCAGCGATTATCTCGGCGTCAGTCCGAAGGCGGTCATCGATCACCTTCGGAAACTGGAGGAGGCAGGACTAGTCGAAAGTCGGACTGACGACCAGCGTCGCAAATACTTCAACATCTCACGGAACCTCCGACTCGAAGTGGACGTCTCTCCCTACGAGTTCGGAATGAAGAGCGCGTATCCCGCGAGCGCCAACCTCGACGTGAGTTCGTGCCAGTATCTCTCCTTGAACGTCAAATACCTCAACGAGCAGGTCGAGGACGAGGACGACGAAGACGGCGAGGATGTCGAGCAGATGAGCGACTCGGAGGCGAGCAAGATCGCCGACCTCGCGTCCGAGCTCAACAGTTTGGAGGAGTTGAAGAGCGAGTTATCGCTCGCACAACGCTGGGTGCACGGGCGGATGACGAGCGTTCTGGACTCGCTGAGCGACGCGGTGGACGGCAACGGCGAAAATCGGATTCGCGCGGAGATTTTGGCCGCGCTCGCCGCCGGTTCGGAGACCACCCGTGAGATCAGTCGGGAGGCGAACGCGCCGGAACACATCGTCGAGAACCACCTCGGGAGCATGGCGGAGCGCGGAGTCGTGGAACAGGACGGCGAAAGCTGGACGCTGTCCGGATAACGGATCGAATTCTACGCACGGACATCTAAGGAACCATTCCCGACGAGTGCACACGCCGTCGTATGGAATCACGAACCGGGTACGAGTGACGCGACGAAAACGAGTAACAGAATCGACCGACTACAGGTCCTTGGTCAAGCCATCGCGCAGGTCGCCGCCGAAGTACGCGCCGAGACCGCCAGCGACGAGACCGGCGACGAGACCGATGGCGAAGATGGGGAATCCGGCGACCGAGAGCGCGACGATGTTCTTGAGCGCGAAGACGACCCCGCCAGCGATGCCACCGGCGACCGCCGTCTCCACGATCTTCGAGTCGCTCGTCACCGCCCCGAGGACGAACGAGACGGCGAACACGGCGACGAGGCCAGCCACGCTACCGAGAATTGGGATGACGCCGCCGAAGAACATCGCCACGCCGAGGAGGAGCGTCGCAAGGCCGAAGTAGCGAACCGAGAACAGGTTCCCAGCGCGCTTTTTCGCTCGGGTCGTGTAGCTTTCGCTGCTCGTCGCCTCGGTCCCCTCCCCGCCGTCGATGTCGTTGAGGAGGTCTGAGACATCGGTATCGGTTTCGCGCGTCCGAGTGCGCTGAGTCATGTTTCCGAATTGACGCCGTTAGGTAATGTGCCTTTCCCCGAAACGAGTGGATTGAAGTCGAACGCCGCGCTACCCCGAGATATGAATCCGGGAGACCGCGTTCGCGTCGAGCGAGCGGACGAAACCTACGAGGGAGTTTTGCTTCCATCCACGACGGCGGCGAACCTCGTCGTCAAACTCGATGGTGGCTACAACGTCGGTATCGACCGCGGCGACGCGACCGTCGATGTGCTCGAATCGGGAGTGTACGACATCGAAGACAAGGAATCGGACGACTCGTCGGTCGTGGAGTTCGACCCCGACCTGCCGACGATTTCTCTCATCAGTACCGGCGGAACCATCGCCTCGACGGTCGATTACCGAACCGGCGCGGTGACGGCCCAGTTCGACGCCAAAGACGTGCTTCGTGCGGTCCCCGACCTCGCCGGACGGGCGAACTACCGCGGCCGCGTCGTGGCCAACATCCTCTCCGAAAACATGACGCCCGACGTGTGGCAGGAGTTGGCCCACGCGGTGTACGAGGAGATCGAGAACGGGGCGGACGGCGTCGTCGTCATGCACGGGACGGACACGATGCAGTTCAGCGCATCCGCCCTCTCGTTCATGCTCGACACGCCGGTTCCCATCGTGTTCACCGGCAGTCAGCGCTCGGCCGACCGACCGTCCTCGGACAACGTGATGAACGCGGTCTGTTCGGTCGAGGCCGCGAAAGCCGACTGCGCGGAAGTGCTCGTCTGCATGCACGGGAGCGAAAGCGACGACGTGTGTTCGCTTCACCGCGGCACGCGCGTCCGGAAGAACCACACCTCTCGCCGGGACGCCTTCGAAACCATCGGCGCGAAACCGCTCGGGGAAGTGGACTACAGCACCGATGACGTCACGGTCCGTTTCCGACGGGACTACGACGAACGCGGCGCACAGCAACTGGCGCTCGACGACGACATCGAAAGCGAAGTCGAACTCATCAAGTTCACGCCGGGCATGACCGTCGATTCGCTCGATTACGCCGAAGGCAAGGCCGGACTCGTCCTCGAAGGGACCGGATTGGGCCACGTCCACTCGGAGTGGGTCGACCGAATCGGCGAACTCGTGGACGACGGAACGACCGTCGTCATGACCAGCCAATGCATCGGCGGGCGCGTCTGTGATCGCGTGTACGACACGGGCCGCGACTTGCTCGATGCGGGTATCGTGGAAGGCGAGGACATGCTCCCCGGAACGGCGAAGGTGAAACTGATGTGGGCGCTCGCGAACAGCGATACGCCCGAGAAGACCATGCGGACGCCAATCGCGGGCGAGATCACCGAGCGGTCGGTACCATGGGAGTAAGCTGCATCGAACTCCGTGAGGCCACGCACGACGATTACGATGACGTCGTGGCGTTCACGGAGGACACGTGGTCCGACCGGGACAGCAGCGACTACATTCCACACGTCTACCACGACTGGATAGACGGCGACGACCGTTACACCGTGGTCGCCGACGCCGGGGACGCCATCGCCGGAATCGTCCAGTGTGTCATGCTCTCCGAGTGGGAAGCGTGGGGACAGGGAATGCGTGTCAACCCCGACTTCCGTGGCCAAGGCATCGCAAACCGCATGACGAGCGAACTGTTCGACTGGGCACGCGAACAGGGTGCGACCACGCTCCGCAACATGGTCTTCTCGTGGAACATCGCGGGACTCGGACAGTCACGGGCGACCGGATACGAGCCGATTACCGAATTCCGGTGGGCCTACCCCGAACCCGACGCGAACGCCGACCCGGCCATGACGGTGACCGACGACCCGGACGCCGCGTGGGGATACTGGACCAAAAGCGACGCGCGGTCACACCTTCAGGGCCTCGCCCTTGACTTCGAGGAATCGTGGGCGCTCTCGGAACTGACCCGCGACGACCTCGAACGCAGTGCCGAAAACGACGAACTGCTCGTCGTGCGGGAGAACGGAACGCGCGGATTCGCTAGCTTCTTCCGGGAGGAAGAGCGGAAAAACGAGGACGGCGAACCCGAACTGTGGGCCGAGTATACCATCAGCGCGTGGGAGGATGCCGACGCCGCCCGGTCGCTGTTCGCCGCGATGGCCCGCGACGCCGCGATGCGCGGCGCGGACAGGATACGAACGCTCGTCCCCGAAACGCCGCGGTTCGTGAGCGACACGGCCTACTGCCGCGTAGAAGTCGATGGGGAACCGGACTTCGTGATGGGAATGGATCTGACCAAGGACTACCGCTGATCGACCGCACCGGCTATTTTCGAGGCGATTTCCGTATCCCGTAACTCGTGTGCGATGCCGAGCGGCGAGATACTTATCTCCCCGTCCGCGAGCGCCCGGCGGTCGGTTCCGACCGGGTCCTCCAGCGGTTCGGGTCGGTCCGGCCGAAGCGGGTCGTAGAACTCGTCGACGAGTGCGATAGCATCGTGGTCGTCTCCGTCGAGGTCCTCGATTCGTACGTCGAAATCGTGTGCCGGGTACGTGATTCGAACGTTCGGAGAGCCGTCCGAAACGGGGGCATTGACGTTCAGATACGTCCCCGAATCGATGGCCTCGGCGTGTTCGACGAGCGCGCGGGTGATTCGGGCCGCCTGTGCGAAGTTTTCACGGTCGAGTCGGGGGAGCGCACCATCGACGGGGTCGTAGGCCGAAACCGCGATTCCCGGGATGCCGAGGAACGCGGCTTCCTTCGCGGCCCCGACGGTCCCCGAGCGGTCGAGTTTGTGTGCGCCGAAGTTCGGCCCGTCGTTACAGCCCGCAACGACGACGGCGGGATCCGTATCGAGCGTTCGGACACCGACAGCGACACAATCACAGGGAGTCCCGTGAACGACGAGACCACGCTCGTGGTCGTCCACTTCGACGGTGTGGGAGTTCGACCGGCCGACCCCGCTCTGGTCCTCCGCAGGGGCGACGAGAGTCACGTCGGCGACGGTCGAAAGTTCGTCGTACAGGGCGTCGATGCCGGGCGCATCGACGCCATCGTCGTTCGTCAGGAGAACGTCCACGCGCTACCCACCACTCACTGGGGGAAAGAGCGCCAGCTCGTCGCCCGGTTCGAGCGGGGTTTTCAAGCCGTCTTCGGAGAAGACGTCAGTCCCGTTTCGGAGAACGTTGATGTGGTCTTGGAGGCGGCCATCGTCGTCCAGAACGCGATGTTCGAGTTCCGGCCGCGGTGCGAGAAGGGCGTCCAACGCGTCGCCCACGGAATCGCCCGGCTCGGCGTCCACGGGCACCTCCTTGTCGCCGGCGATCTCGGCCAGATCCGCGAAGAGTTTCCACTGCATAGTCGGTACGACGGTCGGAGACGGGAAGTGAGTTTCTTTCCCACGAAAGACCGTGGAGAAGCCAGTGAGCGAATAGGACCACGAGGGCAGTGACGACCATCGAACCGGTTTGGTTCCGGTATCCTACATAAACGCCCGGGGAAGGCGATGACGACCGAGAGGATAGTAGCCATCGCCTACGGCATCGTAGGGACGCCCTGATTCGCGTCGAGAATGGACGATCACGGCGTTCGACCGGTGGGGCCGTGATGTCGTTGGCTCGGGAGCGGTCGGTCAGGCACGCTGACGGATATCATCACGAAAACGTCCGTTCCCGTTTCGTTGTAGCGGCGTCCCGTGAATACCGTTCCGTCGATGGATGACACATCGACCACCCCATTTATCCCACCGGGCGTTGCACCCATGGTCGTATGGCGGGGGGGTTCCGACGGCGGTTCACGTCGGCACGTGTCGTAGTGTGGTTGGTAATCGGGGTCGCGCTCCTCTCGATAGCGACGGGTCTCGTCACGACGGCGACGGGGTCGACCGGCGGTAGATTGTTCGGCGGACTGATTCCGGAGGCCGTCCGGCAAACGACGTCGTACACCGGAACCATCGTCGGGTTTCTGTTGCTCATCGCCGCGATGGGACTGCGGCGGGGGTTCCGCGCCGCGTGGTACTCGTGTGCCCTGTTGGTGCCGATCACCGTCCTTCACGGATTCTTACAATCGACGCCGTACTCGCTTCCGCTCGTCGCGTTCGCGCTCGTGACGGTGCCCGTGTTGTTCCTCGTCCGCGGGCGATTCCAGCGGCCGATAGAGCTCTCCACCGCCCAAATAGCCACCGCGGTCGCCGTCGTCGGGGCGCAACTGTACGGCACCATCGGCGCGTACGCGCTCCGCGGGGATTTCAACAACCTCAGAACGTGGTTCGACGCGTTCTACTTCACCCTGCTCACCGCCAGCACGGTGGGGTACGGGAGCATTCAACCGACAACTCCGGCTACCCGAGCGTTCGCGATGACCGTCGTCGTCTTCGGAACCGGCAGTTTCGCGGCGGCGTTGGGGGTGCTCTTTGCGCCCATCGTGCAGAACAGTTTCGCCAGCGCGCTCGGCAAATCACCGAACTCGAACATCGACCTCATGGAAGACCACTTGCTCGTCCTCGGCTACGGACACCTGCTCACGGAATCGATACTCGACGAACTCGGCGGCACGACCGAGTACGTGGTCGTCGTGGAGGACTCCGACCTCGCGGACGAACTCCGCGAGCGGAAGAAGGTCGTCGTCCACGGCGACCCGAGCGACGAGGACGTGCTCCGGCGCGTCGGCATCGACCGAGCGAAGTCGGTGCTCGTCGCCACGGAGGACGACGCCGCCGACTCGCTCGGGGTGCTGACCGCCCGGCAGTTGAATTCCGATATTCGAATCGTGGCGGCGGCCACCGAACGCGAAAACGTGAACAAACTGCGTCGGGCGGGAGCGGACATCGTCGTCAGTCCGACACTCATCGGTCGCATGTTGGTGCAAGCGGCGCTCGGTGGCGAGCACGTCGAGGAGATGGCCGAACAGTTGTCCGGCGACGCATCGAATCGAACGCTGACGGATTTCGAGCGTTAGCCCCGGTGTACGACCGCCACGTCGCACTCGATCTCCTGCAGTCGCTCGAACGTCGGTGGCGAGATGAACCGCGATGCGGCGCTCCTGTCGGTGCTCGCCCCGATGATGATGAGGTCGTAGTGGGAATCGTTCGCGGAGAGGAATTGTAGAATTTCGTGGCGGGAGATTCGCGTCTCGAACGACCCCGAAAACGCCTCGACGAGGTCGGCGAGGGTCGATTCCGCGCTTCGCCGCTGGGATTCGCGGTCGATGCAGGTGCAGACGCTCACCGTTCCGGTCTTCCCGGCTAGTCGCTGTGCGAAATCGAGCATCACGTGGGAAGTATCGCTCGCTCTCCGGACGGGAACGAGAATCCGTTTCCAATCGAGTCGGGTGGAATCAGTCGGCTCGGGTGCCACGCTGGGACGGTACACGATGGCGTCGGTTCGCCCGCGGAACAGCGTCCGGACGAACGACGAGAGTCCACCGTGTTCGTCCTCGTACGGAACGACGACGAGGTCACAGTTCTCCTCCCGGACGGTCCGCAGTATCGTCCGTGGCCGCGTTTGGTCGTCGCTCGCGACGATGACTTCGCAGGCGACACCCATCCGAGTTCGAATCCGTTGGGCCTGTCGTTCGAGGGCGGTCGCCGCTTCGTCCGCCGCCTGTGTCTCGGCCTCGTCGTCGGGTTCCATGACGAGCGTCTCCGTTTCGCTCGATTCCCCGCTTCCCCTCGCCTCCTCAATGGCGTCCTCGTCCACGATGTCCATGAGGACGACCTTACCGGCGTCGTGTGCCGCCGCCAGTTTCGCGGCGAACATCGCCGCCCCTTCTGCGTACTCGCCGCGCATCGGAACCAGAACGTGGTCGTCGCCGCTCGTGGACTGATACAGGTAGCGCGATCGTTTCTGGTACACCTCGGTGTGCCACACGCTGAAAATCGAGATGACGATGAGGCTCGAAATGATGACGCTGAGGACGTACGTCGGTTGGTGGACGCCGACGACGACGGCGAGTAACGCGGTCGAGAACGCCGCCGGGAGTTCGAGCGAGAGCGACCACGTCGTCACGAGCGTCAGAAACACGGCCAGTGCGGCGGTTATCGGATGTGCGTGTAACGGCTGTAGGTCGGGAATGTGGAGGTACGTCTCGGAGAAGTAGACCGAAAACCAGCCACACACCGCACCCGTTCCGAGACTGCCGACGAAGTTTCGAGGCGAAGCGTATCGTCCGTTCGGGTCGCTGAACAGGGTGTACGTTCCCGAAGCGAGCGGCGGATAGAGCAGAAACGACAGCATCGACACGCGGTCCGAAATCGCCGTGATCCCGGCGATGAGAAGCGGAAGCGCGAAGAGCGCGGTCAGGTGACGAAGGTTCGCGCTCGTCTCCAACCAGCGACGAAATTCCTCCGTCTCACGGCGTCTGGTCCGGCGAAGGCGGGACAGCACGCGCTCGTACATCGTCCGCAGCGATTCTCGCATCGGAGAAGAGTTGTCCACCCCGGGGCATATTCGTTTCTGCCAATTCGCCCCTGACCGAATCCGCTCCGTTCGTCCACCCAAGTCGAGAATCCGCTTCGTTCGTCCGCCCGAGTCGATTTACTTGTCCGTGCTGGTGTTGGGGAGTTTCGGGTCGGTGACGACCGGGATTTCCACCTCGTTGCGCGACAGTTCGGGCACGTTGTCGTAGGCGTCGAGGATGTCGCTTCGAGTGACGATGCCGACGGGGTGGTTGGACTCGTCCACGATCGGAATGCGACCGACGTCCAGTTTCTCCATGATATCGACGACGGAAAGCAGGTTCGCAGACGGCGGCACGGTCAGCACGTCCGTCGACCCGATCTTCTCGACCGGTGACCGGTCCTCGTCGGGCAGGTCGATCTCCTCACGGCCTTCGATGGTGTGGATGATGGAGTTCGTGAGTTCGGATTCGAGGTCGGTGAGCGTGATGATTCCGACGAGGCTTCCGTCCTCGTCCACGATGGGAAGCCCGTGATGTTTCGTCTGTTGGAACATCATGAGGGCGTCCTCGCAACTGCCCCCGACCGATAGCGTATCGACCTTCGTCGTCATCACGTCCTTTGCACACAAGTCCTCCAGGCTCCCGATACGTCGTTCCTGAACCGTGATACCGAGTTCGCGGAGCTTCTCGGTGAAGATCGTTCCACGGTTGAGCAGTCGTTGGGTGACGATACTGCCGATGACCGTGACGACGAGGAGCGGAAGGATGATGGTGTACTGCCCGGTCAACTCGAAGATGATGAGCGTCGCCGTCAGCGGCGCGCGTGCCGTCGCCGCGAACACGCCACCCATCCCGACGAGGGCGTAGGCTCCAGCCCCGGCGATTGCGAGGGCGGGGACGAACGCGAACGTGTGGGAGATATCGGTGAATAGTATGCTGAAGAGGATACCGAACCCGCCACCGACCATCGCGCCGATGTAGAGTCCCGGTGAGAAGACCCCTCCGGAACTGCCACTGCCGACCGAAAAGGAGAACGCCAGCAGTTTCAGCAGTGCCAGCGCGAGGATGACCTGCAGCGAGAGGTGGCCCGCGATGGCCGTGTGGATCGTCGTATATCCCACACCGAACAACCAATCGGCGGTCGTGATCGGCGTCTCGTGAAGGAAGACGGCACTCAAGAGGACGGTTCCCCCGAGGAGCAGGCCGCCGACGGCCGGTTTCACGTACTCGGGCACGTCGAGGCGGTCGAAGACGTGTTCGGTGCCGTAGAGGGTTTTCACGATGACAGCGCCGATGACTCCGATAATGAAGCCGAACACGATGTACAGCGGGAACTCCAACGCGGGCGTCAGCATGTGATAGTGAATGCCGTTTCCGTTGTTGACGCCGTGGACGAGGAACTCCTGAACACCGGGACTCGGGGTGAACTGGAGGATCGTCCGCGCGACTGCGGTGGACATCACGGAGGCCAGTACGACGACGATGACGTTCTGGAGGTAGTATTCGGCGAGCAGGATCTCCAGCGCGAACATGACGCCCGCCAACGGCGCGTTGAACGTCCCCGCGATCCCGGCCGCCGCCCCGGCGGCCACCAGGGTTCGGGTGTATTTCTGATCCATGAATCGACCGAAGAACGAACCTGCCGCGCTGCCGATCTGAATGATGGGCCCTTCACGGCCGAGCGATCCACCACTGCCGATGGCGATGGACGATGCAACGGTCTTGTACACGGATATTTTCGGGTCGATCTTCCCCCCACGGACGAGCATCGATTCCATGACCTTCGGCACGCCGCTGCCCTTGACCTCCGTCGTCGTGAGTTTGATGACGATACCGACGAGCAACCCACCGATGGTCGGAATCAAGAGCAGTTCGAGCGGGCCGAGAAACGAGAGTACGGCGTAGACGTTGGGGATATCGATGAGGTTGAACTGAACGCTGCCGGGGTTGAGCTCCTGTCCGAAGAAGACTTCCTGTGCCGCCCAGATACTCAGTCGAAAAAGAACAGCGCCGAGTCCGGCGATAACGCCGATGACGATTGCGATGAGGTTCATCCGGATTTCTTCGTCTTTGAGTGAGAGCCCGGATGAACTATCACCTGACTTCGAATTTGAGCTGGAAAGGATAGGTAATGCGCTCGATAACCCCATTTATGTGCCTATACTGAGCCAGGGGGGAATTCCCTTTCGGTATAGAGACGACGCGAGAAGTGGACAATCCTAAACGAAAGACGGCATTCGGTCGTACGCATCCAGCACGTCGCTCCGTGTGACGATACCGACCACGGTACCGTCGTCCACCACTGGCAATCGACCAATATCTAGCGATTCCATCCGGTCCACGACCGAGAGCAGGTTCGTGTCCGGGTGGACGGTACAGACGTCCGTAGTACAGACATCGCCGACCGTTTGTTCCGCCTCAGGTCTGTCGGTTTCCCCCTCCACACGCCCGGTCATGAACGGTTCGAGGTCGGTCAACGTGATGATACCGACGATGTGATCGTTTTCATCGGTGACCGGAAAACCGCCGTGGTCGCTGGTTCGAATCGTCGGTATCGCCTCCTCGATGGACAGGTCCTCCGAAAGCGTCTCGACCTTCGTCGTCATCACGTCGCTCGCACACAGGTCTTCCAAACTCCCGATACGCCGCTCTTGGACCGTGATTCCACGCTCACGGAGTTTTTCGACGTAGATGGTACTGCCGTGGAGAAGACGGTCCGAGAGTTCGTTGCCGAGAACGCAGACGAGCAAGAGCGGGAGGATGATGTCGTACTGGCCAGTCAACTCGAAGATGATGAGTGTCGCCGTCAGCGGCGCGCGTGCGGACGTCGCGAAGATACCGCCCATCCCGACGAGGGCGTAGGCACCCGGCCCGGCAGTTCCGGGCACGAACGCGTGGACGATGGTGCCGTACGTCCCGCCCAGCATTGCGCCGATGTAGAGGGAGGGAGAGAACACGCCGCCGGAACTGCCGCTGCCGACCGAGAGGGAAAAGCCGACGGCTTTCATCAGCGCGAGTACCAACAGCAACCCGATGCCGAAGTTCCCGAGGATACTGTGACGTATCGTATCGTATCCGACGCCGAACAGCCACGTCGCACTCCGAAGGTCGGAGACGCCGAACACGGCCGCCGTGATGAGTGCCGAAAGGCCGAGCAACGCTCCACCGAATGCGGGTTTCGTCGCGGCGGGAACGTCGAATCTGTCGAACACGTGTGCGGTACCGTAAAGCAGTTTCACGACGCCAGCACCGACGACGGCGACGAGCAGACCGAGTACGATGTACAGCGGGTATTCGACCAGCGGGGAGACGAGGTGGTACTGAATAGGCACCAGGAACGCACGAACACCGGGTTTCGGTGTGAAATCGAGGAACGCCCGAGCGACTGCCGTCGCCGTCACCGCACTCAACACGACCGCGATGACGTTTTGGAGGTAGTATTCGGCGAGCAGGATTTCCAACGCGAACATGACGCCCCCGAGCGGTGCGTTGAACGTTCCCGCGATTCCCCCCGCTGCTCCCGCCGCGACCAACGTCCGGGTGTAGGCGTGACGCTCCACGTACCGCTCGAAGAACGACCCGGCCGCGCTGCCGATTTGGACGACGGGTCCTTCGCGGCCGAGCGACCCACCACTCCCGATGGCGATGGACGACGCGACCGTTTTGTACACCGCGACTTTCGGGTCGATTTGGCCGCCGCGAACGAGGATGGATTCGAGCACTCTCGCGACCCCGGTTCCCCTGACCTCCGGCGACGTCAACTTGATGACGACGCCGACGATGAGACCGCCGACGGCGGGAAGCAGGAGGAACCGAACGGGACCGAGGGCCGCGAGGACCGAAAAGGCGTTAGGAACCGCAACGAGCGGGAACTCGACGCTGCCGGGATTGAGTGCCGGTCCGTAGAACAGTTCCTGGACGATCCAGATGGCGAATCGAAAGACCACTGCGCCGAATCCGGCGACGATTCCGGTCGCGAGGGACAGAACGAGCATCCGAAGGTCGCCGTCCAACGGGAACGACCGTAGGGACGATGGAGACAGGGACGGAACACCGTCCACTGCCGGGTCGTCGCCCCCTCGCCCTCCAGCCATGGACACCAACACGACGGGGAGTTGCTACACTCTTGTGGTCCGCCAGACGAAAAACGGCCGTACTTACGACAGCGAGACGACCGCGTCGAGCGTGATTCGGATCGCGCGCTCGACGTTGTTCTTCGCCTTCTCCGGCAGTTCGTCGTCCTCGGTGTCGGTTCCCTTCTGGGTCCCTTTCACGAGGTTGCCATCGACGGTACAGATGGCACCCGAGCGCATGCCCTTCCGGCGCGCGACGGAGAAGACGGCGGCCGCCTCCATCTCGACGGCGAGGATGTTCGCTTCCTCCCACGCTTCGACGTACTCGTCGGTCTCGGCGTAGAACGCGTCGTCGGACGCGATGGGACCGACGTGAACGTCCTCCTCGTTGCTCTCCGCGGAATCCACGAGCGCCGAGAGGACGTCGTAGTCCGGCACCGCCGGATAGGTGTCCTTCTCGTAACGGCGGGTCGTCCCCTCGTCCTTCGCCGCACCCGTGGCGACGATCATGTCGCCGATTTCGATGTCCTGCTGGAGCGCGCCGATGGTCCCGACGCGGATGACCGTCTCGACGCCGACGGCGTGCATCTCTTCGAGCGCGATGGTCGCCGAGGGACAGCCGATACCGGTCGAACAGATCGTGAGCGGAACGCCGTCGTACTCCGCGTTGACGACCTTGTATTCGCGGTTCTCGGCGACGACTTCCGAGGAATCACACTGGGCCGCGATTCGGTCCACGCGCCCGGGGTCGCCGGGGATCAGCGCGATGTCGTTCAGGTCGCCCTCGTCAACGAGCAGGTGCGGTTGCATTGCCATGGCCGAGGGTTTTCAGGTGAGATAGAAAAGGTTAGCTGTAGCGAGTGAGGATGTCGCGTTCTCGAAGTTCCGAGTACCCCTAACAAATACTGTTATGTATTTTGAATGAAAACCGGAATCCGATGTCACACTGCCCTGATTGCGGCGATGAGATAGAGAACTTGGCCAAAGGAAACGCGACCGCCCGCCACACGTTCAGCGCGGCGACGGTGTGGGAGTGTCCCCACTGCGGCGTGATCCTCGGCGTGAGCGACAACGGGTGAAGAAGACTTCTACGGCAAGTACCGAACGCT
Source organism: Haladaptatus sp. AB618 (assembly GCF_024136965.1). Lineage (NCBI taxonomy): Archaea > Methanobacteriati > Methanobacteriota > Halobacteria > Halobacteriales > Haladaptataceae > Haladaptatus > Haladaptatus sp. AB618. The sequence continues at coordinate 460,856 of NZ_JAMYJX010000001.1, read as the reverse complement.
CACCGTTCCGTCCTCCGAGCGGATTTCGACGCGGTTGACTCCCAATCGGGCGGCGCGTGCGAGCGTCCCCTTGTCGTCCAGCACGTCAGCGACGGCGTGCTCGGTCTCCTCCGGCGGAACGGATAGAACGTGAATCTCGCCGATTCCGGCGCGTTCGGTTCGTTCGAGGTCGCCGACGTCCTGTTCGGCGGCGACCTCCCGTTCGTGGCTGGTCGGCGGTTCGTCGCTCTCGTGGACGGTGAGGGGCCGTCGTTCGTCGAGTTCGACGACTTCCCACGTCACTTCCATCGGCGGTTCCGGGGCGACGGTCGCCTCGACTGCGTCGTCCGTTTCGACGCCGGGGTTGGTCGAGAGGGTGTGTACCTGTCCGTCGTGAACGTCCTTCAGCACTGCCGACTCCTCTTCGGCGTGGGTGACGAGGAACGTGCTCGTCTTCTCGGTCATGGCGGGTGGTATGACGCGGTGCCTTTTCCGGGTTGCGCTCCCGTCCAACGGGACATCGCGGAACGCTCTCCGACGATTTGTCGATGGTTTCCGAAGAACGTTTGAAACGGATGGTTCTCTATAGCGGTATGAGCACTGAGAATGCCGCCGACTCGCCGGATGACAGCGCCGAGAGCGCCGCGACCGACGAGCGCCACGAGAACGCCCGACAGAACGTCGTCGCCGTGGACGGGGACGACAACGAACTGGACATCGTCAACCGACTGGACGCCCACATGGGCGACGGCATCCGCCACCGCGCCTTCACCGCCCTCATCTTCAACGAGGACGGGGACATCCTGCTCGCCCAGCGGTCGCCGACGAAGCGCCTCTGGGACACCTACTGGGACGGCACCGTCGCCTCCCACCCCAACCCCGGCCAGTCCCAGGAGGAGGCCACCCGCCAGCGCCTCGAAGAGGAACTCGGCATCTCGCCCGACCAATACGACGACCTGCGCGTGACCGACAAGTTCGAATACAAACGCTACTACCCGCAGGAGGGCGTCGAACACGAGGTCTGTTCAGTGCTCAAACTCACCCTGTCGGACACCTCGCTCGACCCCGTCGAGGAGGAGGTCGGCGGCCTGATGTGGGTGCCCTACGAGCGCCTGTACGAGAACCCGCGCTGGTACCGTCAGCTACGGTTGTGCCCGTGGTTCGAAATCGCCATGCGGCGAGATTTCGAGTAACGTCCACGGAATTTGTTTTTCGTTCCGTTTCGTCGCGGTGGTGAGTAGGACGACAGGGATTCCTTCCGAGAACGAGGTCCAAAGACGGTTGTGTCACGTTCACACACTCACCGAAGATAATTGTCAGGCTGCGAGGAACAGACTGGAAGATGGCTAAAACACGCGACCTCACCCCCGACGATGCGGAAGAACTCACGGAACTCTACGAGGAGTACGAGTGGTGGGAGGACCGCGAGGTGGACGACGTTCGAACCGCGCTCTCGAAAACCGAAGTCGTTGTCGGCGTCGAGTGCGAGACATCCGGAAAATCCGGTGGCGGCAACCTTGTCGCCGCCGCGCGGGTGTTGACCGATTACACGTACTACGCGAACGTGTTCGATGTCATCGTGCCGCGGACCACCGGGGCGAGGGGTTCGGTGAAATCCTGATGGAGGCGGTCGTTGACCATCCCGACCTCCAGAGCGTCGTCGGCCTGTCCCTGCTCTGTCGCCGTGGTCTAGTGCCGTACTACGAGTCGGTCGGCTTCGATTTGTTCGACCCGGAGATGGAAATCCCAGGGTGACGTCGAGAGGCTGGTTCGGATGACGTACGAACAAACCGACTGAACTGATGGCCGGGCGAGCGAGTCGCTCTCGACGGGAGAAAAATATCGAAAACGGAATTCGCTGCGTTCTCAGTTGCCGCGGCCCTGGAACTTCTCCTCGTCCGGGAGCGAGACGTTGGCCTCGCCCTTCATGCCCGAGCCGATGTCCTTGCTGATGTCGGCGAGCGCTCCGGGTCGTCCCAGTTGTTCGTCGCTTCCACGATGGCGTTGCCCATCAGTACGGGGTCCTCTGCACCGAAGATGCCCGAGCCGACGAAGATGCCGTCACAGCCGTGGTGCATCATCAGCGCCGCGTCGGCGGGCGTCGCGATGCCACCGGCCGCGAAGTTGACGACGGGGAGTCGTCCGGCTTCGGCCGTCTCGTGGACGAGTTCTGCAGGGGCTTCGAGTTCGCGGGCGATCATCTCGCGCTCCTCGTGGGTCTTGCCCTGAAGCTCCCGAATCGCGCCTTTGATCGTGCGCTGGTGGTGGACGGCTTGGTTCACGTCGCCGGTTCCGGCCTCGCCCTTCGTGCGGATCATCGCCGCGCCCTCGTTGATGCGGCGAAGTGCCTCGCCGAGGTTGCGCGCGCCGCAGACGAACGGCGAGGTGAACTCGCGCTTGTCGATGTGGTACGCCTCGTCAGCGGGGGTGAGGACCTCGGACTCGTCGATCATGTCCACGCCGATGGATTCGAGGATCTGAGCTTCCGTCGTGTGGCCGATTCGCGCCTTGCCCATCACGGGAATCGAAACCTCGTCGATGATCTCCTCCACGTCGGCGGGGTCGGCCATCCGCGCCACGCCGCCGCGCTTCCGGATGTCCGCCGGGACGGCTTCGAGCGCCATGACGGCGACCGCGCCCGCGTCCTCCGCGATGCGGGCCTGTTCGGGGTTCACGACGTCCATGATGACGCCGCCTTTCTGCATGCGGGCGAAGCCGCGCTTGACCAGTTCCGTGCCGCGCTTCAGTTCCTCGATGTCGGTTGGCTCTGCCATGGTGGACCCTAACGAAGCCGGGGGTTAAGACGTACCGATTGCGACACGGGGAAACCAGTCAAAACGCCAATCGAAGCCTCTTTGGGACGACAATTCCTCGCCGAGGGTATGACGAGCCTTCCGGCCCGCGAAACCCTCCCGCGGTACGTCGCGCCGCTACCAGAGTGGCTGGAGGATTTCGGCCTGCGAATGGCGTGGCCAATCGTTATCATCAATCTCATCGGCACCGCGTTCGGTTTCTGGTACTACGGCTTTCATCCGTACCCCTTTTCCGACCCGCTCATGACGTGGCAGTTCAGCGTCGAACCGGTGTCGATGTGGCTCTTCGTTCCGGACAGCCCGATGGCCACGCTGTTCATCGCGATATCGCTCGCCCTGTGGAAACTCGGGCGAAACAACGAGTGGATGAACATGCTCGCCTTCTTCGGCTGTCTCCAACTCGGCCTCTGGACGCCGTTCGTGCTGGCCGTGTTCCACAACGGGTTCCTCCAGGACACGAGCGGGCCGATGTACGCGTTCCTGTTCTGTAGTCACCTCTCGATGGTCGTGGAGGCGTTCCTCATCTATCGCTACAGTAGCTTTCCGGTCGGAGCCATCTCGTTCGCCGTCCTCTGGTACGGCTTCAACGACGTCGTGGACTACTTCATCCCCATCGTCGGAACGCCCCACCACACCGCACTGCCAGCACAGAAACTGATGGCGAACGGCTGGTTCAACCACCCCGTCCACACGCACCGAATCGCCGCGGCGGGCGCGGTGGTGATAACGTTGCTGGCGACGTTCCTGGCTCTCACGACGCGAATCGAGAAGTTGGAGTCGAGGGTGAAAGACTGAAGAATCGGAGTTATTCGTCGTTCGTGTGCGAGCGAACCCACAACTCCCCTATTCGTGAGAGTCGCGTGCGGTAGGATTTCCCCTCCTCTTCCTGTTCGATGTAGCCCTTTCCGCCCGGGCCGAGGCGGTCCACGTTGTAGATGACCTTCGACCGAAAGCTGTCGGTGTACTCCTCGTTCAGGTCGCGGGCCAGCGTCTGTGCGAGTTCGCTCACGCTCTCGAACTGGCCGTGCTCGCCGAGCGTGAACAGGATGAGTTCCTCGAACGGTTTGACGTTCGAGAACGACGCCACGGGGAGTTCCACGATGTGACCCGTTCCGACCCGTTTCGCGCCGATGGTCGTCCCGCGCTCGTCGAACTCCGAGAGCAGGTCGCGGGCGTGTTCGAGGTGCGTCTCGATGCGCTCCTCGTCCACCTCGCCGTTCAGCACGGATTCGAGCAGTTCCGTCTCCTCGCGCAGTTCCTCGGCGAGTTCCGTCTCCAGATATTTCTCGGGTGCGGTGTAGTAGGTGTGAATCTTCTCGCGGTCCTCCTGTCGCTCGACCATGATGGAGTGGGCCGCGGTGGCGAACGCGAAGCTCACCGTCCGGGGCATGGCGCTGACGTTCACCCACACCTCGCCGCCAGCGTCGAGTTCGGCGTTGATGCGCTCATAGGCCTGCTCGAACGCCGTGTCGTAGTCGTACACGTCCTCGATGACGACGCGTTCCGTTTCCGCCCCGAGCAGGTTTTCGAAGTCCTTGCCGAGTTTCCGGGAGAGGTTACGGGAGTACTCCACGTTCGCCTCGCTCCCCACCGCGCCCTCCAACAGGATGACCCGGTCAACGTCCAGTTGGTCGCGCACCAGCGGCGCGATAAGCCGGTCGTAATCGAACCCGACCGGGACGATGTGTGTCTGCATGGGCGGGGATTCTCGGGAAACGGGTTTAAAGTCGTCGTCAACGGGTCTCGGAAAGACGACTTCGAGTGCGGGACGGACGGCGTTGGAGGACCAAATTCGTCGGATTTCGTACCCGTCAGTACCAATAGAATTAGCTCCCCATAGTCAATAATCCCATACGAAGCAGACGAGGTATCCGCCGAAAGGCCAGTGTTCAAGGCACTGACCTCGTGTGCTTCGAGGCTATCGAAGCATGCCAAACAACGAAACTTCTGATGAAAAACGTATCGCCACCACACAAACCGTTCTCTGTCTCAAAGGCATTGACCGCGAGGATGTAGACGAGCAGTTGTTGGAACTGATCCACGAGCATTTCAAGCAGCGAGGGCTGCTCGTCCGGGATATCTCGGTTCACGCCCAGCGACGGTACGCGTCCGGTCGTTCGTGGCGTGAAACACCGTGAAGCGGGCTAGGAGATGCTAGAGGCGGCTGGATATTCTTTTTTGGTGCGAACTGGCGACACCGGTTCGAGCTCAGAAGCGACCAAGAAGGCCCAGAAAGCTCCCGACCGTCCAACTGGGCGGCGCGCGCGAGGGATGAGCGGAACGACTGTAGGGAGTGGAGCGCATCGGCTGGGGAGGGTGTGGCAGACGAGGTTCCTCCGGAACCTCGCAAGCGAGCGGGCACGGCCCGCGAGCAAGCGATGCGGTGGCGGTGTGGGGTGGGATTGAAAGGGGCCGCCCGCTCGCGTTTACCTGGTCGTCTCGTCAACCCCTCTTCCCGAGGCGAACGAAGTGAGCCGAGGGAAGATGTTGGCGAGCGGTCGCGAGCGGGCGGGGGCTTTCGAGGTCTGCTTCCCAGTAACTGCAATCGCAGAATTACCAAGTACGTCTATTCGGAGTGAACGGGATTTTGTGTGTCGTCGTGTTCGCAGAAGGTTGAACACGGATGGGACACCAACTCACGGTATGTACAGTGTCGTGGGTTGCAACGGCTGTAGCAACCTGTGGATCGTCGAGGGGCGGCCGAAGACGACGAGTTGCCCGCGGTGTGGAAAACAACGGCAGTTCCGGAAGTTGAAGAAGTTCGTGGAGACGGACGACGAGGACCACGCCCGGGAGTTGCGGGCGTCGATGCTCGCCAATCGGCAGGGACAGGGCGAGGCGTTCGCGGAACTCGACTCGTTTTCGGCGTTGGACGAACAGGCCGACGAGGCGGGGATGGACGACGAGGAGTTCCTCGACCATTCGGGACTGAACACGGAGGAGGTCGCCGCCGCCGGGGAGCGAACGAAGCGCCGGGGAAACAAAACGAGCAAGAAGCAAGTCGTGTTGGACGCTCTCGACGTGTTGGACGAACCGACCGAGGAGGAGATTCTCGACTACGCGAGCGAGCGACGGGTTTCGGGGGAGTACGTCGAGAAGGCACTCGTCAAACTCGCTCGGCGGGGAGAGATCAGCGAGAGTCGGGGCCGGTACCGCCGTATCTGAAATCGACTCCCCCTCTTCTTCATCGACGAAAGTCGGGACGGACCCGACTTACGGGAACGGGCCGCTCAGCGCTTTCCACACCGCGACGAGCAGTGTGACGACTGTGAGCAACAGCTTCAGGAACTGGAGGACATGATATGCCCGGGAGTCGGTTATCGGCGCGTCCCCGTCGTGGGAGGATGTTGCCATCGGGAGTCACCATTTGGTGGTACGGCGGGAGCCGTTCCCCCACACGCACCGACAGCACCTTCGAGGTCCCGTACAATAAATTTCTAGTATTTTTTTCTTGATTTTATGTTGTTTTTCGTGCCGGTCCGTCGGCAAGGAGTCCTTACAATCCGTTCTCAAAAACTGATAATAAAGTGCGATCCTACCGACGGCCGTCCACCGATCACCGACTTCGCCGAGTACCAACTTTACCGGCTACTAATTTTACCGGCTACCAACTTTACCGGCTACTAGTTTTAGCGACTACCAAATTTAGCGGCTACCGACCCAGTTCCTCGTGTGCGCTGGAGAGGTGGCGTGCGGCCAGCGCGGCGAGGAGGGAGAGTTCGCCCGCCAGCGCGCCGACGGTGATGATTTCGGCGAGGGCGTCGGCGTTGCTTCCGGCGGGGTCGCCGCCGCCGCGGAGACCCAACACGTCGAGCGCTTCCGCCTGGGTGGGGAGTTTCGTCCCGCCGCCGACCGTGCCGACCTCCAGACTGGCGATGCTGACGCTGGCGTACAGTTCGTCCTCGCGGGCCTGAACGGTCGTGATCGCGTTGCTCCCTTCGACCACCTGCGCGGCGTCCTGCCCGGTCGCGAGGAACGCCGCCGCCACGACGTTCGCGGCGTGGGCGTTGAAGCCGAGCGCCCCGGCCTTCGCGCTGCCGACGAGGTTCTTGCGCGTGTTCGCCTCCTCGATGGCCTCCGGCGTGGTGTGGAGTCGCTCCTCGACGACTTCACGCGGAATCTTCACGTCGGCCGTGACGCTCCGGCCTCGGCCCTCGATAGCGTTGATGGCGGCCGGTTTCTTGTCGGAACAGAGGTTGCCCGACAGCGCGACGAGGCTCGCGGGGGTCTCCTCCTCGACGAGCGAGGCGGCCTCGCGCGTCGCGATGGTCGCCATGTTCATCCCCATCGCGTCCTTGGTGTCGTAAACGAACCGCAGGAAGACGGAGTCGCCGACGACGTACGTCGTCACGTCCAGCAGTTCCCCGTGGTTGGTCGTGGATTCGGCGACCGCGGCGAGTTCGTCGCGGTTGTCCCGAACCCAGTTCACGACCGTCTCGGCCTCCGCGATACCCTGCACGCGGAAGACGGGAGCGCGGGTCATCCCCTGCTTCGTCACGCGGGCGTCCGCGCCGCCCGCGGAGTCGATGACGGAACAACCGCGGTTGACGCTGGCGAGGAGCGCCCCCTCCGTCGTCGCGAGCGGAAGGTAGTACTCGCCGTCGGCCGACCCGCCGTTGACGGCGACCGGTCCGGTCACACCCAGCGGAACCTGAATCGTCCCGACCATGTTCTCGATGGCGGTCTCGGCGTCCTCGGCCGGGAAGGCGTACTCACCGACCGTGTCGAGCGTCACGTCCGTCTCCGATTCGAGGAGTTTCCGGCGCGCCTCCGTCGCCGTATCGGCATCCGTGTGGTCTTCGAGTTCGTGCAGGCGCAGGTCTCCCGCCAATACCTGCTCCGCGAGGTCGTCTGCATCGGTCATGATTCGCCGGTTGTCGTTCCATCCCCTAACAGTTGCCCATTCAGTGCCGTTCCTTATCCATTCGGGGCCGTTCCATGCCCATTCGGTGCCGTTCCATTCCCCGAGTACGGCAGAACCGTTCCAAACCACCGCCAACGCTATGATTCAGCGTGGAATCATATTCCGTATGGAAATCAGACCCGCGACGACAAGCGACGCGGCCGACATCCGCCGAGTCGCACGCGCGGCGTGGCAGGAGGCCTACGACTTTCTCCCTCCCAAGGAGCACGATGCCGCGTTCAACCAATGGTATACCGTCGAACAGATCGAAGCCCGAATGGCCGACGACGAGGCGGAAACCCTCGTCGCCACCACGGACGACGAACTCGTCGGGTACGGTCACGCCACCGCACAAACCCACGCCGACAGCGTCGGCGAGGGCGAACTGACCGACATCTACGTCGACCCCGACCACTGGCGGACCGGGATCGGCACCGCCCTCCTCTCCGGGGTCGAGGACCGACTCCACGAACGCGGCCTCACCCGACTGAAAGCCCCCGTCCTCGCCGACAGCGAATCCGGAACCGAGTTCCTCGAATCCAACGGCTTCGAACGCATCGAGGAGCGCATCACCGACCTGTTCACCGGCGGGACGAGGGAACAGTACGTCTACCACCACCAATTCACGGGATAACGTTGCGCCGGAGGGATCTGGAACTGTAGTCGCGGTAAACTCGATCCTTTCGTAGCGACTTTCCACGGAGCTACCGGTACAGTCACGCGAATCGTGCGAGCGTGGCTCGGAGGGGGCTTTCGAGGGCTACACCCCACCAACGACGGCCGTGAGAACCGCCACTTGCTCAGACAAGCGACCCGCTCAAGTAGCTCGAATTCCTACGAAAGATACCATGAGCGACACCCAGTCCGGCCCGCTTCGGCCGGACAACCCCGACGCCGAAACCGACTTTCGAGTTGACGCGCCGTTCGACCCGGCGGGCGACCAACCCGAGGCCATCGAGCAGTTGGCGACGGGGTTCAACCAGGGGATGGAAAAACAGACCCTGTTGGGCGTCACGGGGTCGGGAAAGACGAACACGGTTTCGTGGACGATAGAGGAAATCCAGAAACCCACGCTCGTCATCGCACACAACAAGACGCTGGCGGCACAACTGTACGAAGAATTCAGAAACCTCTTCCCGGACAACGCGGTGGAGTACTTCGTCTCCTACTACGACTACTACCAACCGGAGGCCTACGTCGAACAGACGGACACGTACATCGACAAGGACGCGTCCATCAACGAGGAGATCGACCGCCTGCGCCACTCCGCGACCCGCTCGCTGTTGACCCGTGACGACGTCATCGTCGTCGCCTCGGTCTCCGCGATTTACGGCCTCGGTGACCCGCGAAACTACGAGGACATGCGGCTACGGCTGGAGGTCGGCGAGACCATCGAACGCGAGGAACTGCTCGCCCGGCTCGTGGACCTGAACTACGACCGAAACGACATGGACTTCACGCAGGGGACGTTCCGGGTTCGCGGCGACACCGTCGAAATCTTCCCGATGTACGGTCGGTACGCCATCCGCGTCGAACTGTGGGGTGACGAGATCGATCAGATGGTGAAGATCGACCCGCTCGAAGGGGAAGTCAAATCGCGGGAACCCGCCGTGCTCGTCCACCCGGCGGAGCACTACTCGATTCCGGAGGAGACGATGGCGGAAGCGATCGCGGAAATCGAGGGTGATTTGGAGCGACGAATCCGCTACTTCGAGCGCAACGGGGACCTGGTGGCCGCCCAGCGGATCGAGGAGCGGACCACGTTCGACCTCGAAATGATGAAGGAGGCGGGCTACTGCTCGGGTATCGAGAACTACTCGGTGTACTTCACCGAGCGGGAGGTCGGCGACGCGCCGTACACCTTGCTGGACTACTTCCCCGACGACTTCCTCTGTGTCATCGACGAATCCCACCAGACGGTGCCCCAAATCAGGGGGCAGTTCGCGGGCGACAAATCCCGAAAGGACTCGCTCGTGGAGAACGGTTTCCGCCTCCCGACGGCCTACGACAACCGCCCGCTCACGTTCGAGGAGTTCGAGGAGAAGAGCGACAAAACGCTCTACATCTCCGCGACGCCCGCCGACTACGAACGCGAGCAGAGCGAGCAGATCGCGGAGCAGATCGTTCGCCCGACGCACCTCGTGGATCCGAAAGTGAAGGTCGCGTCCGCGTCGGGCCAAATCGACGACCTGATGGATCGTATCGACGAGCGCATCGAGAACGACGAGCGCGTCCTCGTGACGACGCTGACCAAGCGGATGGCCGAGGACCTCACGGAATATCTGGAGGAAGCAGGCGTGGCAGTCGAGTACATGCACGACGAGACGGACACACTCGAACGGCACGAACTCGTTCGTGGACTCAGGTTGGGCGAGTTCGATGTGCTCGTCGGCATCAACCTACTCCGCGAAGGGTTGGACATCCCGGAAGTGTCGATGGTAGCCATCCTCGACGCCGACCAGCAGGGCTTCCTGCGTTCGGAGACGGCACTCGTCCAGACGATGGGCCGGGCGGCCCGGAACGTCAACGGCGAAGTCATCCTTTATGCCGACGAGGTGACGGACGCGATGGAGAGCGCGATGGACGAAACCCAGCGCAGGCGGCAGATTCAACAGGAGTTCAACGAGGAACACGGCAACACGCCCGAAACCATTCAGAAGGAGGTCTCGGAGGCGAATCTGCCGGGGAGCAAGACGGACACGGGCGGCATCTCACGGAGCGAACCGGAAACGGACGAGGAAGCGGCCGAGCAGATTCAGCAACTCGAAGACCGCATGGAGGAGGCCGCAAATAACTTGGAGTTCGAACTGGCCGCCGACATCCGTGACCGGATTCGCGCCATCCGCGAGGAGTTCCACATGGACGAGGAGATGGGCGGCGTCGAACCCGAGCGCGGGGAGTTCTGACCGGATTTTCTGCTTCATCGTTCACCGGGATTTTCACGAACATCAACCTTTTTCAGTGCCAACGGGTGTGTAGCAGTCACGATGTCACGATTACACCGAGCGACCGCACTACGTCGTTCGTCAGTCGATTCCAAGGAAGAATGCGGAATCCGATGCTGGAACTCCCCGAACGAAGGTGTTAGCTGAGATGTCGCTTCCGTTGGGATTCTCTCCGACCGGACTCGGCGTTTTCGTCTTGCTGACCTTCCTCATCGCGACGACGGTCAACACGTTCGCCATGGAGGCGGCGGTGCTGTTCACGCCCGCGTTCCTGTTCGTCTACCCGGAACTGGTGCCAGCGTTCCCCGACCTGGCGTTGCAGGGTGCCATCGGCCTCGCGCTGTTCGTCGAACTGTTCGGGTACACGAGTAGCGTCTCGGCCTACTGGTTCCGCGGGCAGGTGGATTGGACCGTCGCCAAATCCATTCTCTTGGTCAGCATCCCGATCGCAATCCTCGCGAGGGCGGTGTCCTACTTCGTCCCGTCCACCGCGCTCAAGTTGCTGTTCGGCGGGATGTTGCTCGTGCTATCGACCGTCCTCTATCTCTCACACCGGGACGGGAAATCGCTCGGTGACTTGGTCGATGAAAGCCGACTGTCGGGAGTGCTTTCCCGGGACTCGAATCGGATACGGACGGACGGGGGAGCACGAACCCCCCGGTTCGACCGCTTCGACCGCACCATCGCGGGCGTCGGCGGGGCGATGGCGGGCCTCGTCGGCATCGCCATCGGCGAACTCGCACAGACGCTGTTGACGGTTCGGAAGAACGTGTCCATCCGCATCTCCACGGGGACGAGCGCGCTCATCCTGCACGGGACCGTCGTCTCCGCGCTCGTCGCGAACCTCGTCCTCCTGCGCTACGCGCCCGAATCGCTGAGCGGTCACAACTTCACCGTCCCGTTCGAGTACGGTCTCGTCGCCGGGGTGACGTGTGCAGTCGGCGGCCAGATGGGGGCGTTCCTCAATAGCCGCGTTCCGGAGCATCGGACCGTCCAGACGATGATGGTCGTCTATTCGCTCGTCGGTATCTTCACGCTCGTCCGCGTGTTCGCCCTGGGGTGACCGGACGAGCGCTTTTTAGAATCAGTCCGATTCGGTAGCCGTCTTCCCACCCAGTTGCGAGGATTCGTCCATCTGGGTGTCGAGTTCGACCAGCATTTCGTCCACATCGTCCAGTCCCAGCAGTTCGCGCGTCTCCGTGTCGAACGTATTCGATTCGAGGAGGATGGTGTCCTCGCGCACGTCGCTTCCGGAGAGGTGTTTGCCGTAGCGACCCAACAGCGAGGAGAGTTCCTGCGGGAAGACGAACGTGGACGACTTGCTCTCGCCGACGCTCCGAAGCGTTTCGAGTCCGCGGTCGATGACGGCCCGCTCGCCCATCGATTCGGCGGACTTCGCACGGAGCACGGTCGAAACGGCGTCCCCCTGCGCTTCGAGGATTTGGCTCTGTTTTTCCCCCTGTGCCCGCGTGATGTTGGCCGTCTTCTCACCCTCCGCACGTTCGATGGCACCGCGGCGTCGGCCTTGCGCTTCGAGGATCATCGCACGGCGTTGCCGCTCCGCGCTCGTCTGTTGTTCCATCGCGCCGACGACGGAACGGCTCGGCATCACCTCACGCACTTCGACGCTCTCCACGCGAATCCCCCACTCGTCCGTCGGCGGGTCGATCTCCTCCCGGATTCGGGTGTTGATGACGTCGCGGCGCGACAGCGTCTCGTCCAGTTTCATGTCGCCGAGGACGGCCCTGAGCGTCGTCTGCCCGAGGTTAGAGACGGCGCGCTCGTAATCGTTGACGCCGAGAAACGCCCGCTTTGCGTCCATCACGCGAACGTAGAGGACGGCGTCGGCGATGACGGGCGAGTTGTCCTTCGTGATCGCTTCCTGTTTCGGCACGTCGAACACGCGGGTTCGCATGTCGAAACGGTGGGTCGCGCTCACGAACGGCGGGACGAAGTGAATGCCGGGGTCGAGGAGGCGTCGGTACTCGCCGAACACGGTCAGGACGCGTTTCTCGTACGGACCGACGATTTCGATGGCGCTGTTGACCGTGGCCGCCGCGAGGACGAGGATGAGAAGCCCCGCTATCGCCGTCGTGTCGAGAAACGGAAGCGCGAGAAAGAAGAACGCGACGAATCCGACGGCGAACAGGGACTTCCCTGCACTGGTCCCCGACGAGAGTTTGCCGAGGACGTAGAAGGGGTTGTCCATGTGAAAGGTTACGCCACGAGTCGCTTAACAGTTACGTGCTAACAAACCACATTGGTGGCGTGAATCCAACGACGCCACGGGGAAAATAGAAGTCCTACTCCGCCTCGACTGCCTACTCGGCCTCGACGGGTTCAATCGGCTTTGGTTCCGGTTCGTCCGGCGATTCGAGTTCCGCCAGCGTCTCGTCGATATCGTCCAACCCGAGCAGCGTTTTGGTTTCGGCGTCGAACTCCTTGCTCTCCAATTGAGCGCCGTCCTCGCGCACGTCGCTTCCGGTGAGGTGTTTGCCGTAGCGACCGAGCGTGGAGGTGAGTTCCTGCGGGAGGACGAATTTCGTCGATTTGCCCTCACCGATGGCTTGGAGCGTCTCCATTCCCTTCTCGATGACGGCGCGTTCGCCCATCGCCTCGGCGGATTTCGCGCGGAGCGTGGTGGCGACCGCATCACCCTGTGCGGTGATGATGTCGCTCTGTTTTTTCCCCTGTGCGCGGATGATGTTCGACGTCTTCTCACCCTCCGCACGCTCGATGGCGCTGTGTCGTTCCCCCTGTGCTTCGAGGATCATGGCGCGGCGTCTGCGTTCCGCGCTGGTCTGTTGTTCCATCGCCTCGACGACGGTGGGGCTTGGCATGACTTCCTGCACTTCGACGCTTTCGACGTGAACACCCCACTCGTCCGTCGGCGGGTCTATCTCCTTACGGATCCGCGCGTTGATTTCGTCGCGGCGCGACAGCGTCTCGTCGAGACTCATGTCGCCGAGGACGGCCCTGAGCGTCGTCTGCCCGAGGTTCGAAACCGCACGGCGGTAGTCATCGACTTCGAGATACGCCTGCTTCGCGTCCGTGACGCGGACGTAGATGACGGCGTCGGCCATCAGCGGCGAGTTGTCCTCCGTGATCGCTTCCTGTTTCGGCACGTCGAGCATGTGTGTCCGCATGTCGAAACTGTGGGTCGCGCTCACGAATGGCGGGATGAAATGGAGTCCCGGGCCGAGCAATCCCCGGAAATCCCCGAAGACGACGAGGGCGCGTTTTTCGTACGCACCGACGATTTCGACGGCGCTGTTGATTGCGACGACCACGAGTGCGAGCAGGAGGAAGCCCACGATTTCGACGCCGTTGAGCGTCGGGAGGAAAAAGAGGAAGACGAGGAGGGCGACGACTGCAAAGAGGAGTTTCGAGAGCCCGGAGCCTCCCGAAATCTTCCCCAGTTTGTAGAACGGATGGTCCATACTCGAACAGAGAGACACCAGTCGTTTAACATTTTTGTGTCATTCAGCATCATGGTACTGAAGGGGAGACGGTGGAGAAAGAAACGAAGTGGGGAAACCGGCCGTATCGGAACTGTCGAGGATGTATAATCCATTTCGGATTATGAAAACCCCGTTTCGAGAGATAGAGTTAAGCGTGGAACTGACGCAGTTCGTAGTGGAATGATAGTCGTCGAAAACAGGCTGTTCGTGGCAGATGAGTACGCAGACCAGTTCGTGGAACGGTTTCGAGACAGCATGGGCAAGGTCGAGAGTCAACCCGGTTTCGTCAAGTTCGAGTTGCTGACGCCCGCCAACTCCGAGACGGATTCGTACATCTCCCAGACCTACTGGGAGTCGATGGAGGATTTCGAGGCGTGGACCGACACCGACGCGTTCGCGGAGGCCCACGATGACCACCCACCGAAGGACATGTTCACCGAACCTCACGAACTCGAAATCCACGACGTGGCGTTCGAGCGAACGGCGGAGTGATCCGGTCTCTCACGGGAGAATATATCGAACTCACAACCGACGCCGCAGCGCGGTCACCGTCTTTTCGCCGACACCATCGACCTCGCGGAGTTCGTCGTCCGAAGCTCCCCGAATCCCCGCCAAGCTACCGAACCGACGGAACAGCTTTCTGCGGGTTTGCGGCCCGACTCCCGTGACGTCGTCCAGTTCCGTCGAAACGTCGTCCCGAAGCGTCTGGTGGTACTGCACCGCGAACCGGTGCGCCTCGTCCCGCACTCGCTGAAGGACGTGGAGTTGTGGCGCGTCGTTCGGCCAGTTGTAGGTCGTGGTCGGCGTGACGACTATCTCCTCGGCCTTGGCAAGCCCGACTGCGGGCACGTCCCATCCGACGTCGTCGAGCGCTTCGCGTGCGGCGTCGAGTTGTCCCGTTCCCCCGTCGATGAGGAGCAGGTCGGGGTCGGGCCGGTCGTCCCGACCCTCGACCGCCCGTTTCGCCCGCCAGCGGATCAGGTCGTGCATGTTCGCGTAATCGTCGTTTTTCTCCGTCAGTTTCTTCCGGCGGTAGTCGCCCTTCTCGGGCGACCCACCGACGAGGACGACGTTGCTCCCGACCACCGACGACCCCTGTGCGTGGCTCACGTCGAATCCCTCGATTCGTTCGGCCGAGGGGAGCGAGAGCGCGTCCGCGAGCGCCCGGAGTTCATCCGGGTTGCCCGACCCCCTGCGGGCGTTTTTCAACGCCAGATCCACGAGCGTCGCCTCCCGCCCCGCCCCCGGCACACGAACGGCGACGCCTTCGGTTTCCAACCACTCCATCACGTCGGCGTCGTCCGGACGCTCAGAAAGCAACAGCGCGTCGGGAAGGTCGCGCTCGGCGTAGAACTGCGGAATGAACCCGCCGAAGACTGCGGCCACGTCGTCCCCGTCCGGTACCGATAAGGAGTGGTGGTCACGGTCCACGAGTTGTCCGCGCTCGCTGTGCAGTCGGGCGACCGTCGCCCGTTCGCCCTCGACTGCGGCCCCGAGCACGTCCACGGTTCGCTCGTCGGTTTGTGAGGTAATCGCGTCGGCGTCGCCGCCGTGAAACGACTCGACGGCGTCGAGTCGGTCGCGGAGGTTCGCCGCCCGCTCGAATTCGTGACTCTGAGCGGCCGCCTCCATCTCGCGGCGGAGTGGGCGTGCGAGCACGTCCACCTCGCCGCCCAAAAACCGTTCGACGCTTTTCACGTCCCCGAGGTACGCCTCGCGGCCGATTTCCCCCGTACACGGCGCGGTACAGAGACCGATATCGTGGTCGAGACACGGCCGGTCGCGGTTGGAGAACTTGTGGTCCGAACAGCCACGGATACCGTACGTCTCCCGAAGCGCCTTGACGACCGTCTCGACCGTCGATTTGTTCGTGAACGGACCGAACACCGTCGCTCCGGCGCGGTCGGGGTCGCGGGTGATCTCGATCTGCGGGAACTCGTGCCCCGTCACCTGTACCAGCGGATAGGATTTGTCGTCCTTCAGGCGGACGTTGTAGCGTGGCTGATACCGTTTGATCAGGTTCGCTTCCAACAGGAGCGCCTGCGTCTCCGTATCGGTGACGGCGAAGTCGAGCGAATCCGCCCGTGCGACCATGTTCCCGATGCGGTTGCTCCGTGGGTCGGCGTACGACCGAACCCGCGCCCGAAGATCGACGGCCTTCCCCACATAGCGAACCGTGTCGCCTTCCAAGAATTGATACACGCCGGGTTCACGCGGTAATTCGCTCGCGTGCTCCCGGACGGTCGCCACGTCCATCGATTTCGATTAGTCGATGCTCGGCTTTGAACCTGTCCCTACCGCCGCCCGAATGCGACGAGCGGCGTCCTCGGCCTCGTTGCCATCGACGGGTATTCGAATCGGGTCGCGTCCGGCGCGTTCGATTATCAGTTCCTCCGAACGCGTAAAGAGGTAGAGAATCCCGAGGATGATGGCCACGAGCAGGAGCACCCCTCCAACCAGCAGCAGGATACTCGTCAGCAAGGAAAAAGCGTGGACCATCGTGCCGACCATCCCCTGGACGCCAGCGACGGCCTGTGCACTCGCCGTGTTCGTATCGCCGAAGTCGGTGAGTAGCCCGCTGCTGTCGAGTAAGTATCCACCGCCCACGAGGAGTAGGCCATAGATGAAGCTCCGAACACACCACGAGAGGTAATCAGGGTGGCCAGCGGCTTGCACACGGGCATCGAGGACGTTCGGTCGGTCCTCGTGGTCGAACCGTCGGTCCTCCCCTTCGGGCATGAACGCGAGAAGGCGATGACTCGTCACCGCGATTCGCGCACCCTCCAGTTCGATCTCCTCTTCGATTTCCTCGCCCGCAAAGAGCATGTCGAGCAGGCGGTCGTCGGACGCCTGTGACAGCGGGGACTGTCCCATCGTTTACCGGTCAATCAGGGAGATAAATAAGGTTGCGGCTATCGACACCTCGCCAGATACAAATTCGATACCCACGAACGGCCAGCCATGGACGAGGTTCGAGTGTGGTTGGTCGAACGGACGTACAGCGACCGCGACCTGTTGACGCTGGTGTACTCGACGCCCGACGGGGAATGGTATCTTCGCAAGGAACGAGCGGGGAGACTCGGTGGCGAAACGACCGCCGCAATCGAAGTCGAACGGGAACGACTGGCCCGGGTTACCGACGAAGCCGAGAGGGAACGATACGCCACGGAGGCGACACGAATCGCGGAAAAGCGTGACCCAGATGACACGGTATAGCACGGAGCAACACCGTTATGTGTGCGTTGGCGGAATCTGAACCGATGACCGCTATCCGATTGGACGACGTGACGAAGCGATATGGGGACGTCACGGCCGTCGAGAATCTTTCACTCGACGTGAAAGAGGGCGAAGTGTTCGGCTTTCTCGGGCCGAACGGGGCGGGGAAATCGACGACCATCGACCTCATTCTCGATTTTATCCGCCCGACGAAGGGTTCGGTCACCGTTCTCGGACACGATGCACAGACCGAGAGCATGGCGATTCGCAAACGAACCGGCGTTCTCCCGGAAGGGTTGTCCGTCTACGACCGCCTCACCGGAAGACAGCACATGGAGTTCGCCATCGAAGCGAAGAACGCCGACGACGACCCGGACGAACTGCTGAACCGGGTCGGAATCCCCGAGGCCGCCGACCGGAAAGCGGGGGGCTACTCGAAAGGGATGGCCCAGCGACTCGGGCTTGCGATGGCGCTCGTCGGCGAACCCGACCTCCTCATTCTCGACGAACCGTCGTCCGGTCTCGACCCGACGGGTGCCCACGAGATGCGCGAGATCATCGATGAAGAACGGGAGCGGGGCGCGACGGTGTTCTTCTCCAGTCACATCCTCGGGCAGGTCGAAGCCGTCTGTGACCGGGTCGGAATCCTTCGCGAGGGCGAACTCGTCGCCAAGGACTCCATCGAAGGGCTTCGAGAGAACGTCGGCGGCGACACCGTTTTCCGAGTCGAGACTGCCTCGCTCTCCGCCGATGCGATCGAGCGGGTGCGCGCGATCGACGGCGTCGAGAGCGTCCGGCGCGACGGGGAGACACTGCTCGTCGACTGTGCGGCGAACGTCAAGACCACAGTCCTCACCACGCTCGAAGACACGGGCACGCAGGTCGAGGACTTCGAAACCGAGGAGGCGTCGCTCGAAGACCTCTTTATCGCATACACCCGACAGGGGGCGGCGCCATGACGTGGCAATCCGTCGCCCGAAAGGACTTCCGGGACGCGGTTCGGTCACGATGGCTGTGGGTGTTGACGGGGCTATTCGTCATCGTGTTCGCAGTACCCCCGATCATCGCGTTCGTCCTGGATAACGGCGGGAACGCGGGACAGAACACCAATCAATACATCTCCCTGATGGAGCAGGGTACCGCGATTCTGATTCCACTCATCTCGATCGTCATCGGCTACGCGGCCATCACCCGTGAGCGCGAGTCGGGAACGCTGAAACTCATGCTCTCGCTTCCCCATTCGCGTGACGACGTCGTACTCGGCAAGGTGCTCGGACGGAGCGGTGTCGTCGGGATTTCCATCGTCATCGGGTTCGTCGTCGCCGCGGCAATTCTCCTGCTGACGAGCCTCCAGTTCAAGGTCGTCGATTACATCCTGTTCGCACTGCTCACGCTCCTCCTCGGTCTCGTGTTCGTGGGGTTGTCCGTCGGCATTTCGGCGACCGCCAAGACCGGCCGCCGAGCGATGATCGGCGCGGTGACGTTGTACATCGCCTTTCTCGTCTTCTGGAGTGGGTTGGCAAACCTCGTTGCGAGTCTCCTCGGAAGATACGCTGGGATGGGAATACCTGGACGGGTATCCACGATGCTGTTCATCCGACTTCTGAACCCCATAACGGCGTACAAGACGTTGGTTAATTCGTTGATATATTCGAGCCACGTCGACGCACGGATAGTGCTGTTCGACGGACTGATCCGAACTACCGTCGCGAGTGTCCTCGGTAACTCCCTCCCGATATACTTCAGCGATGCGTTCGTCCTGGTTTATCTCTTGTTCTGGCTGTTCATCCCCGTCGCAATCGGGTACTCGGTCTTCCGGCGCGCGGAGTTCTAACGCGCCACGCCTTCGTCTTCCAGCAGTTCCCAAAATTGGGCTTCCGACAGGATCGGCACGTCGTTTTCCTCCGCATCGTTCGGCTTCGATTGTCCGGGGTTTTCTCCCACAACGAGGTAGTCCGTGTTACCCGAGACGCTTCCCGTCGCGTTCGCACCGTGGCTCTCGACGAGGTCCGCGATATCCGACCGGGGTTCGGACAGCGACCCGGTGAAAACGAACGTCAAATCCGCGAGTTCGTCGCCATCCACGACTTCCTCCCGCTCCGGTTCGACGTGTTCCAACAGTTCCTCGACGACGCTTCGATTGTGCTCCGAGTCGAAGAACTGCCGGATGCCGGTTGCGACTTTCGGTCCGATGTCCGGGACGGCCTCCAGTTCGTCGGTACCGGCATTCATCACGGCGTCCATCGAGTCGAACTCTCGCGCCAACTCGCGGGCGGTTTCGCTCCCGACGCGTGGGATACCGATCGCCGACAGGAAATGTGCAAGCGAGGGGCGTTTCGACGCTTCGAGTTCGGCGAGCAGGTTGTCCGCACTCTTCTCACCCCAGCCGTCCAATTCGAGCAGCGCCTCCCGGTCGAGTTCGTACAGGTCGGGCAACGATTCGACCAAGTCTGCGTCGATAAGCTGGCTCACCCGTTCCTCGCCCAGCCCCTCGATGTCGAGTCCGTCGTCGCTCCCGTAGTACGCCACCGCCTGCCGAAGTTGTGCATCGCACGCGAGTCCACCGGTGCAGTAGGCGATCGGTCCGTCGCGTTCGACCGGACTGCCGCAGACGGGGCACTGGTCGGGGAGTTCGTAGTGGCCTTCGCTGTGTTTTTCGACCACTTCGGAGACGTAAGGGATGACGTCACCCGCACGCTTGACGCGAACCTCGTCATCGATGTTGATGTCTTTTTCCGCGATTTCGTCCGGATTATGGAGGCTAGCCCGTGAGACGGTTACCCCACCGACATCGACGGGTTCGAGTAGCGCAACGGGAGTGAGCCGCCCGGTCCGTCCGACTTGCACGGTCACGTCCATGATCGTGGTTTGCTCCGAGCGAGCCGGGAATTTGTACGCGTACGCCCATCGATACGAGCGTGCCGTCGTCCCGAGTTCGTCGCACTTCTCCCGATCGTTCACCTTGATGACGACCCCGTCGATTTCGTAGTTCAACTCCTCGCGCTCGGCCATCATCTCATCGCGGTAGTCGAGACAGGCCTCGATATCGTCCACGAGTTCGGTGCGGTCGTTCACCTTCAGCCCGAACTTCGGCAGCGCCTCGTACTCCGACCAGTGGGTCGGAAACTCCTCGCTCGCGTCGAGTACGTCGTAGAAGAAACAATCGAGGGGGCGCTCCGCCGTCACGGACGGATCGAGTTGCCGGAGCGACCCGGCGGCCGCGTTTCTCGGATTGGCGAACGGGTCTTCGCCGCGTTCGACCCGCTCGCGGTTGAACGCGGTGAACGCATCCAGCGGGAGATAGACTTCCCCCCGAACGGCGAGATAGTCCGGATAGTCACCTCGGAGATGGTGCGGGATGCTCGCGATGGTACGGACGTTCTCGGTTACGTCCTCACCCGTCACCCCGTCACCGCGAGTCGCGGCGCGCACGTACTCGCCGTCCTCGTAGACGACTTCCAGCGACAGACCGTCGAACTTCGGATCACAGACGTACTCCACCTCGTCGTACGCCCGATGGATTCGCTCGTCGAATCCACGCACGTCGTCGGCTTCACCGCTGGAGTCGATGGAGAGCATCGGGGCGACGTGTTCGACGCTGTCGAGTTCGTCGAGCGGTTCGCCGCCAACACGTCGGGTCGGACTGTCAGCAGTCTGGACGTCGAACGCCTCCTCTAACTCTCGCAGTCGCGTGAAGAGGGCGTCGTAGGTCCGGTCGCCGATGAGCGGGTCGTTTTCGACGTAGTAGCGATAGTCGTGGTGGCGGATCGCCTGGCGAAGCAGTGCGGCCTGTTCGCTGGCCTCGGCTTCGCTCATCTCGACGACGGGTTCGAAATCCGTCCCTGGCTCTTCGACGTACGGGTTCTCGTCCGCGCTCACCTCTGCCATCGCTCGAAGGTTGTTCGTCGTCCGGTAAATACCTCATCACCGCTGTTGGAGAGGAAACAAAGCCCTGCAGTGACAACCCCAGTATTCACACGGGTTCCTGTCGGACCTGAAGTCGATGACGGACTACAGCGTGCACGAACCGGAGTTCGACGGAACGACCGACGAAGACTGGAGCGCGCCCGAAGAGAGGGGTTTCGGTACGGACGACCTCTCGGATACCGCCAGTCACTTCGTTCTCTTGTCGTCCGGATTCGACGATTCCGACCGTTACGAAGTTTACCCGTGATTCTGACGCCGACCAGTCCGAAATTACAACAGTTCGGTGACGTTCTCGATGGCGTTTCGGCAGAACGGACAGCGATAGTTCGTCGAAAATCCGCTGGATTGGGCGACGGTTCTGGTTTCCAGTTCGTGAAACGCGATGTTCCGCCGACAGTCCGGACAGACAACTTTTGGCACGATTATTTCTATTCAACCGTAGCTACTTAACTCCAAGGTGCCACAACAAATATATATCAAATATTCGTAGCGTGCTGTTTCGAGAACGGTTAACCGGCGAAGAAAGAGTTCACACCTACAGGGAGTTCAGTATCAGTCCGTCTCGGACGGATTTTGAACCGAAAGATTGCGAACAGGCGGCACGACGGTTTGACGTGGAGGTGTGCCACACACCCGCCTCGGCCATCCACGGGGTAGTTTTCAGGAGATACGGACTCTGGGTTCGTTCCAGTATATAAACGTTCGTCGCGGTCGCTTGGTCTCGAATATCCGTAGTACGCGACGAAAACAACCCGTTCGTCTTGCGAGGCACAAAGCGCCTCGTCTCCCTCGCGGCTATTCCTCGAACCCGTCCTCGAAACGGAAGGTGCGCGTTGCACTTTTTTACGTCGTCGGGTCAGCAAAGCTGACCACTCCTCGCAAAAACCTGCACTAAAAACAACCCACTCGGTCGTATCACTCACGGCTCACTCCGTTCGCCGTTCGTCTTTCGAGGCGCAAAGCGCCTCGTCTCCCTCGCGGCTATTCCTCGAACCCGTCCTCGAAACGGAAGGTACCGTTGCGCTGGACGATTTCGCCGTCCACTTCGATGAACGAGTCCTCGCTCATGTCCACGATGATGTCCACGTGAACCGCACTCTCGTTCGGTTCCCGGTCGTCGGGGACACAGATATCGTAGGCCATGCCGACGGCGAGGTGGACCGTATCGCCCATCTTCTCGTCGAAGAGCATGTTGTAGGTGAATTCGTCGATGTCGCGGTTCATGCCGATACCGAGTTCGCCGAGTCTGCGTGCACCGTCGTCGGTATCGAGAACGCCCGCGAGGACGTCCTCGTTCTTGTCGGCGCTGAAATCGACGACCTCACCGTTCTCGAACTTCAGCCAGACGTTTTCGACGATGTTGCCCTGGTGGACGAGCGGCTTGTCGAACAGCACTTCTCCCTCGACCGAATCGGGGATCGGCGCGGTGAACACCTCGCCACCGGGGAGGTTGTTCTTGCCCTCGTCGTTGATGGTTTTCATGTCCGCCACGGACATCGTGAGGTCCGTCGTCTCGCCGGAGACGATACGAACTTCGTCGGCGGGGTCGAGGATTTCGACCATCTGCTCTTGGAACTCGCGCTGCTCGTCCCAGTCTTTGTTCATCGCGCTGTAAACGAACTCCTCGTAAGCGTCCGTGCTCATCTCGGCGAGTTGCGCGCTTCCGGGGGACGGGTACTGGGTGAGACACCAACGCGACGAGAGGATTTCCTGCTGAATCGGCTGGTACGCCTGTCTGTATGCCGCGTGGGTCTCGGCGCTAATATCGCTCATGTCGGAGGCGTTCTCGTGGCCCCGGATGTGAACGATGGCGTCCGACGCTTCGAACAACGCCTGTTCGTGCTCGGGGGTTTCGAGGGCATCCGCGTCGACCGAACGAAGGAACGCCGCTTGTTTCTTGTCCCGACGCCCGGCAGTGACGAGTGGGAACGCACCGCGCTCGCCGAGTGCTTCGGAGAGGGCAACCGCGAGGTCGTCCGAGACGGTCGGCGAGCGAACGACGACCGTATCGCCCGCTTCGATATCGAGAGAGTGGTCGACGATGGTTTCGGCATGGTTCCGAATTCGTTCGTCCATGTGGCAAAATTTCGTGGATACCGGAAACCGCTTTCGGTGTTCGCATCTCCGTCGATGAACTGCTTCTACCCTCGATTATTTGGTCGCCGCGGCGGAACGGTCGCGTATGATAGACCTGCGGAGCGACACGGTCACGAAACCGAGCGAGGAGATGCGTGCGGCGGCGGCCGAGGCCGAAGTGGGCGACGACGTCTACGGAGAGGACCCGACGGTCAACGAACTCGAATCCGCTGCCGCCGAACTTGTGGGGATGGAAGCGGCCCTCTACGTCCCGACCGGGACGATGGGCAATCAGATCGCGGCGCGCGTCCACACCGAACGGGGACAGGAGATACTGGTCGAACGCGAGAGCCACATCTACAAGTGGGAACTCGGCGGACTCGCCCAGCACTCGGCGCTGCAAGTCCGAACGCTCGACGGCGGCGACCGTGGAATTCCGACGCCCGAACAGGTTCGAGACGGCTACGTCGAGGCGGACGCACATCGACCCGGAACGGGATTGTTATCGCTCGAAAACACGCACAACAGCAAAGGTGGGGTCGCAATCGCTCCCGAGAAGATAGACGCCGCGGCGGAGGCGGCCCACGACCTCGGAATTCCGGTCCATCTCGATGGCGCACGGGTGGGTAACGCGGCCGTCGCCCTCGACGTATCACCGGCACGAATCGTGGAGAACGTGGATTCCGTGATGTTCTGTCTCTCGAAGGGTCTCGGAGCGCCCGTCGGGTCGATGCTCGCCGGAGACGAGGAGTTCATCGCGCACGCACGACGCGTTCGAAAGCTGCTCGGGGGAGGGATGCGACAGGTCGGTATCGTGGGCGGGCCGGGACTGCTCGCGTTGGGGAACGTCTCACGGTTGGCCGACGACCACGAGAACGCCCGTCTCCTCGCGGAGCGACTCGCGGACGTCGACGGCCTCTCGGTGCAACCACCCGAGACGAACATCGTCCTCGTGAACACCGAGCGAGCGGGACTCACCGCCGAGGAGTTTCTCGATCTGTGCGCGGACGAAGACGTCATTGGGTCGGCGTTCGGGCCACATGTCGTCCGATTCTGTACGCACTGGGACGTGGACCGTGAGAACGTCAAAACTGCCGCGGAGCGGATTCGAAACGCGCTCTGAGAGCGATTCGATTATCGCTGCCCTTTCTGAATACCTTCCTGAAATCCGGTCATGATCCGGCGGATGAACAGGTAGATGAAGAAGACGAAGGCGAGCATGATGACGAGAAGGCCGATGAAGAGCGGGTCGTGGAGTACCTTCCCGAAGATTCCGAGTGGTTCCATACCCCCCTGTATCAGTTGCCGAACCAAATTCGTTTCGCCGTGCCAGTGGCAAAGTTGATTGCCGAGCAGTTGCATACGCATAAATATGGCTGACCTCTTGCCCTCCAGTTCGGACGTGGAACCGCCGTCAGGTGGGTCCCCCCGAGTGCTCGGCGTGGACAGCGACGACGCGGACGATCTGCTCGGGGCGCTCTCGTCCGATACCGCGCGTGGTCTGCTCTCCGCACTGCACGACCAACCGGCGACGGCATCCGAACTGAGCGAGCAGGTGGACACCTCGCTACAGAACGCCCAGTATCACCTGAAGAAGTTGGAAGACGCGGACCTCATCACGGCCGTCGATACCATCTACTCCGAGAAAGGTCGGGAGATGAAGGTGTACGCACCGAGCGAAGGTCCGCTCATCCTCTTTGCCGGGCGGGAAGAGCAGACGACGGGATTGAAGGACGCGCTCTCCCGCGTTCTCGGCGTTGCCGTCCTGCTCGGCCTCGTGAGCGCCGGAATTCAGTACGCCGTTACGGAGGGACTGCTCGGTATCGGCGGAAAGGCGGCCGAGAAGACGGCCAGCGGTGGCGGCGGACAAGTGGGAACGTTCTCGACGGAATCGACCAACAGCGCGGGCCATGCGGCAAACGGCGTTTTGGCGACGATACCGCCGGGCGTGCTGTTCTTCGCGGGGGGAGCGCTCGTTCTCGTCCTCGGTGCAGTCGGGTGGTATTTCGTGCGGAACCGATAACTAAAACGCTTTTTTGAGCTTACCAAGAGTACATGATGACCAACCGCATACTCGGAAGTGGAGCCGCCCTGCTTCGGCCCTCCACTGGTACGCCATCAACTTACCAGCCCTCCTACACGGGGAACTCGGTTACGAGTTCTCCACTCATCTCGTAGACCCTCCCAGCGAAGCCCTTTCCCTCCGGTTCGAGTTCGATATGTGTCGGCCGATTTCCTCGTGGCTGTGCGTAACTGCCCGGATTGAGCAACAACATCTCGCCAGCCTGTTCCACGAGATGTCGATGCGTGTGTCCCGAGACGACCACGTCCGCATCGCGCTCCTGCCCGAAGAGCGAGAGTCCCGTACTTCCGCCGCGCCGACGATGCGTGAGCGCGAACCGAACCCCGTTTTCCTCGAACGTTCGCACGGCAGGGAGTCGGTCGGCGACCCCAGCCGTCGCGTTGTTGCCACGAACCGCGACCAACCGGGAGCTTTCGGCTTCGAACGCGTCGAGAACGGCTGTCGTCGTGAAATCGCCTGCATGAACCACGAGGTCCGCCCTTCGGACGGCTTCGAGCGTCCGTCCGGCCAGTTCGTGACCCGTCCTGCTGTGCGTATCGGAGACGATAGCGATCATGATTCGTCGTTGGTATCCCGTCGCCTTTCGTCTTCCGTCGAATCGAAGCGCGGCGCTCCGTCGTAAGGACTTTGACACCTCCTCGCCGCTAGTCGAGTAATGGCGAACAGCAAGTCCGTCGTGATAGCCGCCCTCCTCTCGAACGCGGCGATTGCCGTGCTGAAATTCGTTGGCTTCGTGCTTACACAGAGTCCGGCGATGCTCTCGGAGACGTTTCACTCCATCTCCGACACGGGAAATCAGGTCTTTCTCCTCATCGGAATCTGGTTTGGTGGACGAAAGCCGACGCGGGACCACCCATTCGGCTACGGCAAGGCACAGTTCTTCTACAGCTTTCTGGTGAGCGTCCTGCTCTTCGGTATCGCCGGTTGGGAGAGCGCAAAACACGGATACGACTCGCTTGTCCAGCACCACGAAACGGTCAGCGGGGGACTGGTTCACGTCCTCGGACAGTCGTTTCCACCGGTCTACGTGAACTACGCCGTCCTCATCGGAGCCATGCTGTTCGAGGGATATGCCTTCAGCAAAGCGTATCGCTCCACGAAACACGAAATCGAACGGCGCGATTGGAGCGGATTTCGGGAGGCGTTCCACAAGACGAGCAACGTCTCCACCCTGACGGCGCTCACCGAGGACACCGTTTCGGTCGCCGGTGCCGGGTTCGCACTGGTGGGTATCTGGCTGTCACAAGTCACCGGAAACCCGATCTACGACGCCGGTGCCGCGCTCCTCATCGGGTTGTTGTTGATGGGATTCGCCATCGCGCTGGCGTGGGAAAACAAACGGCTCCTCCTCGGCGAGAGCCTGCCCAAAGAGGAGGAAGACAGACTCCGCTCGGAGTTGGACGGGTGGGAGGGCGTCACCGAAATCATCGACTTCAGAACCGTCTACTTCGGTCCCGACCGCATCATCGTCACCGCCGACGTGGCGTTCGACCCGACGCTCGACACCGGGGAGATGGACGACTTGATAACCGACATCGAAGATGGGCTGTACGAAATCAACGATAGCGTCAAGAAAGTGTACATCGAACCGGAAGTGCAGGAGACGGCGGCGGAGTCGGTTATCTGAGACCGAGCATCTCTCCGATGGGCAAGGGTTTTTGAACTAAGACGCGAATATTCGGTATCGTGTCCACGACGAACGAGTACATGCGGTTCTTCCCGTACGACGCCCCCTACGACAACCAGCAGGAGGCGATGGACCGCATCTACAACGGACTGTCTCGCGGGCAGGACGTGCTCTTCGAAGGTGCGTGTGGGACGGGCAAAACCCTCTCGTCGCTCGTTCCCGCGCTCGAATTCGCCCGCGAGGAGGACAAGACGGTCGTCATCACGACCAACGTCCACCAGCAGATGCGTCAGTTCGTCACCGAAGCGCGCGAGATAACGCGCAAGGAACCGCTTCGCGCCGTCGTCTTTCGGGGGAAAGGGTCGATGTGCCACATCGACGTCGATTATCAGGAGTGTCAGGTACTCCGGGACAACACCTACGAGGTCGTCGACAAGGAACGCGACAAGAACGAACTCGAACAGCGACAGCGCGAACTGCTCGACGACATGCAGGAAGGCGACTCGACCGCCGCCGAGGCCCGTAGCGCGGTGATGGACGAACTCGAACAGATTCAGGACGAAGTCGAGAATCTCAAAGAGAAGAACATCTGCGAGCACTACTACAACAACCTCACCGCGGATAACGAGGAGTTCTATCAGTGGCTCTACGACGGGGTTCGAACGCCCGACGACAT
Organism: Haladaptatus sp. AB618; assembly: GCF_024136965.1. Taxonomy (NCBI): domain Archaea; kingdom Methanobacteriati; phylum Methanobacteriota; class Halobacteria; order Halobacteriales; family Haladaptataceae; genus Haladaptatus; species Haladaptatus sp. AB618. Next base: position 433,150 of record NZ_JAMYJX010000001.1, on the reverse strand, counting down.
CTACGAATACGCCGAGCAACAGCAGTTGTGCGGCTACGAACTCTTGAAGGACGGGATGGAGGGTGTGGACCTGGTCGTCTGCAACTACCACCACCTGCTGGACCCGATGATCCGCGAACAGTTCTTCCGGTGGTTGGGCCGCGAACCGGAGGACGTCATCACAATCTTCGACGAGGCGCACAACATCGAGGGAACCGCCCGTGACCACGCCTCCCGAACGCTGACCGAGAACACCATCGACAGCGCGCTGGACGAACTTCAGGAGAGCGACGACTTTCGGAGCGAAGCGGGGTTCAACGTCCTCGCCGCGTTCCAGCGGGCGCTCAAAACGACCTACGACGACTCCTTTGGTTTCGGCGAGCGCGAATCGGTCGGCGAGAACTGGCAGGACGTGTCGGTCGCCAACGAGGACAAACGCGACGACCTGACGCTTGCCTTCCTACAGGAGTACGCCGGGAAGGGAATCGACGCGGAGTTGGACGACGCGCTCTCGCTCGCCAAGGAACTCGACCAGAAATACGAGGAGGCGTACAAGGAGGGCGACGCGACGACCCGAAAGGAGTGTCAAACCCTCCAAGCCGCCGCGTTCGTCAAATCCTACATGGACGAAGGGGCCGAACTCGGCCAGTATCCCGTCGTCGCGGTGCGCCGCGACGAGGGGACCGACGAAGTGTACGGACGGGCGGAACTGTACACCTGCATCCCGCGCGAGGTCACCCAAGCCCTGTTCGAGGAGGTGTACGCGACGGTGCTGATGAGCGCGACGCTTCGCCCGTTCGACGTGCTGTCGGACGTGCTCGGCCTGAGCGACCCCATCTCGCTGGCGTACGGGCTTCAGTTCCCGGAGGAGAATCGGCGAACGTTCGCGGCCGAGACGCCCGCCCTGTTCGCCAGCGAGCGGAGCAATCCCGAAACCCAGGACACCATCGCCGAGGTGCTGAACGACGCGATTCGGTTCACCGCCGGGAACACGCTCGTCTTCTTCCCGAGTTACGCCGAAGCCGAGCGGTACCGCGACCTCGTGCGGAACCGAACCGACGCGAACCTGTATTTCGACGAGGCCGGAACTCCCGCCGAGGAACTCCGCCAGCAGTTCACGGCGGACGGGAACGGCGCGCTGTTCACCTCGCTGTGGGGGACGCTGGCCGAAGGCGTCAGCTTCGACGGCGACGAAGCCAGAACCGTCGTCGTCGTCGGCGTGCCGTACCCGCATCTGGACGACCGGATGGACGCGGTACAGGACGCCTACGACACCGTGTTCGCCGACCGTTCCGGAAGAAATTCGGGTTGGGAGTACGCCGTCGAGATCCCGACGATTCGGAAGACGCGACAGGCGCTCGGCCGGGTGATCCGTTCCCCGGACGACTTCGGCGTCCGCATCCTGCTCGACAAGCGCTACACCGAGGGGAGCGTCCGGGAGATGGGCAAGTACAGCGTTCGAGAGACGTTCCCGCCGGAGGAACGGAAGGAAACCATCGACATCGACCCCGGAAAGCTCAAGTTCGCCATGCTGAACTTCTTCACCGACAAGGACGCGTGGGACGGCGAACCGCCGACGCCGCAGTAAAAGAGCGAACGAAGGTAGAAATTTTCAAGCCGGAAGCGAGATTCTCGCGGCGGCTTCTTCGTACTTTGCATCCCAGAGATGGAGTTCCGTGACGGTCCACGAAATCGGATCGGTTTCCCGTTCCGCGAGTTCTTGGGCCACCTCGATGTCGCCACCGCGCGCCAGCGTGACGTGAGGAACGTAGTCGTCGCCTTCCAATCCTTCGATGGTCTCGAACTCGGCGAGCAGTTCGCTATGAAGTTGTTTCAGACCGGGGCTTTCGACGGCGAGGTAGACGACCGGACCGTCACCACGCGCTGGCGTCTCGAAGTAGTCGATGCCCGAAACGTGCGCTTCAAACGCGGGCGTGCCGACGAGCGCGGTTCGGACCCGCATCGCCAATCGGTCGTAGTTTTCTTGATCTCCGAACCGTTTGACGACGAGCGTGTGCTGGTCGCGGACGCTGTCGAAGCCGTAGAGCGACGGACGGAGTTGCCCAGCGAGTTGAGCGATTTCGCCGGGAACCGGGACGTTGAGACTGTACACTGGTTGGTTCGAGACGCTTTAGTGGTATGAGGGTGGCGTTTGGCGTGAGAAAGAGAGGTCGTCGAAAGTCAGTCAGGTGGCAGTCGTGGTCGTCGTCGCTTTGGTGCCGTTCGTGCTGTCGTGATTTCTCCCTTCGGGATTCACCCAGAGGTCAGCTTTCCAGTGTTTCGTCTCATATCCGAGAGACAGAGTCCAGTGAGTGTGATTTATTCCCGGTTCGGTCGTCGCTGGGTGGTTGACCGTGATGTTCCCGACGGCTTTGTAGTGGAGATGGTCGGTGTCCTCGATATCGGAAATCGTGAGATAGGCGATATCCCCACGGCCGAGCGATTTCGGCAGTCGAACCGTTCCAATTGCAGTGGCGCTGTCGTTTATCAACGTGAGCGAAACGTTCGTTCCCGCCGGAATACGCTCACCGCCCTCGTGTTCGAGCGTGAACCTGCTCGCGCTTGTACGGACGGTCAGTCGGGGCACACCGTCTACCCATTCCGGCTTCGTCGGTGGATTCGAAACCAGAGAAAACCCGTAGTTGAAATCGACAGTCGCGGGACGCTTTCCGTCGGTGTGAATCGTTCCCGAGACATCGTGGATGAGACCGTCCTCGTCCACCAGTACGGTCGCTGAGAGTCTATCAGCGCCCGAAAACGTCGTGGAACCGTTGGATTCATACCGATACAACGTCGTTCCGTTTCGGGCTGTCGTTCCGTTCGCCACGAAGTCCGAACTGGCGATGAGCGATTCCATTCGTGAAGTGGTACGCTTCGTGATCTGCTGTCCCTGAGTGGACCTGGTGGAGAGATACCGACATTTTTCAGCGCCGCGTCGGCACTGCACGGTCATGTTGTCCGTGGAGTAACTCCGATACGATTCGGTTAGCTCCCGAGGTCCGAACGACCCGCCGCTCCCCTGTACCAGGGTTCGACCGCTACCAATGTGTACGGTCGTAGTCGTATTTTGCCACTTCACCGAAGCGGTTTGCTGGTTCGGCCGGACGCGAGCGTGCATCCGGTAGTTCGCCCCGCTGAGCGCCGCTTTGTGCGCCTTGACGAGTTGCTCGGCGTCGAATATCCACTGGCCGTTGGCTCCGGGTGGGTAGGATGCTGGGTGGTTGGCAGTTGTCTGTTGAGGATCCGATTGTGAGTCTGACCACGGCAGGAAGTTCGCACACCCGGCCGTAAGAACGAGGAGGGCGAGGAGGACGGGAGCAAGACGACGCATAGTCGACAATTCGTTCGATACGTAATAAATCTCGTTGAACAGAACCGCTGGCAATCGTTGCCGTCCCGAAAGGCTTTAAGCGGTATGCACCAGAAAGGTTTGATAATGTCGCGGACTCGCGCCACCGGGGTTTGCCCTCCGATGAGCGACGAGTCCGACCACGGCTCATTCTGCGTCCGACGACGACGACCGGGGCTTTTCTAGTCCCAATAATACCCATTCCACTCCGGCCGGTCGTTCGTTCAAAACTCACTCACGTGTGATTAACTCGTCTTTAGTCCATTTTCCACCTTTATTTCTCAGATTATTGAGAAGAATTTAAGTATCTGTAGCCCTTGGCAACTCATACAATGAAAACGGTTGCACTCGCCTTCTCGGGCGGACTCGACACGACAGTATGCGTCCCACTCCTCGAAGAGGAGTACGACTACGACGAAGTCATCGGCGTCACGGTGGACGTCGGTCAGCCCGAAGAGGAGTTTGCAGAGGCGGAGGAAACTGCGGAAGCACTGGATTTGGAACACTACGTTATCGACGCCAAGGATGCATTTGCGGAGCAGTGTCTGGATGCGGTGAAGGCGAACGCGACGTATCAGAGCTATCCGCTCGGAACCGCGCTCGCACGTCCGGTCATCGCAGAAGCCATCCTCGACGTGGCGAAGGAAAACGACTGTGACGCCGTGGCTCACGGCTGTACCGGCAAAGGGAACGACCAACTGCGCTTCGAGGCGGTCTGGCGCGCCTCCGATTTGGAGGTCATCGCCCCTGTGCGCGAACTCGGCCTGACCCGCAAGTGGGAGATGGGCTACGCGGACGAACACGACCTGCCCGTGGAGGGTGGCAACGAGGGCGTCTGGAGCATCGACACGAACCTCTGGAGTCGCTCCGTGGAGGGCGGCAATCTGGAGGACCCCGGCTACGTCCCGCCAGAGGAGATTTACGAGTGGACCGAACAACCGAGCGCGGAAACCGAACTCCTCGAAATCGAGTTCGAGGACGGCAAACCGGTCGCCATCGACGGCGAATCGATGGGTGCCGTCGAACTCATCGAGTACCTGAACGAGTTCGCCGGAAAGCACGGCGTCGGTCGCACCGACCTGATGGAAGACCGCATGCTCGGCCTGAAAGTCCGCGAGAACTACGAGCACCCCGCCGCGACGACGCTACTCAACGCCCACGAAGCGCTCGAAGGACTGGTGCTGACGAAGGAAGAGCGCTCGTTCAAGACGGGCATCGACCAGCAGTGGGCCGAGAAGGCCTACGAGGGACTGCTCTCCGCGCCGCTCGTGGACGCCCTCGACGGCTTCATCGACACCACGCAGGAGAAAGTCACCGGCACGGTCACGATCAAGTTCGAAGGCGGACAGGCCCGCGCCGTCGCCCGCGAGAGCGAACACGCCGTCTACTCCGAGGACGCCGCCTCGTTCAACACCGAGACGGTCGGCAAGATCGAGCAGGCCGACGCGACGGGCGTCGCCAAATATCACGGTTACCAGGCTCGCATCGCGAACGATGAGTAAGGGAGACGGAGCGGAGAGCGAAGAAAACCAACTCACCGGGGACGGCGACGTCGTCCGCGGCGACCGCTTCAGCGGCGGTCCCGCCCGCGGGTTCCTCTCGTCACTCGCCGCGGACGAACGCATCTTCGCGGCCGACCTCGACATCGACCGCGCGCACGTCGTGATGCTCGCCGAACAGGGGATCATCGAGGACGAAATCGCGGGCGACATCCTCACCGCGCTGAACGTGGTCGAGGTGAACGGGCACGACTCGCTCCCCGAAGGCGAGGACGTCCACGCCGCCATCGAGACGGCCGTCGTCGGAGAGGTCGGTCACGACGGCGGGAAGATGCACACCGCCCGCAGTCGGAACGACGAAGTGGCGACGTGCATCCGCTACCGCCTCCGCGAGGACGTGCTCGCGCTCCTCGAAACCACGCTCGCGCTCCGTTCGGCGCTCCTCGAAGTCGCCGAATCGAACGCGGAGACGGTGATGCCGGGATACACGCATCTCCAACCAGCCCAGCCCACGACCGTCGGGCACTTTCTCGCGTCCTACGAGCAAGCTGTTTCCCGCGACACGGCGCGTCTGCTGGATGCCTACGGGAGGATCAACCAGTGCCCGCTCGGCGCGGCGGCGTTCGCGGGAACGCCGTTCGACGTGGACCGCGAGCGCGTGGCGGAACTGCTCGGCTTCGACGCACTTCTCGACAACTCGATGGACGCGGTTTCGACCCGCGACTTCCTCGTCGAGACGATTGCGGCGGCGGCGAACCTCGCGACGACGGTGTCCGGATTGGCCGAGGACCTCGTGATCTACTCGAACCGCGGGTTCGTGGAACTCTCGGACGACTATGCGTCCACGTCGTCCATCATGCCACAGAAGAAGAACCCCGACACCTTGGAACTCGCCCGCGCAGTCGCGGGCGACGCTCACTCCGGACTGTCGGGACTGTTGACGACGCTAAAAGGACTGCCGCGCGCGTACAACCGCGACCTGCAACGTGCGACCCCGCACGCGTGGGACGCCCTCGACGCCGTGATCGACGCGACGGACGTCGCTGCCGGTGCGGTGGCGACCGCGACGTGGAACGAGGACGCACTCGCGGACGCCGCGGGGGAGGGCTTTTCGACGGCGACCGGCGTCGCCGACCTGCTGGCGATGTGCGGCGTGCCGTTCCGCACGGCCCACGAGGTCGTTGCGACGGCGGGAGCGGGCGACTACGATGCCCTCGATGCTGCCGCCGAGGAAGTGCTCGGCGCACCGCTCGCCGAGTTCGTCGCACCGGAGGAAGTCGAATCGGCGCTCGACGTGGAAACGAGCGTCGCCATGCGCGATTCGGTCGGAGGCCCGGCGGCCGAGACGGTCGTCGAAGCGCTGGCGAACGCGAGGGCAACGCTCGTGGCCGACGAAACGACGACGACCGAACTCGCCGAGTCGCTCGAAGCGGCCGGTGAAACGCTCCAGATGGAGGTAAACGACTATGCCTGAACTACCGCGACCCCCGCGTGGGGAATTACTTGATTACTAACTCAGAACCGCGGTATAAGCCTTCTACTCCCGTTAGACGGTAGTCCGAGCTTTTCTTTCATTATTAATAACGATGGATTTAAGTCCGATAGGACGATACGGAAGAGTACAATGGTAGAATGCGTTGAGTGCGGAGCCGATGTGGCTTTGCACGACGATCTGGAAACGGGTGAAATCATCGACTGCGGCACCTGCGGTGTCGAACTGGAAGTCATCGACGTGAACCCACCAGTCCTCGACCGAGCGCCGGAGCTCGAAGAGGACTGGGGGGAGTAAATTGCAGCGCGCAAATACGCACCATTTGCTGGCTCACGCTCACCACCAAGGGTGGTTCGCATGAATGTAGGCATCCTCTACTCCAGGATTCGCCGCGACGAAAAGCTCCTCCTCGCGGAGCTCCGCGAGCGCGGACACGAGGTGACGAAGATCGACGTGCGCAAGCAGACGTTCGATCTGACCGAGCCACCTGAGGCCTTCGAGGGGCTCGACCTCGTCGTGGACCGCTGTCTGGCGACGAGTCGGAGCCTCTACGCCACGCAATTCTGCGAGGCGTACGGGGTTCCTGTCGTCAACAGCCACGAAACCGCGGAGGTGTGTTCGGACAAGGCGAAGAACAGCCTCGCGCTCGCGGGCGCGGGCGTCCCGACGCCCGAGACGAAAGTCGCCTTCACGACCGACAGCGCGATGGAGGCCATCGAAAGCTTCGGCTACCCGTGCGTCCTCAAACCCGTCGTCGGGTCGTGGGGTCGCCTGATGGCGAAAATCGACTCGCGCAGTGCGGCGGAGGCGATTCTGGAGCACAAGGCCACGCTCGGCCACTACGAGCACAAGGTGTTCTACGTGCAGGAGTTCGTGGACAAGCCGGAGCGCGACATCCGCGTCGTCGCACTGGACGGGAAGCCGGTCGCCGCGATGGTCCGCCATTCGGATCACTGGCTCACGAACGCCGCGAAGGGCGCGAAGACGGAAGAATTCGAACTCGACGCGGAAGCGAAGTCGCTGGTTGAGAAAGCAAGCGACGCCGTCGGCGGCGGTCTCCTCGGCGTCGATCTGATGGAGACCGAGTCGGGCTACACCGTCCACGAGGTCAACCACACCGTCGAGTTCAAAGCGTTGAACGAGGCGGTCGAGACGGATGTCCCCGCCGCGGTCGTCGATTGGCTCGAAACGAAGGTTCCCGCGGAGGTGGTGGCCTGATGGCTACTGCGGCCGATTCGGAGACGGACACGAGCGCCGAGGCGCTCTCGGCGACCGTCATCGGAGCCAGCGGGTTCACCGGCGGAGAACTGCTCCGCCTGCTCGCCGGACATCCGAACTTCGAGCTCGCACAGGCGACCAGCAGGGAGTACACGAACAAGACGCTCGGGTCGGTTCACCCGAATTTACGTGGGTCCGACCTGCGCTTTTCGGAACCGAGCGACCTCGAGTCGGTGGACGTGCTGTTCGCCGCGACGCCCCACGGCGTCTCGATGGAGCACATCGATTCGTTCCGCGACGCCGCGGACACCGTTGTGGATCTGAGCGCGGACTTCCGCCTCGACACGGAAGGGGAGTACGACGAGTGGTACGACGGCCACTCCTGTCCCGAATATCTGGACGAGGCAGTGTACGCCCTTCCCGAACTGACACGCGAGGAACTGCCCGGCGCGGACCTCATCGCCGCGGGTGGCTGTAACGCCACCGCGACGCTGCTCGGCCTGTCGCCGCTGTTCGACGCGGGAATCCTCTTCGGAAGCGAGCAGGTCGTCGTGGATGTAAAAGTCGGCTCGTCGGAGGGCGGCGCGACGCCGAGCAAGGCGAGCAGCCACGTCGAGCGCTCGGGCATCGTCCGTCCCTACGCGCCGACGGGCCACCGCCACGAGGCCGAAATCGAGGGAATTCTGGGAACGAACGTGTCGTTCACCGCACACGCCGTGGACATGGTTCGCGGAGCCTCCGCGACCTGCCACGTGTTCCCCGATTCGCCCGTTTCGAAGGGAGACCTCTGGAAAGCGTATCGAGAGGCCTACGAGGACGAACCGTTCGTCCGCCTCGTCGCGGGCGGCGGCGGCGTCTATCGCTACCCGGAACCCAAGGCGGTCGCCGGGACGAACTACGCAGAGGTCGGGTTCGAACTCGACCCGACCAATAAACGCATCGTCGTCTTCAGCGCCATCGACAACCTGATGAAGGGGTCGGCGGGACAGGCGGTCCACGCCGCAAACGTCGCGCTGGGATTCGAGGAAACAGCCGGATTGGAATTCGAGGGACTACATCCCGTGGGAAGCCCATGACTGACGAATACAGCCGTGATGAACTGCTGGCCGCACACGACCAACTCATCGACAACGACAACGACGACGGACTCGTCACTGACGGCGGCGTGATCGAGGACGACGCTTCCCCCGTCGTCGTCAAAATCGGCGGTGCACGGGCGGTGAACCCCGACGGCGCACTGAGCGACGTCGCACACCTGACCGCCAACGGGCAGGACGTGGTGGTCGTTCACGGCGGTTCGACCGCCGTGGACGACACCCTCGAACAGTTAGGAGAGGAACCCGAGTACGTCGAATCGACCAGCGGCGTCATGGGACGGTTCACCGACGAGAAAGCGATGGAAGTGTTCGAGATGGTGATGCCCGGCAAACTCAACACCGAACTGACGGCGAGTTTGCAGGGTGAGGGCGTCCGCGCAGTCGGCCTGTCCGGCGTGGACGGCGCGCTCCTCACCGGCGCACGCAAATCCGCGGTGAGAGTGGTCGAGGACGGCAAGCGCAAGATTCGCCGCGGCGACCACTCCGGCAAAATCGAGTCCGTGAACACGGACCTGCTGGAAACGCTTTTGAATAGTGGCTACACGCCGGTCGTGACGGTTCCGATGCTGGCCGACGACGGAACGCCGGTCAACGCGGACGCCGACCGTGCGGCGGCGGCGGTCGCCGCCGCACTCGGCGGCGAACTCGTCGTCCTGACGGACGTGCCGGGACTGCTGGCCGACCCGGATGACGAGACGACGCTCATCGAAAAGGTGTCCACGCCGACCGAGTTGGAGGAGGCGAAATCCGCTGCGGAAGGGTTCATGACGAAGAAAGTCATGGCCGCCACGGAGGCGCTAGAAGGCGGTGCCGAATCCGTCGTCGTCGCGGACGCGAACAACCACGACCCGATCACGGCGGCGCGGAACGGCCACGGTACGCGGTTTACGCCTGCCGCACTGGAGGTATCGCCATGAGCGGGTTCGTCTACAACGAGAAACCGATCCAAATCGCGAGCGGCAAGGGACCGTATCTCTACACGGAGGACGGAACCGAATACCTCGACTTCGGCGCGAGTTACGCGGTTTCCCCCGTCGGCCACTGCCACCCGGAAGTGGTTTCCGCGGTGCAGGAACAGGCCGCCGAGTTGCTGTTCGTTCACGCATCGTATCCTAACGAGAGCCGCGACGAACTGTACGAGAAACTGGCGACGCTCGCCCCAGACGGCCTCGACAACGTCTGGCTCAACAACTCCGGAACCGAGGCGAACGAGGCGGCGCTGAAGTTCGCCCGGAGCGCGACCGGCAACTCGAAACTCGTCGCCGCGAAGCGCGGCTTCCACGGCCGCACGATGGGGTCGCTGTCGGTGACGTGGAAGAAGAAGTTCCGCGCGCCGTACGAACCGCTCGTGGACGAGGTGGAGTTCGTCACCTACGGCGACGAGGAGGAACTGGCCGACGTCGTGGACGACGAGACGGCCGCCGTCATCCTCGAACCCGTACAGGGCGAGGGCGGCGTCAACCCCGCCACGCAGACGTACCTGCAAACGGCCCGCGACCTGACGGCCGACGCCGGTGCCGCGTTGATATTCGACGAGGTGCAGACCGGACTCGGACGGACGGGGGCCTTCTGGGCCTGCGAACACGCTGGCGTCTCCCCGGACGTGCTCACGACGGCGAAAGGGTTGGCGAGCGGCCTCCCCATCGGCGCGACGCTGTGCGCCGACTGGATAGCCGACGGTGCCGGGTCGCATGGCTCGACCTTCAGCGGAAGCCCCGTCGTCAGCGCGGCGGCGAACGCCACCCTCTCGGTGCTCGTGGACGAGAACCTGCCGGAGCACGCCGCCGAGATGGGCGAATATCTCCGGCACGAACTCGAAGCGGCCGACCTGCCCGTGCGCGACGTTCGCGGACACGGCCTGTTGGTCGGCATCGAGGTGAAGCGCGGCGCGAATCGTCTCCTCAAGGAACTCGCGCTGTCACACGGGATTCTGGCGCTCCCGGCGGGACGGAGCGTTCTGCGCCTCCTGCCGCCGTTGACGGTGGAAGAAGAGCACATCGACGCCGTCGTCTCTGCGCTGACCGACGTGTTAGGAGGCGACGAATGATGGCAAATATGACCGAGGCGAATTCGGTCTCACCGGCCGCCGCGCGCGACCTGCTGATAGAACTAGTCGGGATTTCGTCGGTGTCGGGGAACGAAGCGGCGTGCGCCGAGCATCTCGCCGACTTCCTCGAATCCGAGGGGCGCGAGGTCTGGATGGACGACGTGGGCAACGTCCGTGCGCCCGGAAACGGGATTCTGCTCACCTCGCACATCGACACGGTTCCCGGCGACGTGCCGGTGAAGCTGGAGGACGGCATCCTCCACGGACGCGGAAGCGTGGACGCGAAAGGCCCGCTGGCCGCGATGGCGGTCGCGGCGGTCGAAACCGGCGCGAGCTTCGTCGGCGTCGTCGGCGAGGAGACCGATTCGCGCGGTGCGCGCCATCTCGTGGAGGACGCGGACGAGCCAGAATTCGTCATCAACGGCGAACCCAGCGGCTGGGACGCCGTGACGCTCGGCTACCGCGGGTTCCTCTCGGGAACGTACTCGGCCACGGTGGAATCGGTCCACACCTCACGGCCGGAGCCGAACGCGATTCAGTACGCGACGAAGTGGCTCTCGGGGGTCGAATCCGAATTCGACTCCGACGAGGAAGGTTCGACGGTGGAGTCGGTGACCGTGAAACCCGTCTCGTTCGACGGCGGACTCACGTCCGACGGCCTCGCGACGGAAGCGACCGTCGAGATCAAGTTCCGGATTCCGTCCGGGATGACGGCCGACGGGATTCGGTCGGTCGCCGAAGACCACCTCGACGTCGGGGCGGTGTCGTGGAACGAACCGATTCCGCCGACGCTTTCCAGTCCGCGGACGGAACTGGGACGTGCGTTCCGCGTCGCCATCCGGAACGAGGGCGGCGACCCGAGTTTGCTCCGGAAGACGGGAACGAGCGACGCGAACCTCTACGCCGAGGCGTGGGACTGTCCGGTCGTCACCTACGGACCGGGCGATTCGTCGCTCGACCACACGCCCGAAGAACACATCGAACTCGCCGATTTCGACCGCTCGATTGCGGTGTTAGAAGACATCTGCGGGAACCTGGAGGTGGCAGCATGACGCGTCACTTCCTCGATGTGGACGACATCTCGCCAGACGAGTTGGCGGAGGTGTTGGCGCTCGCGTCGGAGTACAAGGAAAACGGCTCGCCACCCGAACTCTCGGGACAGACGCTCGCCATGCTGTTCGAGAAGCCCAGCACGCGCACCCGCATCTCGTTCGAGACGGGCATGACGCACTTGGGCGGCCACGGCATCTTCCTCGGCCCGAACGACACGCAACTGAATCGGGGCGAACCCGTCTCCGATACGGGACGGGTGCTTTCGCGCTACGTGGACTTCGTCATGGGCCGCGTGTTCGAACACGAGAGCCTGGTCGGAATGGCCGAGCACGCAACGATTCCCATCGTCAACGGGCTCTCGGACGTCGCTCACCCGTGTCAGGCGCTCGCAGACTTGCAGACGATTCAGGAGCACTTCGGCGGCTTCGACGACCTCACGGTCGCCTGGGTCGGCGACGGAAACAACGTCCTCAACTCCTTCGCCATCGCGGCGGCGACGGTCGGGATGGACCTGACGGTCGCCACCCCGGAGGGGTACGAACCCTCGGAGGCCGCCCTCTCGACGGCGGCGAACCGCGGGCCGAAACCGAGCCTGACGAACGATCCGGACGCGGCCGTCGCTGATGCCGACGTGGTGTACACCGACGTGTGGGTCAGCATGGGCGAGGAGGACGAACGCGAGTCGAAACTGGCCGCGTTCGACGGCTTCCAACTCAACGAGGAGTTGCTCCCCGACTCGATGCCGGTCATGCACTGTCTGCCCGCCCATCGCGGCGAGGAAATCACGGGCGACGTGCTCGAAAGCGACCGCTCGCTGTCGTGGGATCAAGCCGAGAACCGGTTGCACGCACAGAAAGCGCTCTTGGCGTTCCTCGCGGACGCGAACTGATCGTTCATCGAGCGGGTAGCCTTTTCCCCGCGTCCCACCAACTATAGTGGGGGAACTGGGATATGACGAGACTCGGATTTGCGGGGGATGTAATGCTCGGACGGCTGATAGACGAACGACAGAGAGAGCGAAGCGTCTCCGGAATCTGGGGAAACATGGAGGACACCCTGCGCGAACTCGACGGCTTTTTCATCAACCTCGAATGCTGTCTCTCGGCACGGGGGACGCCGTGGACGGACACGTATCGGCCGTTTCACTTCCGAGCCGACCCCGACTGGGCGGTTCCGGCACTCGAATCGGTCGGCGTCGACTGGGTGAACCTGGCGAACAACCACATTCTGGATTACGGGCCGGACGCGCTCGCCGACACGATAGGATATCTGGACGACGCCGGAATCGCCCACTCGGGCGCGGGTGAAACCCTGGAAGCGGCGTGCGCTCCCGCGTTCGCCACCGTGGACGGGTTGGACATCGCGTTCGTCTCGTTCACCGACAACACGTCGGAGTTCGCGGCGGGACCCGACGAACCCGGAACGGCGTACGTGGATTTCGACGTTACCCACCCGCAGGCGGTTCGACTCGTCGGCAACTCGCTCGGGCGTGCACGGGATGCGGACCCTGATCTGCTCGTGGTGTCGCTCCACTGGGGACCGAACATGCGAACCGAACCGACAGTCGAGTTCCGGGAGTTCGCCCGATGGTTGGCCGAAGAGGGCGTTGACGTCGTTCACGGCCACAGCGCACACGTCTTTCAGGGCGTCGAAGTCGTGGACGAGACGCTCGTCTGCTACGACACGGGCGATTTCGTGGACGATTACGCGACCGACTCGGAACAGCACAACGACCGGAGCTTCCTCTTCGAGGTCGGTGTGGCGGACAGTGAACTGTCCGACCTCCGCCTGCGTCCCACCGAGATATACGATTTGGCGGTGCACGAGGCCGAACATTACGCGGGAACGTGGAGCGTCCAGCAGATGGACGCGCTCTCATCCGCCTTCGGGACCGAATTCCAGCGCGAGGACGACGACCTCCTCCTCCCGCTGTAGCCCGATTTTACGGGATTCGAATCGGAGACGAGACGCCATCGTTGCCACCGTCCGCGCCTTTTTGAACCCGGAACCCATCGGGTCCGGCAATGAACCTAACGCTCTCGAACCCGACGGCATCGGCCCCCGACAGTGCGGACGACGGCGTCTGGCTCGCCTGTATCGACTGCGAGTGGACCGGCGCGCCGTTCGACGAGATTCGCTATCGCTGTCCGGACTGCGACGGATTGCTCGAAGTTCGCTACGCCGACCACCCGACGTTCGATGATTTCGAGGGACACGGCGTTTGGCGCTACGCCGACGCCCTGCCCGTCGAATCGGGTGTCAGCATCGAGGAGGGCAACACCCCGCTGTACGAGGTTCCGACCATCGAGGACGAGACCGGCGTCAACGCGCTTCGAGTCAAACACGAGGGGATGAACCCGACCGGGAGTTTCAAGGACCGCGGCATGACCCTCGGCGTGAAAGTCGCCGAGAAACTCGGCGTCTCCCGACTCGCCTGTGCGAGCACCGGGAACACCAGCGCCGCGCTTGCCTGCTACGGCGCACGTGCCGGAACCGAGGTACTGGTGCTCCTTCCCGCCGGAAAAGTGGCCGCCGGGAAAGTCGCACAGGCCAGCCTCCACGGCGCACGAATCCTCGAAGTGGACGGCAACTTCGACGACTGTCTGGACATCGTCTCCGAACTCGCGAATCGCGGCGAGGCGTACCTGCTCAACTCGCTCAACCCGTTCCGACTGGAGGGCCAGAAGACCATCGGACTGGAGATCATCGAGCAGTTCCGCGACCAGACGGGCGACCTCCCCGACAGAATCGTCCTCCCCGTCGGCAACGCCGGAAACACCAGCGCGCTGTTCAAGGCGTTCCGCGAACTCGTCGCCGCCGGGGAACTCACGCCCGATGAGGTGCCCGTGCTGACCGGCGTACAGGCCGAGGGTGCGGCCCCGATGGTCGAAGCCGTCGAGAACGACGCCGACGAAATCCGCCGCTGGGACGAAGTCGAAACCATCGCAACCGCCATCCGAATCGGCAACCCGGTCAACTCCCCGAAGGCGCTTCCCGCGATTCGGGAAACCGGCGGCACCGCCATCGCCGTCACCGACGAGGAGATAACCGACGCCCAGCGCGCGCTGGCACGGGACGGTATCGGCGTCGAACCCGCCAGCGCCGCGAGCGTTGCAGGACTACGAAAACTCCGCGAAGAGGGAGCAGTTTCGGCGGACGAGAACGTGGTCTGTCTGACGACCGGCCATCTCCTGAAAGACCCCGACGCGGCCGCCGCGGCGGGTGTCGAACCGGAGTCGGTCCCGGCGGACACGGACGACGTGTTGGACCTGCTTCACCGGTAGTCTCGGTTTCACAGGTCGCTGTCTTCCGTGCCGTCCGACCCTGCCGATCGAAAGCACGCGAACGATCTCTCGTTTTTCGATTCCATCCCTGAACTATCCGTTTCGAATGATGAAACTATTCGCCGTCCCGGTTTAGAATGCTTGTATCCCGATAATTTGTCCCCAAATATGACCGTGCGATGATTTATCATCCAGAATACGAAAGATGAACAGCAAAGAAATAGTGAAATGCAAGTCACACCCTCTGTCGTCCTCTCGACATTATCGACAGTCGTCATCCTCGGCGTCGCCGTGTTCACGTGGCGGTATCGGTTTCGACCGGGTGCGATACCGCTGTTCGCGTTCACGATAGCCGCGGCTGTCTGGACGGGAGGAAACGCGCTTCAGGACGCGAGTACGACGCTGACGGGGAAATTGTTCTGGGTCAACGTCCAGTACTTCGGGATCGTCGTCATTCCGATCTCGTGGTTCGCCTTCGCATGTGAATACACGGGCCACGACGAGTGGCTAACGCGGCGCTCGCTCTCGATACCCGTTCTGTACGCGAGTGTCACCCTGGTACTCGTCTGGACCAATCCCGTTCATCACCTCGTTCGAGCGTCGAGCAAACTCGTTTTTACCGGTGGCGTCCTTCGATTGGATCGAACGTTCGGCCCGTGGTTCTGGTTGAGCGTCGTCTACTCGAATGTCGTAGACGGTCTGGGAACGCTGTTGCTCCTCCGGGGGCTGATACGGGGGCGTCGCTTCTTCTACGAGCAAGCGATCGTACTGATCGTTGGGACGATGGTGCCGTGGTCGGCGACCGTACTGTCCTACAACGGCCTGTTGGACATCGACCCGGAGGTGTTTTTCGCCGTCACCGCCATCGCGTTTGCCTACGCGATTTGGCACCACGGACTGTTCGATCTCGTCCCGGTCGGACGCTCGACGGTCGTCGAGGAAATCGCGGACGGGGTCGTGGTCATGGACGACACCGACCGTGTCGTGGACACGAATCCCGCGGCAACCCGACTGCTCGGCGTTTCAAGCGCCGACATCGGACGACGATTCGGCGACGTCTGTGCGGCGTTTCCAAAACTGGTCGACAGCTACCACGCACGGCGAGACCCGGAGGAACCGATCGTCGGAGACGTCGGTAGCGAACGTCGATACCTCGACATACATTCCTCGGAGTTGTCCGATTCAGGGACGAAACTTTCGGGAACGGTGCTCATCGTTCGGGACGTAACCGAGTTCGAACGGCAAAATCGGGACGTAGAGCGGCAAAACGAACGGCTGGAACGGGTCGGCCACACCATCGCTCACGACCTTCGAAACCCGCTCAACATCGCCAAGGGGTATCTCGACCTCGAACGGTCGAACGGGGACGGCGAATACTTCGACAACGTCGAACGCGCTCACGACCGGATGGAGGAGATAATCGACGACGTCCTTTCGATGGCTCGCCACGATCAGCCCGAACGATTCGAAACCCTCGACCTCGCACGAATCGCCGAGCGAGCGTGGGAGAACGTCGAGACGAAGTCCGCCATAGTCTCCATCGAGGTCGGTACCGTCTTCGTTCGAGCGAACGAGGGGCAACTGTCGAGCGTGTTCGAAAACCTGTTTCGAAACGCCATCGAACACGCCGGTCCGACGGCGGCTATCGAAGTCGGATGGATCGAAAACGGAAGAACGAGCGGCACGCTCTACGTCGAAGACGACGGGGACGGTATCCCACCAACCGAACGAACTCGCGTCTTCGAACACGGTTATTCGACCCGAGCGGACGGGACGGGTGCGGGGCTCTCGATCATCGCCGACATCGCTGAACGACACGGCTGGGAGGTGAGTGCGACGGCTGGTGACCAGCACGGCGCACGATTTCAGATCAGCGGCGTGCAGGTCGCAACGCCGAAGCAAGAACTCGATCGATAAAATCGATCTCGGGTCTACCACCGAAGTGCGCAGAAGCAGTGCGTCCCGTGGATTCGATCCGGAGACGATACGGTTGGGCGTTCAGGGCGATTTCGACCAGCGAGCCAACCCGAACACGATACTCGCGCTGACGAGAAGACACGCTAACAGTCCGGCAAACGCCGATTCGTACCCCGAGTTCCCCGCGACGTAACCGACGTACGTCGGCCCGAGGCTTCCGAAGCCGATGTAAACCGTCCGCGTCGCACCGAGGTCCCCACCCATGCTCCCGTTCGGAAATACGTCCATTAGGTGTGCCTGCATGGCCGGTGGGTAGGCCATCAATCCCGCCGCGAAGAGCGCCACGCTCCCGGCGACGGCGAGGGTGCTGTTCGCCATCACGAGGGCGGCGATACCGGCCGTCCCCACGAGGAGCGACCCGGCAGCGACGACGGGGCGGGAAATCCTGTCCCCGAGCGACCCCGAAATCGGCTTCACCAACGTTCCGACGATGAACAGCGCCGCGAACGCGCTCCCCGCGAGTTCGGGCGAGAAATCCTTGGCCTCCTGTAGAAACGACGGGAGGAATCCCGCGACGGACTGCCAGACGAACGCGTACAGCGAGTAGGCCACGAGGAGCGCCACGGTTCGACGGTTGGCAAAGCGGCGAGCGGTCGTCGTGATATCCGCCACGACCACCCGTCCAGCACCCTCGTCGATGGTCGGTCGGGTGTACGACTCCCGACTCCAGCGGTGGAGGAGGACGAGGGCCAGTACCGCCACCAACACGACGGGGACGAACGCGACCCGCCACGTTGCGACGGCGAGAACGGCCACCGCCAATCCCGCCGCGACGACGCCCCCCGAGTCGCCCGACGCGCCGTGAAGCCCGAACGCCTGCCCTCGGCGGGAGACGAACAGGTCGGAGATGAGCGCCCGTGCCGGTGTCGGATACAGTCCGGCACCGACGCCAGCGACGGCCATGCCGACCAGAAAGACCGCGTAGGTCGGCGCGCCAGCGACGACCGTGAACCCGACGGAGAGGAGCGCGAGTCCGGAGACGAGCAGGGTCTTCCGCGAGAAGCGGTCGGAGAGCCGACCGCTCGGATACTGGCCGAGTGCGTACAGCGCCCAGAGCAGGGAGAGCGCCATGCCAGCCTGTAGTTCCGTGATGTGGAGTTCATCCATCACGGTCGGGAGCATGGGCGAAAGGACGAGCCGACCGGCCTGAATCATCATCCAGCCGACCGAGACGACGAGCAGCAACCGTCCAGAATACCCCGTCACGAGTCGTTCCTCGTGCGAAGTTCGTTCGTCAGATGGGAGAGATTCGACGGAACTCACGGTTCGACGGTGGAATGGGGGCTACTTGAGTCCGGCTTTCTCGGCAGGGTGAACGGTCAGCAGGGTTCCGTTGCGATCACCATACCCGGTTCTGGTCCCGGTTTCGTATAAAAAAGTATCCGAAGATTCAGTTCCCGTTCAGCGCGATGTTCCGCACTTCGATGATGCGCTCGTCGGCTTCGAGCGCCTCCTTCGCCGCCGAGTTAATCTCGCTGTCGAGGTTGTACACCGACAGCGCCTCGCCGCCGTCGGTTTCGCGGGCGTTGAACATGCCCGCGATGTTGATGTCGTGTTCGCCGAGGACGGTACCGACGAACCCGATGACGCCGGGTTTGTCCTGATTGCGGGCGACGAGCATGTGGCCGTGCGGGATGGCGTCCACGCGGTAGCCGTCGATGCGGACGATACGCGGGTCGTCGTCGGCGAAGAGGGTCCCTTCGACCGAGATGTGTTCGTCGTCGCTCTCGACCGTGACCGTGATGAGACTCTGGAAGTCGGCGGCCTGGCGGGTCTTGCTCTCGGTGACTTCGACGCCACGCTCCTCGGCGATCTGCGGGGCGTTGACCGCGTTGACCTGCCATTCGAGCGGTTCGAACACGCCCTTCTGGGCGCTCGCGGTGACGAGGTCCACGGTCTCCTCCGCGATGTCGCCCTCGTAGCCGATCTCGATGCGCTCGATGCGCTCGTCCAGCAGTTGCGTGGCGATCTTGCCCGCCGTCTCCGCGAGTTCGATGTACGGACGGACGCGGGGGAACGCGCTCTCCTCGACGGACGGCGCGTTGAGCGCGTTGATCACGGGTTCCTCACGGAGCGCGGCGAGCACTTGGTCGGCCGTGCTGGTGGCGACGTTCTCCTGTGCCGCCTCCGTGCTCGCGCCGAGGTGCGGCGTGAGGATGACGTCCTCCACGTCGAGTAGCGGGCTGTCCTCGGGGAGTGGCTCCTGAGCGAACACGTCCAGCGCCGCACCCGCGAGGATTCCGTCGTCCACCGCTTCCGCGAGCGCGTCCTCGTCCACGACGCCACCGCGGGCGCAGTTGATGAGGTAGCCGCCCTCGACCTGCGCGAGTTCCTCGGTGCTGATGAGCCCCTCCGTCTCCGGCGTGAGCGGCGTGTGCACCGTCAGGAAGTCGGCACGGGCGAGACAGTCGTCCAGGTCCACCAGTTCCGCGCCGAGTTGTCTGGCGAGGTCCTCGCTGATGTACGGGTCGTACGCGACGAGGTTCATCCCGAGACTGTCGAGCTTCTTGGCGACTTCCTGCCCGACGCGGCCGAGACCGACGATGCCGAGCGTCTTGCCGTTCAGTTCCGTCCCGAGGTAATCTCCCTTCGCCCACTCGCCGTCCTTGAGTCGTGCGTGGGCCTGCGGGATGGAGCGTGCGGCGGCGAACGCCATCGCCACGGAGTGTTCCGCGGCGGCGCGCACGTTACCCTCCGGCGCGTTCGCCACGATGACGCCGTGTTCGGTGGCGGCCTCGATGTCGATGTTGTCCACGCCGATACCTGCGCGTCCGACGATGACGAGGTCGGAAGCGGCCTCGAACACGTCGCGGTTCACGTCCGTCCCGGAGCGGACGATGAGCCCGTTGGCGTCGGAAACAGCGTTCAAAAGTGCGTCGCCCTCTATGTCGTAGGCCGTCTCTACCTCGTAACCGCTTTCTTGAAGTCGATCAAGACCCGCGTCCGCGATCGGGTCCGTAACGAGTACCTTCATTGCTGGAGAGAATACACCCCACACCCGTTAACCCTTTCTCTCACAGCGAAGATTGCCAATTTATTTTCTTATTTTTACTTTTGAAAAAATACTGGTAATTTGGACCGTAATCGCTGTCAGGAAGGTTATTCGCTTCGTTCGTGTCCGCTCGATGTGGACCGTTCGGGATCGACACGTTCACACTCCCCGACAGGTTCGGCCGTTTCTCCGTCTTCACTGTTCTCATCGTTCCGGTCAGCCACGAGCCTCGTGGATTCGTCAGCGAAACACTCCCGACAGTAGTCGTTGTAACCGCTTTCGACCAGCGCAACCGGGACGCCATCGACGACGAGTTCCTTCACGAACCGCCGCCGAACGCCGTTCCCTCCGTGGGTGTCACAGACGTCGCACTCCTCGTCACCGAGCGAGAGTCGCTCCGCCACAACGCGGCGGCCGATACCGTACCGACCTCGGTCGTAGGCGCGTTCCGCCCGACTGAGACGATAGGACAGCAGCGCCGCCGGGACGAGAACGACGAGAGAGAGGAGGAGGGCCTTCCAACTCACGAACGACCTGACGACGACGCCGAGGAGCACCGCGAGCGAGGCGAATCCGACCGCGACGAGGACCCACTTCGCCAATCGGGTCGTGGCGTCGTCCGTCATCAGGCCGACGCGTTCGTCGAGTTGTTGGTCGTTCCCGACGGCGAATCGTCGTTCGACCCGCCGATGTTCCGCACGAACTGCGGGTAGCCACCGTCGCCGACCGGGATGTACACCGTATCGGTGTCGTCCAGTTTGTCGATGTACTGCTGCGTGAGGACTTTCTGGTCGAGCGATTGACTCAGTATCTGGTTCGCTTCCGCCTCACCGTTCGCCTCGATTTTCTTCCGGTCGGCTTCGAGTTTCTCGACTTCGAGTTCGTTCTCCTTCTGCTGGCGGCGCTGTTTCGTGATTTCCTTCTGTTCGACCGCCTGCTCGTACTGTTTGGGCAGGTTGACCTTGCGAATCTGAACCGCTTCGAGGATGAGGCCGTCACGGCTGAAATCCTTCTTCAGTGCGCTCTGTGCGGTCTGTTTCAGCTTCGTCTGGCCTTTTCCGGTGTAGATTTCGGTCACTGGGAGGGCACCCGCCTCGGTTCGGAGGACGGACCGAATGCTCGGGCGGATGAGTCGCTGTTCCGCGGACCCGAGCGTCCGGTAGTTCTTGTAGAACTTCACGGCCTGTCCCACATCCACGCGATACCGGACGGTGATGTCGATGTCCACGCGGAGTCCGTCCTCCGTCAAGACGGTGATGGAGTCGTCGGTATCCGCCTTACTCCCTTCGCCCTGTTGGCTGGACATCGTGTAGGACTGCGGGCGCGTGGAGAGCGACACGGTGTCCTGTGAAACCGGGTTGATGAAGTGGGCACCCGGTTCGAACACCGTTCCCGTCGCCGCACCCCACTTTTTGACGACTTGAACGTTCCCCTCATCAGTGGGCGTCCACGAGAGGAATCCGACCACCGGAGCGGCGATGAGAAGGATGACGAGGACGATGAGGAGGGTGTTGCCGGAGATGCTTCGAAGATCGATATCGGGGATGCTCGGTCCCGAGGAACCGTCAGGGTCTATCGGAATGTCACTATCGGAACTCATTCAGATGTAGCCACATATCTCGACAGACATGTTATAGCTCTTGGTGTTTGCCGCCAGGGACGTGAATCGAAGGGGAAACCGGTGGGTCGTGAAAGAAGTTGGACGACGCGCGTGAACTGCTGTCGCTGGTGAGATTGGGACGGTAAACCGTTCGGTCAGCCGACCGTGGCAATTTCCACGACGACCACACTCCTTTAACAACCAAAAGCGCGAACCACGATTCGAATGAAGCTAGTCGCGTTCGACTTCGACGGAACGCTTTCGGATTCGGAAATGACGGTCCTGCTCGGGAAACAGGTCGGTGCGGCCGACGAGATGGCCGACATCACCGCTCGTGCGATGAACGACGAAATCAGCTACGCGAAAAGTCTCCGCGACCGGGTGTCCCTCCTCGAAGGGTTGTCGCTGGAGAAGTCCGCCGACGCGTTTTCGGAGGTGACGCTCCGACCCGGCGCGGCCGACATCCTCGACGATTTGGCCGACAAGGAAACCCACGTCGCCATCCTCACGGGCGGGTTCGAACGCGGCGTCAAAGTCGCGCTCGACCGCGAGGGCGTGTCGGTGGACACCATCGTCGCCAACCGAGTCGTGGACGACGGCACGAAACTCACGGGAGAGACCGAGGGACCGCTCATCGAGGGGACGAAGGACAAGGCGCTCAGGTCGCTCGCCGAGGAACTGGACGTGGATATGGTGAACACCATCGCTATCGGCGACGGCGCGAACGACCTGCCGATGCTCGAAGTCGCCGGATTGGCCGTCGGCTTCGACCCCAAACCGGCCGTCGCACCCGCCTGCGATACCATCGTCACGCACATGAACGAACTGCACGACGTATTGGTCGATAAGAACGCTATCTGATCGATACCGGAAACGGAGATGTTGCAGTAGAAGTCCCGAGACACGTGATATTCCGTATCTCGCTATCTTTAATATCTCAGCGAGCGTCTAATACATTCGGTGATTGTCATGGAACGATACACTCCCTTCGAGGACATGGACCGAATGTTCGAACAGATGCGCGCCCGCATGTGGGGCACGAGCGACCTGCGGCAGGACCTACAAAGCCACTCCCACGGCGGCACGCACTTGGACCTGAAAGAGCACGATGGTGAATTCATCCTCGTGGCCGACCTCCCCGGATTCGAGAAGGAGGAAATCGAAGTCTCGTTCAACGACGACGCGCTGACCGTCGCCGGAAAACACGAGGTGTCGGGTGACGACTTCAGCCGTGCCCGCGAACTCTCGGAACGCGTGACCCTGCCCAAGTCGGTCGAAAAGGACGGCATCGAGGCGACCTACCGCAACGGCGTCCTCGAAGTCAGGCTCCCCATCGCCGAGAAGGAAATTGACGACGGCGACCGCATCGAGATTTCGGACTGATTTTTTCGGGCGTCACGGACGAGCGGCGGCACCGTCTTTCGGAGCATCCGCGACGAGATGGCGAAGCCGAGGTTCTCCCCGCCGACGATTCCGGCGGTGTTGACGCCGACGACCCGGCCGTCACAACTCACGAGCGGGCCGCCGCTGTTACCCGGGTTGATGGCCGCGTCGGTCTGGACGACGCCGGAAATCGTCGCTCCGTGGCGCGACGGCAGCGTCCGATCGACCCCGCTGACGACGCCCTCCGTGATGGTTCCCTGCAAGCCGAGCGGGCTACCGAGTGCGGCGACGGCTTGCCCGGGTTCGGCCTCTCCTTTTGCGATCGGGAGGGTATCAACGTAGGACGGAACGTTTCGAACCCGCAGTACCGCGAGGTCGCGCTTCGGTGCGGTGCCGACGACTTCCGCATCGCGCATCTGTCCGTGATTGAACTGAACGCGAAGCCGAGTCGCATCGGCGACGACGTGGTTGTTCGTGACGATGTAACCCGTCGAACCCGAGCGTTCGTAGACGAACCCCGAACCTTCGCCAGCGCCGCGCGGCGTTCGGACGCCGACGGAGACGACCGAGTCGATGCTCCGGTCGTAGAGCGCGGGGAAATCACAGGTCGCGGTCCGTCCTTCCGCCTGCGTTTGCGTATCCTCCACCTGCGTATCCTCCACCTGCGTACCCTGCACTTGCGTACCCTGCGCCTGCGCGGTCACGTTCGGAACGAACGCGACGCTACCGAGGGCGAGCGAAACCACGACGAGTGCGACGAGCGGCCGCGACGGTCGATTTCCCATCTCGAACGTTGGACGACACGAATGTTAATGAGTGCCACGGCCGACCCGGAGCGGGCCGCGTCGGGAAAGACAGCAGAAGAGAGGCTTCGATTCACTGTGCGAACAGGCTGGCGTGAACCGGCGCGAACCGTCCGACGTCGTTCGACAGGAACCGCCGAATCGGCGGACCGACGAGGTCGGGTTCGGCGAGGAAGGCGTCGTGGCCGTGGTTGCTATGGAGGGAGCGGTGCGTGACTTCGACACCGGCGCGTCGGAACGCGTCCGCGAGGTGGTCGGACTGTTCGACCGTGAAGTGCCAGTCGCCGGAGAACGAAACCACGAGCGCTTCCCCGTCGAACTCCGAGAGGGCTTCGGTGTCCGAGTCATGGCCCGCGGCGAGGTCGTAGTTCTCCATGGCGTTCGTGAGATGGAGATAACTGTTGGCGTCGAATCGCCGGACGAACTTTTGTGCTTGATAGTCGAGATAGCTCTCGACGTCGCGGTAGGAGTCGGTTGCGAAGTCGGCGGTTTGGCCGTCGTTCTCCTCGCCGCTGGACGGGAACGACCGGGGCTGACAATCGGCGAGGTCCCGGCCGAACTTCTCGTCCATCGATTCCTTCGAGAGGTAGGTGATGTGACCCAGTTGGCGAGCCAACGCGAGGCCTGAATCGGGGTGGTCGGGGTAGTAATCGCCGCCCTGCCACACGGGGTCGGACGTAATCGCTCGGCGTGCGACTGCCGACAGGCTGAGCAGTTGCGGGTCGAGGCGTGCCGCCGTGGCGACGGGAACCACGCGCTCGACGCGGTCCGGGTATCGCTTCACCCATTCGAGGGCGTTCATGCCGCCGACGCTTCCGCCGATGACCGCACGAAGTCGGTCGATGCCGATGTCGTCGAGCAGTCGCCGCTGCGCTCGCGTCCAGTCGCCGACGGTAACGGTCGGGAAGTCGGAGCCGTACGGTTCGCCCGTCTCCGGGTTCGTGCTCGCCGGGCCGGTGGTTCCGTAGCACGATCCGGGGACGTTCACGGCGATGACGAACTGCTCGTGGGTGTCGATGGGTTTGCCCGGGCCGACGACCTCGTCCCACCAGCCTTCGCCCTGTCCGTCCACCGACCCGGTGACGCGATGACTCCCGGTCAACGCGTGGCAGACGAGGACGGCGTTGTCGCCGGTGAACTCGCCGTGGGTTTCGTACGCGACTTCGAGTTCGGGAAGGCGCTCGCCGCATTCGAACTCGAACGAACCGAGCGAGCGTGACGATCCGTTCGAAATTCCGTCGGCCGACGAGGTTCCCGAATCGGTCATCGTGTCGGTTCCTCCGTTCGCGTCGTTGTCGCCGTCTCGATTGCGGCGTCGATGTCGGCGAGGATGTCGGCCGGGTCCTCGATGCCCACGGAGAGTCGAATCAGGTCGCGGGTGACGCCCGCCGCGCGCTGTTCGTCGGGCGAGAGTTGTGCGTGCGTCGTGCTCGCGGGGTGAATCACGAGCGTCTTCGCGTCCCCGATGTTGGCGAGGAAGGAGGCGAGTTCGACGTCCTCGCAGAACGTCTTGCTGGCCTCGAACTCGCCGAGGCCGAAGGCGATCATACCACCGAATCCGCCCGACAGATACCGCTCCGCGGTGTCGTGCGTGCGGTGGTCGTCGAGGCCGGGGTAGGCGACCCACGACACGTCCTCGTGGTCGGCGAGGTACTCCGCGACGATGGCGGCGTTCTCGCAGTGGCGGTCCATTCGAAGCGGGAGGGTTTCGAGTCCCTGCAGGGTCTGCCACGCGTCGAACGGGGATTGCTGGTTGCCGAGGCTTCGAACCGAGCGGAGTCTGGCGGCGGCGGCGAGCGGCGCGTCGGAGAAGTCCTCGGAGAAGTTCACGCTGTGATACGCGGGGTTCTCGCCGCCGATTTCGGGGTAGTCGTCCGCGTCCCAGTCGAAATCGCCGCCATCAACGAGGACGCCGCCGACCGTCGTGCCGCTCCCGTGGAGCCACTTCGTCGTGGATTCCCAGACCGCGTCCGCACCGTGTTCGAGCGGGCGACACAGCGCGGGTGTTGCGAAGGTGTTGTCCACGACCAGCGGGACGCCGTGTTCGTGGGCGATGTCGGCCACGCGTTCGAAATCCGGCGTGACGAGCGACGGGTTGCCGACCGTTTCGACGTGGACGAACGCCGTGTCGTCGTCGATTTGCTCCTCGTACGCCTCGTAATCGAGCGTGTCCACCAGACGGGCGTCGATTCCCCGGCGGGACGCGGTATGAGAGAAGTAGGCCGTCGTGCCGCCGTAGGTGTCGGTGGAGAGGACGACGTTATCGCCCGCTTCGGCGAGGACCAGCGTCAGGGAGTCCAGCGCGGCCATACCGCTCGCGGTGGCGACCGCACCCGTTCCGCCTTCGAGCGAGGCGATGCGGTCCTCCAGCATCTCGACGGTCGGGTTACTCAGGCGGGAATAGATGTGGCCGTCCCGCTCCAGCGCGTACAGTTCGGCGGCGTAGTCGGCGGTTTCGAACTCGTAGGACGTGGTTTGATAGAGTGGGGGCGCAACCGCCCCTGTCGCGGGGTCCGGACGTTGCCCCGCATGAACGCTCCGAGTATCGAACCGGGGCTGGTCGTTGCTCATGTGTAGTACGCATATTTCCCCAGAATTTTATAACCAATAGTTACGGCAACCTTTGCAGATCATGAGAACCCATGACATGGGGTGGGGAGCCAATCGTCCGAGCTCATTCGTATTTCGGGGTGAGACGCACGAGCAGTGCCGCGATGACGATAATTCCGCCGCCGAGGAAGAGGATAAGCGTCGATCCGTGCCCGGATATGGAAACGGCACCGACGAAGCGGGAGATTTCGATGACGAACAGGAGGATAACCGCCGCGGTGAGCCAGTTCAGCTTTCGACGTATCGCCGCGAGGTTAGGGTCCGGAGTGGGATCAGGATCCGGAGCGGATTCGGAATCGGGGTCGGCCATGCGTAAAGACGGTCGTCTTTTCGACATAATTCCATCGAAGCGATGAGTCCGATCGTCGCCGTCCGCAACCGTCACGAAAAGGCGAAGACCACGGACCGCCATCCGAGCACAATGAGCGCACCGGACATCCCCGCCGGATATCGACCGCCCGAACTGTTCACCTACCCGTCGAGATTCCTCGCGGTCGCCTCAATCCTCGCCCTCGTCGGTTCCGTCGTCGGGTTCGGTGCGCTCCTCTGGTTGTTGCAGGGACGGCCAGAAGGCGGTTCGATCACCTTCGGCCTCGTCGAACTGGTCGTCGCGTTCCTCGCAGTGGTCGGTACGTTCGTCATCCACGAAGCGATTCACGGACTCGTCTTTCGACTGCTGGGTTACCGCGTCTCCTTCGGGTTCGCTGCAGGCGTCCCGGCGCTCTACACCGCCGCGTTCGACCAGTTCGTCACGCGCCGGGACAACTTGCTCACCGGAATCGCTCCGCTCGTCGTCGTGACCGTCGTTGGGGTTCCCCTGCTCGCCGCGCCGATTCCCATCGCGCTGGTGACCTATCTCGTCCTCCTCGTCAACACCTCTGGCGGGGTGGGCGACTGCTACATGGCGTGGCGGCTATGGCGACTGCCCGACGGGACGCTCTGTTACGACGCCGACGTCCAGCACAGCTACCTCTTCCGCCCCGCGAACCCCGGGCCGTGAACGACACCGCTATAGCCCCCGAAAAACACGTACGAACCGATGCGAAAGCGAACGTTCACGTTGCTCGGTCTCGGCGCGTTCGCGCTCACCCTCGTCAGTTTCGTTCTGCTCGGCTTCGGACGACTTCTGCTCTCCTACCGAACCGCCCGTTACCTCTCCGCGCCGACGATGTTCCTCGCCTTTGCACTTCTCGTGGGACTGTTCGTCTACTCCGTGTTGGTGTACGTCGGCGTCGCTCAACTGGAGTAAGAAAACCATCGACGAATATCGAGACCCACCATCTCGCAACTGTAATCGAAAGCGACGAGTACGGACTGCCCACTCCCGCTCTCCGCTCGCTTGTGGCGGCGTAGGCCGAGGTTACTTAGTGTGTCCCGTTCGTTCGAGCGAGCATGGGAACGATGGATGGCTTGAACGTCACCGACTGTACGCGCTGTTCGGCGCTGGTCGAGTGTCGGAGCCAAATCGTCAACGGAGTCGGCCCGGAGGACGCGGACGTGTTGTTCATCGGGGAAGCGCCCGGCGCACGGGAAGACGAAGGAGGCGAACCGTTCGTCGGTCGGAGTGGGTCGGTGCTGGACGAGAAACTCCGCGACAGGGGGCTGTCGCGGGCGGACGTTCGAATCACCAACTGCGTGCGTTGTCGGCCGCCGGAGAACCGCGATCCGACGAAGGAGGAACTCGGGAACTGCCGGGAGTATCTGGAGCGGGAAATCGAACTCGTCGATCCGGAGGTCATCGTCACGCTCGGGAAGGTACCGAGTCAGCACGTCCTCGACAGGGACGTGGCCGTGACGAACGAAGCGGGGTCGATAGAAGCCGTCGAACTCGGCGGGGCGAAACGGGACGTACTCATCTGTCTGCACCCGGCGGCCACGCTCTACGACCGGAGTCAGGAGTCCACGTTCGAGAACGCACTCGACAAAGCGGCGACGATGGCGGGGTCGAACGGCGGCCAGTCGAACCTCGGCGATTTCTGATTTCTGACGGGGAAGGGTGTCGTCACTAGGGGGTGGGAAAATAACGGAAAGAAAACGATCACGGAGGCGAATGAAGCGTCGTGGCGGAGACGAATATCGGCGTTATCTATGGCGTAGTCGACTGAACCGGGGTCGGTTCAGTCGCACTTTTTGTGGTGTTTGTGCTTGTGGTGGTGCTTCTTCCCGTCGCGGCAATCGTCGTCGTCGTGGTGGTGGCGTTTCTTGCCGTCTTCGCAGTCGTCGCCCTGGTCGCCCTTGTTGCCGGAATTCGATTCGGCGTACTGGACGTTTTCGTTTCGCTGGTAGTTCAGCTGTTCCGCCGTCGCAGTCCCGTCGTTCGCGGAGAAGGCGACAGCGCTGTTCTGTTCGTTCACGTTCAGCTGCCTGATGTACTGTTCCTGCTCGACGTCGGAGAGGGCGGTCTGTTCGTTGACCTGTTTGCCGCCGTTGTCGTAGGCGACTGCCCACGAACCGTCGCCCTTCGCGTCCGTTCCCTTGGTCACGCCGTCGAGCTTGTACCAGCCGTCGTCGACGTTGACGGAAGTCGCCGACGCGATCTGTGCGTTGAAGTTGCCCTGGTAGCTCGCCTGCGTGGCCTTCGATTCGCTGTTACTGAGCGCGATAGCGACCGCGGCTTTCTGGGAGCTCCTGTTGAGCTGGCTGACGGCTTGGAACTGATCGATGTTGGATTCGGCACCCTGCTCGTTCGCCTGTGCCGACCCGTCCGAGCCCCGTTTCACGTCCGAATCCGAGTAGTCGCCGGTCATGTTGGCCGTCGCCATGAACTCGTCGACGAGTTTCGGGTCGAAGTTCAGCGCGGCGGCGCTCGCTATCTGCTGGTTCCGGTTGAACTGACAGCTCACCTGCCACGCTTTCGCCTTGCTGGTCTCGCCGACTGCGACTGCGACGGCGACGCCCTGTTGGTTGTAGTTCAGTTGATCGACTTCCTGTGACTGGTCGACGGACGAGTCGGCGTTCTGGTCGTCGCCGTTGCCGACGTTTGCCGCGAGGGCTTCGGCGTCCTGAACGTTCTTGTTGATCTGGAAGCTTCGCTGGTACGACCGGGCGTAGCTGCTGTCCTCGGCGAGAGCGATCGCGAAGTTCTGGCTGCTGATGTTGGCCTGTTCGACGTCCTGTTCCTGATCGATCTCGGCTTCCGCGTTCTGTTCGCTTTCGTATTCGTGGCCGCTGACGACCCAACCGGAGAAGTCGCGTGACTCCGTCTCGTGTGCGAAGACGATGTACACGTCCTTGAGGTCGGTGAACGTCCGCTGTTTTTCTTCAGCGCTCGCGTTGATCGACCACGCCTTCCCCATTTGCTGGTTCTTGTTGTGCTGGTAGGTGCGCTGAATCGCGCTGGCGTTCCCACCGTCGATCGAAATTGCGACCGCCTTCTGCTGCTGATTGACGTTCAACTGGGAAACGTCCTGATACTGGATGACATCCGATGAGGATTTCTGCGAACTCGAATGCACGTCGCTCTTGTGATCCGCGAGCCACGATTCGAGGTCCGTCGAGCTGGTGTCCACACCGAAGATGAGATAGACGTTGTCCCCGTTCGCGCGAACGGTGTCGCCCGATACGGCGTTCGCCACATCGGGGACCCTGCTCACAGCACCGGCAGTGATACCGGCAGCCGCGATTCCTTTCAAATAACCTCTGCGTTTGACGTTGTCGAGAGAGCGGTTGTTTCCTCGCATAGCGCATCCTGGTAAAACAGCGATTCACATTTCGTTATGAGCTACCTGATAAGAATACTACTCGAGTAGGAGCTCACTATAACCGAAATCGCGGCAAAAATTTCGTCCAGATGGATAGATATATGTCTATTAAATAAACGTATGAGGATCGTTACACGCCATCGATGGGATACGATAGCAAATCGAGCGCGCGTGAAAATGGTGAGTAGTGGCCCTCGGAAGTACCGTCGTCGGCGCTACGCTCGGTTCGATTAGTGGAGACGTGACGGGTGAGCGCGTCGTTTGCGGCCATCGCTGGTGGAGTCGAGGAGGGCAGGACGTGGAAGCGATGGAGTTCGACCCGGCGTCGTCACTCCCGCTCTTTTCGTCACCGAACCCCAAACGACCTCAGCGAACGACCGTCACCATCATCGGCGCACGGCGCATCACCCTGTCGGCGACGGACCCGAGGAGGATGTGTGAGATGTCGTCGCGTCCGTGGGTTCCGATGACGATGTGGTCGATATCGTTTTCGCGCGCGTAGGTGAGGATTTGACGGGCGGGCTGTCCCATCTTGACGACGCTTTCGATCGGAACGTCGTCCGCTTTTTCCCGTAATCCGTCGTGGAGTTCGTGGGCGCGGTCCCACTCCTTCTGATACCACTCCTGTGAGTAAGCGGGCATCCCCGCTTTGCCGAGCGGTGACTGGTATCCCGGTGACAACGGGTCGATGTCGAACGGATTGACGACGGTGATGAGGGTGAGTTCCGCGTCAGGTATTTCGAGTGCGTACTCGAACGCTTCTATCGATTTGGGCGAACCATCGAGCGGAACGAGAACGTGTTCGCTCATGGAACACGAGACGGCAGACGGGAGGTAAAACGATTTTCTCTGTCCCAATCAGGAACCGCATAAAAACGAACCCATCGATCGCGCAGAACAAAACCCATCAGGTGTGCAGGATGAACTCGAAGATGAGGAACGACCCGACTGCCGAAAGCGTCGGCGAGAGTACCCAAAGAAGGACGATACGGCTCGTCGCCGCCGGGTCGAACAAGTTCTCCGCGGCCAGTTCCTCGACGCTCTCCTCGCCGATAGGCGCGACCTGACCGGGTTCACCGCCGTCCCGCGCCGCGGGCGGTTCGGGTGCTTCCCCCTCCGCCATCTCGCCGATCGTCGGGCCGGGCGGCACCTCGGTTTCGCTCGTCTCGGCGATCAGTGCACCCGATGAAAGCTCGGCAACTGGCGTTTGCTCCCCCTGTATCGCGGCATCCGCGACCTCGGCGACCGTCACCGCTCTGCTCGCTCGTCCCCATCCGAGGCCGATGATACACGAGGTGGTGCTGACCGCGAGACTCGCCGGAATTCCAAGCCGTGAAAGGATCGTGATGATGGTCGCACCGATGAGCGAAACGATGAGCGCCGCCAGGATCGGCAGATCGGTAATCCCGTCGCTGATGGTGTCGAGCGTCCGCCGAGCGATGGTAAAGCCACCGAGACCGATCGCACCGATAGCCAGCAGGATTCCCTGACTCGCCGTGATCGATCCGTTCCCGATGAGCGGTGCGACGGCGTTCGCCGCGTTCGACGCACCCGCACTGAACCCCATGTAGCAGGCGATGATGAGCACCGAGGCCGCACCGCCAGCCTCGCGCCCACCGACGCCACTGCCCAGTTCGGGTCGCGGAATCGACCCCGAACGGTCGAACGTAATCAGCCCACCCTCGATTCGCGAGAACGAGAAGTGAGCGTCGAGATACGGATAGAGATAGCGGCCGACGATCAACCCGATGAGGAACGCCGAGAGCGGTGCGACGATCCACGCCGAAACGATGGTGAACATCAGCGATTCGTTGAGCGAGTTCGTCGCCAACCCCAACCCGACGATCGCGCCGACGGCCGTCATCGACGTCGACGCAGGGACGCCGAACAGGTTCGAGATGAGCAGTGCAAACCCGGCGAAAAAGAGGACGACGATGCTCGTCCCCAGCGTGAACTGGCTGGCCGGGACGATACCGTTGCTCATCGTCTCGATGACGTTCCTCCCGACCGTCCAACCACCCCAGAGCGCAAAGCCCGTGAAGAGTGCCGCCGCTCCGACCTTCCCGATGATTCTACTTCCGACCGCGGGACCGAACGCGACCCCGGTCGAGGAACCGCCGATGTTGTAGCCGACGAACACGGCGACGAACAATCCAACTAACAGTAGTACACTAACCACGCTGTTCCCCCCAATCGTACAACGGGAGCGAGGACTATCCCTTTTGCCCGTCCGAATCAGCGTCCAAACTCACGCACGAAACGCCGCCCAGCGGAGCATGTCGTCGAACGCCACGACCGACTCGTACCTGTCCGCGGGGTCCTCGGCCATCGCTTTCGAGATGATTTCGTACAGGTCCTCCGAGACGGGGTCGTCACGGAGCAACTCGAACTCCTGTGGACCCGCCTGTGCCAACATGACTTCCCTATGTTCCGGGTCGAGGGCACGGAGTGACCCTTCGTCCGGACTTTTTCCGGTCAGAACGAACGCCGCAATCGCACCGAGACGGTACACGTCGGTTCGTTCGTCCGCTTCCGTTCCCGCGACCTGCTCCGGCGCATCGTACGGCGACGGGTCGGCCGAGTCGCGGAACTCGACGAGTTCGGATCCGAGTTCCCAGTCGGCGACGAACGCGTCGTCACCGTCCAAGAAAACCGACGCCGGTGTCAGGCCCCCGTGAATCACGCCGTCGGTATGGGCGTCGTGAACGACCGTACTCGCCGCCGAAAGCGCGTCGAGTCGCTCCGGGAACGGCCGGTCGGAATCCGCGAGCGAACCGTCCTCGTAGTACGGCAGTTCGATGCTGTCGCCGTCGATTTCGAGCACCGGCACGACGCCGGGACGGTCGTTCAGTTCCGCCCACCGTTCGACCGCCGAGCGGAACGTCCCGGCGACCCGTGGCTCGGCCAGTTGTCGTTCGGCGACGAGTTTCGGCCCGTCGTCGGTCCGTTTTCTCACCCGATACGTCTCGGTGAACTCGTCCGCCGAAAGCCGTTCGAGGCGGCCGTACTCCAGTTCCGGTTCCGCGGCCGATTCGACGGCGGCCGCCGTCGAATCGTCGTCGTCGTTGAACCGTCGGTAGGCCGCGAACGCGGCCGTTCCGACGAGGATTCCGGACAATCCCAGCCCGGGAGCGGACGTGAGAAATTCGCTCGTCCCGTCGACGGCCGTGTCGAGCAGCGAGTGGTGGCGCTCGAAGGTGTAAAGACCGTCGTACGTCCCGAAGAAGACGTTGTCGTACGTGACGAGCATGTGCATGCCCCTCCTCGCCGCGGAAAACGACCACTTCAGGGAGCCATCTTCGGCGGAGAGGACGTAGAGCGTTTGCCCGATCATCGAGTATACCTTCCCGTCGCTGACCTCGGAAACGGTGGAGTAGTAGTCGGCCTGCGTCTCCGTCTCGAACGTCCACGCCTTCGTCCCATCCGTGTTTATCGCGGAGAGCACTCCATCTCCACTGACGCCGACCACCAACCCATCGGCGACGACGGGGTCGCTAGTGATGGAGTGGACATCGTCGTACTGCCACTCCACCGACCCGTTCTCCGGGTCGATGGCTCGTAGCGTCTCACCCCACAGGTAGACCCGTCCATCCTCGACGGTCGCGGTACCGCTGCCCTGCACCGACCACAGTTCGTCGCCGTTCTTGCGGTCGAAAGCGACGAACGAGCCACCCCTACGACAGAATATCCCCTCTTCGGTGACGGAGGACAAATTGATGTTCGAATTCTGTTGTTTCCATTGTTCGGACCCGTCCTCGGCCGAAAGCGCGTAGAGGCCGCTTTTCACTCGGAAATACACGGTGCCGTCGAGGAGGAAAATCTCGGAGGCGTAATCCCCCGTCACTTCGTAGGTCCACGCCTGCTTCCCGGAACTCGTGTCGAGCGCGACGAATCGCGCGTCCTGCTCCGCGAACAGATACACGTGACTGTCATCGACCTTTACCATGGAGGACGCGGCGGACACCGAATTGTGCCACTGTTCGTCCCCCGTCCGTAGGTCGAGCGCCACGAACCGCCGGGATGACCCGTCACCCCGTTCGAGTTGCGCCGAAAGATAGACCGTCCCATCCTCGACGACGGGAAGCGTCACCGGAAAAAAGTCGTCGTTGGACCATTTCACGGAACCGTCGTCCGCGTTCAACGCCTGAAGCGAATAGCGTGACCCTTTGCGGTTTCCGCTCAAGTAGGCGCTGAGAACGACGAGTAACCCGTCCTTCTCGGCGATAGGATAAACGAATCGAACCGCCTCTTCGTCGTCGGAAGACGAGTCGTCCGGATTCTCGGGAAACGTCCAGTCCGGTTTCGGTGCGTCCTTCGAGGACGTGGTGGTGCCTATCGTGGTCGTCGTCGTTTGAGCATCGCCGAGACCGACGGCCGTCCCGAGCGTTCCGGCGGTCGCCAAAAATCCGCGTCTGGAGAGGGAGGAGGGCGAGGGATTCATACACGAACCCAGTTGACGGAGTTATTTATAGTTGGAGATTTGGAACGAGTGACGTTAATTTTTGTTGCCGGAACCGAGCCAACGACTCGTATCTCCGAGTCCCCGTATCGTCTCGAAGAATCCCGAGCGTTCGTGTTCGCCCGGGCGGAGGCGGGCACGAATGCGTGAGGAGAGAAGTTCGACGGTCACGACGATGACGACGACCGTGACGAGTCCCGCCGCCGCCCGGGCGTACGAGGCGGAACTCACGGTCTGCAGGCGGAGGTGGATGTACATCCCCAGCCCACCGGCACCGACGACACCGAGGCTGACGGCGATTCGGGTGTTGATTTCGAGGACGTAGAGCGTCCACGCGATGAACGAGTTCGACACCTGACTGAGCATGCCGAAGATGACGACCTGCGGGCGCTTCGCGCCGGTCGATCGAATCGCTTCTATCGGCCCGTTGTCGATCTCTTCGAGTTCGTCGGTGAACAGCCGTCCGAGGTTGCCGATGGTGTCGGTTGCGATGGCGAGCACCGCGCCGTACGGGTTGATGCCCGTCAGCGGGATGTAGATGAGAACCCAAACCAACGCCGGAACCGCGCGGATGGTACTCATCGCCCCGCGGAAGATGAAGTTGAACGGGAACGGGGTCACACGCTCGGAGCCGAGGATACCGAAGATGAGCGCGAGCGGAAACCCGATCACGGTACCACAGAAGCCGACGAGAATCGTCACGAACGCCGCCGAAACCAGTACGGAGCCGCTCGAAACGGACGCGTCGGCGATGGTGCTAACGAAATACTGTGGATGTGTGAAACTGATCCAGATCGCACGAAGGCCGCCGATATCGTGCTGGTGAGTGTAGCTCGTGAAATCGACGAAGTTGGGTTTGAGAAACGCCCCGATGAAGTTGATCCACGTTCCGAACTGGCGAACGAGGTCCGCCAGCAGGAAGCCGAGATAGGTCATCCCCAAGCCGGTTATCAGAAGGACTGCAAGGATTCCCAAGCCGCCGGATATTCGCCGGATGCGCTGTTCGTGTTCGATTCGCTGTTTGATTTCGGTGATGTCCGTAGCCATGTTATGCGATGTTGTTGATGGCCGAATCCTCCGGTGATTCGCCGTAATAGATCCGGTCGACGTCTTCCATCGTCAGGTCGTCTTTGCTGCCGTCGAACACCACGTTCCCGTCCCGAAGTCCGATGAACCGCTCGCCGAACTCGCGGGCGATGTTGACTTGGTGGAGGCTCACGATGGAGGTGAGATTCCGTTCCTCCGCCGCACGCTTCATGTAGTGCATTACGTCTTGGGCGGCTTTCGGGTCGAGACTCGCGACCGGTTCGTCGGCGAGCAGGAGTTGCGGGTCCTGTGTGAGGGCGCGAGCGATGCCGACGCGCTGCTGCTGGCCACCGCTCATGCTGTCCGCTCGTTGATTCGCTTCTTCGAGCAACCCGACGGTTTCGAGCGACCGCAACGCCATTTCCTTGTCCTCCTCGTCGTACCGTGTGAAGACGCTATCGACCGTGTCGGTCCGGTTGAGCGCCCCGGTGAGCGCGTTTCGATACGCGCTCATGCTTTCGACGAGGTAGTGCATTTGGAACACCATCGCCACGTCGCTACGGGTACCCGAAACCCGGTCGTCGCCGATTCGAATCTCCCCCTCCGTCGGCCGTTCGAGGCCATTCAGAAGCCGAAGCAACGTCGATTTCCCCGCCCCGGACGGACCGAGAAGGATGACGAACTCCCCGTCGGGAATCTCGAACGAAACGTCGTCGAGCGCCACCGTTTCGCCACCGTAAACCTTGGTGATGTCCGATACCGTTAATGATGCCATATTAGTATTTGAACGAAGTCCTAAAAGCTAATAGTTTATTATCTACTGTCGTTGTTCGATTCTCGACAGGGTTAGTTCTTGAAGATGTCCTCGCCGTAGCCGAGTTTGTTGGCCACCTTGACGACGGGTTGGTACGTCGAGGCATCGACCTTCTTCACGCCATCGAACCAGATGTCGTCGTCGGTGTCCTTCTTGCCGTCCGCTCCGTAGTACATCTTGTCCGGTGCTTTGGTGAAGGCCTTCGTGATTTTCTCCTTCTCGTCGTCGGTGAGTTTCGGGGAAACCATGATCGGCGCACGCGGAATTTCGGAGCGAATATCGAGTTCCTTGACGCCTTCAACGTAATCGTTCGTGTCGTAGTCCCAGACGATGAACCGACCGACACCGGCGGCGTCGGCTTGGCCGCTTTTCAGCGCATTGTACGCCTTGTCGTGGGTGGTCCACGTCGGCTCGAAGTCCGCACCTTTCGGGTCACCCGGGGAGTCGGGAATGGAAAGTCCAGCCTCTTTGAGCATGGACAACGGGTAGAGCGACCCGCTGGCGCTCAGTGCATCGGCGAATGCGATTTTCTTGCCTTTCAGGTCCTTCAGCGACGAGATGTCCGAATCCTCGCGCGTGATGATCACGCTGTAGTACGTCCACGTTCCGTAGGCGTGGCGCTGAAGGATGATATCCGCGCGGTCGTTTTTGACGCCGAGTGCGGCGGCGAACGGACCGCTTTCCGCGACGTCCGCCGTCCCGCTGTCGAGCGCGGTGAGCGTCGCACTGTAGTTGGCGGCGTACTTCATGTTCACGGTGTCAACAGCGTCGATGTAGTTGTTCAGACGCTTTTTGATGGGCGTGTACTGTGCCATCATCTGTTCCTGTGGCTCGGTCGGAGACATCAGGAACTTGATTTTACCGTCCTTGTAGGCTTGCTTTCCGAAGGTTCCGATACACCCGGCCATGCCCGAAAGGCCGACGAGTCCCGCCGTACTCGCGGATTTGATGAACGTGCGTCGATTTACCATCTGAATACATGTTATTCTTTCTGTACTTGTAGGTTAAATCTTCCTATTCAAACCATTTGGCCCAACGGTGTGATACATAGTCACGATTAGAGGTCAAATTTCGCGCAAACGCGAAACAGTTTGTAGATCGAGTTGGTAGATGACGGTATGGAAGCCAGTACGCACGCAAAACAGCGTACCGCGTCCGTCGTCGTGGTCGATTACGGACTCGGAAACCTCCGGAGCGCCGTCAGCGGCCTCGAACGCGCGGGAGCGGACGTCGAGATTACCGACGACCCCGCCACGTTCGAGGCGGCGGACGGCATCGTCCTGCCGGGCGTCGGCGCGTTCCGCGAAGGAATGGAGAACGCCGGACCGTACCGGGAGGCGCTCGCCGATGCCGCGAACGACGGAACGCCGGTGTTCGGCATCTGTCTCGGGATGCAGATGTTGCTGACGACGAGCGAGGAAGCTGAACACGCCGGGGAAGGCGAAGTCACCGGACTGGACCTAATCCCGGGAACGAACGTTCGGTTCACCGGGGAACAGAAGGTACCGCACATGGGCTGGAACGAACTCTCCGTCGAACGTGACCACCCGCTAGTCGAGGGTGTCGACGGCGAGCACGCCTACTTCGTGCACTCCTACTACGCCGTCCCCGAAGACGACGACGCGATAGTGGCGACGACCGACTACGGGACGGACTTCCCGAGCGTCATCGCCGACGAGTCGGGAACCGTCTTCGGCACGCAGTTCCACCCGGAAAAGAGCGGCGAGACAGGGCTGAAAATCCTCCAAAACTTCGTGGATATCTGCCAGCAGTCCTGAGCGACAGAAGCTTACAGGAACTCGCGCACGTCGGAGTACCACATATCGTGGTGGTCCATCGCGTCTATCCGCTGCGCGATTTTGGCGGCGAGGACGTGCCAACAGAGTTCGGTCGGGTCGTCCGGATCTAGATTGTATTCGCTATCCCGGCAGGTACAGCCTTCCTCCACGATGTACTCGTCCTCGAACCCGACGACCACGACGAAGTCTCGATATTCCTTGACCCGCCGCTCGGACACCGCTTCGATGGCCTGCCGACCCCTGTCGTCGTGAACCGAGAGGATTCGGCGGACGACATCCGGCGTGAGCGACCCCACCTCGGCCAGTTCGGATTCCCACGCCTCGACGCTGTTCACAGTATCAACTCCGCGGGCGTCAGTGAACGGTCGATGGCGGTGGAAACCGAACGCACGGACCATCGGTTCGGAGGGGCGAAATAAACCGGTTCCGATAGCGACGACGAAAAGCGGCTGGTTAGCGTAGGATCGGCGGGCGTGGCTTTCGCCCAGTTTCTGCGATCCATCGGTTCACAGTACAGTTCCCGGAGGCTCATCTCCGACGTTCCCGTCGTCGCCCGTAACCCGCATTCCTTTTCGGGGCTGAACGCCGACTCGACGTATGAATGTCCGCGAAGGGAACGTCGAGGTGGAGGTCCCCGAACAGGAGGGGGACGCCATCATCGACGACGTGTTTTTCAACCCGGTGCAGGAGTTGAACCGCGACCTGACGGTCGCGGTCCTGCGAACGTACGTCGACCGAGAACCGCGAGCAGAGTACTACCTCGATGCGATGGCGGCCACGGGGATTCGGGGCGTCCGCGCCGCCGAAAACGGCTGGAACGTGACGTGTGCCGACATCGACCCGGACGCCATCGAACTCTGTCGGGAGAACTTCGAGCGCAACGACCTGCCGGGCGAAGTGCTCCACAGGAACGCCAACGCGCTCATGCACGAGGAGGTGTTCGACGTGGTGGACATCGACCCGTTCGGAACGCCGATCCCGTTCGCCGACGCGGCGTTCGCCAACACGCGCGATCTGGTCTGTGTCACGGCGACGGACACCGCGCCGCTCTGTGGCGCGCACTTCCACAGCGGGGTTCGAAAGTACGGCGCGACCCCGCGCAACACGGACTACCACGCCGAGATGGGCGTCAGAATCCTCCTCTCCGCGCTGGCCCGCACCGCCGCCCGGTACGACAAGGGCGTCACGCCGCTGTTGACCCACGCGACGAGCCACTACGTCCGAACCTACCTCGAACTGGACGAGGGCGCGACGACCGCGAACGGTGCCATCGACGAACTCGGTCACCTCTATCACTGCGAGGACTGTCTTCACCGCGAGCACGAGTACGGCCTCATCGCGAACCCACCCGAAACCTGCCCGGCGTGTGAGAGCAACCGCTTGCTGACCGCGGGTCCCGTTTGGCTCGGCCCGACCCACGACGCCGACTTCGTGGACGCGGTCGCCGAGAACGTCACCGAGGAGATGGGTACCGCCAAGAAGGCGAACAAACTCCTGACCCAACTTTCGGGCGAACTCCACCGACCGACCCACTACGACCAACACCGACTCTGTAAGGAGTGGACGCGCTCGGCCTCGGGCATGGACGAGTTCCTGGAGCGCCTTCGGGATGCGGGCTACGAAGCCTCCCGCACCCACTACGGCGGGACGACGTTCAAGACGCCCGCGAACGTCGCCGAGATTCGTGCGGCGACGCGACCATAGGTGACAGGTGAGCGGTAGTGGCCAACGCTTTTGGTTGAATTCGCCGAAGTACACCCCGTGAATATCGGAACTACGGCACGGGAAACCGTCGGTTACGCGCGTGAACAGGAAATCACGTTTCTCGCGGCGGGGATCGCCTACTACGCCTTCGTCTCGATCCTTCCGGCGCTGTTGTTGGCGCTCGCCATCGCGTCGTTCGTCGGCGGGGACGCGTTTGCGAATCACGTCGTCGGGACAGTCCAAACGCTTCTCTCCCCGAAGGCACAGGACATCGTTCAGAATTCGCTCTCCAGCGCTTCAGGACGTGGAAGCGCGACGGTCGTCGGTTCTCTCGTCCTCGTTTGGAGTACCCTGCGGGTGTTTCGCGGATTGGACGAGGCGTTTTCACGGGTCTACGGCGTGAACGTCGCGGAACCGTTCACCGAGACGCTGACCGATGCGGGTCTCGTGTTGGCCGTCATCGCCGTGGGGGTCGCGGGCGTCGCGGTGATCAACATCCTCCTTCCGTCCATGGCGTGGCTGCCGTTCGAGCGGACGCTCACGTCGATCGCCCTCCTGTTCGTGTTGGTTCCGGTGTTCTTACCCCTGTACTATTTCTTTCCCGACACCGACGTTACGGTCCGTGAGATACTTCCCGGAACGATATTTGCGACACTCGGCTGGACGGCGCTCCAAGCGGTGTTCAGCATTTACGTCGATTCAGCGGCGCAGTTCTCCGCCTACGGCGTTCTCGGCGGCGCGTTGTTGTTGGTCACGTGGCTCTACCTCGGCGGCATCGTCCTCCTGTTCGGCGCGGTCATCAACGCGGTTCTCGCGGGACGGCATTTCAGGAAAACTAAAGGCGTGGCAGGCACCAGGGAAAGACAGCAGGAAGTCAAAGGAGAGGACATGACCGACGATACAGAGCAGTCCGCACCGGACATCCTCGACCTCCGAGACGACGTGGAACGTCTACAGTCGGAGTTCGAGGAGTTCGAACACGATGTCGATGAGCGCACAGTTCAGAAATCCAAGTTGGAGTCGGAACTGAAGGGATACGTCCGGAGGCGGATGCGCCGTGGGCACGCGCGCGGATGGGGTCCGTATCTCGTTCTCCTGTACGGGACGGCGATGACGCTCGGCGCGTTCTGGTGGCTCAAAAGTTGGTGGGCCATCCTCGCCATGTTCATCATCTGGCTCTCGACGCTCGGGCTATACACCCTGATGATGCTCGTCGGGTTCGGCGTGAACGCCGCGATGGTCCCCGGACGCGTCGGCGGTCGGATTCAGGACTGGCGCTCGTAATCATGTCCCGTGGTTTGGGTGTGGTGGAGTTCTTCCATCAGGTATTACCGCATTGGATACCGCAGGTGTTCGCCTACGTCACCCAACTCGGTAATGCGGGGCTGTTTTTCGTCCTCGGTGCGCTGCTCTACTGGACCAACGACGACCGCGAGAAGTACGGATTCCTCCTCGCCGCGACGTTGGGCGCACTGTCGTTGACGCTCGCGCTGAAAGGGTTTTTCGCGCTGGCACGGCCGCCCGAGACGTATCACGTCGTGAATGCGTCGGGATACGGCTTTCCGAGCGGTCACGCGCTCGGTTCGACCGTGTTTTGGGTCCTTCTCGCGCTGACGTTCGACCGCTGGAGCAGAGCGACACGGTTGGCGGTTGCGGGCGTCATCGTTGCGCTCGTCTGCCTCGCACGACTCGTTCTCGGCGTTCACTTCACCGTCGACGTGATCGCGGGCGTCGGAATCGGCCTCGTCTATCTCGCCGTCCTCATCGGTGGCTTCAAGCGACGGCCGAGGCCGGCGTTCGCCCTCGCCGTCCTCTGGGCCTTCGCGGCGCTCTGTATCGTTATCCTCATGCCACCCGTCACTGCCGCACTCGCGGAAACCGACCTGGTGGATGCCGTCACCGCATTCGGCGGGACCATCGGGGCGTTGATCGCGTGGGAGTCGGTCGGACCACCGGACGGAACGGTGTCCCGTCCGACGGCCGTCGTGGGGCTTTTTTCCCTCGGTGTCCTCTCGTACATCGGACTCCGAGCATCGCTGCCGCTCGCCGCCATCTTCGCCATCAACGCGGTAGTACAGGGTGGAATCGTCGCGTATCCAAAAATAGTTGGACGGAGAGGGATTCGCGCTTAGAACTTCTCCAAGTACTTCTCTTTCTCCCAGTCGGAGACGAACACGCGGTAGTCGGCGTAGTCCGCACGCTTGGCCTCGATGAACTTCTCGGTGACGTGCTCGCCGAGTCCTTCGGTGACGACGTCGTCGGCTTCGAGCGCGTCGACTGCTTCGTCGAGCGAACCGGGGAGCGTCGTGATGCCGTACTCCTCACGCTTCTCGTCGTCGAACTCGTAGATGTCCTCGCGGACCGGTTCTCCGGGGTCGGCGTCGTTTTCGATACCTTCGAGCCCGGCCGAGATGACGGCGGCGAGCGCGAGGTAGGGGTTGCACGACGGGTCCGGACTCCGGATTTCGAAGCGCGAACTCGCGCCCGCAGCGTCGGGGACGCGGATGAGCGCCGAGCGGTTGGTGTCGCTCCACGCGACGTAGACGGGTGCTTCGTAGCCGGGAACGAGACGTTTGTAGGAGTTGACGGTCGGGTTCGTGACGGCGGTGAACGCCTCGGCGTGGTTCAGGATGCCGCCCATGAACTGGTACGCGGTCTCGGAGAGGTTGAACTCGTCGTCGGGGTCGTCGAACGCGT
The DNA here is from genome assembly GCF_024136965.1 of Haladaptatus sp. AB618. NCBI lineage: Archaea > Methanobacteriati > Methanobacteriota > Halobacteria > Halobacteriales > Haladaptataceae > Haladaptatus > Haladaptatus sp. AB618. The sequence continues at coordinate 390,567 of NZ_JAMYJX010000001.1, read as the reverse complement.
TACCGTCCTCGTCGAAGAGGCTGATGTGGCTGTGCATACCCGAGCCGTTGATAGCGCTGATCGGCTTGGGCATGAACGTCGCGTGAATGTCGTTCTGTTCCGCGACGGCGCGGACGACGGCACGGAAGGTGGCGATGTTGTCCGCTGCAGCGAGTGCGTTCTCGTACTTGAAGTTGATCTCGTGCTGACCGTCGGCGACTTCGTGGTGGCTGGCCTCGATTTCGAAGCCCATCTCCTCCAGCGTGAAGATGATTTCTCGGCGGACGTCGCTCGCCATGTCCTTGGGTGCGAGGTCGAAGTAGCCGCCCGAGTCGTGCGGGACGGTGGTCGCGTTTCCGTCCTCGTCCTTGTCGAAGAGGAAGAATTCGGGCTCGGGACCGATGCTGACGGTATATCCCATCTCGTCCGCACGGTCGAGGACACGCTTCAAAACCTGGCGTGGACCGCCGTCGAACGGCGTTCCGTCGGTGTTGACGACATCACAGATGAGACGTGCACTTGCGGAGTCACCGTTGGAGCGCCACGGGAGGACAGCAAACGTGGATGGGTCGGGTTCGAGACGCATGTCGCTCTCCTGAATGCGAACGAATCCTTCGATGGACGAGCCGTCGAACCAAATGCCCTCCTCGAACGCCTTTTCGACTTGGTGGGCCGGGATGCTGACGTTTTTCACCGTCCCAGTGATGTCGGTGAACTGGAGACGGACAAAATCGACGTTTTCGGTCTCGATTGCGTCGAGAACTTCCTGTTCTTCAGCGGATAACCCTGTATCCTTTTCGGTGGCAATATTTCCGTCTGTCATCTTTATAGACACCGTATGCAAATACATCCACCATTAAAACAGTATCGGTTAGTCAACTGTACGATTTAGACCTAGAATTGGATATTCGTTAAATTCTAATGGGTGGAGCGAGTTGGTTGGTGTAATGACGTACGAAAATCTGGATGCGAAACTCGTAAACGAACTACTCGGCGACGGACGAGCGAGTCTCCGAAGCCTCGCGGAGGAACTGGACGTCTCGGTGACGACGATTTCGAACCACTTGACCCACTTGGAAGAACAGGGGGTCATTCAAGGGTACTCTCCGCTCGTCGATTACGACGAGTTGGGATACGACGTGACGGCAGTCGTCCAACTGAAAGTCGAAGGGAACGCCCTGCCAGAAGTGACCGAACGGTTGCAAGACCATGATCAGATGATAAGTGTGTACGAGGTTACCGGGGACTATGATATCATCGCCATCGGCAAATTTACCGACACGGACGGAATGAACGAACAGATCAAGAAGCTGCTCATCGACCCCGATATCAAAGAGAGTAACACGAGCGTCGTGCTCAACGCTGCGAGCGAGCACGAACAGTTCAAACTAGACGAGTCCCGGTAACCGACCAATACTACTTAGACCCCGGGGCGAGTTCCACCGGTCATGAGCGTCATCGCGGAGTTTACGATACGTGCTCCGGACCTCGTTCTTACCGAGACGCTCGAAGCAGTTCCGGAAATGACCGTCGAACTCGAACAGCAGATGGCGAGCACGGCAGGGTCCGCGCTCCTCATCATTTGGGCAACCGGAGGGAGTTTCGACACGTTCAACGATTCCCTTCACGCCGACCCGACGATCGAGTCATACTCCATCGTCGAAGAGATGGACGTTCGGAAACTCTATCGGCTTCGACTGGAACGGGAGTCGATCCTTCCCGTCTATCCTACCTATCAGGAACTCGGTGCGGTTCCGATGGCGGGTCACGGCGCGTCGGGAACGTGGACGCGACGGGTCCGGTTTCCGGAGCGATCTGCCCTGGTCGAATTTCAACAGTTCTGCCGACGAGAGCACGTCGATTTCTCCCTCAAGCGACTGTACACGCCGGGCGACAACGATACGGCGTTTCACCTCACCGGGCCACAGCGCGAAGCCCTCGTCGCCGCCTACGAATCCGGGTATTTCGAAGTTCCTCGTGACGCCACCCTTACGAACCTGAGTTCCACGCTGGACATCAGCAAACAGTCCGTTTCGGAGCGTTTGCGACGGGCACAATCACGCCTCGTCGAGAACACCATCCTCGGAGAAAAGGGTAAACCACGATAGAACCGAGAAAAGTGTTTTTCTCTTTATTGTAGTAAAAAAGAGATTCGTGGCAGGATGAAAACGCGCAATAAAAAGCCTGAAATATAAGGCCAAGGTTCAGATCGATTCGTGCGAATACATTCTAGTACATAGATATCCAGCGACGGGAGATACCAGTAACTACGAATTCCACGATATTCCACCGATGCCCTCACTAGACAACGTCGATAGGCCCGCACCGTCCGTCATCTTCTCCACACTGGCGAGTGCACGACGCCGAGTCGTGCTTCGAGAACTCATCAAGAGTGGCCCATCGTTGACAGTAACAGCCCTCTCGGAGAAAATTTCGGACGAGAACCCGGATACCGACGCCAGGCGTATTTTTGCCCAGTTACATCACAGCCATCTCCCCAAGCTCGAAGATTCGGGAATGGTCACAGTCGAGGACGATGTCGTCACGCTCGGAAATTGCATCGAAGTCATCGAACCGTACCTGGTGCTGGCGGAACGATACGAATCGATGCGCGAAAAATAACGTTCGAAACGGGAGTTCGTTTCGATCGTCGAATGGGCAGTCGTCGCTTCTATGGGGTGAGGTTCGTTCCGAACCTCGCTTACATAGTCTCCGTCAGGCAGAGCCTGACGGGCTATGAAATCCGTTCTTCGGCCGAATTTGTCTCACGGGCACAGCCCGTTCGACAGTCGAGGTTTCTTCGAAACCTCTCTTACATAGCCTTGGCCGAGGTTCCCTCGGCCGTGCAATGAAATTTGTCCTTTCGTCGAAATTTACATTGCACCGCCCATACCGCCCATACCGCCCATGCCGCCCATGCCACCCATTCCGCCGGGGGCACCGCCGGGCGCGCCGCCTTCGTCATCGTCGTCGCTGACTTTGCCACCGGAGAGGTCACCAGCCGCGATGACGTCGTCGATGCGGAGGAGCATGACGGCCGCTTCCGTAGCGCTTTCGACCGCTTGCGTTTTCACGCGGAGCGGCTCGACGACGCCGTCCTCTTCCATGTCGACGATGTCGCCGGTGTATGCGTCGAGACCTGCGCTCGTCTGTCCACCGTCGTGTTTGCTACGGAGGTCCACGAGCGAGTCGATGGGGTCGAGACCCGCGTTCTCGGCGAGGGTGCGCGGGATGACTTCCAGCGTGTCAGCGAACGCTTCGACGGCCAACTGTTCGCGGCCGCCGACACTGTCAGCGTAGTCACGCAGGGAGAGGGCGAGTTCCGTTTCCGGAGCGCCACCGCCGGGGAGCACTTTGCCGTCTTCGAGCGTGACGCGAACGACACCGAGGCTGTCCTCGATTGCGCGCTCGACTTCGTCGACGACGTGTTCCGTGCCGCCGCGGAGGATGAGGCTGACCGATTTCGCCTCTTCGACTTCCTCGACGAAGATGCGCTGGTCGCCGCCGACATCCTTCTGAGCGACGCTTCCGGCGAAGCCGAGGTCGTCCTCGGTGATGTCGTTGGCGTTGTTGACGAGCGTGGCACCGGTCGCGCGTGCCAGTTTCTGTATGTCGCTCGACTTCGCACGGCGGACGGCGAGGATGCCTTCCTGTGCGAGGAAGTGCTGTGCCATGTCGTCGATACCGCCGTCGACGAAGACGACGTCGGCGCCGACGTCGACCAGCGAGTCAACCATCTCACGCAGTTGGGATTCCTCTTGGTCGAGGAACTGCTGGAGTTGGTCGGGGTCGGTGACGTTGACTTCCGCGTCGATTTCCGTCTCGGCGATTTCGAGCGCGCCGTCGACGAGGGCCACGTTGGCGTCCTCGGCGAAGTACGGCATGTTGTCGTGGACGCGCTCCTTGTCGATGATGACGCCGTCAACGAGTTCCGAGTTGTCGATGGTGCCACCGACGACCTTCTCGACTTTGATGTTGTCCGTGTCGACGCCGTCCTCGTCGGCGACGCTCTGCACGGCGCTAACGACGAGGTTGGCGAGGTGGTCTTTGGCGTTCTCCGCGCCTTTGCCGGTCATCGCCGTCGCGGCGATCTTTTCGAGGTACTCGGTGTCATCGGCATCGACTTCGATCGCGTTCTCTTCGAGGACTTCCTTCGCCTTCTCGGCGGCCTGACGGTACCCCTGTGCGAGGGTCGTGGCGTGGATGTCCTGTTCGAGCAGATCCTCCGCCTTCTGGAGGAGTTCACCAGCGATGACGACGGCGCTGGTCGTCCCGTCGCCGACTTCGTCTTCCTGCGTCTGGGCGACTTCGACGATCATGTTCGCCGCCGGGTGCTCGATGTCCATCTCCTTGAGGATGGTTACACCGTCGTTCGTGACGACGACGTCGCCAGTCGAATCGACGAGCATCTTGTCCATCCCTTTCGGACCGAGTGTGGTACGTGCGGCCTCTGCGACCGCTTTCCCGGCTGTGATGTTCATCGATTGTGCGTCCCGTCCGGAGGTTCGTTGACTGTCCTCGGAAAGAACGATAAGTGGCTGGTTGCCCATTGGTTGTGACATAGTCATCACATCCGTTGATTGCGATTCTATATAAATCTTTCCTTGGTGCTGTGAGAACGAGGCACACGAGCCTCTCGACGGCGAGTGCCACGGAGTGACACGAATTATTTATATGTGAAAAATCGGATTTAACCGCTGAACTGGTGGTATTCCATCCCTTGGCGCTTCATCTCGTTGCGTTTGCGTTCGAGGAAGGAGTACACCGAGCCGTGTGGTGCACCGTCGAGGAGCATCTCGACTGCGCTTCGAACGACTTCGACCTGCTGTGGTTGGCCGATGATGCCGAGCGTCGTTCCGTAAATGACGACGTTCGCACCCGATAGTTCTTCCAGCAATTGCCGTGTTCGACCGTTCTCACCGATGAGACGGCCCTTCTGTCGTTGAAGATCGTTTTTGTTACGCGCTGCAGCTTCGATATCCACGAGATCGAACAGCATCAAGTCGTCGTCGAGCAACGCAAGCGCCTCCTCGGGTGAGAACCCTCGACCGATGGCCTTCACGATGTCAGGTGCTTTCAACCCCTGAAGCGGGTCGCCGGTCTGTTCGACGCGCACGGAACCGTCGTCCGAGTCGATATCGAGACGCACCTCTGCACGGCTTTCGATTTCTCGCATCGTCTCACCACCCTGGCCAATGAGAACACCAATCCTGTCCTGCGGAATCGTCACGTGCTTCATAGAAAATTCTATCACTTGAGACGGTTTAAGCCCTTCCCCACGACCTTTTGACTGCCACCTTTTACGACGGTCGCAGGCGGGAACGACGACTGTTGTCGTCGTTCCCGCTGGCTCCCTGTAAAAGCTGGACCAAAAGCGCTTCTCCTTCATTTCGCTGCGCTCCCTTCAGTCGTCGGCCCGGAAAATCTTCGATTTTCCGGCGTCTCAAAATCGCGCCGCGATTTTGATGGCTCGAAAGACTGCAGGTCTTTCGGTGAGCGTGCTAGCGACTAATGGTCGTGTAACCGGCTGATTTTCGTGGTCGTACCGATTGCTGATTCTGACGGCTGTGAAAATGCGAGTTTCCGGCAGTTGTGTCATCGGCCGTTTTTGTGGAAAATCAGCGTTCCGTCTCGGCGTTCTCCCGAATCCACTCTTCGAGTTCGTCGCCCTGAATCTCCAGTCCCTGTCGGCGGAAGAACGAGGCGATGTTCACACAGTCGCGCGTGAGGAATTCGCCGCTGTTCGGGTGGTGGAAAGTGACGGCCTGTCCCACGTCGATGATGCAGAGTTCGCCGTTGCTGACGAGGATGTTGTACTCCGAGAGGTCGCCGTGGACGAGGCCCGCGTCGAACAACCGCCGCATGTACTCGCGAACGACCTCGAACGCGGTTTGGGGGTTTTCGAGGTGGGCGTCCGCGAGCGTGGGCGCACGCTTGCCGTCGTTCCCCATGAACTCCATCACCAACACGTTTCGCTGGACGGCGATGGGTTCCGGAACGCGAACCCCGGCCTTCCGAGCGCGATTGAGGTTGGCGGATTCCTTTCGTACCCACGCGAGGACGATTCGCTTTTTGTCCCCGCCGAGTTCCTCGAATCGCGGGTCGCCGACCAGATACTCCCGCATGTCGCGGAAGTCGCTGGCGTTGATGCGATAGATTTTGACGGCGACTTCGCCGTACTTCTCGTCACCGAGTGCGGAGTAAACCGTCGCCTCCTTTCCGGACGAAATCGGCCCGCCGAACGCTTGGACGTAGCCGTCTTGAACGAGTTTGTACAGTGCCGCCAGTGTCGCGTCGTCGAACACCGACTGCTCGACTTTGAACTGGTCGGAATCCTTGACCCGTTTTCTGAACTGGTTGAACTCCCGGTCACGACGGCGTGCGATGCGGTCCGCTTCGGTGTCGGAAACGTCGATTTCCTCCCACTCGTCGCCGGGGCTGTCCACGTTATCTGGGTCGAGTAATCCGTACTCCTCGTTCATCTACACCGGACTATGTGGAGGAACCGTAAAAGGATGGCCTGTTCGGTTAGTACGTTTCGCGGTGGAGAATTTCGTCGACCGAGCGGCGCGGGAGACGCTCGGGTTCATCGCCGCCGCTCGGACCGACAGCGAGCAACATCACCGGAATCTCGTCGTCCGGCAGGTCGAGGAACTCCGCGATGCGTTCCTGATCGAAACCGATCATCGGCGTGGCCGTCAACCCGCGTGCGTGCGCGGAGAGCATGAGGTTCTGGGCGGCGAGGCTCGCGTTCCGAATCGCGTAATCCCGACCCATCGCGTCGCCTTCGTACATCTCCGCCGTCTGTGCTTTCGTCTGCTGTGCGGTTTCCTCGTCCATTCGACCCGCCTCGGCCCAATCCTCGAAGACGCGGTCGGCCGTCTTCGCGTCCGTGTGGCCGACGACGAGGATGGCCGTTCCGGCGTCGCGGATGTGTTCTTGCCCGTAGGCGATGTCCACGACTTCGTCGAGTCGTTCGTCGTCCTGAACGGCGACGAACTCCCACGGTTGGAGGTTGTACGACGACGGCGCGATCGCCGCATCTCGGATAAGTTCTTCGAGCGTCTCGTCGGAGATGTCCTCGTCCGGGTCGTAGTTGTGACCCGACCGTCGGCTTCGAATCCCTTCGATGAGTTCCGGGAACTCCGCATCGTGTGCAACGTCTTCGGCAGTGATCTGTTCGGACATACAGGGACGGAGGAACCACGTATTTAACCGAACAGCGGAAACGGCCGTGCTTTCCGATTGCAGTATGATACCAGGAATCATAGAGTGACCGTAGTTGGTACTCTCGGCAACTGATTGCGGGTAAAACGCTCCCGATTCGGCTCAGTTTATGTGGCCTTCGCGTCGGAGTTGGTCGGCCTGTTGCTTCTCGTAGCGCCACGTGATGTCGGCCTTCTCGTCCTGCCAGTCCCACGGCTCGACGAGAACGATATCGTCCTCACGAATCCAGACGCGTTTTTGCATCTTGCCCGGAATACGGGCGGTTCGTTCCTTACCATCCGCACAGCGCACTTTCACCCGGTTGGCACCGAGCATGTTCGTGACTGTGGCGAATACCTCGTTGTCGTCCGGCATTCGGAGGTTATTCCGTCCACTGCTGTCACTCATGTCTCACCGTGTATATTCGGTTGGTATGCTTTTAAATCCGCTGTCCGTCGTCGCTGATGGAGACATGGAGGGCCGTCCGGAGACTCATCTCTCCAACTGTCGGTTTTAAGGCGGTGGCAGACACAATCCGGGCTATGCTCGGAAAACTCGGTACGAAAGGTATCGTGGGACTACTCGTCCTCATCGTCGGAATCGGCATCATCGCCGTTCAAAGCCTCATTATCGCCGCCGGAATAGCGCTCGTCGTCGTCGGCTTCGTGCTGACCGCGTGGGGACTGGTCTCGGGTCTGCTCGCCAATTTCGGAATGGGCGGAATGATGGGCGGCGGATTCGAGTAATCGACGGGCGATTCTCATTCCGGCAGCAGATAGTAATCAAGAGATTCCGTCGATATATCCGTTCTCAAGGGCTGTTCTCTTCTTTTCGAACACCGTACCTGATCGTAGAAGCCGGAAAAGCGGTCCGAATCGCATCGACGATAAACCCAAATCAGCGATATCAAATCGACATCACGGGAGAACGGGGTCCGAGTCGTAGCGTCGTTTCGGGGGAGGGGTGTGGTCGAAATGGTTCCGAAACCGTCGAGTCCGGGAGAACAAGACAACAGCAGACCGCAGATTACGCGACGAGGCTCGCCAACAGGTCGTGACCGTCTTCGAGCGGGGGACCGTGCCCGGGACACGCGTACCGAAACTCTTCGGTTCGTTCACAGAGTGATTCGATGCTTTCGCTGACTTGGGCGGTGTCGTAACTGGTGATCCTGCCGGACGAACGAAGACTGTCCCCGAGTCCGTACGCGAGGTCACCCAGAAACGCGGCGGAAAGGTCCTCGTGAAGGTAAACCACGTGGCCGGGCGTATGCCCCGGTGTGTGATACGCCCGAAAGTCGCCGATCGTCTCCCCGTCCTCGATGGAACGAATCGGAAGGTCGGGAAGCGTAAGTCGCCGGTAATACAATCGCTGTAGCGCCTCGATCCCGTGACGAGCGGTCCACGGCGGGAGTTGATCCCCGGCGACGTACGGTGCTTCCAACCGATGGATGTACACCGGTGCATCCAAGTCGGGCGTCAATCGCGAGAGCGTTCCCACGTGGTCGCCGTCGTAGTGGGTCAACAGAACGCGGTCGATATCCGCCAGTTCGAGACCGGCATCGTGAACGCCGTCCCGTACGGTCCCTTCGTCGCCGGGCCAACCGGCGTCCACGAGCGTAATGTCACCGTCGTCGACGATGTACACGTTCGGTTTGTCCCGTGTTCGACAGTCGACGTGGCGGACGCCATCCGGTAGGGATACTGTCATTGTTCGAGGCGAGACTTTCAGACAATATTATTCTTCCCCACCATCAGACAACGCCGAAACGGTCACCCCGCCACTGCCGTCCAGATACGGGATTTCGTATAGCGTCTCGGTGTTTATCGAAGGGAAGTAGTGAGGGAATCCACGACAGACGGTCAAAAGCGCTGCAATTAGAACGCGTTACTCGGCCTGTCGAATCTTCTCGCGACCCGGTGCGATGAGTTCGTCGAGGTACGTCGCCAGCGCGCCCTTCGCGTCGGCGGGGTGGAGTTCGCCGCTCTCCAGGTCGTCTTCGAGCGAATCGTAGTCGTCGTATTCGAGGTTGCCGCCGTACTTGTCGGGGCGTTCCACGACGACCTGCTCGAAGCGCGGGAAGACATGGTACTCGAAGATTTGGAGGACGGGGTTTTCGAGGTCGCCCTCGGGGTCGCGGGTCGGCGGGCAGAACGCGCCGTTGACCTTCTCCTCGATGTCCTCGGTCGAGTCCTCCATCGAGATGGTGACGCCCTTGCTGGAGGACATCTTGCCCTCGCCGGAGGAGAGTTCGGCGATGAGCGGGGTGTGTAGGCAGGTCGGCGCGTCGTAGCCGATGCTCGGGAGCGTGTCGCGGGCGAGCATGTGGACTTTACGCTGTTCCATCCCACCGATGGCGAGGTCGAGGTCGAGGTATTCGATGTCGAGCGACTGCATGAGCGGGTAGACCGCCTGTGAGACCTTCGTGGAGTCGCCGCTCTGGATTTCCGCCATCGCTCGGCTCGCACGGTTGAGCGTCGTCTCCAGTTCGAGCGAGTGGAGGTCGAGGACGTAGTCGTCGTCCATCTGGAACTCGGAGCCGAAACGGAACTCCGTGTTCTCCTCGTCCAGTCCGTAGGCGATGAACTGCTCTTTCATCTTATCCGCGGTCTCCTGAATCTCCTCGAACGTTCCCTTGTCGTTCAGGTAGGCGTGCACGTCCGCGAGCAGGATGACGACCTCGAAGCCGGCTTCCTGCAAGTCGATGAGTTTGTTGGCGGTGAGCATGTGCCCGATGTGGAGCACGCCGGAGGGTTCGTAGCCGACGTAGGCGCGCTTGCCCTCGGGGTCCGCCGCGAGTTCGCGCACTTCCTCCTCGGTCACCAACTCCTCGGCGTTCCGTGAGATTAACTCGTAGGCATCCATGCTCGGGAAAAGATGGTTCACCGGCTTTAGGGTTGCGTCATCATGCTACTGGCAATCGCACTCCCAACAGCCAAGTCGTCGGAAGAAAAACCCGGTGGTATGAACGGAAAACGGATCGGTCTCTGGATGACCGTCGTCGGCGCCCTCGCGCTGTATCCTGCCATTCGATTTCAGGAAGGAGTTTCGACGACGCTCCCGGAGTACGTGCTTCTGTATGCGACCGTGCTGGTACTCGGATTCGGTGTCGCCATCTGGGGATTGAGCGTCCTGCGAACGCTGACGACCGACTGGACGACGTAAGATCAGTTCCCGAGCGAGGACGACCCGCGACCGTCCGCTCGACTCTCAGCCCGATGTTCGCTGATGAGTTGGTCGAGTTGGTCGGCCTTTTCCTGTTTCTGGCGTTCCTCGGCCCGGTCGTGCCAGTCGTTGATGACGGCTTCGACTTCCGACTCGCGTGCGACGGCGAGTTCGTCTATCTCCTGAATCGTCACCTCGTCGGCGGGGCCGACCGGAACGTCGTGTTCGAACAGCACCTCGTCCGCCGCGTCGGAGATGCCACCCGCTTTCAGGACGACGCGGGGAGCGATGTCCGCCAACCGCTCGGCGGTCGAATGTCCCGCACCGCTCGCATCCCGGAGAAAAATCACGTCGCCGTCGACGAGACCGTAGCTTTCGTCGGCGGCGTCGATGGCGTCGTTGGTGAACTTCTCGACGGGTTTGACGGCGACGAGTCCGGCCTGCTTCTCCGACACGTCGCTGAAGTTCGAATGATCGAGTTTCCACAGTTCCTTGAGTCGCGCGAGTTTGCCTTCCAGTTCCTCGATCCTGTCGTCGCGGTCGTCGAGTTCGTCCTCCAATCGGTTGTTCTCGCGTTGCAGACGCGAGATTTCCCTGCGTTCGCGGGCGCTCTGTCGCTCCTCCCGGCGCGTGTCCGAGAGTTCAGTTTCCAACTCGTCGATCCGTCCGTCCTTTCGCTCGACTTTCTCGTTCAAATCGTCCGCGTGCGACTGGAGGCGTTCGACCTGCGATTCGAGTTGTTTGATGCGTTTCTCCTCGGGGGAGAGTTCACGGACGGTGTGTTCGGACTGTTCTTCCTCGGGTTCCGGGTCGTCCGACAAGTCCCGGAGGACGCTTTCGACGCTCTCGTCACCGGCGACGACGCGGGCGGTCACGTCACCGCGACTGATTCCCGGCGGGACCTTCCGAGCGATTCGCCCGAACTGGTCCTCGTGGCTGTCGTAGGCGAACAGCGCCGCCGCCATCGCGTCGCGCTGGTGGTCGTTGTCGTAGCCGTCTTCTCTCGTTCGGTGTTGCTTCTCGTCCACCGGCAGGTCCGTGTCGGGAGTCCATCCGGCCGCGTCGAAACTCCGGCGGAACTTCTCGACCGTCTCGGGCATCGGCGTCACGTCCGCCGCGATGATGACAGGCCGCCCGCGTTCGATGATCCACTCGATGACGTCGGCCGTGTCGGCGGTCCGCGTGCTCAACACGTCGAGCACGTTGCCGTCCAAATCGGTCATCGCCACCGCGGTCGTCGTACCGGGGTCGATGCCGACGATGACGTGATCGCGGCGCTTCGCCAGCGGTTCGAATTCGATACCGTCGCGGCGGAGGCGTTCGACTTCGACGCGGATGTCGCCGGAACGCCGAGCCGAGACCGGAATGTCGCTCGGCCGGGCCTCCACCTCGAAGATCGCGTTCGAATAGCCGCCGTACTTCTCGGTCACGTCGCGTTCGTAGTCGAGTCCGGCCTCCTTGAGCTTCGATTCGACTTTCCGGGAGTACTCCTTCACCGAGCCGTGAATCCGGCGGGTGTAGCGGTCGGCGCTCCAGCCACCCTTTCCGGTCGAACGCCCACGTGCGACTTTGACTTGTGTGGTGTTCGTGAACGCCGAGACTTCTTGGCCGACGTTCATGGCCGCGAGGCGGGCCGCAGCCTCCGCTTCGCGCATCGGTTTCTTGCCGTATGGAACGCCGTGGCGCGAGGCGACCCGGGAAAGCGGTTCGGGTCGCTCCGCACCCGTCACCTGCACGAGGCGGGTGTCGTCCGGCAGGGAGCCAAGGAAGTGGACGAGGGCGTTCTTGTCGGCGGCGAGTTCGTACATGTTATCCGTGGCGACGAACGTCGGTTCGTCGCGGTGGATGAGCCGCCGGAGTTTGCGGTAAGAGACGACATCACGGTCTATTCCCTCGCCGTCGTAGACGACGAGCGCGTAAGAGGGAGAATCACCCCGAACGTCCCCGCTTTGGATATCGACACCGAAAACGAGGGCGTCGAGGGCACTCGTTCGCTCGCTCACGATTCGTGGTAGGGTCTCTCGAAATATAAATCCGACGCGCAACACGAACGGCGGGAGGGACTAGACTGCGCTTGTGGCGAAATAATGAGTTTAGTTTTGATTCTATTTCGATTGCAGCTACTGAGAGGCAGACACCGAAAGCCCCCGTCCGCTCGCGCTTGCTTGGTCGCTTGCGCGGGCCAGTATTCGCGCGGGCGTTGTGGAGAGCGCGAATATCCCGCGCAATGACCGCGAACGGGCGGGGCTTTCGAGGACTTCATCGCAGTTGCTGCACTTACTCCACCAGAATCAACGAGCCGTGACTGAGCAGCTCACAAAAAACAGAAGAATTCTACCACTCGCTGTCCTCTTCACGGTGTTTCACGCCACGAACGACCGGACGCGTACCGTCGCTGGGCGTGAACCGAGATATCTCGCACGACCAGCCCCTTTTGCTTGAAATGCTCGTGGATCAATTCCAACAACTGCTCGTCCACGTCCTCGCGGTCGATGCCTTTGAGACAGAGAACGGTTTGTGTGGTGGCGATACGCTTTTCATTAGAAGGTTCGTTGTCCGACATGCTTCGGTAGGCTCCGAAGCAGACGGGGTCAGTGTTCTAGCACTGGCCTTTTGCGGCTTTACCCCGCATGCTTCGTATGGGATTATTGACTATGGGGAGTTAATTCTATTGGTTCTGATGGGTTTCGAATTCGAAAGAACGACCGCCGAAACGCCAGTCCCGCTACTCGTCCGGGAACGGAATCTCGACCGTATCCCCGTCGTCGGGGGCGAAGATTTCACCGTCGAACTCCTCGTGGGCCTCCTCCAAGTGATCCGAGACGTTCCCGGCGTACCGCGAGGAGACGTGGGTGATGGCGAGTCGCTTGGCATCGGCGCGGCGGGCGACGGTGGCGGCCTGCCGTGCGGTCGAATGCGCCGTTTTTGCCGCGCGGTCCGCCCGGTCGTCGGCGAACGTGGCGTCGTGAACGAGCAGGTCGGCGTCCTCGGCGGCATCGACGGCCTGCTCCGTGGGGCGGGTGTCCCCGGTGTACACGAACCGGCGGCCGGGACGGGGTTCGCCGACGACCTGTTCGGGACGTACGACGGTGCCGTCCTCCAACTCGACGGGGGTGCCGGAGTGGAGTTGTTGGAATTTCGGGCCGACGGGAACGCCCAGTTCCTCGGCGTGGTCGCGGTCGAAGCGGCCCTTCCGTTCGTCCTCGACCAGCGCGTAGCCGAGCGAGTTGGCGTCGTGGTCGGTTCGGAAGGCCCGAACTTCGTAGTCGTCGCGCCGGACGGCGACCTCGCCGGGTGCGACTTCCGTGATGTGGATGGGGAACGAGGGTTGATGGCCCGCCGTTCGGACGAGCGAGTCGATGGCGTCGCCGGTCCCCCGCGGCGTGTAGATCATGAGCGGGTCGTCGCGGTCGTTGAAGTCCCACGTCTGAATCAAGCCGGGAATTCCGAGGATGTGGTCGCCGTGGAGGTGCGTGACGAACAGATCGGAGATGGTGAATCCCGTCCCGAAGCGCATCATCTGGCGTTGGGTTCCCTCCCCGGCGTCGAAGAGCAAGCGGTCGCCTTCCCGGTTGACGAGAATAGAACTCGGGTTTCGCTCCGTCGTCGGCACTGCCCCACTGGTTCCGAGGAAGGTAACGCGCATCGACATCTACTCGCAATTCGCAGACGGACGATTAAACAGCCTTCGAAACCGCTTTCGAAGCCGTCCTCGTCGTTCGAAATCCCCGTTGTCGGTCGGAACGTAGCGGGTGAAATCCCGAATCGTGCCGCTTCGCCGCGTTTCGGGGGCGTTCGAGGGATCCTCCGCAACTTCGACTTAACCCGGCGAATCGGCGTCTTAACCCGTGAACGGTCGAACCGGTTTATCCGACATCTCGTCGTCACGTCGGACGCGGAATGGGAGAGATATGACACGAATCCCGAGAACAGTGAGTGCTGTACTCGTGTCCCTTCTCGTCGTCTTCGCCGGCGGTGTTGCGACATCGCTAGCGACGTCGGGCGGTGGTGGGGGAGCAAATACAGCACCGGAAACGCAGGTTACGAGCCTGAACGATGTCACTCAGATGAATACATCACAGGCGAACGTAACGATAGACAATCAACAAAGTGACGGCGAGACGATCGTCATCTCGTCCGTGACCATGGAGAAAGGTGGCTTCGTCGCCATCCACGACCAGAGCCTGCTCGACGGGAACGTCGTCGGCAGCGTGGTGGGCAATTCCGTCTACCTCTCACCGGGAACGCACAAGAACGTCACCGTGACGCTCGCACGTCCCATCAACGAGAGCCAGACGCTCATCGCCATGCCGCACATGGACACGAACTCGAACCAAGTGTACGACTTCGTCATCGGTAACGGGACCGTCGACGGACCGTACACCGCGAACGGCACGGTCGTCATCGACCAGGCGCTGATTTCGGTCGGCCAGCAAGGCGGAGCGGGGAACGCGACGAACGAGACGAACGCGACCGGACAGCAGTTCGTCTTCCACGTCAAATCGTTCTCCATCGCCGACTGGTCGTTCGTGGTCGGGACCGACCCGACCCCGGACCGAACCGAGGTCATCGAAGGAGTCCACCTGAAGGATGAGACGGTCCGCATCAACGCGACCGCTTTGCTCGAAAACAAATCGGCAAACGACGTCGTTCAGAACGGACCGAGCGTCTCGAAGGACGACCTGAAGCGGGCGTCCGAACGCGCCAAAGCGGCGGCAGCGGGCAACGCCAGTAGCGTTCGCGTGGTGCTCCGCGACATCTCGGTGCAGAACACGACGTTCGTCGTGGAAGCGCCGGGGAACGTGAGCCTTCCCAACCTCGCGCCCAACATGCCGGGCGGGCCAGGGATTCCGGAAGGACCGGCGTCGCCATCGAAGTTGAACGCGAACGTCACGTTCGACAACCAGACCAGCGACGGGCAGACGGTGACGGTCGATTCGGTCACCATGTCGGAAGGTGGCTTCGTCACCATCCACGACGCGAGTCTGGCGGACGGGAACGTCATCGGTAGCGTGGTCGGCACCTCGCAGTACCTCGGGCCGGGAACGCACAAGGACGTCACCGTGACGCTCGACAAACCGTTGACCGAGAGCCAGACGCTCATCGCCATGCCGCACCTCGACACCAACCGAAATCGTGTGTACGATTTCGTCACGTCGGGCGGCACTGCGGACATCCCGTACATCGTGGACAACAACATCGTCATTGACCCGGCCTACGTGACGGTGCAGGGCGGCGGCGCGACGACGACTACGACGGAACAACCGACGACTACGTCGACCACGACCGGTGCGACGACGACATCGGCCGCGACCACCACGTCGGCCGCAACGACGACCGCTGCGACCACGACGGCAACACCGACGACCACGTCGACCACGACGGCAACACCGACGACCACGTCGACCACGACGCAGGCCGGTGGTGCAACGACCACGTCGCAAGCGACCACGACCAGTGGAGGCGGCTGTGGCTGTGGTGGAGCGACGACGACACAGGCAGGTACCACGACGAGCACGCCGAGTACGAGTACGACGACCACGTCGCCAGCGACGACGACTACGGCACAGCAGACGACCACGCAGACCGCGACGAGCACGAGCGGGAACATGGAGAACGTCAACGACCTCGGTCCGTCGTTCGACGTGCAGAGTCTCAGCGCACCGGAGAACGTGACGGTCGGTGACACGTTCACCGTGAAGGCGACGATCAACAACCCGACCGACCAGACGCTCACGCAGGCCGTGGACTACCGAGTCGAAGGGAACGTCGTTCAACGGAAGAACGTCACCCTCTCGCCCGGACAACGGACGGGTGTGAGCTACGAGGTCGACAGCACCGGTGTCGATCCCGGAACGTACACGCACGGCGTGTACACCCGGAACTTCGGCAAGATTGCGACGATAACGTTCGAGTCGGCCGGTAACGCGACGACCACGACGACGTCGGCTGCGACGACGACACAGGCAGGTACCACGACACAGGCTGCAACGACGAGTGCAGGAACGAGCACGACCGCGACGACGACGTCGCAAGCGACCGCGACTGCACAACCGACGACGAGTGCCGGTACCGCGACGACGACGCAAAGTGAAACGACGAGCGCCGGAAACGCGACGATGACGCAGAGCGAAACGACGAGTGCTGGAAACGCGACGATGACCGAGCAGACGACGACCCAAGCAGGAACGACCAGCGCCAACGCGACGAATTCGAGCGTCATCGGTTCCGTCTTCGACGCCATCGGGAACCTGCTATAGGTCATCATCCGCTTCTTTTGTCGGGATCGATTCAGCGTGCGGCGCAACCGACCGATTCTTGTCCGGCGACTTCGTAGAAAACGCCAATGGAGTCGCCGCTGTGGACTGAAACGCACGCGCCGGACCTCGCCGACCTGCCCCAACCCGAAGTCCGCGACTATCTGGAGCGGGCGGTGAACGAGCCGATAAACCTCGTTATCCACGGCCCGGAGGGGAGCGGGAAGACCGCCGCCGTGCGAGCACTGGCCCGCGAGGCACACGACGACCCGGACAACGACCTCGTGGAGATCAACGTCGCCGACTTCTTCGACCGGACGAAGAAGGAGATTCGGGAGGACCCGCGGTTTTCTAACTTCCTCCAGGGGCAGACGGAATTCTCCAAGCAGTACCGGCAGGGGTCGGGGAAGAATAAGTACAAGCGCAACTGGTCGAAGCGCGAGATGATAAACCACGTCCTCAAGGAGTACGCGGGCTATGCGCCCTCCACCGGGAGCTACAAGACCATCGTCCTCGACAACGCCGAATCCATCCGCGAGGACTTCCAGCAGGCGCTTCGCCGGGTGATGGAGCAGTATCACGAGACGACGCAGTTCGTCATCACCACGCGTCAACCGACGAAGCTCATCCCGCCGATCAAGTCGCGGTGTTTCCCCGTCGCGATGCGAAAACCGACCAGCACGGAGATAGAGGAGGTCCTCACGAGGATTCTCGACGCCGAGGACGTCGAGTACGACGAGGGCGGCGTGCAACTCATCTCCGGCTACGTGAAGGGCGACGTGCGGAAGGCCATCCTCTACGCGCAACTGCTCTACGAACAGGAGGGCCAAGTCAGCAGCGAGGATTACGAAATCATCCGCAACTTCGGTATCAGCGGCCGCATCGGCGACATGCTCGACAAGGCCGAACGCGGCGATTTCAACGACGCTCGCAAGGACTTGGACGACCTGCTCGTGGACGACGGTTACAGCGGCGAGGAAGTCCTCGAAGCCATCATGGACGCCTTCCGGCAGAACCGCTACTCCGGCGACGAACTCGCCGAACTCGTCGTCCTCGCCGCCGAAGTGGACATGGACTTGGCACAGGGGACGAGCGACAGGTTGCAGATTTCCCACCTGTTGGCGGAGTTGGGGACGGCGTAGAGGCGAGCGAGGTCGGTCATTTTACGAGAGAAATCGTCCAAGCGATACTATCCGGACACTTCAGGTTCATTTTCCGTATCTGCGTTCCGACCTCGCTACCATTGGACACCGACGACGAGGAGGACGAACCACACCACCGCGATGACGGTGCCGACGGTGGCGTCAGAAAATCCGAACACGGTGAGAACGTCCATATCAGTGAGCGATCGTCAGGAAATAAATTCTTTCTGCCCGCAAAAACGTAACGAAGCTCGAAAAGAGCCGTTCAGTCCACGAGTCGCTCGATTTCCGTCACGAGGATGCCGCTGGCTCCGAGTTGTTTGACCTCGTTGATGGTCTCGAACACGTCCCGCTCGTCCACGACGGTATGGACGGCGACCTTGCCGTTTCCGGCGATGTCCATGATCGTCGGGCCGCCGAGACCGGGAATCACTTCGCGGATCTCGTCCAGTTTGTCCTCGGGCGCGTTCATCATGAGGTAGCGTTTGCCCTCGGCGGAGATGACCGACTGGAGCGCCATGGTGACCTGATCGACCTTGTCGTCGCCGACCACGTCGTCGCGGGCGAACAGTCGAACCGAACTCGCCAACACCTCGTCGATGATGCCGAGGCTGTTGACGCGCAGGGTCGTGCCGGTGCTCGTGATGTCGATGATGGCGTCGGCCATGTCGACGTGCGGCGTGAGTTCGGTCGCGCCGGAGACCTCCACGATTTCGGGGGAGACCTCGGTTTCCGCGAAATACTGCTTTGCGACGTTGGGGAACTCGGTGGCGACGGTCTTGCCTGCGAGGTCGGTTATCTCCTTGATGTCGCCCTCTTCGGGTGCGGCCAACACGAGTCGGCACTGGCCGTAGCCCAGATCGAGGAGGTCCGAGACGTTGCCGGGGTTTGCCTCCTGCATTTGGTCGAGGCCGGTGATGCCGAGGTCGGCCGCGCCGTCGCTCACGTACTCGGGGATGTCGGCGGCGCGGGCGAACAGCAGCGTCACATCCGGGTCCACTGTGTTCGCGTACAGCTTGCGGTCCGCACCGTCCACGACATGCAGCCCGGCGTGTTCGAGCAATTCCATCGACGGGTCGTGCAACCTGCCCTTGTTGGGGACCGCGATTCGCATTATCTCGGCTTCGGTCGGCCAGACGGATTACTCTTGCTTTCCCGGTTCAAACTGCAAATTGTGCCATACCGTACCGTATCACGGGGGAATCCAGCAGAGTCATGCGAGGGGGTGAACTATTTCGGCCCATGACGACGCTCAAAATTTCCGGTGGGAAGGTACTGCGACCGGACATGACCGTCGAACGCGCGGACGTGCTGGTGAATCAGGACGACGGAACGATCCTTTCCGTCGGCGACGTCGCGGACGCGGACGAGACCCTCGATGCGGAGGGAGGCCTCGTGATTCCGGGGCTCGTGAACGCCCACTGCCACGCCGCGATGACGCTCCTGCGCGGCTACGCAGACGACAAACCGCTCGACACGTGGCTCCGGGAAGACGTGTGGCCGGTCGAGGCCGAACTGACGCCGGAGGACGTCCGCGCCGGAACGGACCTCGGTCTGTTGGAGATGATCAAATCCGGAACGACCGGATTCGCGGACATGTATTTCGAGATGGACCAAGTCGCCGAAGCGGTCGAGAAGGCAGGCCTCCGCGCCCGAATCGGACACGGCGTGGTCACCATCGGGAAGGACAAGAAAGCCGCCCGCGAGGACTTCGAAACGAGTCTCAGCATCGCCGAGGAGTTCGACGGCGCGGCGGACGGCCGCCTTTCGACCGCGGTGAAGCCACATAGCCTGACAACGGTCGACGAGGAGTATCTGGACGAGTACATCCCACGCGCCCGCGAAGCAGGAGTTCCCGTGCACTATCACGCGAACGAGACGCGTGACGAAGTCGCGCCCATCGTCGAGGAACGAGGGGAGCGCCCGCTCGAATACGCCCGTGACAAGGGGATGACCGAGGAAGGGGATTTCATCGCACACGGCGTCCACGTCAACACGACGGAAATCGAACTGCTCGCGGAGACGGGCACGGGCGTCGTCCACTGCCCGGCCTCGAACATGAAACTCGCCAGCGGGATGGCTCCCGTACAGGCGATGCTGGACGCGGGCGTCACCGTCGGACTCGGAACCGACGGCGCGGCGTCGAACAACGACCTCGACATGTTCGGCGAGATGCGCGATGCGGCCATGCTCGGCAAACTCGCCGCGAACGATGCCAGCGCGGTCCCCGCCGAAGAAGTAGTGAAGATGGCGACCGCCGGAAGCGCGGACGCTATCGGCTTCAACAGCGGCCGAATCGAGGAAGGGGCGAACGCCGACCTCGCCGTCATCGACCTATCGGCACCGCACCTCACCCCGCACCACGACCTCGTCAGCCACCTCGCCTACGCCGTCAACGGGAGCGACGTCCGACACACGATCAGTGACGGGCGCGTCCTCATGGAGGACCGCGAGGTGCTGACGCTGGACGAGGAATCGGTCCGGGAGACCGCCGAGGAGAAGGCACAAGAACTGGTTGCGCGCGCTGCGGAGTGAATTCGGAAGGGCGTCTTTTTCGGAAGAGCGTCTCTCGGTTTTTCCTGCTGCCGACTCGATACCGACAGACCACGGGTGGAAAGCCAGTCCGCTTAGCGACAGAATGGTCAGTCCGGTGGAAAGTTTTACAGACATCAAGTAAAGAGTACTTTACATGGAAACCGCAGACGAACGCGCGGTCGAAATCGGTCGCCGAAGTTCTCGAACGGCGTACATCGCGCTATCGGCGTTGCTGTTGGCGGTCGTGGTGGCTCACGTCTACCAGCACGGCTTCGACAGTTTCGAGAAGGTTCGGTTCGAATTTCTCGCGTTTCTGCTCGGACAGGCCGTTTACTTCGGGTCGGGGCTGTACTACAGACGCGTGATGTAGCGATGGAAAACGACCTCAAAGTCAGGCGGGCGAAAGCCGACCTCACGCAGGCCGACCTCGCGGACGTGGTCGATGTCTCCCGCCAGACCATCAACGCCATCGAGGGAGGGCGATACGACCCCAGCCTCGAACTCGCGTTTCGACTGGCGGGATACTTCGGCTGTTCCATCGAGGACATCTTCGACGCGCCGGACGACTGATCGCTGGTGACGATCAGAACCCTGTTTTCTTCGGTACCGTTTTCAACGCGCTCGCCCATCACGAACGTATGGCAGACTACCCGCCGATAAGCGAGCAACTGGACGATTTGGAGTCCGCTCGCGTCGAGGGGCACCGCAAGATGGACTGGGCGCGCCAGCACATGCCGATCATGACGACGATTCAGGAGGAGTTCGTCGCCGACAAACCGCTGGAGGGGCAGCGAATCGGCATGGCGATGCACGTCGAGGCGAAGACCGCCGTCCTCGTGGAGACGCTCGCCGAGGGTGGCGCGGAAGTCGCCGTCACCGGCTGTAACCCGCTCTCGACCCACGACGACGTGAGCGCCGCGCTGGACGAGCACCCGAACATCACCAGCTACGCGAAGCGTGGCGTGGACGACGAGGGCTACTACGAGGCCATCGAATCCGTTATCGACCTCGAACCCACCATCACCGTGGACGACGGCATGGACATGGTCGCCGCCATCCACGAGGACTATCCGGAACTCATCGACACCGTCATCGGCGGCTGTGAGGAGACGACGACCGGCGTCCACCGACTCCGCGCGATGGACGAGGACGGCGCGCTCGACTACCCCGTCTTCGCCGTCAACGACACGCCGATGAAGCGCCTGTTCGACAACGTCCACGGGACCGGCGAATCCTCGCTGGCGACCATCGCCATGACGACCAACCTCTCGTGGGCCGGGAAGAACGTCGTCGTCGGCGGCTACGGCTACTGTGGCAAAGGCGTCGCGAAGAAGGCGGCGGGCCAGAACGCGAACGTCATCGTCACCGAAGTCGAACCGCGCCGCGCGCTCGAAGCCCACATGGAGGGCTACGACGTGATGCCGATGGCCGAGGCCGCCGAGGTCGGCGACGTGTTCATCACGACGACGGGCAACCGCGACGTCATCACCGAAGAGCACTTCGAAGTCATGAAGGACGGCGTCCTGCTCGCCAACGCGGGTCACTTCGACGTGGAAGTCAACCTCAACGACCTCTCGGACCTCGCCGTCGCCGAGCGAGACGCCCGCGACGGCGTCCACGAGTACGAGATGGCGGACGGCCGCCGACTCAACGTCATCGCGGAGGGCCGCCTCGTCAACCTCGCCGCACCCATCGCGCTGGGGCACCCCGTCGAAGTCATGGACCAGAGCTTCGGCGTGCAGTCGGCCTGTGTGCGTGAGATGGTCGAAAACAGCGAGAAATACGACGCTGGCGTCCACGACGTGCCCGACGACCTCGACAAGGAGATCGCCGAAATCAAGCTGGAAGCCGACGGCGTGGAGTTCGATTCCCTCTCCGACGAGCAGACGGAGTACATGGGAAGCTGGCAGCACGGGACGTAAACAGGAATAGAAGGGGATTTTTCTGCGTTTTCGTTTGTGGGGTTCGTATCGTTTCAGTTGTTGGATTGGGATTTTAGGAATTTCGCGTCCGATTACGACAAGTTGCTGAATTCGGTTCTTCTGCGATCACAGCGACGATGATGACAACCTCGAAAGCCCCCGCCCACTCGCGTTTACGTGGTTGCTGTGTGGCCACTATTTTGGCCGGGCGGTGTTGAGAGGCCAAAATATCCTGCACAGCAACCGCGAGCGAGCGGGGGCTTTCGAAGTCTTCATCACAGTTATTGAAATCGCATATGAATCAGAAACGTCTCGTCGTAGCGAACGGACGGGGGCTTTCTGGACTTTCCTCGGAGCTACTGCGACTCAAAGCTCGAATCATCACGCCGTCGGGTTCACTTCCACCGCGCTATCGGCCGTTTTATTGCCCGCGACCGCCGACCATCGACAACATGGCGAATCGGAAAGGCGACAGACGGGAGCGCGAACTCGTCAACAGGTTGGACGAGGTCGGATTTGCGGTCATGCGTGCTCCCGCGAGCGGGGGTGCGACCCAGCGCGAACTGCCGGACGTGCTGGCCGGGAACGGGAACGTCTTCTATGCGATCGAGGCGAAATCGAGTTCTGGCGACCCGATCTATCTCACGGGGGAGGAAGTCGAGGCGCTGGTCTACTTCTCGCAGAACTTCGGCGCGAAGCCGAAGATCGGCGTGCGCTTCGACCGCGAGGACTGGTACTTCTTCCACCCCGCCGACGTTCACCAGACGAAGGGTGGGAACTACCGGGTAAAAAAAGAGAAAGCGCTGGAGGACGGGGATTCGATGGACGACCTCCAAAGCGACGACGAAGACGAGGAATCGAAACACAGCGTCTCGGACATCCTACACGCGGTCGATCAAGGCGTTCTCTCGGTGGAAGAGGCGACGGAGATTTTGGAATAACGGTCGCTCCACAGTGGATTCGAAAATGCTGAAAAATCGATCCGACTACTCGGCGTCCGGGAAGTCGGTCAACTCGGACTGATCGTCCGGTCGTCCCGGCCGCTTGAGCCGCGAGCGCGGGAACGAGTAGCGCCGAAGGTGACGCGACTCGACCTGTTCGGGTCGAAGCCCCGACGGAATCGGGTAGAGTACTTCGACCACCGGGTCGTCCGCCGGGTAGCCCTCGTTCGTGGGATACTCGGCGACGGTGCAGTCGCGGCCCGGTACCTCGACCTGGTCGGCCCTGTAGTCGGTCATTCGAACGACGACCAGCAGGTCACCGCTCGCGCGGTCCACGACGGGTTCGCCGGGTTCGAGCCGACAGTGGTCACAGAAGTGCGGCCCGGCGGCGGCCGTCTTCTCGTCCACGAAGACGGACGAGTCACATCGGGTACACTCGACGGCCTCCTTTCCCGGCGGGGGTACGCGCCCCTCGTTGATTTCGATGGCGACCCGCCGGATGTGCTTGCACCGGACGCCCCGCATCATGTGGTCGGGGCAGGTACAGCGACCCCCGAGCAGGTCGACGAAGTACGTGTTGTCGCTCTGGCTTTCGACTTCGTACAATCCGCCACCGAGCGGCGTGACGGACATTCGCTCCGCTCTGGCGCGTTGTGAGCGTGGATTCGTCTCCTCCGTCTCTGCCAGCGGAGCCAGCGATACTTTTCTGGAAGCGGCTGTGTCTATCATGGGTGCTTCCTCCGTGAAACCCGGCGACGAAAATCAGCACGTTGCGACTCCTCAGCGGTGGTTTCGACGTATTAGGGTACGTGCCGAACGACCCTAAGGCTTTCACCTGTCAACGCAAACTGCGCCCGTTTCGGCGGAGAACTCAACGGTAATGACCCGTTGATATCCGAGATCGTGTCTCGAGACTGTCAAAATTGACGTGGAATCGGGGATTCACGACGACGGACGGGCGCGACCGAGAAGCGGAGAACTTTTGATGTAACCCCGGGAAATCCAGAGCATGGAACTCGAGGGCGATACGCTCCGCGACATCGTCGTCTCCGTCGTGTCGGTTGGATTCTTTATCGTAGCGATGTATATCGTCGGGTCACAGTACGATACCGGCGGTATTACTGGGGCGGGCGCGCTCGAAATCGTCGGCGTCATCGCGCTCTTCATTCTCGTCATGACCGGCGTCGGCTTCTGGTTGGCGAATCAGCACTAACGGTCGCGCCAGTCGGTCACGGTTCCGTTTTCGTCCAGCGCATCCTCGTAGTAGACGAGCGGATGCGTCACCGTTTCACAGCGCTGGTCCTGATTCACACAGTCGTCGTACGCCTGTAACGTCGCGCAACTCGGCGGCGCGAACTGCGTCGTTCGCTCGTCGCGGACACGCTCGATTCGAGCGCGCAGTCGGTCTCCTCGACCCGATTCTCGAACCTCACAGAGCGACAGTATCTCGTCCGCGTCGAGCCCGATGCTGGCGAGAAACGAGACGAGCGTGAACTCGGAGTGGGAGGGGAGCGTTTCCGCGTCCCGCATCCGGGAGAGCAGCGCCGTCATACACGGTGGGAACAGTTCCGGGGCGAGCGTATCGATATCGTGTGAAAAGTCCGCGTCGGTGAACGACGACTCCAATTCCGACAGTTCCTCGTCGAGTGCGGCCGCGATTTCCGAGGGGACCGAAAGCGGCAGATCCTCTGCGATCCGCATCTCCACTGCCGTCCGGAGCAGTTCGTGCAGTTCGGCCTGCGAGACGGTGACGACGCCGTCCGAAAGCTGGCGCGTGACGAGTCGCCAATCGTCACCGTAGTCACTCGCGAGGGAGATGTACGTGACAACGTTGACGCCGAAGTCGTCGCCGCGCGCGACGACGTCCTCCGAGAGGTCGAAA
Source organism: Haladaptatus sp. AB618 (assembly GCF_024136965.1). Taxonomy (NCBI): domain Archaea; kingdom Methanobacteriati; phylum Methanobacteriota; class Halobacteria; order Halobacteriales; family Haladaptataceae; genus Haladaptatus; species Haladaptatus sp. AB618. The sequence continues at coordinate 365,541 of NZ_JAMYJX010000001.1, read as the reverse complement.
TCCGTGAGCAACTGTTGGAGCGTGAGCGACGTTCCGCCCGTGCTCTTCAGGCCGTCGTCGGGCGTCTCGAAATCGGCGGTGAACCGTTCGTAGGCCGTCGTCGCCTCGGCGCTGGCGTACTTTTCCACTGCACCCGGCGCGTTGAGGAGCGACACCAACAGTCGGGCGATGGGATAGGAAAGCACCTCGGTCGATGTCGCCCACCGCCGTCCGTCGTCCGGGGCGCGCACGGTTCCATCGAGCAATGCTCGGCGCACGCGCTCCACGCCACGCTCGACGGCGGGGTGGCGCTCTCCCTCGCCCGCGATAACCGCCGCAGGGTCCAGGTTTGCGTCCCGAACCGCCTCGCGGGCGGACGCGAGGAACGGGTATCGGGCATGGAGCGAATTCATTGTTCGCCGTTTCGAGCGATGGCGGATAAACGCGACGGTCGCCGGTAACGAGGGATTTCTCGGACGAGGAAAACGGAAATGCCGCATTTCCGCGATTCGGTCGAATCCAATCATCTATTACCGACGCGTGAGTACGGAATTGCGTGCCACGTTTCGACTATCCCTGTCCCGACTGTCGGACCACGACGAACCTCCACGGCCCCGACTGCCGATTCGACGGGGAGCCGTGGACGAACATCGAAAAGGCGTACACGGACATCGTTTCGGTCCTATCGGCCGACTCCCTCCCCGAGGAGGAACTCCGCGAAACGGTTCACGGGCGGTGGGACGCTACCCACGCCGCCGCGCTCGACCGACTTCGACACGAAAAGCGCGTCGTAGAAAACGACGGTGCGCTCCGATTGCTCACCGGCGACGAGTTCCGCGAAACCGTCTCCGAACCGAGCTTCGAGCCGATGCGGACGATTTACGAGAAGGGGAGCGTGCCGGGATGTCACGACAACGCCGTCTTCGCCATGGTCGCGTGGTACGAGATGGTCGGCCTGTCGTGGCCCGAGACGCGTGAAAACGTGGTCGAGTGGCTGCACAAGAGCGGAACGTGGGGACGCGGCGGGTTCGAGGAGTCCACGCCCGAAGAACTGGTCGAGAACAAGCGTCACGTCTACGAGGTCGGCTACGGCTGGAAGGAGAAGGCGGAAGCGACGAAGGCCGTTATCGATCGGAATCTATAGAACGAGAGTCGTCGAGGCTGTTTTCAGTCGCTCTGGATACGCGGTGCGAGCATGTACGTCACTTGGCCCATGCCTTCCGCGATCTCGAAGTGAAGTTTGACGGGGAACTCCTCGCCGAGGTCGATGCTCACTTCGCCGTCGTTCGGGATGGCTTTGTTCATGTCCTTGAGATAGTCGAGACTGAACAGGGAATGGGCGGGTCCGGTCGTGAGATCGATGAGGTCGTCGCGATCGAGTTTCAGATCGACGTCGTCGGTGTCACCTTCCGCTTCGACGTAGAACAACTCGTCGTCCTCGTCCACGCCGAGGGCAATGTGGTCGGACACCATGTCGGCCGCTTTGACCGCACGGTCGATATCGGACCCTTCGACGACGATAGTAGCGGAGAGATCGAGGTCCGGGATGTCGGGTTCCTGGCGGATGGAATCGGGGTCGATGAGCGCGAGGGTGTACTCCAAGCCGTCGATTTTGATGTGGAGTTTTCGCGTCTCCTCGTCCAACTCCATCTCGATGAGTTGGTCGGAGCTAGCCATGCCTGCGACGCTTTCGAGGCGGTCAAGATTGACGCCGAGGATACCGCCGTTCGACTCGTAGGACTCGAACGCTTCGGCGTCGAGTTGGAGGTCAACCATGCCGACGTTGGCCGGGTCGACTGCTTTGATAGTGAGGCCATCCTCCTCCAAGTGGATTTTACATTCATCCACAAGAACGCCCACGGAATCGATTGTCGTCCGGAGCGTATCCGCGCTCACGATAGCCTTGAACATGTTGATAGGGGGTATGAAAGGGTGGCATAAAAGTCATCCGTTCGCGCGCGCGGCGTGTGCATACTGAGGGCGCACCACGCCATCGAACGGGGGACAATCATACCACCGCCACCTCATTATTACAAGATATAATATACAGATTTTTGATAAACTTTTTACGCTAGAAGGTACTCTGAAGAAATATGTCGCAGGAGTGGCGGCCAGAAGAATACACGCTCGACGAAGACGACCCTCGATGGGGAGTGTGCAACTACTGCAAGAAGAAGGTCTTCGTCGGCGGAAAGAACAAATCCGACCTCGTTCGTCATCAGGACGAGTGTGAATACCGCTGACGGGGGCGTTCCTCGTCGGCCAGTTACGATTTTTGCGACCGGTGGAACGCCACGGAGAGCGACGGACAACGAAGGGCGTAAACATCCTCGTAGACAACCCATTCCTAACAAATGGCCCGTAAAGACCACTACTACAACAAATCCAAGCAGCAAGGCTACCGCTCGCGGGCGGCCTACAAACTCAAGCAGTTGGACGAATCCGCACATCTCCTCCACGAGGGCGAGACGGTCGTCGACCTCGGGGCGGCCCCGGGTGGCTGGTTGCAGGTCGCCGCCGAGGAAGTCGGCGACGACGGAACCGTGATCGGTGTCGACCTCCAGCGAATCAAATCCATCGACGGCGTCGAGACCATCCGCGGCGACATGACCGAGGAGGAAACCCAACAGGAAGTCATCGACGTCGCCGGTTCGGCCGACGTCGTCCTCTCCGACATGGCACCGAACATGACCGGCGAGTACAGCCTCGACCACGCTCGGTCGGTGTATCTCGCCCGACAGGCGTTCGAGACGGCCCTCGAACTGCTCGATTCGGGCGGCGACTTCGTCGTCAAGGTGTTCCAAGGACCTGACTTGGACGACCTGCGCGACGACATGGAACCGGAGTTCGAGTACGTCCGAACGATGAGCCCCGACGCCTCGCGTGACGAGTCCTCCGAGGTCTACCTCGTCGCCCGCAAGCGCCTCACCGCACCCGTCAGGGCGGGCGACAAACTCGAAGTGACCATCGAAGGCGTGGGAAGCGAAGGCGACGGCGTGGCGAAGGTCGAAGAGTACACGCTGTTCGTGCCGAACACCGAGGAAGGGGAAACCGTCGAAATCCGCGTCGAGGACGTGAAGCCGAAGTTCGGCTTCGCCCAGCGACTGGACTAACGGTTCTCGCCGTCCATCACCGAATCACATCCATCTGTTTTTCAGTCCGCCGAACTCGGCACTCGACCGACGTTCGTTTGTGAACGCAGATAGCCCACGACGGCGTAGACGAAGGGCGTGTCGAGGAGTGCGACGAACAGCTTGAAGATGTACTGGCCGACGATGAGCGACAGGACGACGCTCGTCGGGATTTCCGGACCGATACCGGCGAATCGCGGAAGTGCGAAGAACGCGATTCCGACGAAGATGACCGTATCGATGGCCTGACTGGTCGCCGTCGAACCGATGTTGCGCGCCCAGAGGTGGTCGCCGTCGGTGAGTTCGCGGATTTCGTGGAAGACGATGACGTCCCAGTTCTGACTGACGACGTACGCACAGAGGCTTCCAATCACGATGTTCGTGCTCGCGCTGAGGACGGTCTGGAACTTCGTGGGGTCCACGCTGGACTGTGCGGCAGGTGCCTCGATGGTGGACCAGACGAGCACGAGCATGACGAAGATCATCACGAAGGCGACGTTGACGAGTCGCTGGGCCGCCTTCCGACCGTACACTTCGGCGTAACAGTCCGACGCGAAGAACGTCAGCGCGTAGGCCAGCGCCGCACCCGGCAGGACGAGCGCGTCACCCGTAACCGGGAGCGAGAGTGGAATCGTGAACTGGAGCACCTTCGCCGCCGTGAGCTGTGCCGTCACCAGCGCCGTCACGAACAACCCGGTGAGGACGAGTTGACCGGTTGCGAGCGCGGACCCCGGTTGCACTCTCTCAGTCATCTTCGAGTCGTCCGTGACGTTCGTCTATCTCGTCCAAAATATCCAGCATCTTCCGGATCGACGCACGAATGGCGTCGCTTCTGTTCACGAATTTACCGTCGTCGCCGACGTGGTCGTCCAAGTCGGCGAGCAGTTCGTCGGGTATCTCGACGCTTATCTTGCTCATACCGTGGTATTCCGTGAAGAATACTTAAGCGCACCGTCAGGCGCGCCGACCGCCGAGCGTCCCAACCCAGAGACCGCCGAGACCGATGAGGTAGGCGACCGAGAGAGGAATCGCGATGAGGAACAACGTGTACAGGCTGTCCGGGGTCACCAACGCGGCGATGACGAAGATACCGATGATGGCCGGACGCCAGTGTTCGAACATCGTCTCGAAGTTGAGGATGCCGCCCCAGTGGAACATGAACATCGTCACGGGGATGTCGGCGAGGAGGCCGATACCGACCGTGGTGAGGAAGACCAACCAGAAGAACGCCTTCACTCGGTAGTAGATGACCATGTCCGCGCGGTGGGCGTCCATGACCAACCACGAGATAATCTCCGGCGCGACGATGGTGTAGCCGATGTAGCTGCCGACGAGGAGACCGGCGAAGAGCGCACCACCCCACGCGAAGAACACGTTGCGGTTCCCGCGGACGAGTTTTCGCTCCTTCATCGCGGGCCATCCGTAGTACAGCACCATCGGGAGCACGGACACGACTGCCAGCAGCGTGCTGATCTTCACTTCGAAGATGAGCGCCTCGACCGGATGCAGAGTCACGACGTTGAGCAGTTGTCCGTTACCGGCGGCGGCCGTCACGGCTTCCGGGACGCGACTGGTGAAGTCCTTGTTGATGGTCCCGATACCACCCTGATAGAGGTAGACAAAGACGCCCGCGAGCACGAGCATGAACACGATGACGATGCGGAACATCTTCGACATGAGGCTCTGGGCGATGAACGCGAAGTCGTAGTAGTAGCCGCCGATGTCGTCCTCGGTCGTCTCGTCGTCGGTGAACGCGCTCGCCATTCCCGCCGTGGTACGCTGGAAGACGTTCCCCTCCTGCTCGGTACTCTGTTGTGCCACGTCCTCGGCGAGCGGTGCTTCCCCCTCGGGCGCGTCAGGATCGCTCTCACCCGTCTGAACCGCCGCATCGGCCTCCTTCGCTTCCTGTGCCGCGTCGTAGCGGTCGAGGATGGCCTGTGCCTTCTCGGGTTGGTCGGCATCCATCGCGGCGCGGGCGTACTCGACCGACTCGCCCTCGCCCATCTCGGCGAACAGTTCCGGCGGAGCGGCACGGACACCCGCCGCGTCGAGTTCGTACAGGTCGAGGCCCGTGGATTGACCGATTGCCGCGCTCTCTTCGAGGGAGGTGAACAGGAAGTAGAGCGTAGCGATAATCAGCGCGACGAGCGCAACCGCGACGGCGGTCAGGACGACGGCCGTTTCGCGCGGGACGCCGATGGCTTGTTGTATCGGCGGGAACGGCGCTGGACGGTACTTCGCCGGAAGTCCCGAAAGGAGTTGTTCGTTCACGAAGCCGATGCCGTTCTGCGTGATGAACAGGTACGTCGCCGCCGCCGCGACGAGCGTGATTCCGGCGATGTAGTTCCACTTGTCCCGAATCGCCGTTCTCGGACTCACCTCGTTGCTTCCCCGTTTGATAGTGACGAGGAACTTCGACAGGTAGAGGCTGAACCCGTAGAGGAGACAAAGCGGAACCGCCCACATCACCTGCGTGAACGGGTCGGGCGGTGAGGCCACGGCACCGAAGACGAAGATGATGAGGACGGCGTACCGCCACTTGTCGCGGAACGTCTCGTAGCGCACGATACCCGAGTAGCTCAGCGAACTCATGATGAGCGGGAGTTCCGCCGCGAGACCGAACGAAAGGGAGATGATGAGGACGAATTCGGTCCACTGCACGATACCGTACTTCGGCTCCAAACCGGCGTTCACGGCGTTCTTCGCGAGGAAATTGAACATTATCGGGAGGTAGACGGAGTACCCGTAAGCGATACCCCCGACGAACAACAAAACGCCGAGCAGGACCAGCGGAACGATTTTCCAGTAGGAGATGGACGTTTCGGGATACCAATCGTTTTCCCGAATAGAATCACGAGCGAGATAGAGCAAGGCGGGAATGGAGAGAACGACACCGGCGAACATGGCGATTTTCGCCTGCAAGAGGATCACGTCGAACGGCGTCACGGCGACGATCGTGACGTGATTCATGACCTTCTGTGACATCCCCGAGGTCGTCACGTCGCGCAGGAACGGCCACACCACCCACGACATGCTATAGAACGTCCCGATGAACCCGATAACGAAGACGATGAAAACCTTCTGGAGTTCCTTCTGCGCCGTTCTCAGTAGGCCGCCAATGGTTTCACGGCCTGAAGCAACCGTTCTCGCCGTATCCTCGCCGATGAGACTGTTCCCCGAGGTAGACATTGCTTGGGGATGGTAGCCCCGTGTCAGTTATCAATCTTCCCGTCTCGCGAGATGAAGAAAGCCTATAATAATACGGCTGCTTATCCTCGGGTGAATGGGCGAAGAATCGGATGCGACGGCAGGTAGTAATCTATCCAAGGTCCCGGCGTCGGAAGAAACGCCGGCGCCGCCGGATGAAGACCTGTACGAGCCAGAGGACCCGGAGCAAGCAGTCGAGCGGCCGAGTCAGCCGATGGAGGACGAGGAGATGCCGCTGGCCGACCACGTCGAGGAGATGATAAAACGGCTCGCCGTTGTCATCGTCATCGCGGCGGTCGTCACCCTTCTCATCCTCCCGACCGCGGACCACATCATCAACTTCCTCTGGTATCAGATCCTGCCGGTCGCGAAGGACACCCGACCACGAATCTACGCCCCGCTGGCGCTCGTGATGACGAAGCTCAAAGTCGCCAGCCTCGGCGGCCTCGTCGTGGCGCTCCCCGTCATGGTGTACGAGACGTACCTCTTCATGCGCCCCGGACTCTACCCGAACGAGCGACGCTACTACCTCGCCGCAGTCCCGACCAGCCTCGTCCTCGCGTTCGTCGGGCTCTGTTTCGCCGACTTCCTCATCCTGCCGGCCATCTTCAAATACTTCCTCTCGTACACGTCGAGCGCGGACGTCGGCATCGCCTTCGGGTTGACGAAAACGTTCAACCTCATCCTGATGATGATGGGCGTGTTGGCCATCGTTTTCCAGATTCCGCTCCTCATCATGCTCGCCATCATGATGGGACTGACGACACGCCAGTGGATGGCCAGCAAACGCCTGTACTTCTGGGGTGCGTTCGCCGGGTTCGCCTTCCTCTTCAGTCCCGACCCGACGGGAATGGCCCCGTTCCTCGTCGCGATTACGATGGTCGGGCTGTTCGAGGGAACTCTGCTCCTCCTAAAATGGACGGGCAGGTGACCGTTTGACACAGTTTTTGGCACACACACATTTCCGTGGAGATACACAATGAGAGCTTTCGATAGCTGTAATCGGTATATAACTAAGGGGATCAGTCCTCAATGTAGTGGTAGCGTTCGTACCTGCCCTTAGCTCGCGTGCCAGCAGCTACAGACCGCAGTTCGCGTGCCAGCAAACTGCCACCCTTTGGGTGCGAACGCCCGACGCTGCTTTCTATCGACTGTCAGTCCCCGAGTCTGCACTGAATTCGTCCTCGATCAGCGGTTCGCGTGTGTCAGATTCGTTTCCTCGGACATCGTTCGCTCTTCGATGTTCACTCGCCAGTCGCCGAGTGAACATCGCCCTCCGGGCTCACACTTCCAGTCCGATAACCGTGTAGGTCGAGCGTGACGTGGTCGAAACCGAGGTCCGCGAAGTGGTCGCGGGCGGCGCGAACGAACTCCTCGTCCAGCGCCCGCGACAGTTCCGCCTCGCCGAGTTCGATCCGGGCGAGTCCGTCGTGGTCGCGGACGCGAAACTGGGTGAATCCCCACTGGCGAAGGAGGGTTTCGGCGCGCTCGATGCGCGAAAGTCGCTCCTCGGTCACTTCCAATCCGGTCGGAATTCGGGAGGAGAGACACGCCATCGCGGGTTTGTCGGCGACCGAGAGGTCGTACCGCTCGGCGATTTCGCGCACCTCCGATTTCGAGATGTCGTGCTGGAGGAGCGGCGAGTAGGCGTCGAGTTCCTCGACGGCGCGGAGGCCGGGGCGGTGACCCGCGCTCACGTCGTCCGCGTTCGTCCCGTCGCAGACGACCCCGATGTCGAGTTTCGCCGCCGCCTCGAACATCGAACCGAGGCGCATCGTCCGGCAGTGATAACATCGCTCGTCGTCGTTCTCGACGAAGTTCGGGTCGTCCAACTCGCTGAACTCGGCGATTTCGTGGCGGATGCCGATCTCATCGGCGACTCGCTTTGCATCCGCGAGTTCGGCTTCCGGCAATGTTTCGCTCTTCGCGGTACAGGCGACGGCGTCGTCGCCCAGCGCGTCGTGTGCGATGGCGGCGACGACGCTCGAATCGACGCCGCCGCTGAACGCGACGAGGACGCCGTCACGGTCCGCGAGGTCGGCTTTCGCGGCTGTCAGTTTCTCCGAGAGGGTCGGCATACCTCGTGATTGTTGTGGACCGGCAAAAACACTTGGAGGGGGACAGTACATCGAATTCCACCGATCCGACTGCTCTCGGGAACGGACGACCGTCGATCGGTACGCGTCGGGAACGTTTTTTATGTATGCCGCAATATCACGGAGCGAATGGAGTTCGAGGCGGTACCCGGCGTCGGTGCGAAGACGGCCGACGCGCTCGCGGAACTGGATAACGCCGAGCGAGCGCTGGAGACCGGCGACGTCGCCACGCTCGCGCGAGCGCCGGGCATCACGGAAGGACGCGCCGCCGCCATCGCGCGCGGTGCCATCAGGATTCGACACGACGACGAGGGCGGCTTTCTCGCAACCGACAGGGCGCGCGAACTGTACCGCGACGTGCTTTCCTTGGTGCAAGCGCGCGCCGTCACGACGTACGCCGAGAAGCGCCTCGAAACGCTGTACCCGAGTTCGACGGCGTCACGAATCGAGGAAGTCCACGAGTTCACCCGCCGTGCGATGGACCGCACGCCGACGGCGGACGTACGCGACGCGTTGGCGGGCGTCGAACCGCTGTCGAGTCCGCGAGGGGTTCGAGTCAACGACCGCTGTCTGGCGACGACGGATGCCGAACGCTACGCGGAAGCGCGCGAGGCGGTCCCGGAACTGCCGATAGAGGTCGTGGAGGACACGCGGGAACTGGCGGAACTCGCACGCGGCTATTCGACCGTCGTCGCGCTGGACGAGGCGTTCACGGGCGTCGCCATCGACGGCGACGTTCGCGTCGAACCCGACGCGTTGGACACCCCGGCGGAACTCGTTCCCGAACGACCGCTGGCCTTCTTCGCCGAGAATCGGGAGACGTTACTCGCGGCCGCCGAGGTCCATCGCGTCGCGGGATTGGATGCACCGCTCGACATCGACGGACTCGAATCCGCGTTGGCCCGCGTCACCGCGGACGGCGGCGTGACGGGCGACGAGGAACTCTCCCGGTTGACCGACGCGATTTCGGATCTGGACGCCGCCGTCTCGATGGCCGAGAACGTCGCCAACGACCGACTCCGCGAGGCGATTCGGGAGCGGGACGTGACCATCGAGGGCTCCGACCTACTCTCGCTGGTCGAACGCGGCGCTGGGGTGGATTCGCTCCTCTCGCGCGAACTGACCGACGAGTACGACGATGCGGTCGACGCCGCCCGTGAACAACTGGTCGAGACGTTGGCGCTGGACGCGGGCGAAACCGAACTCGCGCGACAGGCGTTCTCGGACGACCCGACGTTTCCCGTCGAGCACGACGAGGGCGTGATTTCCCGGCTTCGGGAGCAACTGACCGCCGAGAAATCACGACGCGCGGCGCGGCACAAGCGCGAACTCGCGCGTGAACTCGCGGACGAACGGGAGGCGGCGAGAGAACTGGTTCGCGCCACGCTCGAACTGGACGTGGAGTTGGCCGTCGCGCGGTTCGCCCGCGACTTCGACTGCACGATGCCGGAATTCGACGGCGACGGCTTCGACATCGTCGGCGGGCGCTCGCCGCTCCTCGACGTGGCGTTCGAGGACGTGGAACCCGTGGATTACGGTGTGTCAAGCGTGGCACTGCTCTCGGGCGTCAACAGCGGCGGGAAGACATCGACGCTGGATCTGGTGGCGCTCGTCGTCATCCTCGCCCACATGGGCCTGCCGGTTCCCGCCGAGTCGGTTCGACTACGGCGGTTCGAGGAGCTGCACTATCACGGGAAGACGCAGGGCACCTTGGACGCTGGCGCGTTCGAGAGCACGCTCCGACAATTCGCCGCCCTCGCCGACGGGGAGACGGGCAGACTCGTGCTGGTGGACGAACTCGAAAGCATCACGGAACCCGGCGCGAGCGCGAAGATCATCGCTGGAATTCTGGAGGAACTCGGCGAGCGCGACGTGACCGGCGTGTTCGTCTCCCATCTCGCCGACGAGATTCGGGCCGTGGCGAACTACGCCGTCGCGGTCGATGGAATCGAAGCGAAGGGGTTGGTCGATGGAGAACTCGTGGTGGAGCGCTCGCCGGTCAAGGACCACCTCGCTCGTTCGACACCCGAACTGATCGTCGAGAAACTGGCTGACGGGGGCGAAAACGGCTTTTACGAGCGCCTGTTGGAGAAGTTCGACTAGAGGTCGTTGCCAACTACGGGATGTGACCCTCCGGAACGTACTTTCGGTTGGCTGGATAATTAGATGAATATGTCCTCGTCGCGGGTTTTTTGGGTCGCTCTTACGGTGTACGGAATCAGTGTCTCGATACGGTGGGTCGCCGAATCGCTTCCGGGAACCCTCACCGTCGTATCGCTCGTGACCGGCGTCGCCGCCCTCGGAATCATAGTCGGTGGCATTTACGGTACGCTTCGGCCGGACGAGGCGGGGGGACCCGCCGCGAAAAGCCCACTGACTTACTGTGCCGTTCTGGGGGCGGTGCTATCCACTGCTGGCCTCGTGTTACGGGTCCTGTGAGCGAGCGTGATTGACCGCTTCTCCTCGTTTCGACAGCCAGAACGGTTACCTATCAGCATACCGTTCCCGTTTGTGCCCCGAAACGGGGGGAGATTCATCATGGCACAAGAATTCGAATGTACGCAACAGGATTGTGACTTTATGGTACGGGCGAACGATGAGCAAGAAATCATCGATATGGTGCAGGAACACGCCCAGGAAAAGCACGGTATGTCGATGGACAGAAATGACGTCCAAGGTGCAATAGAGCAGATCTGATAGCTCAAACGCCTGTGTTCGACCTCTTTTGTCGCTGGCGAAGGATTAAGTAGCTACGGAAGCGTGGTGAAAGTGATGGCAGACGACCCCGAGGAGGGGATGTTGTCGTGGGACGAGTCGGTGTTCCGCGAGGAGCACGTCTTCGAAATCGACTACGTGCCCGAGACGTTCAAACATCGGGAATCCCAGACACAGGGCCTCCAATACGCGCTTCGGCCAGCAGTTCGCGGGTCGCGCCCACTCAACGTGATGGCGCGCGGGCCGCCGGGGACTGGCAAGACGACGTCCGTCCAGAAACTGTTCGACGAGCTATCGGCCCAGACGGACGTACGGACGGTTCGCGTCAACTGTCAGGTCGATTCGACGCGCTATGCGATTTTCTCGCGCATCTTCGAGGGTATCTTCGACTACGAACCGCCGTCCAGCGGCATTTCGTTCAAGAAGCTGTTCCGCCAGATCACGGACAAACTGGTGGAAGAGGACGAGGTGCTGGTCGTCGCGCTGGACGACGTGAACTACCTGTTCTACGAGGGAGAAGCGTCGGACACGCTGTATTCGCTTCTCCGCGCTCACGAGGCCCACAGCGGGGCGAAGATCGGTGTTCTCGTCATCTCCTCCGACCTCAACCTCGACGTCATCGAGGAACTGGACACCCGCGTGCAGAGCGTCTTCAGGCCCGAGGACGTGTACTTCCCGGTGTACGACCGCCAGGAGATAATCGACATCCTCGGCGAGCGCGTCAAGCGCGGGTTCCACGACGGCGTCATCGGCCCCGACGTGCTGGAGCGCGTCGCGGAACTCACGTCCGAGAGCGGCGACCTGCGCGTCGGCATCGATCTGCTCCGGCGGGCGGGGCTGAACGCCGAGATGCGCGCCAGTCGAACCGTGAGTTCGCAGGACGTGGAGGACGCTTACGAGAAGTCCAAGTTCGTCCACCTCTCGCACAGCCTGCACGCCCTGAGCGACCACGAGGTCACCCTCGTCCGCGTCATCGCCGAACACGACGGCGAGCAGGCGGGTGAGGTGTACGACGTGTTCCACGACCAGACCGACTTGGGCTACACCCGCTACTCGGAGATCATCAACAAACTCGACCAACTCGGCATCATCGACGCAACCTACACCAACGTCGATGGCCGCGGGCGGTCGCGGTCGCTGTCGCTGCGCTACGATCCGGAAGCCGTGTTGGCGCGATTGGACGACTGAAAGCGACGTGGTTGATTTTGATTGGAATGCCCTTCAGTGACCACCACCCAGAATCTCGATTCTCGCCGTCCTCGTGGCGCAGTCCTTAACAGTGCGCCGCACCAAGCGGGATGTAATGACCGACGAGCGAAGTCACAAATTCTCCGAGGGACAAGGCTTCGACGACCCGTACGATGAGTTCGACTTGGACCCGCCGGAACTCGAAGTGAATCCGGACGAGGTGGACCCGGTGGACTCCCGAGTCGTGACCGACCTCCTCGACCAGCAGGCGATTCCGCGGGACAGGGTTTCGGTTTCCGACCTCATGGAGGTCGGGCTGAGCTACATGCAGATCAACCGCTTCGAGCAGGCGACCGAGACGTTCGAGCGGGCGGCGCGGTTCGCCGACGAGGACTCCCTCGACGCACAGGAAGCCTGGGCGAACAAAGGCGTTGCCCACGCAGAACTGGAGGAGTGGGACGAGGCCATCGGCGCGTACCGCGAAGCGCTGCACATCGACGACGACAGCGAACACGCCGCGACGGCGGAGACGAACCTCGCGTACGCGCTCTGGGAATCCGGCCGAACGGAGCAGGCGCTCGAACACTCCGAGCGGGCGGTCGAGATCGACCAGCGGTTCCCGCAAGCGTGGTTCAACCGCGGGTTCTTCCTGCTCGAACGCGGGCTACTCGAAGATTCGGTGAACTGCTTCGACAACGCGATCCGCCTCGGCTTCCGGAACGCGCAGGTCATCGAGGAGAAGGCCCGTGCGCTAGAGGAGTTGGGCGAGGACGAGGAAGCCGAAAAGCTCGCCGAGGAAGCCGAGGAGATGCGACGGGAGGCCGAGGAAGAGTTGATCCAGGAATGATACTCAAGGAGCGCGACACGGGCGAAGGGCTGCTGGTCGCGGTCTGTGACGACGACGTGTTGGGCGAGACATTCGAAAACGGCGACCTCTCGTTCACCGTCAGCGAGGAGTTCTACGGCGGCGACGAGGCCGACGAGGACGAAGTCGTAAGCAGCCTCACGCGGGCCAACGTGGCCAACATCGTCGGCACCGACGCCGTGGCGCTCGCGGTGGACGCCGGGTTCGTGGACGAGACAAACGTCCTCGAATTCGACTCCACTCGACACGCGCAGTTCCTGCGGATGTAAGCGCGGAAAACCGGGCTGTTACTTCTATTCGACCAATCGACTAATCGAGATACGCCGGAACGTTCACCGCGATGAGACAGAGGAGGGAAGCGACGACCGTTCCGATGGCGACCGGTAGGTAGCCAGCGTGGAATGCCACTGTCAGAAACGTGTGAAAGAGGCCGACGAACAGGAGGGCGAGAAAGAGTAGATTGCCGACCAAGCGTCGTTTCGAAACCATAGCGGACCTATGAACTGAAGGGTCTTAACGTACGTTGCCAGCCGGAAGGCCGAATCAGATAGCGGTGGGGCTTGGGGAGACCGAAGAAGTGTTCCCACTCGAACTCCAATCAATACCTAATGGAATCACAGCAGTCCGACACGCTGGATGTCGAACGCATCCGGGAGGACTTCCCGATCCTTCAGCGGGAGTTCAACGGCAAGCAGGTGGTGTATCTCGACAACGCGGCGACGACCCAAACGCCCGACCAAGTCGTCGATACCATCAGCGACTACTACCGAAACTACAACGCGAACGTCCACCGCGGCATCCACCAGTTGAGCCAGGAGGCCTCCATCGCCTACGAGGAGGCTCACGACCGCATGGCCGAGTTCATCGGCGCGAGCGGGCGCGAGGAGATGGTGTTCACGAAGAACACGACCGAATCCGAGAACCTCGTCGCCTACGCGTGGGGACTGAACGAACTCGGCCCGGGCGACGAAGTCGTCCTCACCGAGATGGAACACCACGCGTCGCTCGTGACGTGGCAGCAACTCGCCAAGAAGACCGGCGCGGACGTGAAGTACATCCCCGTGAACGAGCAGGGATATCTCGACATGGACGCCGCCGCGGAACTCATCACCGACGACACGAAGATGCTCAGTGTCGTCCACGTCTCGAACACGCTCGGAACGGCGAACCCCGTCGGCGAACTCGCGGACATCGCACACGACCACGACGCCCTCATCTTCGTCGACGGCGCACAGGCCGTCCCGAACCGCCCCGTGGACGTCGAGGCCATCGACGCCGACTTCTACGCCTTCTCCGGCCACAAGATGGCGGGGCCGACCGGCATCGGCGGCCTGTACGGCAAGGAGCACATCCTGGAGGAGATGGAACCGTACCTCTACGGCGGCGAGATGATCCGGAAAGTCACCTACGAGGATTCGACGTGGGAGGACCTGCCGTGGAAGTTCGAGGCAGGAACGCCGAACATCGCGCAGGGAATCGCCATGGCCGCCGCCGCGGACTACCTCGACGACATCGGCATGGAGCGCATCCAGCGCCACGAGGAGGGACTCGCCGAATACGCCTACGACCGCCTGACCGAGGAGGGCGACGTGGAGATTTACGGCCCGCCGGGCGACGACCGCGGCGGTCTCGTCTCGTTCAACGTGGACGGCGTTCACGCCCACGACCTCTCCAGCATCCTCAACGACCACGCCGTCGCCATCCGCGCCGGAGACCACTGCACCCAACCGCTTCACGACAAACTCGGCGTCGCCGCCTCCGCGCGGGCATCTTTCTACATCTACAACACCCGCGAAGAGGTCGATAAACTGGTCGAAGCGGTGGACGACGCTCGGCAGTTGTTCGCGAGATAACCTCCGGATCGCGATTTTCAGTGACCGTATTCTCGTCCGTGAGATAGGTCTATGACCGATGCTAGCGGTAGGGTAGACGGGGAACCATGAGCCAATCACGTGTCTCACAGCTTGCTGTACCGGTTAATCGGAACGACCACATCGATGGAGTCGACGGTGCACCCGTCACACTCGTCGAATACGGTGATTACGAGTGCTCGTACTGTGAAGGTGCACAGCAGGCGGTGAAAGAACTGAGACGGACGATGGACGATCAAGTGCGGTTCGTCTTTCGGCATTTCCCGCTTTCACAGTTGCATCCGCACGCGGAGGAGGCAGCGGAAGCGGCGGAAGCGGCGGCGACACAGGGGAAGTTTTGGGAGATGCACGACCTGCTCTTCGAGGTACCGGATGAGATAGGGGAAACAGAATTGCAGGATGCCGCCGCAACCCTCGACCTCGATCTCGCTCGGTTCGACGACGACCTCGAACGACACGCGTACCGCGACCGAGTTCACGAAGATATCATTTCGGGTGCTCAAAGCGGCGTGATCGGAACGCCGACGTTCTTCATCAACGGGGAACGCTACGACGAGCAGTGGGACGCCACCCCACTTCGGGCGGCCCTCGAAGACGCGATGTAATCCCGTTCGAGTGAATCGAAAACAAGGGTTTCATGGCATCGTCACAACCATCGACAGGGGAGACGAACCATGACGGAAACCCTTCCCGAGGCGGTCCGACCCCGTGCGAAAACCTACTTCGAGAACGTCGCCCCCGCACACGACTGGCATCACGTTCAACGGGTCGCCAATCTCGCCGAAACGCTCGCCGCGGAGGACGACCCGGACAAGCGAATCCTCTTCTCGGCGGTCTGGTTGCACGACATCGGCCGGGGGCGCGAGGACCGCGGCGAAATCGAGGACCACGCCGAGTGGGGTGCCGAGGAGGCCGAAGGGATTCTCGCGGAGTTCGGGGCGACGGAGCACGAAATCCGTGCCGTTCAGCACTGCATCCGCGCCCACCGATTCTCGAACGACGTGGAACCCGAGACGCTGGAGGCGAAACTGCTGTCCGACGCGGACAACCTCGACGCGCTCGGTGCCGTCGGTATCGCGCGAAACTTCTGTTACGGCGGGGAACACGGCGAACCCATACACGACCCCGACCTGCCGCTCGACGACGACGAAACGCGGGCGGGTGCGACGTCGATGAACCACTTCCACAGGAAGATTCTCCGACTTCCGTCGCGGATGTACACCGACGCCGGTCGACGCGTGGCCGACGAACGACGGGCGTTCGTGGAGACGTTCATCGACAGGTTCGAGCGGGAAGTCGATGGAGAGTGTTGAGAATCAGTAGGACGCTCTAAAAGTTAGTCTGCGGGCGTCTCCTCGTCACCGCCTGTGGGGGCTTCCATGTACTCCGGTGTGTTCCGCCGTCCGCGATAGCGCGACCAGAGGGCGGCGGCCAGCGCCCCGAGACCCAACAGCAGGACGACGAAGGTGAAGATTCCACCGACGACCGGGATTCGGGAGAGGATTGCGACCACGAACAGACCGAGAATCAATCCAAGCCAGTGTCCACCCGAGTCGGCGAGCGAGAGCAACCAGACACCGAGTGTGAGCGACCCGTAGACGGACGCGATCCAGAGGAAGATGGCGAAGACGATGGCACCGAGAATCGAGATGGGAATCCCGATTACGGTGATGGCGAAGACGAGAAGGACGATGGGGACGAGGACGAGAAAGAGGATGCCGACCCCGATGGAGAACAACGGGTTGGTTCGGCCGTTGTCCGCGACGCTATCGGAGAACGTCGGGAACAGCGCCAGCAGCACGATTCCGAGCAGGAGATTCACGAAGAAGCCGTACACCGCGCCGACCCAACCGGGGATTTTCGGTATCGGCGAGGGACCGCCGTCGGTCAACGACTCGTCCTGCCGGACGGTTCCGCCGACGGTCGCGCCGCTTTGCCGGTTGAATTTGTTCACGTCGTACACGAGGTTGCCGCCGACGTTCGCCGAGTTGGCGAGCGTGAGCGTATCGCCCGCGACTTGAGCGTCGCCGTTGACCGTTCCCGCAATCAGGGTGTAACCCGAGGCTCCGTCGAGTGATTGTCCGACCGTCGCGCTTTTCGCGACGACGAGGTTGCCGGTCTGGGCGTCCACGTTTCCGTTGACGGTGCCCTCGATACGGACGTTTCCGGCGAACGCCGACACGTCGCCGTTGACCGTTCCGGTTTGGGCGACGAGGACGTTACCCGAAAACGCTTCGAGATTACCGTCGACGGTGCCGCGAATCACGACGGTCCCGGCGGTTGCGGAGAGGCCACCGCTGACGGTTTGGCCCTGTCCGACGACGACGGTTCCACCGGTTCGCGTCTGCTCCGTCGCCGCCGTCGCCGGTGCGATGGCGAGAAGGAGCACGAGGACGATGATCGGAACGAGTCTACGACGAGTTACGAGTGCGCACATGGCCCAAGGTGTCGATTTCCGGGAGAATAGTAATTGAGTCGTTATCCACGAGAATCGTGGATTTTCACGCCGGAATCGGCGGCCTAACCGACGGCCGTCACCCACCGGAATTCCGAACCGCCAGCGTAGATTCTCGGGGCCTTTAAGAACGATAGGTTCCTTTGCTGGACCATGAGCGAGGCCGACGCGGAAAGCGTCCCCGGACGCGGCACCATCTGGGTCGAGAAGTACCGACCACAGACCCTCGACGAGGTGGCTGGTCACGACGACATCACCGCTCGACTGACGAGCTACATCGAGCAAAACGACTTGCCCAACCTGCTTTTTTCGGGACAGGCGGGAATCGGCAAGACGACCTGTGCCGTCGCTATCGCCAAGGAGTTGTACGGCGATAGCTGGCAGAGCCACTTCCTCGAACTGAACGCCTCCGACGAGCGCGGTATCGACGTCGTGCGTGACCAGATCAAGAACTTCGCCCGTCACGACCCCGGTGCGGTGGACTTCCAAATCATCTTCCTCGACGAAGCCGACTCCCTGACCAGCGACGCACAGGCCGCCCTCCGCCGGACGATGGAGCAGTTCTCGAAGCGAACGCGGTTCATCATGTCGTGTAACTACTCCTCGAAGATCATCGACCCCATTCAGTCGCGGTGTGCGGTGTTTCGGTTCGGGCCGATTGCGGACGAGGCGGTCGCCGATCGAATCCGGTACATCGCCGACGAGGAGGGAATCGAAACCACCGAGGACGGCATCGACGCCCTCGTCTACGCGGCGGACGGCGACATGCGCAAAGCCATCAACGCCCTCCAAGCCGCCGCGGTCATGGGCGAACAGGTGGACGAGGAGAGCGTCTTCGTCATCACCAGCACGGCCCGCCCCGAGGACATCAAGGAGATGGTACGGCACGCCATCGACGGGGATTTCACCCGCGCACGCTCCATCTTGGACGAACTGCTGACCGAGCGCGGCATGGCGGGCGGGGATATCATCGACCAACTCCACCGCTCGATTTGGGACTTCGAGTTGGACGACGAGGACGCGGTTCGCGTCCTCGAACGCGTCGGCGAGGCCGACTTCCGCATCACCGAAGGTGCGAACGAGCGCGTACAACTCGAAGCGATGCTGGCGTCACTGTCGCTGAACTGAAAATACATATCAGAAAGGGTTGGAAATGTGAACAACCATTTCAATCGGGTTTTTTACCTCTCGGTACAACGGAGCCGATATGGTTCGCGCAGTCCCCACCGCTGTCGTTGCTCTCCACATCGATGACGAACGCGTGCGGTCGGAGGCGACACGATGATACCCGCCATCGAAACGGACGGGTTGACGAAGCGGTTCGACGATACGACGGTCGTCTCGAACCTCGAACTGACCGTTCCGTCCGAATCCGTCTACGGATTCCTCGGGCCGAACGGCGCGGGGAAGACGACGACCATGCGAATGTTGACGACGCTGACGCCGCCGACGAGCGGCACTGCCCGCGTGGCCGGTGAACCCATCACGGATCGGGATGCCGTCGTTTCGCACATCGGTTACATGCCCGAGGAGCCGCCGCTGTACGACGAACTCACCGCCTACGAGCAGTTGCAGTATATCGCCGGTCTCCGCGGCGTGGACGCCGACGACCGAATCGAGCGACTCCTCGACCGGTTCGACCTCCTCGACGACGCGAACGAACGCGTCGGGACGTACTCGAAGGGGATGAAACAGAAGACGGCGCTGATCCAGACCGTCCTCCACGAACCCGACGTCGTCTTCCTCGACGAGCCAACGTCGGGCCTCGACCCGCGTGCGGCACGGACGGTACGCGAGCTTATTTCGGAACTCACCCACGACGGGATGACCGTCTTCCTCTCGACGCACATCCTTCCGGTCGTGGAGGAACTCGCCGATACGGTCGGCGTGCTGTACGACGGGTCGCTCGTCGCCGAGGACTCCCCCGAGCGACTCACCCACCGGGCCGAGGAGGAACAGACGCTCGAAGACGTGTTCCTCGACGTGACGAGCGAACACCCCGCCGCGGCGTCGGTGGAACAATGAACTGGCCGACGCCCCGCCGGAGCGCCAGTATCGCCCGAATGGAGTATCGACGGAGCATCCGCGCCATCGCCAAAAATCCCGTGCAGATGCTCGCGTTCGGGGTTTTCCTCCTCCTGCCCGCTGGCGCGACCGTTCTCGGCGCGTATCTCGCGTACAAACTGGGTGGTGAGCTCCGAACGACATCGGCACCGATACTGATGGGCGCACGCGGTGCATTCGCCGTCGCGTGGGTCGGTCTCTCGGTGATGGTTGCCTCGCGCTCCATCGGGAAAACCGGACGTATCGACAACGAGGCGGGCATGCTGACGACGGTTCCCGCCCGCGACGTGGTCGGTGGTCTCCTCGGCGGGGAACTCATGCGGTTCGTCACCGTCGGTGCGATTCCCATTCTGGCGATCAGCGGCGCACTCAGCGCGTCGCTCGGGACGCCGCTTCCGCTCATCACCATCGTTCTCGCGCTGCTCGGGTTGACACTTCTGGCACTGCTCAGCGGCCACATCGTCGGTCTCCTGCTCAAGCTCGCACTCGCGCGCTCGGAGGTCCTCGCACAGTACAAATCGATCATCGCGGTCGTCGTCTTCGTTCTCTATATGGGAGCCATCGTAACGAACGCGTTCGGCGACATCATGACATCGCTCGGTCTGATACTCCAGAACGCGCCGACGGCGTGGCTCGGCGACTTCCTCGTGCTCGGCATCCCGGGAGCGTCCCCCTCGTTGGCACGGGTCGGTGGCGCGGTTGCCCTCCTGGTCGTCGGGGTTCCGATCCTATCCGCCATCGACGTTCAGTTGGCGACGCGACTCTGGTACGGCGACCGAGTCCAACCCGAGAACAAACAGTACGACGCCGACGAAACGAACGCCGATTTCCTCACCGGAATCGCGTCGAGACCGACGCGCTCCGTGGTCGAAAACGTGTGGCGGCGGACGAAACGCGCCCCGCTTCGACTCCTCTACGTGATTTATCCGATCTTCTTCCTCACCGGGCCGATTCAGGACGCCGTGCAGGCGGGCCACGTCACGGGGTCCCTTCCCGTCCTCGTCTCCTTCTACGGGGCATGGGCACTCGGCGGCGCGACGCTCAACCCGCTCGGTGACGAGGGAGCCATGTTGCCGGTGACGCTCATCTCGACCGTCGAGGGCAAACAGTTCGTCAAGGGCCACATGATCGCGGCGAGCATCGTGGGACTCCCGATCATCGTCGTCGCCACGGCGCTCACCGGGTTTCTGAGTCCGCTCGAACCGACGCGCTGGATTCTGTTGACGGGGGTGAGCGTGCTGCTCGGACTGGCGGGAATCGCCGTCGCGATCGGAATCGGCTCGACGTTCCCCCGGTTCGGCGAGGTCAACGTCACGAAAAGCCGCCGGGCGGTCGTCCCGAGCAAGACGGCCTTCGTCACGTATTCGGCCGTGCTGATGATCGGGTACGGCGGTGCCGTCGTCGCTATCACGCCCTCCACCGCCGCCTCCGTCGCCTCGATGGTTCACTTCCTCACCGGAGTTCTCGGCTACGCGCTGAAGGTTTCACCCGGAAGGGTTCGTCTCGTCGCCGGAGCGATTGCGGCAGTGCTCGGTGTCGTCGCACCTCCGGCCGCCTACCGCTACTCGATTCGACGGTTCGACTCGTACGTCCTCGACGGCGACGATTCAGGTATTGCCGCCCTCCGAGGATTGTTCGACCTGTTCGATCACGCCTGACAGATACCCCTTTTCGATGAGGACCGCTCGGGCCAGAACGGACGATGACGGTCGTATCTGGGGTCTCACACGGTTGCGGAACTGTTTTACGCCCCGGTGGGTGAAGAACTACCAACAATGAGCCAACTTGAGGAGGAGTATCGCCTCGATTATTTCGAGGAAAACGGCTTTGTGCGAAAGGAATGCTCCGAATGTGGAGCGCATTTCTGGACGCGTGACCACGACCGAGAGACGTGCGGAGAACCACCGTGTGAGGAGTACGGATTCATCGACAACCCGAGTTTCGACGAGACGTACTCGCTGGCGGAAATGCGGGAAGCGTTCCTGTCCTTCTTCGAAGACAACGACCACCAACGGATCGACCCGTACCCAGTGGCGGCGAACCGCTGGCGGGACGACATGCTACTCACTATCGCTTCTATCGCAGACTTCCAACCGCTGGTCACCTCCGGAGAGACGCCACCACCGGCCAACCCGCTGACCATCAGTCAACCCTGCATCCGGATGCAGGACATCGACAACGTCGGGAAGACGGGGCGACACACGATGGCCTTCGAGATGATGGCCCACCACGCGTTCAACGCCCGGGAGGACATCGACGACCCCGAGCAGTACGCGTACGAGGGAGAGGTGTACTGGAAGGACCAGACGGTCGAGTACTGCGACGAGTTCTTCGAGTCGATGGGTGCGAACCTCGATGAAGTCATCTACATCGAGGACCCGTGGGTCGGCGGCGGCAACGCCGGACCCGCTATCGAAGTCATCTACCGGGGCGTCGAACTCGCCACGCTCGTCTTCATGTCGATGGAGCAGGACCCGGAGGGCGAGTACGAGATGAAGGACGGCAACCGTTACAGCCCGATGGACACGTACATCGTGGACACCGGGTACGGGCTCGAACGCTGGACGTGGGTTTCACAGGGAACGCCGACGGTGTACGAAGCCGTCTACCCCGACATGATCGATTTCCTCAAGGAGAACGCGGGAATCGAACACACCGACGAGGAGGAGGAACTCGTTCACCGCGCCTCGAAGCTCGCGGGGCACATGGACATCGACGAAGCCGAGGACATGGAAGCCGCCCGCGACAACATCGCGGACAAAATCGGCGTCTCGACGACCGAACTCGTCGAGCTACTGGAACCGCTCGAAGCCATCTACGCGATCGCCGACCACTGCCGAACGCTCGCCTACATGTTCGGCGATGGCATCGTCCCGAGCAACGTCGCGACCGGCTACCTCGCCCGGATGGTACTCCGGCGAACCAAGCGTCTCTGTGACACCGCGGGCGTGGACGCACCGCTGGACGAACTCGTGGACATGCAGGCCGAGCGCCTGGGCTACCAGAACCGCGACACCATCCGTGACATCGTCCGGACGGAAGTCGAAAAGTACCGCGAGACCCTCGAACAGGGTGGCCGTCGCGTTCGCCGCATCGCCAAGCGACATGCCGAGGAAGGCAAGCCGATCCCGGCCGAGACGCTCGTCGAGTTGTACGATTCCCACGGGTTGCAACCCGACATGGTCGAGGAGATTGCCGACGAGTTCGGCGCGTCGGTGGCGATTCCGGACGACTTCTACAGCCTCGTCGCCGAACGACACGACAGCGGGGAAGCCTTCGAGGAAGAAGAGTCCGAAGACGACCGCTTCACCGACTTGCCGAAGACCGAGCGCCTCTACTACGAGGACCAGTACCGAACCGACTTCGAAGCCGTCGTCCTCGACGTGTTCGACCGCGAGGAGGGCTACGACGTCGTCCTCGACCAGACGATGTTTTACCCCGAAGGTGGAGGACAACCGGGCGACCACGGCACGCTTTCGACCGAGGAGAAGACGGTTCAGGTGTCGGACACGCAGGTCGAGAACGGCGTCGTCCTCCATCGGACCGACGAAGCCGTCGATAAGGGAGCCATCGTCCGCGGAAAGATCGACGCCCAGCGCCGCCGTAGACTGATGCGTCATCACACGGCGACCCACATCGTCGTCCACGCGGCCCGCCAGATACTCGGCGACCACATCCGACAGGCCGGTGCCCAGAAGGGAACCGACAGTTCGCGCATCGACGTGCGCCACTACGAGCGCATCGATCGCGAGACGGCCAAACACATCGAACTGCTCGCCAACGAGATCGTCATGGAGAACACGACGGTCCAGCAGGAGTGGCCCAACCGGCACGAGGCCGAGGAGGAGTTCGGGTTCGACCTCTATCAGGGTGGGATTCCCGGCGGAACGAACATCCGCCTCATCCACGTCGCCGAGGACGTGCAGGCCTGCGGTGGGACGCACGTCCGCCGAACCGGCGACGTCGGCGCTATCAAACTCCTGAACACGGAGCGCGTGCAGGACGGGGTCGAGCGACTCACGTTCGCCGCCGGTGACGCCGCCATCGAGGCGACACAGGAGACCGAGGACTACCTCCGAACGGCCGCCGACACGCTCGCGGTTTCGCCGTCCGAGGTGCCCGACACCGCCGAGCGCTTCTTCGAGGAGTGGAAGGGTCGCGGCAAGCAGATAGAAGACCTGAAAGAGCAACTCGCCGAGGCCCGCGCCAGCGGTGCGGGCGGCGGCGAGGAAATAGAGGTCGGTGGCACGACCGCCGTCATCCAGCGTATCGACTCGGACATGGACGAACTCCGTGCCACCGCCAACGCGATGGTCGAGGACGGTAAAATCGCGGTCATCGGCAGCGGTGCTGACGGTGCGCAGTTCGTCGTCGCGGTTCCGGACGGCGCCTCGGTGAAGGCCGGAGAAGTCGTCGGTGAACTCGCCTCCCTCGTCGGCGGTGGCGGCGGCGGCCCGGCCGACTTCGCGCAGGGCGGCGGCCCCGACGCCGACAAACTCGACGAAGCGTTGGAGAGCGCGCCCGACGTGCTCCAGCAAGTCGAAAACGCCTGAGATTCGACGGACAGTTTTTGTCGGGTGGTATCGTTGATGAGACGAATCGCAGTCCGTTGGGGATGGATCGTTTCTCTCGGTTCGTGTCGTGACCGGTCACTCGTCGAGTCGCACCATGACCTTCACCGCGTCGCGCTCGTCCATCGCTCGATAGCCCTCGGGAACGCCGTCGAGATCGACGGTCTTCGTGAAGATCGGCGATGGATCGAGGGTTCCCTGTAACACGTCGGCCATGAGTTCGTCGGCGTAGTTCCGAACCGGCGCGACGCCGCCCTTGAGCGAGACGTTCTTTCCGAACATCGTTCCGAGAAAGCCGGTCGTCTCGACGCCCTGCGGGACGCCGACGTAGCCGATGGTCCCGCCGGGGCGGGCGACCTCGGCGGCCGTTTCCATGGAGGATTCCGCGCCGACGCATTCGAGGACGTGGTTCGCACCGCCGTAGGTGAGTTCGCGCGCCTCCTCGACCGCCTCCTCGCCGCGAGCGGAGACGACATCGGTCGCGCCGAACTCCTCGGCGATTTCGAGGCGGTCCTCGTGGTGGCCCATCGCGATGATTCGCTCGGCCCCGAGGCGTCTCGCGGCGAGGACGCCACAGAGTCCGACCGCGCCGTCGCCGACGACGACCGCGGTCTCCCCCGCTTCGACACCTGCGCTGACGGCGGCGTGGTGTCCCGTTCCCATCACGTCCGTCAACGGCAGGAGGGATTCGAGGACGGTTTCGTCGTCGGCGTACTCGTCGGGAACAAGAACGAGCGTCCCGTCGGCGTGAGTTGCACGGACTTTCTCACCCTGTGCGCCGCCGTTGTCACCGCCCCAGCCGTCACCGTTGGCACACGACGTGTGGAGCCCTTTCCGACAGAACTCACACTCCCCACAGCTAATCGAGAACGGCGCGAACACGCGGTCGCCGGGTTCGACCGAACGGACGTCGTCGCCGACCTCCTCGACGATTCCCATCGGTTCGTGCCCGACGGGAGCGCCCTCCTCGTAGTCGCGGTGTCCGCGGTAGAACCAGAGGTCCGACCCACAGATGGCGGTGTGGGTGATGCGGACGATTGCGTCCGTCGATTTCTCGATAGCGGGGTCGGACGTTTCTTCGATTCGGATGTCGCTCGGGCCGCGATAGATGGCTGCTTGCATCGTCGAGTATCGATTGGTGTTCCGACGACAAGAGTACGGTGCTGCTCCGGAAGTCAGTTTGAATATCGTTCTCGTCCGACCCGATTCCGGCAGTCGAAATTAGCGAACCGGGAGTCAAATTTCGCCGGGAGTCGGTTCAATATCACCAAAAAGCCAAAAATTCCCCGTTACAGAGGTTTAGAAGGCGTTTTGTGGTGTGATTGATCGTCGTTAGAACGGCCAACGTCACGAGCGATGAATTCCATATTGCTATATGAAATCGTGCGTAGCGCGGATAATTTCGATCCCGAGCGTCGAACTCCCACAGTTGAAATCCATTGCAGTTATCACTACTTTCTTCATCGAGAACGGTCTTTACTTTCGTATGAATCGGCGGTCATTCAATCGTCTCTTCGCGCTGGGGGGTCTCTCACTCGTCTCCGGTTGCAGCCATCCCCTCCCACCGCCGAAGGGGAGGATCATCGAGCGGTCAGTGGTGGGGAAGTCCGGTGGTGGACAGACGCCACTCCTGAGCGTGACGGATGACGGCGATGGTCCATCCGTTGGCTCCGTCCTCCACGGCCGTTCTATCGGACCCGGTTTCGTGCTCGACGAGGACCTGAGGGGGAAGTTGGGGCGAAAGTACGGAGATATCGACTGCTATCTGAAGATACGCCACGAGGGGTACGACGGGGTACGATTAGCGCCAGCGGATGGCTCGGTGAAATGGTATTCGACCCCAATCGACCAGTTCAACACCGTCCAGATAGACGACTTCGCTATCCTCGCCACCACCATCACCGGCTCCATCGGGAGTTTTCATCGGGTCGTCCGCGACGGAACGGTCGTGGAAAAGAAACCCACGGACGGACGCTTTGGGACGATTTCACCCGGCGAAGACAGCAGATACGTCAAGCTGAAGCACGCGTTCGGGAAGACGACTATCGAGGTTTCGTACCTGAGTTCGTCGGAGGTCTACGACGAGATAAAAGTGGACGGGAGCTACACGTTCGGGGTGAAGCGGAAAACGTCGGAGGACGGAACGTCCTACTCGTATCTCGATTCGCTCGACCCCGGTCACGGATATTCGGTGCTGTAGAACCGAGTCGATGATTTCGAATCCGTCGATTAGGCGGCCGTCGACACAAAGAGTTGAGGGCTACGATGACTCGGCACTCCACCGTTCTTCGATGTTGCCGATCCGCCAGAAGAGGTAGGATGCGAGCCACGCGAAGACGAAGAGAGCGACGATGGCGTAGCCGACGTTTCCGGTATCGATGGACTGGGCAGCAGTCCAGAGGCCCCCCCGGAGGTCGAGACCGCTTGCGAAGACCTGGAGGAGTTCGACCGTACCGACGAACAGCGCGACGGCGACCGAGACGCCGGTAACGGTGAGGTTGTAGTAGATTTTCCTGAGTGGCGTGGAGAACGCCCAGTCGTAGGCGTAGAGCATGAACGCACCGTCGGCCGTATCGAGGAGCGACATCCCCGCCGCGAAGAGGAGCGGAAGGACGGCGATGGCAGTCGGTGACAGGCCGTCGGACGCCGCTCCGGCCGCAATCGCGAGCAGCGCGACCTCGGACGCAGTGTCGAAGCCGAGACCGAACAGCACACCGAGCGGGTAGACGTGCCAGCTTCGGCGCACGGCGTCGAAGTACCGGCCAGCGAACCGGCTGACGAACCCGCGTTTCCGGAGTTTCGCTTCGAGCCCCTCGGGGTCGTATTCGCCGTCGCGCATCCGGAGGAAGACCCGGAAGAGGTCGACGAGAACGAGGAGATTGAGCAACCCGATAGCGTAGAGGAAACTCCCTGAGACGAGCGCACCGATGAACCCACCGACCGTTTCGAGCGACGGGAGCGCCGTCCGAGCGGTGTCGGTTGCGACGGCAAGTGCGAGCGCCATCGCGGCGACGACCGTGGAGTGGCCGAGCGAGAAGAAGAAGCCGACACCGACGTGTCGGCGTCCGTCCTGGAGCGCGGCGCGCGTGGTGTTGTCGATAGCGGCGATGTGGTCGGCGTCGAACGCGTGGCGAAGCCCCAAGCTGTACGCGAGAACACCGGTTCCGAGGAGTGTCGGGTTATCCGGCGCGACGAGGAAGAGGACGCCCCATCCGACGAGGTGCATGAGCGCGACGACCCCGAAAAGCCCACCGAGTCGGAGCCGTTCGGCGGAATCGACGTTCGAGACTCGTGGTAGCATCATCACTGGTAGATCGAAGATCGGATACTTGTGTCGTCCGACTCGAATCGTTTACACGTCATAGGTATAGTCGAGTGTAAGTTCGTCCTGTGAGTGATGGTCGGTCCCGTGGTAGTGGTCGAGGAGCGTGTTTTCCGTCGTGGTGAGCGAAGCGTTGTTCGCCGTCGAAGGTAGGAGAGTTGCCCGTAGTCACCACATTTGACAGATTTCGAATAGATTAGCGTTTTCGTGGCAAATCTGCTCAAATCGCGGACCAAGAGCGAGCGCGAAAAAGAAGGTGGGGTGACGGATACAGTCGAACGGTGTCGGTCGGTTAGTCCTGACTGTAACCCTCCGGGTCGACCTCGAACGGACGAATCATCTCGTGATTCGCGTGTTCCATCATGTGACAGTGCCAGACGAATCGGCCGGTGATGTCACGAAAGAGACCGTCGGTTTCGCCGAAGTGTGCGACGATACTGGTGACGTCGCCGGACGGGGCGACGACCGTGTCGTGCCACCCGGTTTCCTGCTCGCGCGGCGGGCGATGTGAGGTCGTGGGCGAAATCGCGCCGGAGTCTTTGAACAGTTCGATGTCGAATCCCTGCCGGCCGAGCACTTGGAACTGGACGAGGTGGATGTGAATGGGGTGGAAGTCGTCGCTGACGTTGACGAGGTGCCACACTTCGGTCGTGCCGACGGTCGGACGTTCGGTCGCTTCGTGGCTATACCGAAGACCGTCGAGGAGCAACATGATCCGTCCGTGTTCGTCGGTGGTTTCGTCGAGAGTGAGCACACGCTCGCGGACGGCGTCGTCCTTCTCGATAGTCGGAACGGGTTTCGTACCGGCGTTCTGACCGTTTCCGAGACGGGGAAGCGGTCCGAACGAGTCCGGAACCGTGCCGTCATCGTTGACGTCGGTATCTTGCACGTCGAAGCGCATGATTTCTGGTAGCGGTGACTGGTTCTCGGACGAAGGATCACCGCCAACGTAGGGTGCCTTCGCGTCGTTGTGGAGGAGGAGGCTCTCGCCAGCGTAGTCGGAGAAATCGACGACCCACTGGCCGCGCTGGGCGCTGCCGAGGAGGAGACCGTCGGTGAGTTCGACGGGCTTGTTCATGTAGCCGCCGTCGCTGGCGACCTGAACGAAGTTCGGCCCGTCCTCTCCCGTGGGCTTGCCCGCATCGGCATCGTAGCCTTTCAGCGAGAGATGGTAGAATCGAGCGTTCGACGCGTTGAGCATGTGGAAGCGGTACTTTCGGGGTTCGACTTCGAACTTTGGCCACGCTTTCCCGTTGACGGTGGCGACATCACCGAAGAACATCTCGACGATACTCGGGGAGATGCCGCCCCGCTCGGGACCGGGGTAGAAGGCGGAACCGTCGTCGTTGAACGCGCGGTCCTGAAGGACGAGGGGGAGTTCGTACTTCCCCGAAGGTAGTTTGTCGGTGCCGCCAACATCACCCCGAATGAGGTAGAGTCCGGCGAGACCGGCGTAGACGTTCAGCCGGTTCGCGCCGAGCGCGTGGTCGTGATACCAGAGCGTCGTCGGAGGCTGGTGGTTCTGATACGTGTAAGTCTCGCCACCGTAGTACGGACCGGTGGTTTTGCCGTCGGGCGTGTACCACGCCTGTGGGTAGCCGTCGTTGACGGAATTAGCGTTGCTTCCGTGGACGTGGACGACCGAACGGACTTCCGGGTTCCCCTTCTGGGAAGGAAGCGTCGTATCGACTGGGAAGATATGCTCGTCGGGCAGTTTATCGTTCGCCCAATGAACGGAGATGGGCTTACCGCGTTCGACCTCGAAGGTCGGACCGGGGAACTGGCCGTCGTAGCCCCAGATGGTGGTATCGCCGAGGTCGGGGTGGAACGACTGTTTGGCCGCTTGCATCATCACCTCGTAGTGAGAATGGCCGTCTTTCTTCCCGGACGGTTGTTTGATATCGGGAATAGCGAGGTCCGTGACGAACTTTTCGAGGTCGGGAGACGAATGTGAAGAATCACTCGATGTACTCGTGTTCGACGAGTTACCGACGAGACCGTTACAGCCTGCCAGCAACCCGGTGGCGGCGAGCGCACTACCGCCTTTGAGAAACGTACGACGCAATGTTCCGTCACGGTCGGGGAGAGTCATTGACTTGAAAATATTTAGGCCCTCCTAAAACCCTATCGTTTTTTAGGTGTGCCAAAACAAACCGCCACAGAAAACGAATCGATGAGACGATAGCTTAAAGCTTAGGTTTGCCTAATCGCGGCACGATGGAACTGACGCGGCGTGACGTGCTCGCGGCACTCGGGGCTGTGGGCGTTGCCGGCGGCGCGGCCGTCTTCGTGGATTCCGAATCGAAATCGGGGACCCCACCACTTTCGGACCACGAGGTTGCGACGCTCGTCGCCGTTGCCGAAGTCGCATATCCGAGTACGATATCGGGAGTCGAATCGTTCGTCAGGAAGTACTCCGTCGCACGCGCGAACGACGACTCCGACTACCGGGCGGGGATACAGGGCGCACTCGGCGCGCTCGATGACGCGACGTCCGATTGGTTCGATGGAAAATTCGTGACGCTCGACGAGGATACGCGTTCGACTGCACTTCGGCAAGTGGGTGCGGTCGCGGGCGAACCCAACCCGGATGGCCTACGGGGCGAACGAATCCGCTACTACGTGCTGAACGAACTACTCTTCGCGCTGTACACCACGCCGACCGGTTCGAAACTGGTTGGACTGGAGAACCCGCCGGGATACCCCGGCGGGGATACGTCCTATCAGCGGGGGTCACAGTCGTGACCGACCGCGGCCCCCGTGCGGATGTCTGCGTCATCGGTGCTGGCCCGGCGGGTGCACTCGTCGCCCATCGGGCGGCCAAAGCAGGCTATTCGGTCGTCGTGCTGGATGCCGGGCCGCGCTTCGATTTCGAGGGGCGCTCCGAACGCGAGGAGCGCGCGATCAGACCCGGGAGTTCGAAACCACCGTGGAACATGGGAGAGGAAGGTGGCCACGGGAAGCGCGACGCCTACACCAGCAGTGGACCGAAGGAGTACCCGTTGAATACCGCGCGCGTGAAGGGCGTCGGCGGAAGTACCCTCCACTGGCAGGGGATGGTGATGCGTCTCCACGAGCGGGATTTCCGCCTGCACAGCGAGACGGGGATGGGGGTGGATTGGCCGCTCTCCTACGCCGACCTGCGACCGTACTACGCACGCGCGGAGCGTGCGTTCGGGGTTGCGGGCGCGAGCGACAATCCCTTCGCCCCACCTCGAACAACACCGTTTCCGCTTCCGGCGTTCCCGCCTTCCCATTCGGATGCGATGTTCGCCGAGGCCTGCGAGTCGCTCGAAATCACGACCCATTCGGTTCCGAACGCGCGGAATTCGGAATCCTACCGCGGACGGAGCGAGTGTCTGGGCTACGGCACCTGCAAACCGGTGTGTCCCTCCGGTGCGAAGTACGACGCAACCGCAACTATCGACGGTGCCGAGAAGGCGGGCGCGGTGGTCATCGACCGCGCGCCCGTCCAGCATCTCGAGCACGACGACGCGGGCGACCGGGTCGTCGCCGCGGTGTACGCGACTCCCGACGGGAAGACACATCGACAGGAGGCGTCCGAGTTCGTGCTCGCAGCGGGCGGTGTCGAAACCCCACGGCTCCTCCTGCTCTCGAAATCGCCGCAGTATCCGGACGGGTTGGCGAACTCCTCGGGACTCGTCGGTCGCTACTTTACGGATCACTTCTTCGCCGGCATCGGCGGTGTCGTGGACGAGCGGACGCGCCAGCACCACGTCGGCTTCAACACGACCGAGAGCCACCAGTTCTACGACCAGCCCGCCGACGGCTCGCGGACGGCCATCAAACTCGAATTCTGGAACTACGCTGGCCCGACACCCGCGGACATCGCGCTCTCTGGGAGCTCACTCGGCGACGACCTCCTCGACAACATCCGTGAGGAGTACGGCAATCACCTCGCGGTCGGCGCGCTCGTGGAGCAGGTTCCTCAGTACGAAAACCGCGTGACGTTGGACGACTCGAAGACGGACGACCACGGCAATCCGGTTCCGGAGATAGTGTGGTCGCTCGACGACCGAACGCGCCGCTCCATCGAGCGCGCGAACCGAATCCAACACCGCATCATGGACGAACTCGACGCGAACGTCCGATGGGTGATCGGTCCCGAAAAGACGGGGGCGGCGTTCCACCATATGGGAACGACGAGGATGGGCACGGACCCGAAATCGAGCGTCGTCGGTCCCGACATGCGAACGCACGATTTGGACAATCTTACGGTTGCAGGAAGCTCCGTCTTCCCAACGACGGGCGCGATGAACCCGACGCTCACCATCGCCGCGCTCTCGCTGTCCGCCGCCGACGAACTCCTCGACCGACTCGCGTAACACAACGACAGTGCTTTAGGCCAGCCTAAATAACGAGGGCGTATACGAGATGACCGACCCCGACATTTGCGTCATCGTCCCGACCGTCCGCGAGTACGAGTGCGTGCGGGCGTACGTGGCGAACGCCCGCGACCACGGTTTCGACACCGACCGCCTCTTCGTCTGTCTGGTCACCGAGGACGAGTGTGAAACCGACGCGATGGGTACGATGCTCGATGACCTCGATATCGACGGTGTCGTCTTCGACGGAACGGCACGTGACGAGTGGTTCGATACCCACGGGATCGCCGAGTATCGGGAATTGATTCCCGCGAAATCCCACGCGCAAACCTCCTTCGGCCTGTTGTTCCTCTGGGCCAACGACTTCGAGTACGGCGTTTTCCTCGATGACGACACTCTTCCACATCGTGACGTGGATTTCTTCGGAACGCACCTCAGCAATCTCGCCTACGAGGGTAACCTGCCCGAGCGTCGCTCGGACGAACGATGGGTGAACGTGTTGGACGATGCCGATGGCGACCTCTACCCGCGCGGTTACCCGTACGGGGCGATGGACGAGACGACGGAAGAACGGACGGTCGAAGTCTCGAACGTCGTGGTTTCGCAGGGTCTCTGGACGGGCGTCCCGGACCTCGACGCGGTTCGAATCCTGAACGATGGCGACCTCCGCGGGCGGGCGACGACGCGAACCACCCGGGAGGACTACCCCGAGGATTTCGTCACGGCACGCGGAAACTACCTGACGGTTTGCTCGATGAATCTCGCCTTCCGCCGGGAGATCGTCCCCGCGTTCTATCAGTTCCCGATGGACGACAACGAGTGGGGCGTCGGGCGCTTCGACGATATCTGGAGCGGTCTCGTGCTGAAGAAAGCCTGTGACGCTGTCGGGACGAGAATCTACAACGGTCGGCCACTCTGCCAGCACAACAAGGCTCCCCGCTCGACCTTCGATGACCTCGCGAACGAGGTGGCGGGGTTGGAGTTGAACGAACACGTGTGGAAAGCGGTGGACCGAACGACCACAGGAGTGACTCCCGACAGGTCGTCCGGTCGAGCGGCGAAGTCGCTCGACCGAGGGATCGGAAAGGAATCGTCGCGGAAAAGCGAGCGCGCGGGAGCGTACGCGACCGTCGCGCGAGCGGTCGCGGACGAACTCACATCCAGCGATTTCTCGATGTACAGGAACGGCGAGTTTCTGAACCACTGTGGAGAGTATCTCGGGAACTGGTTGGACTGCCTGAACGCACTCGCTCGTCCTCCCATCCCAACCACCCGGAGGAACTTTCGACAGGTATAAGTTATTTAGGGCAGCCTAAAACAATATGCGTAACCGATCTACTCCGACCCGTCGTCAGTTCCTCGTCGCAAGTACGATGGTCGGAACAACAGCGCTCGCGGGCTGTAGCGCTTTCTCGTCGGGAAATAGCGAGAAACCGACGATCTCAGATTTTCGCGGATCAAGTCCACTCGTGCAGGACCGGCCTGAACCGGGTGGCACTTCTATCGACGACCTCCCTGACCTCTCCGGAACTCTCACCCTCTACATCGGCGGTGGCGAGGGCGGTCTCTACCAGCAACTCGCCACCCTCCTCGAGCAGTACTACGACGACTTCAGCGTGAACGTGCGGTTCAGCGCGGCGAATCAGGTGCTCACCGAAGGAAAGAACGGACAGGTTCGCGCAGACGTATTTTGGGCGAACGATGCGGGGTCGCTCGGCGTCGTTGACGATGCGGGCCTCACCGCCTCCCTCTCCTCGAAGATCACGAAACAGGTCCCGAGCCGTTTCCACACCAAAACGTGGGTCGGCGTCGGTGGCGTGCGCGCGCCATCCCGTACAACACCAAGCAGTTCTCGAAAAGCGACATTCCGGATACGGTCTCCGAATTAACGGACACGTCGAACCTCGACGCGAAAATGGGTTGGGCACCCACCTACCCGGCGTTTCAGACCTTCGTCACCGCGATGCGAATTCTACAGGGCGAGCAGAAGACGAAAGCGTGGCTCAAAGGCATGAAAAATCGGGGCAAGGGCGGCATGGAGCAGTACAAAGACGAGTGGTTCGTCTCGAATGCCGTCGCCGACGGCGACATCGGGGCAGGCATCGCCAACCACTACTACGCGGTTCGTGTGATCTCCTCGCGGCAGGACGCTCCGCTCGACATCGCGTTCACGAAAGGTGACGCGGGTGCACTCGTCGATGTCGCCGGAGCGGAGGTCATGAAAGGAACGGATAAGCCCGACCTCGCCAACAACTTCGTCCGCCATCTGCTGAGCGCCGAGGCACAGGAGTTCCTCGCCACGTGGTCGTTTGCCTACCCGATGATCGACGGCGTGAAACCCGTCGAACAGCTACCGCCGCTCTCCAAACTCCATCCACCGGATCTCGATCTCACCAAACTCGCCAACGTACAGCCGACCATCGATCTCTTACGAGAAACGGGGGTTCTCGACTAGTGTCCGTCGGCAACCGAATTTCGGAGTTCGTGGATGGGGGTGGACAGGACGTTCCGCCGTACCCGGTCGCAATCCTCGCCGCGTTCGTCGCGCTGCTGGTCGTCTCGCCAGTCGTCTGGCTCGTCGTCCGTGCAGTGTCCGCGCCACCCGCGGCGTTCGCGCTCCTCATCGCACCGAGCACGCTCCAAGTGCTCATAAACAGCATCGTCGTGGTCGTCGCCGTGAGCGTTTTCTCCATCGGTATCGGCGTCCCACTCGCCGTCCTCACGGTACAGACCGACCTGCCGTTTAACCGATTTTGGACGGTGACGGCCGCGCTCCCGCTCGTCATTCCCGAGTACGTCGGCGCGTTCGCGTTCACGTCCGCCTTCGGACCCCACGGCAACCTCGCGGACTTGCTCGCACCGATCGGTATTCACTCGATCCCCGAAATTTACGGCCTACAAGGGACGGTACTCGTCTTCTCGCTGTTCACCTATCCGTACGTCTTCTTGACGACGCGCGCCGGCCTGCTCTCGGTCGATGGGACGCTCATCGAGTCGGCACGGACTCTCAATCACACGAAGATTGGGGCGCTCCGTTCGGTCGTCCTCCCGCAAGTGTTGCCGTCGATCAGCGTCGGTGTGCTCCTCGTCGTGCTGGACTCCCTCGCGGACTTCGGAACACCAGCGATCATGCACTACAACACGTTCATGCGCGTGATTTACGTCCAGTACAACAACCCTTCGGCACCGGGATTCACCGCGCTGCTGAGTTTACAGTTGCTCGCAGTCGTCGCGGTCGTCCTCGCATTGGAGTCGCGCGTCAGCGGAAACGCGAACACCGGAATCGGGGGGAGTGCAAGCGGGAGACCCGGACAGTTGCGCCTCGGGCGCTGGCGCTGGGTCGCTCAGTTGTAC
Source organism: Haladaptatus sp. AB618 (assembly GCF_024136965.1). NCBI lineage: Archaea > Methanobacteriati > Methanobacteriota > Halobacteria > Halobacteriales > Haladaptataceae > Haladaptatus > Haladaptatus sp. AB618. The sequence continues at coordinate 330,377 of NZ_JAMYJX010000001.1, read as the reverse complement.
CCGGCGGCCGTCGCGCTCTTCGCGCTCGGTGTCCCGCTCGCGATCCTCGTTCAGTGGAACCAGCGCGCCGGAAACACCTACGGCGGGTTCACGTTCCACTGGACGTACGCGCTTAATTCGGTAGAGGTGGCCACGTTCGCGGCCATCGTCGCCGTCGTCGCCGCAATCCCGACCGCTTACTACTCGGCGCGGTCGTCCTCGGCCGTGGCAACTGTCCTCGACCGACTCTCCTACGTCGGCTACGCCGTCCCCGGCCTCGTGCTCGGGATCGCGCTGGTCTACGTCGGCGTGTCGTTCGTTCCGGCGCTCTACCAGACGCTTCCCCTGCTCGTCTTCGCCTACGTCGTCCGGTTCCTCCCGCAGGCGGTCGGCGCGGTTCGGTCGTCATTCTTGCAGGTCGACCCGAAACTCACGGAGGCAGCTCGGACGTTGGAGCAGTCACCGCTCTCGGTGTTCCACCGAGTCACCCTGCCGCTGGTCGCACCCGGACTGGCAGCAGGCGCGGCGTTGGTCTTCCTCACGACGATGAAGGAACTCCAGGCGACGCTCCTGTTGCAACCGACAGACTTCAGAACCCTGGTTACATACATCTGGATGGTTCAAGAGAACGGCTACTACAGCGAAGCCGCGGTCCCCGCACTCGTGCTCGTCGGGGTGTCCGCACTGTCGATGCTCGTAATACTCGCGCGAGAACGATACGGTGTCTAACCACTCTCCAACGATGTCTAACCAATCGCCCAAATCGATACCCACAGATGCAGCAACCGACCGACCAGCGTACTCCGAGGAATCCCCATCGGCGTCCGTGCTGGAACTCGATGACGTGACAAAACGGTACGGGCAGGAGAACGCCGTCACCGACCTCTCACTGACCGTTCACGAGGGAGAGCTACTCACGCTCCTCGGGCCGTCCGGGTGTGGCAAGACGACGACGCTCCGCCTGATGGCCGGACTGGAGCGCCCGACCGAGGGCGTCGTCAGCCTCGATGACGAGCAGGTCGCTGGCGACGGAGCGGCTTTCGTGGAACCCGAAAGCCGCGGCGTGGGCGTCGTCTTTCAGGACTTCGCCCTCTTCCCGCATCTCTCCGTTCGCGAGAACGTCGCGTTCGGTCTGACCGATTTGGACGAGGAGGAGACGGCCAACCGCGTCGATTCGCTCCTCGAACTCGTGGACCTCGACGGGATGGGCGAACGCTCACCCGACGACCTCTCGGGTGGGCAACAACAGCGGGTAGCGCTCGCGCGCTCGCTCGCGCCCGAACCCGCAATCCTCCTGCTGGACGAACCGTTCAGCAACCTCGACGTTCGTCTGCGGATCGAGATGCGCGAGGAAGTGCGATCGATTCTGAAGGAGGCAGGCGTCACTGCGGTTTCCGTCACGCACGACCAAGAGGAAGCGCTGAGCATCTCCGACCGCGTCGCCGTGATGAACGACGGCAGGATCGAACAAGTTGGCCGTCCGGGCGACGTCTTCGAGGACCCGGAATCGCGTTTCGTGGCGTCCTTCCTCGGGCAGGCCGGGTTCCTCTCCGCACACGTCGGGGGGACCGGCATCGAAACCAAGATCGCCACGTTCGACCACGACCTTCTCCGCGGGGCTACCGACCAGTACGTCGGCGCGACCATCGACGTGCTCGTCCGGCCTGATGACCTGCGCGCGACTCCCGCGAACGAGAATCACGCCAATGGGACGATCACGAAACGCCAGTACACCGGGCCGTCGTTCGTGTATCACGTCACGCTGAACAACGGCGACGAGGTGCGCTGTATGCACAACCACGCCGAGCGCTTCGCGGTCGGCGAACCGGTTTCGGTCGAACTCGTCGCGGACCACGCGCTCGCGTGGTATCCGACCGAGTAGATGACGCAGGCAGCACGGTCCCGAATACTGGCACTCGCACTCGCCGCCGCGGGCGGCGGAGTCGCGCTCGTTCTCGCGTTCGGTCTCTTTCCGTACCACACAATCAACCACGACGAAGCCGTCTACCTCGAACAAGCCAATCTCCTTTTGCATGGACAGCTCCTCCTGCATCCGCCAGTTGCGAACGCCTTCCGTCCGTGGTTTTTCGTCTCGTCTTCGCAGGGCCTCTATGCGAAGTACGCGCCATATCCCGCCGTGCTCTATGCCGTAGGGATGGCGGTCGGAATCCCCCGACTCGTACTCGGTGCCGTCGGCGCGGCCGTCGTCGGTCTCACGTATCTCGTCGGAAACGAGGTTGCCGACCGCCGGACCGGGTTGCTCGCCGCCGGATTCGTTCTCGTCTCGCCGCTGTTCGTCGTGGATACGGCCACGTTCCTCCCGTACGCGCCCGTCGCCGCGCTGAACCTCGGATTCGCCTACGCGTACTTCCGTAGCGAACGAACTGCGGAGTTGCGGTGGGCGCTGCTGGCGGGCGCACTGATCGGACTCTCCTTTTTCGCGCGGCCCTACACGGCCGTGTTGTTCGCCGCGCCGTTCGTGGCGCACGCGCTCTGGACACTGCGCCGGACACCCACGCGGGAGGTAATCGGCCGCCGCGTCGGAACCGCCGGACTCGGCGGTCTCGGGGTCGCTCTCGCACTGTTCTACAACTGGTCGATGACCGGCAATCCGCTCGTCTTTCCGTATCAAGCCTTCGCGCCGCGCGACGGTCTCGGGTTCGGCTATCACATGCTCCGCGGCTACGGCCACAACTACACGCCAAGCATCGCCTTTCGCTCCAACGCCGTCGTCGTCTGGCGGTTCGCCTCGCGCTGGGTGGCCGGAGGCCTCCTCGGGAGCGCAGTGGCCGCCATCGGTCTCGTTCACGTTCTCGGACGAACGCGAAGCGCACGAGGCAACGGGCAGTTGGAACGAAGCGACAAGCGTCGGAGTTCCGACGCTCGCTACTTCGTACTCGCCGGACTGTACCCGAGTGTCATCCTCGGAAACGTCTACTTCTGGGGGAACTTGAACCTCCTCGCACCCGACCTCGACCCGACACAAGGATTGCTCCACTACCTCGGCCCGTACTACCATTTCGCCCTGCTCGCGCCGACTGCGGTGTTTGCCGCGGTCGGCGTCCAGTGGCTCGAGGGTTGGATTCGGCCCCGTCTCGACGGCTTCGATTCCCGTGCGACCGTGGCCGTTGTGCTGGTCGCTTTCCTGCTCACCACGGCCGCGATCGGGGGCGCGCTAGCTGGCCCAATCGTGCGCAACGCCGACAACACGGCCCAGTACGGGCAGGGGTACGCCCCCTTCCGGAACGACGGCCCACCCGCGAACAGCGTCGTCTTCCTCCCGACGACGTACGGAAAGTGGCTCAATCATCCGTTCCAATCGCTTCGAAACGGTCCCGAATTCGACGCGAACACGGTGTACGCCATCGACGGCGTGAACTCGCTCGACGTGACGTCGGCCTACCCAAACCGAACCTACTACCGCTACGAGTTCCGGGGGACGTGGGTGCCGACGGACGACACGCCCGTCCACCCGGCACTCCGGCGCGTCCGCGTCACTTCGGGAACACCCATTACCGAGAAACTCACGGTTCGAATTCCGCGCGGTGCGGACTTCGCTTCTCTCCGGGTCGCCACGGGGGAGGGACACGCCTACTACGACCTGAACGCCTCGTCCGGAGTTCATACCATTACCCTCGTCGTGAACGAGACGGACGTCACCGTGAACGGGCGGGGCGTCAACCCTGCGAACGCGAGCACGAACGGACCGGTGACGGTTCCAGTGAACGCGAGCGACGACGTGACCGCGACCGTCTACATCGAAACCGCACCGAGTGTCGGATTCAGCTATGGCTCACGACTGCCCGTCGGTCTCCAAAACGGAACGCGGCGCGCACTCACGCCGTACCTCGAAGCGTGTACGGACCCGCAGACCTGCGGCAGCGGTGCGGCCTACCTCCCCGGACGCGTCCCCGACCAGTATTCGATAACTGCGACGCTACAAGGTGGCCCACGGAATCAATCGTCGTAGTCGTTCCTCGGCGCAGACGCGGAGGATCGATCCGGCGATTTCCGCGCCGCCAGAGAACGGATCGAGCGTCGTTTCGCCGCGGCGCTCGGCGTAGTCGATGGGAACTTCACGAACGTCGTACCCCCGCATCGCGGGGCGAAGCAGGAGTTCCGCGGACAACCCCGTGTTCTCCGTCCAGTCGATATCGACGAGCACGTCGCGGCGATAGGCGCGCATTCCCGTCGTTACGTCGTGAAGCCGCCGTCCGGCGAGGACGGACGCACCGAGCGCGAATGCGGCGTTTCCGAACCGGTTGACGACCGGCATGGTGTCCGCACCGTGGTAGAGACGGTCGCCGCTCACGACATCGAAGCCTTCGTTGACGTAATCGAGAAAGTCCGGAATGCGAGCCATCGGGTAGGTGTCATCACAGTCGGTGGTGACGACGACCGGACGGCTCGCGGCCGAGAGCGCCGTCGAGAGGGCGATTCCGTACCCGCGCGGCGGTTGTTCGATCACGCGTGCGCCGTGTCCGCGGGCGATCTCGGCGGTGGCGTCGCTGGAGGAATCCACGACGATTACCTCGGCGCGGTCGTCGGTCGCCGCCCCGATGGCGTCGAGGACGTGGGCGATGGCGTCCGCCTCGTTGTAGGCACCCATCACGACGCTCACGTCGCCGAGATCGTATTCGCTCATCGATTCAAGCGAGCGCTCGACAGTATTTCAGGGTTGCTAAAACCGCGTTTCCTGTGTTCAGAACGCGTCGAGCACGACGAACGAGAGATACAGTTGGCCGAGACCGGCCAGGATCATCAACCCGCCCGCGGCGCGTTCGAGGGTGTAGGAGTACTTCCCCAGTTCCCGCCACCAATCGACGCCCGCTGCCATCAGCAGCGTCACGCCGCTCAACGGGACGACGACGCCCAAGGCGTAGCTTCCGAACGAGAGGACGCGGCCCGTGAGCGGGAGCGTCAACGTCTGTGTGACGACGCCGAGGAAGACGGGTGCCACGCAACCGGCGGCGGCGAGCGCGTACCCGCCGCCGAAGAGGACGAACCCGGTGGTTGATGCGGGTCGTTCCGGCAGCGGGACGCGAATCGTCGGTTGCTTGCCGACGATCACGAGCACTCCAACGATGAGGAGGACGACCCCGGCGAGGGGTTCGAACCACTGGAGATACCGGACGAGTTCACCACCGGCGGCGATGACGGCGATACCAACGACACCGAGCGTGACGAGCGCCCCGAGCGCGGCACCCATGGCCGGAAGGAGCACCGACGAAACGGACTCCTCGTCGCGGTGTTGGAGGTAGTAACCGATGTAGCCGGGAAGCAACGGAAACGCACACGGAGCGAAAAACGTCGCGATTCCCGCGCTCGCCGCGAAGGCGATCGTCGGGAGGAGTGTCGAAGAACTCATCTTATCTATTGCTTTGCCGCCTCGATCTTTGAGCGCAGCGTATCGATGCTCGTCACACCGCGATCCGACCAGATGATGGTTCCGTCCGCATCCACAACCGCGAGGAACGGGAGACCGCCCGCGTTCAACGAAGACATGACCTCGCTGTCCGGATCGAGACCGAGCGTCCACTGACCGTCGTGTTTCTTCCACCACGAGCGAACGTCACCCTTCGTCAGCGTCCCGCCGATTCGCTCGTTCGTTATCGAGACGAACCGGACGTCGTCACCGTACTCGTCGTGTGCTTTCGTGAGCGCCCGCATCTGCTTTGCACACGGCGAACACCACGTCGCAAAGAGGTCGATAACGGTGACGGTGTCCGAAACCGGAACCTGTACCGACCCGGATTGGGAACCCGGTGCACGCATCGTCGTGACCTGCCTCGGCAACCCGCCGTCGTTGCCCGAAAGGCCGTTCAGCGCGACCCACGCACTGCCGCCGGTAATGCCGAGTCCGGCGAGTCCGGTGAGGAGACGACGTCGGTTCATCCTCGAACTTTTTCGAGATCGTCGATTATCTGTTTCTGCGGCGGATTCTGTCCACGGTACGATCGCTCGACGTAGCCCTTTTCGTTGGCCAACAGGACGAGCGCGGAATGGGTAAACATGTAATTGTCCTTCGATTTCTTGTGATTCTTCTCGAAGTGAACGCCGAAGTCGTCCGTGACGATGGTCCTCGCCCGTTTCTCCGACTGCGGACGAAGGAAGTGCCAGTCGTCGATGGACTGATCGATGTTCATCTGCTTCGAATATTTTTTCAACCGTTTGGCATCGTCACGCCGTGGATCGAACGAAATCGGCAGGAAGGCGACGTCCGAGGCGTATCCGTTCTGCTGTGCGTGTGTCTGGACGTTTCTGAGCGTCGAGACGAGCACCGGACAGATCGTCTTACAGTGCGTATAGATGAACGTGATGAGGCTCGGTTTGTTCACATCACGGAGCGATATTTTCTTGTCTTCGAGCGGTGCCGGAATCGTCAAATCGGGGATTTGCTGATTCCACGCGGGGTACGGAAGCTTCGAAACGTCATAATCCACGTCTGGTTTGCTCATCGTGACGTTCGGATGCGAGTCACCGCCGAACGACCCCAAACAGCCGGCCGCCGTGACCGCGATTCCTGTCGCCGAAAGTGAACGTAGATAGCCCCGTCGGTTCATAACCGAGGTTTGTAACCGGAGTATGAAAGGCAATCTGGTTCAATCATCGAAGGCCGAGCGATGAGCGTTCGAAATCGTCTCGAAGAAGTCACGTACAGCAGTAGAACCGCATGAGAGCGACTGAATCGTCGGCACCGGGCCAACGGAGTTCAGTACGTATCCGGTTCGTTGATGACGTCATCGAACTCGTGTGCCCCCGCCGTTGCGAGATAATGGGATATCGTTTCCTCCTCCCCGGATTCGTCCAATCGAATGGGGATATCGGTTTGCTGTGGTTCGGTGATCGTCGGTTGTCCGGTGATGGACTCGAACAGCGACGCGAAATGCTCGGATCGTTCGGTGCGGTTCATCACGATCAGTCCTGCATCCCGAACCCAAAGCCGGTGTGTGATTTGGGTCCCTCGTGCTGTGAGATGTGTAGTTCGAACGTCCCCTCGGGAGACATCGAGATGACCACATCCTCGACGATTCGGGCGTACTCGCTCACGTGTTTTCCGGCCCCGCTGATCCGCACCCGTTCTTCGAGTAGCCCGTCGTCCGCGAGCAGGTTGAGTTTGCGGTACGTGGTCGAGAGCGGCAATTCACATCGGTTCGAGATCTCGCTTGCCGAAAGCGCTTCGTTGCTGGTCACATCGAGAATGGCCTGACAGTCCGACGTATTGAGTACGGTGAGAAGATCCCGAACGGCGTCCTCGTTTTCGACTACCGTCCGTTGCTTCGGCGACTGCTCGAACGTTTCAACCGCACCGACGACGTTCTGTGATTGACTCATACTATTCGATCACGTGCTTGGAGGAACAATTAACAGCCACAGTACTCGGGGTACTTTATATACTGGTGCGAATCGTCCCGTCAGCGGTGGGCTACGGACGCGCGCTTTCGCGTCCACTCGCACGTTCGCGGGGCTTTGACGTGATATGGTCGGTAGCGGGACGCTGATGGTAAGCGACTCCGGACGAAAAGCACGATTCTCCTTCGAAGCGGTCGTTGAAACTCCAGAACCGGGATCAGTGATGTCCGGTCGAGGCGCTCTGTTCGGGCGTGTGTCTCGCCTCCGGCGAAGTGATCACCGTGAACAGCTTGTAAACCGCGTACAGCATGAACACGACGAGTCCGAGGGCGATGATCGTTCCGCGAACCTCAACTGGGAACGCGGGGGTCGTGACGACCTGTCCCGCGTCGTTCGTCGTCGCAATCGCGGAGGGGTCCCCGAGGAAGGTATCGAGGAATCCTAACACGACGGTTCCGAGCAGGATGAGCCCGCCGCCGAGGACCATTGCAATCTTGTCAACGATACTGAGTTCTGAGTGTGTTGTTGTCATGTCTTGTCGCCTCCTTAGCCGAGCAGGTACCGCATCCACGTGTGGTCGTTCACGAAGTCAGTTCCCTCGATGATGGCGTCGAGTCCCCAAATTCGACCGGCGCCGAACACGATGAGCTGCATGAAGAGGAGAATCCCCAGCAACTCGCCGGTCACGTAGCCGTTGGCGAAGTCGGCACCGCCGAGATAGAAGAAGAACAACAGGAACGCGCCGAAAAACGACGCGAGGCGGGTGAGAACGCCGAAAAGCACACCGAGACCGATCAGCAGTTCACCGAGCGGAATCATGACGTTCGCGAAGACGAGGAGCCATCCCGTGTTTCCGGCCCACACGAGGAAGCCGTGAAGCCAGTCCGGTGCAGCGGTCGTACCGTGGATGAGCCATCCGCTCGCGTCGAACGATTCCGCGGGACCGTACCAGAGATTTGCGAACTTTTCGAGACCCGCGGCGGTGAACCACCAGCCGACGAGAAGGCGCGTGAGGACGATCACGTAACTCGACCACTGACCCGAGAAGTCGAACGATACCTCCCTTCCGAGGAGACTTGTGTTGACGTTTTCTACCATCTGTCTTACTCCAGTTCGAGAGACGACCGTCGATGTACCAAGTGTAGCGCTAATTACCGTTTGGTGAGAAGAATTATCGTTTGGTGAGAAGACCTCGGTTCGTTCACAGTAGCGGGCGGACACGTGATTCACATCGGATCAGGAGAGACACCGCTTCGGCCGCGTTGTACGCGGAGAACTCCAATTCTCTCGCGTTCGGAAAGAGAGGATGGTATTTATTACGGGGAAGCGTAGTAGCGAATACGATGAGTAGCGAAGGGATAGACGAGTACATCTTCGCCTGTCCGGAGTGCGGGGAAACGTTGACCGTGAACGATTCGATGAGGGTCGCCCTCATCGGAAAGGGATGTGTCATCTGCGGGAGTGCCGTCACGGCGGACGCGTTCACGGAAGCGTCGATAGCGGACTCCTCGTGATACCGCCGCATCTGTTCTTTCGTGTGCGGACGTGATTTCGTCCGAAACGGACCGCGTCACAGGCAACTATTAATGGGACTCTCTCCATTCGGCAATATAAGATATGGCTTTGGATCAGCAGGTCGAGCTATCTACAGAGGAGACGGATACAATCCTTGGCGATCACGAAACCGGCGTGCTCTCACTCGCGCGCGAGAACGATCCGTACGCCATTCCGATTTCATACGGCTACGACGTCGAGAACCGGCGGTTCTACTTACGATTGGTTTCGACACCACAGAGCGAGAAGCGGCGCTTTCTGGCGTCCGCGCCACAAGCCCGACTCGTCGTGTACGACGAAAACGGGAATCTGTATCGAAGCGTCGTCGCAACCGGAACCCTACGCGAGATTTCGCGGGACGAGTTGACCGTCGAACATATCGAACAGTACGGCGAGGCGAAACGTCCGCTGTTCGAGATTTGGGGCGAATCGAAGCAAAATCTCGATATCCAACTCTACCAACTCACGCCGGACGACTTGAGCGGCCGTCAAGTGAGAATCGATCGGGAGAGCGACGTCGAGTAGATAGTAGAACGATTGGATAGTGGAGCGGTAGTTCAAAAAAGCGCCAACGCAAACCATCCCGCAAACAGCCATGTTACCTGGAATCCGAGCAACCGTGGAGTTTCGGACGCCGGAAGGGTGTCCGCTCGCCAAACACTCGGCGTTGGCGGAAGCCACTATCCACTCGGTCGCCGTAAACGCTCGACCCTCCGACGACACGGAACTCGTAACCGAATTTTCGATGGACGCGGAGTACGATCCGGAGGGGGATATCACGCCGATCTTCTCGCACGGGTCGACGCGACGGTATCGGTTCGTCCACGAGGACGGTGTGAACTGCCCGTGTGAGTGTTTGGGTCAACATGGCTGTCCGGTCACCCGCTACGATATTCGGGAAGGGACGCTGATATTGATTTTCTACGCCGATGGCTACGACCAACTACAGGACGTTATCGCCGATCTCCGTGAGCGTTTTCCCGACGTAGACATCAAACGGTTCGTTCGTTCTCCAGCGGGGGAACGGACTCGGGATCTCGTCTTCGTGGACCGGGGAAAGCTGACGGCTCGCCAACGACAGATCCTCCGAAAAGCGTACGAGATGGGGTATTTCGAGCGCCCGCGACAGGCGAACGCGACGGAAATCGCCGAAGCGCTCGACATCAATCCCTCCACGTTCAGCGAACACCTCGCGGCAGCGGAGTCGAAAATCCTCGGCGACTTGTTCTGATCCGCTGCGGGTCGCCCTCACCCTTGTCGCCGCTCTTCAACGCGCACTGGCGCTGGTGGCGCGTCGAATCACGACCAACGCGAGTCCGGCCAAGATGAGGTCGAGGACGATGAGGACGGCAATCGAGGGGAGGATGGTGTCCCACTCCCACCCGGTGATGACGAGCGCTCGCGCCGCATCGACGCCGTAGGTGATGGGGTTGACCGCGCTGATGTACTGAATCCACTGCGGCAACCGGTCGACCGGCAGGAACGCGCTGGAGACGAACAGCAACGGGAGTTGCAGGAAGTTCACGGCGATGATGGTCGATTCAGTGTCCTCGGTCTGAATCCCGACGACGTTCGAGAGCGCCGTGAACCAAATCGAGAACAGGATGCCGATGAACATCAACGCGAGCACGCCGAGGAATCCCGTGGCGATGTTCGCTCCGAGGGCGACACCGACCACGACGACGATGATTATCTGCACGCAGATACGGGCGACTTCGGCGAGCGTCTTCCCCAGGAACACCGCACCGCGATTCATCGGTGAGACGAGCGCCTTCGCGAACATTCCTGTCTCGATGTCGTTGACCAGCCCGATACCGGAACTCGCGGCGGCGACGAGCGACACCTGAATGACGATGGCGGGCAGGAGGAAACTGATGTACTTGATGTCCTGACCGGGTCCGCCGATAGCGCCACCCGTGACCTGTCCGAACACCTGCGAGAACAGGACGAGGAAGATGAGCGGCTGGACGATGGAGGACGTGACGATGAATGGATTTCGAACCGACTTGAGCAGCCACCGCCGCATGTTCACCCACGTGTCGCCGAGGAAGCCGTTCCCGGGCGCGAGTTTGTGGTGGTTGTCCGTATCGGTGCTCATAACATCACCTCCGTGCTCGATTCGACCGCATCCTCCTCTTCGACACCTTCGCCCGTCACCGCAAGGAACACGTCGTCGAGCGTCGGTGAGCGAACGTCGAAACCGTCGATTTCCACACCCGTCTCACGAAGCGCGACGAAGTAGTCAGGAGTGTTCGTTCGAATCATCGTGGACCCAATCGAGATGCCGTTCGTCGTCTCGGTGACGACGGCGTCGTCGAACACGTCACCCGATTCCGCGATACGGGTCGCCACGTCCACGTCGGACGGCGCGAGTTCGAGTTCGAGGATGTCGCCGCCGACCTCCCGTTTGAGTTCGTCCGGGGAGCCGGTCAGGTCGATTTCGCCGTCCTTGATGAGCGAAATGCGATCACACAGTTGGTCCGCTTCCTCCAAATACTGCGTCGTGAGGAACACCGTGGTTCCCTCGCGGTTTATCTCGCGGAAGTAGTCCCAGAGGCGGTTGCGCGCCTTCGGGTCGAGTCCGGTCGTCGGTTCGTCGAGGAAAACGACCGGCGGGCGGTGGACCAGCGCGGTGACGGCGTCGAGTCGCTTTTTCATCCCACCCGAGAAGGTTTTCGCCGACTTGTCCGCGACGTCCAGCAGGTCGGCGAGGTCGAGCAGTTCGTCCGCGCGCTCGCCGCGATCGGACTTCGGGATGCCGTACGCGGCCGCCATGTACTCGACGTTCTCGCGCGCGGTCAACTCCTCGTCGATACTCGTCTCCTGTGCCATGTAGCCGACCGACCGGCGGACGCTCTTCGGGTCCTCGGCCACGTCGTAGCCGTTCACCGTCACTGCGCCGTCGGTCGGTCGCAACAGCGTGACGAGCGTTCGAATCGTCGTCGTCTTCCCGGCCCCGTTCGGCCCGAGGAAGCCGAAGAATTCACCCTCCGGAACGCGCATGTCCACGCCGTTGACGGCCTCGGTACCGTCGGGGTAGACGACGTGAACGTCCTCGGCGCGAATCGCGTCGGTCATCTCGGACCCTCCGTCCGCTCTGGTTGGAGTGTAAGGATGTGTTTCATCACGCCCTTTGCTTTCGCTTCTGTAGTCATATACTATGGAGTCAGTAGTAGTGTATCGACTACAGAATTTGTAGTAATGGAATCTTCGGTGACTCAATCGCCATCGCCGTCGAGATCGTAGACCGACGCCCACTCGTAGAGGTGGATGAAAACCGGCGCGAGACCGTTGGCGGCGTCGGTCGGTTCGTACTCGACTCGCGGCGGTATTTCGTCGTAGGAATGGCGGGTCAACAGCCCCGCGTCGGTGAGTTCCGAGAGCCGTTTGGAGAGCGTCGTCGGCGACACGTCGAGTCGGTCTTCGAGGTCGGAGAACCGAAGCGGTCCCTCGTTCAGGGAGAAGAGGTGGAGGACGGGGAGGGCGTAGGCACGGCCGAGCAGCGTGAACAGTTCCGCGACCGTCTCCTTTTGCTCGGGTTCCCCGTACTCATCGAGTTCGTCCCGATACCGTCGTCCGCGTTCGATGATCGCCTCCGCGTCCGGAATGCCGTCGTCCATACGGTCGCTACGCATTCGGTAGTCATAGCGTTCTCGGCGGAACGACGACGAACGTTCGAGCGTTGTCAAAGTTGGCCGTTCGTAAACCAACCTGGTCGCATCGAACCGCTCAAACCGTTCTTGGAATTACTCACTGACGGCGACCGAGCGAGGAAACTGATTTCTGAACTCTTCCGGCCACTCCGTCTCCAATCGGTTCCACGAGCCACCACAGTCGTCCGTCCGGAAGAATCCTCGATTCGTCGCAGCGAAAAGCCGTCCCGGTTCGTTACGACTCGCGGTCAGCGTCGGTGGCGTAAGGCCAGTCTCGTCCGGGAGTCCGGACGTGCACCGCTTCCACGAGTCGTCCCTAATTCGACGATAGATGCCGGACGAAACCGCATCGAAATCGTCCGTTTGACGAGGGGCGGTCGATGCCGATACCAGCACCACATCCGGGTCTCCGACATCGACTGCGACACTCATCAAGTACTGTTTGTCGAGACCATCGTTCGGATACTGCCACGACTCGCCGTAGTCGTGGCTTTCGGCGTATCCCCTTCCGGGGCGTTCAGCACCGTCACCAGTCGCGGCGTACAATCGTCCGGGGGCGTTAGGGTGCGTACGAAGCGTGTGCACGTCCCGGGGTGAGTCGGGAACTCTATCCGACCACGTCTGCCCTCCGTCCATGGTCCGAACCACTGCGCCCTGCTCGACACACACGTACACTCGATCAGGAACCGTCGGGTCCGGTTCTATCCAGTGAGCGTTGTGAGTCTCCGGTCGAGGCGGGTAACTCCACTCCGTTGCCGAAGGAAGCTCATCGATTCCCATCCTCTCCGTCCACGTGTCACCGCCGTCGTCCGACCGGTAGAGTTTGGTCGGTTCGATTCCCGCCCAAATTCGATTCTCCGTATCGATTGCGAGCGCTGTTATCCGGCGAGAATCTATTTCTTCCCCGATAGCCACCCACGAACCTCCCGAATCCGAACTTCGAAAGAGACCGTCGTTCAACGTGCCGACGTAAATCCCGGAACCGGACGGGTCGGTAGCAACACAGAGCGGGGAGGTGTGTTCGAGGTAGCGGGTGAACTGCCACTTTCCGTTCCGTCGTGTGATTTCGATTACGCACTCCTCCATCGTCGCAAGGTACGAGGTCATACTTCCCACTTCACGAGATGATGGATTGGACACGACGGCGAACATGTTCTTCCTCTCCGAACATGTTCGACTATACGAGAACTGCTGGTTTCACGACGTTTGCTGCGAACTGTACCGGCCGAAGAAGTGTCGTATGATCTTCCCTTCTGCTCGATGGAGAACCACGCTCGCGGTGGATTTGCTCACGTCGAGGTCCGTCGCGAGTTCGGTCAACGAATACGTGCGTGGATGATCGTAATACCCTCGCTCTATCGCTTCGAGAACGAACCGTTGCTGTTGCTTGGTGAGTAAGTCTTCGGAGTCCTCTGACTGCACTATCGATTCGAGTTCGTACCGAATCGCTGCGTCGTCCAGCACATCACCGAGCGAGGACAGAAGAGAATGTGAGGTGAGCAACTCACAGAGTATCCACCCATCACGAAGCACGAGCGGGTACTGTACGAGGTTGCCGGAAGAGATGACGAGTCGATAAAACTCCGGTGTCGGAACGTCGATTTTCAGCAGGATCGACCGTTCGTGCACGCTCAAAATGTCGAACGCGGATATTTCGTTCGCAACGAACTGGAAGAAGGGTTCGACGCGGGATAACTCGACACCGACCAGTAACGACGACGTTTCCTCGGAGTGATGGCCGGAAAGTATCCAGAGCTCCTCGTCTCCGAATTGGGTAGACAGTTCCCGCAGGGGACCGGGAACGAGTTCTACGTTCAGTCGAACGCGAGCCATACGGACAGAACGGCGTTTATCGTCTATATATTCTGCCGCTGATTCAGCACCGGCCACGCCGGACAACGCCGTGTCCACCGACCGACCCGAACTCGGCATCCCAGATTTCATATCGCAAAATACGATTTATTTTCCGAATAGTGCGTAACTCCCTCGTCCGACGAGAACCATTCAGCGACGCCACAAAATTGCCGAAATCGGGCTCTGACCGAAATCCGGCCGGGAACGACGAGTCAAGAATCCAATCCGAGAACCGATTTCGCCGCGCGTTCCACGTCGTCCGTCGCCGCTTCCGGCGCGTACACGCCCAACCGCCACTGCGTTCGCTGTGACTCCTGCAATCCCTGCACCAATGGGGACTGGTCGGCCAGCCGCCTGATTTCGCCGTTGACGACCACTCGACTCGACGATTCGGGCATGCTCGGTTCGCCGAGCGTGTCGAGCAGGACGTGTTCGGGTTCGACCCCGGCCTTCGCGGCGATGTCGCGCTCGAACTTCCGAACCGACTCGTGGCTCGCCGTCACGACGTCGTCCGGGACCGCCCCCCATTCGGCCCACACCGCGCGTTTGAACAGGTTTCGTTCGGCGATTCGGTTCGCGATTGCCGCCGTCTCCTCGCAGTTTCGGAGCGCCGCGAGCAGTTCGGCGTCGGTGAATCGCTGGAATCTCTCGGACGATATCTCCGTCGAATCCAGCAGTCGCTCGCTCGTCCGTTCCAGCATCGCACCAGCGATTCGGGAGACGTGGTGGCGGTAGACGGTGGCGTTCATCAACGCGCGGGCGACGAGGAGGCTTTCCGCGGTCTGGACGTTTCCGTCCGCCAGCACGAGATTGCCGTCCGCGAACCGGAGTGCGCTGAGCAGGCGACCGTAATCCACGGTGCCGTAGGGAACGCCGGTGTGGTGAGCGTCACGCACGAGGTAGTCCATTCGATCAACGTCGAGTTCGCCCGCCACGAGTTGACCGAGTTCTCCCTCGCCAGCGACGAGCGCGGCGATTTCCTTCGGATTCAGGTCGTAGCGTTCGAGCACCGCGGCCAGTTCCCCGTGATCGAGCAGGTCCCCGACTTCGTCGTGATGTCTGTCCAGTCGCCGCTCGATGATGCCCTCGGTCTGGTGGCCGTAGGGGCCGTGCCCCACGTCGTGAAGCAAGGCCGCGGCTTGCACCGCCGTCGCTCGGCGGTCGTCGATTCCGAGGCGGTCCACAGCCTGTCCCGCGAGGTGGGTGACGCCGATGCTGTGTTCGAACCGCGTGTGGTTCGCCGACGGATACACCAACCGAACCGTACTCAACTGCTTGATGTGTCGCAGTCGCTGGACGGGTGCCGTGTCCAGCAACGCCGCCGCGACCGCCGGGAGTTCCACGTAGTCGTGAACGCTATCCTTGATCGCCTGCATGAGGGATGGAAGTTTTTTGGGAAACGGTAAAGCATCTGGTTTTTTCGGCGGCGAGTAGGATGGAGAAGGGATTTTGGCTCCGATTTGGTCCGTCTCGGCCAGTTCGTCCGGCCGAGTGGCGCGAGGGATGACGAGCGTCAGCGAGGAATCGGCTGGGGAGGTTCGTGGTGCGTTGCGGTATGGTGAGGCTCGGTTACTGAAATCCCAGCTACCCAACCGCACCGATTCGTAGCGAGTTCAGTCGGAGCGTTGCTCTGACGACGTCACGCGAGCACTGCGAGCGTGACCAAGAGGGTGCTTTCGGGGTCTGCTTCCTAGCAACTTGGTTGCTGTCGAAGTCGGACACGATACCACCAGACATCCAGCACATGTCCGTAGAAAACAGTAAAGGAGAGTCGATTATAGGGATAACCAACACCTATCTCTCGTCGCGTTCGAAACGGACGATTTGAAACGCACGAACCACCTACACTCGACAGAGATGCCTTTCGCGGAACACGATGGAACTTCGATCTACTACGAGACGGACGGGTCTTCGAAACACGATACGGTGGCGTTCGTGGGTGATGCGGCCTACGGCGCATGGCAGTGGGGGTGGCAACACGCCGCCGTCACCGGGCCGTTCGAGTCGCTGGTGTGGGACCACCGCGGGACGGGAAAGTCCGACGCGCCCGACGGCCCGTATTCGGTCGCGGAGATGGCGGGTGATTTGGATGCGGTGCTGGCCGACCACGGCGTCAGAAAAGCCCACCTCGTCGGTGCCGGACTGGGTGGGATGGTCGCGCTCCACTACGCGAAGGAGTTCTCGCGCGCGAAGACGCTGACGCTCATCGGCACGGCGGCGGACGGGTCCTCCCTCACGCCGGACGTTCGGGACAGCCTGCTGGCCGAAAAGACGCCCGACGCGCTTCACGAGTCGCTCCGACCGGCCGTGAGCGAGGAAGCGTTCGCGGCCGGACTGGAGGACGTGATGGAGTGGCGGCTCGCGGACGACGCCTCCCTCCCCGCTCAGCGTTCCCAGTTCGCGGCGCTGGAGGCGTTCGACGTGAGCGACGAACTGTACGAAATCACGACGCCAGCACTCGTTTGTCACGGCACCGACGACCGAGTGATCCCCGTGGAGGCCGGAAAGAAACTGGCCGATGGACTGCCACGCGGCGAGTTGGTGACGTTCGAGGACGCGCCACACCTCGTTCATGTCGAGCACTTGAAGGCGGTCAACGACGCACTGCTCGACTTCCTCGCCCGACACGCTGACGAGACGTTCGACTAACCGGTACGCGTCGAACCGAACCCGTTGCTACCGATCCCAAACTATTCGATCCGACACTCGTCGCACGTCCCGTCTTCGATATAAACCGAGAGTACCTGCTTTCCGCACTCATCACACTCGACGAGGACGTCCTCCGTATCGGTTTCACTATCCTGTGTCATTTTGTCCGTGAATGACATTGTAGGACTTGCTTATTAACCTATTTTATATGGTTCTGACACATACATGATAGGTTCGAGAAACATCGCTTCGACCCCGAACTGCTAACCCCTCTCGCGTCGCAGAGGGGGTATGTCGCTCGCATCGAAGCGACACGCCGATCGCTGGGGAGATCGGACGGCGATCGTGGACGGGGACGAGCGGGTTTCCTATGCCGAACTGGCAGCGCGCGTCGAGACGGCAGCGGGCCGACTCACTGCGCTCGAAGTCGGACACGGGGATAGGGTAGCTCTCGTCTCCAGAAATCGCGTCGAAGTCCTGGTTTTCCTGTTCGCCGTCCATCGCGTCGGCGGCGTGTTCGCACCCGTTTCACATCACTTGACACCGGCTACCGTCTCGGAACCGATGGCGCAAATCGATCCCGACCTCGTGCTGTTCGAGTCGGCACAGCGCGATCTCGTTCGGCAGTTCGACGCCCGTTCGTTCGAGGAGTTCGACCGCGTGACGCCGAGTGACGTCCAATCGGTCGAGTGGGATGGAAGCCGAAAAGACGAGTTGGACACCGCCCTGCTGGTTCACACCGAGGATGGAACACGAGTCGTCAGTCTGTCGAACCGGGCGGTGGAATGGAACTGTCGCGCGGCCACCGCTGGCTGGGGACTCGGCAGAAACGACTGTACACTCACCGTACGCCCGCTGTCGCTCCCGGATTGTTTGCTCGGCTTCGCACTCCCGCTCCTCACGGTCGGCGGCCGAGTCGTGCTCCGACGTGCGTTCGACCCGGCGGACGCGTTGTTCGCGATCGAGAGCCACGGCGTGACCTGTATGGAGGGCGGCCCGACCGAGTTCCGCGAACTGGTCGACGAAGGGTCGCTGACGAACCGCTCGTCGCTCGACTGGGCGGCGACCCGCGGCCACGTGCCGCCGGACGTGCGCGAAGCGTTCCCGGTTCCACTGCTCCGCGTCTACGGCCACCCGGAGACGGGCCCGAACGTCCTCCGCGAGTCGTCGGGATCGAAAGGGACGCTCTATCCGTTTCCGAGCTATGCGGTTCGAATCGGAGACGGGGCGAAAACGGACGAGGAGATCGGTGAACTGTTCGTCAGCGGTCCGGCGACGGCCAGCGGGTCCCTCGACGGCGAGGCGTTCGGCGAGTGGGTGCCGACGGGCGACGTGTTTCGACGTGGACCGAAGGACTCGGAGGGTTCGAACGAGTCGAACGGCTACGTCCTCGTCGCGGACGACGAAGCCATCGAAAGTGGAGCGGAACCGATCCATCCCTGGGCAGTCGAGACGGTGCTCGAATCACATCCGGACGTTCGCGCGGCGGGCATCGTCGAAACCGTCGCGGAGACTGGAGGGATAGCACCGAAGGCACTCGTCGTCGGGGACGTTTCGCCGGGTGAACTCAGGGAGTTCGCGGAGGAACGACTCGCGGCGCACGAAGTGCCACGATCCATCGAATCGGTCCCGTCGCTTCCTCGGCATTCGAGCGGCGAACTCGACCGGGGTGAGCTACGCCGACGGTTTGGGACGTGGAACTCCGAGGGCGGGTAGACAGCGGCGAAATCCCCGCTAACGAAACGCATTTGAGGGATCGAGTTGCTATCTGTAGGCGAATGAGTCGGCTCCGAATCGCATTTTTGAACGCCGCACACGGCGATACGAACACGCGGCGAAACTTCCGTCGCGAACTCGACGCGGACCTCGTCGAGTTCGACGCGACCGAACGCCACCTTCCCGACAGTTTCGACTTCGACGCGGCCGTCATCTCCGGGTCGCGCGCGTCGGTGTACTGGGACGAAGATTGGATTTCACCCCTGAAATCGTGGGTGGACGACGCCATCGAGACCGGAATGCCGATGCTCGGCATCTGCTACGGCCATCAACTGCTGGCCGACGTTCTCGGCGGCGACGTTCGTGATATGGGCGAGTACGAAATCGGCTACCGAATCGTCGAGCACACCGGCGAATCGGTGCTGTTCGAGGGAATCGACCGCGAGTTTACCGCGTTCACGACCCACTCGGACGAAGTCGCGGAACTCCCGCCAGGTGCGACGTCCATCGCGGAAAACGAATACTCGAACCACGGCTTCCGAAAGGGGGACGTGTTCGGACTCCAGTTCCATCCCGAGTACGATACCGACACCGCCGAGGAGGTCACGCGGGGCAAGGACCTCGCGGAGGAACGCCTTCAGAAGGTCTTGGACGGGATCAACGAGGAGAACTTCACGGCAGCCTGCGAGACGAAGCTCGTCTTCGAGAACTTCACGGAGTACGTTCGTGACGTGCAGGAACCCGCCGCCGACTGAGCTTCATTATCGATAGGGAGATAAATAGCCTGAATACTGAACCACCAGAGTAACCCTCGTCCGCCGTGTGTTAGTCCATATGGCAGACCAGACGACAAACGATGACGGTGGTTCTTCACGCGCCACCGCCTCGCCAGCGGGGCCGAGTACGGACGTCCCACCGCTTTCACAGGACGCCCTCTTCGACGCCCTCGCGTCCCGTCGAAGTCGCTACATCCTTCACAATCTGCGGTCGGAGGACGCGCCGGTCACCCTCGACACCATCGTAGACACCGTCGCTGCATGGGAGATGGACAAATCCATCGACCTCGTCTCCGACGAACACCGTCGCAACGTCCTCATGTCACTCCAGCACACCCAACTGCCGAAACTGGCGATGGCTGGGCTCGTCCAGTACGACGAGGAACGCGGTCTCATCGACAAAGGGATTCACGCCGACCAAGCCGACGCCTACCTCGACATCGCCGTCGCACGGGATGACGCGGTGCCGACGCCGGAATAATGCCATTTTGCGGATGACGTATTCCGTTCATAGCAACGCGTACGGTCGAACGTCGGTCAACAGCCTCGGCACCGTTTATTTCCGTCGTGCTTCCCCGGAGTAGGAGGGCTTTTTAGCCTCCCCTCCGGAGAGTTTTGCATGCTCGATTACGTGGAATTGGAGGCCGACCTCGGACAGGAAGAACGGATGGTTCGGGACACCGCCCGCGAGTTCGTGGAGGAGCACGTCAAACCGGACATCGGCGATCACTTCGAGGCGGGAACGTTTCCGGAGGAGATCATCCCCGAGATGGGCGAACTCGGCTTCTACGCGCCGAACCTCGACGGCTACGGCCTGCCGAACCTGAGCGAGACGGCCTACGGCCTACTGATGCAGGAACTCGAAGCCTGTGACTCCGGCCTGCGCTCGATGGCGAGCGTGCAGGGCGCGCTCGTGATGTACCCCATCCACGCCTATGGGTCCGAGGCCCAGAAGGACCGTTGGCTCCCCGACCTCGGCGAGGGGAAAGCGGTCGGTTGTTTCGGCCTGACGGAACCCGAACACGGGTCGAACCCGTCGAGAATGGAAACCTACGCCGAAAAGGAGGGCGACGAGTACGTCCTCAACGGCTCGAAGACGTGGATCACCAACTCCCCGATTTCGGACGTGGCGGTCGTCTGGGCGCGTGACCGCTCGGCCGAGGACTCGCCAGTTCGCGGCTTCCTCGTGGAGACCGACCGCGACGGCGTGACGACGAACAAGATCGGCGACAAACTCTCGCTCCGTGCGTCCATCACGGGCGAAATCAGCCTCCAGAACGTCACGATTCCCGAGGATTCCGTCCTCCCCGGCGTCACCGGGATGAAGGGACCGCTCTCCTGTCTCACGCAGGCCCGCTACGGCATCGCGTGGGGGGCGATCGGCGCGGCCCGCGACTGCTTCGAAACGGCCCGCGACTACGCGACCGAACGCGACCAGTTCGGCGGCCCCATCGCCCGGTTCCAACTCCAGCAGGACAAACTGGCCGAGATGGCGACCCAAATCACGACGAGCCAACTGCTGGTTCACCGCCTCGCCGAGTTGAAAGAGCGCGGCGACCTCCGTCCACAACACGTCTCGATGGCCAAACGCAACAACGTCCGGATGGCCCGCGACCAGGCCCGCGTCGCCCGCGAGATGCTCGGCGGCAACGGCATCACCACCGACTACCCGCCGATGCGCCACATGGCGAACATGGAAACGGTGTACACCTACGAGGGCACCCACGACATTCACACGCTGGTTCTGGGACAGGATCTCACCGGCATCGCCGCCTTCGAGTAGTACCTTTTTACTTCGGGTCCTCCTCGATGCGCTTCGCGCATCTCGTCGAACCGCTCGCAAAAATCTACGCTAAAAAGGCCGACGGCTCACTTCGTTTCGCCGTCGGTGAACCGCGCTCACTGTGTTCGCGCGGATGCTTGATTCCGAAGTTTGGTTGGTTTCTGGATAGGCGACTTTTTCGACGGTCGAGATCGCCCACCGTTCACCACGCGTCCTGCCGTTGTAGATAGAGAAACAGCAGGCCGACGATGAAGAAGGCGGCGAGAAACACGATGGTTCCTCCAATCGAAGTAGCGAGCGTTTGAAGTTCACCATCTCCGGTCATCAGCCACTCGAAAACCATCAACAGGAGGACCAGACCGAATACCGTCCGAAAGTCCGCCAACGTGAGTTCGGTCACGGGTCGAACAGTAGTTGGAAAAGTATTAAGTTGACCGACATTCATTTTTGAGCTGTCCATTTTTCGGTCGGAGCGACAGCGCCCGCGCACGAATCGGACTGCTCGCCTCGACCGGTCGTCGCACGTCACGCGACGAACATCATGCAAGAAGACGAACGAGACGTACGCGATGTACGTGAAAGACTCGTATCGCACGCAGAACAGTACGAAGTCGTCCGGAAGCTACACGACATACCGCCACACGTCACGCACGAGGTTCGGGTGGATGGAAAGCGAGCGGTCTGCAAACGGGCACGGAGTTCGGACGGTAATCCAGCCGTCGAAGCCGAGGTCATCCGTCACGTCGCAAGGAATACGTCGATTCCGGTCCCCGAGATTCTGGGAGTGGGTAGTGACTATTTCATCGCCGAATGGCACGACGAAGTGCCGGAGGAGACGGGCGTGGACGAGGAACGCGCCCGAGCCATGGGTGCCGGACTGGCGACGCTCCACGACGAAACGGCCTTCGAGGCGACGGGGTTCCTTCGGAACGACGACGGTGACCTCGCACTCGACGCCGACGAGACGTGGCACGGGACCGTCTGTGAGTTTCTCGCGTCCCGGCGCGAGTTCGTCGAACCGTTCGGCTACGGTGACGTGGCAACCGACGCGCTCGAATTCGTCCGGAAGAATCCGGGTCTGTTCGACGGGGCGGGCGACCCGGTCCTCTGTCACGGCAACTTCCTTCCGGAACACGTGGGAACCGACGGTGACGAGGTGACGTGTGTCATCGACTTCGAACACGCTATCGTCGCCCCGGGGGAGTACGACTACTGGCGGACGGCGCTTCCGATTTTTACGGGACCGAGCGGGACGAACGACGCGCTGGCCGAGGCCTTTCGTACCGGCTACGAATCGGTTCGTTCGTTACCGGCGGGATTCGACCGACGGCGGGAACTCTACTGGATGGTGAACGCCGTCTCCTATTTCCGGTCGCTCTTCCTCCAGCGCCAGCAGACCGGGCAAGAAGCGGCTCGGACCGCTCGCGGGTTCCGGGAGTACGTCTACGAGACTATCGACTCCTTGGAGACGAAGCCGTAGCGAGCGCTCGCGGGAGCATCCTCGTCTACCACGAATTTATACTGTCAGCACGCAATCAGCGTGCATGGACGGAATCGGCGAAATCGAGGCGATTCACATCGCGGACGAGTCGGCGGCGGAGACGGACGAAGTCGATGCGGTCGAAGCGGTAGCGGGGTCGGGACTCCGCGGCGACCGTCACTTCGACCCCGATACGTCCGGCGACGACATCACGCTCATCGAAACCGAAGCGCTCGACGCCATCGAGGCGGAGACCGGAATCGCGCTCGGACCCGGGGAACACCGTCGCAACGTGACGACGCGCAACGCCGCGCTGAATCACCTCGTCGGGAAGCGGTTCCGCGTCGGCGACGCGATTTGCGAGGGCGTCGAACTCTGTGAACCCTGCTCGCATCTGGAGTCGCTGACCGAAAAGGGAACGCTCGCGGCGCTCGTCCACCGCGGCGGGCTTCGCGCCAGTATCGTCGAATCCGGCGAAATTCGCGTCGGCGACGGCGTGACGCAGTTGTCGTGAAATCGGTTACGTGGATGGGGTGAGGACTGGACGGGGTAGTGTTGAAAAGTATTTCACGCGCCCGGACCGATGACGGGGCATGGACGCGGACGAGCGAGAGGTGTCCCCGGAGCAAGCGTTCTCACTGCTCGGAAACGACACCCGTATCGGAATCATTCAGGCCCTCTGGAAGGCGGACGAACCGCTGTCGTTTTCCGACCTCCACGACCGAGTCGAAATCCGTGACAGCGGGCAGTTCAACTACCATCTGAACAAACTCGTCGGCCTGTTCGTCCGGCAGGTGGACGGGAAGTACGAACTCACGTTTGCGGGGTCACAAGTCATCGGCGCGATTCTCTCGGGGACCTACACACAGCGTGCCGAGACGGAGCGGTTCGAACTCGACGCCAACTGCCCGGATTGCGGGACGGAACTGACCGCGACGTACGAGGAGGAACGTGTCACGATTCGCTGTGAAACGTGCGACGAGGATCGATCGACGTTCGGGTTACCACCGGGAGCGTTCGAGGGACGCGACGAGTCGGAGTTACAGAGGACGTTCGAGCGCTGGCTCCTCAACGTTTTTTCGCTCATGGCGGACGGCGTCTGTCTTCGGTGTTCCGGGAAGACTATCGGGTCGCTCATCACCGAGTCGGAGTATTTCTACAGCGACCAAGAGGTCGGCATCGAATTCGTCTGCGAGCGCTGTGGGGACCGCGCATCCGGCAATCTCGGGACGTATCTCCTCCGACATCCGGCGGTGGTCGCGTTCCACTACGACCACGGTATCGACCTCACCAAAGCGACCGTCTGGGAACTCGAATGGCTCAGCGGGGATAACGAACGTCTCGTCTCGGAAGACCCGCTCGTTGCCGAATGCATCGTCACACTCGACGGCGACGAACTCACGCTGACCGTGGACGAGGAACTCGCCGTTCACGTCGGGGAGTGACAATCATCTTACAGAACTCAGTTTCGGATATTTCCGCAACAGAACTGTATTTCTGGAATCATATATCTCGCTCCCCCTCCAGTTTCGTTTCATGCGCTCTCTATTCGAAAATCGGACCTTCAGTCGGCTGTTCCTCGGTCGGTTGATCACGAATGCGGGGGACAGTGCGTACGCCGTCGCGGCGATGTGGCTCGCGTTCCAACTCGGGGGGTCGTCGTTTTACACGGGACTGGCGGGCTTTCTCACCATGCTTCCCCAGACGCTCCAATTTCTCGCCGGACCGCTGGTGGACCGCTGGCGGATTCGGCGGATTCTCGTCGGAACACAACTCGCACAGGGAATCTTCGTCCTCACCATCCCGGTGGCCTACGCAATGGGATGGCTGACGGTGTGGGTCGTCCTCGTCGTGATGCCGATCCTCTCGCTGCTCAACCAGTTCGTTTACCCCGCGGAGCAGGCCGCCCTCCCCCGCGTCGTGGACAAAGACGAACTCGTGGAAGCCAACTCGGCCTTTTCGTTCGCCTACCAAGGGGTCGATTTCGCGTTCACCGCGCTCGGCGGCATCGTCATCGCGGCGATGGGCGCAATCGCCCTCTACCTCGTCGATTCGGTGACGTTCCTCGCGGCGACGCTCGTCTTTCTGGGAGTGAAAATACCGGCCGCGGAATCGCAGTCGGATGGTGAGGAAACGAAAGAGGAAGCCGAAAACGAAGACCCAGAGAATGTCACGTCCGCCCTCAACGACTATCTCGCCCAACTCCGTGACGGTATCGACTACGTTCGCGGATCGATACTCGTCTGGGTGCTCGCCGGAAGCCTCGTCGTCAACGCGGCTATCGGAAGCACACTTGCGGTTCTCCCGGCGTATGCGAAAGCACACGGCGGGTCGGATGCGTACGGATTTCTCCTCGCCGCAGTCGTCGGCGGAATGCTCATCGGGTCGCTCGCGGCGTCACCCCTCGAACGATTTTCACTCGCCACCTTGAGCATCGGCGGATTCGTCTTCGGTGGAATCGTGTGGCTCGCCGCAGTCGCCGTCGGGTGGTTCCCGGCGACACTTGGACTGTTTTTCCTGGCGTGGATTCCGGTTGGTGCGACGAACGTCATCTTCGCGGCGATGATCCAATCCGTCGTTCCGGAACACCTGATGGGCCGCGTCTCGTCGGTGCTTTCGAGCGCCTCCGTGGGTGCGATGCCCCTCGGATCGCTGCTCGGCGGCCTGGGCGGGGACACACTCGGAAACACCATCGTCATGACGACCACCGGATTCGGCTTCCTCTGCATCGCCCTCTGCTGGCTGGTCCATCCGCAACTTCGAGCGATCGCGACCCTCGACGACCTGGGTGGCGAGGAGTACGGACTCTCGACGGCCGCCGGGGCGGAACCGTCGGAATCCTTTTAGGTGAATCTCTCCTACCCAGATTCAACTATGAGCATGGGTTCGGACATGTACCGGCAGCAGATTCTCGACCATTATCGGAACCCGCGAAACTACGGGGAACTCGAAGATGCCCAGTTCAGCCACGAGGGAGTCAACCCCTCCTGTGGCGACGAACTCGAATTCGACGTCTCCCTCGAAGACGACGGCGAAACCATCGAACGCGTCGCGTTCCGCGGCGACGGCTGTGCGATCAGCCAAGCCAGCGCCAGTATGCTCTCCCAGAAGCTTCCCGGCATGAGTCTGGACGAGGTTGCGGCGATGGACCGGGACGACGTTATCGACATGCTCGGCGTCGATATCAGCCCCATGCGGGTCAAATGCGCCGTGCTCGCCGAGAAAATCGTTCAAGACGGTGCGGAGATTTACGAGGGCGAGCAGGAAGAAGGGCGGACGACGACGGAATAAGCGGCGGATTTGAAATAATCGACGGAGTTCCGATTTTGCGGTGCCGGGCGTTCGAGTTCGATGTGACGATTTGCGAGTGAGCGGAAGCTATCCCGGAATCGAGAAAGAAAAACAAGGGGGAGAACGCGTTTTCGAACCGCCCGATTATTCGGGCTTCAGACCGCCGTCCTGCACGCGCATGACGGCCTCGCCGTCGGCGAGGTTCGGCGCGTCCACGAGGCGGACGATACGCTTGTCGCCCTTCGACTTGCGGAGGTACATCCGGAACGTCGATTTGTGTCCGAGGATGTTCCCACCGATTGGCTGAGTTGGGTCGCCGAAGAACGAGTCGGGGTTGGACGAAACTTGGTTCGTCACCACGATGGCCGTGTTGTACAGGTTACCGACCTTGTCGATGTCGTGGAGGTGTTTGTTGAGTTTCTGCTGGCGGGTGGCGAGTTGTCCACGGCCGACGTATTCGGCGCGGAAGTGGGCCGTGAGGCTGTCGATACAGACCAGTCGGACGGGCCAGTCGCCGTCCTCGTGTTCGCCCGCGAGTTCCTGGGCCTTCTCCGCGAGGAGCATCTGGTGGTTGGAGTTGAACGCCTTGGCGACGTGGATCTTGTCGAGGATGTCGTCGACGAGTTCCTGCATCGCTTCCTCGTCGTCCGGCGTCCCCTCGATTTCGCGGTCGTCCATCGTGGCCTGAAGGGCTTCTTCCGGCAGGCCACGAACCATGTCGTCGATACGCTCGGGACGGAACGTGTCCTCGGAGTCGATGAAGATGACGCTTCCGTGGAGACCGCCCTGTTCACGCGGAAGTTGGACGTTGACGGAAAGCTGGTGGGTGATCTGGGATTTCCCCGCACCGAACTCGCCGTACACTTCGGTGATGGACTGGGTCTCGACGCCGCCGCCGAGCAGTTCGTCCACTTCGTCGATCTGCCAGCTGAGTTTGCCGATCCGCTCGCGTCGTTCGAGAACCTGCGAACCAGTCTCGAACCCACCGATGTCGGCCTCCTTCCGTGCGGCCTGAATGATGTCGGCGGACGTGCTCTCGCCGACGTCTGCGGTGTTGCTCAGTTCGCCAGGGCTCGCAACTGCGAGGCTCTGGTAGGAGTCGAATCCCGCTTCTCGGAGTTTCTCTGCTGTTGCCGGTCCAACGCCGGGGAGTGCTTCGAGGTCTACGTCTGCCATTGTAGTTCTCCCTTGTTCCCCTCATCATATAAATCCCCGTTAACAGCGGAGTGAAAGTGAAAATTGATGGCGGGAATAGGGGACAATCGAATTGGAAAGAAAGCCTTTAGATACGAAGAAGGAACCTCGTGCGAACTACTGCCACGGATGTTTGCCGGAGTGGTCAGGCCAGAGCGGATACCAGTACTGTTCGTCCGACTCGATTTCGAGTTCCCCGTCCAGGTTGCTCTGGAGTTTGAACTCGGCGGCCGAGTCGCGCTCGTGCCCGCGTTTCGGCGCGAACGGGTAGTAGGCACCACGGCGGAACGAGTACAGCCAGTAAACGTAGTTGCCGTCGTTCTCGAAGCCGAAAATCGCGGCGAGGAGGCGTGAGCCGTAGCCTTCCTCGACGAACGTGTCGGCCGCGAAGTGGAGGCTCGTCACGAGGTCCTCGGGGTCGTCGTCTTCGAGGACGAACCACGAGTACCCGTGGCTGTCGACGTGGGCGGTCGCCTCGGTTCCCGTCTCTTCCTTTCCGGCTTCGAGAATGGCGTGAACCTCGTCCACCGCGTTCTGGAAGTCGGTGCTATCGACTTCGGAGAAACAGAGCGCGGCCTGCCCAACCGATTCGTAGCCGAGGTCGGCTTCCATCGTGACGTAGGCCGTGCTCATGCCGAAGAGGTCCTCGGGGTCGGCCGCCCGGCCAGCATCCGTCTCGGCGCGGATGCCGAGCACTTCACGGATTCCATCGAGTAATCCCATATCGAGGCCTACGGAGGCGGGGAGGAAAAAGGGACGCGATACTTATGTCGCTGTTAATAAAGGTCCTCGCACCCGTCAGTGGAACCGATGGGAACGCATTCCCGACGCCGGTTTCTCGAACTGACAGGTGCTGGCACCGCCATCGCGCTCGCGGGTTGCTCCAACGGCCCGACTGAAGACGCGAAAGGTGCCTCCACATCCACCACGGAAACCGACACAACGACAGGAACAACGACGGAAGCGGAAACGACGGAGACCGACGAAGAATCGGAGGATATCACGATGAGTACGGTATTTCACTACAGCGACGGGGAAGAGCATCAAGGACACGCGGTGGCGAACGTCGCCAACCTCCTGAACGACGATTCGACGGACACGGAGACGATCGCGCTCGTCGCCAACGGCGGCGGCGTCAAACTCGTTTCGAAGGACTCCACGGTGGCCGACAAGGTCACCTCCCTCGTGGAGAAGGGCGTGAAGTTCAAAGCCTGCCACAACAGCATGAGCAAGTTCAATTATACGAAAAAGGACCTCCTTTCGGGTGTCGAAGTCGTTCCCGCCGGAGTCGGCGAACTCACCAAACTGCAGGCGAAGAAGGGATACGCCTACATCAAAACGCCGTAAGGCGTTAGTAGACGCCGAGAGTCGTTAGTACGACTCCATCTCGCGCTCCATGTCACGGAGGCGCTCGACGCGCTTCTCCGTGCTCGGGTGCGTGCTGAACAGGTTGCTGATGAAGCCTGCTTTTGCGGGGATGATGAAGAACGCGTTCATCTCGGAGGACTCGCGGAGGTCCTCCTTCGGAACCTTGTCCATCCGACCGTCGATGGTCAGCAGGGCCGAGGCGAGCGCCGACGGTTTGCCCGTAATCGTCGCCCCGCCGCGGTCCGCGGCGAACTCGCGGTAGCGCGAGAGCGCCCGGATGAGGAAGTAGCTGATGATCCACACGACGAGCGATGCGGCGATGGCGACGAAGACGGGAACCTGATTCCCGTCCCGACTGTTGCGGCCGCCGCCGAACAGCCAACCCCAGCGGACGATCATGAACGCGATGGTCGAGAGGAACGACGCGATGGTCATGACCATCACGTCGCGGTTCTTGACGTGCGCGAGTTCGTGGGCGAGCACGCCCTCCAGTTCCTCCTGATTCAGCGTCTGGAGGAGTCCCGTCGTCACGCAGACGGCGGAGTTCTTCTGCGAACGTCCGGTTGCGAACGCATTTGGAACACGCGTATCGGCGACGGCGACCTTCGGTTTCGGCAGGTCTGCCTGCTGACAGAGCCGACTAATGGTCGCGTGGAGGTCCGGATACTCGTCCTCGCTCACTTCGTGTGCGCCCATGCTCCACAGCGCCAGTTTGTCGCTGAAGAACAGTTGGCTGATGCCGAACACGACGGTACCGATGATTACCATGGTGAAGATGCCAGTGTTATTGAAGAAATGTGCCATCACTCCAACGAACACGATATACAGGGCGAACAGGAGGAACATCGTGAGGCCCATCCTCGCACGAAGTCCCCAATCTGCCTTCCATTCCATGGTTCAGTCTAGGTATTCCGACCGTTTAAACATTCGTTGTTGCGTGCGGGTAAGTAGCATACGAGGAAGGGGTGATTTTTATACGCGGTTAAATACGTACCAAAATAATAGAAGTATCACGTTTGTCAAGGCCGGAACGCTTACCCCGAGAGACGGGTTAGACGGTGTATGTTCTCGTTTGAACCGACGAGGGTACATCGATGACCGGAACGGTCGTCTTAGCTGGGAGCCTCGACCGTTCCGGCCGATGGCTCGCCACGCACCTCGCCGAGCAAGGGTGGGACGTTACTTGCATGAGTCTCTCCCGTTCAGAGTGGGAACTGGGGGGGTATCGAGGGCTTTCGTTCCGCTCGGCCGACCTGACCGAACAGGTCGAGACGGCGGAAGCCATCTCGACCGAAAATCCGGATGCGGTCGTTCACTGGGCCTCGCTTCCGTCGCCCGAACGCCACGCTGGAATGCGGATATTCGAGAACAACGTCGTCGGCGCGTACAACGTTCTCACGGCCGCGGGGAGGGCGAACGCCCGAATCGCGTGGGCGTCGAACGAGAGCGCCTACGGCTTCCAACTCGCCGGAAAACCGTCGCTTCCGGAGTACCTTCCGCTGGACGAGGAACATCCGCTCCGGCCCGAGGACCCGTACGGTACGTCGAAGGTCGTGGGTGAGCAAATCGGCGCGATGGTCGCCCGCCGCTACGACGTCCCGGTGGCGTCGATTCGCGGGTCGTGGGTCCAGTTCCCCGACGAGTACGACTGCCTCGACGCCCGAACCAACCTCGCCACCGGCGCTGGGAACTTCTGGTCGTACGTGGACGTTCGGGACGTTTCGACCGCCATCGAGCGAGCCATCTCGGCGGACTTCTCCGGCCACGAACCGTTCATCGTCTCGGCGGAAGACAACTACCTCGACGAACCCATCGAGCGGGCGCTGTCCGAGTTCTTCCACGACGTTCCCGACTCGTGCACCATCTCGGGGACTGATTCGGCGCTCTCGACCGCGAAAGCCCGGTCGATGCTCGGGTGGGAACCGACCCACTCGTGGCGCGATATGGTGGACGACGACGAGTTCGTCTTTCAGTGAGCCATCGTCAGTAGCTTCGGCATCTTCGGCGTCTTCGTCATCTTCAGGCTTAAAAGCGAGAACGACATAGAGCCGACAATGACCGATTCTCGCGAATTCTGCCCGAACTGTGGCGACCCCATCGAGGTCGATATCACGGACCGGGAGTATCCGACGTCCGCATCCCCGCGCGAGCGGAAGCTCTGTGATTCCTGTTATTTCGACCGCTTCGATCTCGTGGACGCCCCCGAGCGAATCGAGGTTCGGGTGTGTGCCCAGTGCGGTGCCGTCTATCGTGGCCGTCGATGGGTGGACGTCGGCGCACGCGACTACACCGATATCGCCATCGAGGAAGTGAGCGAAGCGCTCGCCGTCCACGTCGATGCCCGCGACGTGTCGTGGCAGGTGGAACCCGAACAGATAGACCCGAACACGATCCGGATGCACTGTTATTTCTCCGGGATGGTTCGTGACACGCTGATGGAGGAGGAAATCATGGTTCCCGTCATGATCGCCCGCCAGACGTGTACGCGCTGTGGGCGGATCGCAGGCGATTACTACGCCAGCATCGTCCAGGTTCGAGGTGTCGATAGGACGCCGACCGCGACGGAGGAAAAGCGTGCCAAGGAAATCGCCAACGAAATCGTCGCGGACATGGAGGCCACGGGCGACCGAAACGCCTTCGTCACCGAGATGGACGAAACGGACGACGGACTGAACATCAAGGTCTCGACCACCAACATCGGCAAGAAGATTTCGAGCAAACTGGTCGAGGAGTTCGGCGGGAGCTTTTCCGATGCGGAAACCCTCGTCACGGAGGACGAGGACGGCAACGGAGTATATCGCGTGACCTACGCCGTCCGCCTGCCGCCGTTCACCCCCGGCGACATCATCAGTCCCGACGACGACGGGCCGGTCCTCGTCAGGAGCGTACAAGGAAACCTGAAGGGCCGACGGATCACTACCGGCGAGGAGTACGAGGCCAAGTTCGGAAACGAGGATGCCGCCGACGCCAGCAAGTTGGGGAGCATCGACGACGCCGAGGAGACGACGCTGGTCGCCGTCACGGACGAACACGCGGTACAGGTGCTCGACCCCGAGACGTACCAGACGAAGACGATCGCCAAACCGTCGTACATGGACGAGGACGCGGAGATGGTGCCGGTGTTCAAGAGCCGAGACGGACTGTACGTGGTTCCGGATGCGTGACCTCGCCGTTCTCGTACGAAAGCCGAAGGCGGAGGATACCATCGCCGAACTGGAAGCCGAAGGTGTCTACGACGATTCCCGAAAGGTCCGCGAGCACGACGAAGAACTGGTCGAACTGCCGGTAACCGAGCGGCCGACCGAAACCGAAATCGAGGGTGTCATCGAACAGGACGACCCCGAACGGCGAGGGGCCGACCTCGAAGCGCTCCTTTCGGCGCGGGGGTGGACGGACGAGGAACTCCAGCGCGCACCCAAATCGTGGGCCGTCATCGGCAGCGTGATTCTCGTCCAGTTGGACGACTGCCCCCGCCCCGAAGATGTCGGCGAGGAACTGCTCGACCTGCACGGCGAGGCCGAAACCGTCCTCGCCCGGGGCGGAATTTCCGGGGAGCACCGGGAACCCGACGTGACTGTAATCGCGGGGACTGGGGACACCGAAACCGTCCACACCGAACACGGGACGAAGTACGGACTCGACCTCCGGAAGGTAATGTTCGCTCCCGGCAACCAGCACGAACGCGCCCGGATGGGCGAAATCGTCTCCCCCGACGAACGCGTCTTCGACATGTTCGCGGGAATCGGCTACTTCACGCTCCCGATGGCCCGCGCAGGAGCACAAGTGACGGCCGTCGAGCGAAATCCTGCGTCGTTCAAGTTCCTCGTGGAGAACGCCATGCTGAACGACGTTCCGGGTCGCATCGACGCCTACCGGGCCGACTGCCGGGAGATGACGGACGTGAGCGCCGAACGCGTCGTCATGGGCTACTACGACGCCCACGAGTATCTCGACACGGCGCTCGACGCCCTCGAACCCGGCGGCATCGTTCACATGCACGAGACGACGCCGGAAAACCGGTTGTGGGAACGACCGATTTCGCGGCTCGAATCGACGGCCGAGAGTCGTGGACGGGACGTGGAGATTCTGGATACTCGGCGCGTAAAAAGCCACAGCGAAGGCGTGTGGCACGTCGTGGTGGACGCGAAAGTCGAGTGATCCCCGACGCTCGTCACCGATCACGGCGGCGCGATACCGCCGTCGTTTCTGGTGAGCAAGTACAGCACGAACGATGAGAGCCAATGCGACCCGGCGTAGTCGTCGGTGAACGCCTGGTTCAAACCGCGTTCAGTATGCCGCTTGGCACTCCGCTCGAATACATCGGCGTATCGGTGTCCGTCGAGGGCTGACGCGAGTCCCGCCAGACACCACGCCTTCGAAACGTTGAGCCCCGCCAAATGCAGTGCGACACCTTCGTCCGGATTAGACGCCACGTGCACGGGTTCGAGAATCGTATCGTGGGGGGCGATAGTCACGTCCGGAAGGAAACGGTCGAGCCACGCCTCCAACTCGTAACGGCCGTAGACGCGTCGCATGAGGTCCGCTTCCGTCAGCGCGGGGGAGAGAAAATCCCATCCGAGGGGTTCGTACTCGACGGGGTAGTCGCGGTCGTCGGCGAAGAATTCGGTTGCCGTCTCGCAAACGGTCGCTTCCAACGACTCGTTGTCCGTCGTTCTCGCATAATCGAGAATACAGTGGAGGGCGAACGCGGAGTTTTGATGCGTTCCAACCCTGAACGGGCGTTTTTGTGGGAGGAACTCGGATTCGACGAGGGATACGGTCTCGTGTTCCAACGGCCCGAGAACCGACCCCCACTCGTTCGCGTCGTCGTCTTCCCACCGATACAACTCCGAGGCGAGGTGGAGGAGCCACGCCCACCCGTACGGTTTCTCGAAGGACGGGTTGTCCTCGAAGTATTCGACCTCCCGTTCGATGTTCTCGGGCGTAAACCGAGCGTCGATACGCGCTCTAATCTCGGACTCCGCGGGGTGGTCGTCGAACAGCCGAAGTTGGCGGATCAATGCCCAGTGGCTGTGTACCGACGAGTGCCAGTCGTAACAGCCGAAAAACACCGGATGTCGCTCCTTCGGTCGTTCGACCCCGTTCGGGGAGTCCACGGAACCGACGAAGTGGGGAAACTCGGTTTCGATCGACTCCAACGGATACTCGGAGAGGGTTTCCGCAGTATCCGTTCCGATCCAATCGCTTCTCCCCGAGAGGATCACGTTCGTCTCGACGGCGGCAAGTGGGTTCATCGATGCAGGGGGGTCTCTACCGTTCCGTATTCAATCGACCGATTGTGTGCTAACATTACTCAATCCCGTTCGGATGATGGAGAACACGCGGCTAAACGGGTTGCAGCGCCAGCAAAGGAACGGGGAAGAGGCCGCTCCGGAACCGATCGCCAACAACACTTATCAGATCGAGCACCATATGGCCGGTATGGATCGACAGAAGCTTATCTCGCTGTTCTTCGTCCTGCTGATGCTGGGCTCAGGAGTGGCGTACGCGGTCACCCTCATCTGAGCCAGTACCCGGCGGACCAACCGGTTTCGCCGCCCTCGTAGGCGACCTTCCACCAGCGGTAGCCGCCGGTGTCGACCGGACCGTCCACGACCGTTCCCGCGGTACCTTCCGGAACGGTTGCGAGTCGGGTACCGCTCGGTTCGTCCCTGACGCTCAGCCCGCTCGTGGTTTCGATTGTGGACCCCGAATCGAATCGGACGTAGAGGAGGTCGGTCGCGGACAGCCATCCGTGACCGCCATCGAAGTCGAGTTTGTACAACTGCTCGCCGCGGTGGACGTGGACGCTGCCGGTTGCAGTACCGACCGTCCCCGCCGAAACGTCACGCGGGCAGGAGTGACCGTCGACACCGTGGTGGACGGCATCGTCGGACAATACCACCGCGTGCTCGCCGGATTCGATGTCGTAGCGCCGGACGAATCCCTCGTAGCGACCCCAGTTCCAGAGCGACCCGGGGTCGGTGTGGCCGTTGGCACCGCCCCGTCGTGAGCAGTCGTCCGGGTCGGGAACCTGTACGTGCCCGATGATACCGCCCTCGCCGTCCATCGCGTCACAGGGCGCGATGTCGTAGCGTCGAACCCGCTTCGGGAAGTCGAATCTCGTGGCTTCCCAGCGGACGAGACGAGCGGAGACGTCGTACAGTTCGTCCGAAAACCGTGTTTCGTTTCGCCACCCGGAATGTTCGATGCCGACCGAATGCCGATTGTACGACCGGTTTCCGGCGTGCCACGCGGTGTTCGATTCGGCAACCTGCCGCGTGAGGTTCGCGGTTCGATGGTCAACGACATGGTGTGTGCTCACGTTCGATTTCGGATTTTGGAACCAGCGTATCGTACTATCGGCTTCGCGTTCCGCGACGTGGACGATGAACCACCGGATGTCGCGGTCGGTTTCACGGTTCGGTTTGGCGTAGTTCGATTCGTCTGCCGGTACCCGATCTACTGTCGGTTTCGTGGCCGCCGCTGGCAGTCGAGAGCCACCGTCTTCACCCACAGCACCGGAACGCCGTGTCTCGTTCATTCCACGCTGATTCGGAACAAAAGCGAATAAATTGACGACCTAGTATGAACGACGAACCGTGACGGTAGCGACCCGCATCACTCCGTGTCCCACACGTCCGCCATCGGACTCTTCTTTTTGCGGTCGGAGCGCCGTGAGCGCGAAGATTGGCGGGATTGGGAGTTCGACTGCGACTGATCGTCGGTCGATTGGCTCGGCGATTCGGTTCGATGTCTTCCGCCGCCGAGGCCGCCAATACTGCCGTCGCCGCCCGCATCGCCCGGGTCGAACTCGGGGAGTTCCGGGTACGACATCAGATCGACCTGTTCGGCGAACCAGTCGGGCATGTCGGTCCGGGCGCGGTCGAACAGTTGCAGGAGGCTGGAGTCGGCGAGGTACGTCGCGCCGTAGTCGTCCGGGGCGCGGATCACGCGCCCGCAGGCTTGAATCACGGTTCGGAGCGCGGCGCGGTAGTACCACGCCCACTGGCCGTGTTCGAGTCGGTGGGCGACCCGCGAGTCGCCGGTGTTCAGAAATGGTGCCTTACAGAGCACCTGCCAGCGGGCGAGGTCGCCCTTCAAATCGAGCGCCTCCTCCATCTTCACCGAGAGGAACACGTCCGGGTCGTCCGTCGCCTTCCACGAATCGAGGTCGGCGTCGCGCGAATCGCGGCCGTGGGCGCGCACTCGTCCGCCGACCCCGAAGGCGTCGAGGTGTTCGGCGAGTTTCTGCTGGATATGGTAGGAGTGGGCGTGGACGATTCCCTTCTCGTCCGGGTGCTCCTGCATGACGCGGACGATGGTTCTCGCGATCTTCGGGAGCGTGTCCTCGCGGTGTTCGTACGTCATCTTCCCCTGCGTCACGTCGTACAGCGGCCGATTTTCGACGGGGAAGGTGTGGCCGACGTCCACGAGGGCGACGCGGTCCGGATCGAGGCCGACCTGTCGGCAGAACGCCGCCTTGTTCAGGATCGTCGCCGAGAGGAGCGCGAACTTGTTCCCCCGCTCCCAGACGGTGTGGGCGAGGTACCGCTCGGGGTTCATCGGTTTGATGGTGATCGCGGTTCCCTTCCCGTCCGGTTGGTCCACGACCCACTCCGTCGCGCTGTCGGGGTTGCGGTAATCCTCAACGAACCAGTCCAGTTCCGAGACGAGTTCCTGAAACCGGTCGCGGCGGGCGACCTCCGCGGGCGTGAGTTCCGGTTGCGCCACGAGGTCGTCTTTTCGTCGCTTGAGGGTGCCGCCGAGTCGTTCCGCGTACTCCACCGCCCTGTCGAGACCCGTGATTTCGGGAACCTTCATATCGTCCCAGATTGGCACCGTCCGCGGGTTTATGTCGATGGCGGCGTACATCTCGGCCCATTCGGCGAGTCCGTGGGCCTCGTCGATGACCACCACGTCGCGCTTGCGGAACACCTCCGAACCAGCAGTTCGCATGAAGTACGCCAGCGTCATCGCCGCGATTTCCCGGTTGCTGGCGATGGCGCGGTCGGAGAAGTACGGACAGCGATGTCTCACCGAGCAGTCGTAGCCCTTCTCGCGGGCACAGGGCGCGCGATTGACCGGCGTGTCGTGTTCGCCCGGCAGGATGCAGGAGTAGTTTCGCTTCCCGCGGATGATTTTGAGGTCGTCCAGTAGGGAGTCCTCGGCCACGTCGTCCAACTGCGAGACTTGCGGCGTCGTGTAGTACGCCCCTGTCGAATCGCTCGGGTCGGCCTCGTCGACCCGCCGTGCACACCCCGCAATCGCCCGAGCGAGCAGGGACTTACCGCTCCCCGTCGGTGCGCGAACCAACACCACGTCGTTTTCCCCCTCGAACGCTTCCCGAATGTCCGATAGCGCCTCCTGCTGGTTGCCACGGAAGGAAGGTGCGGGGAACTCGTCTAAAATCCGCTCGGGATTCACTGTTGGTAGAACGACGAGGAGGGCCGTAAAACCTGCCGGTCTCGGGCAGGTTTCGCGTCACTCGCTCAACGCCACCACGTCTTCCGCCGACGGATAGTCCGGCAACTGTTCGATGCAGGCATAGCAGAGGAAATGCTCGCTGCCGTCCTCGAACTCCAGCGTCATTCCGCCAGTGGTCTTTGGACTCGCAGTCCAAAAGTTGCCAATCCCTCCCGCAATCGGCACGTCCGCCCCACAGCCGTCGCACTTGTCGGTACTCATTGGAACCAGTTGTGAGTCAGGGGCAAAGAGCGTTTGGCGTGGACGGTTCGGACGATGCGGTGGCGGGAACCAGAAACGGAACTCCGGGGGCCGTCATCGGTGTGCGTTGGAGTGCCACGGTACCGTCAGAACTATGACCGATGTGACTCGATTTTTTCACGAAGCGTTCTATGACTCATCGGTTCGCGTGTCGTCCGGTGTTCGAACCGCTCGCGCTCACGCCGAGGAGCGGGGCCCGATAGCCGCAGCACTCGGGTTTCGTTCCGCTACATCCCGTAGCCGCAGTTTCTCGACCGAACACACACGCATATGCCGATATCCACCGAGTCGTCGGCACGTCGCCGCGACTCACTCGTCAGCGTATCGTCGCTCGAACGAAAGACGCATCGCTCGCCGTCCCTCGGACGGTTCGAACCGGAATCGACGACCGTCGGAGGTGGTCGCGAATGACCACGGTGGACGCGGACGGGAATACAGCCGACGCGAGCGGAACGTCGGTGGACGCAAACGCCACGAACCCGTCGCTGTGGCGGAATCGCGATTTCCGACGGTTCTTCGCCGGGGAGTTCGTGACGAACGCCGGGGACAGCCTCTACACCGTCGCGGTCCTGTGGCTCGTCTTCGACCTCACCGGTTCGACCGTCCTCACGGGAATCGCCAACTCGCTGTTGTTGCTCCCGTGGCTCCTGCAGATGTTCGCCGGGCCGATAGTGGACCGACTACGGCTCAAACCCGTGCTCGTGGGGTCACAGGTGATACAGGGCGTCGTCGTCCTCGCACTCCCGCTGGCCGCGGCGATGGGATGGATGAGCGTCGGTGTCCTGCTCATGGTCGTCCCGATACTGACGCTGGCGAACCTGCTGATGGAGCCGATGCAGGCGACGCTGGTCCCCCGTATCGTGGCCAAAGGACGACTGTCGCGGGCGAACTCGGCGCTCGCGACCGTCACGCTCGGACTCGACATGGTGTTCGACGCCCTCGGCGGTGCCTTCATCGCCGTCTTCGGGGCGACGACGCTGTTCCTGTTCGACTCGGTCACGTTTGCCGTCGCCGGGATGCTGTTCGCGGGCATCACCGTCACCGCGGTGGACACCGCCGGCGAATCGGAAGGGGGCGACGAACCGCTGTTCGGCTCGTACGTCGCCGACCTGCGAGCGGGGGCCGACGTCCTCCGTGGAACGGTCTTCGTCGAACTGATACTCACGACCGCGGTGGCCAACCTGGCGACCGGCGTGACGCTCGCCATCCTCCCGGCCTTCGGCGACGGTCTCGGAGGTCCCGCGGTCTACGGCCTGCTACTCGGTGCGCTCGGCATCGGCCGACTCGTCGGGTCGGTAGTCGCGCCGCGTTTCGAAGGCGTCTCGTACGGGCGGTTGCTCCTCGTCGGCAATTCGCTGGGAGCGTGCTGTTGGTTCGCCGCGGTTTATGCGCCGTCGGCGGCGCTCACGGTGGTCCTCTTCGGAGCCGCGTGGATACCGGCGGGCGTCAACGGCGTGCTCACGGCGACGCTGAACCAGACCGTGTTTCCGGCCGACCGACTCGCTCGGATATCGTCCATCAAGGGAACCGCCTCGGGTGCCACGCTACCGCTCGGTTCGCTGGTCGGCGGCGTCGTCGCCGAGGTGATGGGAACGACGACAACGATGGGACTGGCGGCGTTCGGTTTCGGATTCACGGGGCTGTACATACTCGTACGGCCGCGACTCCGACGGCTCCCCGCCGTCGCGGATGCGAATCCCGCGGCGTTCGACGTGACGCCGGAATCGGGCGACGAGGAGTAGCGCGGCTGTTCCCTTCGAATTTTCGAGGGTCCTCGGGATGGTGTACGAAAAACCGCGAAAAACGGGGTCGTCCGTCTCAGTACGACTTGCTGGTGGACAGTGCGTCGCTGTCGTCGTAGACGTACACCGTGTCGCCGCCGTTGTTCCAGACTGCAGAGCCGGTCTTGCCCCAGTAGAGGTCGGTGCTCGTGTCCGACCCGGTGCCGGTGTGGAGCGTCACCTGCGCACCGGCGTCGAGGGTGAAGCCGTCGGGGAACGAGTAGGTGTGGGAGGCCTCGTCCTCGACGGTCCAGCCGGTGAGGTCGATGGAGCCGGTTCCCGTGTTCTCGAAGACAACGTACTCGTCGTCGAGGTTGTTGTTGTCGTTGCCGGACGCGTCCTCGTGAATCTGGGCGATCGAGATTTCGCCGTCGCCGCTACCGCCATCGCCGCCGCCGGTCGAGCCGTCGTATGCGTCGAACAGCGGGAAGGACGTGTCGAAGACCGTCGTCGTCGGGATACCCGAATCACCGTTGACGTTGTTCGTCCCGTCGGTGACCTGGTCGCCGTTGATGCGCAGGTCGGAACCGAGCGAGGACGCGAGACCGTTCAGGTTGGAGCGAGCGCCGGACGGTGCCGTCCCCGCGCCGATGAGAACGACGGCGCCGCCGTCCGCGATGAACGAGGTGAGCGCGTCGATTTCGGCGCTCGTGAACGCGCTGACGGGCGTGGTGACGATGATCGCCTGCCAACGCGAGAGGTCGAACGCGTCGAGATGGTTGACTTGGTCGAACGAGAGGTCGACGCCTTCGAGGTAGCGCCCGTAGTACGCCGCGTCGTCGTTCGAGAGGGCGTAGGAGGCGTCGAACTGACCGTGGCCACCGTCGATGAGGACGTCGCCGCTCCGGTCCGTGATGTAGTCGATGAGGTTGGTGAGGAAGACGAAGTTCTCGTAGTCGGAGGTATCGACGGCGAAGCCTTCGGAGCTCTCGTAACTCTCGTCGATAAGTGGGCTGCCGACCATGGCGACGTTGGCGTCCTCGTCCACCGCGGCGAGCGGGATGTCGCCGTCGTAGCTGTAGCCGCCACTCTGCGTGGCGGTGCTCTCGGCGGAGACCGGAACGCGGGAGTCGGCGACGCCGCCCGAGGCCGTCTTGACGCTCGCGGCTTGCGGGAAGAACAGGTCGTCCACCGCGCGGTTGCGGATCGTTGGAGCCTCGTCGGGTGCGCTTTCGCTCCACACGTTGAGACTATCGGACCGTGCGGTGTCCTCCGCACGCCAGAACTTGTCGTGTTTGGTGAGGCCGGAACCGTAGACGCGGGCGTAGCCCTGCTCGACTGCGTGGTAATTGTACAGGTCGTCGCGGTTTCCGTCGCCGTTCGCGTCGTAGTAGAGGTAGCCGAGAACGCGGTCGTAGGTGTCCCGAATCGGCTCGTTCTCGTCGAACGCGAGTTTGACGGTCTTCCCGCCGAGTTCGTCCTGTCCGAAGGTCTTCGCGTTGTCACCCCACGTCTGGAGGTAACTGAGGTCCTCGATACCCTCCCACTCCTGAATCCGCTCGGCGGAACTGTGCGAGGAGAGTTCGGGCGTGTCGATGCCGAGGATACGGATGCTCTCGGTCGTGCCGTCGGAGAACTCCACCGTCGCGGTGTCGCCGTCCGAGACCTTGGTGACGTCCACGGTGTAGGTCTTGGACTTGTCCAGTCCGAGTCCCTCGCGGTCGGTGAAGTAGTCGAAAGCGGTGTTGAACTGGCTCGTGAGCGGTAGGTAATCCGAACCGCCGTTGTTGGTCGCGTCGACGACTTCGTCGTCGTTGAACCGGAACGAGAGGCCGAGCGCGGACGCGATGTCGTTCAGGTTCGCGGTCGTGTCGTTGTCGTTGTAGTCGGATTGATCGTGGACGAACAGGACGCCACCGCTCGCGACGAAGTCCGAGAGGGCGCTCAACTCCGAGGACGAAAACGCGGTGGCGGGCGAGGTAATCACGGCCGCGTCGGCGCTCCCGAGGTCGGACGAGAGGCTGGACGTTGCCGTCACGGTGTAGCCGTTGTTCTCGGCGTAGCTCTCGAACTTCGAGAACGACGCGAGGTCGTAGTATTGGTCGTGGCCCTCGTCGAAGAGAACGGTGCCGGAACCGCCGAGTTGGGCGTCCCACGCGTTGAGGACGAACTCCTCGTTCCCGTGCTGCCAGACGGTATCATCCTCGACGAGCATCGAACCGAACGCGACGACGTTCGACTCGGTGGCTGTCAGCGGAATCGACGTGCCGCTGCTGTAGATGGTTGCGTCGCCGTTCGAGTCGGCATCATGGTTGCTGGCCGTGTCCTCTGCCCAGACGGAGATGATCGAGCTATCGGTCAACTCGCCCCCGGAGGAGTCGAGGAGGCTCGACGTCGAATGGAATTCGATTGCGGGAATTTGGCCCGAAGCGGCCCGTACTTCGGAACTACCCGTTGCGGCGATTGGTCCCGCTGCCGTTGCTGCTGCGAGTGCTGACATAAACGTTCGTCTTCGCATCGAGTGAACGAAAAAAGTGCAGGGACATAAATTATTGCATTTTCATGCGTTATTTTAACCCACTGCCACAAGAATATATACAAATATGTGCACAATATATTCCTACGTTTCACACGGTTCTAGACGCCATCGTCCGGAGCGTATTCGTCCATCATTCGGCTCGCTTCGGTGGCGTAGCGCTCGCGTGTTTCCTCGTCTTCGACCGTTCCTAACTGGTCGGGAGACACGTCGAGTGCGGCCGTGGTCTCGCGCGCAGCACCGGTGAAGCTCGTGAGCGCACGCTCCTTGCGGAAGTAGCGTTTTCCGTCCGGCGTCGCGTACACGAGGATGATCAGGTTCTGTTCGTCGTCCGAATACGTCCGTTCCGCGAGCCACACGCGCACTTCGTTGCTGGTATCCATATCCCCCATCGGTTCCGGGAGGAAATAGTTCCACCCGACGGTTTATGCTACTAACTACCGTACCGTGATCGGTATGGAGGTGAACTGCGAGGGATGTGCTGGATGCTGTATCGACTGGCGAGCCATCGCGCCGACTTCCTCGGACCACGAACGGCGTGGACCGCGCCGACCGTTGGACGAGACCTACAATCTCGTTCCCCTCATGCGCGAGGAAGTGGAAGCGTTCGTGGAGGCCGGACTCGGTGACGCCATGACGCCGCGCCTCTGGCACGACGACTCCGGGGTCGAAATCGGCGGCGAACGACTGGCGGCAATCGGGGGGAAACCCGCGTTCTTTCTCGGGCTTCGCAAGCCGCCGAAACCCGTCGAACCGTTCGAAATCGAGGAATCGGAGTGGCTGCCGACCTGTACCTTCCTCGACCCGGAGACGCTGCAGTGTCGGATTCACGGGACCGACCTGTATCCGATGGAGTGTGCGGAGTACCCCGGCCACAACTGCAAGCTGGGACAGCAAACCGAATGTGAGCGGGTGGAGGAAGCGTTCGGCGGGGAGCGATTGCTGGATTCGGAACCGCCGGAGGCGCTCTCCGGACTCCTCCTCGGTCCGCAGGCGATCGGCGAAAAGGTGTTCGTCTATCCGGACCCCGACGAGTTACCCCCCGTCGTCGATCGAATGCTCGCGGACGAGTTGACCGACGAGGACCGCGCCCACTTCGTTGCGAGCGCCGCCGCAAGCAGCCCCGGAACGACGGAACACAATCGGGCGGTGTACGAAACCGTACTGGAACGAGCGCGAGCGGCCGACTCGTGGGTCGGCCGCTCCATTCGGGAGTGGGAAGCGATGGCAGAGAACTCCGATGAACCCGACCCGTCGGTCGCGGAGCGGGTCGAAGCGGAGCGCGGCGCACCGTCCACTCTAGGCTGGTAAACAACTGCGAAGAAGAGCCGTTCTACTCGGATTTCATCTTCTGGAACTGCTCGAGCAGGTCTTCGGCTGAATCGCCGGAGTCGTATTCGACAGTCCCGTGATACTCAGATCGTACGTCATCGACGGTCGTATCGACGCTACTGTTTTTCCGCTCACGACGTTCGTGTTCTTCTTCGTCATAGGCACCCATTGACATGACAACCACACTCATACTTGGCGAGGAGTAGTTATTAATGTAACGGATAATCACATTATACGTTCACGATGGACTATCGTCAGACGGAAAGAGGTACCCGAAGAAACGGAGTGCGCGAACCGATGGAAAAGACGACGGAACTGAGAGTAGAGATGTATTCGTGACGACCGGTGTGGTGCATAACACGTAAACATTCTCGGTTACTAGGTCATCTTGTGGCAAGCCCGCTCCGCTTTCGCCGCTCTACGGAGCGGTGGGACGACGACCGCATAACGACGGAGTTGTATTCGCACCTCGACTCGAACCTCGGGGCGCGTTCGACGACACCACACTACGTGGAACCGAACGGCTTCGAGGCACGGCGTTTCGAGATGGATAACGGCGACGTGGCGCTGTTCGTCTGGAACGACGACCTCGCCTACTGGCTCGGGAACACCGAGACGCCGCCCGCACTCTGGCGCACGAACAAGTACACCTTCGACGAGATTCCGTATCCTATCGCGCGGTGGAGTCAACGCGAACTCCTCGCGGATCTCGCCGTCGAATCGCCGTGGCTGGCCGAATACGACTACCTCTCGTGGTTCTTCCTTCCCGTCTTCTTCTCGAAGGACGGCCGCGAAACCTCGCGAGCGTTTTTCCGTAAGTACGCCGCCGGATTCCCCGACGCGACGCGCGACCAGGCGCTCTCGTTTTACGAGCGATTTCTCAGTACGGGTGCGCTGGACGACTACCGATACACGATGGCGTCGAAACTCGGGACGAGCGAGTACTTCGACGAGAACCGTATGAGTTCGACGATGAGCGAGTTCACCGTCGCAAAGATACTAACCGACGCCGGGTACGCCGTCGAACCCGAAATCGAGGTGACGACCGGCCATTCGCTCGATTTCCGTGCCGACCCCGCCGACGGCAACCAATCCACGCTGGTCGAAGTGACCCGTCCACGTCCGCCGACCCGGCGGGCCGCGGATACGCCCGTCGCGGCGGTG
The DNA here is from genome assembly GCF_024136965.1 of Haladaptatus sp. AB618. NCBI lineage: Archaea > Methanobacteriati > Methanobacteriota > Halobacteria > Halobacteriales > Haladaptataceae > Haladaptatus > Haladaptatus sp. AB618. The sequence goes on along the minus strand of NZ_JAMYJX010000001.1, from coordinate 286,247 downwards.
CGCGAGACCGCGGAAACGAAGACGAACGGGCAACTGAGCGAGCACGGTGGCGGCGCGGTGTTGTTCGTGGACTGTACCGGATTCCGGGACGACGAGTGGGCCGCCGTCGTCGGCGAGCAACCGGGCGTCCGTCATCGACCCGCAGTCGTCTTCCGCGCTCGGCCGTCCGGACACATCGAAGCGTACGAAAAAGGGTCGGTGCCGCTGTCGCTGAACCGTGCGCTCGACTGGGTCTAGAACGAGACCTGGTCGGGACCGGACGTTCCCATCGTCGTCGGGTCGCGGTCGCTGTAGTACCGGCGACCGATGGCCTTGTGGCTGATGGCGTTGTACATCGCTTCTTGGGCCTGCTGTGGCGACTCGTACGTTTCGTCTCCGGTACGGCTGAACACCTCTTCGAGGGTTTCAGTCCCGTTGGGGAGGTCGATGACGTAGTCGCCGTGGGACGCGATCAACCGTTCCGTGTCGGTCGGATACTGATGTTCATCGAGCAGTTGGCTTGCCTTCTTGAGCGTCATTACGAACAGTTCTAAATCAAAGACCATTATAAACATTTCCGCCAAGGGGATACGGAGAATATAAGGATGTACAATCGGTATAGATTCGGCGCTTCGTCGCCGCCCTGTCCTGCAAAAGTCGCCGGTCGAACCACAAACACCTTCGTTCGAGCTACCGGAGGAAGGACATGAGCGTTTTTGCGGATCTGCACGTCCACACCACTAACTCCGACGGGTCGATGGAACTGTCCGACGTTCCGGCGGCCGCGCGGTCGGCGGACGTGTCCGTCGTCGCCATCACGGACCACGACCGACTACATCCGGAACTACCGACGCCGGTCAGCGTCATGGATGGGGTTACGGTCGTTCACGGCATCGAACTGCGGGTGAGCGCACCCGATGGCCAGCATCTCGACTTGCTCGGCTACGGCGTCTATCCGACACCGGAACTCGCCGACGAACTGGAGCGCCTGCAGGCTGACCGGAAGGAACGCGGACAGGCCATCATCGACTGCGTCGAAGACCGACTCGATATCGACCTCGGACTCGAATCGCGCGAAGGGCTCGGACGACCGCACATCGCTCGCGCCATCGAAGCACACCCGGAAACCGAGTACGACTTTTCCGGCGCGTTCGACGAACTCATCGGCGCTGGCGGACCGTGCTACGTCGCCCGGGACGTGCCGACGTTCGAGCGCGGCGTCGAACTGCTCTCGGACGCGAGCGGCCTCGTCGGCTTGGCCCACCCGTATCGGTACGACGACCCCACTTCGGCACTCGCCCTCACCAGCGAACTGGATGCCGTCGAGCGATACTATCCCTACGGACGCGAGGTGGATACGCGACCGTTGGAGCGGGCGATTGCCGACCACAACTTGGTGCCGACTGGAGGAAGCGACGCCCATGGGGAAGTGCTCGGGAAAGCCGGACTCTCGAAGGCGGAATACCGTCACTTCAGAAGCGCGGTCACGCTTTGAGCGGTCATTCGCAAACGGTGGGTTGACTTGTGTGGGGAACGTAGTCGCGGCCATGCGGTGTCATTACTGTGACCGAGAAGCGACGTTCGCGCCCGAAGTGGATGGCGTCCAGGTCGGCCTCTGTGATGCCCACTTCCGGGAGCAGTTCGAATCACTCTCGGATTCGGAGATGATGGAGAAGTTGCGGAACCAACTGGACATCGACGGGACCGATAGGGATTAGTTTTCGATTTTCGCGGTGAACAGCAGTTCGTCGTAGCGATAAAGGGATGCGGGTTCGAGCGTCGCGAGCGCATCGGTAGCCGAATCGGGCGACACACGGACACGGACGGTTCGAATACCGTCCCTGAAGAGATACGAGAGTCCGGTTCGAAGCGGGGCCGTCAAGTCGGATTCGCCGACCGCAACGGGGTGGGTGAGCGCATTCTCCTCCGCGGAGAGGATCAAGGACGCGCCACCACCGCTCATCGTGTAGATCGTGAGCGTGTCCCCCTCGTGTTCCGTGCCGAGAACGTCGACCGGCTCGAACGGGGATTCCGATTCGTCGAGATCGAGGTCGAGAACGTCGTCCGATTTTCGCCTCACCGTCGGACTCACGGTTGCCACCTACCAAATAAGTGGGGAGGGCTTCGAGGATTCATACAGGCCATTTGCGGCCGATATATAAATAGACAGTGGATAACACAAAGAAGAATTTTCGTTTCTTCAGGCGCGGCCAGCGTCCACGTCGATGGCATCGACGGGGCACACGTCAACACAGAGCATGCAGTCGATGCACTGCGCTTCGTTGGCCGGGTCTGCTTTCTCTTCGCTCTCCGGGTGGCCCGGCGTGTCGGTCCATTCGAACACGTCGACCGGACAGTCTTCGAGACACGCCCCGTCGGCGATACAGAGGTCGAAATCGACTGCGACGTGGGTACCGTGGATACCGAGCGTTTCCGGTTCGTCCACCGGACCCCATACGTCGTGGCCCTCGTGTTCGTCTACTTTTTCGCGGTTTTCGTGGAATTGTGGGTCGATAGCCATCAGTGTTTCACCTACACAGTTTAACGCGAAACAGGTACTTAAAACCAAGTACTTTACTTAAAGGTTTGCTCTCCCTTCATTTTTTAGGTTAGGCTAAAAACTGGCCGGAGAGGCTCCGAACAGCGAGAGTAGGAATTTGAGCGTGCGATGGGTTTAAATACCACAACGAGTCGGTAGGAGGTTTTACGGTATCACCGACGAAGAAACGCGCATGGAGAAAGTCCACGTCGAGGACGTAGCGGGACAGATGAGCGCGGCGGACGTTCGACGGCCGGTTTCGAAGGCGCTCGGAACGGAGGACATGGCCATCAACTACTACGAACTCGCACCGGGCGACAGTTTCGCGTTCGGGTATCACGCACACGACGACCAGGAGGAGGTCTTCTACATCCAGTCCGGCACCGCGACGTTCGAAACCGAAGACGGCGACGTGGTCGTCGAAGCGGGCGAAGCGATTCACTTCGCGCGCGGCGAGTTCCAACGTGGCGTCAACGAGGGCGACGACGCGGTCGTCGCCCTCGCGCTTGGCGCGCCGCGCGACACCGAAAACGTGGAGATGTATCGCGACTGCCCGGAGTGTGGCGAACGGACGCAGAACGAGATAGAGATGGTCGGCGACAAGGAAGCGCTCGTCACCATCTGTTCGGATTGCGGCGCGGAAACCGGTCGATTTCACTGATCGGTTTGGTAGTTGATTCTTCGGGAATACATTCATAAAACAGGGCAAGAAAGGACGATAGACGAATGGCTACACAACGAGAAGCGTTCAGTGTCTTCGTCGCCCTCCAATTCGTCGTCGTCTCCGCGGTACTGCTCATTTTGCTCCCGCTGAATGTCGTCGCGCCGATCATCCCGCTCTTTCTCGTGTTCTCGTTCGGTCTGTACAAATACCGTTCATGAATCGTGGGGGCGGAGCGTTTTACGGTGGGGTTCCACCGGAAACGGTAGCCTTCGTCTATCGGAATCCGGTTGCAAACGAAACACAACCGACGGGAAACCCCGGTGTAACTTTTCCACCGGAAACGGGGGGGTTCGTCACGGACTCACAAACCCCACCCCTGCGGGCGAAAACGACGGGCAAAAAGGGCAGTTTTCGAGGAGGGATAATCGGCGGACGACAGGCGTCAGACACGCGATTTTGTGGGTTTTTGCTACCCCACAGTTTCCGGTGGAACGGAGGAAGCGGAGGACGTCGAAAGTTCTGTTCGAGAGCGAAATCGTGGACTGATATCGACGCGAAAACGATGACGGATCGGGAGGGGTGGCGATGGAGCAAGGGAACGGCGACGGAGAGAAAGGAGGTAACGACGGAGCGAAAGTAGTGACGACGGAGCAATGGAGCGGCGACGAAACGGAAGTGACGCCTACCCCACCCTCGCTTCCGCGATACGGACCTTTTTCGCTCTCGCGTCCTTCTCCGAGTTCGTGATAGAGATTCCATCGCCAGGGTTGGGAACGTCTCAAAACAAGGATCCCGAGCAGTGTGCCGAGACGATCCGGACGGCACTCGACGTCGGTTATCGACACATCGACACCGCGCAGATGTACGAGAACGAGGCGGAGGTCGGCGACGGAATCGCCAGTTCGGACGTACCCCGCGAGGATATCTTCCTTGCCACGAAGGTCCTCCCAGCCAACCTCGCGTACGACGACGTGTTTTCGAGCGTGGACGAAAGTCTCGACAAACTCGGGACGGAGTACGTCGATCTGCTGTACGTCCACTGGCCGATGGAGGCCTACGACGCGGAGGATACGCTCCCGGCGTTCGACGAACTGTACGAGGGTGGAACCGCCACCGACATCGCCGTGAGTAACTTCACGCCCGAACTGCTGGACGAGGCCCGTGATCTGCTCGATGCCCCCATCGTCGCCAACCAGGTCGAGATGCATCCGCTGCTCCAACAGGAAGAACTGCGAGCGTACGCGGCGGACCACGACATGACGCTCGTCGCCTACTCGCCGCTCATGCGGGGCGATGTCGGTGACGTCCCCGAACTGCAGGACATCGCCGAAAAGCACGATTCGACGCCGAGCCAAGTCAGCATCGCGTGGTTGCAGGGACTGGGCAACGTCGTACCCATTCCGAAGGCGACCGGTGAGGACCACCTCCGGCAAAACCGCTCCGTCCCTGAACTCGACGCCGAGGACATGGACACTATCGCGGCGATCGACCGTCAAAAGAGAGTTATCGATCCGGACGCGGCCGCGTGGAACTGACTACTGGTTCCAGCGTGTCCACCACGAGCCTTCGTCGTCGCTACCGTGCCACTCGATGGTTATGTCCTGCTCCGAGACGTCCGCCGGGAGTTCGTAGGCGAGCCATCCGGCGAGACTCTCGCCGGAGGCGACGGTTCGGTCGCCGAACTTGTTCACCTTGTACTTTCCATCCTCCTTGGCGATGTGGTCCGTCGGTTTGATCTTCTTCCCTCCTGTATGGAGGACGAACTGATTGCCCATCGGAAGCGTCTGCTTCATTCGGAACTTGTTTTCGGCTTTCACCGTCACGAAGGCCCACTGGCTGCCGTCGCTGGCCTCCACGTCCTCCGACCCACCGCTGTCCGGTTTGTAGCGATAGTGGTCGGTGAGGGTGACATCCTGCACCGTCACGGCGATCTCGTTCGGACTGAGGAACGACTCGCCGAAGGAGAGCGTTTCGCCGACGATATCGATCGAGAACGTCTTCTTCAATTCCGCGATGTGGTAGTTGACCGTCGCCACGTACGGATACGTGAGCTTGGTGGACCACGTCGTCGTCTTCCCCGGCGCGATCTTGTCGGTTTGGATGTGTCCCATCTGCTGGGACCCCGGCGCGTTGCCTTCGACCGACACCGCGGATTCGAACGCCTTCGGGTTGTCACCGACGTTTTTGAGGGTGAGTTTGAGCGCGAACTGCTTGCCCATCGTGACCTTCTTCGGTACCTTCGCGGACACGAGTTGGAAGCCGTTGGCAGTGGTGATTCCACCACTGTCGGCGCTCCCGTCGTCGGTGCCGTCCGAAGTCGATTCGGTAGCGTTACCCGACCCGCCCTTCGATTTGTTCTTCGAGCTATCCCCATTCCCGCCGCTGTTCGGTCCGGAACCCGTACACCCCGCCAAGGCCCCCCCAGCGAGTGTCGCTCCGGACGCCGTCAGAAATCTTCTACGGCGCATGGGTAATTTATATACCACCTCCTAAATAAAGACTCGGGTAGGAGTTCGTTTACTGATAAATCAGGTAAGCGTTCGGAACGATAGCGTGTGGATTGCTGACACATGACTCCTAAACGGAGCAGTACTGCGGCCCGTATCTTGTTGCCAGAAATCGTATCCGAGCGACCCTCGAACGGACGTATATGCGAGAACGATCCTCGTCGCCATCGCGGCCATCGTCGCCATCGATCCCTCCGTCGTCGCCCCGACTCGTCTACGACGACGACTGTGGCTTCTGCACGTGGGTCGCCGAATATGCCGACGCACACGGCGAGTTCGAACTCGTCGGCTTTGCCGACCTCACGCCCGACCAACGCGCCCGCCTCCCACCCGACTTCCAGTCGTGCGCGCACCTGCTCACCGACGAGCGGGTGTACTCGTGTGGCGCGGCCATGGAGGAAACCCTCGCCCGACTCGACGACCCGTCGCGCTACGCGGTGGCGATGTTCCGGTACCTCCCCGAATCGACCCGCGAGCAGATTCGCGAGCCGGTGTACCGCTGGGGAGCCGACCACCGAGCTTGGTGGGGGAAGCTACTGAGTCGGTGATAAGAGGGGAGAAGGCGTTCGAGGTCCGCTTCCCAGTCGCTGGGATCGTAGAACAACCAAGTACGACTCATCGCTTCCCACCAACTCCGTTTCGCAGCATCACTTCCGCCCCGTGCTGAGGTTTAAATACCGAGACGGGAGCAACTCAGGACAACAGCCCTAAGCAGGGGGGAAACAGAGACAGAATGATGCCGGACTGGCGGACGATATTCGGACACGACGAGCCATACGACGAGCAGCGGGACGGTATCGAGACGGCCATCGAAACCGCCCGCGATGACGGCTTTACCGTCATCGAAGGTGCCTGCGGGACTGGCAAGACCATGCTGGCGCTGACGGCCGGACTGGATCTCGTCCGCGACCCGGACAGCCAGTACGAGCGCGTGTTCGTGCTGACGAGCGTGAAACAACAGCTCCGCCAGTTCGAAACCGACCTGAAGACCATCAACTCGAATCTGCCCGACGACTGGAACCCGATATCGGCGCTGACCCTCGTCGGGAAGGCCGACGTGTGCCCGTACAGCCGTGAAAATGCGGGCGACATCGACAGCCAGTCGGTGTACGACCGCTGTGAGGGCCTCCGGGAGCGCACCCGAGACCTGACCGGCGAAGGAGGTTCCGTCACGGCCCAAAATCTCGCCTCGCAAGCCAGAACCCAGCAGACGGGACTGGCCGACAGCGGCAAGGGCGGGGCCGCCGCGTCCTACCTCGAAACGGCGGGGGAACCGACGCCGTACCCGCCGCGGATGCCGGAGTACAACGACGTGGAGTACTGCCCGTTCTACGCGCAGTTCTTGGAGGACATGCCCGAAGATGGCGACCCTATCGAGGCGGTTCCGTTCGATTTCGAGAGCATGGGCCTCATCGAACCCGACGATTTAGTGGCCAACTCGGTGCAATGGGGCACCTGTCCGCACTCGATGATGGGCGCGCTGTTGGGCCACGTCGAGGTCGTCGTCGGAAACTACTACCACGCCTTCGACCCGGTGACGGCGGCGACGTTCACGGGGGCGCTCGTCGACGACTCGACGTTCCTCGTCTGCGACGAGGCGCACATGTTGGAACCGCGCGTCCGCGACCTCGTGAGCCAGTCGGTCGGCGATTCGACGCTCCGTGACGCCGAGTCCGAGCTCACGCGAGTCATTCAGCCCGTCAAGTTCGACGACGATGATTCGGGACACATGACCGCCGACGCCGACCTCGTCCGGGCGGAGCTCGAAGACGCGAGCGTCACGCTGTTCGAACTGGAGGAGACCCGCGAGTTCATCGGCGAACTGCGCGAGGAGATCGACCGGCGCGTGCGGAAACACCTGGAGCGCGAACACAAGGGGTGGCGGGCGAACATCACCGACCTCCCTGACGAAGAAATTCCGCTCCGTGATCCCACGGTACCACAGCAGGACGAAATTTCGGAGTGGGCGGAAAATCGAGGGTACAACGGCGGGACGTGGGCACGTGCGGAGGCCGTTGGGGCGGTCGTCGCCCGCATTCTCAATGAAGCCGAGGACGATGACAGGGAACGCGCCGCGTTGCCCGCCGGGCGTGCGCTGGGAGAGTGGTATCGCAACGATCACGAGAAGTACTTCCGCGAGATCGTCCTCGAACGGACGTGGAACGACCGCGAGCCCAACGACTCGTGGCGACGGGCGTACAACGCCCAACTCGCCATGCAGAACTGCGTCCCGAGCGACGCCATCGGTGAGGAACTCGGGAAGTTCGGCGGCGGGATCCTAATGAGCGCGACGCTCGAACCGATCGAGATTTTCGAGGAAGTGTCCGGACTCGGCCATCTGGAGAAGGACGGAAGACCGATCGTAGAACGGACCTACGGCTTGAACTTCCCCGAATCGAACCGGGAGAGTTTCGCGGTGGACGCACCGAAGTTCACCTACGACAATCGCGGCGCGCCGGGTGACGAGACGGGAACGCGGCAGGTGTACGCCGACGCGATCCGGGATGTGGCACGTTCGCCGGGCAACGTCCTCGTCGGCATGCCGAACTACGCGGAGGCGACGTGGGCCGCCGAACACTTGCGGAGCACGGTGGACAAGCCGGTGTTGCTGGACGAGAGCAGCGCGGATGAGGCGACCGAGAATCTGAAAGACGAGTTCTTCGGCGGCGAGGCGAAAGTGCTGGTTACGAGCCTACGCGGCACGCTGACCGAGGGCGTCGATTATCGTGGTGACCGGCTCCGAGCCGCGGTCGTCTGCGGTGTTCCCATCATCAACACTGCCAGCCCACGGACGAAGGCGGTTCGAACCGCCTACGAACGACAGTTCGGTGACGGGTTTACCTACGCGCTGACCGTTCCGGCCGTCAGAAAAGCCCGGCAGGCCCTGGGGCGAGTCATTCGTGGCCCCGACGAACGGGGAATTCGCGTGCTGGTCGACGGTCGATACGCCCGCGAATCGTGGAACAGCGTCAGGGAGTTCTTCCCGCCCGTCGAACGGGAGGAGTTTCAACCGGTCAGCCCGGACATGCTCTCGTTCGGGTTGGAACGGTTCTGGGACGACGACTGAAATACGGTTCCACAACACCTGTCGAATCGTGGACCGTCACCGTTCGCCTATCGTCGAATCGGTGGCCGTGTTCGAACTCCCGGTCGATTCCGTTCGCCGTAGGATGACGGCCAGTCGAAAATTTCCCGGCGAGAAACGGCGAATAACCGCCGTTTCGGGCGTATAATTTCGAGTTGTCGGACCGAACGGTCTGGGCGCTTTTTGGTTTCCGGAGGTGTTGCACGTTCGGAGGAATATATGACGGGGACACCGAAATCACAGCGTCGAACGCTACTGAAGGCGGCGGGTGCACTGACCGGAATAGGTGCGCTCGGACGGATGGCGATGGCGCAGGATACCAGCAACGACGGGACGACGTACCAGACGAGCACGGTCGAAACGTCGAATCAAACCAGTACGACGAACGGGGGCGGTGGCGGAGGAGGAGGAAATCAGCGGACCATCATCCTCGGAGCACGTGTCGGCCATTGGCTTGGGTTGGCACCGAAAGAGATCGAAGGGGGTCGAAATCCGACGCTCGGACTCATTCCGACCGAGCGGTACAGGATCGTCTGGATAAACCTCGATGGGAAGGAACACGAGTTCCAGATAATCGGGCAGAAAAACGGCGAGAACGGACAGGTACTCCATCGAACCGGCCGGTCATCGAAAGCGGGAGAGACACGTGTGTTGACGTTCAAGCCGACCGACAGAATCCGGCGGTATCGATGTCGGTTCCACCCGAACAGTATGCGAGGACGGATCGATCGATCGGGACAGTTCGGCGGTGGTGGCACGTTCACGACGGGGACGACGAACCGGGGGACCAATACCACCGGGACGACGGGAACCTACAACACCCGAACCACTGGGACGTACAACACCTATACGACCGAAACGTCCAATACGGGAACGACGGGAACGTACGACACCTACACGACGAACACGACCGACACGTACACGACGAATCGATAGGGGAATCCCGGGAGGACGACGGGATATCGGAACAAACTGTTTTTCAAGTGACCTGCGAGCGAGCAACGGCCGAGCGACCATCATCGACTGGCGGACGATTCGACGACGACCACGCCCGACACGACGGTTGCAGGCAAAACGGTCACCGATACCGACGGTGGTCAAACGTCCACGAGCACCAACGACGGTGGTCAACCCGGCTTCGGTGGGGTCGTCACACTCGTCGCGTTCGTCGTCGCGGCGCTCTTCGGCGTCCGAAGGGAGCACCGAGACCTTTTTTATCGTGATTCGACCAGTTCGGTGGACGCGCCGTCGATGACGTGTGCGTCGGCCGGGTCGAACCCGACGCGCATCTGCTCGCCGTCGGGAGCCTCGGGAACGCGAAGTGTGACGGTTTTACCCATCCAGTCGAGGTGGACGCGGAACGCCTCTCCGAGGAACTCGACGTCCTCGACGGCCGCCGTGAACGAATTTTCGCCGCCGCCCAACCGGAGCGCTTCGGGACGGACACAGAACGTCACGGCGTCGGCCGTCGAACCGGGAAGGAGGAACTCGTGGTCTCGGACGACGACGCGTGAACCGTTCGGGTCTCGTGAGACGGTCTTCCCGTCGAAGACGTTGTTCTCGCCGACGAACTCCGCGACGAAGCGGGATTCCGGTCGGCGGTACACGTCCTGTGGGCGGCCGATCTGCTCGATTCGACCGTCGTTCATGACGGCCACGCGGTCGCTGATGGCGAGCGCTTCCTCCTGGTCGTGGGTGACGTAGATGGTCGTGATTCCGAGGTCGGACTGAATGCGCGACACTTGAGTTCGCAGGTCGTCGCGCAGACGGGCGTCCAGTGCGCTCATCGGTTCGTCCAGCAGGAGCAACTCGGGACCGGGCGCGAGGGCCCGAGCGAGTGCGACACGCTGTTGCTGACCGCCCGATAATTCGTCCGGGTCGCGGTCCTCGAAACCGTCCAATCCGACGAGTTCGAGCAGTTCGAGCACACGCTCGTCGCGAGTTCGCGCTCCCGGCGGGTCGCGGAAACGGAGGCCGTAGCCGACGTTTTCCGCGACGCTCATGTGTGGAAACAGCGCGTAGTTCTGGAAGACGAGACCGATGTCGCGGTCCTCGGGCGGGACGCCTTCCATCTCGCGGTCGCCGAACCGCACCGCGCCAGCGGTGAGGTCCTCGAACCCGGCGATGGTGCGGAGCGTCGTCGTCTTGCCACAGCCAGACGGGCCGACGAGGGTGAAGAACTCGCCGTCCGCGACCTGAAACGACACGTCGTTCAGGGCCGTGACACCGTCGTACTCCTTTCGAACGCCGGAGAGGGAGAGTTCAACCACTTTCCCACCTCCCGCCGAGGCGGTCGATGATGACGAAACTGACGGCGGTGACGAGGAGGAGAATGGTCCCCATCGCCGTCGCCGGTCCCAACGTCTGTTTGCCGAGGAAGCGTTCGACTGCGACGGGCATCGTGTAACTGCTACTGCCCGTGGCAAGAATAACTGTCGAGTCGAACTCGCCGATGCTGATGGCGAAGGCGAACGCCGCCCCGGCGGCCAACCCGACCGCCACGAGCGGGAGTTCGATGTCGATGAGCGTCCGGACGCGGGTCGCGCCGAGCGAGCGGGCGGATTCGACGGTTCGCCGGTCGATCCCGGCGAGCATGGGCGAGACGTTTCGCGTGACGAACGGGTACGCGGCGACGGCGTGGGCCGCGACGATGGCCATCGCGCCGCTCACCTGGATTCGAGTTCCGGCGATGGGAATCCCGAAGACGAGGCCTCGGAGCATACCCAACCCGACCATCACGCCGCTCACCGCGAGCGGGGCCATCGCCACCGCTTCCACGATTCGGCTCTTTCGCGCCCGCGTCAGGACGGAGATGACGACGCCCATCGGGAGCGCGACGAACAGGGTTCCGATACCGAACGTGAGCGAGTTACGGACGGCGACGCCGGGTTTCGTCTGGAAGGACGCGCCGGACACCTGCCGCGTCACGAGGAACTGGTAATAGCGCAAGGTAAAGCCGGACGGGCCGGTGATGCTTTCGAGAACCGTGCTGACGAGCGGCCCGAGAAACAGCACGAGGACGACGACGAGATACAGTGCGACGCCGGTCCGTTCGAGCCTTTCGACGAAACCGGTATCACCCGAGAGGAGATGTTTCCGGGCGAGCGGTCTGCTGGCGCGCGAGGCGGCGGCTTGCCGAGCCTCGTACCGAAGATAGGCGTAGGTCAGGGCGAGCGAGAGAGAGGTTTCGAGGATGGCGAGAACGGCCGCCTGTGAGTAGTCGAGGCGCTGGACGAGCGCGTACACCCAGACTTCGACGGTCTGGTACTGGAACCCACCCAGCGCGAGGACGATGGGGAAGGACATGAACGTGAAGATGAACGTGAGAAGTGCGCCCGTGAGAATCGCCGGAAGCAACTGTGGGACGAGCACATCACGGAACGCCCGAAAGCGACCAGCACCGAGGCTTCGGGCGGTTTCGACTTCGCGGGCATCGACGCTCTCCCACGCCGCGTTCGTCACGCGGGCGACGAGCGGCGCGTTGTAGAAGGCGTGTGCGGCGACGATTGCGGGTAGATTGTACAGGAGGGAGTACGGTCCGAGACCCACGACGCCGACGACATCGTTGAACAACCCGTTCTGCCCGAACATCGCCACGAAGCCGATGGCGACGAGGATGGACGGCATGACGAACGGGAGGATGGTCAGCGAACGAATCGTCCGCCGCCCTGGGAACTCGTAACGCGAGAGGATGTACGCACCCGGGAGTCCGACGGCGACGCTCGCAATCGTGGAGAGGAGCGCCTGATACGCCGTAAATCCGAAGATGTCGAAGACGTAGAAGTGGTCGGTCAGTACGTCGAGAAACGCAGAAATGCCGCCCGCGTCGGCGAAGACGATGGCGACGGGATAGTAGAACAGAACGACGAGCAGGGCGCTGGTCGCGATTCCGAGAAGTGCGAGTGCGTGTCGTTCGAGCCAGCGCCCGGTATCCATCTACTTGCTCGCAATCTGGCGCGCCCACTCATCAACCCATCCTTCGAGGTTGCCCTTGAGTTGATCGTAGGAGTAGGTGACCGGTTCGTCCGGTTCCTTGGCGTACTTGTCGAACTCCTTTCCGAGGTCGGCCCAGTCGGTCGATGGGAACGCGACGTTGAGTTGCGCTATCTTCGACTGGGCCTTCTTGGAGAGCATGAAGTCGAGGAACGCGTCGGCCAGTTTCGGCGAGTCCGTGTCGGCGAACTTCGCCATCCCCTCGGGGTTGGCGTAGCCCTGTCCGTTCAGGAAGCCGATCTGGTGTTTCTTCATGTTCTCGCCTTCACGATGGGCGTACACCTGGTCAGTGGAGTAAGAGACGACGATGGGCCGCTCGCCGTTGGAGTACGCGGTGTAGGCCGCGTCCCACGAGCCGAGGATTTGGGTGTCGTTGTTCGAAAGCCGACTCCAGTAGTCGAGATACTTCTTCTCGCCCATCTCGTGGATCGTCCAGAGCAGGAACGCCCGCCCCGTCGCGGCCTGTTGGGCGTTCTCGGTCAGCAGCGTACCCTTGAATTTCGGCTTCGTCAGTGCGTCGAACGAGCCCGGATTATCGACCTTCGTTTCGTCGTACACGAGGCTGACGTAGCCGGTATCGTACGGAACGGCCCGTCCTTTCGGGTCGAAGTTCAGGCTCTTTTTGACGTGACCGTAGTTCGAGAGCGAGTCGGTGACGGGGGTGAACAACTTTGTCCCGCCCAGTTTCTGGTCGATGGTGATGAGTTGGTCCACGTTGAGACCGACGTACACGTCTGCGTCGATATCGACGTGCTGTGCCTTTCGCTGGATGTAGTAGTTGACCTCGCTGTCCGGAGTTTGCCACTTGAGCGTCGCCTTGGGATACTTCTTTTCGAACTCCTTTTTCAGCCACGCGCCGGGCGATGTACTCGGCGCGTCCACGAGCGCGCTGTACGTTGCGACGTTCAGCGTACCGCTGAGTTGGGTCTGTGACGTCGTCTTCGCGGACTTACCGCCGGTCGAACTCGTGGAACCGGAATCCCCGGAACTGCCGGAGTCGTCGGAATTCCCGAGACAGCCAGCCAGACCGGCAAATGCCGTCCCAGTCGCCGTGAGATAGGTTCGTCGTTTCATTACTCGGTTGTTACAGTCGGTGGTACTTAACGGACGTGATACAACGAGCGAACGAACGTCAGTTCGAGAGTCGTGAGCGCTATAATGAATCCCATAACGCTATATCAAATAGACGAGTCGACAACCGACGAACGGGACGAACGATTCCTCGTTCGCTTGCTGATGGTGGTTCCGAACCGATTCGAACTATTCGCCGCGGTTCGCGCTTTCGATTTCATCGACTGCTGACGGCGGTGATGTCCACGATGCGAGAAACGACCCGGTGGCACTGGCCAAACAGTGTTCGACGGTCTCGCGGACGCGGACCACGTCGCCGACGATAGTGACCGCTGGAGGTCTCACGTCGGCAGTTCTCGCACGTTCGATGACCGTATCCAAGGTCCCAGTAACGACTCGTTCGTCGGGCAGAGTCGCGCGCTCCACCATCGCGACAGGTGTCCCGGTGTCGAGTCCGTGCGAACTGAGCGCGGCGACGTTGTCGGAGAGACGGCCGACCCCCATCAGAATCACGAGCGTTCCGCCCGCCTCGACATTCGCGGCGAGCGCCTCCCAGTCGAGAGAGGTGTCGTCCTTGGTGGGGTCCTCGTGTCCGGTAACGACGGTAAGGGTGGACGAGCAGTTGCGATGGGTAGCTGGGATACCGGCAACTTCACCGGCGGCGATAGCGCTCGTCACGCCGGGGACGATTTCGAACCATATCCCGTGGCGTGCGAGATATTCCGCCTCCTCACCGCCGCGCCCGAAGACGGTCGGATCACCGCCTTTCAATCGAACGACATCGTTTCCGGTACGACTCTCCCGGACCATCGTGTCGTTGATTTCCGCCTGTGACGTTCGTTCGCCGTCGGCGCGTTTACCCGTGTGAACGACGGTCGCATGGTCGGGGAACGATTCGACGACCTCGTCGCCGACGAGCGAATCGTGAAGGATAACGTCCGCTTCGTCGAGCAACCGCCGGGCCTTGACCGTGAGGAGTTCCGGATCACCCGGCCCAGCGCCGACGAGATGAACGGTACCCGTGGTCGTACTCATGGTTTGGACCCCGCCGATAATGTCCGGTTAACAGTCATTTTAGACCAACCATCCCGCCATGCCGTTAAAGGCCATGTACAGCGAGAAGACCGTCACGAGCACTGCGATCAGCATCTCGACGTACAGCGTGGCTTTTCCCCACTTGTACCACGAGTCGTATTCCGTCATCAGTCATCACCTCCCGTAGACGCATTCGGTGCCGGTCCGTCGCCGAGCCACCGTTCGCGGGAGCCGATGCCGTGGTCGCCGATTCCCGACTGTGAGCGCATCGCCCACAGGTAAAACAGCATGATGGGAACGAAGAACACGACGGCGACGAAAGCGTATCCCACGTGAACGTTCGGCATGAGGCCGAACATGAGCGGGTAGACGATACCCCCGGTCGTGGAGATGCCTCCGATGAACCCCGACGCCGTCCCCGGACGGTCCGGGAAAACGAGGGGAACGATGGCGAACACACCGCCGGTACCGAAGCTCACCGCGATTCCGGAGAAGGCCAGAACGACCACCGACAGCGGAAGGACGCCGAGGAGACCCACGACGGTGAGCACGATCATCAATACCGTGATGAGTATGAGGGCGGTCAACAGCCAGTGAATGCGCGGCGAGTACGGCTTGTCAGTGGCGAGAATCGGATACGGCGTCCATCCGTTTCGCTGCCAGAGATCGGACATGTAGCCCGAGAACGGTCGCCACAACGACGCGTTGAACGACTGAACGGCGGCGAACGTTCCCGCGGCGACTTGGATGGACGACGTGTCGGTGAATCCCAAGTGTCGAATGGACGCCGCAAAGCCGTCCGCGTAGTAAGTCGGCAACCACGAGTTCATCGAGATTTCCAAACCGAACGACATCGCGTAGGCCAGCATGAGTCCGATCGCGGCGTACCGCGTCCAGACGTACATCGTGTCGCTGAAGGACGTGTTTTGTCGTGCGGCTTCGGCGGTCGCACGGTCCTTCGCGGGTTGGCCGCGCCACTTGTAGACGGCCGCGATGACGAGCGCACCGATTCCGAGGTGGAGGAAGGCATCGCCGAAGTGGGTGCCGTAGAGTCGTGGGAGTACCAGCGCGCCGACACCAGCACCGACGTTTCCGGTTCCGGCGTACAGTCCCTCCGCCGTTCCGATTTCGTGCTCGTCGAACCACTGTGCGACATGCTGGATACCGACGACGAAGCTGATTCCCGCCGAGGCGACGACGAGGCGCTCCACGAACAGCACTTGATAGCTCGCGGCGAACGAGGACGCGATACTCACCACACCGGAGTACGCGAGAATCATCGCGAACGTGTTGTGCGCGCCGAGACGGTCCGCCAACCAGCCCGCGATGACGCGTCCGGGCGGCGCGAGCCAGATGGCCGAACTCGCGAGCAAGGCGAGTTGGCCGGTCGTGAGACCGTAGAACGTCCCGATACTCGTGCTGAATGCGGCAGTGGAGAACCACATCAAAAACGCCCAGAAGAACCCGACAGTGGCGATTATCAACTGTTCAACCTTGTTAGTCATCTCCCGTCACCTCCGCTCGGTTCGCCACGGTACGCTCGTCCGGTCGCGGTGCAAGCCGTACCGCACACTGTTTGTAGTTCGGTTCGTCGGAACGAGGGTCGGTAGCGGGAAGTGTCAGTTCGTTCGTCCGCGGATGGTGAATCGAGAGCCAAACGACACCCCGTGGAACCGCCGAATTCGGGTCGGTTCGAACGGGGATTTCGGCTCGTCGAGAGGTGACGACGGCGGTTTCCCCGTGTATGTCGAGGGAGTCGAGCGTGTCCGGATGCACACGCACGAGCGGTGGGGCGTCCGCCTCCGGCGGTCGGGAGCGGACGCCGGTGTTGTACCCGTCGGCGGTCCGTCCCGTCGTCAGTGTGAGCGGGAATTCCTCGTTGGTCGGTTCCGGAAGGCCTCGATGGGTGGCGGTCGAGAATCGGGCGCGGCCGGTCGGGGTTGCGAACGACCAGTCCCCGTCGTCGTGGTAGCGGTAACCACCACTCGATGTCGGGTCGGGCGCGGGCCAACGGACGGCCTTCTCCTCTTCGAGACGGGGGTAGCTGATTCCCGAGAGGTCCGCCGACGTGCCCGCCGTAAGCGTGGTCAGTTCCTCGAACACGTCCCTCGGGTTCGAACGACCCATCAACCCGGGGACGACTCCTTCGGCGATGGCGATGATGATGTCGAGGTCGGTTCGGACACCCGTCGGCGTCCCCGTTACGGACCGAACGCGGGAGACGCGTCGCTCCATGTTCATGGTCGTTCCGTCCGTCTCGCCCCAGGTTGCGGCGGGGAGGACGACGTCGGCCAGTTCGACGGTCTCGGTTCGGAAGGCATCCTGCACGACGAGGAACGCCTCGTCCAGTCGCTCGCGGACGGTCCCCGCATCGGGCAACCCGGCGACGGGGTTCGTCGCAACGGTCCAAACCGTTTCGACCGGCCCGTCGTCGACGGCTTCGACGATTCCGACCGGACCGGGTCCGGCGTCGTCGGGGAGACGCTCCGTGGAGATGTCCCACGCGTCGGCGACGACGGCCTGTTCGTCGGGGTCGTCGAACGACCTGTGACCGGGCCACGTTCCCTTGGACGAACAGACGCGCGTCCCCATGGAGTTCGCTTGCCCGGTCAGCGAGAACGGTCCCGTTCCGGGGCCGAGATTACCGGTCGCCAAACAGAGGTCTATCAGGGCACCCGCCGTCGCGGTTCCCTGCGTGCTCTGATTGACGCCCATCCCCCAGTAGAGAAGCGTCGAGTCCGCGAACGCGTCGGCGAGTTGGTCTACGACGTCGAGGGCGACGCCAGCGGTCGTCGCTCCCTCCTCCGCCGTCGGGAGGTCGGCGCGGAGTGCGTCGAAACCGGTAGTCGCGGCGTCGATGAACGCGTCGTCTATCGCGTCCCGTTCGACCAGACGGGCCAATACGGCGCGCGCGAGGGCGAGGTCCCCGCCAGGGTCGGGTGAAACGTGTGTGTCCGCGACGGTTCCCGTCTCGGATTCGACCGGATCGACGACGATCAGCCTGCTGTCGTCGTTGGCACTTTCCTGAATCCAACGAAACATGACCGGGTGGGCGACGGCGGGGTTCGCTCCCCAGACGACGTGACTACGGGCGTCCGGGATGTCGTCGTAGGTGCATGGCGGCGCGTCGCTCCCGAAGGCGTCGTAGTAGGCCGTCACCGCACTGGCCATACAGAGGGTCGTGTTGGCGTCGTAGTACCGGGTTCCAAACCCGCCGCGGGCTAACTTTCCGAGGGCGTACGCGGCTTCGTTGGTCTGTTGTCCGCTCCCGAGAACGGCGAGGCCGTCCCGGTCGTGTCCGATGGTGGATGCGAATCGTTCCACCACGCGACCGAGGGCGACGTCCCACGTCGTGGGGAGGAGTTCGTCACCCTCCCGAATCAGTGGGCGCGTCAACCACCTGCCCTCTGGCTCCTTGCTCTCGCGGATACCGCGTTGACAGGCGAGTCCCTGGTTAACCGGATGGGCAACGTCACCGCGAACGATGTCGATGCCGTAGCCAACGTCGACGCTTTGGTTGACGTGACCACAGCCGACCGCACACCGCATACACGTCGTCGGGACAGTGTTTCTCATGTGAGCGTTGCCTCGTTGAAATTCGAGTTCGACCGAACGGCGGGTCGAAGGCGGTGAATGTGCTCAGTCATTACTGGAGATCGGTGTGCCGTCCGGTGCGGTCGGAGCCGGACTTTCGCCGTTCTCGAACGGGTACCAGGCCTGCTTTGCGTCGTGAAGACAGGGGTCCTCGTAGCTCGTCTCTTCGGGTTCGGCGAGTTCGATGATGGACTCGTGGCCGGTCGCATCGACCCACTCGCGGAAGGTCTGTTCTTCCTCTCGGAGTGCGACGAATGCTTCAACGAGGTTCGCGATGAGTCCGGGCACCTCGTCGGCCGGGACACGCTGGTGGACCCACTCGATGAACGACGGTTCGTCGCCGATTCCGCCGCCAACGCCGACATCCATCGCCTCGACCATTTCTCCGTCCTTTCGAGCGCGCATCCCCTGCAAGCCGATATCCGCTGTCATGGCTTGCCCGCAATCCGCGGTACAGCCCGAAAAGTGGATCTTCAGCTGTGAAACGTCGTCGGGAAGCTCGACGTTCGTCCGGAACCATCGAAGCATCTCGGCCGTCCGTGCCTTCGTCTCGGTGAGCGCGAGCGAGCAGAACTCCGTTCCTGTACACGCCATCGCCCCGCGAGTGAACGCCGTGGGTTCGGGCGTATGCGTTTGCAGCAGGGGTTCGGCGAGCAGGTCGTCGAGTCGTGCGTCGTCGACGTCCACGATGATCGGGTTCTGTCGTCGAGTGAGTCTGATTTCGCCGCTCCCGTACTCGTCGGCGAGGTCGGCGAGGTCGATGGCCTCGTCGGCGGTGACGCGTCCGACCGGGACGTTGAGGCCGACGTAGTAGTCACCGTCGGCTTGTTCGTGGACGCCGACGTGATCGTGTTTTCCCCGTTCGTCCTGCTTTCCGGCGTTGTACGTGTACTGATCACGCAGGTCCGTTCCGGCGTGATGGAGCGGGAAGTCGACCCGCTCGGTGAGTTCCTCGCGGATGTCGTCGGTTCCCCAGTCGTCGACGAAGAAGCGGCCACGATTTTTCCGTCGGTTCTGTCGGTTGCCCTCCTCGTGATACAGTTCGACGAACGCGCGGACGATTTCGTAGGCGTTATCGGGCGTGACGAAGACGTCGAGCGACCGTGCACGGCGGGGTTCGCGTCCGCCGAGACCGCCGCCAGCGCGCATGTTGAATCCCTTCACTCGCGTCCCGTCGATGAGCTTTCGTGCGGGTTCCAAAGCGACATCGTTGATGGAATCCTGTGCACAACCCTCCCGACAACCCGTCACGGAGATGTTGAACTTCCGCGGCATGTTACATAGTACGTCATCGTCGCGCAACTGTGACTGGATTCGGTCGAGCAACTCCCGGGTCTCGACGTACTCGTGTTCGTCTTTACCCGCGACGGGACATCCGGAGATGTTTCGCATCGTATCCCCACCGGAGGAGCGAGACGAGACGCCGACGGCTTCTAGCTTATTCCAGATTTCGGGGACGTGCTCCAACTTTATCCAGTGGAGCTGAATCGATTGGCGCGTCGTGAAATCCACGAACCCGTTCCCGAACTCGGGGTTCTCGGCTGGGCCGGTCGCGTACTCACGTGCGACTTCCCCGATGGCGCGCAGTTGCCCCGGTTCGAGGATGCCGCCGCAGTTGGTCAGACGCATCATGAAATAGCTTTCTTGCCCGGTTCGCTGGTGA
Organism: Haladaptatus sp. AB618; assembly: GCF_024136965.1. Classification (NCBI taxonomy): domain Archaea; kingdom Methanobacteriati; phylum Methanobacteriota; class Halobacteria; order Halobacteriales; family Haladaptataceae; genus Haladaptatus; species Haladaptatus sp. AB618. Next base: position 266,117 of record NZ_JAMYJX010000001.1, on the reverse strand, counting down.
AACAGGCCCCAGAATTTGAACCGCGAGAACCACGCATCACGCTCGTCTTCCGGAATCGACTGCCAACCGTTCTCGGCGAATTCGAGAATTTTGTCTCTTACCGCGTCACCGTACAACTCACCTTTCCATTCTTCCTTTTTATGAACCATATTCGTCGATCACCCTGAAATCTTCTACCTGTACGTCGGAGTATCGAACAACATTCGATTTCATCTGCTAATTCCGGACAAACGCCCACACAATAAGGATAATGGACATACACATAGTAAAAATCAGTATTCCTGAATGCAGAGCAATCGTCTACAAGGAGTATTATGTATTCTAGCGTTTTATTCGAGAGAATCTGGATGAACAGGCAGACTAAGATGGGCGAGTATAGTGGGATGGAAGACTAAGATGGGCAGGAATAGTGGGGCGATCGTCCGCGCGGACGGGAGCGAACGAAACGATCCTCAGTCGACCCCCACGGACACTTCGAGCAGATCCAAGTTGCTGCTGAAGTAGGTCGCATCGTCGCCGAACCGGTATCGATCGCTCGTCGGCAGATAGCGTCGGGAGAACAGAAAGACGAAGATGGGTGTCCGATGGAAATCGTAGGTGATGACGTAGCCGTTGTACTCGTCGGGTTGTGAAATCACCTGTGTCCCGTCCGGTGGTTCGTCGAGGATCGTCACTGTGATGATTGCCGGAAGCTGAGCGACGATTCGAAACGGGACGTTCGGGAAAAAGTCCCGGGTGAACACCAATACGTCCCCCGACGGTCTGGTTCGTTGGGGTCGAACCGAATCGTCTACTCGAGCGCTCCACCGCGGCATCCCTGCTTCGTGTTCGTTGTCCATGTATTCCTCCAGCGTACTGAAATCCGCCCGTGATGTCGGTACCGCTACGGCTCTTCCCGTGAATTACGTCACCGAAAAATGGGTACCGAACCGCTTGTTTCCCCCCGATACAACTCGAATCGGCTCGTCTCACCGCAGGTTGGTGCTAAGCAGGTTGAGCGTGCTGCTGAAGACAGACGCGTCACCACTGAACTGTCGGGTGTCGCCCTGGTTTAGGGACACACCTTGTGCGAACATGAACGTGGTTATCTGTCCCTGCCCGCCGCCACCGCCGCCAAGCAGGTAGCGGATGATGTAGCCGTTGTAGTTGTCCGGCTGGGTGATCTCTGGGACGTTGCCGCCACCCGGTTTTTCGAGCAGTCGAACGGTCGTCGATTTCTCCAGCGAGTTGACGACGCGGAACTGCACGTTCGGGTGGTAGTCGTAGGTGTACACCAACACGTTTCGGCCCTGTGCCGAGGCGCTCCCGGCACTGCCTAATCCCAACGCGAGCGCGCCTGTCGCGAGCGCGCCTTTCTTCATGAACGAGCGACGTTCTTCCGATTCGACGTTTTCTGCGTCTTGTTGTTCTCTCTCAGTCATCCCTTTTCCCCCCTCCCGGGGTGACAGGCTATAGGCCGGAGCCGAAGATAAATGGGAGCGACCGTTTCGGGTGCCAATGGAAAACTATCCCGGTTAGGTTCTCACGAGCAAGCACCCCTCACTATACGGGCATCACCGATACCGAGCCGTATTGGGCGTTACAACGACGGCAACGGGCGTTACTGGGATGGAAACTGACACGCATTTCGCTCTTCGTCAGCCAACAGATATAGGATAAATAGAAAGAATCAGTCCCGTTCGAGTTTCCCGTCGGCCTCCGTCCACTCGGTGAGACTGCCCTCGTAAAAGCCGAGGTCGTCGTAGCCGAGCGAAGAGAGGACGACGTAGGTGTGGCTGATTCGACGGGCGGTGTTGCAGTAGAGGATCACCCGCTTGTCGGGGGTGACACCGTTGGATTCGAGAATCGAACGGAGTTCGTCCGGTGACTTCAGGCCGCGGGATTCGTCGTCAACGAGGTCGAGCCAATCGACGTTGACGGCGCTCGGGAGATGGCCCTCGGCGAACTCGTCCGGGTCGCGTGTATCGACGAGAACGGAATCCGGGTCGTCGATCGCGGCTTCGACCTCCTCGCGGCCGATGAGCGGGGAGGATTCCGGTTCCCGTACGTCGTAGGAAACGGGAGCGGGAGAGGGAGCGTTGGTCGTCGTTTCGTGGTCGCGTTGCCACGCGCTGAAATCCCCGTCGAGGAGGTGGAGCACTTCGTGTCCGTACAGTTCGGCGGTGACGAGGAATCGCGCCGCGAACACCCCGTGCATGTCGTCGTACGCGACGACGGTATCGTCCTCGCTGATACCGACGTTGCCGAGGAGGTCGGACCACGTCTCGGCACCGGGGAGCATTCCCGCATCGTCCGCATCGGCCGAGCGAAATTCGTCGAACGGGATGTTCACCGCACCGGGTAGGTGACCGATTCCCTCGTATTCCCACGCGTCGCGGACGTCCACGACGTGGATATCGCCCAGTCGCTCGGCGAGCCAATCGGCGGAGACGACGACGTTCTCGTGCATTACCCCTCGATACCGACGCCAGCGTCTTAGCCCTCCGGGTTCCGTCGAAACCGGCATTCGACTGGAGGTGCCGGAATATTTTGCCGGTTGTCAGGTGCCGTTCATGCGCGATGAGCCACGGATAGCGGCAAAACGGGGATTCCCCCGCGAGATACCGGGTATTCTTGCCGGGAAGCTCGACAGAAGGCGGAACCTTCCGGCAGTAACAAGAATATAACCCGAGCGTAGAAAGGGGAACGTGCATGAGCAACAGTGACTACGCCAAGGACGTACTCGTCAGCGCGGACTGGGTGGAAGACCACCTCGACGAGTTCCAGAGCGACGATACCGATTACCGACTCGTAGAGGTCGACGTTGATACGGAAGCCTACGACGACGCCCACGCGCCGGGCGCAGTCGGCTTCAACTGGGAGACACAGCTCCAGGACCAGACCACGCGTGACATCCTCGAAAAGGACGATTTCGAGGACCTCCTCGGCAGTCACGGCATCGAGGACGACACCACCGTCGTCCTCTACGGGGACAACTCCAACTGGTTCGCGGCCTACACCTACTGGCAGTTCAAGTACTACGGCCACGAGAACGTGAAGCTCCTCGACGGTGGCCGCGACTACTGGCTCGAAAACGGCTATCCGACGACCGACGAGGTCCCATCGTACCCCGAAGTCGAGTACGATGCTCGTGGCCCATTCGAGGGCATCCGCGCCTACCGCGACGACGTGGAGAAGGCCATCGACCGCGGCGTCCCGCTCGTGGACGTTCGCTCGCCCGAGGAGTACAGCGGCGAAATCCTCGCGCCCCCAGGACTCCAGGAGACGGCCCAGCGCGGCGGCCACGTCCCCGGCGCATCGAACATCTCGTGGGCAGCCACCGTGAACGACGACGGGACGTTCAAATCCGCCGACGAACTCAGTGACCTGTACGAGAGCGAAGGCGTCACGAACGACCAAGAGGTCGTCGCCTACTGCCGTATCGGCGAGCGCTCGTCCATCGCGTGGTTCGCACTCTCGGAACTGCTCGGCTACGACAACGTCGTCAACTACGACGGGTCGTGGACCGAATGGGGCAACCTCGTGGATGCACCCATCGAGACCGGCAACTGAGTCGGCCACCAACGACGCACGTTTTCTTCGGACGATCCACGCCCGACAGTCACGTCTCAGGCGGTCGATAGCTCCCCACCGCTCCCGAGCGCTATTGAGAACAACTAGCAGGGGTTATTGAGAGCGGGCCGAATCTCAATAGTACGGCGTCGCCGGGACGCCCCCGAGGACACAATGACAGGACATTTCCATACTGTCGATACACGGTCCGAATCGAAACGGAACGCCGTTGACGAACGGTCGTTCGAACTCGCATCCGTCGTTGTGGAGTACGACGGACAACCGGACAGATGTACGATTTACCCGGAAGAGGCGACCCGCTTCGAACGGATGGCGAGTTGGATAACCGCCGACGCCGACGTGTTCGTCTCGTTGGACGATATGGACTGACCCGTTACCGGGGTCGGTGATTACAAGCCGCGCGCCTTCGTACCGTGGCGTATGAATTCCGAGGAATTCCTCGACGCCGTGCGAAAGGAAAACGAAACCGCCCTCTCCCGCCTGGGGTCATCAAAGTCGCTCTACGCCGCGACCGGCGGAGAGATGGAGCCTGACGAGGTGTTCGATGCCGCCGCCGACTCCGAGTATGCCGCCGCTCAGACGTTCGGCGGATGGGCCGACGACGAGGGAGACGAGGACGCGAGCGAACTGTTCGCCGGCATCGCGGAGGTCGAGAACGGCCACTACGAGCGCGTCTCCGGAAAGGTAGACGATCACGAACCGAACGAGACGCCTGCGTTGCACGAGTATCTCCGTGGATTGGACGACACCATCGAGCGCCTCGGCGGATTCGTCGGGCGCACGCTGGCGAGCGAGAAATCGAAAAAACAGCTGACTGGCTTCTTTACCGGAAAGGCCGACCCGAAGACGGCCCAGTTGTTCCGCGATTTGAACGGTGACCTCGACGAGCAGTTGAACGACACGCTCACGCTGTTAGACGAACGCTGTGATTCGGACGAGGACTGGGAAACGGCAAAAGAGGCAGCGAAAGACGCGATTACAGCGGCCTATGACGAGTACACCGAGTCACTGGAGTCGATGGGCGTGAATCCGAAACCAGTTTGCTGAGTTCGGAAAGCGGTTTTTCAGTTCGAACGCGGCAAGTCGAACGCCCGTGTGAGTACGCGTGTCCCGTCGGGGGCCACCAGCGCAACACTGGCGTGATAATCCGCGAACAGCGGCCTTTTCAAGTGGTGCTGAACGACGTGGTTAGCACAATACGGTTTTGGAGATGTTGTCGAACTGTTGCTGGCGGTGATGATCGTTAGTTCGCCGTTCGGAAGCAGTACGGGACCGTCGATTTTGTACATGCTCTCTTTCTCGAAGGCAACGCGGTAGCCGGAAAAGTCGACGCGTGTGTCACCAGTGTTGACGAAGGTGAACGATTCCTGCTGGACGTGGTCAGCGTTGCGGATGCAACTGTAATTGAGCTGTATGTTCTCCTTCGTCGGTTTCGTCGTATTCGTCGGTGTATTGTGTTCACAACGACTGGTTTTTGTCGATTGATGGGAACCAATTTTGGCGGATCCGGGGAGTTTGGAGGCACAACCAGCGGCTCCGGCAAGGCCGACGCTGATTGCGGAGAGAAACGCGCGTCGTTTCATGATAATTACTGGAAGAAAAGAGTCAGTAATAGATCTTGTGCTCGCTACGGGATAAAAGATCAGACGCCGCTGACGGTCTCACGGTGCGCCTCGACGTGGTCGTACGCGCTCTGGATACGCTCGGCGGTGTCTTCGTCCGCGTCCTCCTTGAGTTCCGAGAGGGCGTGCATGATTCGGGCGAGTCGGCCGTGGTCCGGACCCTGGTCGGCCTGAGCGAGCGACTGAAGCGTGTCGGCCTGTGATTCGAGGCGTTCTTTGACCTCGCCGGAGGCGTCGGCACTGGCGTGTTTCAGTTCCTCTGCTGCGTGTACCAGTTCTTCGCGTGGCATGCGGGAGAGTACGCGAGCGGGCACAATAGTGCTATGGGGGACGGCGATAGCTGACGGAATCTATGACGCGACGAGTCGGGCGGAGAGACGATGGAAACAGGAGGACAGTACATGAGCGGGCGACGAGTTTTAGCGTTTCAACGGCGTTCTAGTTCCATGGCGCGAAAGCGACATCACCGCTGTAACCTCTGTGGGCGTGACTTCGAGCAGGGCGAGACGCTACGAGAACACGTAGAGCGCCGACATCCCAAAGCGGACTACCACTGGTGGGTCGTCGTCGAGGAACCCGGCGTTCTACCGTTCGAAGACTGACGCAAGCAGGTATGAACGACGCGGAGCAATGAGTCACGGGAACACGCTCGGGCGACGTTTCGATCCGAGTGACGACAGATGACGGTACAACCGGGCGCGTTCCCGTTCGAAGATCGACTCGGGCGTAACCCAAGAGGAACCGAGTTCCCTCCTCCCGAATGTGGGGAACCACATCCGAATAGTTGTATGAGAGATGCGAACCTGTAATTGACCCTTCGAAAATCCAGTTTATTTAACGGGGCGAATGTCTCCCCCTCGGGCTAGCAACCTTTTTCCGCCGTGCACCGATTTCCACGAATATGAAAACGACGGGTGGAAGCGACGAAGCGAAGCGGAATGCGGGCGAGAACGCGGCGGAAGCAGTCGAGGATGGAATGGTAGTCGGATTGGGGACGGGCAGTACGGCGGCGTACGCGACTCGGGCGCTCGGACGGATGGTGGATGCCGGACTCGACATACGGGGAATCCCGACGTCGTTCCAATCGCGGCAACTCGCACAGGAGGAAGGGATTCCACTCACCGATCTCGATTCGGTCGAAACCGTCGACGTCGCCATCGACGGTGCCGACCAGTTCGCCGGGGGCGACCTGATCAAGGGCGGCGGCGGGGCACACGCTCGGGAGAAAATCGTGGACGGTGCGGCGGAGCGATTCCTCGTCGTCGCCGATCCGAGCAAGGCTGACGAGCGATTAACCCATCCCGTACCGCTCGAAGTGCTCCCTGCCGCGCGGACGACCGTCGCCGACGAGGTTCGCCGCCTGGGCGGCGAGCCGAGTCTGCGCGAAGCGGCGCACAAGGACGGGCCGGTCGTCACGGACAACGGGAACCTCGTCATCGATTGCGAGTTCGGAGCCATCGACTCACCGGCCGAACTCGCGTGTGAACTCTCGGCGCTTCCGGGTGTGGTCGAACACGGACTGTTCGTCGGAATGGCCGACGAGATACACGTCGGAACGGACGATGGTGTCGAAGTACGGCGATCATAGCGTCGAAGGCGCTATTTCGAGGAACGCCGTCGCTGGTCGGCGATCAAAAAATGAATGAAAGGATGTTTCCGATTTACAGGTCGCGGGGCTGGACCGTCTTTCGGTCGTTCTCCTCAGCACGTCGTGCGGCGTCCTCGAGAAGTCCTGCGACTTCCTCGTCGAGTGCGTCGTAGAAGTCCGAGGCAACGTTTTTGTCGTCGAGCGCTTCCTTCACAGCCGCTTTGACAATAAGGTCTGCCATACAGGATTCACGTTCCGTAGCCCAGTTAATAAAGCTTCCCAAATTATGCGGTGAACAGCCACGAGTCGAAGAATGTGACCTACTCTGTCGAGATAGCCACAAGCTTTAAGTGAAGTAGTATCGAGTGACCGAAGACGATAGAACGGAGTAGGAGGGCCACAAAGTCCCGAATATGCGCGAACTACTCGAATCGGTCGCGGACGGCGAAGTCAGTGTCGCCGAAGCGGAAGCGAAGTTGACCGGATACGCGACGAACGGTGCCGGACGGTTCGATGCCGCCCGCGAGACACGCCGTGGCGTACCGGAGGCGGTTCTCTGCGATGGAAAGACGCCGAGCGAAGTCGCCGAACTCTCCGCGACGGCCGTCGAAACGGCAGGCAGAGCGCTCGTCACGCGAGCGGACGAGGAACACACCGAAGCGGTCCGTCGTCGCCTCGACGCCGATCACCCCGACGCCACCGTAACGATTCACGACCGGGCGAACTTGCTCGTCGCACACGGACCGGAGTTCGAGGTACCGAACATCGACGCGACGGTCGGCGTCGTCAGCGCCGGTACGAGCGACGCGATTCCCGCCGGGGAAGCGGCCGTCATCGCGGCGGAGATGGGTGCGACCATCGAGGAACTGCACGACGTCGGCGTGGCGTCCATCGCCCGGATGCTGGACGAGGTGGACACCCTCCGCGCGGTGGACGCGCTCGTCGTCGCCGCTGGCCGCGAGGGTGCCCTGCCCACGGTCGTCGCCGGACTCGTGAACACGCCCGTCATCGGACTCCCCGTTTCGAACGGCTACGGCCACGCTAGCGGCGGCGAAGCGGCGCTCTCGGGGATGTTGCAGTCCTGTACCGTCCTCTCCACCGTAAACATCGACGCTGGCTTCGTGGCGGGCGCACAGGCCGGTCTCATCGCCCGTGCGGTCGGAGGGGCGCGGGAGGAGTAGGAAAAAGAGAAGAAGTGAGTTCGAGTATCAGGCGGACTGCGTTCGGTTGTTTCGAAGTTGACGATGGACTGTAACGGCAGTGAGCGCGAGGATAGCCACCAGTAGAACCCCAAGTCCGATGGTAGCGAAACGAAGTTCGAAGAACTGCGTCACGGCGAGATACGCCCAGAAGAGGGTGTAGCTGGACCACGTGGCGAGGACGATTCGGGGTTTTTCTTGGCGGTACTGGATGTAGAGCGCGACGAGTTGCGTAATGAAACTAAACGCTGCGAGGTCGAAGAGGAGGGAGTTCATCGTCCGTGCGGTGGGCCTCGTTCCGCATAATTATTATGATTCTAACCATTTTCGGAGGAAAGATGAGTAACCCGGTCACGGTCGGAGTGTGGAACGTTCGAAAGTGATTTTCTTCATCCCATTATTGTCAATCCATTTATACAATCAGAATTCGAACAGTTGTTTGTGCGTTGATCGGTCTCTCTGCGGGCGCGGTACTCGGACCGCTGTTCGTCCCGAATCCGACGGGACTGCTCGCGGCAGCGACAGCACTCGCCGTCACGCTGCTGGACGGTGGGGGTCTCCATCGTTCGAACTGGCGGCGTCGCTCGTCCGAGTAAAAACCAAACGCGAAAATCGACGAGTTCAGGCCGAGACCTGAATCTTCTCTTCAGCGCCGAGCGCTTCCACGACGAGTTCGGCCACGTCGATGATTTCGATGTCGTCCTCGTAGCCGCCCGTTTTTCTTCCGTCCTCGTACATCGTCATGCACATCGGGCAGGCGACGACGAACTTCTCGACACCCGCTCCGGCGTCGGTGTCTTCGAGCGCTTCGCGGATGCGCTCCTCGCTCGGCTTGGAGGTCTCCTCCAAATCCATCCAGAGGCCGCCACCGCCGCCGCCACAGCAGAACGAGTTGGAGCGGTTGCGCGGCATCTCGTCTAGGGTACAACCGGTGCCTTTTACGATTTCGCGCGGTGCCTCGTACTCGTCGTTGTAGCGTCCGAGGTGACACGGGTCGTGGTAGGTGACCGTGTAGTCGAGTTCGTTTCCGGAGAGTCCCAGTCGGTCGGACCGGAACAGTTCTTCGACGACCTGCGTGTAGTGGTAGACCGGCGCGTCGAAGTCGTCGGCCATCTCCGGATACTCGTTTTTGAACGTGTTGTAGCTGTGCGGGTCGGTACAGACGATTTTGTCGAACTCGCATTCGTCGAACGCGGCGACGTTGTCCTCGACGAGCATTTCATAGAGACCTTCCTCGCCGACGCGGCGCACGTCGTTGCCGTCGTTCTGCTCGTCCTCGTAGAGGATGCCGTAGGAGATGCCCGTCTCGTGGAAGATGGTGGCGAGCGAGCGGGCGACGCGGCGGTTGCGCTCGTCGTAGGACGGGTAGTCGCCGACGTACCAGAGGAACTCCACGTCCTCGTCGCGGGCGTCGGGAATCTCAAAGTCGAGTTCCTCGGTCCACTCGGGGCGGCGGCGTTCGGGGTCGCCGAACGCGTTGCCGTTCTGGAAGACGTTCATCATCGCGTCCTGCACGTTGGCGTCCATCTGACCGGATTCGGTCAGCCGACGATTCATCTCCGTGAAAGAGTTGAGATGTTCGATTTCGACCGGGCAAGCGTCCATGCAAGCCATGCAGGCCATACAGGATTCCATCGTGCTGCTGTCGATGACGCTGGTGCCGCCGTCGGCGATGATGGGCTTTTCGTCGGTCATGCCCGCGTCGAGGTTCTCACGGTACTGCTTCAAATCGAGAATCACGTCGCGCGGATCGAGCGGACGGCCGGACGCGTTCGCGGGACAGACCGACGAACAGCGGCCACATTTCGTACAGGCGTCCTGGTCGAGAATCTGTTTCCACGAGAAGTCATCGATGTCGGAGGCACCGATTTCGTCCGGGCTGGCATCGGAGGGAACGCCCGGGAGTCGTTTGCCCGCCTTCTCGTCGCGCGTGACGACGTTGGCGAACGACGACAGCATGTGGAACGGTTTGGCGTAGGGAATCGCGGCGATGAATACGAGCGCGATGAGGGCGTGGGACCACCACGCGACCGGATACCACGTCGTGGCCGCCTGTGGGGTGACGCCCGCCGCCGAGAGCACGTCCTTGACGAACCAACCGACGAAGCTCACCGTCTCGAAGTCCACGTTACGGGTGGCGCTGGTGCCGAGGATACGGACGCCTTCGGTCAGGTAGCCGCCGACGCCGAGCAGGAACAGCGTCCAGATGAATAGGTCGTCCTCTCGCCCCGTGTGTTTGCCCCAGAGGCGTTCCTTGTGGACCCAGTAGCGGCGGTAGAGCGCCATCGAGATACCGACGACGAACAGCAGCCCCATGGCGTCCATCACGAGCGAGTAGGCCAGATAGAAGCTGCCGACGAAGAAGGATTTCTCGCCGCCGAGGAAGTAGTGGGTGAATTTCCGGTAGCCGTCCATGTCGATGGCGAGGATCGTCGTCCCGATGAGCAGAGTTAGAAAACCCCACAGGATGAACGAGTGCATCAGTCCGCCGTACAGGTCGCGGTTGAACTGCTTCTCGTTCGTGATGACGGTTTTCGCCGCACGGGTCACCCGTCCCGGCAGGTCGTCCAACCGGTCGAACCAGTCCTCTTCGCCGTCCGTGTACCGCGCGAAACGGTTGTAGACGCCGTAGAGGAAGTAGACGACGGTCACGATAGCGAGGAAATAAAACACTGCCTCGCCCATGGGACCTATTCGCCAGAACGTTGGGCGCGTCGGACCCGCCTCCGAAAGCGCGAAGATTTCCATGTTTTATCAGGAGGAGACTACTTGCTTAAATCTTGCCACCCAACCGTCTCCACGCCGTCATGCGAGAATGGAAAACGTGTTGTGAGTTTATACGAACGCCCACACGAGAAGCGATATTGTCAGCAGAATAGCGGGTAGGTCACGCCACGAAATCGCCAGACGTGGGAGCGTCGGGTTCCACGCGAAACAGCGAGCGCGGAGCGCGAGCGAGAACGTGTCGGCACGGTCGAACGCCCGAGCCAGTCCCGCCGACCCGACGAGTTCCATCCGCTCGGCGAGCGAGCGTTCGGTGCCGAGGCGAGCGGCCATCGCGTTCCGAATGGCGCGCAGGTCGGACTGTAGGACGGGGAGAAACCGGAAGACGAAGGCGACGCCCATCCCCAAAAACTGGCCGACTCGACCGGGAAGCAACCACTGTATCGCCGCGCGTGACTCCCGAACGGGCGTGGTTCGGACGAAGGCCGCGCTCACGCAGAGGACGAGCACGACGCGATAACTCGCCAATGCGGGCGCGACGGCGTCCGCCGGAACGACCCATGGCGGGCCGAGCGTGAGCGCCGCGAACGCTGGCCCGCCGAGGAGGAACGGGAACACGTACCGAAACTCGCGAAGGACCCACAGCGGGGAGGCGGAAGCGCCGAGAAGGACGACGGCAACCACGACTGTCAGAACGCCCAACCCGAGCGGCGTCGTGTGGGAGAGTGCAACGAGAGCGAATATCGTCTGAAACAGGAGTTTCACGCGCGAGTCGAGGCGTTCGGCGAACGCGCCGCTTGAACGATACACCAGTGTCATGGAGTTTCGAATCTCGTGGTGTTCGAATCATGCCGTTCGAATCGAGGCGTGTGAATGCCGAGTCGTTCGAGGTCGTCCGCAATGGTTTCGGGTGGGCCGTCAACCGCGATGGTGCCATCGTGAATCGCAACCGCGCGGTCGGCGAGCGACCAGACATCGCGCAAATCGTGCGTGACGACGATGATTCCGGTTCCGCGGTCCGAGAGGGTAGCGAGGTGGGAGACGACGGAATCACGGGCGGGACCGTCCAGTCCGGTGAACGGTTCGTCCAGCACGAGGTGGTCCGGGTCCATCGCCAGCGCACCGGCGATGGCGACGCGCTGGCATTCGCCACCCGAGAGAGTGTCGATTCGTGCATCTCGACGGTCGTCCATGCCGACCGCGGATAAGGATTCTTGGACCCGATTCTCGATTTCTTCGTGGGAGAGACCCAAATTTTCGGGACCAAAGGCCACGTCCGCGCCGACAGTTGCCGAGACAAAGGTGTCCCGTGGATGTTGAAACACCATCCCGACGCGGGTACGAGCGGCAACGAGGTCGTCCTCGACTGGCGTCTCGTCAACCAGAACGGCCCCACCATCGGGCGAGAGGAGACCGTTGAAATGACGGACGAGCGTCGTCTTGCCGCTCCCGTTCGGGCCGGAAATCACGACGAACTCGCCGTCGGGAATCGTGAGCGAGATGCCGTCGAGCGCCGCCGTGTCGCCGAATCGATGGACGAGGTTTTCGGTTGTTATCATTCGAGCGTTCTCCGGACGTTATTCGGCCGTAACGCGGTCACTCCTGACGATACCGACTGCGGCAGCGATTTTGACCGCTTCGAAGGGGATGAACGCCACAGCGGAGAGCATGAACGCATCGACGAGGCCGTAGTTGCCGTAGTAGGAGAACCCGACGGTTCCGAAAGCGTAGATGATAACAGTTCCGACGACCATACCGCTGACGAGGCGGACGATGCTCGCGGACTTGGGGTCGCGGAGCGTCAACCCGTTATGAACGATTGCGCCGATGGCGAAGGCAGCGAAAGGGTACGAGATGAGGTAGCCACCGGTCAAACCCTGGAGTTCGGCCAATCCGGCGGAGCCATTGGCGAAGACGGGCGCACCGACGACACCCGCGACGAGGTAGAGGACGAGCGATGCGGACCCCCAAAGTGGGCCGAGAAAGATTCCGGCGAGGAAAACGCCGAGCACTTGCAGGGTGATGGGAATGTTCGGTGCCAGTGGGTTCGGAAACGAAACGTACGCGAACGCACCGATGATAGCGGCGAACATCGCGGTACGGGCGATGTTCCCGACCATCTGCTCGCCGACGAGTTCGACGGATTCGGTTTCGGTCGACATGGAAGACCATCTCCGGTCAACCGGTATTAGGACTTCGGTTGACGAGCGAGTGTGTTTCAAACGACAGAGATAAATATCATACACCGCCCAACAGGTTTTTATACGATCCAAGCATCAGCTACGCGCTATGGATAAGAAGACCGAGGAACTCCGTGACATGTTCCTGAATATGACGGACGAGGCGACAGTCACGGAACGGCAGGAGGAGGCGCACGGCTCACTCAGCACGGAGGAGAAGATTCAAGAGCAGCTACTCGCCGTCGTGACGGAAATGAGGGAGCGGTACGAGTTCAACACGACGCTCGACGACGAGCAGTTGGCGACGGTCGTTCGGCGATTCTACGCGGGTGACGACGACGAGGAAATCGCCGCCGAACTCGGCGAACGAGAAGAGTCGGTGGCCCGTGCCCGGATCGATCTCCATCTGTTCACGCTCTCGGATACCGAGACCCCGTTCGAGATCGAGCGTCTCCGAATGCTCGTCGACGACGACGTTTCGACGGCCGATTGCGCAGGGGAACTCGATGTCAGCGAGGCAACCGTCCGACACTATCAGCGCGTCCTCGAAGCCAAAGACGAGGCACGAGCGGTGAACCAACAGTACACAAACGAGTTCGAGAACATATTACAGGACCGAGAGATATCCGACAGAATGACAGGAGACATTCAACAAGACGGTTTGGACGACGCGACCGACGGCATGGAAACGAACGTTTCGTTTTAATTCGATTACAGCGGTTGTTCGGTACGCTTCACAAACCGAGAGTTACCACTGTGTGAGCTGTTCCGTGGAGTTGTGCCAGTACAAAAACGTCGCGCCAACGAGCGAGAACACGAACCAGCACGCCAGTAGCATATAAACTACCTTCATTGCATTGAATGGCGACGCCCGGCTATTAACAGTTGCCATTTCGCGTCCCAGTTCAACGGTCGATTACCACCCCGATAAACTCGCTACTCCTGTTCCGGAAGCTTCGTCAGTGTAATCGAGTCGGAAGCCGCATGTATGACGACATCGTCGTCCACGCTCATGTTGACGAGCTCCATTACGTCCGGCGGAATCGTAACCACTATCGAACCACCTGATTTTCGGAGCGTTCGTATACCGAGTGGGTGTGCTTGCTCTTCCTGTTCGTCGTCGTCCAGAAATCGGAGATGCGGAATATTCACCATCGATTCACCACCTTCTCCTGTAGACGCTTGGTCAGCAAAAGTACGACGTTCGTTTACGAAATCGTACTGTGTCAGATGGAAGTAATGGGGGACAGAGCGAGTCAGAAAAGGATCTAATTTCTTAAACGGACGACGGCGCTAAATGCGAAACTCCCCTTCGTCCACACGGGGGAAATAGTATGGCAACAACAGACCGAGTAGTTGAGAGAGAAATAACGTATACGCCACGAACGTACAAGGCAGGCGGCTTCCTGCTGATGTTAGCGGGGGTTATCGGCGCGATCGTTGGACTTGGACTCCTCATCACGAGTGCGGGTATTTCGCTTCTCGGGTTGAGTGGGCTTGGTGCTGCGACTGCCGGTGGTGTCGTCCTCGTGTTCTCGGTCATCGAGTTCGCGGGTGGCGCGTCGGCGTATCGGGGTCACAACTGGTACGGTAGCATGACTGCAGGCGTGCTGGGGTTGGTGACGTTCTTCACGTTGCCACTCGACCTCATGGGGACTTTCCTCATCGCGCTCGGTGAAGGCCAGTTCGACCACGCACAGGAAGAGCAGTTGCGGGAAGAGCATGTGCGAGAAGAGGAAGAAGTAACGCCGGTCGAATAATCACCCCGTCGTTCGGACGGAGTGACATCCATTTTTTCGAGCGATCAGTAAACGGCCATCAGCGACCGCTATTCTGCACCGGATTCGACGCCTTCCTCGATGGTTTCGTCGATTGTATCGTCATCCAAGCGCGAGATGCGGGCTTTCATGATACGGGTGTTTTCGACCTGTTCGACGTGGAGGCGAACCCCGTCGTAGTCGATGTCTTCGCCTTCCTCCACGAGTCTGCCCGCCCGGTTGAAGATGAATCCGGCGATGGTCTCGAACTCCTCTCCCTCCGGCAGTTCGATTCCCATCGCCTCGTTCACTTCATCGATGTTGACCTCGCCGCGGACGATGACGGTGTCCTCGTCGATACGCTCGATCGGCTCTTCTTCCTCGCCGTCGAGGATTTCGCCGACGATCTCCTCGACCATGTCCTCCATGGTGACCAGTCCCTCCGTCGTTCCGAACTCGTCGATGACGATGACCATCTGCATCCGGTTTTCGCGCATCTCCGTCAGCAGTTCGTCCACGTTCTTGCTCTCGGGGACGTGGAGGGTCGGCTGAATCAGGTTGCTGAGTTTCAGTCCGTCCGGCGTCGTCTCGCCGTAGTTCTTCTCCCGAACGAGGTCACGAACGGTGACGATGCCGATGACGTTGTCCAGACTCCCCTCGTACACCGGAACGCGTTCGTGACCCGACTGGACGAGCGTCTCGATGGCCTCGTCAACGCTCGAATCCTGGGGAACGGCGGTCATGTCGAGGCGCGGCGTCATCACCTCCTTGGCGATGGTGTTGTTGAACCGGAAGATGCGTTGGAGCATCTCGCGTTCGTCCTCCTCGATGACACCCTCGCGCTCGCCGGTCTGAATCATGTTCTGAATCTCGTCGCGGGTCACGTACGACGTCTCGATGGCCGATTGGCCGCCCGTGACGCTGTTAATCGCTCGCGTGAGATGGTCGAAGAGGATAACGAGCGGCATGAGAAGCGTCTCGGAGTACTTGAGCGGTCGGGCGATTCTGAGCGACCACGATTCCGTGTTCTCGACGGCGTACGATTTCGGGGCGATCTCTCCGAACAACAGGACGAGCGTCGTAATGCCGAACGTGGAGACGAGGACGGCCACACCGGGGTCGAAGTAGTAGCCAACGATGACCGTCGCGATGGACGACATCGCGATGTTGACGATGTTGTTGCCGACGAGGATCGTCACGAGCAACCGATGAGGGTCGCTTTTCAGAGATTTGACTATTTTCGCACCCGGAATGCCGTCTTCGACGAGCGCATCGATGCGGTGTTTCGCGAGCGAAAACATGGCAATTTCCGAGGAGGAGAAGAACGCAGACAGTAAGAGAAGCACGAAAATGAGGACGATCCCGCCCCACCGGACGATCGGTCCGTTGGGCTGAACGTCCAGCATACTATTTAGTGGCGCAGTCTGTGAGAGGGCGATGAGTGTCGGAGAGAGTCCCATTTGATAACCCATCTTGACCGTCAGCGGGATTAACTCTTTATCCTTTTCCCTCCTAAATATCGATCGAAACTGCCGAGAACGAAGACCTTACACGTGTTTCGGCCCAATCAGGGTGTATGAGCACCGAGGCGACAAATCCGGCCATCACGCTGTATCGACTGCAGGCGTGTCCGTACTGCGAGCGCGTGGTTCGAAAACTACAGGAGTACGACCTCCCGTACCAGTCGCGATTCATCGAACCCATGCACTCGGATCGAAACGTCGTCAAACGCATCAGCGGCAAACGAACCGTCCCGGCCATCGTGGACGAGAGCACGGGCGTAACGATGAGCGAGAGCGCGAACATCGTCCAGTACCTCGAAAATACCTACGGAGGGGCCGAATAATGCCTGACTTCGACGTGGTCGAACTCGGTGAAGCGGATCACCCGGAAGTCGGCGAGACGGTCCCCGATTTCACCCGCCCGCTGGTCAACACGGAGTTCTGGGAGAACGCCTCCCTCTCGGATATCACGGCCGACGGACGGACGCTGCTCGTCTTCCACAGCATGGACGGCGCGTTCCCGGCGACCTACGTGTGGAACGAACTGCGTGATCGCGCGTGGGACGACACATACGACGTGCAGATCGTCGGCCTGTCGATCTCGTCGCCGTACGAGCACAAGACCCTCATCGAGGAGCGCGAAATCGAGTACAGTCTGTTCAGCGACCCCGCGAACGATGTCGCGGAAGCGTACGGCATCGTGAACGACCTGGACGGGATGGAAGGCATCAGCGAACCGCGACCGGCGATGTTCCTGTTGGACGAGGACCGCACCGTGGAGTACGCGTGGGTCGCGACCGAATGGCCCGACTTCCCGGACTACGACGAAGTCGAAAGCGCCATCGAAGGATAATCGGGAACGGACGACGCTACGCTTTTTTCGTGGAACCCACAACGTCAGGTATGAACGACGAACGAGACGACACGCACGACGACGAACTCGACAGCGCGGCGCGTGCCATTCGGGATGGCGATCTCGTGGTCTATCCCACCGAAACGGTGTACGGTCTCGCTGCCGACGCAGTGGACTCGACAGCCATCGAGCGTGTGTTCGATGCAAAGCGACGAGCGCGCGAGAAACCGATTTCGCTCGCGGTTCCGGACGTGGAGACCGCACGGGAGTACGTCCGCCCGACGACCCGCGAAGCGGCGTTCATGGACGAGTTCCTTCCCGGACCGGTGACCGTGCTCTGTGAAAAACGGGATGTCGTTCCGGACCTCCTCACAGGTGGGCGCTCCCACGTCGGGGTTCGGATTCCGGACCAACCGCTCGCGCTGGAACTGCTCCGGCGAGTCTCACCCATCACCAGCACGAGTGCCAACGTGAGTGGTCGGGGAAGCGTAACACGGCTCGACGAACTCGACGACGAGATTCGAGATGCCGCCGCAGTCGTCATTGACGGCGGTGAAACCGGCGGGACCGGAAGCACCGTGGTGAACGTCGAACGGGGGGAGATCCTCCGCCGCGGCGAAAATGCCGACGCGATCGAGGCGTGGCTAGCCGCCGAGGAGTGAGCGAAGCGTTCTGGTTTTCACCCCGCATTCGGCCCGATACTCACAGGCGTCGCATTTCGACGTGTTCGTCAGCCGCGGCGGTGGGCCGTCGATGGCGCGGGCGGTGCGAAGAACGCGCCGATAGGCCGCTTTCCGGCGCGTCGAGAGGGCGATTTCACGCACAATACCGTGTGCCGGATACTCCACGAACGCGCGTTCGATCATCCGTTCGTACTCCCACGAGAGCGCCTTCGCGGCGGCGACGACTCGGACGCTCTGTGGCTCCCAAATACCCGTTTCGGGCGGGGTTCCGGTGAAGATCATCGACGGAACTGGCGGGTCGCCGTCGAGGACTTTGTGGACGATTCCGCGACAATCCTTTCCCTCGACGGGTCGGTTGCGTTCCGATGGGTCGGCGAGGATTTCCCAGTCTTCGAGGTGTGTTGCGCGTTCGAGATTTTCCCGGAACTGGGCGGGTGAGACTTCTAACGGGAGGTCTGCGAGTTCGGAAGTGGGCGCATCGACCAATCGGTCGTACTGATATGCGAGTTCACGTCGTTCAGTGACGATATCCGGGACGGTGATGTCGTCCGTCCGTCGATAGTAGAGTTTTCGCGGGCAGTACGTAGCGGCTTCCAGGTCGCTGAATGGAACCTTCGACACGGCGGTTCTGGCCCCGGTTTCGTATATAAACCTCGGGGTGAGGGAAAGGGGCAAGAGTTTGGAGGGTCTTGGTTCGTTCATGAGTGACTTCGATAAGGAAGCGGAGCGAGAGAAACTCCGCCAGCAGTACGAAAACGATAGGAAGGAGCGAAAGTCGACCCAGCGGATGAGCGAACTGCTGTTGCAAGGTGCGACGATGACGGGAAAGCACTGCGACACCTGTGGTGATCCCATTTTCCGCTACGACGGAAACGAGTTCTGTTCGACGTGCCAGCAGGCAGCGTCCGAATCGGCAGGGGAAAACGAGGAAACGACCGCGGATGACTCAGCCGTCGAGACCACGAGCCAGAACGTGAGCGAAATCGAAGCCGAATCGGCGGAACCAGACCAGCCACAACAGCAGGGTCAACCGGAGAATCAACCGCCGCATCCGACCCCACAGCGACCACCGTCTCAGCAACCGCCGACGCACCGAGCGCGACGTGCGCCGCCGAGTCAAGCGAGCGGAAACGAGGTGGACGAACGGCCGCGGCAACCCGAGCCACGAACATCAGGACGAACGCAGGCGACGGGTGAAGCGGGAGACCTCACCGAGGCACGGAACGCGTTGGTTCGAAAACTGACGACCCTCACGAGGGAGGCCGAAAGCACGAACGATGTAGGCTACTCGCGTGAACTGCTGGCCGCAACGCGAGAAGCGGCGGAGGCGCTCGCTGCGCTCGACCGGGCGAATCGATAAGTCGAACCAAAAAGCGTCGAGGCGAACGATTTTCTCAACTATCGTTCCACAGCGAACAGGAGTTGGTGCTCCGTACTGTCGACTTCCTGCACGAAGTCGAATCGCGTGACGTCCAAGGCGTATCCGAGGTCGAGGTCGAAATCCGAGTTCCTGAGTGAGTGCTCGTCCGCTACGTCGTGCTGTGGGTCGCCGTAGAGTTCCTGCTCGCTCGTCGAGCGGCTAATTTCGTGTTGCGGTTTTCCGTACCGCTTTTGGGCCTCCCACTCCTCCTCGTCATACTCCCTCATGGGACGGGGTAACATAGTTTACTCTCTACCGGGTAAATGGCGGTGATAGATTAAAGCGTAGTGACTGTTCAGGACGTTTATCCACGTTCATTCGTCCCATACGAGCGGGAAATGACCGGATTTAGGCCGTGCTGGCCGACTGTACGGATGTGGTCGGTGGACACCACTGCTGTCGGGTGGTAACCACCGGTTACGGGTCGTACGCCTCGGCCACGACCTCACGGATTCGGTCGGCGGTTATCTCGCCGACGCCCTGTGTCTCCATAAGCTCGCCTTTCGAAGCGGTCATGACCGCTTGTACCGACCCGAACGCTTCCAGCAAAGCACGAGCAGTGACTGGACCGATGTCCGCGATGGAGGCGACAACGTACTCCTGTTGTTCGGAAAGCGTCTTCGAGTGTTTGTCACCGTGCACCGAAACCTCACGCTGTGCGACCTCCTGCTCTCGCGTGGCGATGACTTCGAGCAAATCCGTCGTGTCCTTCTCGTCTTCGGTTCGGAGGACGCTCGCGCCGAAGTCGACTGCAAGCGAAGCGATTGCACCGCGAACCGCGTTCGGGTGGACGTTACGCTGTTCGTAGAGATCCTCGCCTTCGATGATGACGACGGGGCGGGCGTAGTGGCGGTTCATGTCCCCGACTTGCTCAAACATCGAGCGGTCGCTTCCGACGAGCGTATCAAGGAAGTCGCTCACCGATTTGCGCTCGACTGCGACCCGGTCGCTCAGAACGTAGTCACCGACGGCAAGCGTTTCGAGGCGAACGTCCACGCCGTCCCGCGCGGAGAGGTCACGGGCGATGTTCGCGTCGAGTTCGCGCTGATCGGCGACGATTTCGACGTTGTCGGAGTTGTCGCGTTTGCGTGCCGTCGCCACGACGCCGTCGGGGTCGGTTTCGGCGTCCGCGCTATCGTCGGTGTCGGCGTTTTTCTCCCCCGTGTCGTCCGCCGACTTCGTATCGAACTCCTGTAGTCCGTGGCTCACTTCCCTCGCCCCGTCCTCGTCGCCGCCGAACGACCCGAGCGTCTGCTGTGAGTCGTCCAGTTCCTCCTCGACTTCCTTGGCGACGCCCTTGAGTTTCCGCAGTTCGGCTTCCATCTCGTCCTCCCGACGCTTGGAGATCCAGAAGTACGCCTCGTCGCGAGTGTCCTCTGCGAGCAGGACGACGACTTGTCCCTGTGCCTGCCGACCTGTCCGTCCTTTGCGCTGGATGGAACGCACCGCGGTCGGGACGGGTTCGTAAAACAGCACCAGATCCACTTCCGGCACGTCCAGACCTTCCTCCGCGACGGACGTCGAGACGAGCACTTCGAACTCGCCAGCCCGGAAGTTGTCGAGCGCCTCTTGCTGTTCCTTCTGGGTCATTCCGTCGCTTCCGTCCTTGTCTCCCTGTCCGACGAACCGCCGGGCGTCGAAGTTTTCGTTGAAGAATTCCGTCAGCGTCTCGGCCGTATCGCGCGATTCGGTGAAGACGATGATCCGCTGGCCGCCATCCACGAGCGTCTGGGCGAGGTAGGTGTGTGCCTTGCGGAACTTGGGATGTCGGTCGTCGTACTGGGTCGCCTTCCGCATCGCCTCCTGTACCTTGGGGTCGGAGACGAACCGCTGGCTCGCCTTCGACGCACCGGATGAGCGGGCGGCGTTGCGTTGGCGTTCGAAATACCGGCGGAGGGATTCGACGCTCTGGGTCTCCGCGAGTTCGACCGCGCGGCGGAGTTTCATCACCTCCGCGTGTGCGGACATGCCCTTGTACCCCTCCGACTGGTCGTTGTTGATGAGTTTCTGCAACTCGCCGCGAACCTTGTTCAGGTCCTTTTGGGACACGTCAGGTCGCGTCGTGTTGATGACGCCGAGAGTTTTCAGGCGTTCCAACCGGTCCTTGATGACCTCGTTCAGCGCATCCCGGATTTCGATGATGTTGTCGGGGAGTTGTACGCGGACCCATTCCACGTCCGTGTCGTGGGTGTACGTCGAAACGTCGCTGTCGTCCTCAGTCATCACCTCGACTTCATGCAGGCCGAGGTTTTCACACACCTCCATGATCGACTCCTTGTCGCCGCCTGGCGATGCGCTCATCCCGGTAACGAGCGGGTCGTGTGCGTCCGAGTGGTAGCGCTCGGCAATGTAGTTGTACGCGTAGTCGCCGGTCGCGCGATGACACTCGTCGAAGGTGATGTGAGTCACCGGACCGAGGTCGATTCGCCCGCCGACGATGTCGTTCTCCACGACCTGTGGCGTGGCGATGATGACTTTCGCCGACTTCCACAACTTCGAGCGCTCGTCCGGGCGGACCTCGCCGGTGAACACGACGATGTCCTCGTCGGGTATCGAGAGGGCTTGCCGATAGAAATCCGCGTGCTGGTTCACCAGCGGTTTCGTCGGCGCGAGGAAGAGGGACTTGCCACCCACCTCGTTGAACCGCTCCGCCGTGACGAGTAGGCTAACCGTCGTCTTTCCCAACCCTGTCGGGAGACAGACGAGCGTGTGATCGTTGCGTGCGGTTCCGGCGAGTTGAATCTGGTAGAGTCGCCGCTCGATGAACGAGGGAGCGAGATAGGGGTGTTCCACGTAGTTCTGTTCCGTGTCCGTGGTCGCCATTCGTCGTGAGTTTGGTCGTCATTCGGTTAAAGGGTTCGTGTAGCGAGGTGAAAGTGGTCGGCGAAGGTTTATACGGGAAGACGGAACCACGACGACCCGAGAGGTGAGAGAATTAGAACAGCATCGGCAGATATCGAAGCGCGATGAAGATGGCCACGGCGGCACCGAGCGGAATGGTGAGGTTGTCGTCGATAACGTAGCCCGCGATGACGGGTTTCACGCCGTCCGCGAGGGTCGCCGCGATTGCGCCGAGTACGGCGGCGGGGAACGGCAGTCCGAGGACGGACGCGATGAGGAGACAGACGGCAAACGTGACGAGAAGGGTGTGAGCCGCTTTGATTCCCAGTTCACCGGATCCGATAAGGCCGCTGATAGGATCCGCGATGGTCAGCATGAGCATCGCCGGGATGGCGATTCGGGGTTCGAACACCAACGCAGTCGCCGTCATTCCGAAGAAGTACAGCGCGTACCCCGCGAGGTTGTCCTGTTCGTACGAACGCGTGAGTTCGTCGTAAATCTGCCAGTCGAGACCGACGAACAAGCGAAGGATTTCGAGGACGAGCGCGACACCCGAACCGACGAGGAGAAGCCAGCGCAGTTGCTGCCACGTCAGCAGGCCCAACAAGTACAGCGCCGGGAGTCCGGTTCCGCTGACGTGTACCAGTCTGCGCTTGACTTCGCCCGACACGGTTAGAGGTCCGAGAAGGCGCGGTCACCGCTCCGGAGTTCAGCGAGGAGATCCGGAAGGTCGGAGACGGCAACGCGGACCTGTTCGGTCGAATCCCGTTCACGGAGGGTCACGGTGCCGTCTTCCAACCCTTCGTAATCGACCGTCACACAGAACGGCGTGCCGACTTCGTCTTGTCGGCGATACCGACGGCCGATGTTACCCGAATCGTCGTAGGTAGCGTCGAAGCCGTGCGTTCTGAGTTCGGTCGCGATTTCCCGAGCCTGCTCGCCCATACCGTCCTTGTCCATGAGCGGGAAGACGCCGACCGTCGTCGGCGCGAGTTCGGGTTCGAGGGCCAACCGTGTTCGCGTCTCGCCTTCGATCTCGTCCGTCTGGTACGCGTGGTCGAGGACGGTGTAGAGCACACGACCGATACCGATGGACGGTTCGACGACGTGCGGCGTGATGTGCTCGCCGGATTCCTTGACTTCGTCGACGCTGAATCCGGTTTTCTCGACCGGAACCGTGTAGGAGTCGCCGTCGGCTTCGACGGTTACCTCGTCGCCGTCGAACGCGGTGCGGTCGCGTTCCGCGAGGGTCTGGAGCGCCTCGGCGATGTCGGCGGCCGCCCCGCCGAATTCGGGACCGAGATAACTCATGTCGGGGTCGACGGTCGCACGTTCGACCACTTTCGGTTCGTCGTACTGCCGGAAGAGGGTGAAGTCCTCGTCGGAGTAGGTGTCGTGTTTCGAGAGGTCGTAGTC
Source organism: Haladaptatus sp. AB618 (assembly GCF_024136965.1). Taxonomy (NCBI): domain Archaea; kingdom Methanobacteriati; phylum Methanobacteriota; class Halobacteria; order Halobacteriales; family Haladaptataceae; genus Haladaptatus; species Haladaptatus sp. AB618. The sequence goes on along the minus strand of NZ_JAMYJX010000001.1, from coordinate 242,759 downwards.
GCTCCGGTAGGAGTAGCCGGTTATCTCCACCCAGTCGCCGTCGATTTCCGCTTCGGCGTCCCAACAGTCGCTCGAATAGTGTGCCCGTTCGCCTTCGAGGTGTTGGCGGAACCGGAAGCGGTCCATGTCCACGCCGATTCGCTCGTACCACTCTTGGCCGACGCCGAGGTAGTAGGCGATCCAGTCGCTGGCGATGATACCCTCGTCGACCGCCTCGCCGATGGTCGTGTAGATGTACTCGCCTTCGTCGGCGTTCTGCTCGACGGCGGAGTACAGCGTCACCTCGATGTCCTCGACCAGATGGAGCGGCGGTTCGTCGGTTTCGGGGTCGATGAAGTGTTCGAGTTCGGCTTGCGTGAACTCACGGACCCGAATGATGGATTTCCGGGGGCTGATTTCGTTCCGGTACGCCTTCCCAATCTGGGAGATACCGAACGGGAGGCTGTTGCGGGCGTACTCCTTGAGCCGCGGAAATTCCACGAAGATACCCTGTGCCGTCTCCGGGCGCAGGTAGCCAGGTTGGCCCGAACCGGGGCCGATGTCCGTCTCGAACATGAGGTTGAAATCCTCGACCGGTTCGCCCGCGAGCGGGGTATCACAGGTCGGACAGTGGAGGTCGTTGTCGGCGATGAGTTCGCCGACCTCTTCGAGCGGCAGGGCTTCCGCGTCCTCGATGTCCGTGTTGTCCTCGATGAGGTGGTCGGCGCGGTGGCTCTCGCCACACTCCGGGCACTCGACCAGCATGTCGTCGAAGCCGTCGAGATGGCCCGATGCCTCGAAGACGGGTTCGGGCATGATCGTCGGCGCTTCGATTTCGCGGTGGCCCTCCTGTACCTGAAAGCGGTCACGCCACGAGTCCTCGATGTTTCGTTTGAGTGCCGCGCCCTGCGGACCGTAGACGTAGAATCCCGATACACCGCCGTAGGCTTCCGACGATTGGAAGAAGAACCCACGCCGTTTGGCGAGTTCTACCAGATCCGTCATTTTAGCGCCTCCAACAAGTTCACGTCTCGGACGATACCGATGAGTTGGTCACCGCTGACGAGCGGGACCTGTTCGATATCGTTCGTGAGCATCGTCTGGGCGACCTCTCGCGCTTTCTTGTGCTTCGAGACCGTCACCACGTCCTCCGTCATGAACTCGCTGACGGGTGCGGACGGGATTTGGACGTTTCGCGTCGGGATGTAGCTGTTTCCGACCGATTTGATTCCTTCCCACATCCACGCGTCGTCCTCGTTCGCGATACTGCCGCCGGTGTCGTCCTCACCTTCGACCACGCGCGCGACTTCGATGATATCGACTTCGGTGAGGATACCGTCCATATCACCTTCTTCGTTGAGCGTGACCGCATAGGGCACGTTCGCGTAGTAGATTTCGCGTTCGGCGACCGTCAGCGGCGTCTCGACGTAGCAGGTGTTCACGTCAGGGCTCGCCAGTTCGCCGACTTCCGTATCGCCGTTGGCTTCGCTCTCGGCGATGGCTCGGACGACGTCGGTGACGGTGACGATTCCTTCGAGTTCGCCGTCCACGACTGGGACACGTCGGGTTTGTTCCTCCAACATCAGGGCGGCAACGTCCTCGATGGACGCGTCCTGTGTCGTTGTCGCGACATCCCGCATCAGGATGGCGAGTTGGTCTTCGTCAGGATTCTCGATGAGGACATCGCGCGATATGAGGCCACGGTACTGTTCGCCGTCATCCGTCTGTTTAACGACAGGGACGGAGGAAAACGACAGTTCCTGCAAGTAATCGAGCACGTCGTCGCGTGTGCCCGGAAGCTCGACAGTAACCACATCAGACCTGGGAGTCATCGCTTCGGCAACGTTCATACGCGCCGGATACGGTTTCACCCTTCTTGTACCCTACGAAGCGTGAGGGGTGAAATTCGGACTGAGACTCCGAAACCGGGACTTCAGCACCGGAAAAACGAGGCGGGAGCTATTCTTCGTGGTGATCGCCGACCGGCGACTCGACGACGTAGTTCTCGTACTTCTCCGGGTTCGGGAAGAACTTGGTGTAATCGTCGTGGCGGAACGTCCCGTGGACGGTACCGTCCAACGTCTGGACGTAGCTGAACATCTCGTCCTCGTTCATGGCGTTTTTCACCAAGCCGGGTGCGTGCATCATCTCGTAGGTTCCGGCGAGAAGGATCACCGTTTCGGTGTCGGGGTCGAGAAACTGTGTGAGCATGAACACACGCGAACTGACCTCCTTGCGGAAGACTCGATATTGTGGGAACGTCCCCGCTTCGACCGCCTCGCGGAGGTCGTCAGCATAGTTGTCCGGAATGACGTAGACGAACCCGAACCGGTCGGTGTCGCCAGCGTCCTTGTTTTCCGGGGCCGTATGAGTTGCAGCCACTTCGACGACGTTCCACCCGTCGGATTCGAGTTCGTCCGCCATCGCGTTCATGTCTTCGAGCGTCATCCCCCATGCGTCCTTCTCCGCGTCGGCGTTGGCCGCGATACGCTCGGCATAGTTTCCGCCTTCGTCACCGGTCTCTGGCATACAGCCATGTCAGGTTCCGAAACGGTAAAAACTGTTGTTACACGCCAACGCCGAAGACGGCTTCCATGAGAAACGACGCGAGGAGAACGAAAAGGCTGGCGATGAACAACTTCGCACCGGGTGAGAGGCGTTCCTCGGGCGGGATGGAGTACTGCGGGAGCGGCGGGACCCGCTGTACCGCCGACTGAAATCGGGTCTCCTCACGCGCACCGATGGCCTCACCGGTCTCCGTGTTCCGATCGACGTCGACGCGTCCCTCCGACCGGTCTACCTTCCACCGACGGGAGGGATAGAGCGCGAACGTGCCGTATCCGAACAGCAAGATACCGACGAGAAACAGGAAGTACTTCACGCCGACGAGATCGCTACCGAGCGTGAAACAGACGACAGCGCCGATAAAGAAGACCAACCCAGTCACCACGATCGCGTAGACGAGCGCGTCGATCGCCTGTCGAAACCGCCGAGGGGACTGGTCTGGTTCGGCCATTACCGCATCGTGTAGGGCGTGAATTCGTCCGGCTCCTCGTACGATTCGAGATGACGGTGACAGTGGCTGAAGCGACCGGAGTCGCTCACGACGTTGTCGCTGGGCGAGTCCGAGTCACAGACGCTTCCGAACACGTCGCGGAGATACTCGCGCGCTTGCTCTTCGTCGTTGTTCTCGATGTAGCCCGACGCTTCGTCGATGTGCTGTTGGACTTTCTGCGGCACTTCCACATCGGTGAACAACTCCTGTTGGATCTCACTGATGTCGGAGAACCGAGTATCCATGCCGAGAATCTCCTTCACCTGATCGGTCATCGAACGTTCGGCGCGGGAACGTTCGCGAACGACTTCGCGGAAGATTTCGATGTTGACCCAGAGGTCGTCGTCCATGTCTTGGAACTCCTCCGGTCGAATCTTCATCGGACAGCGTGTACTGAACGGACAGCCTTTCGGGGGGTCACGCGGACTCGGTGGAGTCCCGCGAAGCGTGACTCGCTCACCGCGGGCCGTCGGGTCCGGGTCCGGAATCGCCGAGAGGAGCGAAATCGTGTACGGGTTTTTCGGGTTCTCGAACAACTCCTCCGTCGGTCCGAGTTCCATTATGTGACCGAGATACATCACGGCGACACGGTCACAGATGTGCCGAACCACGGAGAGGTCGTGGGCGATGAACAGATACGTCAGGCCGAACTCGTCCTGCAGGTCTTCGAGCAGGTTGAGGATTTGTGCCTGCACGGAGACGTCCAGCGCCGAGACGGGTTCGTCCAGCACGATGAACTCCGGTTCGAGCGCGAGCGCGCGGGCGATGCCGACACGCTGGCGCTGGCCGCCCGAGAACTGGTGCGGGTAGCGGTAGTAGTGTTCGGGTTGGAGTCCGACGACGTCCAGTAGTTCACGGACGTGTTCCCGACGCTCCCGCGGCGTCTTCCAATCGTGAACGTCGAGCGGTTCGCGGATGATTTCGCCGACCGTCATCCGGTCGTTGAGGCTGGACTCGGGGTCCTGAAAGACCATCTGGCTGTTTCGTCGCCAGTTTTTGAGGTCTTTGCCCGACAGTTGGGTGATGTCGGTGCCGTCGAACAGCACTTCGCCGGACGTCGCTTCCTCCAGTTGGATGAGCGTCCGGCCGAGCGTCGATTTTCCACAGCCGGATTCGCCGACCAACCCGAGCGTTTCGCCGCGTTGAATATCGACAGAGACACCGTCAACAGCTTTGACGGGAGTCGAGTCGATGAGACCACCCTCGCCGTAGTAGGTTTTCAGCTCGTTGATTTCCACGAGCGTTTCGCCTGTCTCGACCGACGGGGATTTGCTCTTCTGTACTTCGCTCATAGTTTGTCCTCACTTTCGGTTGCCATATTGCGATGCACGTCGATGGCTTCTGATTGTGACACGTCTTCGGGATACAGGAGACACGCCGCAGTGTGCCTGTCCGCGTTCTCGTTGACTTCGACCGGGACCGGGTGAACCGAATCGCACGAGTCGAACGCCTCGGGACATCGAGGCGCGAATCGACAGTACGTGGCGGGTTCGTTCGGCGTCGGAACGTCACCCTCGATGGTGACGAGGCGGTCCGATTCGGGGGCGTTGCCCGGGATGCTTCGCAGCAGACCACGGGTGTACGGGTGTCGTGGGTTCTCGAACAGTTCCACGACGGGCGCACTTTCGATGATTTCGCCCGCGTACATGACGTTCACGCGGTCGGCGATTTCCGCGATGACGCCCATGTCGTGCGTGATGAACATGATCGCGAGGTCGCGTTCCTCCTGGAGTTCATCCAGCAGTTCGAGGATTTGGGCCTGAATCGTCACGTCGAGCGCCGTCGTTGGCTCGTCACAGATGAGCAGTTCGGGGTCACACGCGAGCGCCATGGCGATGACCGCCCGCTGACGCATCCCGCCGGAGAACTCGTGTGGGTACTCCTTGATGCGGCGACCGGCGTCGGGGATACCGACCGCTTCGAGGAGGTTGATCGCCTCCTTGGTTGCCGCAGTTCCGGTCATATCTTGATGGAGACGAAGTGCCTCCTTGATCTGGTTCCCGACGCTGTAGACGGGGTTCAGGCTCGTCAGTGGGTCCTGGAACACCATCGCGATGTCACCGCCGCGAATCTGTCGGTACTCCTTTTCGGATTTACCCGTCAGTTCCTCGTCCTTGAAACGGATGCTACCGTCGAGGATGCGTCCGGGCGATTTGATGAGGCCCATGATGGAGCGTGCGGTGACGCTCTTTCCGGACCCGGATTCGCCGACGATACCGACCGTCTCTCCAGGTCTGATGTCGAACGAAACGCCGTCACAGGCGCGGATGACCTCTTTGTCGGTGAAGAAGGCCGTCTGAAGGTTTTCGACCGACAGAATCGGCTCCCTGTCGGCGATGGACGTGGGTTGGTGGCTCGACGCCATTATGCACCACTCCCTCCTGTCGCGGCGACTTCAGCACCGCCGTCGTCACCCGTTTCGCTCTGTGGGTCGACCGCGTCACGGATACCGTCACCGAGCGCGTTGAACGCGGTGACGATGAGCACGATGAGTATACCCGGAATGAGCGAGATGTGCCACGAGGCGGTCGTCGTGTAGGTCTGTCCGACGCTTATTGCACGACCCCATTCCGGCGTCGGTGCGTTGATACCGAGACCGAGGAACGACAGCGCTGCGACGGAGATGATGATACCGCCGAGCGTCATCGAGGAGTAGACGAGCAGATACCCGAGGATGTACGGAGCCATGTGCTTCTTCATGGTCGTAACCGGGCTCTGTCCGAAGCTCTTTGCAGCGTCGATCCACTCCTGTTCGGATACCTGCATCGCGGGGCCACGCACTGCACGCCAGAGGAACGGCCAGCCAGTTGCGGCGAACAGCAGTGCGAACAACAGGCCGCCGTTGTAAATCTTCCCGAGCCACGTACCCTTCAGCACGTACGAGAGCAGGATGAGGAGTAGCAGGCGCGGAATCGACATTACCGAGTCACCGACGACGACGACCAAGAGATCGACGGCACCCTTGTAGTACGCCGTCAGGAGCGCGAACGCCGTTGCGATGAAACCGCTCACGATAATGGACGTGAGACCGATGAACAGCGAGACGCGAGCGCCGTGCATCATGAAGGTAAATAAGTCCTTACCGGTCGGTAACGTGCCGAACGGATGATATCGACCGTAGTCGTCGTAGGTCATCGGACCGACGTTTCCGCTTGAACCTTCCGATTGGGAACCCGAGTTGGCGTCACCGACGAGGGCTTCCTTGACCTGATTGGAATCCTTGTCGAGGTATTTGATCTGGTGGGAGTACGGATCCTGGATGTTACGTTCGAGGGTCGTCGGCCCGAGTGCGGGCGCGAAAATCGCCATCACGACGAACATGAAGACGACGACGAACCCGAACAGTCCCCACGTGTGGTTGCGGAACCGGTTGATCATGTCGTCACGGGGCGTCCAGTCGGCGTATCGATAGTGCTCTCGGAACGTGAGATAGCCGCGCCAAATCCAGTACAGGAATGCGAGCGAGTAGGCGTAAATGAGGACGACGCGGATGGCCCAGACGACTGCCGGGGACAATCCGAGAAACGTCCCTTTCCACCCACCGGACGGCGATTGCCATCCGGTGTTGTCGAAGATGCTCCTCGATAGCAGCGTCGGCAAGTCCGACAATGCGTCACCGAAGGTCGCAAACGGTGCGGCGATCGGTTTGAGGAACGCCAGTTTATTGACAAACGTGCTCCACGGAACTGCCATTATCATGCCCCACAGCGCACCGAATTCGAGTGCGAGGAGCACGAGGAATCCGGCGAACCAGAGGGCCGCCGGTCGTGGGTTGTCTGCGATACGTTCGCGGAGGGATTTTTCCTCTCGAATAGCGGAATTGGTACTCATGTTATGCACCTCCGTCGTAACCGACACGGGGGTCGATGATCGTGTACAGGAAGTCCTGTAGGATGTTTATCAGTACGACGATGAGGATGAAGATGAACATCATCGAACCGACGAGTGGCAAGTCGCCCTGAATGACTGCTTGGAAGAACAGGCGGCCGATACCGCTGATGTTGAACACGGTTTCGACGATGACTGAACCACCGATGAGCAGGAACGCCTCGCCCGTGATGATGGGAACGAGCGGGATGAGGGCGTTTCGGAAGATGTGCTTCCAGACGAGCGAGCGCGGCGGAACACCTTTCGCACGCGCCGTTTCGATGAAGTTGGAGTTCGCCGTCTCCAGCACTGCCGTTCGACCGATACGCATCTCGTTCCCCATCGATGCGGAACCGAGAACGATAGCCGCCGGTGCGATCTTCTTGATGGCGGCTAGCAGGTTATGCGGATTGGTCAACTCGTGATAGTCGTGGAACGGAACGCCGGTAACGGTCGTATGAACGAGCCAGTTCTGCCAGTTGAACCCGAACAACACGTCTTGTGAATGGGAAAGGACTGCCATCAGGATCAGCGCGAGCCAGAAGTTCGGCATCGCACGCCATACGATACCACCGAACGAAGCGAAGTAGTCACTTCCCGAGTTCGGGTTGAGTCCGGCGTAGAATCCGAGGGGGATTCCCACGAAGACGGCGATGAGAACCGACCAGAATCCCAACCAGAGGGTTCGGGGGGCATACGATACGATGAGTCCGTAGGCGGTTTGATCCGGATGGAGAACCCACGAACGGCCCAAATGGAACGTTGCCATGTTGATCATGTAGTCGACGTACTGTTCCCATAACGGCTTGTTAAGGCCGAGTTGATTCGATATCTTGTTGTACGCTTGCGGATCTCCTGTCGGACCGAGAATCGCCCCGACGGGGTCGAGAGGTCCCATTCGGAGGACGACGAACGTGATCGTCGTTCCGAAGATGAGAATAGGGATGGACAGTATTAGACGGCGAGCGAAGTAGCGCCATCGACTCATTTTGTCCAGTCCACCTCCCAGTCAAACGTTATCTTGTCGTGCGGTAGGTTGCACCCAATGGTAACCGCGTTCATGGCTGATACGGATACGTATTTCGCGTTCCACTCATTATGTCTTGCGATAGTATTTCACGGAAAATCACTAGTAGTGCCGCGGCTATCTGGACGTTTGGGAGAAAAATAAACGCCGAAGTTTGGTTATTTATTTCCGGCTGCTGAGTTCGACGTTGTTGTACATCTGACGGCTGTAGCCAGCACCGCCGAACTTTGGCGCGTCGACCCACTCGTAGGAGAAGCGCTCGGACAGACCGTGGTACATCGGCAGGAAGGTGACGTCCTCCCAGTTGGCTTCCTCCATCTTGATGTACGCTTCGTCGCGAGTCTTCCCTTCTTTCTTCGTCGGACCGGTGTTGTCCTGCACCGTCTCCCACGCGTTGGTCGCTTTCTTCGCGGCAGGGGTACCCGACCAGTTGGTGTAGGACTGTGGCGAATCCTGGGACGTGTCCGTCAGTGGCGGGTAGAGCAGTCCGAGGAAGTTGTCCGGGGCTGGCCAGTCCATGACCCACCCGAGCGAGTAGCCTTCGAGCTTACCCTGTCGACCCTGCTGGAGCAGCGTGCTGAACGGCGTCTTCTTGATCTCCATGTTGATGTGCGCCGTTTGGAGCAAGTCACGGAGACGCTTACCCAGCGCGGGCCACGTGCTGGAGCTCTGGTAAACGGTGAAGGTGAAGCTGAACTTATTGCTCTGGCTGTAGCCAGCGTCCTTCATGATCTGCTTCGCCTTTTCGATATTGCGCTCGTTGTAGCCGTACGGGTACTTGTTCTTCGCGTGCTTCGTGTAGGCCTTCGCACCACCGGGGTAGATCATCGGCGGCGTGAAGTGATACGCGGCCTTCCCGCGGCCTTTGAAGATCTCGTCGACGATTTTCTCCTGATTAGTGATGTAGGCGATCGCCTGTCGGACAGGCTTCGGGACGTTGTCCGTGTTGAAGCCCATGTAGTAGGTGTTGATCGTGGAGACGCCGAGGTAGTCCATCGTACTGCCTTCGACGGGACCGTACTTCCCGACGGTTCGACCGAGGTCGTCTTCTTTCGTGTTTTTGACCTTGTTCGAATCGTATTTCGATGTCGGGATGATACCGCTGCCGTACCCCATGTCGGCGTTCTTGTTGACGATACCGTAGGTGTAACTCGTGTCCGGGTCGGACGTGATGTTCCAGTGGATACCGTCGACTTTCGCTTTGTCGCCGTAGTAATCGTCAAACTTGGAGACTGCGGCTTCGACGTCCGTCTGCCAGTGGTCGAACTCGAACGGACCGGCACCGATGGGTTTCTTCGTCGCAAACTTCGTCTGTTTCACCTTGCCATCGTAGCCGTCGATGTCGCCGATCATGCCTTCCGGAATCGCCGCGAAGGACGTGTAGGCGAGCATTTCGAGCGTGGCGTGGAACGGCTTTTCGAGCGTGATTTCGAGCGTGTAGTCGTCCGTCGCCTTGATCGCGAGGGAGTCCGCCTTTGCGACGGTCAGGCTGTGTTCCTCACCGTCCGAATCCTTGTACTTCTTCGTCGTCTCCTCGTGCTTGATGCCGATGGAGTCGAGCACGAAGTACTGTCGACGGGAGTTCTTCGATTCGGCGAGGCGACGCCAGGAGTAGATGAAGTCCTTCGCTTTGACTTCCTTGCCGTTGTGGAACTTCACACCCTCCTTGAGTTTGAACGTGTAGGTCTTCTGGTCGTCGGAGACCTCGTGCGAGTCAGCGATCAGATTTTCGACGGCAATCTCGCCGTTCGGATAGTTCGTCAGGCCGTCGAAGACCTGCTGAATGACCGTCCCGGACGCCGTGTCGGTCGCCTTGACCGGGTCGAGCGTGGTCATCGTGGAGTTGAGCAACTGGAGCGTGTTACCGTTCCCGTTGTTTCCTCCACCGTTGCTGGTGCCGTCACCGCCGCCGTTGTTGCTCGTATTGTCGCCGTTACCGTTGTCGTCACCGCCACCAGTACAGCCAGCGAGCGCGGCAGCGGATGCCGCACCCCCGGTTGCCTGTAGGAACCGCCGACGGGTTAGGTTGTCAGTATCTGTCATCCATCAACGGCTTGTGTATCATAGTGGATAAACTTACCGTTTGAGATTGCCACCATTACGGTGTTAAACGGCGGGTTTATTGCACAGTTCGCCAGATTCGGGATTATATTCAACCCGGATTCTTTCGCTATTTTTGTCATAGAACATATCATTGAGAAATGAAAGACGGCGGTGAAATCGGCCGAGTAACGTTCTATTATTTTCGTTACAAACGCTACACCCACCCAGTCCAGTCATTTTTTCAGAAATTCATATCAGAAATAGTATTGAGTATCAGCGTTTCGGTGCGCTTATATTCCTTGGTACACACTCTCAAAGTATGACGCCGGATACGGCAGCAGTGTCGGTGTCGGTTGCAAACGACTCCGAGGTTATGGCCTCGGTGGACGATGACGGGAAGACGGAGCGACTCGTCATCGCAGATGTATCCCGCGAGGATGCATGGATTTGCATGCGAGTAACGGACACTGCATCCCTCCCCGACTGGCAGTAGTTCCCCAACAGTTTCGACCCTCAAACAGCCCTCTTTCCACGATCCCCGTTTTTGTGCCTACCGAACAGCTACAGGAAGTGGTAGGGATGCAGACAGGAAATGGGACCGTACGTCGGAAAGCTAACCGTACCGACGACCCGTAGGGCGAGGGGACGAGACTGAACCTTTTTTGTTCCCCACGCGGTTTCATGCAGACATGGACTATCGGGAGGTTGCCAGTGAACAGGAGTTCGTCGCCCGGCTCGGGCACGGTGCGGACTGGCGCGCCGAAATAGAATCGCTTGCCGACGACGAGGACGTCGACGCTGCGTGGTTCATCGCGATGGGCGCGGTGCAGGATGCGGACATCTGGTACTACGACCAGGACGAGAAAGAGTACCGGGAGGTTCAGTTCGACGAGCCGCTCGAAGTCGCGTCCTGTGTCGGCAACATCTCGCTACTCGACGGCGAGCGGTTCGCACACACGCACGCCGTCCTTTCACGACGTTCGGGACAGACGCTCGCCGGACACCTCGATTCCGCGACGGTGTTCGCCGGGGAACTGTACATGCGAACGTTCGAGGAACCGCTCGTTCGGGAACGCGACCAACCGACCGGATTGGACCTCTGGCTGTAGTATGCGGGACGAAGACCGACAGTACTTCGAACGGCTGGAATCGCGCCTCGACGAGGCGTTCGACGTGGCGGAGGCGGCCAAGGAACACAGCGGCGACCCGCAACCGGAAGTCGAGATTCCAGTCGCAAAGGACATGGCCGACCGTGTGGAGAACATCCTCGGCATCGAGAACGTCGCCGAACGCGTACGCGAACTCGAAGGACAGATGTCCCGCGAGGAGGCCGCCCTGGAACTGGCAAAGGACTTCGCGGACGGGAACGTCGGTGATTACGAGACCCGTGCCGGGAAGATCGAGGGTGCGGTTCGGACTGCCGTCGCGCTGTTGACCGAAGGTGTCGTCGCCGCGCCCATCGAGGGAATCGACCGAGTGGAACTCCTCGATAACGACGACGGCACGGAGTTCGTCAACGTCTACTACGCCGGGCCGATTCGCTCGGCAGGTGGGACCGCACAGGCGTTGTCGGTTCTCGTGGCGGATTACACGCGGGCACTCCTCGGGGTGGGAGAGTATCAGGCCCGCGACGACGAGATCGAACGCTACGCCGAGGAGATCAACCTCTACGATTCGGAGACTGGATTGCAGTACTCGCCGAAGGACAAGGAGTCGAAGTTCATCGCCAAACACATGCCCGTCATGCTGGACGGGGAGGCGACGGGCGACGAGGAGGTATCCGGATTCCGCGACTTGGACCGCGTCGATACCAACAGCGCCCGTGGTGGAATGTGTCTCGTCATGGCGGAAGGTATCGCGCTCAAAGCGCCGAAGATACAGCGCTACACCCGAAACCTGGACGAGATCGACTGGCCGTGGTTGCAGGACCTCATCGACGGTACCATCGGAAAGGACGACGGAGAAGAGGAGAAGGACGAGAGCGAGGGGGGAGAAGGCGAAGCGGACGACGAAAAAGCCGAAGAGGAAGGGGGAGAAGAAGCGGAAACCCACGAGTTGCATGGTCCGCCGCGCGTCGATGAAGCCACGAAGTTTCTCCGAGACCTCATCGCCGGACGGCCCGTCTTTACACACCCCTGCCGACCCGGTGGCTTCCGCCTCCGATACGGTCGGGCGCGGAACCACGGGTTCGCAACGGCGGGCGTGCAACCCGCGACGATGCACATCGTGGACGATTTCCTCGCGACGGGAACGCAGATAAAGACCGAACGGCCCGGAAAAGCGGGCGGCGTCATCCCCGTCGATACCATCGAAGGACCGACGGTCAAGTTGGCGAACGGCGACGTACGCCGAATCGACGACACCGAGGAAGCGCTCGAAGTTCGTAACGGCGTCGTGGAGATCATCGACCTCGGCGAGTATCTGGTCAACTACGGCGAATTCGTCGAGAACAACCACCCGCTCCCCCCCCGCATCCTACGTCTTCGAGTGGTGGGTACAGGATTTCGAACACGCCGGTGCGAACGTGCAGGCGATGCGTGATAACCCCCGTATCGACCTCGAAGACCCATCCCCCGAGGAAGCGCTCGACTGGGCGACCGAATACGACGCACCGCTCCACCCGAAGTACACCCATCTCTGGCACGATATCTCGGTCGCCGAGTTCGAGACACTGGCGGAGACCGTCGAAGCGGGCGAAATACGGGACGGAACCCTCGTCATTTCGAACACCGAGACGATTCGAACGGCGCTCGAACATCTCCTCGTTCAGCACAGGCAGGGAGAGGACATCGAGATACCGGTGTGGAAACCGTTCGTTCGATCGCTGGGGATCAGTATTGATGACCTTACGCGTGCGTGGGACACACTAACACAGGAAGCTCGCGAGTGGGGCGAGGACGAACCGGGGGACAACGCTATCCAAGCGGTCAACGAAGTCGCCCCGTTCGAGGTCCGTGAACGCGCACCCACGCGCATCGGGAACCGGATGGGTCGGCCCGAGAAATCCGAGAAACGCGAGATGAGTCCCGCAGTCCACACGCTCTTCCCGCTCGGCGAGGCCGGCGGCGACCAGCGCGACGTGGCGAAAGCTGCGACTCATACGGAAGGGATGTCCGGAAAGCGCGGACGAATCGAAGTCCAAATCGGACAACGCGAGTGTGAGGACTGCGGCGAGGAGACGTTCAAATGCCAGTGTCCGGAGTGCGGCGGCAACACGTATCCGGTGTACAGATGCCCCGACTGCGAAACGAGGGTCGAACCCGACCAAGCGGGCCGGGCAGAGTGCCCGCGGTGTGAAGTCGAGGCGACCAGCGTCGAGTGGCAACCCATCGAGATGAACGACGAGTTCCGGAACGCGCTCGAATCGGTCGGCGAGCGCTCGAACGTCTTCGATACGCTCAAAGGCGTCAAGGGACTCACCTCGGCGCACAAAACGCCCGAATCCATCGAAAAGGGCGTTCTCCGGGCGAAACACGGCGTGAGCGCGTTCAAGGACGGCACGATCCGCTACGACATGACCGACCTGCCGGTCACGTCCGTCAGGCCGTCCGAACTGGACGTGGAAGCCGACCAACTCCACGCGCTCGGCTACGAGGAGGACATCCACGGCGAACCGCTCCAACACGACGACCAACTGGTCGAGTTGCGTGTACAGGACATCGTCCTCTCGGACGGCGCGGCCGTCCACCTGCTCAAGACCGCCGAGTTCGTGGACCAACTCCTCGAGGACTACTACGGACTCGAACCGTTCTACGAGATGGACGAACGCGAGGACTTGGTCGGCGAACTCGTCTTCGGGATGGCACCCCACACCTCCGCCGCCGTCGTCGGCCGCGTCATCGGCTTTACCAGCGCGGCGGTGGGGTACGCACATCCGTATTTCCACGCGGCGAAACGTCGCAACTGCTTCCATCCGGAAACCAAGGTCTGGTATCGAGATGAGGACGAGGAGTGGCGATACGACGAAATTCGACAGTTGGTCGAGAAGCGATTGGAAGAGCCGCGAACGGATGATTTCGGCACTCTCGTCCAAGAACTGGATTGTGAGGTGTTGGTGCCGTCGATAGACGAGGATGGGAACGTCGTTCGAAAGCCCATCGAAGCGGTTTCGAAACATCCAGCACCGAACCATCTAGTCGAAATCGAAACTCGAAGCGGACGGGAAATTACGGTGACTCCCGACCATTCGATGGTTCAGTGGAACGGGAACTATCTCGAAGAAATCGAAGCACGAGATTTGGAGGTCGGTACTTCAGTTCCTGGATTCCTCGGCGGTGTGAATTCCGGTTTCTCGGCAGGAAGGGCAAATACAGGGGCAGTGGCGGACGGGGGTTCCTTCGAACGTGACGAAGTAACGCGAGTCGAAATCGTCCAGTCGGAGGTTTCGAACACCTACTGCGTCACCGTCCGGGATACGCATAATCTCGTCGCAAACGGAATTGCGACGAAGCAGTGCGACGGCGACGAGGACTGCGTGATGTTGCTGATGGACGGTCTGCTCAACTTCTCGAAGGAGTTCCTGCCGGACAAGCGCGGTGGGCAGATGGACGCGCCGCTGGTGATGTCCTCGCGCATCGACCCCTCGGAGATCGACGACGAGGCGCACAACATGGACATCGTGGACCGGTATCCCCGCGAGTTCTACGAGGCGACGCTGGAGATGGTGGACCCGGAGGACGTGGACATCACCATCGCGGAGGAGTATCTGGGCACCGACCGCGAGTACACCGGTTTCCGGCACACACACGACACCTCGAACATCGCGCTCGGGCCGGACCTCTCGGCGTACAAGACGCTCGGGTCGATGATGGACAAAATGAATGCCCAGTTGGAACTGGCCCGAAAGACGCGTGCGGTCGATGAGACGGACGTGGCCGAGCGCGTCATCGAGGGGCACTTCCTGCCGGACCTCATCGGGAACCTTCGTGCGTTCTCGCGGCAGGAAACCCGGTGTCTCGACTGCGGCGTGAAGTATCGGCGAATGCCCCTCTCCGGCGACTGCCGGGAGTGCGGCGGCCGGGTGAACCTGACGGTGCACCAGGGCTCGGTGAACAAGTACATGGACACCGCGCTACAGGTCGCCGAGGAGTACGACTGCCGCGAGTACACCAAACAGCGGTTGCGGATCCTGGAGCGCTCGCTGGAGAGCGTGTTCGAGAACGACAAGAACAAGCAGTCCGGAATCGCGGACTTCATGTAGAAAACGGTAGTTGGTTGTTTCGGCACTTTTGTGGTTTTAGACGGTCACTCGTTACGAAGGAGTGCTAATTTTACTATAACCGCAAGTACCGAGCGGCAATGAAACCGCAACCGTACCGCCACCGCTTCTGCACCGCCACCGCTACCGCCCCGCACCACACGCCTCCCCAGCCGATTCCTTCGCTCCCTGCGGTCGTCGCCGGCGCTTTGCGCCGGCTTCCAGCGGGACCGTCGGTCCCGCCCGGCTCACTCATCCCTCGCACGAACTTTCCGAGACGGTTCGGCCGGACCACTGGCCGAACCGTCTCGTCAGCGCGCGCCACTTGGATGGACGAAATTGTAGAAACAGTCTGGACGCGGTTGCAGAAACCGAAATCCTAACTCGCTCGTGCCTGTCCTGACCTCGAATAGCGTGATTCGGCGATGGCGAAGATGAGGGTGCTCGTCAGGCCGAGCAGGGTTCCGGCGGTGAGCATCCCGGCGAGGAATTCGAGCGAGGCGCGGCTGAGGAAGTACGCGCTGACGGCGTAGAGAACGCCGCCGATCGCGAGGACGTAGAACGGCGCGTTGAGGTAGCGCCACTTGAAATCGTCGGCGAGGTATTCGTCGGTGATCTGACCCAGACTGGAGGTGATCCCGGCGGCCGAGAACCAGACGACTGCGCCGTAGATGAGCGCCGCGAGGACGCGAAGCGCGCCCAGGCTGTTACCGTCGTTTTGGTGTTGGATGGAATCGAGGGTGTTGACGCCGCTGACGCCACCGATGACGAGCAGTGCGGCGGCGACGACGTAGGTGATGAGCGTCACGCGACCGGAGTAGAGGCTCGCCCGGGTTTTCTCCGCGAAGCGGTCGACCAAGCGTTCGAGGCCCAGACCACGGAAGAGGATGTAGAGTCCGAGAAGGGCGGACGTCCCGCCGAACACGGCCCCGCCGGGCATGCCGAGTCGGTCGGCCGCGAGCGCGAGGGGATAGATGAGCATCAGGATGCCGAGCGGGACCAAAATCGTCCCGCGGGTTTCGGGGTCGTCCAGCACCTGCTTGATGGTGTAGTACATCGACTCCAAGTCCTGTGCCTGCCGGACGACGACGCGACGGACGCCGTCCACGGGAATACGCGAACGGATGACCGGGATGACGCTCTCGTCCTGTGCTCCGTCGGTGACGATGACGGTCGTGATCTCCTCGCTGGTGTTGATGCTCGCCAACACGGTGTCCACTTCCTCGCCGACTTCCCGGTTGGCGCTGATATCGCTCCCCTCGTTGCCGGTGACGATAGCGACTTCGACGCTCTCGTCGGATTGGATTCGGTCGTAGAGATGGACGCCCTCGAACATGACGTTCACGTCGCTGTCCTCGGGGTCTGCGGTGGCGAGCGCGACGGCGGCGGCCTCGACCTCGTCCCGACCGACGACCGGCGTATTAAAGCCCGTCTTCCGGCCGAGATCGTCGTCGAGGTCCACACACAACACCAGCAGCATTGGCGATGTGTACGCGGCCGACGGTTAACTGTTTTCGGGAATGGCAAGAAAACGACGATCGAAGTCTCAAAATCGACGGAAATCGAAGTGACAGAAACAGTTCGAGAGCGTCCGAAAACGGTGTAAACAGTCGTTCGCTCGTTGGACGACCGACATTATCTCGTGTATAATTAACCCCCCTGGAAGGAGTGTTCGAGCAATGAGCGAAACGCCGACACGGCGTCGTCTCCTCCGAGCGGTCGGAGTCGCAGCGACGGCGACACTCGCTGGCTGTTCGTCCGGCGGTAAGAAGGAATCGACGAGTACCGGGACGCCCGACGGGAAACGAACGACGAAGGCGGGAGCCGGAACGGGAACGACGGAGACGGGATCCGGAACGGAGACGAGTACGAGCTCTGCGACGGACGAGGAAACGACGTCGGAAACCACCACTCAAGAAACGGGCGAGGAAACGACGACCGGAACGGCGCCGCCGGAGGGCGGTGGCGACGTTCAGTTCACCACCCAAAGCGGAGCGACGGTTCACGGGACGTTGGTGGGCGATGGTAGCTGTGGCATCGTGTTCGCACACGACAACGGCTTCGACAGGAAGGACTGGCTCCCGGAGGCGAAGGAACTGGCGAACAAGGGCTACACGTGCCTGCCAATCGGTCTGAACTTGGACGACACCAGCACGGCACCGGGGTACGTCCTCGCCGCAAGTCGGTACCTCCGCAAACGGGTCGGCGTGAAAAACGTCGTCCTCGTCGGTGCCGGTGCCGGTGCGGATGCGGTCGTTCGGGCGAACGCACGGGCAAAGTCGGGGACGATTGCCGGGACGCTCGCACTCGCTCCCGGGAGCGGTGTGGATTCCGCGGGCGAAATGCAGGGCTGGAAGCTGTTCGTCGTGGCCAAGGGTGACGACCGACAGTACGTGCAGACGACGAAGAAGATGCAGAAGGCCGCGTCGAATCCGAAACGCTACCAAACGGTCAATGGGAGCGCACACGGTCAGCACGTCTTCGAGGAGAACGAAAACGCGATGATGTCGATGGTGAACAGCCTGCTCATGACTGTCTGTGGCTGAGAGTAGTGTAATTCGCACGCTTTTTGAGGCTCGACGGGCAAAACGGTACAACGAATGATTTCCAAGGGCTGTGAACAGTGTGCCAAAGGTGGCAAGATGGTTCTCTTCGTCTACGGTTACTGCGACCAGCGCGACTGTTTTTACTGCCCCCTCGGTGAAAACCGGAAGAACGTCACCGACGTGTACGCCAACGAGCGACTCGTCGAGGACGACGAGGACGTGATTACGGAGGCAAAGC
Organism: Haladaptatus sp. AB618; assembly: GCF_024136965.1. Classification (NCBI taxonomy): domain Archaea; kingdom Methanobacteriati; phylum Methanobacteriota; class Halobacteria; order Halobacteriales; family Haladaptataceae; genus Haladaptatus; species Haladaptatus sp. AB618. Next base: position 224,807 of record NZ_JAMYJX010000001.1, on the reverse strand, counting down.
GCATGAACGCGCTCGGCACGTCCATCACTGGTGGCGAACCACAGGAGGCGATGAACAAGACCTGTCGGTACCTCTCGCTGTTGAAGGACGAGTTCGGCGAGGACCACCACACGCACCTCTATACCGGAATCACGGGTGGGCGGGAAAACATGCGTCGACTGTCGGAGGCCGGGTTGGACGAGATTCGATTCCACCCGCCGTACGAACAGTGGGGAGAACTGCACGGAACCGAATGGGAGGACATCCTCTACATCGCCCGTGAGGAGGGGCTCACCCCTGCGTTCGAGATTCCGGGAATCCGCGCCGAGGAGGAGTTCCTCGACTTCCTCGACGAGGGCGCGGCGGAGTTCTGCAACGTCAACGAGTTCGAGATGTCCCAAGGCAACTACCGCAGAATGCAGGCCGAAGGCTTCGAACTCCAGGAGGGCCACATGTCCGCCGTCGATGGCTCCAAGGAGCAAATCCTCGACGTGATGGGTGATCACCCGCGAACGTACTTTTGCACCTCGGTGTTCAAGGACGCCGCTCAGCACCGCAACCGCCTCAAGCGGATGGCCCGCCAGATTCGCCGCGAGTTCGACGACGTGACCGACGACGGCACGCTGATTTACGGGAAGACGTGGGTGGACGAGGGAGACTTCGCAGCACTCGGCGTCCCCGAGGAGTTCTACACCGTCAAATCCGAGCACATCGAAGTCGCGTGGTGGTTGCTCGAAGAGATGATCGAGGAAGGCGACGTGGAGAAGGGCGAAATCGTGGAGCAGTATCCGACGTACGACGGCCAAGTCGTGGAACGGACGCCGTTGGCCTGAGTTTCCCGCGAGCGACCGAAGGGAGTGAGAGGGATGTTTTTGATGCAGATTTTTGCGAGGAGCGGTCGGCTGTGCCGACCCGACGAAGTAAAAAGGTGCACGCGGCAAGTGGTCGAGCGAACGCCGTTGGCCTGACTACAGTTTCTTCTCCAGTATCGGAGCATCGTACGGACGGTTATCGAGTCGTTGCACGCTGACTCGTTCGTAGCCACATCGACGATACCAGTCTTCGAGGAAGGGGTGGTCCGAGAGCGTTCGAAGGCGAACCGTTCCCCATCCCTCCGACTTCACGTGTTCCTCCACCGATTCGAGCAGGGTCCTGCCGATTCCCCGCTCCTGCCAGTCGGGGCTGACGGCGAGGCGACCGATTTCGGGGAGTTCCCACTCGGGACGGGGAATCATTTGGACAGCGCCGATGAATTCCTCGTCGTGAGTGGCGACGAACACCGTTCGGCTCCGAATCCACTGTTCGATAGTTCCCTCGTCACAATCGAGGATACTCGACGGAAAACCGATCTTCGCGTTCTCCGCGTACGACCGGCGATACAGTTCGACCAACTGCGGGGCATCACCCTCCCTTGCACTTCGAATGGCCGGATTCACACTCTCTTCACTGGGCCACACCCACATTAATTCGACCGGTGACACAGCCGTGGAGATCGGCGATGTCTCCGGAAAATCGGAGATGTTCCGGACCGACGACCGACCAACGGGAAGGAAAGGCTTTTGGTCCAGATTTTGCCAGAGAGCACGGCTCTGCCGCGCTCTCGCACCAAAAGGTGGGGCAAGAGGTTGCGGAAGTGTTTAGGCACGCGCCGCTATAGCCTGAAGCATGCCGGACTGTCCACTCGCCGACCACTGCCCCAGTTTCGAAGAACGAATCAACGGAATGGGGTGCCACCACTACGGGGACCGCGGGGGCGCGGAGTGGTGCAATCACTACAACCAACCGATTCGGGAACTGAAAACCGCGCCCGTACAACCGGGCGAGGAAGTCGTCGTGGAGATCGACGACATCCACGAGAGCGGGTCGGGTGTGGGTCGAACGGAGGATGGATTCATCGTTCTCGTCGATGGCATCCTCCCCGATGCACGCGCCAAGGTGAAGATCACGAACGTGAAGGGAAATCACGCGCTCGCGGACCCGATCGAACGGTTGCCGATGGATCCGGAAGAGGAGGAGGAAGGGGACGAAGAGGAAAGGCCGAGTGCCAAAGACGACCGGCGGAAGAGCCGCCGTGAGCGGGAACGCCTTGGAAGTCGGGACAACTTCTGGGGCGGCGGATAACCCACGGGTGGACAGTCATTTGCGGGTGGGGGGCGTACGCCGTACCATGTCGGGGGAACAATGAGTGAGCGACTGGACGTCGATGAGATTCTCCGACGAGCGGGATTCGACGCGGAGACGAGTGTCCTGACACGACGACAAGCGGAAGTGCTGGTGTTCCGTGAGCGGGGCACAGCACAAGCGACCATCGCCGAGCGACTCGGTACTTCGCGTGCGAACGTTTCGAGCATCGAGGGGAGTGCACGGGAGAACATCAGCAAGGCACGCGAGACGGTGGCGTTCGCCGAAGCGCTCCGCGCACCGGTCCGGATCGAAGTCGAACCGGAGAGCGACCTGTACGACGTTCCGTCGTGGGTGTACGAGGCTTGCGACGAAGCGGGAGTGAAGGTGAACCAAGCGGCCCCGGAGCTCATGAAACGGGTGAGCGACGAAGCGGGGGAGGCGGTCAAAGGTCGGACGGTTCGGACGTCCCTCCTCATCGGCGTGACACACGACGGGGAAGTGACGGTTCGGAAATCCGCTCCCGAGGAGTTTTAGCGGTTCGTGCGGATTCGAAAATATGGACCTCGGACTGGAGGGAAACACGGCACTGGTAACGGCGAGTTCGAGCGGTCTCGGCTTGGCGAGCGCGAAGGCGTTGGCGCGGGAAGGAGCCAACGTCGTCATCTGCGCTCGAAGTGAAGAGGGACTGGAGGAGGCGAAAGCCGAAATCGAGGAACTCGGAGGCGGGGACGTGCTCTCGGTTCCGACCGACATCACCGATCCGGACGAAATCGAGGCGCTGATCGAACTGACCGTGGACGAGTTCGGCGGTCTCGATCACCTCGTCACGTCGGCCGGTGGGCCGCCGAGCGGGCCGTTTCTCGACATAACGGAACGCGACTGGTACGCCGCCTACGACTTACTGGTCATGAGCGTCGTCTGGTTGACGAAGCAGGCACACCCGTATCTCGTGGACAGCGATGCGGGAACCGTAGTCAACATCACGTCCACGAGCGTACGGGAAGCGATAGACGGCCTCGTGCTTTCGAACGCAGTTCGACGAGGCGTCATCGGGTTGATGCAGACACAAGCCCGCGAGTTCGCGCCGGATATTCGGGTCAACGCGGTGCTTCCCGGTTCGCACGAAACCCCGCGGATTCGGGAACTCGTGGAACAATCCCTCGAACGTGGCGAGTACGATAGCTACGAGGAGGGACTCGCCGACTGGGCGGACGGTATTCCGATGGAGAGGGTGGGAGACCCGAAGGAACTCGGGGACGTCGTGGCCTTCCTCTCCAGCGACCGGGCGAGTTTCGTGAACGGCGTCGCGTTGCCGATAGACGGCGGAAAACTGCGAAGCTAATGACGGAGGGAAAACTCACTGCAGAGCCGACGACCGTCCTCTCCTGGAGCGGTGGGAAAGATGCTGCCTACGCGCTGTTCGAACTGGGGAAGGTCACGGAGTTACTCACTTCGATCGGGGAGAACGGCCGGAGTAGCATCCACGGCGTCCGTCGGGAGTTGTACGATGCACAGGCCGATGCGCTCGGCGTGCCGATTCGGTACGTCGAACTGCCGATGGACTGTTCGAACGAAGAGTACGAGTCCAGAATGGCGGACCTGATGGCCGAGTACGAGTCACGGGGAATCCAGCGTGTCGCCTTCGCGGACCTCTTTCTCGAAGACATCCGGGAGTATCGAGTGGAACAACTCGCCGGGACGGGGGTCGACGGCTGTTGGCCGGTCTGGAACCCGGATACTGACGAACAGATTCGGGCGTATCTCGACGCCGGATTCGAAGCGACGGTGGTGACGGTCGATGGATCGAAACTCGACCCCTCCTTCGCAGGCCGGGACCTCGACGAGTCGTTCCTCGCCGACTTACCGGACGGCGTAGACCCCTGTGGCGAGAACGGCGAATTTCATACGTTCGTCCGGGATGGACCGATATTCGAGTCAGCCGTCCCGGTCGAGGTCGGGGAAACCGTGACGAAGGAAGTCGGCGACGGCGAGTTCCATTACTGCGATCTGTACTAGGACTCGATCGTCTCGGCGATTTCCTTCGCTTCGTCGCGGGCTTTCTCCTTCCCCGCTTGCTTTTTGATGAGGACGCTTTGGATTTCCCAGTCGTCGCTCCCGCTGCGTCGTCCGGTGCGGACCTCCGCTCCCTCGGAGATGTCCCGTGCGGCGTTGGCGGCCCAGTCGGGTGTGCGAATCGTATCGAATACGTCAGGGTCGCGAAATCGGACGTGGATGTACTCGTCCGCCGTTTCGACCGACTTGATCGATGGTACGTCAGCCATAGCGTCCCGGATACGGGGCGGACCGGCAGAAATCTGACGGCCGGGTCAAAATCGGTTTTCCTCCCGCAGTTTCGCCACGACTTCGCGTACGCGCTGGGAATCCGACTTCGGGACGACCAACACGCGGTCGTCGTAGGCCGCGACGACGAGGTCGTCCACGCCGACGAGGCTCACGTGCTTGTCCCCGGCGACGATGTTTCCCGTCGCGTCGATGGTGAGCGCATCGCCGAGAACGACGTTGTCCCCGTCGCCGAACCGGTCGAACGCGTCCCACGACCCGAGGTCGTCCCACTCGAATTCGGCGGGGACGACGTACGCCTCGTCGGTTCGTTCCATCACGGCGTAATCGACGCTCGTGGATTCGATGCGGTCGAATCCACCCGACGGGTTACCGTCTTCGAGCGCGGTGACGAGGGGTTCAAGCGGCGAGTCACGTGCGGCTTGGAGAAAGGCGTCCGGAGTCCATGCGAACAGACCCGCGTTCCAGTAGAAACCATCCTCGACGAACCGATTCGCCATCGATTCGTCGGGTTTCTCACGAAACTGAACGACGTCAAAGTAGCCGTCGTGTTCGGTTCCGGGTTCGATGTAGCCGTAGCCGGTCGCCGGACGGGTCGGTTCTATCCCGACCGTAACTACCCCCTTCGTTTCGACTGCAACCGACGCGGCACGACGAGCGGTCGTCTCGAAGTCGCCGGTGATGTGGTGGTCGCTCGGCAAGCAGAGAAGAACGCAGTCGCCGACCTGTTCGCGGATTCGATGTGCGGCATAGACGAGTGCTGGCCCGGTATCCTTCGGTTCCGGTTCGATCAAAATCCCGGCTTCGGGTGCGTGGTTTCGCACGAGGTCGGCGTGTTGCTCGGCAGTGCAGACGAAAATCTCGTCGGCGAAGCCTGCCCGACTCACGGTTTGAGAGAGGAGCGAATCGTCCCCGAGAAGGGGGAGAAACTGTTTCGGTCGATCGCTTCGACTCGCGGGGTACAGTCGCGTCCCGGTTCCTCCGGCCATGATGAGCGCGACGAGCGGGCGGTCCATGTTCCGAGCATCGCTCGCTTGTGTCTAAAATCGTCCTATCGAAAACGCGTGGTTAAAAAAGTGTGTTCAGGCTGCGCCGCGGGGTTCGGTCTCCGGAGACGCTCCCTCGCGCGTCTCGGTTCGGGTTCCCTGCGCCATGAACATCATCGAGATGCCGGTGATGAGCAGGTTCACGCCGAAGAGGAGGCCAAGCGCCCACGCCGCGGTGGCAGGCCATCCAACCCAGATGATCGCGGCGATGATCAGGGCGCAGATGCCGCTCACGACGAGTGCTCCCCAGCCACGGTCACCGCGGGACTGGAACGCCATGACGATTTCGAGGACGCCATCGACGACCAGGAACGCGGCCAGCAGGATGGTCAGCGTCGTCAGTCCGATGAGCGGGTTCGCTAGGAGCGAAATGCCCGCAACGGCGTAGATGACCGCGAGGACACCCTGCACGAAGAACCGCTTCCACCCTCCCGAGAAGGCGTGAGCCACGTGCACGAGCGCTCCGACCACCAGCAACGCCCCGAGCAGAATCGACAACGAAACCCCAGCAGCGAACGGCGCTAAGATGGCGAGGACGCCGATTACGGCGATAATCGCCCCTGCCCCCATCGAAGCACGCCACGATCGCTTGGTGGTGTCCGAAACTATCTCCCCACTGCTTTGTACTTCTGTGCTCATTTGATTTTCACCAATCACGTATTCGCCAGCCAAGGATATAAGTTGTGTTGGTTATTTGAAGAAAGTTCCAAGAGTCAGACCGTTTTCCCGAGATTTAAAGAGGTAGAGACGTTCAGAAGCCGAAGGCAGAATTTGGAGAACATAACAGACATCATATTTGTACGACAATCAGCCCATTGTACTGAGCCTCGGACTGGCCGTTTTTTCGGACTAACAGGCTAGATTTCCGTCAGGATAGTGTAGAAGAGCGGGAAATTCGACGTTCGACACCATCACCACGTTTCGACGGTTCCTTCGCGGATGTCCTCAAGACAACCCCGACACGCGGGGTGGTCGGGGTCGAAGCACTTCGGTCGTCCCTCCTTATCGATCGGTGTGGCCCGTTTATCGACGTGTCGTCGGCAGACGATTTTCGCTCGCCCGTGTTCGTCCCGCGGCAGGTCGGCGAGAACGGTATCGTGGGCGTTTCGGTACGCTTCCTTGGCCTGGCTCAGTTGGTGGTCCGCGGATTGGCGGGCCTCGGCGTACTTCTTGCCGACGTTTCGGAGGAAACGGTCGAAGCGGTCGTCCATATATTTCATTTGGGCAAGCGGGTTCAAATGTTGATTGGTGGAGCGAACCGCCATTGGCAATGGATTTCGAATTCGATCTACCGGACACCGAACAACTGTGTGGATTGTCGCGTGCGTTGAATCCTCATCCGTTACTTCAGTGGCGTTCGGGGACACAGGTTCGACGGTGACAGTAACGGTCGAAGCGTTCACTTTTCACTTCCGCTCTGCCCGCGTAACCTTTTATACCATCCCGCACCAACCACGGTATGTCTCCCATAGAAAAAGAAGTGGAGACGGAGCAACCATGACCGATGTGCGACAGCACGCAGAAGAAATTCACGAACAGTTCTCCGACCATCTGGACGTAACCGTTGACGACGTAGCCTCGCGTCTCGACAGTCTCGTCAACGAGTACAAAGTGCCCATGGAAGAGGCACGGCGAAGCGTCACCAGCCATTATCTGGACGAGGCTGGCCTCGAACGCGACGAGATTCGAACCGGCGGCACCAGCGACGTGCACGTCGAGGACATCGAAACCGACGAGCAGTGGGTGGACCTCACCGCGAAGGTCGTCGACCTCTGGGACCCCCGGAGCGATTCCGTGGGCCAAGTCGGACTCCTCGGCGACGAGACGGGCACCATCAAGTTCACCAAGTGGGCCAAATCCGACCTCCCCGAACTCGAAGAGGGGAAGGTCTACAAACTCGGCAACATGGTCACGGACGAGTACCAGGGCCGCTACTCGGTGAAACTCAACCGTACGACCACCATCGAGGAACTCGACACCGACATCGAAGTCGGCGACAACAGCACCGAGATGGAGGGTGCACTGGTGGACATCCAGTCCGGCAGTGGCCTCATCAAACGCTGTCCCAAAGAGGACTGCACGCGCGTCCTCCAGAACGGCCGTTGTTCGGAACACGGCGAGCAGGACGGCGAGTTCGACCTCCGAATCAAGGGCGTCTTGGACGACGGCCTCGACGTTCACGAGGTCATCTTCAACGAGGAGGCGACCGAGAACCTGACCGGCATCGAACTGGAGGAGGCCAAGCAGATGGCGATGGACGCACTCGACACCACCGTCGTGGCCGACGAAATGCGTGAGATGACGCTCGGCCACTACTACCGCGTGACGGGACCGACGATGGGTCGGTACCTATTGGCGAACGACGTCGAACTGCTCTCCGGACCAGTGGATGCGGAAGCGGCGCTTACCAAAGCGAGGTCGATGTAACATGAGTGGCGCACCAACACGAGAAGTCGCACGCCGCACCTTCGCGGCGGAGTTCAACGACGCGAATTACACGTTCAAGGAATCGGACGACGAGCGCGCACCGGTCTACTTGCTCCTCCCCACGGGCGAGCGAGCGAACCGAGTCTTCGTCGTCGGAACCCTCACCGAAAAAGAGGACGTCGGCGAGGACAGCGAATACTGGCGTGGACGAGTCGTGGACCCGAACGGGGACACGTTCTTCGTCTACGCGGGGCAGTACCAACCCGACGCCGCGGCCATGCTTCGAGAACTCGAAGCACCGGCCTATGTCTCCATCGCCGGGAAGCCCCGGACGTTCGAGATGGACGACGGAACGGTGAACGTCTCGCTTCGCCCCGAATCCATCACCGTGGTGGACGAATCGACGCGGGACCGCTGGGTGGTCGAAACCGCCGAGCGGACGCTCGAACGCATCGAAACGTTCGACGACGAGACGAACCGCTACGCGACGATGGCGAAAGAGCAGTACGAGCGACCCATCGACACGTACCGCGACAACGCGATTCAGGCGCTCGAAAGCCTGGATACCGGCGGCGCGAGTGGCGGAAACGACGACGGTGCCAACGATGAAAGCACCAGCGACGACGCCGGTGAGGTAGCGGGCGACAACGAACCGCCGATGCAGTAGCGCGGCGGGGAGTCCTCACCGAAACAACGCGGACAGTATCAATATTTCAGCGGTCGTCGGTCGTGCAGATACAGTCGAACAGCGCCGGGTATCGATATCGACTACACGCACACGGAATCAAATCATGCCTGACGAGCGAACTTCACCCAGCGGGGATTGGCAGGAGGTGTACGCGGAGATGGGAGCGGACACCTCGGTGGAGGGACCAGTCCATCCGTGCCCCAACTGTCGGCGAGAATCGACGCCCGTCTTTCGTCGCGTATTCGAATGTGAGGAACACGGGGTCTGGACGCTCGATAAGGAGGGGAATCCCCGTCACGGAACCAAGACCGAAGCCCGAATCGAGCCGGAAGAGACGGAGGGAGATTCGGGCGGAACGACGGCCGATTAATCCAGTGGCTCGGGGAGCGCGTCGTCCACGCGCTCGTCGAGTAATCCGGACCAGATCAGCGTCTCGGCGGCGGCAATATCCTCGTGGATGGGTCGGTCTTCGGTGAGCGGCGGCACGACTTCACGAACGGCATCGTAGGCCGCGCCGGTGCCGACGCCGTGTGAGAGGCCATCGGAGACGAATTCCGCGGCTTGAGCGCCGCAGACGAGTTCGATGCCGACGATGGAGAGCGTGTTCGCCACGGCACGGCGCGCGTTGTACGCGCTCTGGGCGCTCATGCTGACGTGGTCCTCCTGATTGCCGCTGACGGGCGTGTTGTCCATCGACGCGCGGCCAATGGAGCGGTTCTCGTTCAACAGCGCGGCGGCGGTGTACTGGGCGATCATGTAGCCCGAACGCAGGCCGCTGTGTTCGGTGAGGAACGGCGGGAGATGCGGTTCCTGAATGTTCGGGTTGAGCATGCGGTCCACTCGACGCTCCGAGATGGCCGCGAGTTCCGTGACGGCGTTCGTCAGGTAGTCGAGCGGAAGCGCGAGTGGGTCACCGTGGAAGTTTCCACCGGAAAGCACCGCGGCGTCGCCCGCACCGCTCGCGCGGCTATGCACGCTGTCGGCCGGGAAGATGAGCGGGTTGTCTGTCGCGCTGTTGAGTTCGATTTCGACGGCCGAACGCAGATGGGCGACGGCGTCCCGAACCGCGCCGTGAACCTGCGGCATGCAGCGAATCGAGTAGGCGTCCTGCACCCGGTCGCAGTTGCGGTGGGATTCGACGATTTCGGAACCCTCGGTGAGGCGCTTGATGTTCCGTGCCGTCTTCGCGTGGCCGTCGTGCGGGCGAACGTCGGCGATGACGTGGTCCGCGGAGGCGGTCGTTCCCATCGTCACCTCGGTCGTGAGCGCCCCGGCGACGTCCGCCGCACGGATCGCCCGTTCGGTGTCGAGCACTGCGAGCGCGGCGAGGCCGACCGAAAGCTGGGTACCGTTGATGAGCGCCAGGCCTTCCTTCGCCGCGAGGGTTATGGGCTCCAATTCGGCGGTTTCGAGCGCGTCCGCGCCGTCCAGTTTCTCACCGTCAACGGTCGCGGTTCCCTCGCCCATGATGACCAACGCGAGGTGCGCGAGCGGCGCGAGGTCGCCGCTCGCGCCGAGGCTCCCGCGGGATTTGACGACCGGGTGAATTCCCTCGTTCAACATCGTGACGAGTTGGTCCACGACGATTTCGCGGATGCCGGAATAACCCTTGACGAGGGCGTTGACGCGGCCGAGCATCATGGCTCGCACTTCCTCGCGGGTCAGTTCGCGGCCCGCTCCGGCGGCGTGGCTTCGAATGAGGTTCGTCTGGAGCGTCTCGATATCTTCTGGGGGAATCCGCTCGTCCACGAGTTCGCCGAAACCGGTGTTGACGCCGTAGACGGCTTCGCCGCTCTCGACGACCTCTTCGACGCGTTTTCGTGCGGTACGAACTCGTTCTCTCGCGTCTTCGGGGACGAATACGGTCGCGTCGTCGCGTGCGACACGTTCCACGTCCTCGGGCGTCAGCGATTCGCCGTCGATTTCGATTTCACTCATGATGGACCACCTCGCCGCCCTTCAGCACCGTTTCGACGGTGTTCACGCCGTAGTTGTAGGGAACGTGAACGTAGTTCGGCGCGTCGACGACGGCGATGTCGGCGGGCGTTCCGGGTTGGAGCGTGCCTGCTCCGTCCTGCATGTCGAGCGCCATCGCGGCGTGTTTCGTCCCCGCCACCAGCGCCTCGGCGGGCGTCATCCCCATCTCGACGCAAGCGAGCGACGTGGCGAAGCCCATGCTCTGGGAGTGGCAGTTCGGGTTGAAGTCGGTCGCAATCGCCACCGGTGCGCCCGCATCGAGGAACGCCCTCGCGTCGGCGAACTCGGCACCGAGACCGAACGCGGTGCCGGGAAGCAGGACGGGGACCACTTCCGCTGCCGTCAGCGCGTCGATGTCCTCTTCCGTTGCATACAGGAGGTGGTCCGCGCTCGTCGCGCCGAGTTTCGCGGCGAGTTGTGACCCGCCGATGTGCGCGAGTTCCTCGGCGTGGATTTTCGGCGTCAGGCCGTACTCCTCGCCGGTTTTCAGCACGCGGCGGGACTGCGGGACGGTGAAGACGCCTTCCTCGCAGAACACGTCGCAGAACTCCGCGATGCCCTGCTCCGCGACGGCCGGAATCTGTTCGTCCACGACTTCGTCCACGTAGTCGTCCGCGTCCCGGCCTTCCGGAATCGCGTGTGCGCCCATGAACGTCGGGACGACATCGACGGGGTGGCGGTCGTCGGCCCGTGCGATCACGTCGAGCATTCGAAGTTCGGTTTTCGTGTCGAGTCCGTACCCGGATTTCACCTCGACGGTCGTGGTTCCGTGGGCGAGCATCGTGTCGAGATGCGAGAGCAGGTTCGACAGCAGTCGCTCGTCGCTGGCCTCGCGCGTGGCGCGAACGGTTCGCAGGATACCGCCGCCGTCGGCGAGGATTTCTTGATACGTCTTGCCCTGTAGTTTCGCCTCGAATTCGTCCGAGCGGTCGCCAGCAAACAGCGCGTGGGTGTGGGGATCGACGAACCCCGGAATCGCGGTTTTGCCGCTCGCATCGACCGCATAGGTTGCGTTCTCCGGCGGGTATTCGCGGGTGACTGGCCCGTTCGCACCGATGCGTGCGACTTCGCCGTCTATCGCGGCGAGTGCGGCGTCCTCGTAAATCCCGAGGGAACCGTCCTCCTCGATGGTGACGATCTGTTTCGCGTCGTGGACGACTGCCGTGACCTCGTTTTCGTCGGATCGTGATGAGTCGGTCATTTGCCACCTCCGTACGTTGAAAGGAAGTGTGCGATCGCTCGTGCACCGGCCTTCACCGTCAGTTCGTCGTGGTCGAGCGACGGGGCACATTCCACGACTTCGAATCCGGCGACCCGGTCGTCGGCCGCGACGAGGCGGAGCATCCGGAACAGTTCTCGGGTGGAAATCCCGCCCGGCGTCGGAGCGCTGACGCCGGGTGCAAACGCGGCGTCGAGCACGTCCACGTCGACGCTGACGTAGATGGCGTCCACGTCGCTCATCGAATCCAGCGCGGTGTCGATGGCGGAAACCGAATCATCGCCGACCTCTTCGGCCGTGACGATTGCTCCCCCGCATTCGCGGACGTAATCGGCGTACGCCGAACTCGTCTCGAAATGTCGCGCGCCGACACAGGCGTAGGAATCGAGACCGGCATCGAACAACTGACGGTACGGAGTACCGCTGGTCGGATCGTCGCGCACCTCGCGCACGTCGAGGTGCGCGTCGAAGTTGATGACGCCGAGCGAGCCGTCTTCGAGGAGTGGTGCGGCGTTCGGATACGTGAACGAGTTGTCCCCGCCGAGGAAGACGGGCAACGTATCGGCATCGTGGAGTCGCTTCGCGAGGACGCCAGCCTTCCGCTGAAGCAACTCGGTGGTGACTTTCACACCCTCGTCGTCGAGCATGAGCATCACGTCGCCAACGTCGCCGACCGACTCGACCGGTCCGGCATCGAAGTGGTGGGTTTTCACGCCCGCGAGAGTCTCGCGGAGCGCCGCCGGGCCGTCCACCGCACCTTTGCGGCCGATGACGGCGTGGTCGAACGGTTCGCCGAGCAGCACCGCGTCGTACTGGGCGAGCACGTCGTCGTCCAGTTCTTCGATGGGTTCCACGATGTCGCCGAACTGCTCGTCGTTCGGGTCGGCGGAAGTCCCGCGCCATTCGGACGGTGGGTTCAATCCGGTCATGTCCGATCACGCATCGGAACCGCGACGTTCGATTTCTCGGCCTGTTCGAGCGCTTCGTCGTAGCCCGCGTCGGCGTGGCGAATGACGCCCATTCCGGGGTCGGTCGTGAAGACGCGACGGGCCTTTTCGGCCGCGAGGTCCGAACCGTCGAGCACGACGTGGTTGTTCGCGTGGAGCGCGTTGCCGATGCCGACGCCGCCGCCGTCGTGGACGGAGACGATGTCCGCGCCCGCCGCGCAGTTCAGCAGAGCGTTCAGAATCGGCCAGTCGGCGACGGCGTCGGAGCCGTCGCGCATGGCCTCCGTTTCGCGGTTGGGACTGGCGACCGACCCCGCGTCGAGGTGGTCGCGGGTGACGACGATGGGGGCCTCGATTTCGCCGTCCGCGACGAGTTCGTTGATGCGGAGGGCGAAGCGGGCGCGTTCGGTAAGGCCGTCGTCGTCGCCTTCGGCGGCAGAGCCGCCTCCGTTTCGATGCTCTTTTGGAGCATCGCTCGTTGCATAGCCCAACCAACAAACCCGCGAGGGAAGCCCCTGAAACTCGACCTCCTCCCGTGCGAGGTCGATCCAGCGGTGGAGTTGCTCCTTTTCAGGGAACAGTTCCACGACGGCCTCGTCGGTTCGGTGGATGTCGTCCGGGTTGCCCGAGAGCGCGGCCCAGCGGAACGGCCCCTTGCCCTGGCAGAACAGCGGACGGATGTAAGCGGGGACAAATCCGGGGAAGTCGAACGCGTGCTGCATGTCCCGGTGTTCTTTCACCTGCCCGCGGATGTTGTTGCCGTACTCGAAGGCGACCGCACCCGCGTCCTGAATGTCGAGGATACCCTGCACGTGACGGGCCATCGTGTCGAGACTCTCCTCGACGTACTTTTCGGCATCCTCATCACGGAGTTCGTCGGCCTCCGCGACAGTGTACCCGGACGGGTAGTAGCCCTCCAGTTCGTCGTGAGCGCTCGTCTGGTCGGTGATGACGTCGGGGACGAACTCCCGTTCCAGCATCCCTTCCAGCATGTCGGCCGCGTTGATGTGAACGCCGACGGAGTACGGTTCTCCGGCCTCCGCGGCGTCCTTTGCTTTCTCGATGGCTTCGTCCAAATCGTCCGTCTTCTCCATGCAATAGCCGGTCTCGATGCGGCGGTCGATTCGGTGCTCGTCCACTTCGGCGGCGATGCAGACGCCGTGGTTCATCGTCACGGCGAGCGGTTGGGCACCGCCCATGCCACCGAGTCCGCCCGTGACGACGATTTTACCGGTGAGGTCGCCGTCGTAGTGTTCGTCCGCGAGCGCGGCCAACGTCTCGTAGGTGCCCTGAATGATGCCCTGCGTGCCGATGTACGCCCACGACCCGGCGGTCATCTGGCCGTACATGATTAGGCCCTTGGCTTCGAGTTCGTGGAAGTGCTCCCAGTCGTCCCACTTGCCGACGATGTTGGAGTTGGCGATGAGAACGCGCGGCGCGCGTTCGTGCGTCGTGAACCGTCCGACGGGTTTCCCGGACTGAACCAGCAACGTTTCGTCGTCGTCCAGTTCGCGCAGTTCGGCCATGATGGCGTCGTAGGCGTCCCATGAACGGGCCGCCCGCCCCGTCCCGCCGTAGACGACGAGTTCCTCCGGTTTCTCGCCGACGTCCGGGTCAAGGTTGTTGTTCAGCATGCGGAGGGCCGCCTCCTGTCGCCATCCCCTACATTCGATGTCCGTTCCGGTCGGCGCGCCCTGATATTCGCGCCACTGTGCGCTCGGTTCGCCGATGTCGTGGTCGGCTTCCGTTCCTTCGTTCATTATGTATTGTAGTATGCACGCGAGGCGCAAATACCCAAGCCCCCGCTTACGGAGGGTTCTTTAAGTATATTCGGCGAAAATTGGGAGTGATGTACGAGGTGACGATGCGGATCGAACAGCCAAGCGTTCCGGCAGAAGCCACCGCCGGAACCGAGACGACCGTCGAGTTGTGGTGCAACGACCACTGCGACCTGTTGCACGTCAGCGGTCCCGACGGAGAAGCCACGTTGGATCACATCGAGCTACTCGTCGGGGTCCAAGAGCTACTGGTCGAAGGTGACGAACGACTGGCGATGACCGAGACGTGTCTGAAAGACCACGAGCGGGATACCGTCGAATCATTTCTCGCTCGCCACAACTGCCTGCTCGTCCCGCCGCTTCGGTACCTCGACGGCGAGAAGTGGTGTCGGATCCTGTCGCTCGATTCGTCGAACCTGACCGCGCTGTATCGTGACCTCGTGACCGAGTTTCCCGTGACCATCGAAGCCAAGCGAGAAATCACGGCGGTATCAGCCGAGAGGCCGCTCCTCACGCCCGAAACGTCGCTTCCGAGTCTCTCGCCCCGTCAGCAGGAGGCACTGATACTGGCGGTCGAGATGGGATACTACCGGATTCCACGCGAAACGACGACGGCCGAAATCGCGGACGAGATGGGCGTGGAACGACGGACGCTGGAGGAGCACCTTCGACGGGCGGAGAACAAACTCATCGGCGGAATGGCGTCGTTCTACTGAGCTCTCATCCCGCCAGCGCGATTCCCGCCTCGTCGAACCGCCGATTGACTCGGCGGAAAAACTTCGAGCGGGCCGCCACGAACTCCGCGTGTGTCGGGTCGTCTATCCAGAACGAGACTTCGACGGTGAGCCGTGAGTCGTTCATATCCGTGACGTGGACGGAGGGTGCCGGGTCGTCCATGATGTCGCCGTGACGGTCGGCTTCCTCCAAGAGAATGGCATCCACCGCATCGACGTCCACGTCGTAGGCGAGGGGGAACTCGTGGTGAACGCGAAGCGTGTCACCCGCGACGGGGTTCTTCACGGCGTTGGTCGTGAGGACGGAGTTCGGCACCGTGATGAGTTCGTTGTCGAAGGTACGCACGCGGGTCACTCGAAAGGTGATATCCTCGATAACGCCTTCGTTTTCGGACCACGCTATCCAATCGCCGATGTTGAATCGTGGGTCGTGACGATGAAGACGCCACCGACGAAGTTCGCAGCGATATCGCGGGTTGCAAACCCGACCGCGATGGTCAGTGCGGCCGCGAGCGTCGCGGATGCACCGAAAACGTCCACACCCGCGAGGTCGAGCGCGAGGAGTATCCCTGCGAACCAGATCACCGCACGAACGACGCGCAGTATCGCACCGCGGATGGTGCGATTGACACTTCGAACCCGGAGCATTCGTTCGACGAGCGGTTCCAGTACGACCCGACCGATGAGATAGAAGATAGCGAGCGAGATGGTGAATATCACTGCACTCCAGAAGTACTGCGGAAGTTTGTCCAGTAAGGCCGCGTTCTCGAGGGTGTTCCCCACTGGTCCACCCAATTGTCCGACGGGATGTTCCGACATATCGGATCATGAGGAACGACGCTTATCTCATGGTTACGGCCGTGTGGATGTCTGACAAAAGGTTAAATACCCTTACAACACTAATCTACACTGAGATGGGCAACAAAAACAAGACGATTTCCTTCAGGGTCAACGAGGACGCGTTCGAGACCCTGCGGGATATCGCCGAAAAGCGCGACATCTCGCTGTCGGCAGTGTTCCGCGATTACGTGGACCTGCTGGTCGCCCATGACGGAAAAGTCAAAGTCGTTCCCGAAAACCAGATCGGCGAGACGACCAACGAGGAGTCGTTCCCGCCGAAAATCGAGGTTCCGAAGAGCTTCGTTCGGGAACACGAACGTCTCGAACTGGAGGCGGAACACCTCCGCGAGCAACTTCAGGAACACAAGGAGTACGTCCGCCATCTCCAGACGATGGTGGACGACGAGGAAGAGGAGGTCATTCAGCTCGAAGAGTTGGACGACGAGATGGAGAACGACGAACCGTTTCGACTGGGATAACCGGGATTAGCCCGACAGCGACCGTTTCTTCTGGCGCGAGCGCTCCGACATCGAGCCGTCGCCCTCCACGTTGGCGAGTTCCTCGATGGCTTCGAGTGTCCGGACCGAGTCATCCAAGAACGACAGCACGTCGCCCGGATACGCGTACACCAGATAATCGTCGGTCATCACGTCAACGATGGCGTCCGGTCCGAGGCCACCCTCGCGCAGTTCGAGCAGGTACTGCATGAACTTCCGCTCCGGACAGCCACAGTACGGATTGCTCTGGCAGTCACAGTCCAGGAAGTCCTCGGCGAAGTCGAGCACGCGGTCCCGCGTCGCCTCGTCGAGTTTCTGGAGGCCCTCGCCCTGAAACAGGATATCGAGGGTCGCGCCCTTGAACGCCCCTTTCGGGATGTTCGTATCCAACTGCGAGGAGATCTGGCGATGGTTTTTGACGTAGATTTTGTCCGTGATAGCCACGCTTGTCGGGAACTATTCGGTTCCGCCGGATAAGCGTGTCGTCAACGGAAACGAAAGACAGGAGATATCGCACCGAGAGCGATTGCGATGAAAACGGAGAACGCGACAACAATTGCTAGGGAAAATGACCGCAACCGCATGCGGGCGGGCGGCCGAGCGGTTCCGGCCGCCCGCCCTTGCTCGCGGTTTTACCGTTCGCTGGCTCGGGTGCACGAACCGCGCATCCTGAAAGCGGGTGCGTAAATTCGATTCTGAGAGAAAAGTCGTCTCAGTGTTCCCGTGTGACGACGAACTGCGCGAAATCACGGAGGTAGTCCAGCGCAGCAGAATCGGGGGCGTCGACCCTGTCGAGGGCGGCCAGCGCGGCTTCGGACTGTTCGTGGGCGAGTTCGTTCGCCTCGTCGGCGCTGAGGTCGGTCACCTGCACGATGGATGGACGACCGATTTCCTCGTCCTGTCCGGTCGGCTTGCCGAGGTCGTCGGGGTCGGCCGTCGCGTCGAGCACGTCATCGCGGATCTGGAAGGCGATACCGACGCGTTCCGCATATTCGCCGAACGCATCGACCGTTTCGGGGTCGGCGTCGGCCGCCAAGGCTCCGAGCGCGGCGGCGGCGCGGAACAACGCACCGGTCTTTCGGCGGGCGAGTTCCATGTATTCGGGCTGGTTCGACGGCGTGGCGACGAGTTCCGAGGCTTCGCCCATACCGAGTTCGATCATCGATTCGGCGACGACCTCCATTGCACGTGGATCGGAGGAGAACAACTCGAACGCTTCGCCGAGCATCCCGTCACTGGCGATGATGGCCGGGCCGTAACCGTACTCCGCCCACGCGCTTTCGGTGCCGCGGCGCACGTCCGAGCGGTCGATGATGTCGTCCACGACGAGCGACGCGTCGTGAACGAGTTCGATACCGACGCCGAAATCGACGGCGTCCTCGGCGTCGCCACCCGCTGCTTCACAGACGAGCATGGCGACGGTCGGCCGGACCCGTTTCCCCCCCGAGAGTGCCGTGTGGGCCAATTGCTCCGACAGTTCACGTGGTTCGACCCGCTCTACGACCTCCTCCAACCGGTCTTCGACGAGCGTCCTGCGGGCCATCAGGTACTCCATTCGTCTGTGCTTCAGGACGGGGGACGCAAATACGTGACGGGTTCAGTCGGCTGTCATCACGGCACGGACCGACAAAAACGTCGGTTCACGGGACACCCGCTCGAACGTTTCGGGGGATTTCTCGCGGAATTTCTCCGTCGGTTGACTCTCCGCGATACCGTCGAGACGAAAGCGGGCGTTCAGCAGGGGGGTCAGTATCGCCGCCAGCGGTCGGCGATAGGTGGAGACCTCCACCGGGTCGCCGAAACTCGTCCACTCGTCGCTCACCATCTCGGTCTCGAAGTAATCGTCCGGGTCGAAGTACAACGTATCCGCGACCGGATGCCCACACGAGAACACGAGAATTCCATGGGGTCGGAGGACGCGACCCAGTTCGGAAAACAGCGACTCCCAATCCTCGACGTAGTCGAACGCCAACGAACTGTACACGAGGTCGAACCGGTTCGACTCGAAGGGAAGGGGTTCGCCGAAATCCGCTCGAAGAAATCGCCCCGCGTGGGCACGCTCCCGTGCGTGAGCGAGCATTTTGGGGCTTACGTCGATTCCGGTGACGCTCGCTCCGCGTTCGAGCAGATGCTCCGCCGTGATACCCGGACCACAACCAGCGTCCAGTACGTCGAAACCCTCGATGTCGGGAAGCAATCCCAGCGTCGTCGGGCGTTCGAGGTCGGCGTTGAACGGCTTCGTCGGTGCCCGTTTGGCGTACTCGTCAGCCAGTTTCTCGTACGTGGGAAGGGCCAACGGTCGCTCTTGCTCGTCGGTCATACCCGTTCCTCCGCGAGTGAGGTGAAAAGTTCGCTGGTCGGAACGACGATTCGAATCGACAAGTCGTATCGTTCATGACATACGTTAACAGCTATCGCGAGGAATTATTCTGGTGGGACCATCATACAAAATTCGAGCATGAGCGACGCTTCGAACGGGGAGTCCACACGATTCACCCACGGGCCGATACTGTGGCCGCTTCTCGCGTTGGCTCTCCCGCTCACCGCCACACAGTTGCTGCAAGTGGCGTACAATCTGACGGACACGTTCTGGGTTGGACGACTCGGTGCCGATGCGGTGGCGGCGCTGTCGTTCTCGTGGCCGCCGATATTCCTGCTCGTAAGCGTCGGCGGCGGGATGACGAACGCGGGAACCATCCTCATCGCGCAGAACACGGGCGCAGGCAACGATGATCGACTCGGGCACGTCGCCGGACAAACGGTCGGTTTCGTCGGGTTACTCTCGGTTGCCGTTTCGATGCTCGGCGTCGTCTTCGCCCCGGAGTTGCTCCACGCCATCGGGACCACGCCGGGAACGAAGGTCCACGAATTGGCCGTCACCTACACGCGAATCGTCGTCCTCGGCATGCCGTTCACCTTCGGATTTTACGTGTTCATGGCCCTACTCCGTGGCTGGGGAGACACGAAGACGCCGATGTATCTGATGGTCCTCAGCGTCGGCCTCAACATCGTCCTCGACCCGTTTTTCGTCCTCGGATTTACTGGCAATCCGCTGTTCGGATGGTTCGGTCTCGGTGGACTCCAGCGTTCGCTGTTTACCACCACTGGCTTCGGCGGGTTTGGGGTCATGGGTGCCGCGATAGCGACGGTTCTCTCGCGGGGAATCGCGGCCGTCATCGGATTCTGGCTGTTGTTCGGCGGCCGCGTCGGTCTGCATCTCGCGCTGGACGACCTCCGGTTGAAGTTCGAGACCGTCGAAAAAATCCTCCGAATCGGGGTTCCCGGAGCCATCGACCAGAGTACCCAATCCATCGCGGTCATCGTCATGACGGCGCTCCTCGCCACCGTCAGCACCGACGCCGTCGCGGCGTACGGTATAGGTACCCGATTCATCTCCCTCGTCTGGCTTCCGACGGTGGCGATGGGGATGTCCGTCGAGACCGTGGTCGGGCAAAACCTCGGAAACGGGCGGCGGGACCGCGCTCGACGCACGGTGTACATCGCCGTCGCAATCCTCGGGGTGGCCTTCCTCGTCGCTGGCGTGCTGACGTTTTGGTTCGCTCGCCCGATCGTCGGTCTGTTTATCACGGGGTCAGGCTCCGACACGATAATCGATCAGGGTGCGACGTTCCTCCGAATCGTCACGCCGACGTGGATCATCATGGCCGCCTACCACATGATGAACGGAGCGTTCTACGGGTCGGGGTCCACCCGGATGGCGATGGGAATCGCTGTGACGTCGTTGTGGGGAGTCCGTGCAGTCATCGCAGTTGTCGCCATCCTCGTCTTCAGCGTCGGTGCTGTCGGTGCGTGGTACGCCATCGCAGTATCGAACGTGACGGCGGCCGTCGCTGGCGCGTTCTTTTTCTTCCGCGGACGATGGCTGGAGAACGTTCTCGAAGACGGTTCGACGGAAGAGGCGGGTCCGAACGCCGAGTCAGGACAACTGACCGATTCGCAATAGCGAAGAATAACGACCGGTTCCCGTCGGTCAGCGGTCAACGACGAGCGGCAAAAATCTGCACCGTCAGAGCAAAGCTCTGACAAGCCATTCGTTCGCTTCGTCGCCGGCGTTTCGCGCCGGCTTCCAGCGGGACCAAGGGTCCCGCCCGGCTCACGAAGAGATCAAAAAACCGCGAAAACCTTAGCTGAACTGCTCGATCAGTTCCGGCACTACTTCGAACAGGTCGCCGACGATACCGTAGTCGGCGATGTCGAAGATGGGTGCGTTCGGGTCCGTGTTGACCGCGATGATGGTGTCCGAACCCTTCATCCCGGCGACGTGCTGCACCGCGCCGGAGATACCGATAGCGAGGTAGACCGTCGGTGTCACCTGCGAACCGGACTGGCCGACCTGCCGGTTCTTCGGGAGCCAGCCGTTGTCCACGATGGGACGCGACGAAGAGAGCGTCGCGCCGGTCGCTTCCACGAGGTCCTCGATGAGCGGGAGGTTGTCCTCCTCCTCGATACCGCGGCCGATGCTGACGAGGAACTCCGCCTCGCTGATGTCCACGTCGCCAGCGCCGACTTCCTCGAAGCCGGTGACGGTCGAACCGATGGCGTCCTCGTCGGGTTCGAAGTCGAACGCGGAGACGTCGGCGTCGCCGACGCCTTCCGCTTCGGGCCACTCCGCACCACGGGTCGTCAGGGCGAACTGGTCGCCCTCGACTTCCACCGTCGTCTCGACTTTCGAACCGTACATCTCACGCGTCGTCGTGAGCGTGTCGCCGTACTCGAAGCCGATGACGTCGGTGACGAGCGGCAGGTCGAGATGGTTGGCGACTGCGGGCGCGTAGTCCAGTCCGTTCACACTGTTCGGCATGAGGACGAACGTCGGTTCGAGGTCGCCGACCAGCGCCTCGATGGCCTGTACGTACACGTCGTGGTTGAATTCCTCGCCGTATTCGACGGTGTGAATCGCATCGACACCGGTGCGGTTCAGTTCGTCGGCATAGGAATCCACGTCGCCGCTGATGACGGCGAGGTGCAGGTCGCCACCCGCGTCGTCGGCGAGTTCACGCCCTGCGGAGATGATTTCGAAACTCTCGTCGCGGAGTTCGCCGCGTCGGTGTTCCGTGATGGCGAGCACGTCGCTCATTGGACGACCCCCTTCTCACGGAGCACGTCAGCAAGTTTCGCCGCCGTCTCCTCGGTGCTTCCCTCGAAGATCTCCGCGTCGCTCTCGCTCTCGGGTTCGTACATGTCGGTCAATGTCAAATCGCTCCCCACCGCGTCGGCGTTCAGACCGAGGTCGCCGAGCGCCTTCGGTGCGATCTCCTTGGACTGTGCCTGTCGGATTCCGCGCAAACTCGCGTAGCGCGGTTCGTTGATACCCGTCTGGATGGTCAGCACGGCCGGGATTTCGATGTCCGTCAGTTCCTCGACGCCACCCTCCAGTTCGCGGTGGACGTGTGCGACGCCATCGTCGGCATCCACGTCGAGACCGTTGACGACCGCACCCCACTCGAAGTCGATCTCGTCCGCGAGTGCGACACCGGTCGCGCCGAACGCGTCGTCACCGGCCTGCACGCCGGTCAACACGAGGTCGGGTTCCTCTTCCGCGACAACGGCGGAGAGGATTTCGGTCTTCGTCTCCACGTCGAGCAATCCGGCGTCTTCGAGTGCTTCGTCCCAGACGCGGATCGAACGGTCCGCCCCTTTGGCGAGAGCCATTCGAATCGTCTCTTCGGCGCGTTCCGGGCCGATAGTGACGGTTACGACTTCGTCGGCGATGCCCGCCTCGTTCAACTGGACACCCTCCTCGACGGCGTAGTCATCCCACTCGTTCAGGTCATATTCGAGGTAGCGGTCGTCTACCTCGGTCCCTTCCACCTCGAAGTCATCCGCGAGTTCGGCGACTTCTTTTACCGTTACAAGGACCTTCATAATCAATTCCTTTCCGGGTAGCGGGTAAACGTTTTCGAAACGGCTGACAATGCACACGCCGTACTAATCGGATTTTTTACCTATTGGGAGGGGGAGATCGGACGGCTACTCATCGGTATCGAAATCGGTGATGTCCTCTCCAGGGAGCGTGATGAGGTTTTCCCGACCGATTCGGAGTTTGTCCACACGCCCGCTCTCGTTCATCGCCGAGAGCAACTGGGAGACCTTGGCGTTCGACCAGTTGGTCTCCTTGACGATGGTCGCCTGTTTCATTCGACCGCCGTTCTGTTTCAACAGGTGTTCGACGCGCTCCTCGTCGGACAGCAAGTCGAGGTTCGGTTCCGGGTCGTCGTCCGGATCGGGTTCCGGCGGTACGGGCTGATCGACGGGGTCGGAATCCACGACGGGTTCATCGTCGTCATCGTCGCGCTGGAAAAACGCGTAGACGCCTGCACCGGTGAGACCGACGAGGGCCAAGAATCCGGCGGCATACTCGTAAGGGAACGAATTGGACGACTGCGGAGACGTCTGATTTTTCGTGTACGTCACATCAGGGGGGAGGGAGTTGCTATCTTCGGAACTACCCCTCACGAAGATGGTTTCGTTGTTCCGTCTGATGTCGTTGTCCTGTCGGATACTCGTGTAGTATATCCGGTATCCGTCGGGGTTCTCAAGAACGAGGTTCTGCTTCGGAGAGAGGGAACCGAGCCACGTCGAATCACCGTCGTCAAACATGAAGGCGTCGTGGAGATAGATCTTGTCGCCGTTTACTCGTGTAAAGTTCGTCCAGATGAAGGTAAGCACCAACGTTCCGGTGTCATTGTTGACAAAATAGTCCCGTTCCGAGTTCCGTATCTGCATTTGACGCCCCGTCGCTTCCTGTTCGCGCTTCGCAATTGCGCGAAACGTCTCCGTGGAGAAGCCGACATCGCCGTCGTTGAGATTATGATTCTCGAAATCACGACCCATCCGCTTGAACGCTGCCGTTTCGTTGTCGTTGTGAAGCGCAAACTGCATCGAAACGTTCCACTCGGCATCACCGTTAGAGTGAGGTTTGATTCGAATGGTCGTCCCATTTACCGCCGTCACGTTTACCGAGCTACGGTCCTGTATTACGTGGCTACTGCTGGCCGGATGGGTGTTGATATCACCCGCAACGACGGTTGGCCCCACGGCGAAGAGGGAGAGAAGGACCACGAGGAGGGCGAAGTGTGACCGCATATCCATGAGTGGTCAATCAGACAAGAAAATACTTTCCATCCGTACGACAAAACATCAGGACTCAATTTAAAAGATTTTCACTGATTTCGGATGTTTATCCAAGGACGAACAAATCCCATATGTATTTTAATGAGTAGTTGTATACGCAACTGTATGAATCGGGCGTTCCCCGTCATAGTCGCAGTCCTTCTCATCTTCTGTTCGCCTGCTGCGGCATTTGGAACCGGGATGTCGACGGCGGTAGCGAAGACGCCAAGCGCGAAAAATCCGGTGCAACCACCGGGGTTCAACAATACGGCCTACCAGTTGAGCATCGGAACGCCGGACAGAAGTGGTACGGACACCCCATCGTTGAGCCTCAGCACTGCCCTCGAGATGGATAGGAACGACTTAGAGACGCAAAAGCGAATGAATACGCTCGACGAGCGGTTATCGAACGTTAAATCGAGCGGTGAAAAGAAACAGATACTTTCTTGGTTCAAAGCGAACATTTCCGTGCGATTGTCTGCTCTACAGACCGAAGAACGGACGACGAGTCAGCGGTTCAATAGCCAGGAAATCGGTACGGATGAATATATAAATGATCTCGCGATGATCGAAGTGAAGGCGAACAATATAGAGGACGCCGTGAAACGCATGAAATCGGCAGCGAAGAGGGAGAACGTTGTTCGATTTCAACCCTACGAATGGCAATATTTGACCAAATTGATACCGTTGCGTAGTAAGATACGTGAAGCAGCGGTAGAGAGTTTTCACTACGGCACGTCTTCGGAGAGGATCTATGTTGCAACAACTTCGAACGGTGTTGCTCTCAGCAGTATCATCGGTAATCAGTACATCCGTGATGTGTATCGTGCTGATTACAGAAATACAAGTTTGATAAATCAGATGACGAGCAGGGAAGCAAACAATATCACGATTCACGAATATCCGTGGTCCACAAATAACAAAAACAAAATAAGTTCGCCCACGAAGTTCGTGTATGACAAGGCCGCCCAAACGAAGATAATATACCCCCAAGGTGTGATCGAAGCGTACCTCGACACCGGCACGAAGAAGATATACCGCGAGATACAGTACAAGTCACTCACTGGAGATAACCATGCCCCTTACGGAGCTTCCGTCGAAAACAACAGCACGAATCTACATCTCGTCGTCAATCGAACGTACTCCGGCGGACCGCTCCGAATAAACCTGACCGATTCGAAGGGCGATCCGGTCAACGGTCATATCGAAATCGGGGAGACGGAACTCGGGGATACCGGACCGACTGGAACGATATACACGATATCACCGAGTCGGGAATTCACCGTCACCGCGACACACGACTCCGAGACGGTGAAAGTGACACTCACCCCCTACGGAGTAACGAACGGGAGTTCCAATGGTGAAACGCCACGGAATGCTGGTGAATCGCCCTAAGGTTGAAATAGCAATACAGAACCACTGACTGGCGTGTCGAAACGCGCCGTCTCACCCGTCGTCGGGGTCGTCCTCTTGCTCGTCGTCACGCTCGTCGTCGCCGGAACCATCGGGGCAGTGGCGGTACATTCGATGTCATTACAGGAACCGAAACACGCTGTCATCGGGGTTTCGGCTACTGCGGCAACAAACCGGGTAGCGTTTACACACCAAGCAGGGGATTCGCTCGACATCGATGGGATCGAGATCGAGGTACGTGTGAACGGTGAATCGCTCTCCCATCAACCGCCAGTTCCGTTCTTTTCAGCGGACGGGTTTCGTGCCGGGCCGACAGGACCGTTCAACAGCGCATCCGATCCGACGTGGCATGTGGGAGAAACGGCGAGTTTTACACTCGCCGAAACCAACGCACCGTTACTCGAACGAGGGGACGAAGTCACCGTTCGGATCGTCGAAAACGGAACGCTCGTCATCGAAATGGAAGCGACTGCACGCTGAAAAATCCACGAATAATATCTATTCTTCAGGTACGCGCGCGACGGTCGTGATAGCGATATCGGGGTCGTAACTCGGACCCATCTCCCGGTGACGAATGTCCTCGTAGCCCGCTTCGTGGAACATTCGATCCGCCTCGTCGCGGTCGTAAAAGAGCATGATCGTATCGGCGACTTTCTGCATGACGCCCGTTCCGGGGTAGTTCGGACCGACAATCAAAACCTCACCACCGGGTTTGGTAACACGGCGGATATCACGGAGGGTTTCGACCGGGTCGGGCCAATATTCGATGGAACCGGACGACCAGACGATATCGAACGAATCGTCCTTGAACGGCAGTCGCTCGGCGTCCCCTCGGTAGAAGCTGACGGGGTCGTATTTGCCGATTTTTTCCCACGCCTTTCCCAGTTGGTGGATGCTCTGATCGAGACCGTGGACGTTGTCGGTATGTTCGAGGAGTCCTTCGGTTCCGAACCCGGTCCCGCAACCGACATCGAGCACTCGATCGTCAGATTCGATGTCGAGCATCGACAGCGCTTCGTCGCGCATTTCCTCGTTCCAGATGAACGGGTTGACCTGATCGTACACCTTCGAGAGGTATTTGTAAAAGATTCGTGCTCGACGTTTGTCTTCGAGAATACCCATTGTAATTGTGTTGCGGTTGGGACCGAACGATGATGAATCCCCACCATTTTCGCCCGACGGGGAGCCAAATGGTTCCGCAAGTAGTTTATAGCCTCTGGCGCAACCATTCGCGTGATTACCACATATGCCGAGACCGGACGTTCTAGAACGAATAAAAGAGGCCGAAACGGAGGCTGACGGCATCGTCGCGCAATCCGAGGAGGATCGCGAAGAGCGGATTTCGGAGGCGCATACGAAGGCGGAGGAGATCCGCTCGGAAGCTCAAGAAGAGGCCAACGAGATGGAAGAGAAACGACTCGAAAATGCGCGTGAAGATATCGAATCCGAGCGCAAACAGATCCTCGCAGAGGGCGAGAAAGAGCGAGAAGAGCTCGAAACTCGTGCCGAAGCGAACAAAGAGGAGGCGATAGAATTAGTCATCGACAGATTCAGGGAGGCGGTGCATGCTCAGACCTGAACGGATGAGCAAGGTCTCGGTGGCAGGGTCGCGGATGGTCATGCCCGACGTCATCGAAGCGATTCACGAACTGAATCTCGTACATCTGTCGGATTACGATGGGTCGTGGGAAGGATTCGACCCGGGCAACCCCGTCACTGGCGCGGACGAGGCATCCGACAAGCTCGTCACCGTTCGTTCGATCGAAAGTATTCTTGAGGTGAGTGGGGAGGACGCCGGTCCGCAACGAATCGTTACCGGCGAAGCCCTCGAAGAGGAACTCGAAGAGATTCGGGCACAGGTCAACCGCCTGGACGCCCGACGAAACGAACTCGAAGCGGAGCTACAGAGCGTCGAAGAACGGATAGACGCAATGAAGCCGTTCGCCAACCTCGGCATCGACCTCGATCTGTTGTCGGGATACGACCATCTTCAGGTCGCCGTTGGCGAAGGGGACGCGAACGAAATCGAACGCGCGCTCACCGAGTCGAGCGACGTTCAGGAGTACGAACTGTTCTCCGAGGAGCGGACGGTCGCCGTCTTCGTCTACCCGGAAGACGGGGCGGAAGACGCACTCGGCGAGGCATTGGTCGGTATCGAGTTTACGTCGTACGACGTTCCGGAGGCCTCGGGAAGCCCCGAGGAGTACGTCGCGGAGCTCAAACACGACTATCAGAAGGACGAATCGAAGCTCAACGGCGTCGAAAGCGAGCTAAATGACGTAAAACTCGATGCTGCTGGCTTCCTGTTGGCGGCCGAGGAAAAACTCGCTATCGAGGTACAGAAAGAGGAAGCGCCGCTTCAGTTTGCAACGACGGAGAACGCCTTCATCGCCGAAGGTTGGATCCCGTCCGACCGCTACGACGACCTGGTAACCGCCATTCGGTCGGCGGTCGGCGACCGCGCCGACGTCGACGAACTCGAACGCGCATCCTACCACAATCCGGACATCAACCACCACGTCGCCATGGACGGCGGCACGGAGGAGAACCCGCCGGTCGTCCAGGACAACCCTGACCCGACTCGACCGTTCGAACTGTTGGTCGAAACGATCAACAGGCCGCGATACTTCGAGTTCGATCCGACCATCGTGCTGTTCCTCACGCTCCCGATCTTCTTCGGATTCATGATCGGCGACGTGGGGTACGGCCTGGTCTACCTCGTGGCAGGCTGGTACCTCTTCACTCGATTCGACGGTGGATTCAAAAGCCTCGGCGGCATCGCGCTCTGGTCGGGTGCGGTCACCGTCGTCTTCGGGTTCATATTTGCCGAGTTCTTCGGCTTCCACTTCGCGCATATGCTCTATGGCCCCGGCGGTCCGCCGCTGGAGAAGGGGCTGACGCCGGAAACCGTCGAGTGGGCGCTCCTCTGGCTGTTCATGAGCGTCATCGTCGGGTTGATCCACCTCAACGTCGGATTCATCTTCGACTTCCGCGAGAAGATGGACTTCGGAATGAAACACGCGCTCCTGGAGGCTGGCTCCTGGATACTGCTCATGAACGGCGTCTGGCTCTGGATCCTCAGCAGGAGCTACAAAAGTTCGAAACCGGACTTCATCTACACGTCGTTCGACGCCCATCCGATTCCGCTCGGCTTCACGGGCTTCTCGCCCGAGGCCGGAATGGCGGGACTCGCAGTCGCCGTCGTCGGCATGCTCGCCCTCGTCGTCGCTGAGGGCCCCGTCGTCGCGCTCATCGAGAGCCTGAACGTTCTCACGCACGTGCTGTCCTACGCTCGGCTGGCCGCGGAGGTCATCGCCGAGGCGGGCATCGCGCTCGTCGTGAACCTGCTCGTGTTCGGCGCCTCCACCGATGGAGAGGCATACCACTTCCTCGTCGACAAAGCCCCATCCGCCGTCAGCCACGGCGAGGTCGTCTTCGGCGGCCTGTTCCACATGGGTATCATCGGGGTACTCTTCGGAATCGTCCTGCTGATCCTGGGCCACCTTGTCGTGCTAGCGCTCGGCATCGTCAGCGCAGGTCTGCAGGCCCTGCGGCTGGAATATGTGGAATTCTTTGGGAAGTTTTATGAGGGCGGTGGGGAGAAGTTCCAACCGTTCGGCTACGACAGATCCTACACCACAGAGGACTAAGTAAACCATGTACGAATTCATACTCGCATTCGCACACTCCGCTGTATTGCTCGCACAGGACGCTGCTTCCAACCAGCCCAATTTCCCGAAGGCTGGCGCCACGCTCGGCGTCGGTCTCGCCGCACTCGGCGCAGGCGTCGCAGAGGGTGGCATCGGTGCCGCCGCCGTCGGCGCAATCGCCGAGGACCGCGACTTCTTCGGTCTCGGACTGATCATGACGGTGCTCCCGGAGACCCTCGTCATTCTGGCGCTGGTCGTCGTGTTCATCGTATAAACTCCCTTCCCAATTTATGAGTTTGGAAACAGTAGTTGAGGACATTCGAGACGAAGCCCGCACGCGCGCGGACGAAATCCGCGCAGAGGCCGACGACCGCGCCGCCGAGATCGTCGAGGCGGCCGAAGCGGACGCCGATGAAATCGTAGCGGCGAAAGAACGAGAGATCGAAAACCAGATCGAACAGGAACGCGACCAGCGCCTCTCGGGTGCCAAGCTCGAAGCCAAACAGAAGCGCCTGAGCGCCCGCCGTGACGTCATCCAGGACGTTCGCGATGCGGTCGAGGACCGTCTCTCGGAACTCGGCGGCGACGAGCGCGAGAAGCTGACGCGCGAACTGCTCGACGCCGCAGCGACCGAGTTCGAGGACGAGGAATCGGTCCGCGTCTACTCGTGTCCGTCCGACGAGGAACTCGTCACCGGGATCCTGGACGACTACGAAAACTTCGAGCACGCCGGCGAGTACGACTGTCTCGGCGGCGTCGTCGTCGAAGGCGACGCGTCGAGAGTCAGAGTGAACAACACGTTCGACTCGATACTCGAAACCGTCTGGGACGATCAGCTAAAAGATATCAGCTCGAAGCTGTTTGACGACCAATGAAGGTTATTAGCAGCGACGCATCAAACTACGAGTACGTCAACGCGCGCGTCAAGACGCGCCGCGCCACTCTCTTCTCCGAGGAGGACTACCGCAAGCTCATTCGAATGGGCCCGGGAGAAATCGCCCGGTACATGGAGGAGACGGAGTACGAGGAGGAAGTGAACGCACTCGGCGCACGCTACGATGGCGTCAACCTCGTGGAGTACGCGCTCCACGCCAACCTCGCCAAGCACTTCGACGACCTGTTGCAGTGGGCCGACGGGAAGCTTTACGACCTCATCGCCCGCTATCTCCGGAAGTTCGACGACTGGAACATCAAGACCGTGATCCGTGGCATCTACTCCGACGCGGATCGAGAACTCGTCGAGGCGGACCTGATCCGCGCCGGCGAGTTCTCCAACCGCTTCCTCGACCGGATGCTCGACGCGACCACCATCGAGGAAGTCGTCGATCTCCTGTCCGATACGATGTTCGGCGACGCCGTCGAAGAAGCGTATCAGGATCACGAGGAGACCGGGCTGTTGATCCCGCTCGAAAACGCCATCGATCGGGCGTATTACGAAGCGCTGATGGACGGAATCATCGTCGGTCCGGACCGCGCGACGGACATGTACGTCGATTTCTTGCAAGCGGAAATCGACTTCCGGAACATCCGGAACGTCCTTCGTGCCAGCCGAAGCGGCGCCGACATCGACCCCGCGAAGTACTACATCTCCGGGGGACGGCTGTTCGACGCATCGACACTGGCACAACTCGCAGGCAATCCCGACGAACTGATCGCCCGGCTTCGTGACAGCCGTTACGGGGATAAACTGGACGAAGCGCTGGACGAGCTTGAGCGAGCCGACAGTCTGATTGGATTCGAGCACGCTCTAGATAAGGCGTTGCTCGAATACTCGGACCACCTTTCACACGTGTTTCCGTTATCCGTGTGTCCAGTGTTCGCTTACGTTCTCGCCAAACAGCGTGAAGTCGATAACATCCGTGCGATTGCACGAGGGCGCGAAGCGGGACTGTCAGAGGACCAAATCGAAGAAGAACTGGTACTACTATGAGCCAAGAGATAGCCGTCATCGGGAGCCCGGACTTCACGACCGGATTTCGCCTCGCAGGCGTCCGGAAGTTCGAAAACGTTCCGGATGACGAGAAAGCGGAGAGCTTGGACGACGCAGTTTCTCGCGTACTGACGGACGACGACGTGGGCATCATCGTGATGCACGACGACGACCTCGAACATCTCTCTCGGAACGTCCGGAACGACGTCGAGACGAGTATCGAGCCCACCCTCGTAGCGCTGGGCGGTGGCGCGGGAAGCAGCGGACTCCGCGACAAGATCAAGCGTGCGATCGGTATCGACCTTATGGACGAAGACGAACAAGGTGATAACGAATGAGCCAGGCAACAGACAGCGACGTCGTCCGTGAGGACGGCGTCATTCAGAGCGTGAGCGGACCGGTCGTTACCGCCACGGACCTCGGTGCCCGGATGAACGACGTCGTGTACGTCGGTGAGGAAGGGCTGATGGGAGAGGTCATCGAAATCGAAGGAAACGTAACCACGATTCAGGTGTACGAGGAGACCTCGAACGTCGCACCCGGCGAACCCGTCGAGAACACGGGCGAACCGCTGTCGGTCGAACTCGGACCGGGAATGCTCTACTCCATCTACGACGGAGTGCAACGCCCGCTCGACGTTCTCGAAAGCAAGATGGGCGCGTTCCTCGACCGTGGTGTCGACGCTCCGGGTATCGACCAGGAGAAGACGTGGGAGTTCACCGCAACTGTCAGCGAAGGTGACACGGTCGAACCCGGCGATATCGTCGGAACCGTTCCCGAGACCGAGAGCATCGAACACAAGGTGATGGTGCCGCCGGACTACGAGGGCGGCGAAGTCGTCAGCGTGAAGAGCGGCAACTACGACGTCAACGAGGCCATCGTCGAACTCGACAACGGCGAAGAAGTCTCGATGCAACAGGAGTGGCCGGTTCGTGAGGCGCGACCGAGCGTCGACAAGAAGACGCCCCTGACACCGCTGGTGTCCGGTCAGCGAATTCTTGATGGTTTGTTCCCCATCGCCAAAGGTGGGACGGCCGCGATTCCGGGACCGTTCGGGTCCGGAAAGACGGTC
Organism: Haladaptatus sp. AB618; assembly: GCF_024136965.1. Lineage (NCBI taxonomy): Archaea > Methanobacteriati > Methanobacteriota > Halobacteria > Halobacteriales > Haladaptataceae > Haladaptatus > Haladaptatus sp. AB618. The sequence goes on along the minus strand of NZ_JAMYJX010000001.1, from coordinate 193,051 downwards.
ACCCAGCACTCGCTGGCCAAGTGGGCCGACGCGGACATCGTCGTCTACGTCGGCTGTGGCGAGCGCGGAAACGAGATGACGGAAGTCATCGAGGACTTCCCGGAACTCGAAGACCCGCGAACGGGCAAACCGCTCATGTCGCGGACGTGCCTCATCGCGAACACGTCGAACATGCCCGTGGCCGCACGTGAGTCGTGCATCTACACGGGAATCACCATCGCGGAGTACTACCGCGACATGGGATACGACGTCGCACTCATGGCCGACTCCACCTCGCGGTGGGCGGAGGCGATGCGTGAGATTTCCTCGCGTCTCGAAGAGATGCCCGGCGAAGAGGGATACCCGGCGTACCTCGCCGCCCGACTCGCCCAGTTCTACGAGCGCGCAGGCAAGTTCGACAACATCAACGGTACGGAAGGTTCGGTGACGGCCATCGGTGCAGTTAGTCCCCCAGGGGGAGACTTCTCCGAGCCCGTCACGCAGAACACCCTGCGTATCGTGAAGACGTTCTGGGCGCTTGACGCCGACCTCGCGGAACGTCGGCACTTCCCGGCGATCAACTGGGAGGAATCCTACTCGCTGTACAAGGATCAACTCGACCCGTGGTACGAACAGAACGTCCGGCAGGACTTCCCAGAGAAACGCCAGTGGGCGACCGACGTTCTCGACGAGGAGGGCGAACTGCAGGAGATCGTTCAGCTCGTCGGGAAGGACGCGCTGCCGGAGGACCAGCAGTTGACGCTCGAAGTCGCACGCTACCTCCGTGAAGGATGGCTCCAGCAGAACGCGTTCAACGACACGGACGCCTTCTGTTCGCCGGAGAAGACCTACCGGATGCTCGAAGCCATCGAGACGTTCAACGACGAAGCGTTCGCAGCACTCGAAGCCGGCGTTCCGATAGACGAAATCACGTCCATCGAGGCCGCCCCACGCCTGAACCGTATCGGCGTGACCGAGGACTGGGAGGACTTCGTCGAAGAGATCGAAGAGGACATCACCGAAGAGCTCAGGGAGAAATACTAATGAAAGAATACCAGACAATTACCGAAATCAGCGGTCCGCTGGTGTTCGCCGAGGTCGATGAGCCCATCGGATACGACGAGATGGTCGAAATCGAGACACCGGCCGGCGAAACGCTGCGTGGACAGGTGCTCGAATCGAGCGAGGGACTCGTCTCGATTCAGGTGTTCGAAGGCACCGAAGGTATCGACCGCCAATCGTCAGTTCGATTCCTCGGTGAGACGTTGAAGATGCCCGTCACCGAGGACCTGCTCGGACGCGTCCTCGACGGGTCCGGACAGCCAATCGACGGCGGTCCGGAAATCGTTCCGGACGAGCGACGTGACATCGTCGGCGCAGCGATCAACCCGTACGCACGGGAATACCCCGAGGAGTTCATCCAGACCGGCGTGTCGGCCATCGACGGCATGAACACGCTGGTTCGCGGACAGAAGCTGCCCATCTTCTCGGCATCCGGTCTGCCGCACAACGACCTCGCGCTTCAGATCGCACGACAGGCGAGCGTGCTCGAAGACGAGGAGGAAGGCGAAGAGAGCGAGTTCGCAGTGGTGTTCGGCGCGATGGGCATCACGGCCGAAGAGGCGAACGAGTTCATGGAGGACTTCGAGCGGACCGGTGCGCTGGAACGCTCGGTCGTCTTCATGAACCTCGCGGACGACCCCGCAGTCGAGCGGACGGTCACGCCGCGAATGGCGCTCACCACGGCGGAGTATCTCGCGTTCGACAAGGATTACCACGTGCTGGTTATCCTGACGGACATGACGAACTACTGTGAGGCGCTCCGTGAGATCGGTGCCGCCCGCGAAGAGGTTCCGGGTCGACGTGGCTACCCCGGATACATGTACACGGACCTTGCACAGCTCTACGAGCGTGCGGGCCGTATCGAAGGACGCAAGGGGTCCGTCACGCAGATTCCCATCCTCACGATGCCGGGCGACGACGACACGCACCCGATTCCCGACCTGACCGGGTACATCACGGAAGGGCAGATCATGCTCGACCGCGACCTGAACTCGCAGGGTGTCAAACCGCCGATCAACCCGCTTCCGTCCCTCTCGCGGCTGATGGACGACGGTATCGGCGAGGGGCTCACCCGTGGAGACCACTCCGGTCTCTCCGACCAGATGTTCGCGGCGTACGCGGAAGGTGAGGACCTGCGCGACCTCGTGAACATCGTCGGTCGTGAAGCGTTGAGCGAGGACGACAACAGGTACCTCGACTTCGCCGACCGCTTCGAGGACGAGTTCCTCAATCAGGGCTTCCACACGAGCCGTGACATCGAAGAGACGCTGGACATCGGCTGGGAGCTCATCTCGATGCTTCCGAAGACGAAGCTCAATCGCGTGAGCGAGGACGAAATCGAGGAGCACTACGTCGAGGAAGAAGCGGAAGAAGTCGCGGCGGACTAAACGCGGATACGCGGTTTTTTCTTTACGGCGGTAAAAATGATGTCGAGCGACGGAGAGATATCCAGTTCCGTGTCGCGGATATCGCCGCGGAGCGGCTTTCGACTGTAAAGAATTATCCCTTTCGAGTTTTTATGATCAACCAACATGGCCACGGACGTCAAACCCACTCGGAAGAACCTCATGGCGATCGAGGATCGCATCGATCTCTCCGAACGGGGTCACGACACGCTGGAGCAGAAGCGTGACGGGCTCATTATGGAGTTTATGGACATCCTCGACCAAGCACAGGACGTACGGTCCGGTCTGGACGAGGATTACGAGAGCGCACAGCAGACCATCAACATGGCTCGTGCGATGGAAGGGGACGTCGCAGTTCGTGGGGCCGCCGCGGCACTCCGTGAGCATCCCGAAATCACGACGGAATCGAAGAACATCATGGGCGTCGTCGTCCCGCAGATCGAGTCTTCGAAAGTCAAGAAATCGCTGGACGAGCGTGGGTACGGTGTCCTCGGGACGAGCGCCCGTATCGACGAGACCGCGGACGCCTACGAGGACCTGCTCGAAAGCATCATCCTCGCCGCCGAGATCGAGACGGCGATGAAGAAGATGCTGGACGAGATCGAGAAGACGAAGCGTCGTGTCAACGCGCTAGAATTCAAGCTCCTGCCGGACCTCTACGAGTCCGAGAGCTACATCGAGCAGAAACTCGAAGAGCAAGAGCGCGAGGAGATCTTCCGAATGAAGAAGATCAAGGCCAAGAAAGAAGAGAGCGAAAAGGAAGAACAGCAGGCCCGCGAACCGGAGCGAGCGGAAGGCGAAGTCGCCGTCACGAGCTAACTCGGCTATCTATCTTTCTACAATGCAATCCGGCCGATCAGCGGTGCGTTTCAGGTCGATGAAGTGGACCGAAAAGGAGCTTCAGTCATCGGGTTTCCATCCGAAATAGAGGCCTTTCGATAGCCGTCCGTTTCGTCGCTCGGGATGTCCAGTCGCCGTCTCTATCGCGCCTTCCGTGTCTCTCTGACGACGGACGAAACCGTAAAAACTGAAATCGATTATTCGACGTACGTGAACCACTCGTCGTGGTCGTCGGTGCGACGGTTCACGAGGTCGAAGAAGGCGGTCTGGAGTTCCTCGGTCACGGGACCGCGGCTACCGTTTCCGATTTCGACGTTGTCCACCTGCCGGATGGGCGTGACCTCCGCCGCGCTGCCGGTGAAGAACAGTTCGTCGGCGGTGTTGAGTTCGCCGCGACTGATGGTCGCGTCGTCGTGGACCTCGTAGCCCATCTCCTCGGCCAGCGTGATGACGCTGTTGCGGGTGATGCCGTCGAGGATGCTCTCGGAGAGTCCGGGGGTGAAAATCTCGCCGTCGCGGACCATGAAGATGTTCTCGCCGGGACCTTCCGCGACGTTGCCTTCCTTGTTCAGGACGATGGCTTCGACGTAGCCGTTGCGTCGGGCTTCCTCGCCGGCGAGGAGGCTGTTGACGTACAGGCCGGTCGTCTTGGCGTTCGTCGGAATCTGGCTGGAGGCGTGTTTGCGCCACGAGGAGATCATGACCTCGACGCCGTTTTCGAGGGCGTCCTCGCCGAGGTACGCGCCCCACGGCCACGCCGCGATGGTCACTTCGGTCGGGCAGTCGCCGGGACTGACGCCGAGGCTGTCGTAGCCGTAGTAGGCGATGGGCCGAATGTAACAGGAAGCGAGGTCCTGGCGGTCGACGAGTTCGAGGGTCGCCTCCGTGAGTTCCTCCGGGCTGTATTCGATTTCGAGATTGTAGGGTTTACACGAATCGTAGAGGCGCTGGAGGTGATCCTCCCAGCGGAAGATCGCGGGACCGTTTTCGGTGTCGTAACAGCGAACCCCTTCGAAGACACCCGTCCCGTAGTGCAGTCCGTGCGTGAGAACGTGGATTTGTGCGTCGTCCCAATCGACGAACTCGCCATCCATCCAGATCGTGTCCACGTCCATTTCGTCAAAGCTCATACGTACGACCCATTGGAGGCCACAGTAATGAGTTTTGGCGATTGTCTTCGGACGATTGTGTGGAATTACTCGCAGTGGGGTGAACGGTTCGAGTACCACGGGTGTGACGAAGTCGGGATGGAAGCGAAGTTGGACGAAACCGAAGTCGGAACGGGATCAAAATCGCGGCGTTTCGGTGGCACGAAGATAGATGAACAGTTGTTCAACTATTTGAATATGAATGGAGCGGACTCGACGATGAAAAACGTTCGAATCAGCCGAAAAACAATGGTTCAGTCGGTTCGCGTCCGACGGACCGTGCGATTCGGGATCAGGCGGGCCGTGCGGCGGTGCGTTCGTCCGAGCGACCCTTCAGCCAGGATCCGAGTGCGCCACCGACGGCACCGGGGATCGCGGCGACGATCACGTACACCACGCCGAAGGCGAACAGACCCATGGTCGGGATGAGACCGGCGGTCAACAATCCGGCGACGGTCAGGACGACGAGGGCGACGATGGCCCCGGCGGCGGTTGCGACGCCGCCGTTGAGCGCGCCGTCATCGAGTTTCGTTCCGGCCATGTAGCCAGCCACGAGACCACCGATGATGCCGGTCAGTCCAGCGCCCACGATGGGAAGTGTCATGTCCGTGAACGGGACAACTGCCCCACTGAGGAGGCCGACGATGATGGTCGCGACGATTCCGTACACGATTGCTCTTACTTTGAAGTCCATACAGAGTATATCGACTTACAAGGAGATTAACATTTTTCATAATTGACATACCTATTTCGAGATTACCGCAACGAGAGGGGAGAAATTTCGTTACGAGATGAAGAATTACGGTCTCATCCCGAGACGTGCGCGAAATGATCAACCGAGCGATTCGACAATCTCCGCCCCTTCGAGATACGGGAAGTCGTGGCGTTCGGCGTAGGCGCGGGCGTCGTCGGGAGAGAGCGCACTGCCGGTTTCGTCGTCGAGCATCTCACAGACGACGACGGCGGGGGACCGGTCGGCGGCCGCGCCGAGGACGATTCCGAGTTCGGTGTGGCCCTGTCGTTCGGCGAGCAGGTCAGGAGCGGCCTTGAGCAGGTGGACGTGCCCCGGAGCGCGGAACTCGGCCGCGAAGTCGATATCCTCGGGTGTCGCCGCCGCGGCCGCGAGTTCCCGAATCGTCAGCGAGCGGTCGTCGTCCGTGATACCGGTGTAGGTGTCGCGGTGGTTGACGGTCAACGAGAAGGAAGAGCGGGAGTCGTAACCGAGGTCGTGACCCTCGCTCGCCGGGTGCTCGATGATTTCGTCCATGTAATCGAGGTCGAACCGTTCGGCGACATCGTGGGAGAGGGCGACACAAATCAGTCCACCGGCGTCGTTGCGGAGGCGGGAGACCGCTTCCGGCGTGACCGCACCGGCGGGATAGATGAGATCCGTTTCACCTTCGCGGTCGGCCGCGTCGTGGACGAGAACGGGGGAACCGTCGCGGAACGCGGCGACCGCTTGCTCGACCGACGTGGCGACGGGGTGGCTCATTGGACCTCCTCGATGTGGACCGTGACGTGTTCGCCGTCGTCCAGTTCGAGTTCGTCGCGGAGTTTCGATTCCGCGATGAGTTCCAACTGGTCCTCGTCGTGATGGGTTCGTTCGGGAGAGATGACGTGCACCGGTTCGTAGGAATCGCCGTCCGTCGTCTCGATGGCGGCGGGATAGCAAACCGCGGGACCGTACGTTCGGTCGCCGTCTTCCCACGCATCGATCGGAACGGGGTCGAGCGCGTTCATCGCCGAGCGGGCGCGGACGCTTTCGTCCGTGAGTTCGACGTTCAACGTTCCCGGATAGGGTTCGTAGCCCAGTCGTTCGATGAACTGTTCCATGTACCCCGACAGCGAAATGTAGTGTTTCCCTTCACCCATCCCGCCCGTGACGGTTCCCGAGAGATCGACACCCGAGAGGTTCTCGAAGATGCGACGGTAATCCTCGTATTCGCGTTTCAGTTCCCATTCGCCGTCGTCAGTGATGGCGACCCACTGGCCGTTGCTGACGATTTCACGCGTGATGAGGCCCGCGTCGTCCAACCGCTGGAGGCGACGGGAGGCCGTCTGGTTGGACGCGTCGAGGCGGTCGGCGAGGTCGGCACACGACACTTTGACCTCGCTTTCGAGTGCTCCGTCGAGCGCGAGAAGCTTCAGCGCGGCGAGTTCGTCGTACCCGACCACGAGCGATGTCGCTGGCATACACGATACTCCGTGCTTCGTTCGTTTAAGCGTGCCGAAAATGGGATGCGTAACAGAAACGTTACGCAGTGAGACGCGATATCACTGTTCTGAGTGTTACGTAGCCAGCGACGACATCTAAGTGTGGTGGTTGCCGGGCCGGATTCGACTAATCGCAAACAAGGGTGGCATTGTCGTTTAAACTGTCGGCACTAGAAGCCAGCCACCTTAACTGTAAAAACGACGAAAAGCAACTCGACAACCCTGAGGGATTGGGGCGATCGTTTCGCGATGAGAGATATCTCCCAACGGTTGTCCGTGTACCACAATGTCACAGAACGATACCGAAGCGGAGCGGTACGAAACGAAGATACCGGCTCGGATGGATCGACTACCCTGGTCCCGTTTTCACTGGCTGATAATCATTGCACTCGGTGCGACGTGGTTGCTCGACGGTCTGGAGATCGGCCTCGTCGGAGCGATCGGACCGATGCTCACGAGCAAATCGACGCTGGGGTTGACGAGCGCACAGGTGGGTTATGCGGCGTCCGTCTACTTGATAGGGGAAGTCTGTGGAGCGATAGGGTTCGGGTGGCTCACCGACCGATACGGTCGCCAGAAGCTGTTCTTCATCACGATGGGGGTCTATCTCAGCGGTGTCGCACTGACGGCACTCTCCGTCGGGTTCTACAGCTTCGCGTTCTTCCGTTTTCTCGCCGGTCTCGGCATCGGCGGGGAGTACTCGGCCGTCTACTCGGCCATCGATGAATTGATTCCGGCCGACTACCGCGGGCACGCCGACTTGGCCATCAGCGGTAGTTACTGGATCGGTGCAGCCGTCGCGTCGGTGATCACGTTGTTCTTCCTGAATTCGGGCGTCGTTACCTCCGGAGCCAATTGGCGGTACGTGTTCGGCTTCGGCGCGGCGTTGGCGTTGCTCATTCTCGTTCTCCGACGGTACGTCCCCGAGAGTCCACGCTGGCTCATGATTCACGAGCAGCCGGACGCGGCGGAAGAGGTCGTCGAGGACGTCGAAGAGCGGGTCGAAGAGAGCACGGACGAGGAGTTGGAGGAACCGGACGAGGACGACTCCATGACCATCGAACCGATCGGGAGTATCTCCCTCGGAAACATCGTCAAAACGGTATTCGTGGACAACTTCCGACGTGCAGTCCTCTGTTGTATCCTGTTCATCACGCAAGCGTTCCTCTACAACGCCATCTACTTCACGTACGGTCTGATTTTACATCAGTTCTACAGCATCCCGAAGCCCGATACGGCGTACTACGGAATCGCCTTCGCCGCTGCCAACTTCATCGGCGCTATCGCCCTCGGTCGGTTCTTCGACACGGTCGGTCGTCGGCCGATGATTTCCGGGACCTACAGCGTTTCGGGGATACTGTTGGCTATCACCGGCTTCCTGTTCCTAAACGGGATGCTCACAGCGCTCACACAGACGATACTCTGGTGTGTGGTGTTCTTCTTCGCCACGGCGGCGGCGAGTGCGGCGTACTTGACGGTCAGCGAGATATTCCCGATGGAGGTACGTGCCCAAGCGATCGCCATCTTCTTCGCCATCGGGCAGGCAGCAGGCGGGGTCGTCGCTCCGGCACTGTTCGGGAACCTCATCGGCAGCGGCGAGCCGATAAACGTGTTTTACGGCTACTGTATCGCTGCCGGACTCATGCTACTGGGAGCCATCGTCGAATGGTTCTGGGGAATCGACGCCGCACAGAAATCCCTGGAGGAGGTCAGTACGCCGGTTTCGGCGTTCATCTCCGAGTCTAACGAAAGCGGCAGTCGTCCGAGTCCGGGAAACTCCGACGACTAACTGTCCGTTCGAGCGACGTTCGAACCCAATTTTCTGACGGCACGTACCGTCCTTCGAATTCGTCCGAGGATATAGATACAGAATGCCATAATTGAAATTTAACCGAACAGTGGCTAGTTTAAAGTGTGTTGTGATAATACGTAACAGATGCATGGCGTCAGAAGATAACACGACCCACATCGAGGACGGTCGAGAACGGCAATCAGAGGCAGGCAACGAACGACGGGAATCGAAACGAGGAAGCGAAGAGGCGAAACGCACGGAGTCGCGGCGGGCGAATCTGACGCGACGAGCGTTCGTCGGCGGGCTTTCGGTCATCGGCCTCGGTGTCGGACTCCCGGCGCTCGCAGGGAAGGTGACGGCCGCGGGAGAACCGGTTCACTTCCAGTACTTCCACGAAACGTGGTCGACCATCACCGACAACCTGTCGAAAGTCGCGGACAGGGGCTACGACGCGGTTTGGATACAGGCACCGCAGAAGAGCGACCTGACGTGGAGCGACCAGAGCGGGCGCAACGACCCACCGCTCGGCTATCAACCGGTCGATTACACGGTGTTCGACAGCGAGTTCGGGACGGAGTCCGAACTCCGGTCGCTCATCAGCGAAGCGCACGACCAGGGTCTCGAAGTGTACGTCGATTGCGTGATGAACCACATGGCGTCGGGACACGACTACGACTTCCCGCGCTTTTCCTACAACGATTTCCACCACGACGTTGGCTCCATCGACGACTGGAGCGACGATCATCAAGTCGAACACGGCGAGTTGCTCGGACTCCCCGACCTCGCGCAGTACGAATCGTCCACCTCGGAGTACGTCCGCGGCGAGTTGATGAACTACATGGAGAAAATCGCCGACGTCGGCGCGGACGGCTACCGCTACGACGCGGTCAAACACGTCGAGGAGAAATATTGGAACGACTACGCCAACCCGAAGGCGGACGACCTCGGATTGGCCCGCATCGGCGAGGTGTACGACGGCAGTATCGACTACGTGCAGGGCTACATCGACACGGGGATGGACGCGTTCGACTACCCGCTGTACTACGCCCTCAGTGATGCGTTTTCGAACGGGGATATCAGTCAGCTACAGGGTGCGGGCGTCGTCGAACAGGACCCGTACCACGCCCATCCGTTCGTCTACAACCACGACGTGGACTCGCCGACGCAGTACCACCTCGCCCACGCGTTCGTCCTCACCAGCGAAGGGGTGCCGATGATCTACAACCTCTACCCGAACGAGATTCTGGACGACAGCGCCATCAACAACATGGTCTGGGTGAAGAAGAACCTCGCTGGCGGCGAGACCTACTGGCGGCACGCCGACAGCGACCTCGCGGTGTACGAACGGTACAGCAACCTCCTCGTCGGCATCAACAACGGCGGCAGTAGCCGAACCCAGTCGGTGTACACCTCGTGGACGAACACCACCCTCCACGACTACAGCGGCACGGCAGGCAACGTGACGACGGGTAGCGACGGATGGGTTGACATCACGGTTCCGTCGGAAGGCTGGGTGTTCTACGCGCCGAACTGAGGATTCGGAATCAGGCGGAAGCGGCAGGCCGGTGACCCACAGAGCTTTTTCGGCAGATTTCGATCGGATACGTATGGAGAAAGTGAACCTCGACGACGCGTTCGGAAGCTTCGACGAACACTGGTCTCCCCGACTCGCGGCCGAACTGAACGGGCAGGCGGTCAAACTCGCCAAACTGGACGGCGAGTTCGTCTGGCATCAGCACGACGACGCGGACGAGTTGTTCCTCGTGACGAGCGGTCAACTCCGCATCGAGTTTCGGGAGGAAGAAAACGTGGTGTTGGACGAAGGCGAACTGCTCGTCGTCCCGCGAGGCGTCGAGCACCGACCGGTCGCCGATGAGGAAGTCGAGGCGTTGCTGTTCGAACCATCGGGGACGACGAACACGGGGGACACGGAGAGCGAGTTGACGAAGACGGACCTCGAACGGGTGTAGGCGGACCGAGCGCGGTTAGGACATCTACCCGCCCAGCGGCGTCCACGTCGTCGAATCGCGCTCCCAGAACTCGCTGTCTTTCTTGAGCTTCGGTACCCACGTGTCCTCCGTCTTCGAGAGCAGCGCGACCCGGGAGGCGGGAACGTCCTTCAGCACGTCGTGCTCGGGCATGTGTTCGCCCACCTGCTCGGTGAACTCGACGACATCCTCGTGGTCGAGCATCGCGGAGCGGTCGAGTCGGCCGCGCGAGTGGCCGACGTGCATGTACGCCTTGAGTTCGACGAAGTCCGGGTCGGCGCGCTCGTAGAAGGCGGCGTACCAGTCCGGGTTGGCGACGTTCTCCCCGCCGACGAGCGTGGTTCGGAGCACGGTCCGCGTGTCCTCCTTCCCGGCCAGCACGTCCATCGTGTCGATGAGGTTCTCCCACGCGTCGTCGTCCACGGCCCGGACGACGTGGTCGAACGTGGCGCGGTCCGCGGCGTCCACGCTGACGTACAACTGCGTCGGGTCGCATTTTTCGAGCATCTCCGGGTTCGTCCCGTTGCTCACGAGGAACGTCGTGATGTTCCGGTCGTGGAACGCCTCGATGAGTTCGGGCAGATAGGGGTAGAGGGTCGGTTCGCCGTCGAGCGAGATGGCGACGTGGCGCGGTTCCATCGACTCCTCGAACACCTCGCGCGGAACGTCGTCGTTGCCGCCGAATCCCGACAGCAGTTTGCGCTGGAGTCGGATGCTCGCGTCCACGACCGCTTCGGGGTCGTCCCACTCCACGTCACCCAGTTCGTAGGAGTGGCCGCGGTGGTCCCGCCAGCAGAAGACACAGCGCTCGTTGCATTTGACGACGGGCGTCATCTGGATGCAGCGGTGGGACTCGATTCCATAGAAGATGTTCTTGTAGCACTTCCCCTCACCGCGCAGGGCGTTGGCCGTCCACCCGCAGGTCTGGGCGGCGGTGTGGCTTTCGTGATGGTAGTTCGGGGAGTCCACCTGTTTGGGTCCGTCGTCGGAACCCGAAGAGTTCCGGTTGCTCGTCGAGGGTTCCTCGACGGTGTCGGAGTCGCTCATTGTGGGGAGAATGTCGTTCGAAGCTAAAACGTTCTTTCCTCTGTTGTCCCGTGACCGAACCATGGGGAAGAAAAATAACGGTTCGTGGCCGGTCGAAATGACCGTGACTACGACGGTGGGGAGATGTGATACAGGCTCTTGAGCGCCTCAGTGAACGCGGGACCGGAATTCGTGCACCACCGTATCGGGATGGACGGCCGACGAGAGGTCGGCCTCGTACACCATCGGCCACGGGAGGCCGCGGGTCACCCGCAACGTGTCGCCGTCGAGACGGACGCCGCGGATTCGACGCCACGGGACGAAGCTTCCGCCGCCACGACCGTCCGAGGCGATGACGAGGCCGTCGTCGAGTGCGACGAGTTCGACGGTGTGGTTCCCGACCAGTGCAGCGCCGATGACCGCACCGATGAGCGATCCGACGACCGACCCCGAAAGGAAGTCGAGGGAAAACGTCCCGGGGAGCACGAGATGGAGGACGAACAGGCCGATAGCGGACGAGACCATCGTGAGCGGCAGGTCGTACAGGCGTGATTTGACGCCGACGACGTTCCCGTGAATCGATTCGGTTCGGAGACGTATCGTGGCGTACCGTGACGAACAGGCGGCGAACGCGACGAACGCAACCACCCCGAAGAGGGACGCACGCAGGACGATTTCGTCGCTCGGCGTATTCCCCCTGAGCGCTCGCGTGATGAGCAGGGCGACGAACGGAAGCACGCCGACGACGGCGAGTAACCAGTGGCGTCGAGCGACCACTGCCTGGTCGATCTCCTCCGCGAATTGCTCGACGGCGACCCACCCGAGGAGCGTGAACAGGATTCCGATTTCCACGGCGTTCGCCGGGGCGTCGGGCCACAACCACGGCAGGGAGAAGGCGATGGCTGATCCGATGAAGAGACCGAGGACGGCGCTGAGGGACCGAAGTCGAGGAGGGCGGAGTCGCATGCAGAACAGTTGTTTTTCCAACTATATAATTCGTTCACTACGTCCGGGTAAAGATGAAGCGGGTCGGAGGATGGAACCGTCACAGATCGATAATTGATTGCCGTAATGAGAGGAGAAACGTGCGAGTTCGGGGGTCCGAGAACCGCTCTGTGTCCGACCCCGACGAGCACTACGAGTCGGAACCAGCATTCGTGGATACGCTTCGCTGGACAGTGCGATGAGTTCGATGTAGGGAGCGTACATTCCATGACAAGACATATGCTGATTCGATTACATCGTCCGAAAGATGAGTCGGGGGACGCTCACTAGACGCGGATTCATGGAAACAGCGGGAGCAAGCGTTCCCCTGTGGAACACCTCGAATCTAACCCGGTCGTACGCGCCGAGAGCGAAGACGATGTGGACGGCGGACGTCGATGAACAACTCATACAGCTCACGAGAACCGTCGGTGGGATTTTCTACGCGCAAACGGAGGACGCTGTTCACGCTATCAGCATCTTCGGAGAGAAACGATGGCGATACGAGAAAGAAGACAGATATTCGACCGTTTTCCCGACGGCTGAGGTGGCGTATATCGGCGACGGTGAGACGGTCTATGCACTCTCCGCGATGGATGGAAGCGAGCGATGGCACGAAGAGGGTGGCGACCCGGTCGGTCCGCTGACGCCGACCTCGATTATCACGGGAGGGAAGGAAATCGCCGCCCTCTCGCGGAAAACGGGAAAAGTGAAGTGGTCGGTAGAGCCGCCGAGCGGGAGTTGGCACTCTCACTCCGAGGGGGAGGATGGACACATCTACGCTGGAACGACCGACGGAGACCTCGTCGCGATTTCGACCCGAAACGGTACCGTCGAATGGAACGCTCCTATCTCCGGAGGAGACAGAATTTGGCCGTATACAGTCACCGACGGATTCGTGCTTGCATCGGACTACGAGACGGGAACCCTCTACGTGTTCGACGCTCGTACTGGTGAACCACAGTGGGCAATCGCGTCCAACAAGAACAAGATCGTATTCCCTGGAGCGATAGGGGGAGGAGCGGTGTATTACCCTTCCGGAATGACGCTTCAGGCGTACGCCGTAGCGGACAGAACCCCACGCTGGCACGCTGACATCGGGGCGAACAAATACCGACGAATCCGCTTGTTCGGGGAGACGGTGTACGTCGGAACGCACAAACGGTTGCAAGCGTACGCGACGACGGACGGAACCCTTCGCTGGCAGTTCTCGACCGACGACGACCACTACCATTTTCCAATGGGAACGACGAAGCATTCACTCATCGTTCACAGTAGGAGAAACGGAGGGAAGAAAAAGGACGAGACGACCTACGCATTGTCCCTCAAGGACGGTCACGTACGATGGCAGTACGACCATCCCACCCAGACGATGGGGGACCATCACATCGCTTACGATACGGTGTATTTCAGTACCCCAGATGGGACGATTCAGGCGATTACTAGCCCCGGAAAGTCCCAGTTATACGATACACTCCGCACCGTCGTCTCACCCATCGGATTGGCGACCAGTGGATTCCTCGGCGCGATGCTCCTCGGTGGCGGTTACCGACGCTATCGCACCGGTGACGCTGACGACGAACTCGAATCCGAAGAGGAAGCCGAGACAGTTCCGACGTGGAACGGCTACGAACTCCGCGACCGACTAGACGACGAAACCCATCTCGCTCGCACGCCGAACGACGAGAGCGTTCTCCTCCGGCGATTCCACGACGCACCGGAAGACTTCGAACGGGCCGCGGAAGAGTGGGCGAAGATAGATTTCGACGGCGTACAGTTGGTTCACGACTGGGGTATCGACCCCGAACCGTGGATCGCGGTGGAACGAGTCGAGGGACGAACGTTGGCCGAAGTCGGTGACTCGTTCGATCAGCGAGATATCGTCTCCACGGTCGCTCGAACGGCCGAAATCGTCCATCAAGCGTCCAAGGAAGGAGTCGGACACGAGGACCTCACAGCCGGGAATATCGTGGTGGATTCGGACGTCACGGTCACGAATTGGCGATTTACCGGAACCGACGAATCGGAGGGCGTGAGCGACGAAGAGATCGTTTCTCGACTCGGAAACATCGCCGAGTCGCTGCTGACCCGAAACGACGCGGAGATCTCTGAACCGCTCGCGGACGTGCTCGAAACGGCAACCGCCTCGAACCCAGACGAGCGCTACGAGTCGGCGTTGGAATTCGCGGACATGCTTCGCTGGACGGTGCGGAGCAACTGACGGCCCGTCCGGCGATTGCGAGCAAAGTTGATAGTTGCGCGAGACGATAGTACGCCTGGGACTGCGGGGGGAGATTTGCGTGGGGGCAACCGGATACAATCGACTGATGGGAGTGGCGGGTATCGCGCTTCGGCGGGTTCGCTCGGAGCTACGGGTCGCGTTCGTCGTCTTCGTCGCCGGGTTTCTGACGACGTTCTACGCGCTCCGGTACTGGATATGGCCCGCACTGGAGCGGCGACTGCTGGAATCGAAGGCGATAATCGTCGCGGTGACGCCGTTCGACGTCGTCCTCCTCCAGGGGAAACTCGGCCTCATCGTGGGGGGGGCTACTCGCGGCGCTGTTCGTCGTCTATCGGACCCGCCACAGTGAGCGTGGGGAATCGGTTCCCCTGCCGGGGACGAGGCGAACCCGAATTCTCGTGGGCGCGTTGGCAGTGGTTTTGTTCCTCGGGGGTGTGGCCTACGCCTACCTCGTCTTCCTCCCGTTGCTGTTCGATTTCCTCGTGAACAACGCGATTCAGGCCGGGTTTCAGCCGACGTACTCCATCGTGGATTGGACGCAGTTCGTCCTCCTGTTGACGGTGGTGTTGGGACTGACGGCCGAACTGCCGCTGATCATGGGCGGGTTGGTGTACGCCGATATCGTCTCCTACGACCTGCTGCGGAACCGCTGGCGGTACGCGGTCTTCGGCATCGTCGTCCTCAGTTCGATGGTGAACGGGTCGCCCGACCCGTTTTCCATGTCGCTCGTGGCGATTCCAATGACGACGTTGTACTTCGTCGGGTTGGGCTGTGCACGGCTGGTTACGAAGAGAACGGGAAACCGGAGCGGCGACTTCGGCCGTCCCGTCGAACTCGACCTCGCGGGGCTCGACGCCGCTGGGATTCGCGCCGCGCCAGCCGAAGCCTTCGAATCGCTCACCGAACACGAAGCGCTGAAATTGGCGGACGACGCCCTCGATGAGGGGGACCACGAGCGAGCGGCGGCCATCCTCGACCGGTTCGACGGGAAGGATGCGGGAAGCGTGGAATCGTCCGACGACGAATCGGCTGGCGACGGAGAATCGGCTGGCGACGAAGTGAGCACCCAGGGGACGAGCGGCGAGAAGGATGGGCTGACTACAGCAGTCGAGGGGACCGCATCCCGGATGGCGTCGGTGTTCACCGAGGACGGGACGACCGAGGAGGACATCGGCGGTTACTACTACGATATCAGGTTCATCCTCGGAAGTCTGCGGAGCAAATCGTTCCACGTCGCGGCGGTGTTCATGGCCGTCGTCGGACTGACGTTCACGTTCCTCTATGGGGGCGGTATCGGCGCGATAAAGCGGGATTTCCTGACGCGACTTCCGGCGGGTGTGAACCCGGACGCGTTGCGCATCGTCCTCCTGCATCCGGTCGAGGCGCTCGCGTTCGAGATGAAGGTGAGCTTCATCGCCGGGGCACTCGCGGTGCTCCCGATGGTGCTGTACTACGCGTGGCCCGCGGTCGAATCCCGGTTCGAGACTCGCGCCGACCGCGACGTGTTTCTGCTGTGGGGGGCCGCGTTGGCGGTGGGATTCCTCGGCGGAAGTCTCGTCGGCTACGGATACGTCGCGCCGGTGGTCATCTCCTACCTCGTCGCGGACGCACACGCGGCGGACATGATAATCGCCTATCGAACGGGCGCGTTCTTCTGGCTCGTGTTCGCGCTGACCGCGGGCGTCGGCCTGCTGGCCGAGATTCCGGTGACGATGCTGTTGTTCCATCACGGGAACGTCGTCCCCTACCGGACGATGCGGCGGCGGTGGCGGGAGGTCACCATCGCCGTGCTGGTCCTCACGGCCATGCTCCCGGGCGGACTGTTACTGATGTTGTTCATCGGTCTGGCGCTCATGGTCGCATACGGCGTCGGGTTGATCGTGCTGTGGCTGAATTCACTTGGTAACCGGTTGATGCGTGTCGTGACGACGTGAAGACGACACACGTGTTCGTTTCATGTTGCGAACACATTTGTACGATGAACTCGTTGAGGATGATAAATGGTTCCGATGGGCGATTATCCACCGGCGGTCACGGCGGTGCTGTTCTCGGCACTCGTCGCGGTCGTCGGTATGCTCCACTCGATGAGGACGATCAATGGGTCGGCACGAGGATTGCTGATCGTGTGGGTCGCGTATTTTATGCTGACGGTGCTACCGACGTACCTGCTGTTGCGATTCGGCCTCTTTCTGCCGACGATAGTGCTGGTCGTGATCGTCGCAGAGGCGTTGATACGGGGAGACAACGGAACGGAAGTCGAGGGGTTCTACCCGGGATTCATCGTCATCACTCCCGTCATTCTCCTGTTGCTCTGCCTTTTCGCGGGTATCGAGATCGTCCTTCGGAGTTTGGTGTGAGTTGGAATCGACGATAGGCCGTCGGACCTACGAAGACAGAAACCCATTTACTGGCCCACCAGAAACGAACGGGTATGTTCCTGACGTTCAGGGAAGAAGTCGAGGACGCCCTTCTCGCGGCACTCTCTAGCCTCGACCTTCCAACTGACGACCTCGGAATCGAGACGCCCCCGGAGGGTGTGGACGCCGTCCTCGCTTCGAGCGCGGCGTTCCGACTCGCCGGAGAGGTCGGCGCACCGCCACCGAAAATCGCGGCCGACATCGCGGACGAGATCGACGTCGACGGCTACGATCACATCGCCGCCGCCGTCGGTCAAGGACCGTACGTCAACTTCCTACCGAGCCGAGCCTACTACGACGAGACGGTCGAGACGGCACAGGACGACGAGTACGGCCGCCTCGAACCGACCGGCGAGAGCGTCGTGGTCGAGCACACCAGCGCCAACCCGACCGGCCCGGTGCACGTCGGCCGCGCGCGGAACCCGATCACCGGGGACGCCATCGCCCGGATTCTGGATTTCGCGGGCAACGACGTGGACCGTCACTACTACGTCAACGATGCGGGCCGTCAGATCGCGGTGTTCACGTGGGCCTACGAGACGTTCGACGAGGAGGACCTGCCGAAACCCGAGCGCGAGCGCGCCGACTACGACCTCGTACGCTACTACCGCAAGGGCAACGCCTACCTCGAAGAGGCGGACCCGGGGGACGTCGACGAGGCCGAAACGGAGATCGCGTCGATTTTGCAGGGTCTCGAAGAGCACGACGAGGCGACGTACGAGCGCATCAGCGAAGTGGTCGATACCGTCCTCTCGGGTATGTGCGTGACGCTGGATCGCCTCCCCGCCGAGTTCGACGAGTTCGTCAAGGAAACGCGGTTCATGTTCGACGGGAGCACCGACGACGTGGTATCCCGTCTGAAGGAGACGGAACACGCCGTCTACGAGAACGAGGCGTGGCAACTCGACCTCTCCGAGTTCGGCTTCGAGAAGAACCTCGTCTTCCTGCGCTCGGACGGAACCAGCCTCTACACGACCCGCGACCTGGCCCACCACGAGTGGAAACTCGACAACTACGACCGCGCCGTGACGGTCGTCGGGGAGGACCACAAGCTACAGGCCGATCAACTCGCCCAAGCGCTCGAAATCCTCGGCAACGACACCGACAAACTGACCACGTTCCACTTCTCGTGGGTCAACCTCCCCGAGGGTGGGATGAGCACCCGGAAAGGAACCGGCGTCGATATGGACGACCTGCTCGACGAGGCAGAGAAACGCGCCCGCGAGGAGGTAGAGAACCGCATGGACGACCGCATCCGTGACGACAACCTCACCCAAGCCGACATCGACCGCATCGCCCGACAGGTCGGCATCGGCGCGGTTCGCTACGACATCATCTCGAAACAACCCACGAAGACCATCACGTTCGAATGGGAGCGCGCCCTGGACTTCGAAGCCCAAAGCGCCCCGTACGTCCAGTACGTCCACGCGCGCTGTTGCGGCATCATCGACGAGGCCGGAGGCGAAATTCCAGCGGAAATCGACCCGTCCATCCTCGATTCCGAATCGGAAGCGGAACTCATCGAGGTCATCGCGCGCTTCCCCCACGTCATCGAGGAGGCCGCCGAGGATCTGGAACCCCACGCCGTCGCCACCTACACCCGCGAGTTCGCGGAGACGTTCAACACGTTCTACCGCGAATGCCCGGTCCTGACGGCCGAGGACGAGAACGTTCGGGACGCCCGTCTCGCACTCGTCGCCGCCGCGAGACACACCATCGCGAACGCGCTGGGCGTTATCGGCATCGAAGCACCGGAGTCGATGTAACTCCCGGCGAGTCCATTTCCTTCCTTCACTTCGGAAGAGCGAAGCTCTTCCGTGCTCCCGTTCGCAAGCTCACGGGAACTTCGTTCAGTCAGTCGATGGACTCGACGTAGTCCCCCTCGCGTTCGCTCGCGGGACTCCCGGGGAGTAGCCGCTCGAAATCGCGTTACACCACTTTTTGCGGTCGATAGTCGAAAACGGTCCATCCGCTCGCGGTGAGAAAATCACGTGCTCGTTTACCGGAACAGCGAACCGATTCGGCCGAACAGTCCGTCCGTTTCCTCGTCACTATCCACGTCGTCGTCACCATCGGTATCGTCATCGTCCAATTCCGGACGGACGGGTTCGTCCTGAAACGGGACGGCCTCTATTTCGTCCGCATCGTTCCGCTCCTCGGGTTCGGCTTCGACGATTTCGTCGGGAAGGTCGGTCGGCGTTTCCGTGTCGGGTGTCGTGGTCGATTCCGACGTATCACCGACATCGGGGAGAACGGTGTCGAAATCGTCCGTATCGTCCGCTTCAGCGATGGACTCACCTGGAGGTGTCGCGGTATCGACGGTCTGCTCGGGAGCGGCAGCGTCGTCCGTCGGGAGATCAGCATCGCCAGTTGGGATATCGGGGGTGGCGGCACTCTCCACGGATTCCGGCTCGTCTTCGAGCGGGGCCGCTTCCACGCTCGGTTCGGAACCGTCCGTGTCGCCGGTTTTGATGACTTTTCGGTCGATGAGGTCGTGGACTGGGTCGGGGTTCGACGCCGAATCGGATTCCGTTTCGGCGTCCTCGGTCGGTTGGTCCGAGGGTACCGAGTCGGACGGTGAGTCGGTAGGCACGGAAGAGACATTGGCAGATTCGAACGCGTCGGCGTCGGATTCGAACGCATCGGCGGCTTCGAGGTCGAGCGGTCGCTCATCGGGACTGGGGGACGCGTCCGACTCCTCGGAGGGAGTATCGTCGGTCGCTTCGGGGGTCGGCTCGGGCTCCGTAACTGGCGGTTCTTCGGGGGCGCTGGCCCCGAGTTCGAATTCGGCGTCGGCGAGCGAGGGAGAGGGTGGGGAATCGGAGACAGGGGTGGAGTTAGATCGTGAGGTGGGTTCGCCGGACAGTTCGGGGGAGTCCGTCGCGCCGGTGACGATATCCGCGAGTTCCCGGTAGGCCTTCGCGGACGGACTGTTCGGCGAGAACACGGCGAGCGGTCGTCCGGCGTCGAGACCCATCGGGACGGTTTCGTCGTCCGGAACGACGGTGAGAACGTCGTTATCGAGCGTCCCTTCGACGTTGTCGGCGTTGAGGATGTCGTTGCCGCGCTGGGTGAGCACCGCGCCGCGAACCGATCCATCGACGCGGGCCGTGAGTTCGGCTGTTTTGGCCGTATCGCGCACTGCGGCGATGTCCGGAGTGGTAACGAGCAGAACGTCGTCCGCGAGCGAGAGCGGGAGGATGGTGTCGTAGCTGATACCGGCACCGGTGTCGAGGAGGACGTACTCGTACTGTTCGCGCAGGTCGGCGACGACCTGCTGAAGCCCCGCCGTCTGTGACTGTGCGAACGTGTAGATATCGGTGCTGCTCGGAACGACGTCGATCTCGCCGGGGGCGTTGTAGATCGCGTCTTCGATGCCAGCGTCGCCCGAAAGCACCTCGTGGAGCGTCGCGCCGTCGATCTCGAAATCGAGGTAGCCGCCGACGTTCGCCATTCCGAGGTCGGTGTCCACGACGACGACCGAATACTCCGCCGCCGCGAGCATCGCCCCGAGATTGATCGCGGTCGTCGTCTTCCCCACACCTCCCTTGCCGCTTGCAACCGCCAATACTGTCCCAGTCATGGTCGTTATGTCAAACCGAACAACAGCACGTACATAAACCTAGTCCGTTGTTTAGCCCGAATTATAGCACAAACAACACGAAAGAGTTTGTGCTGACGTGGGACGTATCCGGAGCAAGAACCCCCATCCGTCGTGGCTTGGGTGACTCATGTGGAAAAGTTGTTCGAGATTCGACATTCGAATCCCGCGACGAACGGCAGGTCAAAACGCATAGTACGATTCGCTCCCAAAGGGCCTCCATGAACGAACCGGGTATCGACGTGCTGATGGACCAGTCCACCATCCAGCACCGCGTGGACTCGGGTGCGGTACCGGACTGGGCCGCCGCACACTACGAGAGCTTTCGAAACGGTCTGTTGGGAGAACGGAACGGGACACCGTTCCCGTGCTACTTCGGCATCGAGACCGAACAGCAGGGCGACGCGCTGTACACGTTCTGCCCGTCGATGACCGACAAGGACGCGCTCCTCTCGCTCGGTGAAACCATCGCGGAGTATCACGAGATATACGAAGACTACAGCAAGCGTGCGCCACTGACGGTATTCTTCGAACCTCCGGAGGAACAACTCCCGGAGGCTGGCTACCACGAATCCATGTGGCACATCCTGCAGTTCCTCCACGTTCACGACCCGGAACCGTGGCCGGAGGAAATCCCGACCGACCCGGAGGACAACGAGTGGGAGTTCTGTTTCAACGGCGAACCGATGTTCCCGACCTGTCGCGCGCCGTTCTACGAGGACAGAAAGAGCCGGTACTGCCCGGTCGGATTGGAGATCACGTTCCAACCGCGGTCCCTGTTCGACGGCGTGACGGCCGACACGGAGAAAGGACGGCGAGCACGGGAGATCATCCAGGAACGAATGGAGAGCTACGACGGGGTCTGTCCCCACGCGCAACTCGGCGACTGGGGCGTCGAAGGCGACCACGAGTGGCCCCAGTACCTCTTCTCGCAGGACGAGGAACAAGCGCCGGACGAATGTCCGATTCGGACGACTCGGGAACACCCGAAGAGCAGGGTCCTCATCGACGCATGACCGCCGAAACTGACACCGACACCGAATCCGACACCGACACCGACTCCGAGTTCCGATCCGAACTCGGCCTCCCGGACGACGCCGTTCTGCTCGCCATCGACTTCCAGCAGGGGTTCACCGACCCCGTGTGGGGCGAGCGTAACAACCCCGATGCGGAGCAACGAGCGGCGGAACTGCTCGATGCGTGGCGACGCGCCGACCGCCCCGTCGTCCACGTTCGGCACGACTCGACGGAGGAAAACTCGCCGCTTCGGGGCGATTCAGAGGGGTTCGCGTTCGTCCCGGAACTGGCACCTACGGACGACGAACCTGCGTTCGAAAAGCGCGTCAACAGCGGGTTCATCGGGACGGAACTGGAGTCGTGGCTCCGCGAAGGGGGGTACGAAACCGTCGTCGTCGTCGGCTTGACGACCGATCACTGCGTTTCGACCACGACGCGAATGGCGGAGAATCTGGGTTTCCGCGCGTTCCTCGTCTCGGACGCGACGGCGACGTTCGACCGAGTGGCACCCGACGGCACCGAGATATCCGCCGAGACGAACCATCAAGTCGCGCTCGCACAACTCGCTGGCGAATTCGCGACCGTCGTGACGACCGACGAACTGTTGGCGACGGTGGCGTGAGTACGGATCCGAAACGGAAAATCGCGGTAGCACGCCGCAAGCGAGGTCAAAGCTTACTTACCAGTTGGAGCGGCTAGAAGGGAGTAATGAGCCAGCAGGAAGGAGAACAGTCCGACAGGAAAAAGTACGAGTTCCAGAAGGTCATCGAGGACTTGAAACAGTACGAAGGCTCGGGGACCCAACTCGTCACTATCTACATTCCGGAGGACAAGCAGGTCAGCGACGTGGTCGCGCACGTCACCCAGGAGCACAGCGAAGCGAGCAACATCAAATCAAAGCAGACGCGAACGAACGTCCAGGACGCACTCACGTCCATCAAGGACCGACTGCGCTACTACGACACCTTCCCGCCGGATCGCGGAATCGTCATGTTCAGCGGTGCCATCGACACCGGCGGCGGCCAGACCGACATGGTCACGAAGGTGCTCGAAAGCCCGCCGGACCCCGTCGAGTCGTTCCGCTACCACTGTGACTCCCAGTTCCTCACGGAACCGTTGGAGGAGATGCTCGGCGACAAGGGCCTGTACGGTCTCATCGTCCTCGACCGACGCGAGGCGAACGTCGGGTGGCTAAAAGGGAAGCGCGTCGAACCCGTCAAGTCAGCATCGTCGCTCGTCCCCGGCAAGCAGCGCAAAGGTGGTCAGTCCGCCCAGCGTTTCCACCGACTGCGCCTCGAAGCCATCGACAACTTCTATCAGGAGGTCGCGGGAATGGCCGACGACCTCTTCGTCCCGAAGCGACACGAGATGGACGGCGTTCTCGTCGGCGGTCCATCGCCGACGAAGGACGAGTTCCTCGACGGTGACTACCTCCACCACGAACTCGACCAGAAGGTGCTCGGAAAGTTCGACGTCTCCTACACGGACGAATCCGGGCTGTACGACCTCGTCGATGCCGCACAGGAAGTGTTGGCCGACGCGGAGGTAATGAAGGACAAAAAGGAGATGGAGGAGTTCTTCCGCGAACTCCACGAGGGCGACCTCGCGACCTACGGGTTCGAGCCGACGCGCAAGAACCTCGTGATGGGGTCGGTGGACCGCCTGCTCCTCTCCGAGGACCTCCGCAAGGACGTCACCGTCTTCGAGTGTGGCGACCAGGAGGAGTACGAGTTCATCGACCGCCGAAAACAGGACCCGAGCCACACCTGCGAAGACGGGACCGAGGCCGAGATGACCGAACGCGAGGACGCCATCGAGTACCTGATGAACATCGCCGAACAGCGCGGCACCGAGACGAAGTTCATCAGCACGGACTTCGAAAAGGGCGAACAACTGCTGAACGCCTTCGGCGGCGTCGCTGGCATCCTTCGGTACTCCACCGGCGTGTAAGCCGGACTGCTTCCTGTTCTCTCTGTATCCCGTTCTCCTTTCATTCGCGTTTCGGCATCGTCGAGTAGTGCGACGTGGCGTCGATATCCGGGCGGTCGTCCGGCATCGTGGAGTACGAGAACGTGACCTGCATGTCCGGACGATTTCCGGGGGAAGAACTGCTGTCGCCGCGGTCGGACCCTTCGCCGGAAACCAACTCGCTCTCGGCGATTTGCCCTTTCAATCGCTCGCGGGCGGTCTCGATCCGTTCGCGGAACTCCTCGGCGTTCTCCTGCAGTTCGGACTGGAGTTTCCCTTCGGTCGCCTCCGACGCGATTTCGGCCGTGTCGCCGTCCATCTCGCCGAGTCCGCCGTTGTCGCCGTTGTCGCCGTCGTCGGTCGAATCGCCACTCGACAGAATATCCACCGCGTCGGCCAGTTCCGTTCCCTCGTTCCAGAGGTCCTGCATCTCGTCGGAACTCCAGAACTCGCGGAAGTTGACGGCTTTCACGAGTTCCTTCGTGTCGATGGCCGCCGTCGGGTCGCCGCTCTCGACGGCGTCCGGAACGTCTTCGAACTCGATGGCGTCGGGCAATTTGCCGACATCGACGGTGTTGACGAACGATTCGGCGTCGAACCCGCCGAGCACGTCCTCGGCTTCGTCGATGACGGTCCAGAGGTTCTCGGCGGCCGTGGTAACGTCCTCGAACCTCTCGGCGGATTCGAATGCGTCTTGAAGCCGCTCCAATGCTGTTTCGAGGCGGGTCGAAAGTCGCGTTCGCTCGTCGGAAGACTCACCGTTGAAATCGGTGAGGGACTTTTCGAGTCGGTCCGAGAGGTCGTCGAATTGGACGGTTGACATGGTGGATGGGGTGTGGGCGGCACGGAGTGCCTGACTACGGGTTCCGACGTGAAGAGGGATAAGCAGAGTCGCTAGTATTGAAACGCTGTACCGTAGAGTGGAAGGTTTCGAAATCCGTTACTCGACGGTTGGCCGCCTCATGCGATGTCGGGAAGCCGTCCGTATCGGCGTCGGTAAACGAGGAGATACGTGATCAGAAGGAGAATCACGAAGTAGACAGGCGTGTAGAGAACCTGCGTGAACGGGTCAGGCGGTGCGAGTACAACCCCGAGAACCATCGCGCCGATATAGCTGATGGTGAAGATACCCGCGAGACCCTGCCGTCGCGTCGGCGGATATCGTCGCTCGTTGGACGGGCGAACGACGAGGAGATAGTAGAGGGCGACAGGCCAGACTATCGATCCCAAAATTGCCCAATAAAGCGGGGATGAACTGCCGCGTGCGGTCGCATCCCATCGTAGCCAGTAGAAGAACGACACCAATCCGAAGAGAATTATCAGTAGGAGAGGGACGGCAGTGAGATAGACGATTTCGAAGAGAAGCATGACTATAGATTCGAGTTGGAGTACAAGTATTTTCTGTGCCGATTCACGATGGAGAGGACGCCGCTGTATGGCACCTGCTCGAAATCCCCTCCGGACGGGTCGTACTGGCTCGACTGCATAACCGAACCCACTTTATTGCCGGAAGGACTCACATCGCACATGAGCAGGTTCGCCGAAGTAGACGACCAGTACGAACCGCACTCGGTGGAGGACCGGGTGTTCGAGTACTGGGACGATGTGAACGCCTACGAGAAGACGAAGCAGGCGCGGGAGGGCGCGGAGCGATTTTTCTTCGTCGACGGTCCGCCGTACACCTCCGGCGC
Source organism: Haladaptatus sp. AB618 (assembly GCF_024136965.1). Taxonomy (NCBI): domain Archaea; kingdom Methanobacteriati; phylum Methanobacteriota; class Halobacteria; order Halobacteriales; family Haladaptataceae; genus Haladaptatus; species Haladaptatus sp. AB618. The sequence continues at coordinate 167,676 of NZ_JAMYJX010000001.1, read as the reverse complement.
GGCGCACATGGGGACGACGTGGAACAAGTCGCTGAAGGACACCTACATCCGCTACAAACGGATGCAGGGCTACGACGTCACCGACCGGCCGGGCTACGACATGCACGGCCTGCCTATCGAGACGAAAGTCGAGGAGCGACTGGGCTTCGAGAACAAGAAGGACATCGAGGAGTTCGGAATGGAGAACTTCATCGAGGAGTGCAAGGAGTTCGCCAACGACCAACTCGACGCGATGGACGAGGACTTCAAGTCCTTCGGCGTCTGGATGGACTGGGACAACCCGTACAAGACGCTGAGTCCCGAGTACATGGAAGCCGCGTGGTGGGGCTTCCAGCGCGCTCACGAACGCGGCCTCGTGGAGCAGGGAATGCGCTCCATCAGCCAGTGTCCGCGCTGTGAGACGGCCATCGCCAACAACGAAGTCGAGTACGAGGACGTGGACGACCCGTCCATCTACGTGAAATTTCCTCTCTCGGATCAGGAAGGAAGCCTCGTCGCGTGGACGACGACGCCGTGGACCGTCCCGGCGAACACGTTCGTCGCCGTCGATGCCGACGGGGAGTACGCCGAAGTTCGAGCGACGAAGGACGGCGAGACCGAGACGCTGTACGTCGGCGCGCCGAAAGTCGAGGAAGTCCTGAAGGAAGGTCGCTACGACGACTACGAGGTCGTTGACGAACTGACCGGCGACGAACTGGTCGGCTGGGAGTACGACCACCCGCTCGACGACGAGGTTCCGAACCACCCGAGCGGCGAAGGGACGCTTCGAGTGTACGAAGCCGACTACGTCGAAGTGGACGGGGACGGTACCGGACTCGTCCACTCCGCACCCGGCCACGGTGAGGAGGACTTCAACCGGGGCCAGGAACTCGGCCTCGACATCTTCTGTCCCGTCGGCGGCGACGGCACGTACGGCCCGGAAGCGGGCAAGTACGAGGGGCAGTTCGTCAAGGACGCCGACGAGGATATCATGGCCGACCTCGAAGCGAGCGGCCACCTGCTCGCGTCCGGCACGGTCCACCACAGCTACGGTCACTGCTGGCGGTGTGATACGGGAATCCTGCAGATCGTCACCGACCAGTGGTTCATCACGGTGACGGACATCAAGGAGGAACTGCTCGACAACATCGACGACAGCGAGTGGCATCCGCAGGAGGCCCGCGACGAGCGCTTCCGCAACTTCGTGGAGAACTCGCCGGACTGGAACGTCTCGCGCCAGCGCTACTGGGGCGTGCCGATACCGATCTGGACGCCGGAAGGATGGGACGGGAACATGAACGACGTGGTCGTCGTCGGCACCCGCGAGGAACTCGCCGAGGCAGTGGACCAAGACGTGGACACCGAAGACGTTGACCTGCACCGCCCGACGGTGGACGACCTGACCATCACGAAGGACGGAACGACGTACACCCGCGTTCCGGACGTGTTCGACGTGTGGCTCGACTCCTCCGTGGCGTCGTGGGGCACGCTCGACTACCCGAGTAACCCGGACGACTTCGAGGAACTGTGGCCCGCCGACCTCATCATGGAAGCACACGACCAGACGCGTGGCTGGTTCTGGTCGCAACTCGGCATGGGCACCGCCGCACTGGACGAAGTGCCGTACGACGAGGTGCTGATGCATGGCTGGGCGCTCGCCGAGGACGGTCGCAAGATGTCCAAATCCATCGGGAACATCGTTTCCCCCGAGGAGGCAATCGAGCGCCACGGCGCGGACCCGATGCGCCTGTTCCTGCTCTCGCAGAACCCGCAGGGCGAGGACATGCGCTTCTCGTGGGACGAGATGCAGAACATGCAACGGAGCCTGAACATCCTCTGGAACGTGTTCCGGTTCCCGCTGCCGTACATGCGACTGGACGACTTCGACCCGAGCGAGGTCGAGGTGCAGGACGCCGAAACGGAACTCGTGGACGAGTGGCTTCTGTCCCGGTTACAGACCGTCACAGCGGAGATGACCGAGGACTGGGACGACTTCCGACAGGACCAAGCGCTCCGCACGCTGCTGGACTTCGTGGTCGAGGACGTCTCGCGGTTCTACATCCAGGTCGTCCGCGAGCGCATGTGGGACGAGGCCGACAGCGCGAGCAAGCAGGCCGCCTACGCGACGTTCTACCACGTCCTGAAGGAACTGGTCGCCCTGCTCGCCCCGTTCGCCCCGTTCATCAGCGAGGACATCTATCAGAACCTCACCGACGACGAGGGCGAGGAGAGCGTCCACATGCTCGACTGGCCCGAGGTGGACGAGTTCTGGCAGGACGAGCAGTTGGAGGAGGACGTGGCCGTCCTCCGCGCCGTCGAGGAAGCGGGCGCGAACGCCCGTCAGCAGGCCGAACGGAAACTCCGCTGGCCCGTCTCACGAATCGTCGTGGACGCGCGGGACGAGTCGGTCGTCCACGCCGTCGAGAACCACGGCGACCTGCTCGCCGACCGCCTGAACGCCCGCGAAGTCGAGTTGGTCTCGCCCGACGAGGGGTGGGGCGAACTCGCCTACAGCGCACAGGCCGACATGAGCGTGCTCGGTCCCGCCTTCGGCGGCGACGCCGGACAGGTCATGAACGCGCTCAACGAGGCGCGCGTCACGGAACCCGACCTCTCCGCGCTCGAATCCGCCGTGGAGGACGCGCTGGGCGAAGACGTGGAACTGGACGACGAGATGGTCGAGTTCGTCACGAAGACGCCCGACGACGTGTCCGGCGCGTCGTTCGACGTCGAGGGCACGGAACTCGGCGTCGTCTACGTCGATACCGCGCTCACGGAGGACATCGAGAGCGAGGGCTACGCCCGTGAAGTCATCCGCCGCGTGCAGGAGATGCGAAAGGAACTCGATCTGGACATCGAGGAAGCGATCAACCTCGAACTCGACGTGCGCGACGACCGCGTGGCCGAGTTGGTCGAGCGCCACATGGACCTCGTGAAGGACGAGGTTCGCGCCGAGAGCGTCGGCACGGTCGAGGACGGCCACCGAAAGACGTGGGACGTCGAAGGCGTCGAGATGGAAATCGCCATTGCGCCGCTGGCCGAAGCGGAAGCGTAGGAAACCGACCGCGAACGCAGGAGCGTTCGCGGGCGCGAGTGCGACCGTCAGGGAGCACGACGCGCTTTTGGTCCAGATTTTACCAGCGACCGAGCGGATGCGAGGGAGTGCAGCAAAAGGTGGATTGCAATCGCGCCGCTGGCCGAAGCGGAAGTGTAGGAGCCGATTACGAGAATCTGGTTCGCCACTCGACAACTGATTTTGTCCGAAACGGAACCGTCGATGAAGTAGAGAAAGTTATTACAGAGGAACGAGAATAGATTTTCACTCGATAACGAAGATACGGAGTTTTTTCCTAAATCATGATAATCGAAACCCTTTCCGATGGTCACGGACTCGAACTTATCGATCCACTCGATAAATCACGGTTCGTGCTTCGCACACCGAAGCCTGTTTCTCCGACGGAAGTGGATGCCGACGGTCTGGATTTTCCGGTCGAGAGAGCGGTCGAGGTTCAGACGAGTTCAATCGAGATGCACGCAAATAGAGGGGTTGTCATTCGAGATCTCGATGGGACGATTCGTTTTGATAGTAGCAACAATCAGTGTGGTGAGATATTGCCGAGAGACAGCTATGTGGTCGAACTATCAGGAAAGCCGATGAAGATCTACCTCTCGTTGTCTGGACCGATATCGTTCGAACGAAAAGGGTCGGATTCGGAGTTGTCGTTCGGTCAAGAACGAAGTATTATCATCGGAGTACGCTCGAAAGTACGGAAACCCCCAGGAACGATCACGGTCACGGACGATACCAACGATATCATGCGAGCGATGTCACTGTTCGGATCGGTGTTGAAGACAACAAGTTCGGAACGGTCGTATCCGACACTCCGTGGACATCCACCACTCATCGAACGCGGTAACGAATTCCACGTTTCATCCTCGGTGACTTCTGGAGAGACAGAAACGACGCTCGTCCTTCCACCGGAACGAGAGTACCTCTACCCGGCAACGTCACTCGCCTATTATCTCAATTCGTCAGTCGTTTCTGGAAGAAGTCCACGACTCATCGCAAAGGATTTCGAGTACGAATTGGGGACGGGCAATAGCTACGAAGAAACAATCGAGCGAATCCTTCGACAAGTATTCTTTTTGGACTGCCTGGTCCGAACAGATGGATTTTATTCAGTTGAACTTTATGAACGAGAAGTAATCGAACCACGGTTAGATATCGATTTGGACGTTCTTTTCGATACGTCACTGGAAGAACGCCTTCGAGCATATCTCGGCATCCCGTTCGATACGTTTGAACCAGTGATCTCCTCATGGCATCTCGCTGTCGATATGGTTCCAACCGTCGAAAACGTCGAAATACTCCCCTTCCTCGCGAACAAACTCGCATTCGTTCGAACGGCACAACCGCCATCCGAAAGGAAGGAAGAAACACCGGAATTGGTCCATGAATTTTACCGGGAAGGATTCTCGAAAAATTCTGCTAAAGCTAGTACCAAATCGAATCCTTCGGCCAAGATATTCGAGATGGAAGGTAAGTCGAACACGCGACAACGTGCGTGGGTTGGCCCCGGATATCCACTTCGATGGAGCAAACTGACCTACGATGGGCTTCATTCATACTCGACGAGAAGTCGTACCAACGAGGGTTCATCGACAGCGACCATAAATGTAACAATAGTATGTAACGATCCGATGATGCAAGACGAGAGTAATGTTGTTGATGATTACGAACTATGGGACCTTCCGCAGTTCAACGTCACAGTCCATCATCGGACGACAAAAGCTGAATTGATGGAACAACTCTCCACACAAACCGACTTCTTCCACTACATCGGCCACATATCGGATAAAGGAATTCACTGCGAAGATGGGTATCTCGATGTTCAAAACCTCTCAGAAGTGAATGTCAGGATGTTTCTACTGAATGCGTGTAACTCATACGAGCAGGGAATGGCCCTCCTCAAACGTGGTTCGACAGCAGGTATTGTCACTCTATCTAAAGTTAGCAACGCCACTGCGACGGAGATCGGTCGGTTGCTTGTTCGATTACTTAGTTCAGGATTCCAATTTCAGACGGCACTATCTCTGATTCACCGGATTCACTTGTTAGGGTATCGCTACATCGTGCTTGGTGATGCATATTCAACATTGTGCCAAACTCCTGGTATGACCTCATATGTGACTCATATTTCATCTTCTGATGGAGGAATGTTCGAAGTCAAATTGGAGATATATCCAGCAGGGGATTACCAGCGAGGAATAATTGTAGGAACAGCTGTTGAAAATACTCCTCGGCACTACTTACCTACCGGAGAAGTAGCGACGTTTGACCTCTCAAAAGGAGAACTAGAAGACTTTTTCATGGAAGAGAATGCACCGGTCGAAATCAACGGCGACATCTACTGGAGCGACGAACTCACCGCGGAGAAAGTGAGAGAACTGCTGTAATCGCCTTCGCTCTGCCAAAGCGTCCGACGCAACCAAGATGGGGTGTTACAATACGTTCGCAATGTCGGGGGCGACGGACACCTGACTCACGGCTCGTTCGATGGTGTCCGTACCGTAGACGGCCTCGACGCCCGCGTTTGCGAGTTTGAGGCGGGCGTTCCCGGCGAGCATGGGGTGAACGCAGGTGACGAAGACCCGGCCGACGTCACGCCCGTGGAGGAGCGAGACGGCCTCGCTCATGGTCGAACCGGTGGCGATGATGTCGTCCGTGATGACCACGTCACGGCCGGTCACGTCGGTGTCGCTGGGCGTCATTTCGACCTCGGTGCCGGAGAGGCGTTTTTTCTCGAAGTAATCGGTGACGCCGTCGCCGTACGCGTTGCGGACCGTTTCGGCGATGTCGAGTGCGCCCTCGTCGGGGGAGAGAAAGACGGGGTCGGTCAAGTCGTCGGGTAGCGGGTCCGCGAGGCGACCCGCGGCGTCGATGGATTCGGCGGGAACGTCGAAGAAGTCGCAGACGGATTCCTCGTGAGGGTTGACAGTGAACACGCGGTCGGTTCCGCTGCTGATGGCACGGGCGACTGCTCGGGCGGAAATCGGTTGCCCATGGTCGAACGCCTTGTCCTGTCGCCCGTAGCCCATGTATGGGAGGACGGTGACGACTTCCTCGGCACCCCATTCACGGGCGGCGTCCTGTAGTTGCAGGAGTTCGAGATGTGCGTCGCTGGAGACGGTGGAAGCGACGACGATGGCACGGTGGGCTTCGAAGTCCGGTGCGCTTGCGAGCAGTTCCCCGTCCGGGAACGACTGGTACTCCACGAATCCGAGCGGTTCGTTCAGCTCATCGGCGAGTGTGGCCGCCAAAGATTGCGAGGCAGACCCACTGAGTATCATACGAGCACACTGGATATGCCAGGTTAAACCGATTTTCACTCGTCGCCGAGGAGACATGGCAGTGCCTCGAATCGGGAGGCCGGAGGAGATACGGTGAGAAACGGACACCAACACATGAAAACTTACATCTATGACGAAATATTTGATATGCTAATATAATATATTATTTATGCAGGAGGGTAGTAGTATCGTTCGATGGTTTCGGTAACCCGGTTGAACATCGGAACGTCGCTTCCACTCGACGAGGACGAGTTGACACCGGCGGAGAAAGGGGTGTTGAACCTCCTCGGGGAGGGTCGTTGTACACCCGCCTACGTCGCCAGTGAACTAGCGATCGAATCGGGGACGGCCCGGTCGCTTCTCGATGGATTCCGCGAGGTCGATATCGTGCAAAAACCGTATCGTGGCCTGTACGAATTAACACTCGAAGAACCGGCAAACGACGGGAGATACCGAACCACCGAAACGGTTTTCGTGGACGTTCCGTTCGAAGACGACCAGTTCAGGCCGACCGAGCGAGGGATTTTGAATTTGCTTTCGAGGGGCCGTGCGACACCCGCATACCTCGCACAGGAACTCGACGTCACTCAAGAGTGCGTGAAAAACCGACTTCGGGACATCACCCGACTCGGTCTCGTCCGGCGCGTCCACCGAGGGTTGTACGCGCTGGATGAGGAGTAGCCGGGCGAATCGAATCGAGACTATCGAATTGAGACTACCGAACCGAGAGGGACGTGACGCCGGTCAGTCCGAGATGGCGATTTCGCCATCCATCACCGGAACGTACCAGAAACGTTCCGGAATCGGTCGCTGCGTACACGCCGTCACCGAACCCGATAGCCGCGACGGGGTCCGAAACCGGGAGGGAAACCTCCTGCCACTCGTCGCCGTCGCGTGAAACGACTTTTTCGGCGGTGGCGGCGTAAGCATCCTCCGCCGTCGCACTCACGACCCGAAACGAACCATCGAAAACGTCCATCCAGCCGTTGCCGAGTCGGTACAACCCGTCGGCGGTCGCGGCGAGTGGTCCGCCCGCTGCCGAGACGTCCCGCACGTCCGTCAGGCCGACGTGTTGAACACTGTCGGACGAAACCCGATAGACGCCGTCGGCGGCGGCGACCAGATTCCCGTCGATGGCCCGCACGTCGTCCACCGTCGCCAACTCGTTCCACTCGCCGTCGTACCGTGCGAGTCGGCCGTCGTCACCCGCCGCGAGGAGGTCGTCACCGTCGAATCCGACCGCGACGGCGGGTCCGAAGTCGAGCGGTGAGAACTCCGTATCGAGCACGTCTTCGTCCGTCGCTACCGCGAGAGCGCCATCGGTCGCCGCCGTATCCCGGGAGACACAGCGGTGTGCCAACGAAAACTCTCCGATGATGTCACCGGAGACCTCTACGCGGGCGACGCCCAGTTCGGTCCCGACGTACACCGTCGTCGTCCCCTCTTGGTCGCTGTACACCCGCTTTTCGTCGATACTGGTCATACGCGAATGATGGACACAAATCGGGGAAAGCGTTCGGGTTCGCCGTCGAAAGCGCGAGTGGTTGCGGCCCGCACAAGGATTAAATACCGTGGCGCGACTACGATCAGTCGAGCAACACGATGCTAGGTGACTGCTTTACACGCCGGGTTTGTACCCGCTAATCTAGTCACCACCATCGTCGTTTTCCCGCCCGTCTTCGAAGCCGAGAGCCGCGCGTCTCCGAACGCGCTTCCGGTCGGTCGAAGCGGGCCAGCGCTCTTTCGAAATCACGAGTCACAACCATGAGCCAACAATCACAGGGATCGGTAATCGTATCGCTTCCGGACGGATCGAAACGCGAATTCGAGAACGAACCATCGGTCGGGGACGTCGCCGACGACATCGGGCCGGGACTCGGCGAGGACTGCGTCGCCGGAATCGTCGACGGCGACCTCGTCGCCCCCGAATATCGAATCGAGTCGAACGCCGACCTGCGAATCGTCACGCCGGGGAGTGACGACTACGTTCGGGTGCTGCGACACTCCGCCGCGCACGTCCTCGCACAAGCGGTCCTCCGACAGTTTCCGGACGCAAAGCTCGCCATCGGCCCGCCGACGGACGACGGGTTTTACTACGACTTCGACGGCCTCGACATCGAGCAGTCCGACCTCGCGGCCATCGAGAGCGAAATGAGGGACATCGTCGCGGCGGAGTACGACATCGAGCGCGAGGAGGTGGTACCCGAGGAGGCGCGGGAGCGACTCGCCGACCAACCGTACAAACTCGAACTGCTCGACGACATCGTCGCGGACGGAGAGACGGTCACGTTCTATCGACAGGGAGAGTTCGAGGACCTCTGTGCCGGGCCGCACGTCTCCTCGACGGGAGCGGTCGGCGCGCTCTCGTTGCTCGAAATCGCGGGTGCCTACTGGCGCGGCGACGAGGACGAGGCGATGCTCACGCGGATTTACGGCACGGCCTTCGAGCGCGAGGCCGATCTCGAAGCGTTCCTCGAACGTCGGGAGGAAGCCGAAAAACGCGACCATCGGAAGATCGGGCGCGAGATGGACCTCTTCTCGGTGCCCGACCACTCGCCGGGGTGTGTCAACTTCCACCCGAACGGGATGGCGATTCGCCGCGAACTGGAGGAATACGTCCGCGAGAAGAACGACGAGTTGGGCTACGACGAGGTGAAGACGCCGGAACTCAACCACGCCGAACTGTGGAAGAAGTCGGGGCACTACGACCATTTCAAGGAAGAAGGGGAGATGTTCGCGTGGGAGCAAAACGGCCACGAGTACGGGCTCAAGCCGATGAACTGCGCAAATCACGCGTACATCTACGGGGAACAGCGACGCTCGTATCGTGACCTGCCGCTTCGCTTCTCGGAGTTCGGCATGTGCTATCGGAACGAACAATCGGGAGAACTCTCGGGGATGTTGCGCGTTCGGGGATTCACGCAGGACGACGGCCACGCGTTCATTCGCAAGGACCAGATTCGGGAGGAGATCGCCCGCACGCTGTCGGTCATCGACGGGATGTACGAGGTGTTCGGCTTGGACGCTCACCTCGAACTGGAGACGAAACCCGACGACGCAATCGGCGACGACGAGTTATGGGAGCGAGCACACGAGGCGCTTCGAAACGCGTTGGAGGACGAGGGACTCGATTACGAGGTTGCGGAGGGCGAAGGAGCGTTCTACGGGCCGAAAATCGCCATCAACGTTGAGGACGCCATCGGTCGCGAGTGGACGATAGGAACGGTGCAGTTGGACTTCGTGCAACCCGAACGCCTCGGCATCAGTTACGTCGGCGAGGACAACGAGGAACACCGGCCGGTGATGGTCCACCGCGCGCTCCTCGGGTCGATGGAGCGATTCATGGGCGTGTTCATCGAGCACGTCGCCGGGAAGTTCCCGCTCTGGCTGGCACCCGAGCAGGTTCGAATCCTTCCCATCACGGACGATGAAGCGGAGTATGCGGCGGAAATCGCGGACGAACTCGGCGCGTACCGCGTCGAAGTCGACGAGCGGGACTGGACGCTCGGAAAGAAGATTCGGGCGGGCCACGACGACCGGGTCCCCTACATGGTCATCGTCGGGAGCGACGAGGCCGAATCGGGGACGCTCTCGGTACGCGACAGGGAAGAACGACAGCGAGGAGGGGTCGAACTCGCCGAGTTCCGGAATCATCTGGACGGCGAGTACGGCGAAAAGCGGCTTCGGCCGGATTTCCTCGACTGACCCGATAGCAGCCGAACCAACATAGGTGTGCCTAAACGGCGGCAAACTATCATCGAAGTGTTCAAGGTTGCACGATGATGACTAGATGGGTATGAACCGAGCAGAGAAGGCCAATCTCCAACTACAGGCCGTCTCAGTCCTCCGAATGCTCAAGGAGACCCGAACCTACGACGAACTCGCGGAAGTCACGGAACTTCCGGCGGGTGATCTGAATCGCTACGTGAACGGCCACGTCCTGCCCAGTCCCGACCGTGCGGAAGCGGTCGTGGAAGGCGTCGGGCGTGAGCAACTCGCCGAAGAGCTACAGGCACGAACCCGACTCGACCCCGAAGGCTACGTAGACAACTCCGGGGTCGTCTTCGACCAGTCGTTCCTCGACCTCGTGGCACCCGTCGCCGTCGAAACGTTCGATTTCGACCTGCCCGACGTGGTACTCACGGCCGCGACGGACGGCATCACCCTCGCCGCAGCGATGGCGAGTTACTTCGGTGCCCGCTGTGCCTACGCGAAGAAGTCGAAGGAGACCGCCGTCGAGGAGTTCATCGAGGCGCGCCAGCGACTCGCCTCCGGTATCGAACTCACGTACTATCTCCCCTCCTCGGCCATCGCCCCCGGAGAAACCGTCCTCGTCGTGGACGACCTCATTCGCTCCGGCGAGACGCAGGAACTGCTCTTGGACATCGCCGAGGATGCCGACGCCGACGTCGGCGGCGTCTTCGCGCTCATCGCCGCCGGGACGGAGGGCATCGAACGGGCACAGAAGCGCACGGACGCGCCGGTCGGGGCGCTCGCGTCGTTCGAGTGAGTTCGTCGGTAACGAGCACCAATAATCACCGTTGTGTTAATTTTTCCCTCTCAAACCCGAATTGGAACTTGACATATGCATAATTGCGTATAGATGCCCAGATACTATGAGAACTGTTAAGTAGGTATTCGCGTTTATGCTCATTCGTGAATCATGGGGCTAAAGGACATCAACAGTAATCAGCAGGGATCCGGGATAACCGGCTTGCTGGCCGACTATTTCGGCTTCGAGGAGCACGACACCGACCTCGGAACGGAGGTCATGGCGGGAATAACGACGTTCCTGACGATGAGTTACATCGTCATCGTGAACCCGTCCCTTCTCGCGGACAGCCCAGATGTACCGATTCAGGACGGAATCAATATAGCGGGATATTCCTACGACCAGACGATGGCGATGCTCGCCGTCGTCACCATCATCGCCGCCGCGGTTGCGACGTTGACGATGGCTTTCTACGCGAACCGACCGTTCGCCCAGGCACCCGGCCTCGGCCTGAACGCGTTCTTCGCGTTCACCGTCGTCGGCACGCTCGGAATTTCGTGGCAGACGGCACTCGCCGCCGTCGTCGTCGAAGGAATCCTCTTCATTCTGCTCACCGCGATCGGTGCACGAAAATACATCATTCGTCTGTTCCCTGACCCCGTCAAGTTCGCCGTCGGGACGGGTATCGGATTGTTCCTCGCGATCATCGGTCTCGAAGCGATGCACGTCGTGGCCGCCGACTCCTCGACGTTGGTCACGCTCGGCCCCGTCGCGACCGACCCGGTCGCGGTCGTTTCGGTCGTCGGTCTCTTCATCACCTTCGCGCTCTACGCACGCGGAATTCCGGGTTCGATCATCATCGGTATCGGCCTGACGACGCTCATCGGCTACGCCTCCGAGTGGTTCGGCCTCGTCGCGCCGGGTACCCTCACCCCGACGATGACGGGTGCAACCTACGACATCACGCCCGTCGCCGGAGCGTTCGTGAGCGGCCTCGGCGCTCACGATTTGGCCTCCGTCAGCGGATTGTTCTCCTTCGGACTCATCGTCTTCACGTTCTTCTTCGTGGACTTCTTCGACACCGCCGGAACGCTCGTCGGCGTCGGACAGGTCGGCGGCTTCCTCGACGAGGAGGGCAACCTCCCAGACGTTGACAAGCCGCTGATGGCCGACGCCATCGGTACCACGGTCGGGGGCATGCTGGGAACCTCGACGGTGACGACGTACATCGAATCCGCCGCAGGTGTCGAGGAGGGTGGCCGCACCGGAATGACGGCGCTCGTCATCGGGGTTCTGTTCCTCCTCTCGCTCGCCTTCGTCCCGTTGGCCACCGCAGTGCCCCAGTACGCCTCGCACATCGCGCTGGTCGTCATCGGCGTCGTGATGCTCGGCAACGTCGTGGACATCGCGTGGGACGACATCACCAACACCGTCCCCGCCGGAATGACCATCCTGGTCATGCCGTTCACCTACTCCATCGCCTACGGCATCGCCGCGGGCATCGTCTCCTACCCCATCGTCAAACTCGCCGCGGGCAAGCGCGATGACATCCGACCCGGACACTGGGTACTCGCCGCCGCGTTCGTCGTTTACTTCTTCGTCCGGACGAGCGACCTCCTGAAAGGGAACGTCTGATCCGGGGTTCGCCTTCAAAACCAGCGGGTTTTCTCCTGAACACCACACTCTTATTTCTCACCTCCCTACGCGTTCGTATGCCGAACCTCGAACTGTACGAACTCAAGGGATGCCCGTTCTGTGCGAAAGTCACGTCCAAACTCGACGAACTCGGACTGGAGTACGAATCACATTCCGTCCCACGAAGCCATTCGGCGCGGACGGAAGTAAAAGAGATCAGCGGCCAGACCGGGGTTCCGGTACTGGTGGATGAAGAACACGGCGTCGAAGGAATGCCGGAGAGCGACGACATCAACGAGTATCTCGAAGAGACGTACGGCGCGTAAAACCGCATCAGTGACGAGAACGGGGACTCCCGTACCGACAAGCCACACGATCACGACGGAATGTCGGTCCGCGGACGGGATATCGATCCACGACGACCGCGGTCCCGTATCGAGCTTTTTCCGCGAGTTGCTTGTCGGAGGAGGTCAGTACAAATGCCAGTACAGACAGGATAATTGATATAATTGGCTCGAAAATACCGGACTATGCCGGTGTACGAACGGTCGGCGGCGACCGATTTTCGGGTGATCGACCGCTGGGATGGCGGTGTGAGTTGGCTGTCGCATCCGACCGAGGAGGGTATGCGCACTAGCCACGCGGTTACAGCGGACGACGGCGTCTGGCTCATCGACCCGCTGGACGCTCCGGAACTCGACGCGCTGTTGGACTACCTCGGGAGCGTCGTCGGCGTCGCGGTGTTGTGTAGTCATCACGCCAGGGACGCCGGTACCATCGCGGCCCGGCACGGTGTGTCAGTTCACGTTCCGCGCTGGATGGGTCGCGTCGGGGAGCGGGTCGATGCTCCCATCGAGCGATTCGAGACGACGTTCGGCGACTCGGGATTTCGTGTCCGTCGTTTCTAACCGCTCTTGCTGTGGCAGGAAGCGGTGGCCTACCGCGAGGAGGATGGGACGCTTATCGTTCCGGACCTGCTCGCATCCGGTCCGGGCTACACCGTGGGCGAGGAGCGAATCGGCGTCGTGCTCTCCCATCGGCTGTTTCCGCCGCAGGATGCGCTCGGCGAACTCGAACCGGAGCGTATCCTCTTCGGACACGGTAGCGTTTTCGAGGACGCGAGCGCCGCGCTCGACGATGCGCTCGACAATGCACGAAAACGGTTCCCCCGCGCACTCGTGAGTCAGTTCGGGACGAACGTGCGGTTGCTACTCGGCGCGATGAAGGACTGGATCGATCAGGCTTCCGCGCGTTCGCGGATCAGTTTCTGAAGTTCGTCGGCGTCGTCGAGGTCCTCGACTTCCTCGCGTTCGACCAGTGCAGTGCCATCCACGGTTTCCCGTCGCGCCTTGTCCACGAAGTAGACCGAATGGGTCCGTGCGACGTGGCTGATAGAACTCATGATCCGAGCGCGTTTTTCGGCCGTGCGGGTAAACGCCGAGTGACTCGTCAGAACGCGGTCCTCGCGGTCGTCCTCGCTGACCGTCCGGAACGGCGCTCTGCTCGTGGGGTGAACCGTGAACCCGACGCGTGTGAGCGTGGAGAACATGTCTTGATCGTCGGATTCGGCTTCCGGTTGGTCCGGTTCGTCCTCTTCCGTCACCTCGTCGGCACCGTCGAACACCTCGACCGGACTCGTCAGTTCGCGGTCGAACAACGCTTCCAGTTCGACGGCGACTTCCACGCTAGCGTTCATGCCGCCTTCGTACTTGGAGACGGTGCGACGCGAGACGCCGAGTTCGGAGGCCAATTGACCGAGGCTCCAACCGCGGTCCTGGCGCTCGTCGCGGAGGATGTCGCCGTCGATGTTGACGTACAGGCCGCCGGGTGCGGCGTAGACGAGCGGCGGGACGCCCTCCACGAACAGATCGACTGCCGTGTCCGGGCTGAACACCGGAACGCCGTGACGGAAGTAGACGACGCCGGGTTCGAGGTCCTGATTTCGTGTCCGAAGCCCGAGTACCAGCGGCGTCGCGTCGAGATACGTGCCGAGGCGGCGCATCTCGATGCCGGTTTGGGCGTCGAACGCGTCGATGTTGCCGAGGATCTTCAGCAACAGGAGGTCTGGTCCTCGTCGCGCTGCCACGTCGAAGCTCTTTGGTCGGATAGCACACCGGTCGCTAACTACGAAGCCCGCATCCTCTAACATCGCAGTCACGTTTCCGACCAGTGCAGACCGGGACATGGTGGGAGGTAAGTGACTCTCATATAAAGGCGTTTTGGCGAGCCATCCCGCCGCAGTCTGGCGATTGTGTAAATTGCCGGCAGTAGATTCAAATAGCATTGTTTCTTCGAAAACTGTTAATTCGCCACGCCGTAATCACCGGACGTGACCGTCATCGGTCTCGACGACACCGACTCCCGCGAACGCGGGATGTGTACGACCTACCTCGCGGCGCGACTCGCGAAAACGATTCGAGACGCCGGGGGAACCATCGAGCGACTGCTCCTCGTCCGACTCAATCCCGCCGTGAAACACAAGACACGGGGGAACGCCGCGCTTGCGATTCACACGGACTTCGATCCCGAACGCGCCTTCGCGCTCGCGCGTTCAGAACTCGATTCGGCCGCCGAGACCGACGACCCGCGGACGAATCCCGGCCTCGTCGTCGCGCCGCACGCTCCCGACGGGATTCCGGACGACGTCGCGGAATTCTCGCGGAAAGCGATTCGGGAGTTACTATCTCGGGAGGACGCCGAGCGACGGATCGACGCGGCGGGTTACCGACACGCCGGGTGGAAGAACGGCCGCGGAAAGATCGGCGCGCTGGCGGCCATCGGCGCGCACGCCGCGTTCTCCGAGTGGACCTACGAACACATCTCCTACCGCGAATCGGACCGCTGGGGAACGCCCCGCGAGGTGGACTTCGATTCGACCTTCGCGGCCGCCGATTCGGGGTATCCCGGCGTGTGGGACACCGTGGACCGCGGCACCGGCGAAGCGGTCTGTGTTCCGCACACGCCCTGTCCCATCCTCCACGGTATTCGCGGCGACGACCCGGACGAAGTCCGGCGAGTCGCCGAGCGAATCGGGGGCGAACCCGTCGTCAAAACGGCGCTGTTCGTGACGAATCAGGGGACCGACGCCCATTTGCAGGACGCCGAACTCCAGGAAATCGAGGACGATCGAGCCTACCGCGTGACCGGAACGGTCGCTTCGGAGCCGGAAACCCGACGTGGTGGCCACGTCTTTTTCACCATCGAGGACGGCGCGACCGAACAGTTGTGTGCCGCTTTCGAACCCACGAAGCGATTTCGGAATCACGTTCGGAACCTCCGTCCCGGCGACCGAATCACGGCCTGCGGCGAGGTCACCGACGAAACGCTCAAGTTGGAGAAGTTCGCCGTCAGGAACCTCGACACGACCGAACTCGTGACGCCGAACTGCCCCGGCTGTGGCCGCTCGATGAAGAGCGCGGGCGCGGGACAGGGCTACCGCTGTCGCAGGTGTGGAACGGATGCGGACGGGAAAGTCGAACGGGAAATCGAGCGTGACCTCGAACTCGGCTGGTACGAGGTGCCGCCGGAAGCGCGCCGCCACATCGCCAAACCGCTCGTCAGGGGCGGGTTCGACGCGCCGATTCACCCGGAGCGATAAGGATCCGAAGACCTCGGTTCACCGTTCGACGACGCTGGTCGAAACGACCGAGCCCTCGGCATCGAACGTCAGTCGGAGTTCGTCGTCGGCGGCGGGAATTCGGAGTCGAACACGCGGAGGGTCGTCGGCGAGAACGGTCAGGAAGTCCTCGTGAAGCGCCCAGTCGAGGTTCCAGAGGGGATGTGCGTCGAGCGGGGCGTCGCGTTCGGCGTGGAATCCGACGACACGAGGGTGATCGCGGACGAGACAGCCAACGGGGAGATTCGCCATCGCCCAGCACTCCGTGCAGGTGACGCGGAGGCGGTAGGGGACGTTTCCGGTGTTCAATTCGTGCCGGTCGTCGGTGAGCAGTCCGGCCATCTTCGACCCGCATTCGGGGCACGTTCCGGCGGCGGCGAGGGCGTTCCAACGGCGGGTCCACGCCTCGAACGCGTCGAGGAGGTCGTCGCGGCGCGTCGTCGGCGCGGGCGGGAAGGGGTTGTGGAGGATTTCCTCGTCGCAGCTTTCGCAGACGATACGAACCCGTTCCTGCTCGTAGCGGGCCGAAAGCGATGCCTCGCCACACTCGTAGCACGTTCCTGGCGCGTCGAAGGTGGCTCCGTCGGCCTGCTCGGTGAACACGCCCGCCGTCAGCGCGCTCACGACCTTGCGACCCGCGTAGGTCAACGCGTAGCCGTCCGAGGTTTTTCGGACGAACTGCCCGACGAGGCGCTGGAGATGGTAGTTGAAGTTGCCGCTGTCTCGGACGCCCACCCGTCGCTTGAGGTCGGCGTAAGGGAGCGCGGACTCGCCGTCGCGGAACGCCTGTTGAAGCTCGTACAGCATCGAAACACGGCGTTCGTTGCCGATCGCGGCGAGCGCGTCGGCAGGGTCGGGTCGCTCGTCGTCCATGGACGGCCGTTGCACCAGCGGCGATAAAATCCCGACGAAAGATGTCAATTCGCTATGTGCAATCGGTTGCGCGGAACGAACAGGGTGCTTGCGGACGAGCGAATCGATATGGGTCGGTCGCGTCGCACCGTCGGATGGAATATCGGACTCTACTACGTCTACAAGTCCACGAAAGCGGTGGAGTTCTATCGACCCATCATGTATCTCTACTTCCTCTCTCTCGGCCTCGATTTCACCGCAATCGCCGTGCTCGAAGGGATCTACAACGTCACGACGCTCGTTTCCGAGATTCCGACGGGCTACGTCGGTGACCGGGTCGGCCGCCGAAACAGCCTGCTCATCGGAACCGGAATCATCACGCTGACGCTCGTCGGCATTGGCTTCGCCGAAAACTTCGTCCATCTCGCGGCCCTGTACGCCTGCTGGTCGTTCGGCTACACGTTCCGGTCGGGCACCAGCGACGCGTGGCTGTACGATACCTTGACCGACGACCTATCCGAGGACCGGTTCGCACACGTCCGGGGGCGCGGGCAATCGGCCGCGCTGCTGGTCGGCGTCGTCGGGTCGGTCTTGGGTGGCTATCTCGCCCAAATCGACCTCGCGTATCCGTTTTTCGTCGCGGCGGGCGTGACGGGAGTCGGAGTTCCCGTCCTCCTCGGGATGGACGAACCCGCGAGTTACGAGGAGAGCGAGTCGGACGAACTCGGCGTCCGGGAGGCCGCCGGTGTCATCCGCGAAACGCTCTCCCACGAGCGACTGCGGGCGTTCGTCGTCTACTACTTTGTCCTCTTCTCGGCGGTGTCCTATCTCGTGTTCATGTACGTCCAACCCGTCCTGAAGACCGTCCTGCCACAGGTCGGTGTCGCCCCCGGGAACGTCGAGCCCATTTTGGGCTGGTTCTACGCGGCCATCAGCCTGCTCTCGGCGGGATTGAGCTACTACACCGGTGCGATTCGGGAGCGGATCGGTCTACGAACGTGGTTCCTCACGATTCCGTTCGTGGTCGGTATCGCGCTCGTCGCGCTCCGTATGATGCCGGTGTTGGCGATTCCGGCGTTCCTGTTCGCTCGGGGTATCGCGGAGACGACGCGGTCGCTCGCGTCCCAGTACGTGAACGACCGTATCGAGACGCTGGGGAGGGCGACCGTCCTCTCGTCGCTGGCGATGGTGAGTTCGCTGGCGGTGATTCCCTTCCAACTCGGAAGCGGCGTGCTCTCGGACGTGGCGTCGCCGCTCACGGCGCTGGCGGTGGCTGGCGGCTTCCTCATCGTCGGGTCGCTCGTCGTCATCGGCTGGGAAACGCCGGTGAAATCGGCCACCGGACACCGTGCAGAGGCGGAGTAGCACCCGTATTCGGAATCTCTTTGAAGGCAGAAATCCCATGCCCCCACATGAAGGTGTTCGGGTCGAGCGGGACGAGAGGGGTCGCCAACGACGAACTGACTCCCGAGTTCGTGCTCAAGATTGCGAAGGCTGCGGGAACGGTCTGGCGCACCGACCGCATCGCACTCGCACGGGATACACGAGCGACAGGCGACATGCTCGCCGACGCCGCGGCCAGCGGATTGGCGAGCGTCGGGGCGGACGTGGACCGACTCGGCATCGTGCCGACGCCCGGCGTGCAGTCGTACGCCGAAAGCGAGGGGGTTCCCGCGTTGATGATAACCGCGAGCCACAACCCGCCGGAGTACAACGGCGTGAAACTCATCGGCGACGACGGCATCGAACTCTCGGTTGACGACCTCGAACGAGTCGAAGGTAAGTTTCTCACCGAAGCGTTCGAGGAAGTTCGCTGGAGCGAGACGGGCCACAGCCACGTCATCGACGACGCCCGCGAACGATACGTCTCCCAACTGCTCGATTCGATAGACACGAACAAAATCGCCGACGCGAACCTCACCGTCGCCCTCGACCCCGGCCACGGTGCCGGTTCGCTCACCTCCCCCGAACTCTTCCGCCAACTCGGCTGCCGCGTCGTCACGACGAACAGCCAACCCGACGGCCACTTTCCCGGCCGCAACCCCGAACCCGTCCCCGGAAACCTCCACGACCTCGGCTTACTGGTCGAGGCGAGCGGTGCTGACGTCGGTATCGCCCACGACGGTGACGCCGACCGCGCCATCTTCTACGACGAGAACGGCGAGTACATCGAAGGCGACGCGACGCTCGCCGCGCTCTCGGCCGCCCAACTCGAACCCGGCGATGCCGTAGTCTCCGCCGTCAACGTCTCCCAGCGGCTGGTGGACGTCGCCCGCGAGACGGGTGCGACCCTCGAACTGACGCCTATCGGGAGCACCAACATCATCACCCGAATCCGAGAATTACGGGACCAGAACGTGTCGGTTCCGGTCGCCGGAGAGGGCAACGGCGGTATCTTCTTCCCGAACTATCGTCTCACCCGCGACGGCGCGTACACCGCCGCGAAGTTCCTCGAACTGCTGGTCGACGCAAGCGCGAGCGAGGTAGTGGCACCGTACGGCGGCTACCACAACGTTCGGACGAACATCAAGTACACGACGGACGCCGAACACGACGCGCTGCTCGCCGCCGCGGAGAAGACGGCGACGGATTCGAACGCCGAACTGAACACCCGCGACGGCTACCGCTTGGATTTCGGTGATGCGTGGGTGCTGGCCCGTCCCAGCGGAACGGAACCGATGGTGAGAATCTACGCCGAGGCGCACGAACGCCATCGTGCCGAGGAACTGGCGGCGGAGATGGAAGACACCCTTCGAACGGCCAAAGCGGACGTCTGATACCTCGTTCGATCGTTCAAACTCGAAACGCTACCGCGACGGATACGTATCGAGTGCGTCGCTCAGTTTTCCCCGTTCGTCCCGTAACCGCGCGAGCTCGTCCTCGACCTCGCCACTGGCGAGTTTGTCGCGTTCGTCGTCCGTCAACTCGGAGCGTGCTTCGGCTGCCGTTCGGAGTCGTTCGAAATCGTCCCGACGAGTGAGGTCCTCCACGTTACGGAGCCGTGCGATGGTTTCCGGCGGTGCGAATCGGTCCGCGACGCGAATCGCCTCCTCACACCACCAGCGGAGTTCGTTCGCGGAGGCGGGTGGCCAGTCGATGGTGAGTGGTTCCGGGTCGAGTCGGTCGAGATACGTCTCGTTCGTGGCGATGGCGCGTTTCAACGCGGCGGGGTCAGTGACGTAGTGGTCGAGCTTGGATTGGGAGTAGTGGGCGTATTCGAGCAGTTCGGGGACGGTGAGGTCCCCGCCGTCCCGACCGAGCAAGTACTCCCGAAGGGTTTCCGGCGGCGGCTGAAACTCGATGAGCGGATAATGTTCGGTCGCGGTGAGGAACTCGACCATTTCGCGGGATGTCGCGTCGTGTGTGAACTCCGAGAACGCATCGGTGATGGCATCGTTGGCGGCGTCGATTGGCTCCCGAAGCAGTTCCGTCGGGGCGTCCAGATCTGCGTCCCCGAGTTCCCGTAATCGTTCGAGGGACGCGATTCGTTCGTCCAGTTCCGCTACCCGCTGTGAAACGGTGTGTCGCGTATCCCTGTATCGCTCGCGTGCCGCCTGGCGTTCGTCCGACAGGGCGACGATTTCCTTCGCGGGTGTGAGCGCGTTTCGCGCCTTCTCGAAATCACGCTCGCTCAATCGGCGTTTGTCGATGGTCGTCTCCGCCCGTTCGAACGCCTCGCGTGCGGGCAAGTCGTCGGGCAACCCGTCCACGAAATCGCCGAACTTCCCTTGAAACTCCAGGAACGCCTCGAAATCGCCGGTCCCGGTCGCACGCGATTCGTAGCGGTCGAACAGGTGTGTCGCCCGGTGGTAGGCGTCGGCAACGGCGTTCATCTCCGCTTCGCCGTATTCGGCGATGGCGGCGTTTTTCTCCCGACACGCCTCGTCCGCGTTTCGGAGGTCGGTCAGTGGATCACTCATACACTTCGTCGGGATCGTACACCCGTTCGGCGACGATTTCGGTTTCCGCGGTCGGTTCGTCTCCGTCCCGATCGACGGATTCGATACTGCGGTAGAAACAGGATTCGTAGCCCACGTGGCAGGCACCACCGTCCTGCTCGACGCGGTAGAGCAACGTGTCGGCGTCACAATCGACGCGAACGTCCTTCACGTGCTGGAGGTGGCCGCTGGTTCCGCCCTTCTTCCAGAGTTCGTCCCGACTGCGGGAGTAGTAGTGGGCGAACCCGGTTTCGAGGGTTTTCTCGACGGCTTCGGGGGAGACGTATGCCAACATCAGAACATCTCCGGTGTCCGCATCCTGTGCGATTGCGGGAAGTAATTCGTTCTCGTCGAACGCGAGGGCGACTTCGGACGACTGGCTCATGCCTCCACGAACGTTTCGACGGGGAATAGGCTTTTTCTCTCGGGAAAGAGTGACCATCGATGATAGCTCCTTGAATCCTGCTGTCAGTCTTCGACCAACTGGGCGAAGTCGTCCATCGGAATGATTTCCATGGTTTGCATGTCCATTCCGTAGCTCTCCACCGCGATGCCCGCACGGAAGGCCGTATCGCGGTCGGGTGCCTCGAAGATGAGGAGGAAGTCGTACTCGCCGAGCACGGCAAAACTTCCATCGAGTTCGACGCCGAACTCCTCGAACTCCAACCGGATGTCGCCCCACGTCGACGCGAGTTCCTGCGCGTTTTGGACGCTCGTCCGGATGTCAACGAGTGCAACGTACTTTGCCATACCTGAGCGGACGGTGTGGGTTAGAAAAACGGTTATAGCCAATGTCTCGAAACGATCCCTTTCCAGAGGGTGAATTTCGGACGGAGGTAAGGTGTTTGCCGCCCGGTCACCACGTGCCTCCTCGGTTCGTTTCTCGTTGATTTCCATCGTCACCTAATCCGGTATAACGTAGTATACCGAACTGTATGCCAAATATCCCGTCGAACATTGCGGATTAATGTCGTCTGAGAGTTATCTTCGTCGTTCGAGACGGAGTGAACAATTGTCTGGCTTGAAGATGGTGAGTCACGATATCGGAGTCCGACGATGCTGGCGACGACAGATCGTTTCCTTCTGTCCGGTACGTCGGCTATCGTGGGAGAGAAACAATGACACAGGAGAACGAATCGGATGCGGCTCGGGGGACTCGCCGGAGTTTCCTCAGACGGGGAACACTCCTCTCCGGACTGCTCGTATCCGCCAGTTCATCGACGGTACTCGCACAGCCAACGACGAACCAAGGGACGACCTTGGAACCGATCACGTCGGGAACACAGGGGACCACACAGGGGACCACTGGAACGCAACAGGGTGGTGGAGCAAGTAATGGCCTACAGCAGGCGGCATTGAAAGGAGCGAAGCAGGGAGTCGCCAGCGCTGAAAACCAGGGGGCGAACGTAACGGCGGCGCAACGACAAGCCGCGATACAGGGAGCCACCCAAGGGGCGATAGTCAATCAGAACGTCAACGTCAACGTCGTCCAGAACGCCGCGTTCGGGTCAGCGAAAGGTGCGTTACTCGGCACGGTCAATCAGAACGTCAACGTCAACGTCGTTCAAAACGCCGCGGCCGGTGCTGCTCAAGGCGCGGTCAACCAGAACGCGAACGTCAACGTCGTGCAGAACGCCGCCCTCGGTGCGGCGAAAGGTTGTGTCAAAGGCGCGGCCGTCAATCAAAACGCGAACGTCAATGTCGTCCAAAACGCCGCCCTCGGTGCGGCGAAAGGCTGTGTAAAAGCCGGGATGGTCAATCAGAACGTCAACGTCAACGTTCTACAGAACGCTGCGGTTGGCGCGGCACAGGGTGGCGTGCGCGCGGTCGTAAATCAGAACGTCAACGTCAATGTCATCCAAAACGCGGTGCTCGGTGCGGCACAGGGTGCGGTGCAGGGAAGCATCAATCAGAACGTCAACATCAACGTCATCCTTAACGCCGCGGCTGGCGCGGCACAAGGTGGTGTCAAAGCGGGCGCCATCAACCAGAACATCAACATCAACGTCATCCTCAACGCCGCAGCCGGGGCGGCGCAGGGAGCCATCAACCAGAACATCAACATCAACGTCGTTCTCAACGCCGCGGCCGGGGCGGTGCAGGGCGCAGTACAGGGGGCAGTAAACCAGAACGTCAACATCAACGTCGTTCTCAATGCGGCACTCGGCGCGGCGAAGGGCGCACTCAACCAGAACGTCAACATCAACGTCGTTCTCAACGCCGCGGCCGGTGCAGCGCAGGGGTGTGTCCGAGAGGGCGCTATCAACCAGAACGTCAATATCAACGTCATTCTCAATGCCGCGTTCGGTGCGGCACAGGGTGCGACCACTGCGGCCGAGCAAAACCCCGGCGTCTCCGCGAAAGGCGTGAAAGCAGCGGCCTTGGGTGGTGCGACCGGGGCCGTCAAACAGGGGGCAGTCAACCAGAACGTCAACATCAACGTCATCCTCAACGCCGCGGAGAGCGGTGCACAGCAGGGGGTCGAAGCGGCAGCGAACGGTGCATCTCCACAACAAGTGCAACAGACGGCAGCAAGCCAAGCGCAGAGTGGTCAAGGGCAAGGACAAGGAACTCAGCAACCAGGCGGCGGTGGCGGTGGCGGCGGAACCACTAGCGGCGGTGGCGGCGGCGAAACCTCCGGCGGTGGCGGTGGTGGCACGTCCGGTGGCGGCGGCGAAACCTCCGGCGGTGGCGGTACCTCCGGCGGTGGAAACTCAACCGGATAACTACCCTATCATTTCCGAAACGTCGCGGTCACCACTTCGAATTTCGTCTGCAACCGTGCTCACGTCCGCGAACTCGACGTCGGGTTTCGTCCGCATGTGCTGGATCAGTTCCTCCAGTCGCGTCGTTCGGGGTGGTTGTCCGATGACCTGCGGGTGCATCGCCAGCGTGAAAATCCCATCCTCCATGTGCTCGTACATCCAGTCGAACTGGGCTTTCCAGAGGTCGAACACGGATCGCTCGTCGGCGAAGCCCCACAGGATCGACTGCTCCCAGACGAACATCAGCGCCGGGAAGTCCGCCCGTTTCCACGAAATCGGAATTTCGACGACATCGCTTTTGTCGCCGATTTGGAACGGTTTCTTCTGGGGAGCGCTCCAATTCTTCCGGAGATAGTACGGGTGAAAGTCGTTGCCCATCGCGCTCGAATCCCATTCGAATCCCAGTTCGTCGAGGATGGAGAGCGTGTTCTCGGAGAACTCCCACGCGGGCGACCGGAACCCGACCGGCGCGTCTCCGGTGATGTCCTCGATGTTCGTCATCGCCCGCTCGTACTCGTCCTTTTCGTCCTCCTTGCTGTCGAACGTGCTCGGGTTGACGTGTCGCCACCCGTGACACTGGATATCGTATCCACGGTCGTGCACCTCGCCGACGTGTTCGGGAAAGCTCTCGATGGTGTGACCGGGGACGAACCACGTCGCCGGAATCCCGTGTTTGTCGTGCAGGTCGAGGATTCTGGGTGCGCCGACCCAGGCACCGTACACCCCGCGGGAAAGCTGTGTGGGGGCGTCACCGGCCCCGAAGGTGTGAATCCAGACGGAGACGGCGTCGAAGTCGTAGGTCAGGCAGACGGTCGCTCGGGCCATAGAAGAGACATAACGACGGGTATCGCCTTACCTGTAGCTCATTTGTGAGTTTTTGTGGGCGGTTGGATTAGCGACGTGAGCGGAGAACGGGCGGCAGAAAACGGACGATGAAGAACGGACGGCAGAAGACGACCACCGCACAGGGAAATTCGGTCGAGCGTGCCGACTTATCCTTCCAGATGGATGGCCGGTCGCAGTGGCGTGGCGTGGCGTGCTTTGTCCTCGGGGTCGGGCACGTCGTCGCCCTCGCGGTAGACCTCGACGTCGGCGTCGAACTCGCGTTCGAAGAAGTCGCGGGCGTCGTCGTAGACGGCGACCTCGTCCACGTTCGTCAGCACTTCGGCCTGGTCGTCGGGGCGCTCGCGCACGTCCTCGACCAGCGTCTGGGCGAGTTGATTCACGTCGTCGCCCTTCTCGCGCAGGTCCGCGTCCTGCATGACTTCACCCATCACCGCACCGACGTTCGGGCCGTTCTCGACCACGGCCGAGAGCACTTTGCGCTTCCAGTCGGCGGCGACGTACACCCGAATCGTCACGGGGTCGGTGTTCGTCACGTCCACGATGTCGCGGATGTCGTCGGTCAACCCGGAGACCAGCGACTCCTCGATTTCCGTGACGGTGCTCTCGAAGTCGGCATCGGGGTCCGGCCACGTCGATTCGCTCATCGGTTCGCCCGTCAAGCGCTCGTGGAGTTCCGCGGTCATGAACGGAATGAACGGAGCCAACAGGCGCAGGCGGGTGTCCAGTACCTTGCGAAGCGTCCAGCGTGCGCCCGGTCGGTCCGTGTCGGTCCGCTTGCGGTACCACTTCAGGTGCTCCTCGAAACCGTAGAAGACGGCTTGGCTGGCCGTTCTCGTCTCGAAGCGGTCCAACGCGTCCGTGGCTTCGCGGACCGTTGCCTGTAGTTTCGACAGCAGCCATCGGTCGATGTGCTGCAGGTCACGTTCGCCTTCCGGGGCCGCAATCGTGTCGTTCGCGCGGTTCCAGAACCGCCGCAGTTGGTTCCCGGTGCCCTCGACCTGGTCGCTCCGCCAGTCGTAATCCTGCCACGGTTCGGCGCTGTTCATCAGGAAGAAGCGGACCGTGTCGGCACCGTACTTCTCGATGGCGTTCTCCGGCAGGACGACGTGGCCCTTCGAGGAGGACATCTTCTCGCCCTCCAGTAGGCCCATGCCCATCACGGTGATGCCCTGCGGCCAGTTCGCCGGGTCGAACAGTTCGGCGTGGTGGAACAGGAAGAAGGTCAGGTGGTTGCTGACCAAGTCGTTCGCGGAACAGCGGTAATCGACCGGGTACCAGTAGTCCCACTCCTCGCGCAGGGAGAGGGCGGTTTCGTTGGGATCATCCACTGCTTCACTCCCATAAAACAACGTGTCGAAGAACTCCCTGTCCATCTCCTCGACCGGAACGTCGGAAATTCGATGGGCGATGGTGTAGTAGGCCATGTAGATGGTCGAGTCCGACAGCGGTTCGATGACGAAATCGTCGTCCCACGGCAGGCGGGTGCCCAATCCGTAGTTACGGATGCACGGCCACTCGTTCAGCCAGTCGATGGTGTGGTCGTACTGCTCGCGGGTATTCTCCGGAATCGCGTCCAGTCCGGCGACTACCTCGTGGGCCTTCGCTTTCCACGCCTCGTCGTTGTACCGCAGGAACCAGGTGTCCTGTTCGGCGACTTCGACGGCCCCGCCACAGCGACAGACGACCTCCTCGCTGAACTCGTGCATCGTGCCGAACGACCCCTGTTCTTGGAACTCCTCTTTGAGGTCGTCGCGCACGTCTTCCACGATTTCCCCGGCGTAGTCGCCGTACATCGGACCCAACTTCCCGCTGTGGAACTCGCGGTTGTACACCTCCTGGGTGGCATCCTCCAAGGCGGGGTCAGATGAATCCTCGATACCGTGTTCCGCCACGGCGTCCTCCGCCGGGAACTCGCCGTAGCCTTCCACGTCGATGATGGCCTTCGGTTCGATGGCGTCGACTTCCGCAGGGTCGATGCCGTATTTCTCCATCCGGGCGTCGTCGGTGTCTCGCGGGCTCTGCCCGCTCGACTGTTCCGCGGCCCGTCGCCCCGCGCTCTTGGCCTCCTGCAAAGCTACCCAATCGTCGGGACTGTGGGCCGGGACGGACATCACGACACCCGTGGCGTTCTCGGCGTCCACGAAGTTCGCGGGCAGGACCAGTACGTCGTCACCCGTGATGGGATTCGTGACGTGCTCGCCGACGAGTCGCTCGCCGGTAAATCGGTCTCGGATTTCCACGTCGTGGGCCTGCAGTTCCAGTTTCTCGGCGGCGGATTCGGAGACGAGCCATATCTCTCCGTCAACGTCGGCTTCGACGTACTCCGCGTCCGGGTCGATGTAGGCGTTCGTCACGCCGTGAACCGTCTCCGGGCGCAGGGTCGCCATCGGGACCGTGATTTCAGAGTCGTCAGCAACCCAATTGAACTTCACGAGGGTGTACTCCTGGAACTCGGCTTCCTCGCCCTCCAGCAGGTCGTGGGTCGTGACCGGGTTCTGCTCGTTCGTGCAGTATTTGACGGGATGCAGGCCTTTCTCCAGCAGGCCGCGCTCTTTGAGCGTCTCGTACTGCCACGTGATGAACTTCGAGTAGCGCTCGTCGTTCGTCGTGAACTCGCGCCGCCAGTCGATGGAGAGGCCCAACGACTGCATGTTCTTCTTGTAACTGTCCTCGATGAAGTGGCGGGCGAACCCCATCGGCGTCTCCATCTCGGACAGGTCCTCGTCGGAGACGTTGTAGGTGTCCTGCAGCACGGACATCTGTTCGGGTTCCCGTTTTTTCAGGCGCTCCACCGCGCCGACGATGGGGGTGCCGGTGACGTGCCACGCGATGGGAAACAACACGTTGTCGCCCTGCAGACGACGATACCGCGCCCACACGTCCGGGACGGTGTAGGTTCGCGCGTGGCCGATATGCATTCCCCCGCTCGGATACGGGTAGGGGACCGTGACGAAGGTAGCCTCAGACTGGGATGGATCGACCTCATATCGACCATCTTCCGCCCACCGAGACTGCCACTTCGACTCGATTTCCCGTGGCTCGTAGTCACTCATACCCTATCGGAGACGTGCGACGGTAAAAGAGGTGTCTACCTGACAGATACACGAGAACACGGAAAATCGGAAGTGAACGGCGCTGCCAGATGACAACGTATAGAAGCCAAACGGAACAAAGGATGAACAACCCGGATTCTCGCATGAAAACACGACGACAGTTCGACCACACGGAAATCGAGCATCGATGGCAGGAGGCGTGGGACGACGCCGACGTCTTCCACATCCCGGACGAGGCGTCCGACCCGGCGTACGTCCTCGGGATGTTCCCGTACACCTCCGGCCAACTCCACATGGGTCACGTCCGTAACTACACGATAACGGACGCCTACGCCCGATACAAGCGCATGGACGGCGAAAACGTCCTCCACCCGATGGGGTGGGACTCGTTCGGTCTGCCCGCCGAGAACGCGGCCATCGAACGCGACACGAACCCGCGCGACTGGACGCTCTCGTGTATCGACACGATGCGCGAGCAGATGGCGGACATGGGCTTCGGCTACGACTGGGAGCGCGAAATCACGACGTGCCAGCCCGACTACTACCGCTGGAACCAGTGGCTGTTCACCCAGTTCCGCGAGGAAGGACTCGTGGAGCGGGAAGCCGCCGAAATCAACTGGTGTCCGTCGTGTGAGACGGTGCTCGCCGACGAACAGGTCGAAGGGGACGCGGAACTCTGCTGGCGCTGTGACACCCCCGTCGAACAGCGCGAACTCGACCAGTGGTTCCTGAAGATCACCGAGTACGCCGACGAACTCCTCGACGATTTGGACGAACTCGACGGCTGGCCGTCCAACGTCCGCCAGATGCAGCGAAACTGGATCGGCCGCCAGCACGGTTCCACCGTCGAGTTTGACGTCGAAGGATACGGTCCCGTCGAGGTGTTCACCACCCGACTCGACACCATCTTCGGCGTCTCCTTCTTCGCGCTCGCTCCCGGCCACCCCATCGCCGAGGAACTGGCCGCGGAAGACGAGGACATCGCACACTTCGTGGACGAAGTCGCCGACCCGGAGGGCGACGAACCGCAAGGTATCGCCACCGATCTGACCGCGACGAACCCCGCAACGGGCGAGGAAATTCCCGTGTTCGTCGCCGACTTCGTCCTCACGGACGTCGGGACGGGCGCGCTGATGGGCGTTCCGGGCCACGACTCCCGCGACCACGCCTTCGCGACGTCGATGGACGTGGACATCACCCCCGTCGTCGCACCGAGCGAGGACGACGTTCCGGACGTGAGCGAGGCGGCCTACACCGAGGACGGCGTTCTCGTCAACAGCGATGACTACGACGGCCTCGACAGCGACGATGCTCGCGAGCGGTTGGAAGCGGACATCGAGAGCGCCGCTCACGACGTCCAGTACCGCCTCCGTGATTGGGGCATCTCGCGACAACGCTACTGGGGAACGCCGATTCCGATCATCCACTGTGAGGAGTGTGGGCCGGTCAGCGTTCCGGACGAGGAACTGCCGGTCGAACTGCCCGAATTCGTGCAGACGACCGGAAACCCGCTGGACGCGGCCGAGGAGTGGAACCACGTCGAGTGTCCCGAGTGTGGTGGCGATGCGCGCCGCGAGACGGACACGATGGACACGTTCATGGACTCGTCGTGGTACTTCCTGCGGTACGTCTCGCCGCACCTCGACGACGCCCCGTTCGACACCGAGCAGGCGAACGACTGGATGCCGGTCGACCGGTACGTCGGCGGCATCGAGCACGCCGTCATGCACCTGCTGTACTCGCGGTTCGTGACGAAGGTGCTCTCCGACATGGAACTGCTTTCCCACCGCGAACCGTTCACGAACCTCGTCACGCAGGGGATGGTCCTGCTCGACGGCGACAAGATGTCCAAGAGCAAGGGCAACGTCGTCTCGCCCCAGCGCATCGTCGAGGAGTACGGTGCCGACACGGCCCGTCTGTTCACGATGCAGGCCGCCCAACCGGAGAAGGACTTCGACTGGACCGAGGAGGGCGTCAAATCGAGCCACCAGTTCCTCGAACGTCTCGCCGGGGCGGTCGAATCGTTCGTCGAATCGTCGCTCGACGGCGAGCACGACGAAGTCGCGGAGTACGTCGAACGCGAAATCGACGCCACCGTCGCCATCGCCAACGACGAGTTCGAGTCGCTGACGTTCAACGGTGCGCTCCGCGAGACACAGGAACTGACGACCCTGCTCACGCGCTACCGCGAAGAAACCTCGCCGCACGGCCCGACGCTCGAACGCGGCCTGCGAACCGTCGTCAAACTGTTGGCACCCGTCACCCCGCACATCTGCGAGGAACTGTGGGGCGACCTCGGTGGCGAGGGCTTCGTCGTCGAAGCCGAGTGGCCGGAACCCGAGATGGACCCGACAGAACTCGAACTGGCCCGTCAGTTGGTCGAGAACACCCAGGAGGACGTTCGCCACATCGTCACCATCGCGGACATCGACGACCCCGAACGCATCGACATCGTCGTCGCCGCGCCGTGGCAGTTCGAGGCGCTCGACATCGCGCGCGAGTCCGACGCCCCCAACGTCATCGGCGAAATCATGCAGGAAGACGAGATACGGAAGCAGGGCGACGACGCCGCGAAGTACGGACAGGAGCTACAACAGGAGCGCCAGTCGCTTCCGGAAACGCTCTCGCCGGAGCGTGAGCAGGTCGCGCTTCGACGGGCGAACTGGCTGTTCGAGCGTGAGTTCGACGCCGACGTTCACCTGTTGACGGCCGACGAGGCCGACGGCGACTTGGCGGCGAAAGCGCGTCCCGGTCGCCCCGCGATACACATCGACTGACGGACCGGCCCATCAGTCATGATTTTGTCAACTCGTTTCGTCTGGCAGAAACACCACCAAATCGAGTCCGTACACCGAGCCGTAAGCGACGAAAATGACCAGGATATGTGCGAGGATTTGAAGAACTGAAAACGTCGTTACGGTATCCGAGAGTCCCGAAGAGACGGAGATTAGGTTGGTCAGCATCGGGAGGAGGAATCCGAGGACGAGCAGCCAGATGGTAACCTCGATGCGCTTTCGCTGCCCGTCCGGATTTCGAACTCCCCAGAGGAATCCGGCGATGATCATGGAGAGGAGAAATACGATTGCAGCAGGCGTGCCGTCGATGAAATACGTCGCCCGTGTCGAGGAGAGATACCACGCGACGGACGCGAAGCCGATCAGAAAGCAGAAGAATCCCGTCACACCCCACTGAACCGCACCGATGACTCCTTCGGGAAGGTTCGAGCGAAATTCCATACGCGAACGTCACTGAGCGGAGACAAAAAACTAGCAACCGAACCCGAAACCGGTCCGATCAGTCCAGTACGACGAGTTCGTCGTCGAGCATCTCCTGCAACACTTCGCGCGCGTGGCCGTCGGGGTCCACGCCGGGGTAGACAGCCTGGACTTCGCCGTCCGCGAGGACGAACGTGGTTCGCTGGGTGAAGTCGTTCTCGATTTCGACGCCGAACGAGTCGGCGATTTCGCCGTCCGGGTCGGCCAGCAGGTCGAATTCGAGGTCGAACTTGTCGGCGAACGCGTCGTGGCTGTCCACGTCGTCGGTCGAGACGCCGTAGACGGTCGCACCGGCGTCGCGGTAACTCTCCAGTTCCGCGTTGAACTGCTTCGCCTCGATGGTGCACCCCGGCGTGTCGTCACGCGGGTAGAAGTACACGACCGTCGGCGCTTCGAAGGACGGGGATACCGTCTCGCCGTGCTGGTTCTGCGCGGTCACCTCGGGCGCGTCGTCGCCTGCGTCGAGCGTCATGTGCCGCGATTATGCCCGAGATAGCAAGGGAGTTGTGGTTGCTGTAAGTCCCGCCGTTTACCACGGGTCTACGGGTATCGGGACGGGCGGGAAGTCGCGGCGGACGATCAGTTGACTTCGATGTCGTGCGAATCGTCCTCGTCCATCTCCTTCGGGAGCGTGACGGTCAACACGCCGTTTTTGTACTCCGCCGAGACGCCCGTCTCGTCCACGGGTTCCGGAACGGTGAGCGTTCGACTCATCGACTGCTGGCGGCGTTCCTTCCGGAGGAAGTCCTCGTCACCGGCCTCGGTTTCGGCCGAACTCTCGGCCGAGATTCGAAGGCGGTCTCCGCGGAGCGAGATGTCGATGTCGTCCTTCTCGAAGCCCGGCAGGTCGGCGGTGACGACGAACTCGTCGCCACGGTCGGCCATATCGAGCGACATGCCGCCGGGTTGCCAGCCCATACCGCCCCCGCCGAACTGGTCACCCATGCTCTCGAACTGGCGGCCCATTCGTTCGAACAGTTCCTCTAACTCATCGAAGGGATTCTTTCGTCCGGCCATGATTCCGTCTCACCGTTCGACGTACGACGGCTTAAAAATTCACGCTGAAAGTTACGTCACCCGTCGATGACGTGTTGCGTGTCGTAGGATCCGAGTCGCCGCACCCATCCGTTCTCCGCAAGCGACTCGACTTCGGCGAGCGCGTCTTTGGCGCGTTTCTCGTACAGACCCGCCTCGAAGTCGAGATGGAAGACGTAGTCGCCGAGTCGTTCCCCGCTCGGTCGTGATTCGACGCGGGTGAGGTTGATGGCGCGGTCGGCGAACGGTTCGAGGAGCGAGAGCAGGAGACCGGGATAGTTCGAACCGGGATACACGACGAGCGAGGATTTACCGCCCGCGTCGGAGCGTTCGTCCGCGGGCGCGAGGACGAAAAACCGGGTCGCGTTCGACGTGCGTTCCTGGATGTCCTCCGCGAGGATGGTCAGTTCCCCGGCGTTGTCGGGGTGGGCGATACCGGCCACTGACGAGTCGGCGCGGGCGCGTTCGACGCCACGAGCGGTGCTCGTGACGGCCTCTCGTTTCACGTCGGGGTACTCGCGTTCGAGGTACGGCCGACATTGGGCGAGCGCCTGTGCGTGGCTGGCGACCGTTTCGAAGTCGGTACTCTGGGCCATCAAGGCGTGACGGATCGGCGTCACGAGTTCGCGGACGACCGCAACGTCGTTGTCCGCGAGGGCGTCCAGCGTCGCCGTGACGCTTCCTTCGATGCTGTTCTCGATGGGGACGACACCGCGAGCGTACTCGCCACCGGCGACCGCTTTCACGATGTCGGTGACGGATTCCAGGAATTCGACGTCGTCCGCGACTGCGCTGGCGGCCCGATGTGAGTAGGTACCCGCCGGACCGAGGGTTACTGCTTGCATGGCCAGGGGTTTCGAGTGGGGAGGCAAAAACGCGTCGGGGACGGTCAATTATGTCGACAACAGCGAATAATCGGAGATCACGGTCGTGTCGGAATCACGTGTGCTCGGCGGCCGTCGTTCGGTCCACGAGTTTGTACGCCTGACTCGGGTCGTCGTATTCGTCGTGATTCGGATACACGAAGGCCAGTTCTTGGGCTTCGAACTCCTCGAACCATTCACGCCACCCGACGGTCGCGAGTGCTTCAGTGTCGTCCATGTTCGGGAATTCGATTCGGAGGTATTCGATGCTGTGGGGGGTCATCTCGTCCGTCGCCGGGCGACCGTCGTGTTTTTCGACCCACTGCATTATCGTGTCGTGATTCGTCGTTACCGTTCCATGGTTCGTGTTGATCGTCTCGTTGAGCATGAGTCCTCGTGTCGATCGTTTGTTGGGGACGTTTCCGTGTCAGTTCCGGGCTTGCATACGCATGGAAACCATAATATTGGCCGTCAGATCACGATGAGAAACGAGTCGGCGGAACGCGTGACGGCGGTCGCTTTTAAGATGATGAACGGCGAACTCACACACATGGTGAGCGATTCAGGTGACGATCCGGACGTGGAGATCGATGTGGACCGACTCAAACTCGGACAAACCGTCTACGACGACAACGGAAACCGATTGGGGGACATCCGGGGCTTCGACGACTCCGGCTTTTACGTTACCATGCGGGAGGGCTACGAAGCACTCTCGGTGGAGCACGCCCGTGCGGGCCACGAACTCGGCGAAGCGGAGCTGATGTGGCGCTGCTCGAACTGCGGCGAGATGGGTGATCTGGACGACAACCTACCGGATACCTGTCCCAACTGCGGCGTCCCGAAGGAAGAACTCTACTACTGGACGGAAGACTGAGAGTCGAAAGACGGCTGAATTTTTCACCCTCGGATTCCTCGGTCGAGTATGAACGTGGTCGTGTTCGGTGCGGGGAGTCTCGGCAGTCTCATCGGCGGGTTACTCGCCCGTGAGCACACGGTGACGCTCGTCGCCCGCGACCCGCACGCGAGCGCAGTACGCGACGTCGGACTGACGGTGGGCGGCGAGTTCGATTTTCGAGTTCGGCCCGACGCGACCACCGACGGGACCGGTCTCCGCGCCGACTGCGCCGTCGTGACGGTCAAGGCCTTTCACACCATCACCGCCGCAGAGGAGCTAGCGACAGGCGAATTCGAGACGATTCTCTCGCTCCAAAATGGGATGGGAAACGAGGAAATCCTCGCAGAGCACCTCGACTGCCCAGTCCTCGCCGGAACCGCGACCTACGGCGCGGTGCTGTCCGAACCCGGCCACGTCGAGTGTACCGGGGTCGGTGACGTGGTACTCGGTGCACACCACGGCGGACGTTCGAACGCGGCGGACAGGGTCGGGGAGGCGTTTTCCGCGGCAGGCATCGAGACGACGATTGCCGAAGACATGCCCCGAAGGCTGTGGGAGAAGCTCGCAGTTAACGCGGGAATCAACCCGACCACCGCGCTCGCGCGGGTCGAAAACGGCGCGTTGCTCCGTGGGGACGCCGAAACTATCGCGGCGACGGCGGCCCGTGAAACGGCCGCCGTCGCGCGTGCCGAAGGCGTCGAGTTGACGGACGAGGACGCGGTCGGTGCGGTCACGGCGGTCGCGACCGCGACCACTGCGAACACCTCCTCGATGCGCCAGGACGTGGAAGGAGGGAAGCGGACCGAAATCGACGCGATAAACGGCTACGTCGTCACTCGCGGGCGGGAACACGGTATCGAGACGCCCGTCAACCGAACGCTCGCCGGATTGGTGAAAACGTGGGAAGGAAGAAAAGGCGGAAGCTGAACGTCACGACCGCATGATGACGAACAGCGACGCGATGCCACCGATGAGGAGCACGAACCAGTAACTCGCAAACCGGTAGACCATGGCGGCTGCCACGCCCGAACTCCACGAAATCGCCGGAACGAGTCCGACCATGAGGACCGTGAGCGCCGCCTCGACGCCCGCCAGTCCGCCCGGCGTCGGCGTCAGTCCGGCCAGCGTACTCGCCGGAACGATGAACAGCACGAGCACCAGTGGAAGTGGCAGGCCGAGCGCCCGCCCCGCGAAATACAGCGGCAGGGCGAAGAAGATCCAACCCGTGTACGAGAACACCAGCGCGAACAGCAGTTGGCGCGGTTCGCTCGCGATGCGCTCCAGCGAGTGATAGAACCGGTCGATACGTTGTCGAATCCCGTCGACCGTGATCCGTGACGTGCGGGTGGCGATGGGGGCAATGAAGCGGATCACGAGGTCTTCGACGCGCTCTCGATACCGCCAACCGGCGTAGGCGAGAGCTGGAATACCGAACGCCAGTATCACGAGTCCCTGCGCCAGCGTCTTCGCGTCGTCCGGAAGCGACGCGCGGATGAGCAGATAGCTCAACCCGAGCGCCGCGAAGTTGAAGAACGGCAGGAGGTTGAGCAGGTCCGCCGTCACGACGCTCGCGAGGCTGTCCTCGTAGTTCGCCTCCGTATCCCGCGAGAGGATGTAGGCGATGAACGGTTCGCCGCCAGCCTGTCCCAACGGGGTGACGTAGTTGGCGAACGTCGCCGCGAGGTAGGTGACGACGAGGCGTTTGAACTCCACCTTGATGTCGAGCACGGCGAGAACGATCTGCCACGCCTTGCCCCACGCGGCGAGGCCGATAAACGTCGAAAGGCAGGCGATCCACATCCACGTGTAGTCCGCACCCTGGAGGGCATGAAGCACTCGTCGCCACCCGGAGGCGACGACGATCAGGTAGATGAGGACGACCGCGACAACGAAGCCCAGCAGTAGCTTGCCGGTCCCGAACCGCTCCGACAGTCCTGCGGACAGCGCACTTCCGCCGTCCGGAGCCGACTTGTCGGTCACGTTAGTCGATGTAACCGAGGTCTTGGAGGCGGTCCTTGGCGTCGTCGCTCATATCGTCGAGCACGTCGTCACCGTCGGAGACCTCGTTCCACTCGCCGCCGACCGTCTCCTCGAACGCGGAGAGCGCGGCTTCGAGTTCGACCTCTTCCTCGGTTCCCTCGCCCCGGAGGTCGTTCAACTCGCCGGGGTCGTCGTCGAGTTTGTAGAACTCGTCCTCGATGCGCTCGTTGCGGATGTATTTGGCGTCGGGTCTGCGAGCAGCACGCATCCGCGAGTAAAAGCGCGAGTCCTCGTCCAGCGTGATGTTCGCGCTCTTCGCTTTCTCCTCTAGCTGTTTCAGTTCGACCACCGGTCGGTAGTACTCCACGAATGCACACTCGCCGTCACCCGGGACGTCCTCGGCGAACGCGCGGTAGTCCTCGTTGAGGAGCGACCGCGCCTCTTCGAGCGGCCGCGTCGAGTTCGACCCGGAGACGCCGGTGTGGTCGAGAATCGTGTGGTACACGTCGATGAGTTCGACCTGTTGGTCGCTCGTACCCGACTCCATCTCGGGGTGTTTGACCATCAGCGGGACGTTGATGAGCGGGTCGTAGATACAGAACTCGTGACCGTACAGGTCGTGTTCACCGTGCAGTTCCCCGTGGTCGGCACAGACGACGACCATGGTGTCGTCCCACTCGTCGTTCTCCTGCATCCACGAGAACAGCCGTTGGAGTTGGTCGTCGATGTGGCGAATTTCGGCGTCGTAAAGGCCGCCAATCGCGTCCCACTCCTTGTCGCTGATGTCGCGTGCGCCGCAGTTGTACTCCTTCGAGTTCTGGCACACCTTGGTGGAATCGACGTTGGGAGCGAACTCCTTTCGGTACTCCTTCGGCGGGTGATACGGAAGGTGAGCGTCCATCAGGTTGATGAACGAGAAGTACGGGCCGTCGGAGTCGTCGATGAACTCGATGGTCTGGTCGATGACCTGTGGCGTTTTCGAGTCCGCACCGTCGCCGCTGGCGAGGTACTCGTGAGCCACGTTGCCGAGGCTGACCAGTTTGTCCGCGACCTTCCGAAGCGACTCGTTGTCGTTCATCGTCTTCCACGCCTTCGCCATCGGCCCGGAGAGGAAATCGCCGGGCATCACTTCGAAGAAGTTGTCTTGGTCGTCGAAACCGTCCGTCAGATGGGTGTACGGCGTGATCCACGCGTTCGAGGAGTAACACGAGGTATCGTACCCCGCAGCGGAGAGGGTCTGTGCGAGCGTCGTCGCACCTTCCAGATACGGGTTCTCCTGGCTCGCGCCGTGTTCGCTGGGATACATTCCAGTGAACAAAGAGGCATGCACCGGAAGGGTCCAAGGAGCGGGGGAAACCGCCTGCTCGAAGACGGTTGCTTCCTCCGCGAACCGTTCGAGGCCCGGCGTTGTCGGGCGATCGTATCCGTAGACAGAGAGGTGGTCTTTACGCACCGTATCCATCACAACGAATACGACGTTTTGCGCCGTGGCGTCGTCGTTCGTCATACTAACGCCTGCTACAGCGTCCGGTGGGATAAATATCGTGATTCAGCCCATGGAATCGGCCGAAAACTAAAAATAGCGGAATTAGAACGGAGCCTGCGGGCCTTCGTCATCGTCGTCATCGCTGGACTCGCCGGGGAAGGATGGACTCATGCCGCCACCCATTCCGTCGCCACCGCCCATGCCGGTTTCGGCGATGACTTTGTTGATTTCCGGAATCTCCTTGATCATTCGGCTCTTGATAGCCTGAATCGTCATCGGGGAGATACCACAGCCACTACATGCGCCGCCGAGCATGATCGTAACTTCGCCGGACTCGCGGTCGATGTGCTGGATCGCAGCGCTACCGCCGTGCATCTGAATCTGCGGGAAGTTGCGGCGCAGGAAGTTCGTGACCCGTTCTTCGAGGTCGTCTCCGTCTTCCTGAGTTTCGGTGCTCATGTATCCGGATATGGGGTGAGCCTCCTTAGGCCTTTCCACTGTCTCATAAACCGAATCCGGCAGGAATCACCGCTGAACCGTGACTTTTCGGGGTTTTCAACGAGGTAGAAAACCGCAGCGTCGTTAGTTCTCGTCCGGATCGCTCGGTTCGAATCCAAAGACGCGTGCCAGTTCGTACTCCAACCGCTCGACGTACACCGAAAGCGTCTCTTCGAGTTTCTCGTCCTCCACGACAACGCTCCGCACGCGGTCGGTCGGGTTCTCGGGGAGGTCGATGCGAAACTCGCCGTCCCCCTGATAGAACGGTTCGCTCTCGTTCAGTACCTCTTGGTCGATGGCGTGGATGAGTTTGGAATCGTACCGCTCGTTCATGTAGCTGAAGGCGTTCTTGTACCCACGCTGGAGTTCGTTGAAGTAGTGGACGTACTTGTCCTCGAACTTCTCGGCATCGAATTCGGTCATAGCTGAACCGTGGGGAGCAGGAAGTAAAAATGCGGGCGATTCGAGTGCAGCAGTCTCCAAACCGAGAGGAATTATGTCATACGGAACAAACGTCACGGTATGCCCGAAGTCACACTCATCGACCGTGGCCGCGTCCGTGCCGACACCGCCTACGTCATCGACGGTTACTCGATGGCGAGCGCCGAAAATCCGAACCCCACCCACGAGTTGATCGATTTCGTCGTCTGGAACGCCGTCATCGAGACGGACGCCGGGACGTTTCTTTGGGACACCGGCTGTCCGGAAAACGCCGCCGAGTCCTGGCCCGACCCGTTGTACGGCGCGTTCGAAGCCTACGACGCCGAGGAGCACGCGCTCGAAGACGACCTTCAGAAGAACGGATACGGACTCGACGACATCGATGGCGTCGTGATGAGTCACCTCCACCTCGACCACGCGGGGCAACTCGACAGGTTCGAGGGGAGGGACGTCCCGGTGTACGTCCACGAGGAGGAACTCAAGTTCGCCTACTACTCGGCGAAGACGGACGACGGGTCGATTGCTTACTTGGCACCCGACTTCGACCGTGATTTGAACTGGGAAATCGTCCACCGTGACACGCACACGATTGCCGACGGCTTCGAACTCCATCACCTGCCGGGACACACGCCGGGCGTCCTCGGCGCGCGAATCGAGACGGAAGCGGGAACCCTACTTATCGCGGGCGATGAGGCCTACGTCGATGCGAACTACACAGACGAGGTGCCGCTCGGTCCCGGCTTGCTGTGGAGCGAGCGCGCGTGGCGCGAGAGCCTGTACACGCTGAAAGAGTTGGAGCGAGTGGATGACTGCGACGTGTTGCACGGCCACGACCTCGGACGGTTCGAAGAACTGGTGGGGAAATACTGAGGCTTCATGGGATGGAAAACGTCGAGCGGCAACGTTGGTGTGGTCTTTCGGGGTCTCAGTGTCTGTGATCGTTCTCGTGGGGATGATTTTCCTTGCGCCGGATCTCGTGGCGAGCATACTAATTAGGGTCTCGGCGAGGTTCTCTGGATCGGTATTAGGACCGCTGCCTCGGCTTCTGCGGTCCGTTAAAGCGCTTTCTTTGTGCTTTCGCACACAGCCTGTGCGGAGATTATAAAAAGATCTC
Source organism: Haladaptatus sp. AB618 (assembly GCF_024136965.1). Classification (NCBI taxonomy): domain Archaea; kingdom Methanobacteriati; phylum Methanobacteriota; class Halobacteria; order Halobacteriales; family Haladaptataceae; genus Haladaptatus; species Haladaptatus sp. AB618. The sequence continues at coordinate 128,562 of NZ_JAMYJX010000001.1, read as the reverse complement.
CAATCCAAGTCCGGGGGAGTTCGGATCTTCAATGAATACGTGTGTCGGAGGTCCTGTTCTCAGGACACTGTCTGTATCCCCGGGGTCAACAGTACCTCTGAATGTCCCACCATCAATAGAATCTTGACCATAGTCGAAATAATTATGACTATCATTGGGTTCCACATCCCCATCGATGTCGATGGTGTAATTATATCCGGGCCAGTCCGGATTCTGGTCTCTCTGTACACCGATTGCTTGGTAGTAATCCGTTGGTGATGCTACGTCGATATCTATGTATCCGTAATCGTTATAGGTGACACTAATGCCAGTGATCCAATCGTCAGAATCCATCCAGAAGGTGTCTTGCCCTCCCTTACTAACCTGTCCACCCGCGTTGTTTCCCGCATTGGAAATGTAGTCATCTCCGTCAGCATAACTACCCTTTTCTACGTCGTCGAAGCCTATTTTGGTGAATATTTGATACTCCCAGTAATTACTATTGGAAAAAACCTGTATTTCACGTGAGTTATCTGCTGCTGCTGTGCCACTCGCGGCGATTCCACCGGTGATACCGATCCCAGCGGCCGCAGTCGATCGTAGGAATCGTCGCCGTCCAAGTTCTTTTTCACTCATTGTCCACTTGTATTCAATGATTTCATTATATTATATCTTTTGAAATGATGTAATATAAACACGCCCTCTGCCAACTAGGTCTTTTGGTAGATCACTTGCCGTGCCATGATGTCGCGAGTGTATTTCAGAAGCCTACGTCGATGCCACACACGACACGGGCTTCTCCGGTTCCGCGGGCGGATCATCAGGGGTTTCACCACCTGTACGGTAACGAGACGGAATAGAAATCGAACCGCTACCCGAGTTGCTCGCCGACAAGGTCGTCGGCGCGCTCGATGAACTCCTTTTCCGTGCCTTTCGGCACCGTCGCACCGGCGGCGACGTTGTGGCCGCCGCCGTCGCCGCCGACTGCCTGTGAGGCGGTTTTCATGACGACCGAGAGGTCGAGTCCCTTGCGGGTGAGGTGGGGCGTTCCGCGCGAGGAGACTTTCACGTTTTCGTCGTCCTCGTCGGCGAACGCGATGATGGGAACGTTGCGGTCGATACCGTTCGCGCCGACGGCCATCCCGGCGACGATGCCGACGATGGTCTCACGGATTCTGTCCTCCGCGTGGAACCACTGGACGTTCTCCTCCTTCGTCACGCCCTCGGACTGCACCCAACCGATGGCCTCCGAGAGGTTTCGTCGGTGGTTCTTCAGGAGCGTTCTGGCCCGCTCCAACGCGGCGTCACGGTTGCCGAGACAGACCGCGAGACCGACGTCCGCGCGGTCGTAGCGCGCCGTCGCGTTGAGCAGGGTGGAGAACTCGCTCACGTCGCGGAGTTCGGTTCCCTCGGGTTCCGCGGCGAGCGTGTACGTCGTGCCGACCAATCCGTCGATTTTGGTCGCCGAGACGCCCTTTCTCATGGCTCGCTTGACTAGCGCGCTGGCGACGGTCTGGCGTTCGTCGGCCGTCAAATCGACCCAGCGCCGCCAGTCTCCATCTTCCTTCAAGTCGATACCGACGCCATTGAGAAATCGGAGGGCGCCGTTCTGGTCGTTCGAGATACCGGGGATGTACACGTCCGTCGCGTACTCCAGGAGTTTCGGGAGGGGTCTGGTCTGCTTGCCGTACAGCGCGAGGTCGGTACCGGTTTCGACCACGCCCGCGTCGAGTCCTTCCTCGACGATACCCGTGTTCGCGCCGACGAGTTCACCGTCGGAAATCTGCATGTCGCCGACCGCACCGACGACGGCGAGGGCGGCGAGGTCGCGGTTGTCGCCGCCGTCGGGTTCGAGCGCCCGCGCGAGGACGTAACTCGCGCCAGCACCGGAGAGTTCCGAGGAGCCGTCCAGACCGAATAGAAGCGGGTTGAGGTGGAATTCGGTATCCACATCCGCTGGCTGATGGTGGTCGGCGATGACCGGTTCGAAGTCGCCCGCCGACTCGTGTTCCGCGATGATGTCGAGTTGGCCGCTCCCGAAGTCCGTGAAGAGGACGGTGTCGTAGTCGGTTGCCGCGATTGCGGCCAGTTCATCAGCGCCCAGTTGCTTGCAGAACACCGTCTCGAACGGCACCCCGGCGCGTTCGAGGGCGGACGACGCGATAGCGGCGCTCGTCAAACCATCGGCGTCGATGTGCGAGGCGAGCAGTATATCGTCCGCTTCGCGTACTCTGTCCGCACAGGCCGTCGCGCGGGCTTCCAACTCGGGAACCGGGCTACTCATGGGAACATCCTTGTCACGTTCTCGGATTTAAACTTGGGCCTCGCCGTTCGGTTCGTCGTGGAGGCGGGCGACGGCCTCCTCCGCTAATCGGTCGAAGGAAGCAGTGTCGGGGACGACATCGACGCGAACACCGTGCTCGCGGGCAGTGTCGTTCGTCGGACCGCCGATAGCACCGACGAGAACGTCGTCCAGTGCGTCCGTCACCTCGTCCCGGATGTCCCGGTCTTCGGCGGCGTCGAGGAAGTGTTCGACCGTGAGCGACGACGTGAACAAGGCGGCGTCGAGGTCGCCGTCGGCGGCGATTTCCGCCGAACGACCGGCCCCTTTTGGCCGGACGAGTTCGTACAGCACCGTCTCGTGGACGTCGGCACCGGCGTTCGCCAAGCCGTCGGTCAACACGTCGCTGCCGTGGTCACTGCGGGCGACTTCGACGGACTTTCCATCGACGCGGTCGGCGAGCACTGCGACGAGTCCCCGTGAGGAGAACTCGTCCGGGACGATATCGACGTCGTAGCCGTACTCGCGGAGCGTCGCGGCGGTACGTTCGCCGATGGCACAGACGGTCGCATCGCCGGGATTCCAGCCGTTCTTGTCGGCGAGTTCGACGCCCGTCTTGCTCGTCAAAACGACGAAATCGGCGTGGTGTGGCGTTTCGTCCGTCGGACGAACCGCCAGCATTGGGTCCGGAACGGGGTTCACGTCGAGCGATTCCAACAGTTCCACCGCCTCGTCGAGACGTTCGTCGTCCGGCCGGAAGACGGCGACCTTCATCGTCACTCACTCCCTTCGCGGGCTTCCGCGATGAGGTCGCGGGCACCACGCTCGGCGAGTTCGTTCGCCACCTGCTTCGCACCGGTGACGTGCGTTTCGACCGGCACGTCACGTTTGAGGGAGATGACCTCGGAGCCATCCTGACTGAACACCTGTACGTCCACGTGGACGTTTTCGCCTTGGATGATGCTGTGGACGCCGATCGGGGCGATACAACCGCCGTTCAACTCGCGAAGGATCGTTCGCTCGACGGTCGTCTCGACCCGCGTCCGTGGGTGGTCGAGGACGGTATGAAGGTCGTGGGCGAGTTCCGAATCCAACGTCATGACCGCCAGCGCACCCTGTCCCGGCGCGGGGACGAACTGCTTCGGCGGCAGTCTGTCGTACTCGACGTGATGGGCGAGACCGCTGCGCTGGAGTCCCGCCTCGGCGAGGACGATGGCGTCGTACTCCGTTTCGATGTCGCGTTCGAGCGCGCCGCGTCCGACCTCCGAGAGGTCGTTGAACCACTCGTCTATGTTCTTGTCGTACGGGAATTCGTAGCTGTCCTTCTTGCCAACGTGGCCCTTTCGTTCCTTTTCCTCCTCGGTTCGCTCCTCGTGTTCCGCTTGAAGAATCGGCGCGAGGAGTTTCTCGATTCGTGTATCGACGTTGCCGCGGAGCGGTTCGACGGTCAAGTCGGGACGGAAGTTCAGCAGTTGGGCTTTCCGCCGGAGACTCGACGTGCCGACGACCGCACCGTCGGGAAGCGCGTCGATCGGCTTGCCGTCGGGCGTCACGAGGGCGTCCTTCGCGCTCGCGCGCTCGGGGACGGCCGCGACGATGAGTTCGTTCGGATGCTCGGTCGGCATGTCCTTCATCGAATGGATTGCGCCGTCCACGTCGCCGTCCAACACCTGCTGGTCCAGATCACGGACGAACGCGCCGGTCTTTCCCAGTTCCGTGATGAGTGCGTCGTCCAGTTGATCCCCCGTGGTTGCTACTTCCACCAGTTCGACGGAGTACCGGCGGTCTTCCAGTGCCGCCTTTACCTCTCCCGATTGTCGAATGGCGAGGTCGGACCCTCGTGTAGCGAGACGGAGTTCCTTTCCTCGATGGCTCATATCCGACAGTGAGACCCCGACATTGAAACCACCTTCGCAACCCGTTTCGGCGGTCGTCTGTCGAAGTTGGTGAGGGTTGCACGAATATGAATCGGGGGCGAGGATTCGAGCGTCTCTTCGACCGGCGATGCCGACGAACGTCCGAACCACCTTCGATATGTCCGAATCGCGGACCAAATGCGTTGTTCGAAAGAGGTGATTAACTCACATAATCACACTACTCTTATGTTTCCTAGGTTCGTACGAAGTGAATACCATGAGTGGAGAGAAGTCACCAATCGACGAGGACGATTCGGAAGCCGATTCGAATACGACACGCGTTCGGTACGATTGGTCCTCCACGTCGCCCAGTATCGCCGTCGCAGAAACGATAGCGACGATAGAAAACCGTCCACAAAGCGAGCTTGAACCGTTGTACGAGCACGTCGATCCGGATTCACTGGACTCGATAGTTCGCCCGCAGGCGTCGGAGTTTGGTGGGGAAAGTACCGTCTCCTTCGAGTACTATGGGTACCACGTAACCATTCGAAGTGACGGGGAAGTTTGCGTGCGGCCGGACGGTTCCGAGCCGCCGGAATGAGATCAGTTATTCGTCCGCGATTTTCGGCTCTTCGGTCGAGAACAGCCCGGTTGCCATCAGTCGCCGAGCGATGACGACGATTCCGTTGTCGAATCCACGACCGAACACGGCCTTCTCTTCGATGACCGTGCCGGTATCCGTTTCGTGAGCCGAACTGACCAGAATCGTCTCCCCATCGACCAGCAGCATACTCGTGATGACCGTATCGTCGGACTCCCGAATCGACGAGCTTTCGAGCCACTCCAGCCCCGAAACGAAGACGGTGGCGTCCGGAATCTCTCGCCGGATTCTGTCGCGTATCGCGTCGTTCGGCGTGCCGATGAGGACACGGATGCCACTCGCGTACGTCTCTTGTAGCTGTTCGACCAAATCAGGAGTGATGGCTGCTTCGTGACCGATGACGAGGACGAGTTCTTCGTCAGCGGTGTCGATAAGCTGCCGCGTCCGATTCCGAACGGCCGACGCACCGTCCAGCGACCAAACCTCGTGAGTCGTTTCGTCGTCCTCGTCCGACTGCACGGGTTCGATTTCGTTTATCGACTCGACCAGCGTCTCCGTTCGCGACTCGTACTCCTGGCGGAGCGTTTCTGCGGCTTCCTCGATGGGAACGGCACGAAATCGCTGTGGGTTCGAATGCTGGATTTCGACGAGTCCCTTGCTCTCCAACACTCGAATCGCGTCGTAAACACGCGTTCGAGGGACATCGGAGATATCGCTTATCTCCTTGGCTGTCCCCTGTGGAAGTCGTGACAACGCCACGAGACACCTCGCCTCGTACTCTTTCAACCCAAGCTGCTGTAACAATTCGACTGCCTGCTGATGATTTGATTCGTCCTTCATGGGTCCCAACCATGTAACCGGAGTTTCCGGCTCTGCCCTCATTGTTTTACCGCCTCTCACAAGTCAGTTCCTGTCCAACAAGACGAACCCACCTGACAGAATCGTCGTCGTTCGGTTAACAGGGTAGTAGTTCAGTATGTATGAACATCTCGCACTCAAATATCGTTAAACACTCATTACATGTGATCGCACCGTGAAAAACGAGATTGGAGAGACAAGATCGAACGGGACGAGATTTTAATAACGGGCAGCAATACGCCACAATAAATATAAATTGAAGGCTAGCACGCCCTCATTCGAAGTAAAATTACATCACCGCACACATCAAATCTCAGATTGTTCACCCGGATAATCACAGTAAGGTTATACCAGGGTAGTACGAATAAGTAGTTGGCACGGAGTACGACAGGGTCCCAACCGATCGTTGCTCCGTGCTGTCTCTGTGACACCTGTGATCAACAGTCAGAGGGATTCACAGGGAGGGACAGAATCCAGATATTCCTCCTCGTACTCGGTTACGAGTTCGAGCAGTGGTTCTATTTCCGCAAACTTCGGTCCTTTCGTCACACGTTCGGTTTCCGTATTCCAATTTATATACCCGTAATCTTCCAGTTTGGGGAGATGTATGTGATACATCCGTGTCGCATGTCGTCGTTCCTCGGTTCGCTGAATAGCGGCCGTATTCGTCCGAACAGTCCGTGGCGTCTCGTTCGACAAAGCGAGCAACAGGTCGCGCCGTCGAGCGTCCGAGAGGATATCCAATTGTTCGTCCAACATTATCACGCGAGATGTCCTACTATTTCGTCGAGAATAAGCGGTCTAGAATTTCACGAAATTTGTTCGAATGATTAATCGGGTGACAGCGTTTCCAAATCACATCAATAATAGTGAGACTATAGAGTATTCGTTCACCTTTTTTGAGTTGATTCCATCGAGCATTAGATTGAAATTCCAAGGAGTAGTAAATGTCACATAACTGATAATCGCGAGCAGTACGTCGGGCAAATCACCCAGAAAGCGATCCTCCTCGGGCCCGACGGAAACGTGCTGGTAACGAGATCCGGAGACCACTGGGAGCCACCGGGTGGCCGGTTCGAATACGGGGGAACGCTCGTTGGGGAACTGTACCGCGAACTGCGGGAAGAACTAGCCATAGACGCCAGAATCGGACCGCCGGTCGATGCGGCGTACGGTGGGTGGACGGATGCCGAGACCGGGAATCCGATGGTGACGCTCGTCTACCGATGTGAAACCCGTGAGTAATCTTCTGACCGATAGGAAATTGGGAAAGTATCCTGGGGCTACAACGCTTCCTTGTACGCTTCCAGCGTCGCCTCGACGTCCTCCTCGGTGTGAGCGTAGCTGAGGAACTGGGATTCGAACTGGTTGGCCGTGAGGAAGACGCCCTCGTCGAGCATCGCGGGCCAGAAGAGGCGTTCCCAGCGCTCGGTCTCGGCGCGGTTCACGTCGCCCTTGTCCTTCGGGCAGTAGTCGAACCGGGGACAGTCGGGGTCCTGCACGCATCCCGCTTCGCACTGGCCCGACAGGTCGCGCGGCCCGTCACGGGTGAAGATGACCTTGAACATGCTGTCCATCCCGACGACGGTGTACTCGGGCGCACGGTCCGCGAGGATGTCGGTCAGCCCCGAGCGAAGTTGGTCGCCCAGTTCGCTGAGGTGGTCGTACACGTCGTGTTTCGCGGCATAGCGAAGGGTTTCGAGTCCGGCGGTCAACGAGAGCGGATGGCCGGAGTAGGTGCCCGCCTGGAACACGTCGCCGGTCGGCGTGAACTGCTCCATGATTTCGGCCCGGCCGCCGATGGCTCCGACGGGGAAGCCGCCGCCGATGACCTTCGCCAGCGTCGTCAGGTCGGGCGTGATGCCGAACTTGCCCTGTGCACACTGCAACCCGCCGATACGGAATCCGGTCATCACCTCGTCGAAAATCAGGAGGGAGCCGTGGTCCTCGGTCAACTCGCGGAGGGTCTCCAGATAGCCATCCACCGGCGGGACGCTGGCGCAGTTGCCGAGAAGCGGTTCGGTGAGGACACAGGCGATTTCGTCACCCTTCTCTTCGAACAGTTCGCGCGCCGCTTCGGCGTCGTTGAACGGGAGCGTGATCGTCTCCTCGGCGAACGCCGCCGGAATCCCGTTCGAACTCGGTTCCGAGGCCATTCCCGCGTTGCCCTGCACGAGCGTCGATTCCTGTGCGCCGTGGTAGCCGCCCTGCATGACGACGATTTTGTCGCGGCCGGTGTAGCCGCGGGCGAGGCGCACGGCCGAGGAAGTCGCTTCCGTCCCGCTGTTGACGAAACGGATCATCTCGACGCTCGGGACGTGCCGGGTGACGAACTCCGCGAGTTCCACCTCGACCTCCGTCGGTGCGCCGTACATCGGCCCGTCGGCGAGTTGGGACTGCACCGCCGACTGCACGGGGTCGGGCATGTCGTGGCCCAGCAGCAGCGGTCCGTAGCCCATCACGTAGTCGATGTACTTGTTCCCGTCCGCGTCGACGACGTGTGCCCCGTCGCCGCGTTGCACGAAGAACGGATACGGTCTGACGGCCCGAACGGGCGAGTTGACGCCGCCCGGCGTCACTGACAGCGCACGGTCGTACAGGTTTCGAGAGCGCTCGCGGTTCATGTTCGGCCGGTTCGGACTCCCACGTAAAATTTGTGTCGAGAGGTGCGCGGAAGACTGTCGTTCACTCGTTCTTCGCCGCCGCCGTTTTCGTGACGTCGGAGAATTCGAACTGCGCCCCGCCCGTCTCGCTGTCGGTCAGCGAGCAAGTCCACCCGTACACGTCGGACAGTTCCCGAACGAATGCCAATCCGAGACCCATCCCACCGTAATCCGACGCCGTCGTGTACCCCATCTCGAACACGGTTTCTTTGTCCTCGGCCGAGATTCCGATACCGTTGTCGGCCACGTAAAATCCGGTCGATAGCTCGCCGACCGTGACGGTCACGTCCGTACCCCCGTGTTCGATGGCGTTTTCGAACAGGTTCCGAAGCAGGTGTTCGAGGTACGTCTCGTCCGCCGATATCGTGGCGTCGATGAGAACGTCGAGCGACGCGTTCGACGACTCCACCTTCGTCCACGCGCTCTCCGCTACGGCCGCGAGTTCGACCGGCGTACTCTCGGGAATCGCCTCGTGACCCTGCGTGATGACCAATAGCACGTCGATGATGTCCTCGATGCGGTCGAACGATTCCGTGATGTACTCGACCGCCAGGGGAGCCGCCTCCGCCGGAAGCTCGTTGCAGTACATCTGGCCGATCATCAACGGATTGCGGAGTTCGTGGGCGATCATGCTCGCAAAGCTGTCGAGGCGCTTGTTCTGCCGTTCGAGTTGCTGTTCGCGCTCGTTTCGCTCGGTCACGTCGCGGACGACACCGGCGAGGTCGTGTCGAGCGTTCTCCCCTTCTGGAAGTCCCCCGACAGTCGCTTCGACTTCGAGTAGTTCCTCGGACGAGGTTTTCAGAACGGCATCGTACGTCTTCTTCCCGCCACGGTCCCTGAGAAGTTCGCGTTGGGCATCGATCGGAAGGTCGTCGATTCCCTTTTCGACGACCAGCGACGTGTGGGTGCCGAGGAGTTCCTCGCGGTCGTAGCCGACCATCTCGGCGTAGGTTTCGTTGACCAGCGTGAAACGGTCGTCCTCGTCGATGACGAAGATACCGTCGTTGATGGTTTCGACGATGGTCTCGTAGCGTTTCAGTTCCTTGCTGTACCGTTCGGCTTCGAGCCGTTGTTCCTCGGCGTTGAGCGCGCGGGTTTCGGCCCGCGCATCGGTGAATCCCATTCCGAGACCCGAGACGCTGGCGAGCGCCGTGAGGATGAGGATGTTACCCGGCCGCATGAGGTCGATGAGGAGCGCGATGAGTGCGACGATAGCGAGCATCACGACGATGCCGCTGAGACACCACTTGGCGACGGAGCCGAAGAGGTCGGGACGAACCTCGGTTCGGGGCAATCGATAGCTGGCGTAGAGGAGGATGAGCCCCGGGCCGACGACGAGGAGGAGGAATATCGAGACGATACCGGCTGTCCAATCGTGGGAAAACGGCGAAAATGGCATTCCGAGACCGGCAACGACGTACAACCCTCCGAGGACCGCGATGAGACGTCGCCCTGCGCGGCCGGAGATGGACCACGATTCGAGCACCATTGTGAGAAGTGTGATGGAACTGGGTAATTACCGTTGTGGTATGCACGTCGATAAGACGAAATATCGGGCGGTTTGGCGCAATCTATCCCCAATTGACGGGATTTACGGATTCACAATCGGATGAAAATACGTGCTGTCGGACGATTGCTGTCGGTCGATACTCGTGTGCATGTCGTGAACACGAATGGGATACGGTAAGCGGATGGAATACGGTAGGCGGATGGGGTCAGGTGGGAACGACTTCGAACTCGTTCCTACTGCTGACCTACTGCTGGAAATGATTTTGGAGGATTTCCAGCGTCCGTTCGCGGTCGTCCCAGTCCACGAACAGGGCGACGCTGGTCGCGCTGGTGATGAGGTCGTGGATGTTGATGTGCGCTTCCGCGATGGGATTAACGAGTTCGTGGATGATTCCCGGTTCGTTGGGGAGTTCGCCGCCCGTCACCCGAATCACGGCGATCGGGTCGTCGACCGTCACGCTGGAGAGCGATTCCTCGTCGATGACCTCCTGATGGAGGATGTTCTCGGCGCGTTCCGCTTCCTCGGTGTCCACGTAGAACGTGATGCTGTCCATGCCGCTCGCCACGGCGTCGATGTTGATGTTACCGGTACCGAGCGCGGTGGAGAGGTCGGCGAGGATACCCGGACGGTTTCGGATCGCACGCCCCGCCAGGGTCATGCAGGCGAGCGGCGACTCGCGCATGTCGATGAGGTTCTCGAACTGGCCGGTGACGTTCGTCCCGCCGGCCAGCAGGTCGCCGTGCTGGTAGTGGACGACGCGGACGTGAAGGTTGTCGTCCTTGTACGAGAGCGCCGATGGCGCGACGACCTCGGCCCCGCGGAACGAGAGGTTTCGAAGTTCGTCCACCGTAATCTCGCCGACGTTCCGCGCGCCTTCCACGACGCTCGGATCGCCGGTCATGACGCCTTCCACGTCGGTGACGATGACGACTTCGTCGGCGTCCATGTACGTGCCGAGCATCACGGCCGTCGTGTCGCTGCCACCGCGTCCGAGCGTCGTCACGCCTCCTTCCTCGTTCTCCGCGAGGAAGCCCGTGATGATCGGGACGACTCCGTCCATCTCCGCCGCGAGTTCGGCGGCGCGCGCTTTCGTCTCCTCTACGTTGACCTCTCCGCGCGTGTTGGTGATGACCGGCCACTGCTCGCTTCCGGGTTCGAGGAAGATGGCGTTCACGCCGCGCGCGGACAGGGCGGCTTTGAGCATTCGGACGCTCGTGCGCTCGCCCATGCTGACGATCTCTGCGCGGTCCGGTTCGTCCGCGTCGAAGTGGATTTCGTCGAGCAGTTCGTCGGTCGTGTTACCCATCGCGCTGGCGACGACGGCGATTTCGTGTCCTGCTTCGACGGCTGCTGCGACTGAGTCTGCGGCACGGTTGATGCGGTCTCCGCTTCCGAGGCTGGTGCCTCCGAACTTGGCGACTACACGCACCGAACCACCTCTTGTGGTCGGTTATTCATGCGCGGGCATAGCCACGGTGGGCAGATAACTGCTTGCATGTCAAGCATTTCTGCCAGTTACTCCTTTGACATGACGGGAGGGGTGATCACGACGGGCGGCACAGTCAGCGCACGATTCGCCGCTGCGCGTGAGGGAATTTCCCTGTGTCGGTCTCTGGTGCTCTGTACGATCACGAACCATGTTTTCAGGCTCGTCTAATTCGATAAAGGAGTTTCGATTTTTAGGTTGGCCTAAAACATAAATCGGTGCGGCGCGTCGTGAATCAGTTCGCCGCCATCGAAACGCTCGCCGTGTCCGTCTCGCCATCCCCGTCCGTGACGCGAACCGTGATCGACAGCGACCCACAGGAGGGAAGGGACACGTGAATCGAACGTCCCCCTTTCTCGTACGCACCATCCCCGTCGACATCCCACTCGAACCGAAGTTCGCTCCCCGTCGAAGCGGACGCATCGAGTTGGAGGACGTCGCCACCGTCGAGGTCGGTCGAGTCGGGACTCGGCGTGACTTCGATATACGCATCCAACGATGGGGACTCGGTTTCCTCGTCTGGGTTGTCGGGGGTGTCGTCCCCGCCGTCCGGTTCGTTGCCGTCCGGAAGTCCGGAACTCCCGTCCGGTTGCAGGTCGGACGACCCCAGCACGAAGAAGTTCGAGAAGTACGTGTACTCGTAGTCGAGCGTCGCACCGGCGGGATACGTCGCAACGTACAGTTTGCCGTTCGAAATCACGGGTACCCCGGCGGCGGGGGGGTTTTCGGGCGACGTTTGGAGGTCAGTGCTGTCGAGCGGGTACGTCCACTGTAACTCGCCGGTCGAATCATCGATAGCGTGTATGATACCCAGTTCGGAGATGTTCCCGCCGAGATACACCGTTCCGTTGCCCACGACCGGGTTGCTGAAGGATTTTCCCACCATGTCCGTCGTCCACGCCGTCTCCCCCGTCATCCTGTCGAGTGCTTTCAGGGTGGAATCCTCGGAAGTATCGACGAATATCACGTGCTCGTCGGTGATGACGGGGCGTCCGTCCCACCGGTTCTGTTCCGACGACTCGTAGTTCCACTCCAGCCGTCCGGAGTCCGGCGACCGGGCTTGTATCTCCACGCTGTCGTCGTCTCCGGTGAGATAGTTGGTTTGGGAGAAATAGACCATTTGTTCGGTTGCCGACGGGTTGCCGAGCGTCGTGTCGTCCGGGGATACACGCCATTCCATCGACCCGTCTGCGGCGTCCAACGCCGTTCCATCGCTCAGGAAAAGGGTTTCGTCGATGTAACTTAGTGCATCACCGACCTCCTCCGACAACCCGGAGACGCCAGCAGTTTGCCAGACGGTATTCCCGGTGTCGGGGTCGAACGCGTACGTCCCGTGTCGGTTCGAGCTGAATATCCGGTCATCGGTCACGATGGGAGGAGACCACACGTCGTGGTCCGTCCGTGTCCACACCGTCTCCCCGGACGTAACATCGAGCGCGTACATCCCCCCATCACCCGAGTTCGAGGTTTCGAAGTTCTTCGTCGCCACGTACACCTTGTCGCCATCGGTCGTGGGTGGCTTCGGACTCGGAATATCGGTTCGTTTCCACCGTCGCTCGCCGGTTTCGAGGTCGTATGCGCCGAGATATCCGGTGGTCTCTCCGGGCGTGTTGTCCGATGTAACGGCGAGATACACCAGTTCGTCGGTAACGATCGGCTCGACGTGGAACATACTGCCGTCCAAATCCATCTTCCAATCGAGTGTGGCGTACGGTGTCGGACCGTCGTCTTCGGTCGTTCCCGTTCGACTGGGTCCAGAGCGAGGTCCGGTCCATTGGTACGGTCGAATTTCGGAACCACCGCCCCCGGCGGAGGCGTATCCTCCGAACGCCGCGACACCCACCGTAGCACCGATCGTTTTCAACATCGTTCGTCGGTCGATTCCCGTTCGCGTGTGGGATTCTCCAGGCATCTGTCTCGAACGTTAATTCAATAATCGCACAAATTGTTATGAGGCCCCTGAACAGTATATTCCATCTTCAGGCAGAGTATAACAATAGATTCGATAGTGCTTATGCGAAGTATGGTGAGAGGAGAAATCAGAAACGAAGACGCACGACTGCTCGACCGACTCGATCGGAACCGACGTCCGACTGTCTGGGGGGCAATCCTCGAAGTTCTGCTGGGAGAGGGGATCTGATGCCGACCTACAATATCGTCGATCAGGGGGCAGACAAAAACGGAAACACGGCCATCGATCCGATTCTAGGCGACCTCGTCGGCAGCAATACGACGATCGTCTTCCCATCGGGAACCTACAAGCTCAACGGGATTACCATCGAGTCAGGGACCAACAACCTCGAACTCATCGCGCCGAACGGTGCGCGACTCGTTCCCGGTGTTTCGAGCGACAACACCCGTTGGTTCGACGTGTACTCGAACGGGTTCGTCCTCGACGGATTCGAACTCGATATGCGGAACACGCCGATTCCACCGTTCATCCGCATGAACTCCAATTCGGGTAACTGGGAACTCAGACGACTCATTACCCGTGGAAAAGTGCGGGCGGCCACCGATACCAACGTCGGATCGAACGATTCGAGCGACGCACGCACGTACTTCCGATTATCCTCCGCGGACGGAAAACGCGGGCTCCTGCAAGACTGCTATTTCAACGAGGGGGCGTGTGCCGCGGACGAGGCGAGCAACCGGCGTGCGATACTCGTCGAATCCGGGAAGGGGGCGCTCACGTTCAACCGTTGTTGGTTCGAGCTGTGGGGAGAGAACACGATTTACGCGAAGAAACCCGAAGGAAAACTCAAAATCCTGAACTGCTTCGTCCGCAACACGCAAAACGGTCTCCGCCTCGGGGGGAACACGGAAGTGAGAAACTGCGTCTCCATCAAGGACGGACAACATCCACGGTCGGCGTGGTCGGGTGGCTCTCTCCAACGCGGCGTGAGCTCCGAGGCCAACGTTCCCGCGAATTCGTCGGAGGGGATCAACAGTTACGACGGAACGCTCACCATCGCGGATTGTGATTTCTATCACCGCTACCAGTCGCCGAGTTGTGGCGGACCGATCACGGGACAGGTCACGTGTCAACGGATCGTCGTAGACGACGTCCGAATCAGCTACGAATCGACGAAGAACCACGACGCCATCTACACGTACGATAGCCAGATGTCCGATGGGACACCGGCAAATCTCGAATATCTGGAGTTCAAAGACGTCCAAGTACGCAACGACCACAACAGCGAGTACGCGATATACATCGGCCAAGCACCGGACGAATGGGGAACGGTGTCCGGCGTTCTCGGTGGGTCCGGTCCACAGACCAACTCGACCTACATTAGCAACCGGATGACCATCAACGGGAATCCCGACGAACCGAATACGACGCCGCCGTTGCCCGATCCACCGGCGCTCGGGACCGTTCCGCTGCAATCCGCGCAACTCGTTCGCATCGACAATACGGGCAAGGACTCGCCAACGACGTATCGGATTACGGCCGGAGAGAACGCCCTCCCCGCAGGCAACGAAGGTTCGACGTTGACCATGTCTTGGGGGGAAGACGGCGGGCCGAGCAGGCCGGGGAATTCGTCGGTCGCTACTGGAACAGTTCCGGCGGGAAAGATCCACTCGTTCTACGTGACCGGCGGTATCGTTTCGACCGAGTCGAGTGGACCCGCGGTGTGGACGGTCGATGGGGAACCGTACACCCCCGGCAGCGAAGTACCGCTGTTGACGAAAGCGATAACCAGCGGAAAACAGGAAAGCGTAGACCAGTGGCAACAGGCCACCTCGGCCGTACAACCGAGTGGCGTCGTCGTCGCGAAACCGCTGTCATACGACGGCGGGAACCCGGCGCACGTCCGTCTCCGAAACGTGGCGGATGGGAATTTCGAATACAAACTCGAAGAGTGGGAATACCTCGATGGATCGCATATCAGTGAAACGTTCCATTCGCTTTCGGCAGGGACGAACGAACAGGTGTTGCAACTGGACAACGGCAAATCGTTCAAGGTAAAAGGCGGACAAGCGGAGGTTTCCGACGCGAAGACGACCGTTTCGATGGGAGATTTCTTCGGGGGGGCGGCACCGGTCGTATTTGCACAGCCACAGACTGCCAACGGTTCCGACCCGGTCATCTCACGGCTGTCGAAAATCACCGGCAACTCGTTCGGAGTGAGACTTCAGGAGGAAGAGGGCCAAGACGGGCACGTGAGCGAGACGGTCGGGTACATCGCGCTCCAACGGAGGTCCGGGCGGATCGACGGACGGGTGTTCGAAGTACGGCAAACCGATGAGGGGATTACCGAGGAGTGGCAACGGATATCCTTCGGCAACAGGTACGATTCGCCGTTGTTCTACGCCGATATGCAGACGTTCAACGGCGGCGACACCGCGGAACTTCGGTATCGAAACCTCACTGGGAACGGTGTCGAGGTGAAGATCGAAGAGGAGGAGAGCGCCGATACGGAAACGGGTCACGTTCCCGAGACGGTCGGATACGCCGTCTTCGAAGGGTCCGTGTGAACCGTCTCGGCCTGCTCCACCTGTAGATCACGCTACATCACTGAAACTCGACGGCGAACCTGTCACCGTTCACTCGGCAGCGTCTGATTCCGACCGAGCGTTCCGATCTGAACTCGGTTGTTCGTCGGATTCGATGGCTTCCTCGGCCGATTCCATTTCCTCGATCGGGTCGAACGATATCAACCCGTCTCCGCTCGTGTACTCGTAGGCGACCCACTCGGGAATCGTCAACACGCCGTTCATTTTGCGGATACGGATCCGTTTGATGAGCACGTCGTCGACGAGCGATCCGTTCAACTGCAACTCGACGAGGCCGTCGATGACGTAGCTCATGTCGTGCGGAAACGCGTTCTCTTCCCCTGCGAACGTCGCTCCCGCAAAGACGGTGACGAACCTTCCTTTGCAGACGTCCGCGCGGATGTCCTTGACGAAGTCGTACGCTTGGACGGGCTGAACGAGCGTTCCGAACTCGGTCAGCGAGTCGATTGCGACGATACCCGTATCGCTCATCGACAGCGATTCGAGACAGTTGTCGAGTTTGTTTTGCAGTTCGCTCGTATCGCTCGGGTCACGAACCGTCGTCGTGACGGGCGCAGTGACGTGGTGCAGGAAGTGGTTCCACTCGTCCATCCGGGTGAACATCCGGTCGCGGTCGCTGACCCGGTAGGTGAAGCAGTCGAGAACGTGTAGCTGTCCGGATTCGAGATACGGAAGGACGTTCCACTCCAAGGAGAGGAACTGCTCGATGACCGAAATCGGCGGTTCGGTGAAGCTGACGACGATTGCCGGTTCACCGCGCCGAAGCGTCCGCCAGACGAGTTCGGTCCCGATGGCGTTGTCGCGCGTCCCACCTTCCCCGGACAGCAGGATGAACGAGTTGCGTGGCAACCCTTCCGGCAGATGCTCGTCGAGCGCCGAGATACCCGTGGTTATCTGACGAAATCCGTGATAGGTGGTGAACACGCGGTCGTTCGCTACCATCTCGTTCCGGCACGTCTCCGAACAGAATTCGTAGGTCGTCTCGCCGTGGGCCAGCGTTACCGTCTCGTCGAGACACGGCAGGCGACAGAAATCGCACGGTCTCCGGTCGGCGTTCCCGGATACATCACTCATAGTCACATGTTAGCATCCGAGCGAGATGAAACTACGCCCAACGGAACGGGAGAATTGGAAATCCAGTTCCCTCCAGGGGTTTTTTAGATTGGATAGGATACAGTAATCAAACATTACGAGAGTCAGGCTCCGTATTACGGACCACAAGGAACGAAATACGCATTGACGATGGTACACCGACCACGATCCGTTCGACCAGCGACCGGTGTCGTTCGTCCGGAGATGGGGGGCGTTCGGCTGAAGGGTTTAATGTGAGGGACGGAAACTATCCAACATGAACGTCCGAGACGCAGTGGAGGCTGACGGGGGCCGCCTCGCCGCACTAGCCGACGTTCCGACCGATGTGATGGCCGACGTGGTTCACGACCGGACGGTCCGCGTGGCAGAATCGGACGGGGACATCGTCGGCTTCGTCGGATACGAAGCCGACGAGAAGACGGTCCACGTTACCCATCTCTTCGGTGAGGAATCGGCCTGTGAACGCCTCCTCGACGAACCGATACGCTTCGCGGAGCGGGAAACCATGCCGGTCGAAATCCTGCTCCCCGAACCCGAAACCGTATCCGACACCATCGCCGTCGCCGAGGCGGTCGGGTTCGAGGAAACCGAACCCGGTCCGTGGTTCGACGGCCACCGTACCCGTCGATTTCGACTGGAGAATCCGACGACCGAACGAGAGTGAGTACGAGTAACACGTCAGAAACCACCATACGCGGCCCCCTTTCCGAAACGTATTTTAATCTCTCCCGTTTACCTCGATATGCGTGTCCGGGTTGGGGTAGTGGACTATCCTCCAGCCTTGTGGAGGCTGGGACGCGGGTTCGATTCTCGCACCTGGACCTTTTGCGAACATCAGACCGTGAGTGACTGGTTTCGAGTTCGGAACCAGCCGTGAGACACGAAGTCCAGCTATTTCGGCTTCCAATCCAATTTTATCGTGACCGTCTCGCGGTCACCACGGAGGACGGACGAGGATTCCCGAATTCCGATTTCGTAGCCAATCTTCTTCCGTGGCGAGAGCGTGACGGTCTTGTTGCCGACGTCCACGTTGGCCTCATCCTTGCCACGGAGTTGGTCCGCGATGGCCTCCAGTCGGTCTGCGGCTTCTTTGCGCGACAGCTTTTCCTCGTGGAGCGTTTTTTCGGACATCGCAAAAGACGTACTCAACCATCTCAGATAGCCGTTGTGGGCAAGAAGTTCTGCCATTCTCCGAATGTCCGATATCACGGGTCTCACGGCCTCTCGATTCGGAATCTTCCTATCCAGGATACTGCGTCCGATTTTTCGGCCAACCAAACAAATCCAATCATCGAAAATCCCTAATCACCCGGTAGAAATCTTAGGTCGGCCAAAAACGGCAGAAAGCCCTACAAGTGCGTAGTTCAAACGAATATACATGAACTGGGGACCGTACGTACTCGTCTTCGTCGCAGGACTGGTCGCGGCGTTCGGGACGAGTCTCGGGGCAGTTCCGTTGTTTTGGGTCGATGATATCGGGGACAAGCTCGACGTTGGCCTCTGGGGGTTCGCTGGCGGATTGATGGCGTCCGCGTCGGTGTTCGGACTGCTGTTCGAAGCGTACAAGAAAAACAGCGGGTGGCTGCTCGTCGGTGCGGGCATCGCCTGTGGAATCCTCCTCGTGATTTTCGCACACTACGTGGTGGACCACTACGGACCGGATTTCCAACCGGAAGACATCGCGCAGGGGGATTTCCAGACCATCCTCAACATCCTGCTGGTCCTGTTCGTCCACAGTTTCCCGGAGGGACTCGCCATCGGCGTCTCCTTCGCCGAACTCAATCACACGGGCGGGATTCACATCCTCGGGTTTACCGTTCCCCTCGTTGCCATCGCCATCACGGGATCACTGGCGATTCACAACTTCCCGGAAGGGTTGGCGACCGCGATTCCGATAAACGACGTGGACAGTATCGGAAACGGACGCATGTGGGGAGCCGCGTTCTTCACGAGTCTTCCACAGCCAATCGGGGCAGTCATCGCGTTCTACTTCGTCCGATTGGCACAGCAGTTCCTCGGGTTCGGATACGGATTCGCGGCAGGATCGATGCTGTACCTCGTCATCGGCGACGTACTGCCGGAAGGACTGGAGGCCGGTGAAAGCCTCTCGAACCCGACGTGGTACCTGTCGGCTGGCGTCATCGTCGGATTCGTCGTGTTCATCCCGCTGCTGTTCGTCCTCTAACGGACGAGCAGTCCGAGGGTTTCCAACCAACGGGTCACCTGCTCGAACACGAGGTAGTTGTCCGTGACGTGCCGCTGGGCGCTGTACGACCAGTCGTCCCATTTGTCGGCGGCTTCGAGCACCGAATCGAGCGTTTCGGCGACCGATGCCGGGTCGCCGGAATCCGGCACCAACCGACCGTCCTTGCCGTCACGGATTTGTGCGGTGATGCCACCGGTATCGGAACCCATCAGTACCGCCCGCTTCCACATGGCTTCCGTCACCGTGAGACCGAATCCCTCCTGGAGCGAGTTCTGGGCGACGACCGTCGAGCACCGCTGGAGGGCGTTGATGACGAGCGCGCTCTCGTGCTGGTCGGGCGGCATGACGATGACGGCGGCATCGTCCCGTAGTTCGGGATCGAGGGCGAGCCACTCCTCCTCCAAGTTTTCGAGCGCCGTCCGCCCTTCCGGGTCGTCGGCGACCGACGACGGGTCGGGACCGACGAGGAGGAGTCGTGCGTTCTCGATTCGCTCCCGATGGTCGTCCGAGCGGGAGGAGTCGGCCGCCGACCGGGCGTCGCGCTTCAGTTCGGCGAAGCCACGCAGCAGCGGGACGAACCCTTTGAGGCTGTCCCATCGCGAAATCTGGCAGATGGTCGGACGGAAGAGCAAGCCGATATCGGCCGGTTCCGTCGCGGGAGCGAACGAGCCGTCGGCCTGCAATCGCCGGGCGGGTTGGCCGAACTGCTCGACCGGGTGACCGGTGTCGATGAGGTCCGCCCGTGCCAGCACGGTGGCGACTTCTTGGGGCTTCATACGGCGGTTTTTCGCGCTGAACGGGTCTATTGCGGGAGGAATGATGTCCGCATCGGTTGCCAGAAAGTCGGGAACGTACGCTGGAAGCGTGAAGACGGTGCGATCGTAGTCGCTGATCCACGGCTTCAAGAACTCCCATGCAGTCCGTGATTTCTCCGAGTGCTCCTCGGATCCGATGTGACAGCGCCAGACGGCGGGAACGTCGAGTTCTTCGACGACCATCGCACCCGCCGCGAGCGGTTGTGGGTCGTGAACGACGAGGACGTCGTTCGGAGCGATACGATCCGCGAGTTCGTCGGCCACCGACCGACTCGTCGCCTCGTAAACCTCCCGTTCGTGGTCCACGAGTTCGGGGTTACCCGCACCGTGGAGCAGGTTGTGAATCCCCTTCGTGAACTCGAAGAATACGGGCTCGTCAACGTCGATGACCGCCCACTTCGCATCGACACCGAGCGCACGGGACAGGCTGACCAGTTTCGGCATCATCTCCGCCACACCCCCACCGCTTGCCGTCGAATTCACCATCCAAACGGTGCGACCGTCGAGCGCGGCGACGTCGTCGGTGACCGCGTTTTGCATCGCTTCGACGGAATTTCGCAGCACCGTATCCGTCGCGTACTCCGCCATCGTGTGTTCTACGTCGATGTCGATGAGCTGAATCATTGGTACCGCCAGGGCAGTATGTGAGATGACAGCACACCGTAAACGAGTTTTGTTCGGAATCTGTCAATCTGAATTACCGAAGCGAGCGCGCTCGTTCGGAGAAACGCAGAACGAGAGGGGAATTCGAGGAACATTCCGGCCAAGGTTAGGACTCGTGTTTATTTATCCAAATAGCGAGTGAATATACCATTCTGAGAGCGTTCGAATTTGCACCTAAAACCGCCAGAGAGCGTCCGAACCCCTCGGCGAAAGGCCAGAATGGCTTAGTAAAACCATCGGGATTCAATTTACGTTGGTTACCATGACAGAAACAGCCGATCAGGATGACACTTTCCGTGCCGACGAAGACGCCAACGAGCACGCCCGGAACGAAGGGCGATTGTTGACCGACGGTGGGGAGGAGGAAGAAAGCGAGGAAACGACCGAAGAAGGAAACGAAGAGGAATCGTCGGAGGGGAGCGAAGAGCAGTCCGAGGAGTCACAGGAGGGGACGGAAGAATCACAGGGGAACGGAGAAGGGGACGAAGGCGACTCGGAAGGGGACGGGGAGAACGGAGAGTACGGCTATCGGGAGGACGATGGGACGACGGTGTTGTATCTCGACCTCGAAGGGCTGTTTCTCGACCTCCTCGGTCTCGAAGTGGACCTCAACGAAGTCGAGTTGGACGTCTCCGCGGTCAGCGGTCCCGGTCGGTTGTTGGGGAACTTGCTCTCCGGCGTCGGGAACCTGCTCGGCGGTGGCTCGGGCGGGTTGCTGGAGAACCTGATCGGCGGGAGCCTCTTCGGGGGGCTACTCGGCGGCGACGAGGACTCCGACGAGGACTCCGAGGACGGTTCGGGTCGCGTTTCGTCGGCGATGGAGTCGGCCGGTGAGTCGATACGCGACGCGCTGTCCGACATCCCGCTCGACGAACTGCTCACGACGCTCCTCAAGGAAATCGTCGATCAGATGTTCGGCGACGACTCCGAGGAGGAGTCCGGGGACGAGTCCGGAGCATGAGCGACGAGAGTTCGTCGCTCGACGTCGGCGATGCCATCCGGAACATCGATATGGACGAGGTGTTCGCGGACACGTCGCTCGATGCTGGGGTGGCAGACGACGCCTCCGTCGAGTCGCTGGGTTCGACTATCGGGGAATTCGTCGGCCGCAACCTCGGTGCGTGGCTCGGCGGGGTTCTCGGCGGTCTGCTGCTGGACTCGCTCCTCGATACCCCATCCGAGAGCGAAGCGGACGACGGCGAGGAGACCGATACTGAAGAGCACGATGAAGCCGGGGACGAAACGAGCGATGAATCCGAGAGCGAAAGCGAAGACGACGCGGACGACGGTGGTGAGACCGAATGAGCGACACACCCGACCCGAAAGAAGCGATCACCGACGAACTGTCCGACCAGGTCGACGTCGGTTCGCTGGTGAAAGGCGAGAGCGTCGGCGACCAAGTCGACGGGCAATCGCTGGGGCGGTCGTTCGGCGAATCCGTCGGCGCGCTCGCGGGCCGCAAACTCGGCCGCGTCGCGGCCGGTCAGCTTCTCTCCAAGCTACCGTTTCAGGGAAGCGATGACGAGAACCCGTCACTGCTCGGCCGTCTCGCCAGCGCGTTCGTCGTGGCCCTCGGCAAGACGCTGCGCAAGCCGCAGTTTCGGGACCCTATCGAGAGTTCGCTTCGCGAGTACGTCGAAAAGCGGGAATCGACCGAAACGCTGGACGATGCGAAGGAGACCACCGAGGAAGTGGTGGAGTCGCTCGGCGAGGGTGAAGACGAAGACGGGGAGTCCGACGAAAAGGAGTCCGACGAAAAGAAATCCGATGAAAAGGAGTCCGACGAAAAGAAATCCGATGAAAAGGAGTCCGACGAGGGAGGTACCGATGCCGCCGATGTCGATTTGAACCCGGACGACGTGCAAGCCATTCGGGAGGAGACCTACCGGGAACTCCTCGAAACGATGGACTACTCCGAACTGCAGTCCGTCGCGAAGGAAGTCGACGTGAAGGCCAATCTAGGCCGCGACGAGATGGTCGATGCCATCGTCGAGCAGTTCAACGACGGGGAGGAAGACGAAGCGGCGGACGCGGAGGATGGCGAAGAAGGAGAAGGAGCGAACGAGAACGGCACCGGCGATGAGGAATAAAACGCACTGCGACCGAAGATACCCCACGAACGCCCACTGAAACGATGACAAACGACGACCCAGACCTCGAACGACGCCTCGAAGACGGGATGGAGGAGATCCGGTCGGCGCTCGACGCCGCCGACGGCGACGAGTTACCGAATGAAACGGCCGAATCCGTTCGCGAGCGTACCGATGCAGTCGCCGAAGCGGTGTCCGATGCATCGCTCGGCGAACTGCTCACGGCGTCCGGATTCGAGCACGACTCGGCGGACGTGACGCCAGCGGACCTCCCGATGCTGATGCAGGACGCCGACGCCGACGCAGTGCTCTCGCTTCGACACCTGTTGGAGATGGCCGACCTCTCGGACGAATGGTCGAACCTCGACGCGGAAGAGCGACTCGATCGCCTCGAACGTATCGGCGGGGATGGAACGAAGGACGACGGCAGCAGGAGCGTGAGCGACCTGCTGTCGTCGGTATTCTCGCTGGGAAGTTCGGACGAGACGGAAAACGAGGGCGACGTGGGAGCCAACGAGGAAGGGAGTGAGGACGAAGAAGGTAGTGAACACGAGGATGTGGAAAACGGAGAGTTCCTCTCGACCGAGGACGCCGTCGAGGAGTTCAGTTCCCTGTTCGGCAGGCTCAAAGGGGATGATGAGGAAGCGGAGGACGATGCCGACGAAGCGGAGGATGAAGAGGACGACGGTGACCCCGGTGGAGGCGGTGCGACGGACATGTACTCCACGATGCCGTCCTCCCGGTCGGACATGGACAGTCGAAAGCGACATTCGACGGTGCGGGGAAAGAACTGATTTCGACCGAATCGCGGGTTTTTCGGCTCGATTAGGCGAAATCCCCGAATCCCGTCTGTGCGTCCTCATCGGCGACGACTTCCTCCACGATGTCCGGCGAGTCGTTGGCCGGGTTGTTGACCGTCGTGGAGACCGGATAGGAGCGCATTTTTCGGGCCGGGAAGGGATTTAGCACGGATCGTCGTTCGTCCTCGTCGCCGTCGAGCCACGTCGTCTCCTCCTCGGGTGCGAGAATGACGGGCATGCGATGGTGGATTTCGCCGACGACATCGTTGGGTTCCGTGGTAACGACGGTGAACGAAGTTTTGTCGTCACCGTCTTTCCAATTTTCCCACAATCCAGCCATCGCGAACGGCTTTCCGTCCGTTCTGGTCATTCGATACGGTTGCTTTCCAGTCGGCGTCTTCTTCCAGTCGTAGAAGCCGTCGGCGAGAACGAGACACCGACGTTCGCGGTAGGCGTCGCGGAAGCTCGGCTTGTCCGAAAGCGTCTCGGCGCGGGCGTTGATGTGTCCGCCGCCGAACTCGTCGGCCCAGTGGGGAACCAATCCCCACGTCGGGAAGCTGATTTCCTCGGGCGCGTCGTTGCGGACGACGGGGTGTTCCTGCCCCGGCGCGACGTTGTACCGCGGACGGATTTCCCGGACCGGCGTGGCATCGAACCGGTCTTCGAGTTCGTCCTGCGGCGCGAAGAGCGAAAGGCGTCCACACATACCTACTACTCGGCGAGGAACGGGGATAAACGCGACGGCAAACAGTGTTCAGCGGGGATTCGAAGCCTACGATGGCTGTTCGCGGAGGGCGAACTCGTCCTCCGAACGCCCGCTCTTGTTGATGATGTTGAACGCGGTCATCAGGTCCGTTCGAGAGATGATTCCGGCCACGTCGCCGTCGCTATCGATGACGGGAAGCCGACCGATGTTGTTCTGCTGGATCGTTTCGAACGCGTCCATCGCGTCGCTATCCGCGGGAATCGTCTTCACGTCGGTAGACATCACGTCCCGAACCGTGTAGGCGTCGCGCTCGACTTGCTGCACGCTCCGGGCATCGTCCAGCGTTATCATGCCGACGAGTTCGCCGTTCTCGATGACCGGGTAGCCGGTGTGGCGCTGACGGAACATCGTTTCGAGGAGTTCGGCGATGGACGTGTCCGGCGAAACCGTGTGCAGGTCGTCCGCGGTCGTCATCACGTCACGAACCCGAACGTTGCGGAACGTCGCCGAGAGCACCGACTGTTGAGCCTCGCTGGTCGCGCCGATGTAGATGAAGAACGCGATACCGATGAGGATGATATTCCCGCCGAACAGGCCGAATATGCCCAACAGGATGGCGAACAGTTTGCCGACCTCGGCGGCGATTTGCGTCGCTTGTGCGAACGGGCGCGTTCGCGCGAGGAGCGCGCGCAGGACGCGTCCGCCGTCCATCGGAAACCCGGGAAGCAGGTTGAAGGCGGCGAGGACGATATTCATTAGCGCGAGGTAGCCGAGGACGAACCGAACGGCATCGAAGCCCGAGGGGACGGCGAAGAGCGCGGCAAACGAGAGAACGCCGAGGATGATACTGACGACCGGACCGGCGATGGCGATGAAGAACTCCTCGGACCACTCCTCCGGTTGGTCGGTGAGCCGCGCGATGCCGCCGAAGATCCACAGCGTGATGGAGTCGATGGGATAGCCGTAGTGCATCGAAACGACGGAGTGGCCGAGTTCGTGGAGGATGACGCCCGCGAACAGACCGATCGCAGCGGCGACGCCGAGATACCACGGCATCATTCCCGACGAGAGCGGGGCGGCGGTTAATCCGAGGCTCCAGAGGTCGTTCAGGATGGTGACCCAGTACGAAACCTGCGTTCCGATGAGCCACGCGAATATGGGGAGGATGAGCAGGAAAGTGAGGTCGAGTTGTATCGGAATGCCGAACGCGCTCCCGATTTTGAAACTTCTCATGGGGGAATATTGCATCTGAGACGCCTTAAACTTCGTCTCGGAGCGGGGAGAGACGTCCCGAAGTATTCAAGGGGGCGCTCTGGGGAGAAAAGAGCGTGAGCGGTTCCGAGTATTTCAGGCGAACGGCGGTAACGCGCCTCGCGGTCGAGGCAGACGACCACGAGCGACTGCTGTCGATGGTGCGCGAGTGGAAACGCGGGTGCCAGATCGCGGTCAACTTCGCGTGGGGGGTCTGTCACACGCGGAACGAAGTCCAGCAACTGGCGTACGAACCGTTGCGTGAGCGTACCGAGCTGGGAAGCCAGCACGCCGTCCTCGCCACCCACCGCGCCGCCGAAGCCATCAAGCGCGCGCTCGAGCGCGGTGACGACGCGGAGAAGCCGGAGTTCACCAGCCCGACCGTCGTCTACGACAGTCGGACGTTGACGCTGTTCGACGACGGAAACATCAGTCTGACCACGACCGGCGACCGGGTTCGCTGTCGCCTCGTGATGCCGGAGGGAAGCTACCAGTCGCAGTATCTGAACGACGATCGATGGGAACCGGCGAAGAGCACGCTTCACTACCGCGACGGGAACTTCGATTTGCATCTCGGCTTCCGACGCCCGCGTCCCGAAGTCGAACTGCCGACGGAGGACTCGACCGTCCTCGGCGTTTCCCTCGGCGTCGAAAATCTCGCCGTGACGAGCACGGCGCGCTTTTTCTCGGGTGGGGAACTCGCCCACCGACACGCCGAGTTCGCCGACCTCCGTGCCGATCTACGCGAGACGGACACCCGAAGCGCACGACGAACGCTCAGACGGGCCAGCGAACGCATGCAGAATTTTGCCCGGAACGAACTCCACGAGGTCGCGGGCGGTATCGTCTCTGAAGCCGAGGAACACGGTTGTTCGGTCATCGCGTTCGGCGAACTCGAAGGGACACAGGAGACGCTGGAGAAGGCGACTCGGTTCCATCGCCGGACGTTCGAACGGCTGTTCGAGTTCGTCGCGTATCGAGCGGCCGAGCGGGACACCACGGTCGTACAGGTGAATCCCGAATACACGAGTCAGCGTTGTACGTCGTGCGGATTCACACACCCACAGAATCGGGACGTGGAGAACAACCGGTTCGAGTGTCTGAAATGCGGCAACGAGGCCAACGACGATTACAACGCGGCGAAGAACGTCGGCTTCCGCTGCATCCGACGCGGCCCGCTCTCCTCACGGGGCGTCGGCGCGAAATACTGTGCGCTGGCATCCGGTCGAGTGACGCCCGACGGCGAGTTCGTGTCGAACGAGGAACTGGAAGCGGTGCAAAAACCTTAGCCCATCGCCTTCGAACGGGCGAGTATGTCCGAACCTATCGTGCGAAACGCGGACGACATCGACTACGAACCCGTCGGGGCCGCCGACGGCATGGCGAAAGGAGTGCTCATCGGCGAGGAACAGGACGCGCCGAACTTCGCCATCCGGCGGTTCACGCTCGAACCCGGCGCGACCGTGCCCGAACACACGAACGAAGTCGAACACGAACAGTTCGTGCTGGAAGGCGAGTACGTCGTCGGCATCGGTGACGAGGAGTACGAAGTCAGCGCAGGGGATTCACTGTTGATTCCGGCGGAAGTAGTTCACTGGTATCGAAACGAGAGCGACGAACCCGGTGCGTTCATCTGTGCGGTGCCGAACGGGGACGACGAGATTCAACTCGTCTAACGATAAACTCGTTTAACGATATTCGGAGAGAGAGATAACGGCGTCGATGGACGCCGATACCCACGCGGCGTCTTGCTGTGTATCGGTCATTCGAACGAGCGGTCGCTTTCGGTCGGAACCGTCTTCGATTTCGAGGACAACGTCCTCGTCGAAACGCCGTGGGAGTTCTTCTTCTTGCGTGCCTTTCATATGCTACCTTGCAGCGCTACTGCGCTCTGTCCACGGCTACCGGTCGGACCGGCTTTGTTATGAGCCGGTTGTGAAACGGTATTGAGCGAATAACGACGTTACAGTGCCGTTATTGTCCGATTGAAGGTCGGTAGGGTCACGTTTCTTCGAGTGATGCCACGGTCTATCACGGCGATTTTTCGATCGTGTGTCGCCGTGTCGTTCGAATCGCTGAAATAGCTCCGGTGTGTAGCATGTCTCGTGTCGAAGCAGGCCCAGCAGGTGGAGACGCTCTTCTGCCACGAGACGGACAGGGGCTATCAGGTGGTCGCCCGACGGGACGGTGAGCGACAGTTCCGCGCCATCCTCGAACTGAAGGAGACGGATGCGGGGCCACGGCCCGCCCGGTTTCTGTTGAAGGACGGATCGAGCGAAAAGCCGCGCAGTCCCGACGAGTTCGTCGAACTCGCGCGAAACGCGAACCGAATCCGAATCTCACAACAGACCTCGTCCGAAGCCCGGAACGAACTGAAGGAAATGCTCGACGGCTACCAACTGGACGCGAAGGCGGTGCGGACGTGTCGGTTGTGTGCCAACAAAGGACGCTATTCGCCGATCAACGGCGAGACGGCCATCGATACGGGCGACGAGTACATCTGTCCCGACTGTGCGACCCGCGAACTGGAGCGGGAACTCTCGTTCAGGGGGAACCTGACCGGTGCCGCACAGGACCGACTCGAAGACCTCCTGCTGGAAGTACAGGACCTGAAACGGATTACGAACCTGCTCAAAGGACGACTCGACCCGGACCTGACGAAGTTCGACGAGATAAGCGCGAACGTCGAGGACATCGAACTGGAGCGGACCGATTCGCTCAGCCTCCACCCCGGCATCCAGAACCTGCTCGAATCGCGATTCGATACCCTGCTCCCCGTCCAGAGCCTCGCGGTACAGAACGGCCTCCTCGACGGGGACGACCAACTCGTCGTCAGCGCGACGGCGACCGGAAAGACGCTCGTCGGCGAGATGACGGGGCTCGACCGCATGCTGAACGGGAAAGGCAAAATGCTCTTTCTCGTTCCCCTCGTCGCGCTGGCGAACCAGAAGCACGAGGACTTCAAGGAGGAGTACGGCGACCTCGCCAACGTCACCATCCGCGTCGGTGCGAGTCGGGTGCGTGACGACGGCAACCACTTCGACCCGAGCGCGGACATCATCGTCGGAACCTACGAGGGAATCGACCACGCGCTCCGCACCGGACGGAACCTGGGCGACATCGGAACCGTGGTGATCGACGAAGTCCATACCTTGCAAGAGCAGGAGCGCGGTCACCGTCTCGACGGCCTCATCTCGCGGCTGAAATACTACTGCGAGGAACGAGCCGAACAGCACGACGACTACGACGGCGCACAGTGGGTGTATCTCTCCGCAACCGTGGGGAATCCAAAGGATTTGGCCCAGGGGTTGCGAGCGAACTTGGTCGAGTTCGAGGAGCGCCCGGTCGCGCTGGAGCGCCACGTCACGTTCGCCAGCGGGCAGGAGAAACCGGTCACGGAGAACAAACTCGTCAAGCGCGAGTTCGACCGTGAATCCTCACAGGGGTATCGCGGCCAGACCATCATCTTCACCAACTCGCGGCGGCGCTGTCACGAGATTTCCAGAAAGTTGGAGTACAACTCCGCGCCGTACCACGCCGGACTGGATTACGGACGGCGCAAGAAGGTCGAACGCATGTTCGCGGAGCAGGACCTCGCGGCGGTCGTTACGACGGCCGCACTCGCCGCCGGGGTCGACTTCCCGGCCTCGCAGGTCATCTTCGACTCGTTGGCGATGGGAATCGAGTGGCTCACCGTCCAGGAGTTCCACCAGATGCTCGGCCGTGCGGGGCGACCGGACTATCACGACCGCGGGAAAGTTTACGTCCTCGTGGAACCGGACGGGAGCTATCACAACAGCATGGAGATGTCCGAGGACGAGGTGGCGTTCAAGCTCCTCAAGGGCGAGATGGAGGACGTACACACGCTCTACGACGAGAGTTCCGCGATCGAGGAGACGCTGGCGAACATCACGGTCGGCGGGAAGGCCGCGAAGCGTCTGAACGACCGGATGATCGGCGACGTCCCGACGAAGCACGCGCTCGGCAAACTGCTCGAATACGAGTTCATCCACGGCTTCTCGCCGACCCACCTCGGACGGGTCATCACGAGTCACTTCCTCGCGCCCGACGAGGCGTTCAAAATCCTCGACGGTATCCGAAAGGACAAGGAACCGTTCGAAATCGTCGCCGACCTCGAACTGTTCGGCGAGGACGAATAATCGAAAGCCAAACGAAACGCTTTACAGGGGGAGTGCGCTACTGAAAGGTACGGGATCGTGGGGTAGCTTGGTATCCTTTCGGCCTTGGGTGCCGATAACCCCGGTTCAAATCCGGGCGATCCCATTCTTGGACGGCTATACCGTGAGCGACTGCGAGGCGCAAAGCGCCTCGATGCGAACGGCAACGCCGCGAGGGATGCAAGAAAAAGAGTTGAAGCTTATGCTGTCCCTTCGCTCTTTCCAGTCTGTTCGCCGGATGAACTGGAATCAGTCACTTCTCCTTTCAGCATCGATTTGACCTTCTTTCTGAGGACGAGATAGCCGCCGACGGCACCGATACCGAACACGACGGCACCTTTCTTACCGAAGCGACGATAACCGAACTTGGCGGCCTTCTTGCCGACAGTGAGTGGTCCGAGTGGTCCAAACATGCCTGTGGGGGTTGCGTTCATGGGGAGGTGCCACGTGTGGTTGCACATGCAAGTTGTTTATGAAAGTCGGGTGTTCTGCGGCGGTAGTTATGCGAGATAGAATTGCCGGACGGATGATTGATAAAAACACCATATAACTTATACTTTGGTAATGTGTAATAGTGTCGAGTATGAGAATTGTTGGACCACGACAAGGGATCGATGAAGTCATCATGGGGTGGTTGAAGCGAAGGCTGCCGAGCGGCGAGAGGGGCGCGAGTGAAAGGAGCGAGGAGTCGGAGCAGGAAGAACGAGAGGGACGGCGGACGATGGAGGAATTCGCGTTCGAAACGGGTCGGACACCGGAGGCACACGTCGTGGAGTTGCTGGCGGCGCGGGACGGCGAGATGCGTCAGCAGGAGATCATCACCGAAACAGAGTGGTCGCGGTCGAGCGTGAGCCGACTGCTGTGCGGGATGGAAGCGGAGGAGGAGGTCGTTCGTGTTCGAGTCGGGACCGAAAACGTGGTATATCTCCCCGGATCGATTCCGAAGCTAGTCCGGGATTTCGAGTCGGTACCGGTGGCTCACGCTTGACGGTAATTTGCGAAACTTCTTACCCGATCGAGCACCAAAGACCCATGAATGGCTCGCGCGGAAAATACGGAACTGATAGATCGGTTCGAGCAGTTCTATCGGCGATACTACAGCGACCAGATCGGGGATCTGGCCCAGCAGTATCCCAACGAAAAGCGTTCGTTGCACGTCGATTGGGACGACCTCTACCGATACGATGCGGACATCGCCGACGACTATCTCGCCCAACCACAGCAGTTACAGGAGTACGCCGAGGAAGCGCTCCGTCTGTACGACCTTCCCGTAGACGTGAGTCTCGGGCAAGCGCACGTCCGCCTTCGTGGACTGCCGGAACACACGGATATCCGCGCGATCCGTGCCCGGCACGTCAACACGATGGTGAGCGTGCAAGGGATCGTTCGAAAAGCGACCGGTGTACGGCCGAAGATTCAGGAGGCCGCCTTCGAGTGCCAACGCTGTGGAACCCTTACCTACATCCCGCAAGCGGGTGGCGATTTCCAGGAACCACACGAGTGTCAGGGCTGTGAACGGCAAGGCCCGTTCCGCATCAACTTCGACCAGTCCGAGTTCATCGACTCGCAGAAGATTCGCGTCCAAGAGAGTCCGGAAGGGCTTCGCGGCGGTGAAACTCCACAGAGCATCGACATCCACATCGAGGACGACATCACGGGACAGGTTTCCCCCGGAGACCACGTCATCGTGACGGGAATACTCCACCTCGAACAGCAAGGGAGCGGCCAAGAGAAGTCCGCCGTCTTCGACGTCTACATGGACGGCGTCTCGGTCGAAATCGAAGACGAGGAGTTCGAGGACATGGACATCACCGACGAGGACAAAAAAGAAATTATCGAACTCTCGAACGAGGGAGACATCTACGAACAGATGGTCGATTCCATCGCCCCGGCCATCTACGGCTACGAGCAGGAGAAGTTGGCGATGATCCTCCAGTTGTTCTCCGGTGTGACCAAACACCTCCCCGACGGGTCGCGGATTCGTGGCGACCTTCACATGCTTTTAATCGGTGATCCTGGTACGGGAAAAAGCCAGATGCTATCATATATTCAACATATCGCGCCACGATCCGTCTACACCTCCGGGAAAGGTTCGTCCTCGGCAGGTCTCACTGCAGCGGCGGTCCGCGACGACTTCGGGGACGGCCAGCAGTGGACGCTCGAAGCCGGTGCGCTCGTCCTCGCGGACAAAGGTATCGCGGCGGTGGACGAACTGGACAAGATGCGTCCGGAGGACCGCTCCGCGATGCACGAGGGACTGGAACAGCAGAAGATCAGCGTGAGCAAAGCCGGGATTAACGCGACGTTAAAATCCCGCTGTTCGCTTCTGGGCGCAGCGAACCCGAAGTACGGGCGGTTCGACCAGTACGAATCCATCGGTGAGCAAATCAACCTCGAACCGGCGCTCATCTCGCGATTCGATCTCATCTTCACGGTGACGGACAAACCGGACCCGGATCACGACTCACGGCTCGCAGAACACATCCTCCAAACCAACTTCGCTGGCGAGTTGAACACACAGCGAACCGAAATCAACGCGCCGAACATCACGGAAGAGCAGGTCAACAGCCAGACCGAGGAAGTGGCTCCGGCCATCGACGCCGAACTCCTGCGGAAGTACATCGCCTATTCGAAATCGAACGTCTATCCGACGATGAGTGCGGAGGCACGCGAAGCGATTCGCGATTTCTACGTCGATTTGCGCTCGAAAGGTACGGACGAGGACGCCCCGATTCCGGTTACTGCCCGGAAATTGGAGGCATTAGTTCGGCTCGCAGAAGCGAGTGCTCGCGTTCGGTTGTCGGACACCGTCGAAGGGAAGGACGCGGATCGCGTCATCGAAATCGTTCGGTCGTGCCTGCAAGATATCGGCGTGGACCCCGAAACCGGGCAGTTCGACGCCGACGTGGTTGAAACGGGAACCTCGAAAACACAGCGGGACAGGATCAAGAACATCAAACAGCTCATCGCAAGTATCGAGGAGGAGTACGACGATGGCGCACCTGTCGATGTCGTCCTCGACAGGGCGGAAGAGATCAACATGGACCCGTCGAAGGCGGAACACGAGATCGACAAACTGAAACAGAAAGGAGAGGTCTACGAGCCATCGACGAACCACCTTCGAACGACGTAAGATGGACCGAATCTCCGCACTCAGAAATATAGAGAATGCACTTTCGGATTTCGAATCCGGAGAGGACGAGTTACGTGAGACGCAGCGACGAGTACTGACGGTCTTGCAAACGTACGCTACCGAATTCGAAGCAGAACGTGATCTGTCCGTGTATCGAGCGTGTGGCGACGAACGTGCAATGGGGATCACCGTCGTCGCGGAATCGAAAACGGAAGCAACCGAGCGGGTAGCCGAACTACTCGACGACGAGACGGTGGAATTCGATATCAAGGGTGTCAATAGCCGATAATATAGTATAGATGGAAAACTAGATAAACATGCTCTGGATATAGTAGAACAGTAACAACTGCGTGTGTGTGGAGGTGTATCAAATGAGACATGGTCGACAGATGTCGGGGAGTTTATCAAATCCATAATAATGCAGGTGGCTCTATGATACACGAGCGATGGTACGGGATGGACAACGTAGCGAGCACGCACAACGTCGTCGAGGACAACCCGAGATGAGTAGGGTTTCGGCAGCGCTCGATGACGAAGCCAGTATTCTCGTTCTCGCGCCCTCCATGCGTTCGGAAACCGACGAAGCATGTATCGACATGCTCACGGAGACACCGCCGGAACAGGAGGACGTCCTCTGGGTTAGTTTTACACGCTCACCGGATGCATGTCTACAGGATTGGCTCGCTCATGCGGGTGGTCGTCCCGCGAACCTCCGATTCCTTAGTGTCGGCGAGACGGTACGATCGGTTGCAACGTCGGCATCGATGGGGGAAACGCCGACCGACGCAGTTATCGACACGCTCTCGAATCCCGGTGATTTGACCGGGCTTGGTATCAAAATCAGCGAAGTGCTCCAACAATGGCACGGAGACGGTAACAAAACCGTTGCCTGTTTTCACTCGTTGACAGCACTGCTCCAGTATTCCGACGTTCAAACCGTCTACAAGTTTCTGCACGTCCTCACCGGTCGATTCACTACCGCGGACGTGACCGCACACTTCCATCTCGACCCGGACGCCCACGACTCACAAACCATCAATACGCTGAAAACACTGTTCGACGCCGTTGTCGAATTCGATGGCAACGAGTGGAACGTGAGAACTCGGTAGTTAATTTTAAAACACATCATCTACCAACGAATGGTGTGTTGCTGATAATTACGTACTCCCGTGCCGCTCGGCAGACACTCCGGAACGTCTGTACGACGCATGAAACGTGCGTCGTCAGACGATTTGGTCGGGCAGCGCTCCTGCAATCGACGGAGTTGGGTGCGTTCCTCGCGCTTCGGTTGTACGAGAAGCACGGAGCCGATGTACAACTGGAACGCACCGAACCGTTGAACGAGTTTCGTGACGTGCCGGAGACGGTCCGTTCGGCCGCAAGCGCGTACGAAAAGCGCGACAAGCCGAGCACGCCGTACGAGAAGTTCGCCGTGGGAACCGAACATCCGTCGCCGGATTCGATGCGAAACGCGGAATTATGAACGTCGAAACGGAGAAGAAGACGTTTCGGGGGCGGGCAATCGACCTCTCGGGAGGCTCGGTAGCGCCGGAGGACATCGTAGCGGCAGTTCGGTCGGGCACCGAAACGGGGGGAATCAGTATTATCTGTGGAGACCCGGGTCCGGTACACAAGTACATCGGTTGTATCGAGTCAGGGATGTCGATTCGTCCTCGACCAGCATTGGCCGCCGCCGCCCGTTCGCTCGGTGTGAACGCACCGCAGGACGAAGAGATAGAACACATCGAAGAACGGATGTACTCGCTCGATATCGGCGATGTCTCGCTTCGCCCGGAGCGGAGACGGGTTGCGGACGCGAGCGGATCGGAAACCAGGTTACGAGAACAGGTCGCGGCACTTCGTGGACGCGTACAGGCCCTTCGGGAGGTCGAGGGGGATTTCGATAGTGCTGAATCCGACCTCCAGAGAATGACGCGGGAGTTAGCCGAACTGGAGACGAAACGTATTGCCGCCGAGCAGACCCTCGAAGCGGCCCGAAAACGACAACAAGCCGCAAGGAATGCTCGGGAACAACGATTGCGTCTCCGCGACCGGAAGGAGAACCTCGAACGGAGTGCCCGTCGCCACTTGGTTCGACGGATTCACGAGCGGTTCGATTCAGCGATCAAAGCAGTTCCGGGACGTGGCCGAACGACCGATCCGGGAACGTTCGAAGGGGATCCAGTGACTGCCGCGCTTGCAATCGCTCGCGTGGCGCGAGTTCGAGCACCCATCGTGCTGGCGTGTGACCGCTTCGACACGTCAAAAAGCGCCGCTGAGTGTCTCGATGCTCCCGTACTACAGGTTTAAGAACGAAGACGGGACCAACCCGGGGCATGGTGACGCTTCACTGGACGGTAAACGAGGAGAACGGGAGGGTCGAAACCGTCACACTGGTCGAACTGGTGGTCGAAAACACGACGACGGTTCCCGTGAGAATTCGTATCGGGAACCGACTCGATGGTGAGATTCGACCGCCGCGACGGAACGGCGTTCCGGAAGCAGGGTGGGACGAAGGCGGGTTCGAAGGCGTCGTCGCGGCGGACGAACGGCGCGCCCTTGGCTACGCGGTAGCGACCGGTCCAAATCAAGATTCACCGCCTGCGGAAATCGTGTGGACCGAACGAGCGCCGAGGACGGAAACATCGGTGAGCGACACGGAGCGAGGGATGATCGATGGGGAACTAGAAATCGAACCGACAGCGACGGGTGTCATCCGAGCACTCGGTGATGCTCGACCACCTGCGGACGTGGTACCGATGCCACACCCGACGAAACTCCCCGACGCCGTCGAGGCGTGGCTATCGGGTATCGAGACGCGAACGGAGCGATACGAAGCCAACGAGGGAAAAATGGGGGCGAAGAATGTGAACGAGCAGACTCGTGAGCAGGAGTTGAGACGGAAACTCGAAGCCGATGGACGAACGCTCGATTCGGTTGCGAAACGGGTCGGTACAGTACGGGAACGGATTGCAGCAGCACGGGAGACGCATTCCGTCGAGAGGAAGATATGATCTTGGCGGTAACGGGAGGCAAAGGTGGCGTCGGGAAATCGACTGTCTCGTTGAATCTCGGAGCAGAACTCGGCGGTGTCGTGGTCGATGCCGACCTCGCAATGGCGGACTTGCCGACGTGCCACGGCCCGGATTTACACGACGTACTCGCCGGGCGGGCGGAGCCACTGGAGGCGATTTCGACCGTCGGTGGTGTGTCGATGCTCCCGTGTGGCCGCACGCTGGCGGGAGCGCGCGCATGTGACGTGACGGGGTTCGTCAGCGCGGTAGAGCAGGTCGCCGACGAATATGACCTCGTGATAATCGACTGTCCGGCAGGGATGTCGGCCGACGCGGGACTTCCGTTGGTTGCGGCGGATAGCTGTGTCCTCGTGACGGTTCCGCGACGGTTCGCGTTGGCGGACGCGGTTCGAACGAAGGTGCTCGCGCGGGAACTCGGTGCAGGATTGTGCGGCGTCGTACTGAATCGCGTGCGGAACGATCCACCGACCGAAATCGTCGAACGGACGCTCGGCGCGCCAGTGACGACGCTCCCGGAATCGACCGTGATTGCGGACGCACAGCGGCACGGCCGCCCTGTAGCAACCGCTACGCCGGAAAGCGATACAAGAGAACGGTTCGCGGAACTCGGACGGGTGATTTACTCCCGGAGGTCGTGATACGTCGAGCGGAGCGTGACGGGCGTTACGTCGGCGACTTCTGCGGCGGCACGTTGGGTGACACGTTCGTCACAGTTGCGGGCCGCTGCGTAGAGACACGCGGCGGCCACACCGCTGGGATTGCGACCGCTGATGAGGTCCTTCCGTTCCGCCTTCGTGACGAGCGTTTCGGCGCGTCGTTCGCTCTCCATCGAGAGGTCGAGTCGACTGGCGAATCGCGGCAGGTACTCGCGCGGGTCGATCGGACCGATGGGGAGACCAAGTTCTCGGTTCAGTGCGTCGTAGGCCGCAGTCAGTTCCGAGCGGTCGGCGCGGGCACGCTCGACGATTTCGTCCAGCGTACGGGAGACGGCCGACGTTCGGCACGTCGCGTACACCGCCGCAGAGGCGAAGCCCTCTATCGAACGCCCGCGAAGCAGGTCTTCACCTTGCGCGGATTCGAACAGCACGCAAGCGCGGTCGCGGATGTTCGCGGACAGTTGGAGCGCACCGACGAGCCGACGGATTTCGGTGAAGCCGTAGACGCGATTTCGCTCGGCCTTGGAGGAGATTCGGGCGCGGTTGTGCTGGCGACGCATGCGCATCACGCGGCGTCGTTTGCGGCCCGTCAGCCGGACGCTGCTGTTTTTGTATCCGATCTCGGTCGTCAGTCCCCGGTCGTGGCGGGAACGCGTGAGCGGCGCGCCAGTGCGCTTACGGTCGGTGTCGTCGTCGTCGAACGACCGCCACTCCGGGCCACGGTCGAGGTTGTCCTCGGCGACGACGAGGCCGCATTCGGTGCAGACGGTTTCCGAACCGCGCGTGCGGACTCGGCTATGACATTCGGGACACGCTTCAGTGAGGTGTTGTGTCGTACTCATCACAAGTGAAACTTCGTCCGAGATGGTATTTAAACGAACGTCGAATTCGGGAAACGAACCCGATTTGGACGGGAGGAACGTACCGGTTACCGGTACGTTGCGGGACGTAATTACCAAATATGATACTTGTCACAAACGTTAAAGTCGAGGGAGGGACGAGGAGTACACATGGCGCTGTCGGATATCGCCGCCGGGCTTGAGGTCACGGCCAAGCAGAAGAATCACGGCGTCGCAACCGTGGATGACACGGAACGGGACCTCCACGATCGGTTGGCGGCGTTCAGTGATGCGTTGCCGTGCGAGACGGAAATGGCGGTATGCATCGTGGAAGCACACGCTGCGGGAGCATCGGTCGGTGAAAGCGCTCGGCGTGCTGGTGTCGCCCCCATGACGGCGGCAAAGACGCTTCACTTGCTCGGCGTGAACGGGGTTTCCCCACTCTCGTCGATGGGTCACGAACTCGTTCGGGACTGGCTTTCAGCGAACCTCTCCCGGTCGGAAGCGTTCACGCTCTCGGGAGCGAGCGAAACCGAGTTCGCACTGGCGACGTTCATCGAAACGCACGAGCCGCTGGACGGAGCGGCGGAAACGGTCGAAAGCGCGTTGGCGCTCGACAGACACGCTAGCGTGGAAAAGAGGGACGTGTTAGCCGAGACGATGAGCGACGTCGGCGACTTGCTGTGAGAATCCGCTGGCGATCCGTTCGACGATGGAATTATTGCCGGAGTGACTCCGGAAGGTAGTCGTCCGGGTCGATGTCGAGCAATCCCTCCTCCGGAAATTCGACATCGAGCGACGTGTCGAACACGGCTTCAGTGGCAGCGACGATTGCAGGTGAAAACGAGGTGTCGAGTTCGGGCGCGCTCGCTGGAATCGATTCGACTGTGGTTGCGTCGTCCCTCGGAATCGTCGGAACATCACCCAAATAGTCCTCGTCCGGGGATTCGACGCGATTGGCGAGGATGGTGTCCGCGTCCGTGCCGAGGTCGGCGAGACGGCCGCGAATTCCCTGAACTGCATCCGCTCCGCGTCGGGACGCCGGGGCGACGACGGCGACGGTGTCAGCCGCGTTGACGGCCGCGACAGCTTGGTTCCCGGCGACAGGAGGAGTATCGATGATGACGTGATCGAAGTCGTCGCAGGCCCGTTCGACGAGTGTTTCCAACGCTTGAGCGGCGTCTACAGTTTTGGCGCGAGCGATGCGTTCGAAGGGTGCATACGCTGGACACAGTGAGAGCCGACCTGTGGTTTCGACCGGATGGTCGATGAGCGCGTCGGAGAACTCCCCGTCCGTTCCGTGGTCGTCGTCGATCAGCAGTGCGGTGATGTCGGTATCGATGCGATCGGGAACGTAGCGAGACAATCCTTGCGTGCCGAAGGCGGCATCCAGAATTACCACGTCGTGTCCGACGTGAGAGAGGATGGCGGCCGTTTCGAGACAGAGGCGTGTGGTCCCTGCTCCACCGGTCGCACCGACGAATGCGGCAGTTCGTTTCACGTGTTCGAATCGAAATATATCCGTAATGGTATAAAAAGATACAGTTATTGACTGCCGCTGATGTCGTCGGCGATCTCGTCTAGTTCATCGTCGGAGAGGTCCGGGCGGTCCCCCGCGACGGCGTGGATCGGCTTGCCGCCGTCGTCCTCGAACCGCGGGATGATGTGTCCGTGGATGTGCGGAACCTCCTGTCCCGATGCTTCCCCGTTGTTGAACGCGACGTTACTCGCATCGGCGTCCACTGCGGTCTCGACGGCGGGCGTGAGTTCGTGGAGCGCCGAAAAGAGGTCCATTGCTGTGTCCTCGGGGAGGTCACCCAACGTCTCGTAGTGGTCCTTCGTGATGACGAGCGTGTGGCCCGGCGCGAGCGGGTTCACGTCGAGGAACGCGAGGACGGAGTCGTCCTCGTACACGGTTTTACTCGGGATGTCTCCGGCGACGATCTGACAGAAGATGCAATCGTTCGGCATATCTCCCTAATTGTGGGTCGGGATGATGAAAGTTGAGGCTTGAAGGGATCAGTCCCGCAGTTGGAGCAGTTGTTGGCGACGCGATTCGATGTCGAAATTCGGTTGCAGTTCCGGGTCGTCAGCGAGTCGGTCGAGGACGAGCAGTGGATCGACTCCGTTCGCTTCCACGTAGTCGAACAGCGCGTCGATATGCTGACGATGGAGCGCGAGCGAGGAGAGGAAAGCGGTTGCGAGAGCCATCGCTGCGGCCGTGTTCGGGTCGTCCGGGAGTTCGTCGCTGATCGTGGCGTAGTTCGACGGTTCCGCTTCGGGGTCGTCGGTCGGTTCGAAGGCGAGACAACGCGTACAGAGGAGGACTGAATCCGATCGGAACGGAACGTTCTCACGGAGTTCGGACGGGACGGCGAAGGATCGTCGCTCGCCATCACACTCGGGACATTCCATACGAAACGACACTCGTTCGATCCCCAAAAGGATGGCAGATTTTACTCGACAGTGTCACGTTTCGAGACGAAGAGAGAACGGTGTCGTGGGACTCAGGGCGACGGCGGGGTTTCTTGTCTGTCACTCGCTTCGTCGGTGACGTTTATCGGAATCCCCTCGTTGCTGTTTTCGCCGAATCCGGCGCTGAGGATTCGGGTGAGGGCGTCCTCGACGGTTTCGTCCGTCTCGGTGATCTCGGACGGTTCGACTTCGATGACGAATCCGGTCGTGATGTTCGGGGCAGTCGGCAAGAAGAGGAGTTCGCGGCCGTCTTCGGCTTGTTTCCCGGTTTTGAACGCGGTCATGCGGAGACCGTTCCACGTCTCGATTTTGACGGGTTTCTGGAGTTGGTTGGTGTCGGAAAGCGCGGTTTCGGCGGCCATCTTCGATGCGTTGTAGACGATCCGAAGACCGGGGACACGGTTCATGATGCCGTCGATGGTGTTTTCCATAACGCTTCCCAGCGTCGTCCGCATGAGATAGCCGATGCTGAAGACGAGCGCGGTGAACACGGCGAGAACGATGCCGACGCGGACGAGAACGCCGGGAATAGTGATGGCTCCACCGAAGTAAGCGAAGCTGCTAAGGCCCACCAGGAACGGCAACCCGGCGATTTTCATGAACAGCCACGCGATGATATACGCAGAGACCAATAGGGGGGCCAAAACGATGAGACCGCTGGCGGCGTCACGTTTCCACGAAGACATTTGGGTGTAGCGTTTGGTTGCAGGAATATAAACTAGTTGCAACGTTTTTGACTATCTGCCGAGGACAGCACGCGCCGCGAACAACAGGTTCTCCTTACGTTCCATCACACGGCGGTAGAAATACGACATCCATTTGCCACCGTACGGAACGTACTGCCAGACTTCGTACTCCTGTGCGAGTTCGTACTGTGCGTCGTCGCGCACACCCATCAGCATCTGGATTTCGAAGTCCGTACCGTGTTCCTCGTGGAGTTCCTTCGCGTACTCTATCATCGCGGGGTCGTGGCTTCCGACGGCGATTCCGTCGTCGAACTCCTCGAACATGAACTCCAGATATTCGCGGTAGGCGGCGTTGACGCGCTCTTTTTGCTTGTACGCGAGTTCCGGCGGTTCGTCGTAGGCACCTTTTACCAGTCGGACTTTGCCGGGGAGGTCGGCGAGGCGTTCGAGGTCCTTTTCTGTTCGTTTGAGGTTCGCCTGCACACAGACACCGATGCCACCGTCGTGTTCGCGGGTGAGGTCTTCGAAGATGTCGAGGGTCGCGTCGGTCGTCGTGTGGTCTTCCATGTCTATCCAGACGAACGTGTCGTCGGCCGCGTCCGCGATTCGCTCCATGTTCTCGTGGTAGACGTTCGTACCGACGTCCAAGCCGACCTGCGACGGTTTGACCGAAACGCAAGCCGAGAGGTCCGAGCGCTCGATGTCTTCGAGCAGTTGAAGATACACCTCGGCGTCCTCGTCCGCCGGACCCCGTTCGTGGTAGTGCTCGCCGAGGAGGTTCAGGATAACGCTAACGTTCCGCTGATTCAGATCCCGCGTGTATTCCAGCGCCTCCGCTGGCGTTTCACCAGCCACGAACCGACTGGCAATCGGTGGTATCATGGCTTGTACTTTGAGCCCCCGTACCTTATCATTGTATATTGTACTCACGGCAACTACCGGAATCCACCGCCATCGATTCCGCTCCAGACCATGGAGACTTAAGACCCGGAGAGTATCTATCCCGATATGACTGGTTCCGGCGTGGACGTGTTCGAAACCATCGTCGTCGCGGTGTGGGCGATGTTGCCCGCCTACGTGCCGAACAACTTCGCAGTGCTCGCGGGCGGCGGTGCGCCTATCGACGGCGGACGGACGTGGAACGGCAAGCGACTGCTCGGCGACGGTAAGACGTGGCGCGGAACGGCCACGGGAATCGTCGCCGGAGCGATATTGGCGCTGATCCTCAACGCGATTCATTCCCCCGTGGCGAGTGCGCTGGGCGTGGCTCTTCCCGACCAATTTCCTCCCGCCGCCATCATCGCCCTCCCTGCGGGTGCGATGCTGGGGGACATGACCGCGTCCTTCCTGAAACGACGGACGGGACGGGAGCGCGGCGCGGCGTTCCCGGGCATCGACCAACTCGACTTCGTCGTGATGT
The DNA here is from genome assembly GCF_024136965.1 of Haladaptatus sp. AB618. NCBI lineage: Archaea > Methanobacteriati > Methanobacteriota > Halobacteria > Halobacteriales > Haladaptataceae > Haladaptatus > Haladaptatus sp. AB618. The sequence goes on along the minus strand of NZ_JAMYJX010000001.1, from coordinate 86,765 downwards.
CGCTCCTGCTCACCCTGTTCGCCGCGCCGACGTGGACCACGAAGACGTTCACACTCCCCGTCCTCGTCGTCGTGTTCGTGTTGACGCCGCTCCTCCACCTCGTGACGAACGGCATCGCGTACGCGCTCGGACTCAAGAACGAACCGTGGTAGGGACGAACCGACCGTGAGAGCGCCGGAAAAGTACTACTTTTAACCCGCCTCGCCGCCCCGACTCGCACATGGCGAATCAGGAACTCATCGAGGCCTTGCGTGCGGCGGACGCCGTCCAGTACGGCGAATTCGAACTCTCCCACGGCGGGACGAGCGACTACTACGTGGACAAATACCTCTTCGAGACCGACCCGCACTGTCTCTCGCTCATCGCGGAAGCCTTCGCGGAGCGCCTCGACGGGACGAAATTGGCGGGCGTGGCTCTCGGTGCGGTTCCGCTCGTGGCCGTGACGAGCGTCGAGACGGACACTCCCTACGTCATCGCTCGAAAGAAACAGAAGGAGTACGGCACGGCCAACCTCGTCGAAGGCCGACTGGACGAGGGCGAGGAAGTCGTCGTTCTCGAAGACATCGTCACGACGGGACAGAGCGCGGTCGACGCCGTGGAGGCCCTGCGCGACGCCGGTGCAGAAGTGAACAAAATCCTCGTCGTCGTTGACCGGGAGGAAGGCGGCCGCGAGAATCTGGCCGACGCGGACGTCGAGATGGAAGCGCTCCTCTCGGCGAGCGACCTGCTCGCCGGAAGCGATTCGGACGAGTGAACGACTCGGAGGAAGTGTCGCTTCGTCCGGTGAATCCGGCGAGGAAAGACGACCCTACTTGAATTGCTTTCGTATTGTGCCAGCCGATTTTTTAAGTGAACCACCAATGAAATCCCATGTCACTACGAAGCCACGCGAGCGTCTCGCTCATCATCTCCGGTATCGTCTCGTTTCTCATCGGTGCCGCCCCCGGCGGTTCCATGCTCTGGGGAGCGGGCCTCGTCGCCGCCGGTGTCGTCATCGGCGTGTTGCGACTCGTGTTTTGAAGCGGGACCGTCTCCGAAACGACCGCACGTCGTCGAAACGCGGCCAGAATCCCGTGACAATCGATGAAGAATTGATCTTTATCTGATAGATAGAACGGCCACGAATATCACAACCATAACACTCCAGACAAATCCGTTCACGAACCGCCGTGACAGCTCTCGTGGCGGTCTCGGTGGAACGACCACGAAAGATAATCCTTTTGCGCCTACCCCGAGAATCATCATGATATGGCAGACGAGGTTAAAAAAGGCTTGGAGGGCGTTGTCGTTGCGGAGTCAGCACTGAGTCACATCAATGGTGACGAAGGAAAGCTCATCTACCGTGGCTACACGATAGAAGACCTCGCTCGTGGCGCGAGTTACGAGGAAGTCTTGTATCTCCTTTGGCACGGTGAACTGCCGACTCGTGACGAGCTCGACGCGTTCAGCGACGAGATGTCCGAGGCGCGCGATGTGGACGATGGCGTCATGGAGACCGTCCGCGAACTCGCCGAATCGGACTCGGAACCGATGGGAGCGCTCCGTACCGCCGTCTCGATGCTGGCGACGTACGACCCCGACGATGCCGAAAGCGACCCGGCAGACCGCGAGGCGAACCTCCGGAAGGGTCGTCGTATCACCGCGAAAGTCCCGACCATTCTCGCGGCGTTCGCGCGCATCCGAAACGGGGACGAACCGGTCGAACCCCGGACCGACCTCGGACACGCGGCGAACTTCCTCTACATGCTCAACGACGAGGAACCGGACGACGTGCTCGCGGACGTGTTCGACCAAGCGCTCGTGCTCCACGCGGACCACGGCCTGAACGCCTCGACGTTCTCGGCGATGGTCACGGCGAGCACGCTCGCGGACCTGCACAGCGCCGTGACGAGCGCTATCGGAACGCTCTCCGGTTCGCTTCACGGCGGCGCGAACGCCAACGTCATGCGGATGCTGAAGGAGGTCGACGACAGCGACCGGGGTGCCACCGAGTGGATCGACAACGCACTCGACGAGGGACGACGCGTCGCTGGCTTCGGCCACCGCGTCTACAACGTGAAGGACCCCCGCGCGAAAATCCTCAGCGAGCAGAGCGAGGAACTCGGCGAGGCCGCAGGCGACACGAAATGGTACGAGATGTCCGTCGCCATCGAGGAGTACATAAAAGAGGAGAAGGGCCTCGCGCCGAACGTGGACTTCTACTCGGCATCGACGTACTACCAGATGGGAATCCCCATCGACATCTACACGCCCATCTTCGCGCTCTCGCGTGTCGGTGGCTGGATCGCACACGTGCTGGAGCAGTACGACGACAACCGCCTCATCCGCCCACGTGCGAAGTACATCGGCGACAAGGACCTCGAATTCGTCCCCATCGACGAGCGATAAGACGGGTCGACGATCGCTGACGACGCGCAGACATCACGCAGATATCGCGCCGGTTACCGATTTGCGGATACCTTTTCGAGATGGATGACTTCGACCAGTAACCACAGTGGTCGTCGCTCGGACGGCGAACCGTCAATGAGCGGTCGATGGTCACAGTGGTCACTCCCGAAGCAAGCGGTCTATCGGTATGGACGGTATCGTCGAGAACGGTTAATCGTCGAGAAGACTGTTGAGCATCCGGTCGACGTGGGCGACTTCTTCCTGGACGACACCGTGTCCCATCCCATCGAAGATGCGCTCGGTAACGGAACCGTCCAATCCCGTCAGTACCTCCTCGGTTTCGTTAACACGCTCCACGGGGATATGTGGATCACGGTCGCCACAGCCGAGGTAGACGAGAGTGCCGTCGAGCGAGCCTTCGTACTCGCGTGGTGTGCCTTCCGGTCCGATGAGACCACCGCTGAACGCTGCGACGCCACCGTACTCGCGTGCGTTCCGCGCGACGAACTCGCTCGCCAAACAAGCGCCCTGTGAGAACCCGAGCAAGAACGTCCGGTCCGACGATATCCCGGCGGATTCGACGTCGGAAGCTATCGTTCCGAGGAGTTCCAACGCAGACGAGAGATGTGGTTGGTTCGATTCGAGCGGTGCGAGAAACGACTGCGGATACCACGTGTTGTGTGCTGCTTGTGGCGCGATGAACGCGACTTCGTCGTACTCGAACTCGTTCGCGAGTTCGAGAATACTTCGAGCGGTTGCACCCCGACCGTGGACCAGCACCATCGCCGCCGTTGCATCGGGAAGCGGCGCACCCGAGGTGACGACGGGTTGCCCCGCGTGCGGGCCATCGATACCGGTCGTATCGAAATTCGAGTCGGTCATATGGGATGACTATTGTTCTCAATCGTCCTACCACTTTCCCTTTTTCAGATTTCGGTAGTAACCATCGTGAACGGCGAAGCTAGCCAGCAGGACTAACTCACGATTCTCCGTGGACCACCTCATGAGGGTATTCGTCTATGGGACGTTGACCGACCCCGACCGTGCAGGGGCCGTGGTCGAGCAGTTCGAATTCGTCGGAGAGGCCACACTCGTCGGGTTACATCGCGTCGAAGGGCGCTATCCGACGCTCGTCCCGGGTGGCGTGACGGAGGGGCGATTGCTAGAGACGAGCGACATCCAAGCCATGGACAACTACGAGGGAGTGTCACATGGTCTCTACTGCCGGGTTCAGGTTCAGGACGGAATCAACGTGTACGTGGGTGACCCGGCGAAACTCGACGTCGAAGAGCCGATTTCGTGGCCGGGGAATGATGCGTTCGAAAGCCGAGTTCGGCGGTTCATAGGGGAGCAAAATGTCCACGTGCGAACGACCAAATGATTTATGTACGACGACCGTCAGACGTCGGTGTCTGCCAATCGTCAGACAACGGGATCTCCTCGCTGCTTGCTACCGATTTCACTTTCACCCTACCCACCGTGTCTTTAAGTAGTCTGGGTGGTTCTTTTCGGACGCGGTTACACGCTCCGCGCTCCCATTCTTTCCCCTTTCAACCGGCGAGTGATGACGATACAGTGACATGGGAGTCATCACTATAAAAACGGCGTAAAACGAACGTCTCAATCGTCCACGGTACCGCTGATGTCCCGCACTGCGCGCTGGGTCATACCGTCGGTTGTGCGGTAGTAGTAGTACGCACCGAATCCAACCGCGGCGACACAGTTCGAGATGGTGACGGCCCAGAAGACGGCATGTACGTCGTAGTGAAGCCAGAAAACACCGATAACAGCGATCGGGAGGCGAATCACCCAGTATTTGATCATATCGGCGATCATCGTCGTTTTGGTCTCGCGGATACCGTTGAACCCGGCACTGAAGACATTCATCGCGCCGATTGCCCAGTAGCCGAAGACGAGGATTCGAAGGTAATCGACCGTGAGCTGGTACGCAGCCGGGGAGATATCGGGGACGAACAAGTTCGTCAGAAGACCGGGTATAAACCACTGAATCACGCCGATTATCGAAAGACCGACCACGGAGACGGCGACGCCGACCCACGTCGTCCTGTTCGCGCGCATGGGATTCTCGGCACCGATGTTTTGTCCGATGATGCTCTGAGCGGCTTTTTTGAAGCTACCCGCCGGGATGAACGCGATGCTGGAGATGGTCGCACCGATGGTGTATGCGGAGACGGCCGCAGGACCACCGACGGCTGTGACGACACCGATAATGAGAACGCGAACGGCCTGTCCAGCGGCCTGCTGACCGAACATGGGGATGCCGATATCCAATAACTCCCGGTACTTTTCCACTCGAACGACCATCGATTCCCGTGTGAGCGTGTAACCGTTCCGGCCACGGATCATCATGCCGAGTCCCAAGAGGAACGAACAACCGTATCCGATGGCCGAAGCCAACGCAGCGCCGGCGATGTTCCATCCATGGAAGTTCGGGATACCGGTACCGAAGATCAGAATCGGGTCGAGAATCACGTTGACGACGACTGCCATGGCGTTGATATAAAGCGCAGCGCGTGAGTCACCCCACCCGATAAACCCCGCCTCGATGGAGTCGCTCATCCCGATAAACGAAAAACCGAACGAGAAGACGAGAAGATACGTGAAGGCTTGCGACGCGACGTCGGGTTCGGCACCGAACAGATCGATAAAACTTCTACCGAATACGAATACGAGAGCGGTAAGGGAGACACCAAAGGCCAGTCCGAGTGATATGCCATGAAACGCTGCCCTTCTGGCGAGCGATTGTTCGTCCGCTCCGACATGCTGGGAGACGAGAACCTGTGTTCCGACGAATGAGATCATGAAAACCGAAAACAGGAGCGACGTCAGGGGGAAATTTATCCCGACAGCGGCAACTGAATTTTCTCCGAGTCGACCAAGCCAAAAAATATCGGCGATCTGTTGAACGACTTGGACGAGACTCTGCATAATAAGCGGTGCAGAGAGCAAGAGGAGGGCCCGTACCAGGGATCCCTCGGTGATTTCCTCCCGTGAAACATTTAGCATGGTTTATCCCGTTATATGAGTTATAAAATCTTGATAGTATTTATAGATATTGCAGCAAAAGGATATAAAAGAAGAACGCGGAGAGCCGAAATCGTTACTCGGTTTGTTGTGGTTCCGTCTGCTGTGCTGTTTGCTGTCGTGCCCGTCTGTTCGCACGACCGATTTTATAACTGGTGTAGATGAAATACAGTCCCGCGAGACCGACAACGACGTAGATGAGGTCCGCAACGATTTGAGCGACGTTGGGCAAGAACAATAGCCCCATCACCCAACGGACGACGTTGATTCGTGCGCCCGTCAAACCGGTGATTCCGAGGATTCCCCAATTGAGCGCACCGATGATGACGAGGAGCATACTGAACCAATCCAATCCGTTCGTCCGCATGCCGCCGCTGGACTGTGTGTCGCGATTCGTAGCCATAGCGAAACTACTAGGAAGAGCAAAGACATTGTTATTTGCTACTTGTCACACGGGTGTGCACGGTATTCGAACGTTTCCATCCCGAAAACGGAGAATAGACGGACACGATAGCCGAATACGCATGGTCCCCGGACGATACCCTATCCTTTTGTCGTGGGGGACCCAACCCGTTGGTAATGAGTGGGCGGCGCAAACCCGACTGGTTGAAGATGCGACCTCCGTCGGGACAGGAGTTCACGGGAATCAAACAAACGCTCCGGGAGCACGATTTGCACACGGTTTGTGAAGAGGCAAACTGCCCGAACCTCGGGGAGTGCTGGAGCGGAAGAGGTAGCGAGGGCGGCGGGACGGCCACCTTCATGCTGATGGGTCACAAGTGCACCCGCAGTTGTGGCTTTTGCGACGTCGACACCGGGGGCGGTGAACCGCTCGACCCGAACGAACCGGCAAACGTGGCGAGCGCCATCGCGGAGATCGGTCTCGATTACGTGGTGCTCACGTCCGTCGACCGCGACGACCTCGAAGGGCAGGGTGCCGAACACTTCGCACAGACGATTCGGGAGATCAAGAAACGCCATCCCGGAATCCTCGTGGAAGTACTGATCCCGGACTTCCAAGGCGAAGAGGAACTCGTTCGGAAGATAATCGACGCGGACCCCGATGTGATCGCGCACAACGTCGAAACCGTAGAACGCCTGCAAGGGCACGTCCGCGACCCGCGAGCGGGGTACGAACAGAGTCTCGGCGTGCTCGAACAGGTCACGCGCGAGTCGGATATCTACACGAAGACGAGCCTGATGTTGGGTCTCGGCGAGTACGACCACGAGGTGTATCAGGCGCTTTCGGACCTACGAGAGACGGACGTCGACATCGTCACGCTCGGTCAGTATCTCCAGCCATCACGGATGCACCTCGACGTCGAGGAGTACGTACATCCGGCGAAATACAGAACCTGGCAGGAAGTCGCCGAGGAGGAACTGGAATTCCTCTACTGTGCGAGCGGCCCGATGGTTCGGTCGTCGTACAAGGCAGGCGAACTGTTCGTGGATGCGATTCTCCGGGACGGGAAGAGTGTGGAGCAGGCGAGGAGGGAGGCCCGGAGGGCCTCCGTATAGTGAGCGGTGTAACCGCGAACCGCGAGGCTCAAAGAGCCTCGGTATGACGAGCGGGGGAACGACCCGCAAAGAGGACCCTGGGATTCGTTACGAATGGTGGTGGATAAGGTGGGAGATGGGGTACAAAACAGCACATCGACGGACACATCCGTGCATCTGGTAAATTTGGCCGGTACCATAAACGTCCAGCATTCTAGTTTAATTCGGGAAGAAATGGGAAATTGGGAAATTTTACTACACATTGGAGGACAAATCTTCAAAAATAGTGTGTGAAGGAATTCCTATGGGAAGTTAATTACGAAAACCCTATAATGCGTGCGAGAGTTTTTTCGCATATGTCAGGATGGGTTCGATCGTGAGCATCGTACACCAAGACCCCCAGGACCGAGTACAGATACTGGATGAAGACGGCACGGTGCTGGACGGGATGGAGGTGCCGGACCTCTCCGACGAGGAACTGGTGGAAATGTACCGCCAGATGCGCCTCGCCCGTCACTTCGACGAACGAGCGGTGAGCCTCAACCGACAAGGACGGATGGGGACGTACCCGCCGCTCTCGGGGCAGGAAGGCGCACAAATCGCGAGCGTTTCCGCGCTCTCCGACGACGACTGGATGTTTCCGAGTTACCGTGAACACGGTGCGGCACTCGTCCGTGGTCTCTCGCTCAAACAGACCATGCTCTACTGGATGGGCCACGAAGCGGGCAACCGCATCCCGGACGACGCCAACATCTTCACCGTCGCGGTGCCAATCGCCACGCAAATCCCGCACGCGACCGGCGCGGCGTGGGCCTCGAAGCTCAAAGGCGAAGACAAAGCCTTCCTCTGTTACTTCGGTGACGGCGCGACGAGCGAGGGCGACTTCCACGAAGGACTGAACTTTGCGGGTGTCTTCGACACCCCATCGGTTTTCTTCTGTAACAACAACCAGTGGGCGATTTCGGTGCCGCGCGAGCGCCAGACCGCGAGTGCGACCATCGCCCAGAAGGCACAGGCCTACGGCTTCGAAGGCGTCCAGGTCGATGGGATGGACCCCCTCGCCGTCTACAAGGTGACGAAGGAAGCCGTCGAGAAGGCCAAGAACCCCAGCGAAGGCGAACGGCGACCGACGCTCATCGAAGCGGTTCAGTATCGTTTCGGTGCCCACACGACCGCCGACGACCCGACCGTCTACCGTGACGACGACAAAGTCGCGGAGTGGAAGAAGAAGGATCCGATCCCGCGGATGGAGAAGTTCCTCCTGAACACTGGTCGATTGGACGAGTCGGACGTCGAGGAAATCGGCGAGGGCGTCAAACAAGACGTTGCTGACGCGATCGACGCGGCCGAAGCCGTCGAACGCCCGGACGCCGTGGAGATATTCAACAACGTCTACGCGGAGATGCCACGGCGGCTTCGCGAACAGATGGAATCGTTCAAGCATCTCCGAGAGCAGTACGGAGACGAAACGCTTCTGGAGGAGTAAATTATGAGTCAGGCAACTACCGAATCGGAAAATCTCACGCTCGTGCAGGCAGTCCGCGACGGGCTGTACACTGAAATGAAGCAGGACGAGGACGTCGTCGTGATGGGTGAGGACGTCGGGAAGAACGGCGGCGTGTTCCGCGCCACCGAGGGGCTCTACGATGAGTTCGGCGACGACCGGGTCATCGACACGCCGCTCGCGGAGTCCGGCATCGTCGGAACCGCCATCGGAATGGCCGCATACGGCCTGAAACCCGTCCCGGAACTGCAGTTCTCTGGGTTCATGTACCCGGCATTCGACCAAATCGTCTCGCACGCGGCCCGTCTTCGGACGCGTTCGCGCGGCCGATTCACCTGCCCGATGGTCGTCCGTGCGCCCTACGGTGGCGGTATCCGAGCGCCGGAACATCACTCCGAGTCGATGGAGGCGTTCTACAGCCACCAGCCAGGTCTCAAAGTCGTCATGCCGAGCACCCCGTACGACACGAAGGGGCTGCTCACCTCGGCCATCCGTGACCCGGACCCGGTCATCTTCCTCGAACCGAAGCTCATCTACCGCGCGTTCCGCGACGAAGTCCCGACGGAGTCCTACGAGGTTCCGCTGGGTGAGGCCGCAGTACGCCGCGAAGGGACCGACATCTCCGTGTTCACGTGGGGTGCGATGACCCGCCCGACGATGGAAGCCGCGGAGGAGTTGGAGGACGAAATCGACGTGGAAGTCGTCGACCTTCGAACCGTTTCACCGCTCGACACGGACACCATCGTCGAGTCGTTCAAGAAGACCGGCCGCGCGGCGGTCGTCCACGAGGCACCCAAGACGGGCGGCCTCGCCGGAGAAATCGCGGCGACGATTCAGGAGGAGGCCCTGCTCTACCAGGAGGCACCCGTCGATCGCATCACCGGCTTCGACACGCCGTTCCCGCTGTACAGCCTCGAAGATTACTACCTGCCCGAGCCGACGCGCATCAAGGAAGGCATCCGCGACACGGTGAACTTCTGACATGGTACACGAATTCAAACTGCCCGACGTGGGCGAAGGCGTTGCGGAGGGCGAACTCGTCAGCTGGCAGGTCGAGGAAGGCGACCCCGTTACCGAGGACCAAGTGGTCGCGGAGGTCGAGACGGACAAGGCCATCGTCGAGATTCCCTCGCCCGTCGACGGAACGGTCAACGAGCTACTCGCCGAGGAAGGCGAAGTCGTTCCAGTCGGCAACGTGCTTCTCACGTTCAACGTCGAAGGCGAAGAGGAGGAGGAAGCTCCGAGCGAGACCGAAAGCGAGAAATCCGAGGAGACGACGGAGTCGGCCGAAGAGTCCGAAGTCCCGGAGACCGAAGAGACGGAAACGCCGGACGGTCGCGTCTTCGCGGCACCGAGTGCCCGACGGCTCGCACGCGAACTCGGCGTCGATATCGCGTCGGTCGAAGGAACCGGCCCGAGCGGTCGTGTGAGCGAACACGACGTTCGAGCGGCCGCCGAAGACGAGACGGAATCGGAAACCGAGGAAGAGACGGAATCGGTCGAATCCGAAACGACGACCGAGACCGGAACGACCGGTGGCAGCGCCGCAACAACCACGACCACCGCGGCTCCTCCGGCACAGGTCGAATCGGCGGACCGCGAGCGCACGCTGGCCGCACCGGCGACGCGCCGCCTCGCGGACGAGCAGGGCATCGACATCAACGCCGTTCCGTCCACCGAGGAACGTGACGGACAGGCGTTCGTCACGTCCGAAGCGGTGCGGGAGTACGCCGAGTCACAGCAGCAGGCACAGGCCGCGGACGCCGCCGCAGTCGCGACGGGCGAGACCGGGCCGCGCGAGGAGCGCATTCCGTACCGCGGGATTCGGCGCACCATCGGCAAGCAGATGCAGAAGTCGAAGTTCACCGCGCCCCACGTCACGCACCACGATTCCATCGACGTGACGGAACTGGTCGAGACGCGCGCCGAACTCAAGGATGTCGCCGAGGAGCGCGGCATCAAGCTGACCTACATGCCGTTCATCCTGAAGGCCATCGTGGCCGCGCTGAAGGACTACCCGTACCTCAACGGCGCACTGGACGAGGAGAACGACGAAATCGTCGTCAAGAACTACTACAACATCGGCATCGCCGTTGCGACGGACGACGGCCTGATGGTTCCCGTCCTCAAGGACGTGGACAAGAAGGACATGCTCCAGATCTCCTCGGAGATGAACGAACTCATCGAGAAGGCACGCGACCGCACCATCTCGCGCGAGGAGATGCAGGGCGGCACGTTCACCATCACGAACTTCGGTGCCATCGGCGGCGAGTACGCGACGCCGATCATCAACCACCCCGAGGTCGGTATCCTCGGTCTCGGTGAACTCAAGAAGCGGCCGGTCGTCGTCGACGACGACGTCGAAGCGCGCTACACGCTCCCGATTTCGATGTCCATCGACCACCGCATCATCGACGGCGCGGTCGTCGCGTCGTTCGCCAACCAACTGCTCGAATACCTGCACAACCCGCGACTGCTCCTGCTGGAGTAGTCGGAACGGGCGCTGCTGGAACGTTTTTTGCAGTTACAGATAGCTACACGGACGTTTCACGACCGCTTTCGAACGCGACTCCAGCGACGAATCCAAACCACGAAAGTCCCAAACCGAGGGCCGCCACGGCGAGGTTCGGTGTCGGTTCGACGCCGTCCAGAAGCATGAGACAACCGAAGGTCGATGCGCCGGTAAACGCACCTTGAGTCCAGTTCGGACCGTCGTTCGTTCGAAGCGCCGACCAGTACGGGATTGCCGTCGCCGTCCCGACGGTGTACACGACTGCGATTCCGGCGAGCAGAATCGATGATTCGGGCGTCCGTGGTTGGAGGAGCGCGATACCGCCGGTCACGGCCGCTCCGAGACGAGACCGATAGCGTAGCGGGAAAGCCGGTTCATAGTATCAGTTGTTGTAAGCGGAGTATAATTTTTACCCGGATTGTCGAACCCGACGTGGAATCGTGGTGATTGCTCACGTTCGTCTACTGCTCGGAGCTAATCCACCTGATTTTTTACCCGGTACCTACTCTAGTCCGATAATGGTCGTCGGAGATATCTCGACTGGAACTGAGGTGCTGGTGATCGGCGCGGGACCGGGCGGTTACGTTGCCGCGATCCGCGCGGGACAACTCGGACTCGACGTAACGCTCGTGGAGAAGGACGCCTACGGCGGTGTCTGCCTGAACTACGGCTGTATCCCGTCGAAGGCCATGATCACGGCGTCCGACTTGGCCTACGACGCCAGTCACGCCGAGGACATGGGCATATACACGAAACTCGACGTGAACTACGGCGAGATGGTCGAGTGGAAGGACGGCGTCGTCTCCCAGTTGACCGGCGGCGTCGAGAAGCTCTGTAAGGCGAACGGCGTCACGCTGATGGAAGGCCGCGCCGAGTTCGCGGACGACGGATCGGTTCGCGTCGTCCACGAGGGCGAAGGACAGGGTTCGGAGACGGTCGAGTTCGAGCACGCGATCATCTCGACCGGCAGTCGCCCGATCGAAATTCCCGGCTTCGAGTTTGACGGCGAACACGTCCTCGACTCGCGGATGGCGCTGGCGATGGACGACGTTCCGGAGAGCATCGTCATCGTCGGCGCAGGCTACATCGGCATGGAACTGGCGGGCGTCCTCGCCAAACTCGGCTCGGACGTCACCGTGGTCGAAATGCTCGACTCGGTGCTTCCGGCGTACGAAGACGACCTCGCACGACCCGTGAAGAAGAAGGCCGAGGAACTCGGAATCGACTTCCACTTCGGACAGGCCGCAAAGGAGTGGGAGGAGTCGGGCGACGGTATCACGGTCAGGACCGAAGACGAGGACGGCGAAGTCTCGGAGTTCGGTGCCGAGAAAGTCCTCGTGGCGGTCGGTCGCCGACCCGTGACGGACACGCTCGACCTCGAAAGCGCGGGCATCGAGACGAACGAGATGGGGTTCATCGAGACGGACGACCGCGCGCGAACCGAGAAGGACAACATCTACGCCATCGGCGACGTGGCGGGCGAACCGATGCTCGCCCACAAAGCGAGCAAGGAGGGACAGGTCGCCGCCGAAGTCATCGCCGGTGAACCCTCGGCGCTCGACTATCAGGCCATGCCCGCCGCCGTCTTCACCGACCCCGAAATCGGCACCGTGGGTCTGACCGAGGACGAAGCCGAAGAGCAGGGCTTCGAACCCGTCGTCGGTCGGTTCCCGTTCCAAGCCAGCGGCCGTGCGCTCACGACGGGCCACTCCGACGGCTTCGTCCGCATCATCGCCGACGAACCGAGTGGGTTCGTCCTCGGCGCACAAATCGTCGGACCGGAGGCCTCCGAACTCATCGCCGAACTCGGGATGGCCATCGAGATGGGCGCGACGCTCGAAGACCTCGCCGCGACGATTCACACCCACCCGACGCTCTCGGAAGCCGTGATGGAGTGTGCCGAGAACGCGCTCGGCCACGCGATTCACACGCTGAATCGATAAGCGGAGTCGAGACGAACCGTCGGCATCGTCCGAACGACCGTCAAAAAGGGAGATTATTTTTCCCGGTTACTACGTCAGTTCTCGTGAGCAGTGGTTAACAGCCGTCAGAGACCGTGATGGCCGCGTCGTCGAGGACGGCCTTGCCGCCCATCGTGTACGGACCGTCCATCTCCCCTTCCGAGGTGATGAAGTCGTAGGTACCGTTGTCGTTGGTGTCGAGGTGCGGCATGGCGATGAGCGTGGTGTCGCCCTCGAGCATATCCATGTCGTAGTCGCCGCCCGGAACCCCTTCGTACAGCGAGATTTCGATGTCCTCGTGCATACCCGCGTCGAGTTTATCGGAGACGCCGATGACGCTGTCGAGGACTTTGCCGTCGAGGAGACTGCTGTCGTGGATGGTGACGAATCCGCCGTCCGAGAGGGTCGCCTCGTTCACCCAGACGCGCTTGCCGTCGGACTTCTGGTCGCGGAAGCAGACGTCCGCGGTCGGCTTCGTGTCCATCTCGACGGTGACCTTCGCGTCGTCGAGGACGGCCTTGCCGTCCTTCGTGTACGGACCGTCCGCCTTGCCCTCGCTCTCCACGAAGTCGTACTCCTCGTTGCCGTTGGAGTCGAGATGTGGCATGGCGATGAGCGTCCCGTCCTCTTCGAGCATCGACATGTCCGAGTCGCTGCCGGGAACGTTGAACAGGGAGACCGACACGTCCTCGTGTGACCCGGATTCGAGGTAGCTCGAAACGCCGATGACGCTGTCGAGGACCTCGCCGTCGAGCAGGCTGCTGTCGTGAATGGCGATGAACCCGCCGTCGGAGAGCATCGCTGAATCGACAGTGACCATCGTGCCGTCGGAGGTCTGGTCGTCGAAGGTGACCGACGCCATCGGGTTGTCATCGACGGTGATCTTCGCGTCGTCGACGACGGCCTTGTCGTCCTTCGTGTACGGGCCGTCGGTTTTCCCGCCGGACGAGACGAACTCGTACTCGCCGTTGCCGTTCGAATCGACGTGCGGCATGGCGATGAGCGTCCCGTCATCTTCGAGCATCTTCTCGTCGAAGTCGGCGCCGTCCACGTCGAACAGGTTGACTTCGATGTCGGTGTGCGCCCCGGCGTCGAGTTTATCGGAGACGCCGATGACGCTCTCCAGTGCTTTCCCGTCGAGCAGGCGGTCGTCGTGAATGGCGACGAACCCACCCTCGGGGAGCGTCGCCGATTTGACAGTCACCGACGTTCCACCCGTCGTTTGGTCGTCGAACGTGACCGCCGCCGACGATTTCATCGCGATCGCGGTACTACTGAGCGCAACCGCCGAACCCGCCACGGCGGCACCCGCCAAGAACCGCCGACGTGATGTCGCGCTCGAATCGCCCGTCCCGCTTACCTCATCCGAATCTGGTGCAGTCATGATTAGCGACGATTACTATTTCCGAAGATGAACAAAAGAACATTTTCGCAAGTCTCACCCAAATTCATCCGACATCTGTTCGTCCCGGGTAGAAGCGTCAAGAGACGGGTTTGGCATCGACGGGTCGGGCAGAACGAGGAATATCGTCTCGCCGATACCACGGTCATTCAGCGGTCGTTCGACGACCGCTCGAACGGTCCGTCGAAGTGTATCGATGCGTGTGAGAATGGACACCACCCCCTCCATTTCGATTGGAAATCGAAGGACGAACGGATCACGCGAACTTCCGAACGGTGACGTCGAGCGTGTCCAAATCCACGATGGGTGCGTATCCCGAGTCGGGGTTGATGTTCACGCTCTTCTGGAAATCGGTTTGGGACTGCCAGCAACCGGAGTTCATGGCGAGCACGTTGTGGTACTTGCCGAAGCCGAGTTTGTGGACGTGGCCGGTGTGGAAGATGTCGGGGACCTCGTCCATGACGAGATAATCCTTGTCCTCGGGTGCGACACGCGTGTGTCCACCGTACTGCGGCGCGACGTGGCGCTTTTTCAGGAGTTGGTACATCGCCTTGTGCGGTTCCTCGTAACTCGCCTTCTCGGCGGGCATCTCGGCGATGACCTCGTCCAGCGAGACGCCGTGGTACATCAGCACCGAGACGCCATCGATGGTCACCGTCGATGGGTTGCTCGTGATACGCGCGTCGTGGACGTCCATGATGGAGCGGAGTTCGTCGTCGAATCCCGGTTGTGGTTCGGCGAGGCGAACCGCGTCGTGGTTGCCGGGGATCATGATGATTTCGAGGTCACCCGGGACTTCTTTCAGATACTCCGAGAACTGTTCGTACTGCTCGAAGATGTCGATGATGTCGAGTTCCTCGTCCTGATTCGGATAGATACCGACGCCTTCGACCATGTCGCCGCAGATGAGCAGGTATTCGACGTGTTCGGCCTCCTCGGAGTGGAGCCAACTCGTGAACCGATGCCACGCGTCGGCCATGAACTCCTGGCTCCCGACGTGAACGTCGCTGATGAGTGCCGCTTGGACGTGGCGGTCGGCGGTCGATGGCCGATACGTTCGGGGAACGTCCGGGAAGTGAAGCGAATCCACGAACAGGATACCCGCGTCACCAGAGAGGGTTCCTTCGACGGCGATGGTCTCGTCCAGCAGGAGTTCGTTCACGACGCCCGCGAACTCCTTGTCCTTCATGATGAGACACGGGAACGTTCCGTTCGTGTCTTCGAGTTCGACCAACCAGTGACCGCTCGCCGTCGAGCGAATGTCGCTTATCATGCCGACGATGGCGGCGTCGCTGCCGCCGGGCATGCTGGCGACGGCGTTCGTCGGGCGGGCGTTCACCCGGCCACGAAGCTTACCCGAGAGGCGTTGAAAGCGGTCGCGGAACACCGTGACGAAGTCGTCGTATTCGCCGGTTCCCGTACTCGCGCCCGTCATGTCGTTGACGATGTCCACCGACTGCTCGGTGAGAGTTCGTGACATGGACCCCTTCGTTTCGACTGGAGAATCCGTCCCGTTTGCTATCGATTTGATGGACGAAGTTCCACCTGAAGCGGAGGGGTTGGTATCAGTTGACGAGGGGGCATCGAGAACGCTCCGGACGTGTCCGACGGAGAGTTTCAGGGCGTCTTCGGGGGCGGATTCGACTGCACGTTCGACTGCCGCTCCGGGGTCGGGAGCGGACGCGAGAAGCGTGACTGCCTCCAAATCAGCGTTGTACCCGCGGCTCGTGAGTTCCTGAACGATGCGAGCCGGGGTTTCCAGTGGCACATATCTGCAGAGACGCGGATGGGGGAAAAGAGTAGCGAACCAACCCAGAAGGTTGACAATCAGTGAAAGAATAGCATGCCGTAATGAGTCCCCCAGACGAGTCGTCGTCGGACGGTATGCGGGAATTCGGTCCGGACGAATCAGGACCGATGGCGTGGGTTCGCTGGTTCCGTGAAACGGACAACGGGACCGTCGTTTTTCTGCGTGAGATGTTGGAGAGTGCCGCCGTCGTCGTCGCAATCGGCCTCATACTGTTCGCGGTCAGCGGCGTGTGGCCACCGATGGTCGCCGTCGAGAGCGGCAGTATGCAGCCACAGATGTATCGAGGCGACCTGATCTTCATCATGGACCAGCACCGTTTCGCGCCGAGTGCGGCACACGGGAATACGGGCGTCGTCACTTATCAGGAGGGCCAGCAAACGGGCTACAAGAAGTTCAACGATTACGGGGACGTCATAATCTATAAGAGATTCGGAGAGAGCGATCGGACGCCGGTCATTCACCGCGCTCGCTTCTGGGTGAACAAGAACGAGAACTGGTACGATAAGGCCAACAAGAACTACATCGGCGGTGCGGAAAACTGCGAGCAACTGCGCTACTGTCCCGCACCGCACGCCGGGTTCATCACGAAAGGGGACAACAACGGCGCGTACGACCAAGTGTACAACATCAGCGACCCGGTAGAACCGAGCTGGATTCGTGGGACGGCCGAGTTGAAGATACCGTGGCTGGGACAGATCCGCTTGTTCTTCTCCCAAGCGGCCGTGCCGAACCCGACCGCCTCTCAGCACGACGGGACCAACTACTCGCCCGCGATGTCGAGCCAGCGCCCCCAGCAGGCGACGAACGCATCGCAGTCCGCGGCAGCCGTCTGATTTCCGACCTATTCCCGCCGATTTTTATATACTCTGAGCAACATTGAGCGTTCATGAGCGACGAGAGCGATCCAGAACCGTGTGATGACTGTGGAGGGCCGTTGCAGGACGCGCTGGCTCGAACAGTTCGATTGACAGTCGACCGCTCACAGATCAACAGCCAGCGCCTCTGTCCCGAATGCTTCGCGGATTGGATAGACCGCTACGAAAACGAGATGAAGCCGAGTTCCGATGCCGAGCCGAAGGATTCCGAAATCATCGTGGACTAACCCCTTCTTTTCGTGTCGAAACCGAATGACTGCGGTCGAAAACAACCGCTGTATTTCCTGACGAAGCCGACCACGGAACCGATAGGGAGCGGTCAATAGTCGAAAGAAGATGGCAATATCGATGGTTATCGGGATATCGCTGGTTATCGGGACAATCGGCGGTAGCTGGAACCCCTTCGTTTCCAGTGAAAAATCGACAGCAAGCGTCCGATTTTGAGCGTTTTTACCCCCGGACGAAACGCACCACAGTACGACAACAGTTGTCGTTATTCGTCCTCGGTATCCGACCCGGTTTCTCCGTTCTCGTTCTCGTCCTCGTCTTCCTCGGCGGCGGATAGGCCGTCGTCGCCGCGTTCCAGCGCCTTCGGCGCGTCGCTGTACTCGGAGTAGCCGTCGAACCAGCGCACGATCCGCTCCAGTCGGTCCACGATGTGGCCCGGTTCGCCGCTGCGTGAGAGTTCGTGGCCTTCACGCGGGTAGCACACGAGGCGCGTCTCCACATCGTTTTTCTTGAGCAGGAGATACAGCATCTCGGCGTTGTTCACCGGGACGCGGAAATCGTTGTCGCTGTGGATGAGCAGGGTCGGCGTCGTCACGTTCTCGACGTATGCGGCCGGGGAGCGTTCCCAGAGGAACTCCGGTTCCTCCCACGGCGTCGTCCCGAAGTCCCACTCGATGAGCTTGAAGGCGTCAGTCGAACCGTAGAAACTGCTGAGTTCGTACACACCGCGCTGGCTCACGGCACCCTTGAACCGGTCGGTGTGTCCGACGATCCACGAGGTCATGTAGCCGCCGAAACTACCGCCGGTGACGAACATCTCGTGTTCGTCGATGTAGTCGCGTTCCGCGATGAGGTCGACCCCGGCCATCACGTCGGTCATCGTCGCGTCGCCCCAATCTCGTTCGATGGCGGCCATGTGGTCCTCGCCGTAGCCCGTCGAACCACGCGGGTTCGACCAGAAGACGACGTAGCCCGCGGCGGCGAGCGTCTGGAACTCGTGCCACATCGTTCCGCTGGTGGACCACATCGCGTGCGGGCCGCCGTGAATCTCGACGACCAAGGGGTACTGCTCGTCGACGTCGAAGTCCGGCGGCGTGAGAAGCCAGCCCTGAATCTCGATGCCCGCTTCGGATTCGAAACTGAGTTCCTCCGGTTGGCTGACCGCGCGGTCGTTCAGGTAGTCGGCGTTCGCGCGGGTGAGCCGATGGGTTTCCGCCCCGCCAGGTGTCGAGACGAACAGGTCCCCGGGGTGGTCCCACTCGGATTTCGTGTACGCGAGGGCGTCGGAACCGATCGAGAAGTCGGTGATATGCCCGTCGCCGACGACTCGCTGTGGGTCGTCGCTTCCGTCTCCCGGGACGCGCCAGATGACCTGATCTCCCTGATCCGGAGTGCCGAAGTAGACCAGTTCCTCGTCCGGGTTCCACTGTGGTTCAATCGCGAGCGTTCTGTCCAACGATTCGGTGAGCGTGACCGTCTCGCCGGAGTTCCGGTCGAACACCTTGAGTTCGGTCTGTCGAAGCGTCGCGTTATCCTCGGGCGAGAAGGCGTAGGCGATTCGACCGTCTGCCGTCGCGGTCAGTGATGCGCCCCACGCGCTGGTTTGGAAGAGCGTCTCCTCCTCCTCGGCGTCAGTGTCGTAGGCGACGATGTCGACGATGATGTTGTCGTCCGGGTCGCCTTCACGCCGCGCACCGAAGTACAGCGTCGTCTCGTCGCCCCACTCCGGTCCCACGTGGTCGAAGTCACCGTCCGTGACCCGTGCGACGGAAGCGTCGTCCAAATCCGCGAGATAGACGTGACTCCGCTTGCCGTCGAAATAGTTCTCCGCTGCACGGTAGATTTTCCGGTCGATGACGCGGGGGTCGGGCGTTTCCGGTTCGTACTCCTCGCCGTCGAGCGAGATGTCTCGCCCCTCCTCGCGGTCGTCCTCGGTGTTCGACTGGACGAACGCGATTTTCGTCCCGTCGGGCGACCATGCCAACTGTGAGACGCCGCCCACCACGTCCGTCACCTGTCGGGCCTCGCCACCCCCCGTGGGCATCACCCACAGCTGCGGCCGGTCGTCGTCCGCACCGCGCGTGCTGACGAACGCGAGTCGGTCGCCGCTCGGACTCCAACGAGGGTTACTGTCCACGCCCTCGCTGATGGTGAACTGCATCGGTTCGTCACCACCGAGCGGAACGATATACACCGCCGCCTCATACTCCTCGTCGTCCTTCGGAACGGAACGGACGAAGGCTACTCGCTCGCCGTCAGGTGAAACTCGTGGATCGTCCACGCTGACGAGTTCGTGATACTCGGTGGCACGTATCGTTTCCATATCCCTCCCTCGAAATCCGGGACGAATATACTTTCGCTTCGAAATACCATCATGGGGAGATGTTCGTCGGTCACGAGACGGAGCCGTATGGAAAGAAGCGATGCTCGACGCTCGACGGGAACGATTTCCGAGAAAGTGCGCCCACGCGGCGCTCGTAGCATGGCACGCGACAAACGGTACGCGGGCGCAGATAAAGATACGCTTTCAGTACTGTTAGGTCTATCGCCATGGTACGATAGGGACGATATCTATTCGAGCCCGTCCCACTCGGTGTGTTTTAGAGCGAGTGACAGTTGTCGGGATTGTGGACAGAAAATGATAGTTTAGAGATAAGACTGAGAGAATAAAGACGGGGGAGGATTTGGTCGTCAGATGTACTGGGAGGCGACGTTCATCGCCACCGCGAACGCCTTGGGTCCGAAAATCGCGAGCAGCGATTCGAAACAGAGCGACCCGATGGCGGAGAGGACGATGAAGTTCCGATCCCGCATTTCGCCGAACCCGGCCGGAACGGTCAACATACCGCGGGTGAACGGGAGCGTGTTGCTCAGTGGAATCGCGACCGGGCCCCAGCGCTGAAACCAGTGGTCGAAGCGGTCGAGCGACGAATCGTCGATCCGGAACCACGGTTTTTCCAGGAGGTACTCGCGGCCGCCGCGTTTTGCGAGGAGGAACAGGGCATACTGACCGATGGTCGAGGCGACGACCGCGACGCCGACGATGAGAACGATCATGCGATAATCGCTAGACGAACTGGCGAGCACGGCGACGCCGATCGGGACGACGGTTTCGCTCGGGGCGAAGTACAGCATCATCGCCCCTTCTAGGATGAAAATGAAGAACAGGGCGAACAGACCGTACTGGTGGAGCCATCGTTTCGCGAGCGTCTCGTCGCCGAACAGGAAGAGGAGGATTCCGGCGACAGCCGTGAGCGCGACGCCGCCCGCGAGCAGGAAAACGCCATAATCGGCGACGAACGTTCGGAGCGAGCGTGAATCCGTGGTGAACGACATCAGTGCCAAGCCGAAGACGGAAAGGATGAGGAGGGACGGGAAGGTCGTCTCGACCGCGACGAGCGAGGCGATATGCATCAAAACGGATATTGACGGGATGGGCTAAATGCGTTGTGACCCGTTCCCGGAGCGACGCGGTTTTGGGGATTCCGCCGGTAGCATGGATATGGACCTCACCGACCGTCCACGTCGGCTTCGTCGTGACGGAATCCGCGAGTTGGTCAGCGAAACGACCCTCGACGCGAGCGACCTCATCGCGCCCGTGTTCGTCGATGCGACGACGGACGAGCGAGTCGAGATCGAGTCGATGCCCGGACACGAACGCGTGCCGATCGACGAAAGCGTCGCACGAGTACGAGAGGTGCTGGAGACCGGTGTCCGTTCCGTGATGCTGTTCGGTATCCCGGAGTCGAAGGACGAGCGAGGGAGTCGCGCGTGGGCCGAAGATGGCGTCGTGCAGGAAGCGACGCGCCGGATCACGGACGAGACGGACGCGATGGTCATCACCGACGTTTGTCTCTGTGAGTACACCGACCACGGCCACTGTGGAATCGTGGAGGACCACGCCGCCGACGACCCGCAACTCACGGTGAAAAACGACGAAACGCTCGACCTCCTGCAAAAGGTCGCCGTCTCGCACGCGGAGGCGGGCGCGGAGATGGTCGCCCCCAGTAGCATGACGGACGGAATGGTCGGCGCGATTCGCACCGGGTTGGACGAGGCGGGCTTTTCGGACGTCCCCATCATGAGCTACGCCGCCAAATACGAGTCGGCGTTTTACGGGCCGTTCCGTGACGCTGCGGACGGTGCTCCCGCGTTCGGGAACCGACGGCACTACCAGATGGACCCGGCCAACGCACGCGAAGCCATGCGCGAAGTCGAACTCGACGTCGAGCAGGGCGCGGATATCCTGATGGTCAAACCCGCACTGCCGTACCTCGACATCGTGCGGGACATTCGGGCGGAGTACGACCATCCGGTCGCCGCATACAACGTCTCCGGGGAGTACGCGATGTTGCACGCCGCGAGCGAGAAGGGATGGCTCGACCTTCAGGAGACAGCGTTGGAATCCCTGCTTTCGATCAAACGCGCGGGTGCGGACCTGATTATGACCTACTTCGCGGAGGACATCGCCGACGAACTCGCGTAGCCGAAGACTCCCGAAACCCCTAAAGCCGCGATAGAGAACGTTTTCGGCCGAATAACCCCAAATCTCACGCGCATCGAGCGAGTCGAAGTGAACGGAAACGGTCGGCAAATATTGAATGGTCGTGAAACGTTTGTCCAGAAGTGGAACAACGAGTACCCAATTTCCGACCGTCTTACAACCTTAAATCGATTGTATGCGATAATAAGAGCGACGTTTGTCCAATTGAAGCCCATATAATTCGAAAGTTTTGACAACCAACGTTATATGGAATACTCCTGCTCTGTTGTACCATGACACAGAACACAGACAGGCAAGAATATTCGATATTCCTGGACAGTCTTCCAGACGATCTCGTTATCATCCCGACAGAGGGTAAGACGGATGAGTGACCTCGAAGTCATCGCACAGGGAATCAACCTCCTCTGGGTGCTCATTGCGACGTTCCTCATCTTCTTCATGCACGCCGGCTTCGCCATGCTGGAAGCCGGTCAGGTCCGCTCGAAAAACGTCGCCAACCAGTTGACGAAAAACCTCCTGACGTGGAGCGTCGGCGTGATGACCTTCTTTCTCGTGGGGGCGGCACTCTCGAGTATCGTCGGTCATCTGACCGGGGCGACCGGAGCATGGTCGGTCGTCGGTGAGTTCGCCGCCATCCTCGCCCCGACCGACGTCAATACGTGGGTCGACTGGCTGTTCGGTGCGGTCTTCGCTATGACCGCCGCGACGATCGTCAGCGGTGCAGTCGCGGGTCGGTGTAAGCTCCGCACGTACGTGGGGTACACCATCCTTCTCGCGGGGGTCTTCTATCCCGTCGTCGTCGGGTTCACGTGGGCGGGTGGCTTCCTCTCGTCGCTCGGGTTTCACGACTTCGCGGGAGGGATGATCGTTCACGGGATGGGTGGCCTCGCCGGATTGACCGCCGCGTGGATCATCGGTCCGCGTCTCGGTCGGTTCGATGAGGACGGAACCGCGAACGTCATTCCGGGTCACTCGGTGACGTTCGCGGCCCTCGGAACGCTCATCCTCGCCTTCGGATGGTACGGGTTCAACGTCGGCACCGCCGCGACGGTGTTTTCGGTGAAAAACGGGACGATTTCGCTGGCCGCATTCGAAACGGTCGGACGGGTCGCACTCGTCACGACGCTCGGGATGGGAGCGGGGACGCTCGGCGCGGGAGCGGTATCCCTGATACGCACCGGGAAGGTAGATACCCTCTACGTCGCAAACGGCTTGCTCGCCGGACTCGTCGGTATCACGGCTATCGCCGACGACATCGTGTGGCCGGGTGCGATCATCGTCGGCCTGCTGGCGGGTGCGCAACTCCCGTTCGTGTTCGAGTTCGTCGAAAAACGGCTCCAAATCGACGACGTCTGTGCGGTGTTCCCGGTACACGGATCGGCCGGTATCCTCGGGACGTTGGTGTATCCGCTCGTCGCAGTCGGGACCTGGCAGAGTTTCAGCCTCGGAGCGGTGCTCTCGGGACTCGCAGTGCAAGCGACCGGCATCGCGGTGATCGGTCTTTGGATCGTCGGAGCGACCATGGTAGTCTTCGGCGGTGCACGAAAACTCGGTCAGGCGCGTGTCACACCGCACCACGAGAAGGAAGGGTTGGACGCGAGCGAACACGGTGTCGAAACCTATCCCGAGTTCGGTCACGAGGGCACGCATGGCGTCGTTCCCGAAAGCCTCCGCACGGATGGTGGACGACCGAACGGCGGAAAGATAAAGCTCGTTACGGCCATCGTTCGCCCCGACAAGTTGGGAGACGTGAAACGGGGACTCGCCGAAGTCGGTGCCCCGAGCCTCACCGTCACGAACGTCAGCGGACGGGGGAACCAGCCCGCCAAGCTCGGTCAGTGGCGCGGCGAGGAGTACGTCGTTGACTTACACCAAAAGGTGAAGGTAGAGTGCGTCGTCGCCGATATCCCCGCCGAGGAGGTCGCCGAGGCGATTCGTGACGCCGCAACCACCGGCGAACCCGGAGACGGGAAGGTATTCATCCTCCCCGTAGAGGACGCGTATCAAGTTCGGACGGGGAAACAGGGACAGGATGCAGTGTAGAGAGTATAGCGACGAGGCCGCTAGTTGAAAAAAAGATAGCGAGGAGAGAAAACAGCGGCGAGATAGAGAGAGGGAGCGACGAAACGCAAGATAGCGATTTGGGATTTTTCGAATGGGATACGGGATAAAATCCCCCGAACCGAAACCACGGAGCGAAACCGATCGAATTCGTTACTCCGAATCGAACGTCTTCTCGGCCCATTTCACGGCGAAGGACGCACCGTGTTCGCGATAGGCCTGCGTGTCGAAGACGGCGAACGGAGCGGGTGGTTCGATACCGTGTTTGACGGCGCTACACGCGAACTCGGCGGCGTCCGAAAAGTCAGTTCGTCCCATCGCCACCTCGCGGGTAATGCCTTCCAGTCGCGGTTCGATTCGCTGGCCCGCGTCCTGCCACGCCTCGAACAAACGGGGGTGGGAACCGTCCCAATCGGCAAACACCTCTCGCGTGTGCAAACCGATGTACGCATCACAGAGAGCGACGGCGAGTTGGTACGTGCTCGCCGCGTCGAGCGGAACCGCGTCGGCGAATTCGGCGTACTCTTCCTCGAAGAATTCGAGGAAATGCTCGGGCATGTCGAGTCCGACTTCGACCAGCGCCTCCGCGAGCAGGAAATCGATGAACTCCTCGGGAGACCCTTGCACCCGAGCTTTTACGAAGACGACGGGTGGGTCAGTCTGGTGGGTCCACGCCACGCTTCCGTCGCCGGGCATGCCGACCACGAGGTCGTTTCCGGCGAAGCGGCGTAGTAGCTCGGGAGCGTCGTCGGGTAGCCACTCGTCCGGTGCCGAAAACGGGCACAGTTCGTCCGTCAGGAGCGCGAGGTCGTCCCGTGCCGGAATCGGGAGCGTCTCGAAATCGCGTTCGCAATCCAAGACGAGCGCGTTCGGTGCATACTCCTCCCGCACCGCCGTCACGTCTTGGGGAATGGTACGTTCGCGAAACATCACGCCGCGAGCGCGTATTGTGCGACGAGCACGATCGAGAGTAGTATCGCCAAAAGGACGGTACCGAGGACGATTTTTGTCGGAGTGTTCATACCCGTTTGTTTCCACTCGAACGCTTAAAATCTGGCTACTCGGCGCGGTACCCCTTCATTTCCACTCCAGATCGTCGTCAGTCGCGTCGATTCCGTCTCGGTGTCGAATTCACGAGAAACGAACTTGCGGCGAACGAATGAGGTGTGAGAACGGATCGAACGGCCCATCGTTTCGAGTGGAGCGGAAAGGTCAGTGTGATGATTGGGAAGATGGTGTGGTAGTTGCTTTGGAAAAAAGAGGTTCGCTGGTTCAATACACCTTATGTGCCGACTTCGGTGTTCGCAACCGTCGAGGTAACGAGACGGGCGACCCCGGATTCGAGGAGAAGCAGCAGGTTGTAACAGAGCGTCCCCCAAAATCCGAGGATCAAAAAGCCCCAGTCGGACGGGAATCCCGGATTGAGTGTCGCCAAAATGCCGTAGCCCAACAGCAAGTTGCCGAACGTCGCGACGACGTGGACCATCGAGGCGACGATGAGTTGTTCGTCGTGATCCGAGTTCGGATCGGAAAACAGGTTCTCGAACGTCACGCTCGCCAGGATACCGAACGCTATCAGCGCACCGGCGACGTAACAGAAGATTTCCGGAATTCGCGGTGAGCCGTACTGATTCATCAGTATCGCGCCGCCGCCCCAAACGGTCAACGTGTATCCGTACGCTTTCGACTCCGAGAGGAGACTCCGAGCGAGTTGCTTGGATGGATTCATACAACCAGTGTCTATCACGCCCGTCCAAAGACGCCATCCCTGCTATTGCACGCCGTTAAATAGAATCAGCTATCGACCGGGCCGGTCCACGAGTCGGGAACCTGAATGACGTAGCGACCGTTCTCCCGCATGGCGATAATGTACTCGTCGCGTTCGTACAATTCCATCAGGTTGAGTTCGTACTGGCCCGGTTCGACCACCTTGATGCTCTCGAATTGGCTGTTGAGCTCCTCCCGGAGTTCGTCGAGACTCGGTTGGTCGTCGTCCTCGGGTGGTTTGATGACAGTCCCCGTTCCGTCAGCACCTGGACGCTCCGGAAGTTCGTCCTCCGGAACGATTTCGGAACGGGCACTCGCCTGTGCCCGATCCTCACTCGAATCGACGGTTGGATCGACTGGCGAATCGGACGGAGAATCGACTGGCGAATCAGACGGAGAATCGGACGGAGAGTCCGTTTGCGAATCGACGGTTGGATCGGCCGGTGAATCGGTCGGCGAATCCGCTGACGAATCGGACGGAGAATCGGTCGGCGATTTTTGAGGTGGCGTCGAACGTGCGGACGCGCTCGGCTGAGAGGGTTTCTGCTCGCGTTCGGGTTGTCCCTGTTGTCGCTCGTTAGCGCTTGAATCCGAAGGTTCAGAGCGGTTACGCGAACCGACCCATCCTTTGACGGTACTCGTCGCGCGGCTAACCGCGCCCGTCTCGGATCGAGGGTCGGTGGCGGTCGAGTCGTCGGTTACCGTCGAATTGTCGGTGGTAGCCGCCGCAGCCTTCGGGTTCGAACCCGTCGTGGAGGCCTTCGTTTCGCCTGGAGACGGGGCGGATCCCGACGGTTGGAACTGGAACTTGTTGCCACCACAATCGGGACAACCGGACAACATCTCCTTCGACCCGTCAGCGAACGTCCGTCCACAGTTCGTGCACTTGTGGGGCATTATTTGTGGGAGATAAGCGCGCTGATGAGATTCTCGTCCTTGTGAAGCGTCTCGATCTGGTTTGCGGGGCCGATAACCGTGAGTTTCGAATCGGTCGACTCACGACCTATCAACCGACCGAGTAAGCCACCATCGGATGTCTTCGAGCGCGGGTAGGTCTCGATTTCGATACCACTGAACTCGTCGGGGCTGATCTCGGTCATCGTCACCTCGATAAGCTTGCTCTCCTCGTCGGGGGAGAGCCCCTCCTCTAGGATAACGATATTTCCATCACGGACACCGTCCAGTATCATCCGGATCTTCTCCATACTGGTCTTCCCGGCCATCCGCTCACCACCGATGAGGTCGACTTGGACGCCGTCGTCTGTATTTTTCACTTCTGGCATTGAGATCACCCGAAGTACTCCGCGATCTTCGTGTACACTTCATCCATGTTATCACCCTCCAGTGCGGAGAGTGGAATCGTCTCGTGTTGCGGATACGCGTTGCGAATCCGCTGGACGCTCGAATCGTCGAGGTCAGTTTTGTTCGCGAGGATAAGCACCGGCAGATCCTGACTCTCGATGATACCGATAAGCATCGTGTTCACCTGCGTGAACGGGTCAGTCGAGCTATCGAGAACGTAGATGACGCCGTCGACATCCTCACGGAGCCAATGCATCGCTTCCGCGACGCCTTCGGTCGCCTCGCGGGAGCGACGGACGGCGTCCTCTTTGTCCATATCGTGGTCGAGGAACTCCTCGTAATCGACTTTCGTCGTGACACCCGGCGTGTCTACGATGTCGATGGTGACTTTCCGACCGTCGCGTTCGATTTCGACGTTTTCCTTCCGTCGTGCGCGCCGTGTTTCGTGTGGAACGTGGCTTTCCGGACCGACGGCGTCACCAGTCCAATCGCGGGCGATGCGGTTGGCGAGCGTCGTTTTTCCAGCGTTTGGCGGTCCATAGATACCGATCCGTTTCGGCTCTTCCGATGTGAAGAGCTTGTCGGTCACACGTGCAATACTTTGCCTGAGACCAGTAAACAATCCCATCCTTTTTCCTCCCAGACCCCAGTGTCGGTTAGTCGCTCTAGACAAACCGTTGTCGAGATTGAGCCGGACGTACGGGGCTGTTGCGCGTAGAACTTTACGCCATTCACTTAAACCTATGTCAGACAACTCTTGACACAATTCACTCACGGAAGTGGGAAAGAAATGGTGTAAAAAGGGCACGACGGGAAGGAGATTGCGAACGAAAAACGATGGAATCGACGGACGCGAATTGCCGGAATGGTTGATTTTCTATCCAAACAAAACCTATTCCATTCGAACAACTTTCTCTCCATTGTGGCCAAATGACAGCCGATATGGATTTTGTACGTGCACAAACCTCTGCTGTTGCTCTTGGTTCGGTTGTCCATGCTTGGTTCGGTCGTCCATGCTTGGTTCGATCGATCGTGTTGTTAGTGGTTCCCGCGCGTGGAAAATGATCGACACATTGTATTGCCATCACGAAACCTCTGACATCGGAAATTCGTCTACGGGATGTGGTTTCCACTGGAAATAGAGGGGTTGCGATACTTGTGGGGGGTGATGTAGGTGGTCCGGACGAAGCCGATTGATGCTGAACCCCTCTTCGGGTAATGAATCTGTCTTCGGGTCGACAACGACTCGTGCGTGGCGCATCCGACCGATCGCAATATGACGTGCCATGGTACCATTGGACGAGGTCAGACACTAGCCACGAAGACGGAAAGGACGAGAACGGCAGGAACCCGATCGTCATCTGGGTGAAACAGTGCGCTGGAGAGAATGGCGAAGGTGATGATTATTTGACGATGTGTCGGACACCCCCACCCCTTCGTTTCAGGTGGAAACGGGAAAAGGCGGGTGGTGGGGTGTCAGAACCTGGTAACTTACAAAGAATACCTTCCTCTAGAAAAGTAAAGACTCTAGTTTGCGGATATTGTTAGCTAGACGTTGTAATAAAGGTTCCTGTTCTAGACTAGCCCCTCCCCCCACCCACCTTCGACCGCGTTCCACCCGAAACGAAGGGGTGGGGGGGTCCATAGACACGTGTTATCATTGACCGTGAGCTGTGTTTTACCCTCTTTCGATCCATCCGACCCTTCCATTTCATGTCCTCTTCTCGATACTGCCTTTCCTTGCCACTCGATCCCTCTCCGCGTTCCACCCGAAACACAGGGGTTGCGGTTTGAATCGAGACTCATCACCGTTTGAATTCGATACCGATCTCCACGATTATCTTCGATACCGATCTCCACGATTATCTTCGATACCGATCCCACTCCTCTAACTTTCCTTCCTTTTCCAGTCGAAACGTACGGGTACGAACCCGTTTCCAAAAGGGAACCTCGAATTGTCCGCTTGGTGTCTCTATCTTTCCTTGTATCTCTCAACCGACTTGCCGATTCCTTTCCGTCGTTCAGCATCCATCCTTTTTCCAACCTCTAACCATTCTCCACCTTCACCTTCTCCCCTCCACCCCAGTTTGTTCCAATTCTGTTTATTTCTTCAACCTTGTTTTCCCATCTACCCTTCTAATCTACTCTTCTAATCCACCCTTCTAATCTACCCTTCCGACTACCCCCTCAAACTATCAACTCTTCTGTCTCTGGTCCCATTAATTCGAGCCGAAACGATGCCGTTTCAGCGTGAAACGGGCAAAAACCCCTTTTCGTCCATCATTCGATCGATGAGAAAGATTTTAGTACTGTGCTGTACCTCTTTTTCATCTGCATCAACTGGACGCGCTGTTGCTTCTCCGGGAAGTAAATCGGGACGCTATTCCCCGCTTCCTCCGGTCTCTCTCCGCACGGCGTGCAATTCCAGTGGAAACAAAGGGGTACACAGCCGACGTATGTCAGACGAAAATACAGACTCGCCGAACGAACGAGACGGCCACACGAGTCGTGGTTTCGAGGGTATCGATTTGGATGATGTCGTCTTGGACGACTCGGACGAGGACGGCAACCACGGCCTGTTCGACGACCTGCTCAGTGGCGAGCCGATTTTTGAGAACAAGGAAGTACTTCGACCTTCCTACACGCCACACGAACTACCACACCGAAAAGAGCAGATCAACCGCATGGCGACCATCCTCGTCGCCGCACTCCGCGGTGAGACGCCATCGAACATCCTGATTTACGGGAAGACTGGTACCGGAAAGACAGCGAGTGCCAAATTCGTCAGTCAGGAACTGGAACGCACGTCGCAGAAATACGAGGTACCCTGCGAGGTCGAGTACATCAACTGCGAGATAACCGACACGCAGTATCGCGTCCTCGCACAACTCGCCAACAAGTTCATCGAGAACAACCTCGCCGAAATCGAGGGCCGAATCGAAGAGCTACAGGATATCCGCGATGGCGTCGCTGCCGAGTCCCAACAACTCGAAAACATCGATTTCTCATCGCTTACGGAAATCGAGGATCGAATCGAGGAACTCGAAGCCGACGCAGAGGAAATCGAGCCCGTCCCGATGACCGGGTGGCCGACCGACCGCGTGTACAACACCTTCTTCGAGGCCGTCGATTATCAGGAACGCGTCGTCGTCATCATGCTGGACGAAATCGACAAGTTGGTCGAGAAATCCGGCGACGATACCCTCTACAACCTCTCGCGGATGAACTCGGAACTCGACAACTCGCGGGTGTCGATCATGGGTATCAGCAACGACCTGAAGTTCACCGACTTCCTCGACCCTCGCGTCAAATCCAGCCTTGGCGAAGAAGAAATCGTCTTCCCGCCGTACGACGCGAACCAACTCCGGGACATCCTCCAGCACCGTGCGGAAGTGGCGTTCAAGGAGGACGCCCTCTCGGACGACGTGATTCCGCTGTGTGCTGCGTTCGCGGCACAGGAACACGGTGACGCTCGCCGCGCGCTCGACTTGCTCCGGACGGCGGGCGAACTCGCCGAGCGTGACCAGGCCGAGCGCGTGGAGGAGGGGCACGTCCGGAAGGCACAGGACAAGATCGAACTCGACCGTGTCGTCGAAGTCGTCAGAACGCTCCCCACTCAGTCGAAACTCGTCCTCTTTTCGACCATCTCGCTGGAGAAGAACGGCGTCCACAACATCAACACGGGTGAGGTGTACAACGTCTACAAACACCTCTGTGAGGAAATCGACGCCGACATCCTCACCCAGCGCCGTGTCACCGATCTCATCAGCGAACTCGACATGCTCGGTATCGTCAACGCCGTCGTCGTCTCGAAGGGTCGCTACGGGCGGACGAAGGAAATCAGCCTCTCGGTCCCGATCGACGAAACGGAGGCCGTCCTCCAGTCCGATTCACGACTCGGCAATATCGACGACATCCAACCGTTCATGCAACAGGCACGGTTCGATAGCTAACCCCGCTACCGCCGTCAAATCTCGCGGTACAAAAATTTCGACTGCACAAATATCTCGCCGCACTCCCCTCGTTTCCACTCGAAACACTCCCCTTCGATCGTTTTATTTTCCAACTAACTAGTGACCGTCCGTCGGTATCAGACGATCTGTTCACCGTCGTCGTCGTACACCTTGATGGCATCCACTGGACAGACGCGGGCGGCCATCTCGGCGTCGAACTCCTCTCCCTCGGGAACGTCGCGGACGAAGATACCTTCCTCCTCTTCTTCACTGTCAAGCAGGTCAGCTTTGCCTTCCTCGCGGTTTTCCGCGAACTGATCCCATTCCGCGGTACACTGGAACATTCCCGTACAGGTGTTCCGGTCGTATTCGATCTTCATACGTACTCCTCCGATGTGTGCCCTCAAAGGGATGACGGAGCGGTCGCCGGGGGTGAGAGAAACCGATGCTCGTCGTTGATCGAAGTATCTTCCCACCGTACGCACCCGACAGTTTAAACGGTAAGACGCGCCAAACGATGGTAATGACCGGACTCGCACCGCGCACGCAGGGTGAGCGTGCGTGAACGTCGCCGATTTGACGGGCTTGCCGGACGGCGTTCCCGAACACTTCCAGGCACAAGGAATCGAGGAACTCTACCCGCCACAGGGGGAGGCCGTCGAGGCGGGAATCACCGACGGCGAGAGCATCGTCGCCAGCATTCCGACGGCGAGCGGCAAGACGTTCATCGCCGAACTCGCCATGCTTTCGAGCGTCGCCCGCGGTGGCAAAGCCCTCTACATCGTTCCCCTCCGCGCACTCGCCAGCGAGAAGAAAGAGGAGTTCGAGGAGTTCGAACAGTACGGCGTCTCCGTCGGCGTCTCGACAGGCAACTACGACAGCGACGGCGATTGGCTCGCCTCGAAGGACATCATCGTCGCCACGAGCGAGAAGGTGGACTCGCTCGTTCGGAATGGCGCGAAGTGGGTGGACGACCTCTCCTGCGTCGTCGCCGACGAAGTCCACCTCGTCAACGACGCTCACCGCGGTCCGACGCTCGAAGTCACGCTCGCCAAACTTCGACGCGTCAACCCGAACCTCCAGACCGTCGCGCTGTCGGCGACCGTCGGTAACGCCGAGGAGATGGCCGAATGGCTCGACGCCACCCTCGTGGATTCGACGTGGCGACCGATCGATCTCAGAAAGGGCGTCCTCTACGGGCAGGCGCTCCACTTCGACGACGGGACACAACAGGAACTGGCGCGCGGAAACGAGAAGGAAACCGCCGCACTCGTCCGAGACACGCTCGAAGACGGCGGGTCATCGCTCGTGTTCGTCAACTCCCGTCGGAACGCGGAGGCGTCGGCGAAACGGCTCGCGGACGTTACCAAGACCCATCTAACCGACGAGGAGCGTCGCGGACTCCTCGACATCGCCGATCAAATCCGTGACGTGAGCGACACGGAGACGAGCGACGACCTCGCAACTGCCATCGAGAGCGGAGCAGCGTTCCACCACGCGGGACTCGCCAGTGAACATCGGTCGCTCGTGGAAGACGCGTTCCGCGACAAACTCATCAAGGTCATCAGCGCGACGCCGACGCTCGCGGCGGGTGTGAACACTCCGAGCAGACGCGTCATCGTCCGCGACTGGCGTCGATACGACGGCGACATCGGCGGTATGCAACCGCTCGACGTGCTCGAAGTTCACCAGATGTTCGGGCGCGCGGGACGTCCAGGCCTCGATCCGCACGGCGAAGCGGTGCTCATCAGCAAGAGTCACGACGAACTGCAGGAACTGTTCGACCAGTACGTCTGGGCCGACCCGGAACCGGTCCACTCCAAACTCGCGGCGGAACCCGCGCTTCGAACCCATATCCTCGCTACCGTCGCATCCGGGTTCGCGGGGACGGAGGAGGAACTGCTCGACTTCCTCGAACGGACGCTGTATGCGACCCAAACCGACGAGACAGGCCGACTCGAAACCGTCACCCAACGAGTGCTCGACTATCTCGAACGGAACGGCTTCCTCGAACGCGACGACCGACTGCGCGCGACCGGACTCGGCCATCGCGTCTCGCAACTGTATCTCGACCCGATGAGTGCCGCCGAAATCATCGACGGCCTCCGGGAGGCGGAGGGCGAACCGACCGCCCTCAGTCTGTACCACCTCGTCTCGCGTACGCCGGACATGTATCAACTCTATCTGCGCTCCGGCGACCGCGAACGATACACCGAAATCGCCTACGAGCGCGAACCCGAGTTCCTCGGACACATGCCCTCGGAGTTCGAGGACAACGCCTTCGAGGATTGGCTTTCCGCGCTGAAGACCGCCCGCCTGCTCGAAGATTGGGCGAGCGAACTGGACGAAGACCGCATTACCGAGCGCTACGCCATCGGCCCCGGCGACATCCGCGGCAAAGTCGAGACGGCACAGTGGCTGCTCAACGCGGCCGAGCGATTGGCCGCAGAACTCCAGCGCGACGATGTCGAGGGAATTCCATCCGCGACGACGACCGCCGTCAGGGAGGCGCGAAAACGCGTCGAGTACGGTGTCGAGGAGGAACTGCTCGACCTCGCGGGCGTCCGAAACGTCGGTCGAAAACGCGCCCGTCGGCTGTACGAAGCCGGTATCGAGTCGCGGGCTGACCTCCGTGAGGCGGACAAATCGGTCGTCCTGGGTGCGCTCCGCGGCCGGAAGAAGACGGCCGAAAGCATCCTCGAAAACGTCGGACGACAGGACCCATCGCTGGACGACGTCGAACCCGACACTGAAACCGCGGTGGCGAGCACTCGGGCGGCCAACGACAGCGGCCAGCAGAGTCTCGGTGATTTCGAATGAAACTGGTCGAAGGACGGGTGACGATCACGGACGTAAACGACTTCGTCGCCCGTCTCGGGTCGATCGGCGACGAGTTCGATTGTGCCGTTCAGGCTTTCGACGCCGACTACGTGGCCGGAAGAGACCATCTCCAATCCGCGGTGGACCACGCGAACCGTTCGTTCGAACGCGGTGAGAACGTCGCTCACGACCGATCGGTCGAAATTCTCCTGTACGCGGCGGGCCGTCGCCAGATCAATCAGGCGCTCGCGATGGGTATCTCGGAGGGTGAACAACGCGTCGTCGTCGTGGTCGATGGTGAGCGGGAACGACCCGCCGCGGATGCCGTCTCCGAGTTGGTGACTCCCGCAGAGACGCTCGGAACCGCGACCCGCGACTCCGTGTTCGAATTTTTCGAGATTTCGGAACGGGAAGCGGCGACGACGACTGTCGATCTCTCCGACCTCGTCTGCGAACGAGTTGCCTTGCTCGAAGTGGACAAGTAGGCTGACGGTGGCCGATTTTGATGGCCAGTATGAATTTCAAACGTCGCCGTGTACCGCTTCGTATGCCCGACGATCACGACGCCGAACGTGTACAGGACAGTGCGCGGAAACGACAGCGTGAGCGGGCCGAGCGCGTCGAAGACATGCTGGGCGACGCGGGTCGAATGCTCGGTGAGCACAAGTATCCGACGACGAGCGAGGAGTTGGCGACCGAATATGGCGACCAACCGCTCGACTTGCCGAACGAGACCGAAACGCTCGGAAGCGTCTTCGACCGACTCGTGGACGAGCGCTTCGAATCGCCAGAAGAGGCACGCGAGGCTGTGTATAACGAAATCTCGGGCGATGCCGGTGGGTTGGCGGAGTACAACGAGGAACGTGAACTACGCGAGTTGGACGACGAGGAAACGAGTTCGGAATCGAACGTCGATCAGGGGTAAACTGTCGAACGTTCCAGTTGAAACGGAGGGGTATTCGACCGTCCGGTCACGACGCTCGACGGGATGGTCGACCGAAAAATTTTGAGTAGTCCCACACGGATTCGAACCGCGGTCGTTGCCCCCAGAAGGCAACAGGATTGGCCACTACCCCATGGGACTGCTGTCGTTCAGCGACTTGGTTCGCTGAATCTGCATTCAACGGTAGCACAGTTCCGTATTTCAGTGTTTCGAACCCGGCCGAGCGTTGCATCCTGCTATCATGGACATCGATTCGGCTACGAACCTACTGGCTCGCGGCCACGAGCGACGAAATCAACGTCATTTCGATACGTTGTAACTGTTTGCTGATCGTTCCAGGAGCGACCGAGAGTTCGTCTGCTATCTCTCGATGCGTCGTTTCGCGGGGGATCTCGTAGTAGCCCTCTCGGACTGCCACTGCCAATACCTCCTGTTGGCGGCCGGTGAGCGTTGCGACCGGATCGGAAATCGATGGCAAGTACTCGCCCATCCGTTCGAGTTCGATTCCGAAGTCGGAAGGAACGTCGTTCAGTGCGGCACTCAGTGCGCGTTCCGTTCCCAAGAACGTCACCCGGACGCCGCGGTCGGTGCCGGTATCGACGAATTCGACCGGCCATTCGAGGACGATTTCGTGATCGAACAGCACACCCAACAGTGCGTCCATGAGCGGCGAGGACTCGTAGTGGGTGTACGTGATGCCGTCGCTTCCGGGTGGAACGTCGAAGTCCAATACCTCCGGCGTTTCCCGCAACAGTTCGCGTATTCGCGTTGGGTCCCCCCGAAGTCGGCTCAGCTCGGCGTACGTTCCATCACGAATCGGGTTGATATAGTAGGTCGTCTCGATGGTAACGTCCGATGCGTTTGCCACCGCATCGTCGAGCGGATGGAGGTCGCCCGCATCCCACCGAACGACGACTGTTGCATACCTCATGTCTCTCTCATCTACTTGTTCCCCGTGACGATTCGATATCGACGATCATCCCTTATAAAGACCAGTGGCATGCTAGAGAACAGAGCGACGATTCCCAGGTTCGTACACGTCGCTACGATGACAACAGATGTGCGATACGGTACGGACATGCGAGTTCTCGTAGTTGGTGGCGGAATCGCTGGGCTGACGCTGGCAGGACTGCTGGAAGGGAGAGGGTTTTCGCCCGACGTCGTGGAGAAGTCCGAAAACTACGGCGGTCTCGGCTACACGCTCAGCCTGTGGCCCGCAGGGTCGAACGTGTTGAAGGGACTCGGCAAATACGACGAACTCCTCGGGGATACCGACCAGTTCGAGGAGTACCACGTATTCAATCACAACGGAGAACAGCTACACGAGTACGATATGGAGAGTCTCGCGGACGAGTACGGTGAGACGTTCCTCGTTTGGCGACCGAATCTCATCGACGTGTTACAGACGACCGTTTCGGAGGGGACTATCAGGATGGGGACGACCGTCACGGACGTCGCCCAGCACGCCGACGGAGTAGACGTCACCTTCACCGATGGCACGACTGGAACGTACGACCTCGTCGTCGGTGCCGACGGTATTCACTCGACAGTTCGAGAACTGGTGTTCGGTGACGTGGAGTTGACCTACCACGACATGACTGGGTGGGCGTTCTGGGTCGATCCCTCGATGGCGACGACGGGCGAGGTACAGGAACATTGGGGTGCGGGACGGTTCGTCGGACTGTATCCGACGGAAGACAAGTTGGCGTGCTTCCTCGCTGCCACCGCGCCGGAAGGAACACCGGATCCGGTCGACGAGCGAATCGAGAGGATCCGAACGACTTTCGACGATATGAGCGGCCTGGTGCCGGATATTCTCGACGAGATGGACGATCCGGCGACGATGTGGCACGACGATTTCTACGACCTCCACATGGACGAGTGGACCAAGGGACGTGTCGTCCTGATCGGCGATGCCGGACATGCAATCCTGCCGACCGCTGGCGTCGGTGCGTCGATGGCGATGGAATCGGCGGCGGTTCTCGCGGACGAGTTGACTCGCACCGACTCGAAGTTTATCGAACAGGCCCTCTCCCACTACGTCTCCCGTCGCCGTGATCGGGTCGATACGGTACAGAAGAAGTCGCGTCGGATCGGTTCGTTCGTCATGGTTGAAAACCACTTCTTGGCGGGTATCCGCGATCAAGGCGTGAAGTTCTACTCCCAAGAACGGATGGAGGAGTATTTCCAGGAGTTCCTGTCGAGCGAGATATAAGATAACACCGTATCTTTGCACAAACCAGCACCTATTTCCGTCCCAATTACGCATGTTCGTGTATGTACGTCGGACGCTTCATCATCGTTGGACCGGAGACAGGCGCGTATCGAGTTTCGTCGCGGTCGTTCCCGAATCGGAAGGCAGTCGCGCGTGAGGACACCGTCACCGTCGGGCCGACCGAGGACGCGCCGGAGACGGACAACCCGTATATTTCGTACAACTGTGCTCGCGTCGTCGGCGACACGGCCGTCATCGGCAACGGGTCGCAGGTGGACCCGATCGCGGAGAAAATCGAACTCGGCTACCCGGCACGTGATGCCCTCGTCGAGTGTCTGCTCTCGCTGGACTACGAGAAGGACGACTATGACACGCCGCGAATCGCGGGTACCATCGGCGAGGAATCGTACATCGGTATCGTCCGGCGCGATGCCCTGTTGGTACGGGAAGTGACGGAGCCGACGCTCGTCGCAACCTACGAGAAGGACGCGCCGGAGTCGTTCGATTTCGAGGCTGACGACGCCGAGAGCGCGGCGAGCACCGCCTACGACCTCGACTTCGAGCATCCCGTCTGTGCGGTCGGTGTTACCCGCAACGGCGGAAACGACGGATTCGACCTCGCCGTCGAGAACGGGAATTAAGGCACCGCCGAACGTATCACCCGACATGAAAGTCGGTATTCTCTCGGACGTTCACTCGAATCGCATCGCGCTCGATGCCGTTCTCGATGATATGCCCCCCGTCGAGGCGTTGCTCTGTGCCGGTGACGTGGTCGGCTACAACCCGTGGCCCGCCGAGTGCGTCGATATCGTCCGCGACCGAGCCACGGCGTGCGTGATGGGCAATCACGACCGAGCGGTCGTCTCGGAGACGCCGTTCGCGTTCAACGGCATGGCGCAGGCTGGCGTCGAGCACGCCCGTGCCGAACTCAACGATTTGCAACGGGAGTGGCTCGCCCGCCTTCCGGATTCGCGTCTCGCGTGCGATGGCCGCGTGAGAATCGTCCACGGTCACCCGGACGACCCGGACCACTACACCTACCCCGAGGAGTTCGACGCCGACATGCTCGGCGACGAGGATGTACTCGTCATGGGTCACACGCACGTCCAGCATCACGAAACGTACGACGAGGGAATCGTGATGAACCCCGGCAGCGTCGGCCAACCGCGCGACGGCGACCCCCGCGCGGCCTACGCGGTTCTGGACCTCGACGACATGACGGTGGACGAACGACGCGTCGAGTACGACATCGGGACGGTGCAGGAGGCGGTTCGGGAAGCCGGATTGCCGAACAAGATCGGCACGCGGTTGGAACTGGGTCGATAGTCGCCGTATCGAGGTTTCGCGAGCCGTTTCCGTCGCCTCTCTACTCTTCTCGTCCGCATCGCGTCCAAAAAAGAACTGACTGTGAGTCGCTCGAAACTCGCTTACTCGATCTTCTCGTACTGCTCCGCGAGTTTGTCGGCGGCCTCGCCGAGTTGTTCGCGCTCGAACTCGGTGAGGTCCCACTCGACGACTTCCTCGACACCGTTCGTACCGAGTTTGACGGGGACACCGAGTGCGACGCCCTCGTGACCGTACTCGCCTTCGAGTTTGACGGAACCGGGGAGCACTTCGCCGGTGTCGCGGATGACGGCTTCGACCATGTGGCCGACGCCCGTCGCCGGACCCCACTGGGTCGCGCCCTTCTTCTCGATGACGTTCATCGCGCTCTCTTTGAGCTCGCCGAGGATCTCCTCTTTCTCGTCGTCCGTGAACTCGGGGTCGGCACCGTCGATGCGGACCTTCGAGAAGACCGGCACCTGTGCGTCGCCGTGCTCGCCCATGATGGTCGCTTCGACGTTCTGGACGGGCGCATCGAAGCGCTGGCTCAGCACGTAGCGGAACCGGGCGCTGTCGAGGCGGCCGCCGAAGCCGATAACTTTCTCCCGTGCTCGGTCGCCTGTCTCGTAGAGGTGACGGTTGAGCAGGTCCACCGGGTTCGAGGTGGTGATGGTGACGAAATCGTCGTCGTTGTGCTCGGCGATGGAGGATCCGATGTCCTCCATGATGGGTGCGTTGTCACCCGCGAGGTCGATACGCGTCTGTCCCGGCTGGCGCGGAATCCCGGCCGTGATGACGACGACGTCCGATCCGGCGGTGTCCTCGTAGGTGCCCTGTCGAACGGTCGTGTTCGAGTCGTAGGCGGCCCCGTGGTTCACGTCGGCGGCCTGTCCAATCGTCTTGTCTTCCATGTCCGGAATGTCCACGAAAACCAGTTCGTCCGCGACGTCACGCAGTGCGATGTTGTAGCCTGCGGCGGCTCCAACAGTGCCTGCCGCACCGACTACGCTTACTTTCACCATGTCACCTAAAAGACGCCCTGCTGTTTGGTTAAATCCTCCGGAAGCGGGATTCTTCGCGCGACCATCGATGATGTGTTTAGAGGCGTCCGCCGTTACGGACCGAATTTGAGGTTACCGCGGTTGACCGTTCGCTTCGAAACGACTCCGTTTCTGGCGAGAAACGCGAACGACGAATCGAGTCGTCTCGAACTTCGACCGGAAATGAAGGGGTTCAGGGCGCGACGCCGACCGTCAACAGGGTGCCGAACTCGCGGTAGCGTTCGACCATCGCCTCACGCGTCTCCCAGCTGTCGGTGGGAAACTCCGACGCGTCGGGAATGTCGATCTCCCGATCCGGGATGTTGTCCTGTTCGGCGACGTACAGTCCCGCGTCGCGGAATGCGTCTCGATACTCCGCAGCGCTCCAGCGTGTCATCTCGACGGCAATCGAGTCCTGCCATTCGTGGGAGTGGACGTTCTCCTCGTAGTAGTTCACCGCACAGAAGACGGTCCCACCGGGGCGCAGAATCCGCCGAACTTCCCGAAGCATCTCGTGGGGCTCGTTCGCGTAGTAGAACGCCTCCATGGTGAAGACATGGTCCACGCTGTCGTCCGCGAACGGCAGGTGGTCGAAGTCGCCGACGAGGTACGACACGGCGGAATCGTCCGTGTACCCGTACGCGTTCCGCGCCATCTCTGGCGACCCGTCGAGGCCGTACACCCGTCCCGCGCCTTTCGTTTCGCGCAGTGCGCGCCCGGCGTAGCCACTCCCACACCCCAAATCGAGTACCGTGTCACCTTCCTCGACCGGCATGCGAGCGAGCGCGTATTTCGCCGTGTGCCAGTGGCGGTCTTCCATCCCTTTGTCGCGGCCGTCCGCCGCCCAATCGTCGAACTCCTCGCGGACACTCATGCACGGGAGAACGGGCGTCCCCGACAAAACGGGTTCGGAACGTGCCGAGTTCGAGCCACATCGAGTTCGGAACGCACTGAGTCGGAAGCGTATCCACCGGAAAACACGGCGATCCGAACGGCCAGCGCTTTATTTCTCGACTCCGTTTCGAGCGATATGGTCGGTTCGAGAAAACGATACGCCTTCGCCGATACGGCCCAGCAAATCCTCGGTGGGTTTCTCCTCGCTGGTCCGTTCGTCGTCACACAGGAGGTGTGGGACGTGGCGGCGACGATGTCGCTGATGCACGCCATCGCGACCGTCTGCCTCGTCTTTGGAATCGGGTACGGTGCACTCTACAAAGCGGACCACGACCGCGACCCGGACCGCGAGGCGGACGTGGCCGGGATTCCAACCCGCTTCATCTCGCTCATGCTCGTCTCCTTCGGGTCGGTTGCTATCCTCGCAATCGTGTTCGCCGCGCCGGAGACGTTCCTCCACGACGGCCTCTTCGACGGTCACACGTCCACCGAAGTCCTGTTCACGACGGCGAAAGCCGTCAGCGTCGGGTCAGTCTTCAGCGTCGTCGGGGCGGCCACCGCCGACACCGTGTTCTGACGTCCATTCCCGCATATTTTAAGTCGGTGCCACTAGTTACCGGACCATATGGATTACCAACTCGACATCGAGAACACGCCCGATTCGATACCCGGTGGAACAGGCGTCCTTCTGCTACACCCGAGTACCGGCGAAACCGACCGAATCGACACGGATTTTCTGAAAACTGACACCGACCGCTTCCTCGTTATCTCGACACGGACCACGGCCCGCGAGGTAAAACAGAAACTCGACCACTACGACGTGGACGAGAGCAAAGCGGACATCCTCGACACCTTGAGCATCGAACGAGGCTACTCCCGCCGAAGCACGAACGACGTCCATTACGTGTCGGCCCCCGACGACCTCGAAGGCATCCTCTCGGTTACGGAAACGTTCCTGACCGAAACCGACGGCAAACGCCGTATCAGTTTCGACTCCATCACGGAGATGGCATACTACGCCGACGAACAGCGGGTGTACGAGACGGTCGAGCAAGTCCTCGGATTGCTCGAAGAAAACGACGCTGTCGGCCTGTTCCACCTCTCGAAAGGCGTCCACGACGAAGTGCAAATCGAGCGCTTCCTCGGCCTGTTCGACGCCGTCGTCGATTTGGACCGGGACGGAAACGTCGACACCGATTTCTCGAAAGTGAACTGATATCTGTCGAGTTCAGCGATATCGCCAACCCAATCCTATCTCCACTCGAAACGCTCCCCTCCTCGGGGAGCTAACGCTTTTGCCATCGGCCACCGTATGTCTCGAAAATGGGGGGAACGAGTGAGTATCGCATCGCCGTCGCCATCGCCGACCCCGCGAACGCCGCGCAGTTGACCCGAACCGCCGTCGATATCGCACGTGAACGGGACGGTGAGGTGCTCGTCCTGCGGGTACTCGTGACCGAGCGCCAATCGCCGTTCGCGCTCTACAACGACGACGTCATCATCCGCGAGTTCGGCGGGGAGGAACAGGAGATTCTCGACCGTGTGGTCGAAACTGCACGGGGTGCGGTCCCGGTCAGCGGGCAGTTGCTCGTCTCCTTCGACGTCGCTCGCGCACTCACGAACGCCGTCGTGGAATTCGACTGCGACGCGCTCATCGTCGGTTGGCAGGCGCGCGAACGGCCGAGCGAAATCGTTCTCGGGAGCAACATCGACCGACTCGTTGCCAGAACGCCGTCCGACGTTCTCGTGGAGAAAATCGGCCCTGCGGACGGCGTGGATTCGATTCTCGTCCCCGTCGCCGAAGGCCCACATGCCGAACTCGCGGCGGACGTCGCCCGTGCTATCGCGGTGGCGAACGATGCGGAAATCAACCTCCTCCGTGTCGGAACGGAGGATACGACGGCCGAGCGATTACTCGCCGGTATCGCGGCCCGCGTGGCTCCCGCGGACGTCGACCGGGAGGTTCGAACCGGATCAGTCACCGACACCGTTGTCGAGGAAGCGTCGAATCACGACATCACTATTCTCGGCTCGACGCGACAAGGGATGCTTCGACGGCAACTCGTCGGATCGGTTCCGCAAGCCGTCGGCCGACGCGCGGATACGACCGTCATCATCACTCGTCGAGAGGTCGGGATTCGGCCACGACTCACGCGATTGGTTCGTGAGACGTTGTGAGAAGTACGGAACCGAGAACAGTTCGAGATCAGATGGTCGCCAGTCCGAGGACGGCCAGCGCACCCGACAGGATGTCGCCGTAGCCCAACGCGACGACGAGTCCGACGAACAGCGGGACGATGAACGGGATTCCCGGCGACACCCACATCTCGTCCTTCGTCACCAGCACCTCCAACCCGTCGCGGAGCTTTTTCGGCGTCGTCCCGTAGGCACCGTGGTCGATGCTGTCGAGGAAGTGGGCGGCACCCCACGGGTCCTCGTAGCCCCCCGATTCGACTGTCCGTTCGCGTTCGATCACCGTCCCGCCGTCGGTCACCATGCCGTCTGTTGGCGGGTTCGATTCCGCGGGCAGGCTTGCCGGGTCACGCAGGTCGTTCGCTCCGTTCCTGAGGTCGGCTAGCGTCGCCCCGCGCCACCGTAGATACATCCGAATCGCGTCCAAATCCACGCCGTTGCGGGTCACCTCGTCCGGTGTCTCCAACAATCGGCCGTGGGCCGTCGGAATCTCGTCCCAGTCCACGACTCGACCGACGAACATCACAGACGAAAGTCGCCCGGTCGCCAAATTGGTTACGAACAGCGCGGCCGGATACAGCGCCCCCAGCAACACCGTATTCGTCAGGATCGTCAACGAGAATACGCCGAGGACGGTTCCCTGCATGGGATACGATTGACTGCCGAGATAGTACGTCGGATAGGACGGAAACAGGGCGGCGACCACGAGAAACGCCTTCATATCCGCGCCGCCGAAGGCTCGGAACCACCAGAAGGCGACGACGAGCGGCGCGACGAACCCGAGACTCACCGCGACGTGAAAGAGGAACAGTTTTCGTTGAAATGGCGACGAACCCATCGCGGTCACCCCGTCCCAGACGAGCAACACGGCGGCGAGCGCTGCGAGCGGATACCACGTCTTGTTGGGTACCCGCCGCGTCTTCACGTCACGCCACGCGGCCCATCCGAAGACGGGGACGGCGAGCAGTCGAAGGAGATCGGGAATCGAAGTATGCACCAAACGGTAGCCCTCCTTGAGATGTTTTAGCTGTTACGGTATATTTGAAGGAAATTGAATATTTCCCACTAATTTTATTTTGTCTTGGTTTGTTCGAGTATCCTATGAGTACAGGGGACGTCTCCCTCGTAAAAATACGGGGCGCTGCTTTCATCCCATCCACCTGGCTTTCACGCCCGAGCGAGGGCGACGGGATGCTCGAATTCAAAGGTGACGACCGTGAATTCACGCCACACGCCGTCAACACCGGTCGGTGCCGCGTCGAACAGGAAGCCGTGGTCGATTTCACAAACGGAACGCTCCTCTCGTTCGCCGACGCCGGACAATCGGTAGAGCGCATCACCTACCCTGACGGAACCGAAGACCGACGAAGCGGGAAAGCGTCGGCGGGAGGAATCTTCTGCACCGACCCGCAGTGGCACGACGATTACGTCGAGTTCGACATGCACGCGAGCGCGAGCAACCCGCTCCGTGCACACGCCGATCCGGTCGATTATCACCTCGAAGCCGTCGTGTGGAACGACGGAGCCGTATACGTTCACGGGCATCACGACGGCTTCCCGTGTTTCGAGTTCTACGTGCAGACCGACTTCGGCGAGTTCCGACCGCTATATCGCCACGACTATCGGGAGACGGGCGATGAACCCCTCGCGCTGGCTGGACCGATGGAGTACGAGTTCGAACGCAGTCTCTGAGACGCGTCGCTCTCGAATATTGCCTAAAAAACCCCCTCCCGAACTCCGTTCGTTTATATGACGCGGTTCTGCAGGTAGTCGAGGTGCTTTGCGTTGTAGACGATTTTGACCTCGTCCGTTGCCGGGCTACCGATGCAGGTCAGGCGAACGTTCTTGTCTTCGACTTCCTCGTCGCTGAGGATCTGCTGCATGTCCATGTCGATCTCGCCCTCTTTGATGATGGACGCGCAGTTCGCACAGGCACCGGCGCGGCACGAGAAGGGCCAGTCGTAGCCCTGTGCCTCGGCGGATTCGAGGATGTATTCGCCCTGGTTGACTTCGAGCGTGCCGTAGTCTTCTTCGTCGAAGCCAGCGTCGGCGGCCTTTTCGAACAGGTCGTCATCGTTAATATCCCAGCCCTGGTCGTCCAGCACTTCGTAGTTGAGGTATTCTACGGTAGGCATCACTCGGGGTTTGGTCGGCGGTATGGTTAGTAGTTGTTGTTTCGTCTGCTTGTGGTGATAAATCAGGAACGATTCGTTCAACTCCCGAATTCCCTACAATCAGCTCGGCGAGAGGGGAACGATAACGAACAGGAGATACGACGCGACGGCCGAGATGGACGGCGTCAATATCC
Source organism: Haladaptatus sp. AB618 (assembly GCF_024136965.1). NCBI lineage: Archaea > Methanobacteriati > Methanobacteriota > Halobacteria > Halobacteriales > Haladaptataceae > Haladaptatus > Haladaptatus sp. AB618. The sequence goes on along the minus strand of NZ_JAMYJX010000001.1, from coordinate 42,220 downwards.
AGAGGACGATGACGCGGCCGGTCGTCGATGGATCGAACAAGTCCCGCGCCTTCAACGTCTCCGGCTCCTCTTCGCCTATCTTCGCCACTTCCTTCTGTTCTTCGGGAAGCACGTTGACCGTCATCTCCTTGCGTTTCTCCCCGTCGTCGCCCCGCACTGCGGCGGTAGCCGCATCGGAGATTCGCACCGTCCGCGTCGCTCGCCCCCAGCCGAGCCCGACGATACACATCGTGGCGCTCACTGCGAGGCTGGCGGGAATACCGATCGCCGAGAGGAACGTGATGAGACTCGCGCTGACGATTTCGACGATGAGTGCCGCCAGCAGGGGCAGGTCGGTCAGGTCGTTCCCGACCGTATCGAGCGTTCTCCGTGCGATAGTGAACGCACCGAGTGCGATTGCGGCACCCGCGAGCAGGACGCCTTGACTCCCGGTGATGTCGCCGCTTCCGACGAGCGGTGCGACCGCGTTGGCGACGTTCGATGCGCCCGCCGAGAACGCCATGTAACAGCCGATGCCGACGACGAGGATCGTCACCATGACCTCCTTCGTCGTCGCGTTCGAGGAGACCGTCGGATACGGTACCGAGCCGACGCGGTTGAACTCGAACAACGGCTCCTCCGACTGTTCGAGTTTGAACCACACGTCGAGGTACGGATACAGATAGCGACCGATGACGGCACAGATCCAGAAGGCCGTAATCGGCGCGAGAAGCCACGCCGAGACGATTCGGAACATAACCCCCTGGTTGAGGGTTCCGGTCGCCGCTCCGAGCCCTGCGATCGCTCCGACGGCCGTCATCGAAGTGGACGCGGGAACGCCGAAGAGGTTCGAGATGAGGAGGGCCAATCCGACGAAGAAGAGGACGCCGACGCTGGCAACGATTGTAAACCGTAAATCGACGATATCGCTGCTCATCGTTTTGATAACGTTTCGTCCGACTGTCCAGCCACCGAGGACCGCGAACGCCGTCATCAATGTGGCTGCACCGAGTTTCGAGACGGTCTTGCTCCCCACCGCAGGGCCGAACGCCACACCGGTCGAAGAACCACCGATATTAAATCCAACAAACGCCGCGACGGCAAGACCGACGAGTAGCAGAATTTCGACCATACTCTTACATTCGTCCCTACGTCTTAAACGGTACCGACTCGGTTGGGTTTAGGGGCCACCCCACCTAAAGCAGAGTATGTTCCCGACGTTCGAAGTCATCCCTGCCGTCGATATGCAGGATGGAGAAGTGGTACAACTCGTCCAGGGCGAAAAAGGCACGGAAACGACCTACGGCGACCCCGTGGACGCCGCGCAGAAGTGGGTCGAAGGCGGTGCGGAAACGCTCCACCTCGTCGATCTGGACGGCGCGTTCGAAGGTGAGCGCAAGAACGCCACCGCGGTCGATGCGATTTTGGACGCCGTCGATGTCGAGGTACAACTCGGCGGCGGTATTCGAAGGGCAACCGACGCGATCGATCTCCTCTCGCGCGGCGTTGATCGCGTCATCCTCGGTACCGCCGCCATCGAAAACCCGGATATCGTCTCGGAGATCAGCGAGTCGTACCCCGGTTCCGTGATGGTAAGCCTCGACGCGAAGGACGGCGAGGTCCTCGTCTCCGGGTGGACGGAATCGACGGGACTCGACCCGGCAGAGGCGGCGACTCGGTACGAAGAACTCGGCGCTGGTGCGATTCTGTTTACCGATGTCGATGTCGAAGGACAAATGGAGGGCGTCCAGACCGACCCCGTTCGGCAGGTCGCCGAAGCGGTCGAGATTCCAGTCGTCGCGAGCGGCGGGGTCGCGTCCGTGGACGACGTTCGAACGCTTCGGGATGTGGGAGCGAGCGCTGTCGTCGTCGGGAGCGCCCTCTATCGTGGAGAGTTCTCACTATCGGACGCGAAGCGTGCGCTCGACTAACGAATATCGTCGAGTCTAACGGGTTTCTCCAGCAAGTCCTTTGAGGGCGTCGGGTGCGTCCCCGAGGCGTGGCTCCGCAAGCCCGTAGGAACCGAGGGCGGCCATCGGTGCGCCGAGGGCCAGGCCGGGCACCGTTCCACAGAGGAGGATGCCGACGGCGACCAACAGGACGCTGAGCATATCTCGCTTTAGCACGAATAAACATATGAGCGCGGGGTAAATATATTTGCGTCAGACATATGTCTGTCTTCCAGAGTGGTTTCGCTGATTTACCACGAGCGGAATTCCCTTGTAGCCACGGCCAAATCACATAGGTATGAGCGACCGAACCGCCGCCGTGACCCGTGAGACGGCGGAAACGACCATCGAAATCACGCTCGACGTGGACGGCGACGGCGACTCCACCGTCGAGACGGGAATCGGCTTCTTCGACCACATGCTCGATAGCTTCGCCCGCCACGGTCTGTTCGACCTGACGGTTCGCGCCGACGGCGACCTCCACATCGACGATCATCACACCGTCGAGGACGTGGCCATCACCCTCGGCGAGGCGTTCGACGAGGCGCTCGGTGACCGACGAGCGATCCGGCGCTTCGCCGACCGGAAGGTTCCGTTGGACGAGGCCGTCGGCGACATCGTCGTGGACGTGAGCGGCCGTCCTCTCTTCCGATTCGACGGTGAGTTCTCACAGGAGCGCGTCGGCGACATGACTAGCCACATGGCGAAACACTTCCTCCGCTCGCTGGCGATGAACGCCGGATTGACGCTCCACGCGGGCGTCTACGGCGAGAACGCCCATCACGAAATCGAGGCCCTGTTCAAGGCCACCGCACGGGCGCTGGACGACGCGACGCAAATCGACGAGCGACGGAGCGACGTGGCGAGTACGAAGGAGAGTCTGTAGCTACGGGAACATCCGCCGAAACACGCCCGGATAGTTCACCACTACCCCGTCGGAATCGACGGGTAGGTCGGCGGTAAATCCGCTTTTCAAACTCTCGTAGCGATACATTCCACCTGACGAACCGAGCGGCTCCAAACAGGTGTATCGCTGTTCGACCGGCGTCGCCGTCATCGATGGCACGTCGAGATAGACGACGGAAATCGTCTCGGACTCGCCGGAACCCAACCCGAGTCGGCGAATGGGAATCGTGTTGGTGAACGGCGTCGCCGAGATATCCACGTCACGGCATCCTGCGAGCTCCAGTGCCCGAGTGCCGTCCTTCGTCCAGTTTCCGTCCCCGTCGTGGTCCAGTTCGATTCCCGACCCTGTCCCGAGCGGATCGGTTTCGATCCGTCGAACCGCTCCCGACCCGTCACACTCCACACGATACCGTATCCGAAACGGTTTCTCGTCCCTGATTCCGACGACGACGCCGTCAGCATTGATGTGGTCGAACTCGACGGTGAGGTGTTCCGTACTGACCCCGTCTCCTGCCTCCCAAACCACGTTCCGTTGCATAGTTTTCGGTCGAAGTGTGATTCGATAAACACTCGCTTTCGACCCCAACAGGACTAAATCGTCGGGCACGTCTATTCGACAAGGATGTTCGACAGAATCATGCAGAAGTTCGAGGGCAGTCCGAGCCAGCAACAGGTCATTCGGCTTCTCCTCGAACGCGGGTTCTCGGTCAGCGACGAGGGACGGGTGGTCTCGGGCAGTATCGAGATTCCGAACACGCAGATAGCGCGCGAAATCGGGGTGGACCGTCGCGTCGTCGATTCGACAACGGACGCGATTCTCAAGGACGAGGAACTGCGCCGTATCTTCCAGAACATCTCCTCGATTCCGAGCCTGATGGATTTGGCCCCCGTACTCGACCTATCGGTGCTGACGATCGACGTGCGGAACGCCGACGAACCGGGCATCGTGGCGACCGTCACGTCCCTGCTGGCGGATAACGACATCTCCATCCGCCAGACGATCAGCGAGGACCCGGAATTCACCGACGACCCGCGCCTCTATCTCGTCACGGACGAGGACGTGCCGGGCGACGTGCTCAACCAACTGAAGAACTTGGAGTTCGTGCATCAGATCCAACTGAGCTGAGACGTTTCGGACACTGGAACACCGCGAACGGAAATCTGTTCGATGGGGAGATAGAAATAGGACCGACGTGAACTCGGCAGCATGAATCGACCGGACGAAGGCACGGAAAACGAGTGGGACACGACCGATTACGACGAGGGCCACTCCTTCGTCTTCGAGTACGGCGAGGGCGTCGTCGATCTCCTCGAACCGAAGACCGGCGAGCGCGTCCTCGACCTCGGATGCGGAACCGGCCATCTGGCCGATCGAATCGCCAGTTCCGGGGCGGACGTCGTCGGTCTCGATTCCTCCGCGGAGATGATATCGGAGGCACGCGAGAGCTATCCGGAGTGCCGGTTCGTCCACGGGGATGCACGCGATTTCTCGTTCTCGGAGCCGTTCGACGCCGTGTTCTCGAACGCGGCGCTCCACTGGGTCTCCGAGCAGGACGCCGTCCTTGACTCCATCACCGACACGCTCCGACCTGACGGTCGGTTCGTCGCCGAACTCGGTGGAACCGGGAACGTCGCTACCATCCTCGATGCAGTACGGGACGTCGCTACTGACCGTGGCTACGATATCGAGAATCCGTGGTACTTCCCGAGCGTCGGCGAATACACCACGAACCTCGAAGCACACGGCTTCGAGGTTCGCTACGCGACCCTGTTCGACCGTCCAACGGAACTCGACGGCGGTCCGGATGGACTGTCGTCGTGGCTCGAGATGTTCGGTGACGGGCTCTTGGCCCCGGTTCCGGACGACGAACAGCGCGCGGTCGTTTCCGCCGTGGAGGACCGTCTCCGCGATGACCTGTTCGAGGACGGGACGTGGACCGCGGATTATCGCCGACTTCGCGTCGTCGCCGTCAATAAACCCGAGTGAGCACCGTGTGCATGCGAGCCGAAATCGTCCCCTCCGCAACGAAATCCACGCCTTTTCGGTGTCGCCCATCGAACCGGTGAACGATGGCTGGCACGACGTACCGGACCGTGGCAGGTCGAGGGGAGTCGGCGTTCGAAGTCCGTGGCTCGGAGTTCATCGGCTACGTGGCACCCGTGGACAGCGTCGAATCGGCCGAATCGTTCATCGAGGAAATCGGGGAACTACACGCCGACGCGACTCACAACGTGCCAGCGTACCGCGTTCAAGGTGGGAACGATTCCGGCGACGGATCGGACGACCTCGGCGGGTTCGTTCGGGAATGGTCGAGCGACGACGGCGAACCGACCAGCAGTGCGGGGAAACCCGCCTTGAACGTCCTCCACCAACGCGATATCGAGAACGTGGTCGCCGTCGTCACGCGCTACTACGGCGGGACGAACCTCGGCGTCGGCGGCCTCGTTCGGGCCTATTCCCGCGCCGTCAAGGAAGCGGTGGACGACGCCGGAGTCGTCGAGGAACGCCCACACCGCCGTCTCGATATCTCGGTCGAATACGACGACTCGGGTACCGTCCGCGGTATTTTGGAGAGCGAAGGCGTCGAATTCGACGCCGAGTACGACGAGTCCGTCGGGTTTTCCGTTCGAGTTCCCGTCGAGGAAAGTGACGCGCTGTGTGACCGACTGCGAAGCGCGACGAGCGGTCGGGCCGACATTCGACCCGACACCTGATCGTCATCCGACTTTCGATCAGAAAACCGCGTTGGCCGCGCTGAACGCACCGTAACCCACGCCGAGCGCGAGCGCGAGCGAGAGCACCCACGCGAGGACGGTGTACACCATCTTCTTTCCGCTGACGCCGCCACCGCTCGCGGCGAAGCCGCTGCCGATGATCGTGCTGACGATGATTTCGTTGAACGAGACGGGAATGCCGAAGAAGACGGCACTCTGTGCGATGGCGAACGCCGGAATGAGTGCGGCTATCGATCGCCGCGGCCCCAGCGCCGAGTAGTCCTGTGCGAGCGCCTTTATCATCCGGGGCGCGCCCGTCCACGACCCGGCGAGCAGGCCGAGTCCGCCGCCGACGAGCACCGGAACCAGCGGAATCGAGTACGGGTCCAACAGCGGGAGCAGCGGCCCGATGGCGAGTCCGACCTGACTCCCACCTGCGGAGAACGCCACGAGGCCCCCAAGTGCGAGCAGGAATCGACGCTGTCCGCGGTTCAGGTCCGAACTCAGTTCGCGTCGGAGTGCGAGGGCGACCAGTCCGCCGAGGACGAGCGACGAGAGGACGATTCCGACATCAATGCCACCGACGGTCGGAAGCTGGAGATGCATGCTGACTGCTTGGGCGATCGAGTCGCTTTCGCCCGGCGGGCCGAGGAAGACGAATCCGACGTTGGCGATGATGAGGCCGACGACCCCTCCTAAAAGCGGAATCGAAACCGTCTCCGAGACGTCCTCACGTCGGAGCACGCGAGCGGTCGCGTAGGCGATTCCCCCGCCGACGAACGGCGTGAGTATCCAGAGGGAAACTATCTGTTGGTACTTCGGCCACGCCGGGACGCCGCCGAGTGCCAACCCGACGCCGACGATTGCGCCAGTGACGGTGAACGCGGTGGCGATCGGATAGCCGGTGAACACGCCGATTGCGACCAGAATCGCCGCCGTCAGCAGTCCCGTCGTCGCGGCGAGCGGCGACAGCTGTACGCCGTGAATCAGTTGCCTCCCAACCGCTTGGGAGACGTTTGCGCCTTGTAGCGCCGCCCCCAGAAACCCGAGAATGCCGACGAGAAACCCCGCACGCATTACGGAGAGGGCGTTCGCACCGACTGCCGGGGCGAACGGGGTCGAGCCGCTCGACCCCGCTCCGATGGCCCACGCCATGAATAGACTCGCGACCCCGGCGATAACGACCGTCAGCAACCCTCCAGCCATATCTATCCGATATAGCGTCTCGCGTCAATAGTGTACCGACTGATATCGGTTCCCGACACCGTGTTTTCAGCGACCATCCGACCCCCGCCCTGATACTTCGACACTTTCGATGAGCCGTGATTGCAACGCGGCGTTTATCGGAATCAGAAGCACCCACAGGAAGATCGCCACCGTCGAATCGAACGCGGCGACGAGTATCGAGGCGACGAACACCAGCGGCGAGGCGAGAAACCGTGCCGCCTGAATCCCGACGGTACGTGAGGTGATTCCCTCTTCGATGAGTTCGCTCCGGGAAGCGTACAGCCAGAGGGCGGCGAGGCTGAACCCAGTGAGTGCCAGCACACCAGCGAGAAACATCACACCGAACCGTCCCGGATAGGTGCTGAACATGCTGGTCGCGTACGGGACGAACGCAACCATGAGTAGAAAGAGGAGGTTGAGCCACACGATTCCTTTCGAGTGCCGCTCGACGTGGACGAAAACGCGTCGGTGGAGTACCCAGTAGAGGCCGATGACCGAGAAACTCAACACGAACCCGAAAAATTCGTTCCACTGTTCGAGGACGCGGATCGGAAGCTCCGATTCCGAAGCGCCAGCCGGAATGACTGGTACCGTGATCTCCAACACTAATAGGGTGATCGCGATGGCGATAACCCCGTCACTGAGCGCGAGGAGTCGATCGGTCTCGTCCGACTCCTGTCGAAATGGAAATGACATATCATGTTCTACGTCATCGATAAACTACCGCATTGTGCCCATCCCTGCCAGTTCGAGCACGACCCTCGATATCGAGAAAAATCCGGTTCGATCAGGTTCTGTCGGCCCGTGGCCCGCCGCTTCGTTTCGGTGCTTCGACGCCTTCCGCCGCTTCGACCGTCTCGGTCTGTTTTTCGGTTTCGACGTGCCAACGGTCGATCTCGTCCTCGTACGCCGTGAGCGAATCGGATACCTCGTTCTTCAGGTGGTCGTCGTTGACGTTCACCTCGAAGATGAATCCTTCCTCGCCGTCCTCCATCCGACTCGTCTGCTGGATGTTCGCGCTGACGAGTTCGTTGTCGAAGTAGTACGGCGCGAGTTGTGTCATCACCTTCTGATACACCGTGTCCTCGACCTTCCGGATGGCTTTTCGGCTTGCGGAGTCGGCGGCACGCGCCACGTAGTTCACCGAGTCCTGCCATCGGTCGACGGCACCTTCGGTGTCGTCTTTTTCCAGTTTCTCGTACGATTCGGTCAGTTTTTCACTCGCTGTTCGGAGATCGTCGTCCGGGGATTCGCCCGCTTGTTCGCCCTTGCCTTCGTTGACGTGTGCTTGTTCCGCCGTCTTCTCGGCGACGTCCTCGCCGAGTCGCTCGTGCGACTTGGGTCGCCACTCGTCCCATTCTCGGAATGCCTCACCCGACACGTCCGCCTCACGAAGGGCTTGCGTGATCCGCTCCCCGTGCTCGACGATATCTCCCCAGCTACCTCGGAGTTTGAAGCCAGAGATGCTCTCTTCCATTCGATTACTCGCTCGTATGTCCTACAGGGTATTATCTTTTACCGCCAATTCGCGTGAGAAGCCTTCTCACGCGCGATCCTTCGAGTTTCACAGTATGTGCCGGTTAGATTATTCGCCTCGAAAATTCCCGTACGTTACTCGCTCAGCGTACGTATTCAGTCGATCTTTCGCGCGTCCGAGCAGTTCGACGTGGCGGCTCACCGCCCGCATCTCGTCCTCGTCTACCTCGATTCGTTCGTCCCCGTAGATGTCGCGCGCCTCGCCATCTTCGGTCGCGTCGATGACGGTCGAGAGACCGCACCGACCACACGCTTCCGTCCGTTTTCCACCCATAGTTCGCCGTACGGACGCGACCGTGTTATGTGTTACCCTATTGGTCCCGTTTCCGTCCGTTTTCCCCGTCGTCCTTCCGAAGGACGGCTTTGTAGTAGCCATCTCCCGGACGGACCTCGGCGACGTACCACGGCGTTCCGACGGTCACGTCCTGCAGTCGGTCGGGTGAGAAGAGGACGAAGTGAAGGCTTCGTCCGACTTCCCGCTCCCCGTCTCGTTCGTATTCGAAGTGGAACGTCCGATGGGCGATACCCCGTCGCGGGTCGGGTCGATAGCCGAAGACATCGTCCGGTCCGCAGTTCGTCGGATCGTAGTTGTCCACGACGGCGACACCGTCCTCCTCGGTAATCCGGGCGAGGTCGGAGAGAAATTGTCGTGCACCGGCGAGTGACCCCGTGAGACCGAGTTGTGTCCCGTTGAGGAGCACGGAGCGGAAGCGATTCGGCGGAAACGCCAGCTCGAACATGTCCATCACGCGGGCGTCTTCGACGCCGCGCTCGCGGGTCGCTTCGACGGCGGCCGGACTGACGTCGATGGCGACGACTTCCCCCCTCTTTTGGAGAAATTCGGCGTACTGCCCCGACCCACAGCCGATATCGACGACCGGACAAGGGAGCGAATCGAGGAGGTCCTTCCAGCTATCGCTCCACTCCTCCGGCTGTCTGAAGTAGTTCTCGTAAATGTGCCCGTCCCACGTTTCCGCGCCGTCCCTGTACAGACAGTCGCCGCGCAGTCCGCCGCGTTCGTAATCCAGTATCGCTCGACCGAGTGGGTCCGAATCCATCATAGTCTGTCACACACTATCATTTGTAATAAAATCATGATGAGTGACGGTACCCATGAGCAACCCAACAACGGATATTTATCGCTCCCTCGCAATCGATCGAGTATGGATGGCGGTATCGAATCTCACGATTCGGACGGTTCGGCGACGGTTCCAGATTGGGACGACGAGTACGTAGACCGGGTCAGCGACAGGCTGTTCGTCAATTACGACCTCGAAAAAGCCTACTCAGTCCGTGGCGAGCCGTTCACGCTCTACGGACGGCTGTTGATCGAGACCCAGAAACAGTTCCTCCACCGCTCCATCAACTACGCCAACCACAGCGCCGAGGAACACCTGTTCGTCCGCCGTGCGGAGTCGGTTCGTGTGCGTGACCTCGAATCCATCGTGGACTTCGGTCACGAACTCGCCGACGAGTGGATCGACCCCGACGAGGAACACTTCGGAACGAACTTCACCTTCGTCGTGATCGCCCCCGAAATCCCGGACGACGTGGATGATTTCGTCGCCGACTTCAGCGACCGAACGCTCCTGAAATACGGCTTACACGGCCAGTACGAGATCAACCTCGCCGTCGTCGCCCCAGACCACGAAACCCTCGTCGCCAGCAAGAACGCGGACGTCGGCAAGGCGTTCGCTCTCTGGCAACCACTCGTCCCCAAAAAATCCGGTCTGTTGTCTCGATTTGTTCGGCGATTCAAACCGTAGTCGGCGGCTTATTCCTCGGCGTCACCCCCGTCGGTGACGGGTCTTCCACTGGGTTCGTTGCGCGCGGACGTGATGTTCGCATAGCCGATTCTGACCAGCGAGAGCGCGAGTCCGACGAGGACGAGCGCGATGATCGTTTGGACCCCGGCAGAAAGCGCGCTTCCGAGTGACATACTGCTGCCTTGGACGAACTTCTGCCAGATGTTCTGATACAGCGCGAGATACAGCAACCCGAGGATGGTCACGATGGTCATTGCCGCCATCGGGACGCCCGTGCTGAGGAGCTGTTTGCTCTTGTCCCAGTTGGCGAGCCACACCGTCGCCGTCAGCAGCGCCAGCGCCGCGAGCAACTGGTTCGCCCCGCCGAACAGCGGCCAGAGGTCCGACCACGTTCCGGACGCCACGAGCGCGTAGGCGATGACGCACTGCAATCCCGCGTTGAAGTATCGGTTCGACGCCACGCTTTGAACCTGCGTCTCCGGCGTGCCGACGATTTCCTCGAACATGTACCGACCGAGGCGAAGCGCCGTGTCGGTCGAGGTGAGCAGGAAACTCACCATGACGAGCGCCATGAACGGCGCACCGAAGCTGGGGTCGATGCCGAAGCTCGTGAGCATGATACCGCCACCGGTCGCGAAGTTGGGGAGTGCCTGTCCAACACCGCCACCCTCGACGACCTTTCCGACGAGCGCGACCGACGCGAGTGCAAGCGTTGCGAGAAGCCCCTCACCGAGCATGCCGCCGTACCCGATGACCCGCGCGTCCGATTCCTTGTTCAGCTGTTTCGAGGTCGTTCCGGACGACACGAGCGAGTGGAACCCGCTGATGGTCCCGCACGCGATGGTGATGAACAGCAGCGGGAACAACGGCTGGTCGGTCACGCCCCAGAAGCCGTTATATCCCGAAATGTTGACCGTGAGCGGTTGGGTCGGTGTGATGGCTCCGATGTTGAGCCAACCGCCAATCGTCCCGACGATGACCGCCAACAGCGCCCCGCCGACGCCCGCGTACAACAGGAACGACGACAGGTAATCACGCGGTTGCAGGAGCGTCCACACCGGCAGGACGCTCGCGATGAACGCGTACAGCAGGACGATCGGAACCCACGTTTCCGCCGTGAGTTCGATGGGGTACGCCTGTCCGACGAAAACGCTGGCGAACACCCCGATCACGAAAATCACCGTTCCCGGCCCGAACGGCAGGTTCAGTTGGTACAGGTAAACTCCGAACACGACCGCCAACGCGATGTATAACATGCTCGCCGTTGCGGCGCTCGGGTATTTCTCGAAGACGACCCCGACGACGAACGCGAACACGGCGACGACGAGAATGATGGTCAGGAACGCGAACCACAGCAGCATGTTCTTGCCGCGCTCGCCGACGTACTCACCGATGATGTGCCCGATGGACTTCCCCTCGTGACGGAGACTGCTCGACAACGAGATGAAGTCGTGGGTCGCGCCGAGCAGCGGATTACCGATGGCAATCCACAGCAGCGCCGGTATCCATCCCCAAATTACCCCTGCCGTAATCGGGCCGACGATTGGTGCACCTCCTGCAATACTGGAATAGTGATGTCCCAACAGGACGGGCTTTTTCGCGGGAACGTACTCCTGCCCGTCCTCGTACTTATGCGCCGGCGTCTCGTTGCTGTCGTCCAATTCTACGAACTGTGCGAGATATCGTGAATACGTCAGATATCCTATGCTGAAAAGTACCAGTACGCCGAGTACCAGCCATATGATTGCAATCGCCATGGTATTTTGCCTCATGGCAAGTAGAATGATGATGAACAATAAGTGTTCCTCCTGCCGTCTGCGGCGTTGGACGGCCAAAAACGTCGTTTCTCGAACAACCCGTACTTGTTTTTAACAGATTAGTGACTGATTACTCCGCGACCGTCGGCTCGACGTCGACCGCCAACTCGTCCGCAACGTCAGTCAGCAGGCTTCCTTTCACTTCTGATACTCTCGATTCGATGACTGCGGCGACCGGTTCGTCGAACGATTCGCGGATGTGGTCTATCCTGTCGCGCTCGGTCCGACAGCGATCACGGAGATACGTCGCCCCGCGTCCGGTTTCGTCGTCGTCGGGTTCCGGCGTCACCTTGTTGATGACGAGTCCCGACACGGGCAGTCCCGATTCGGTGAGTTCCTCGACCGCCCTCCCGGTCTCACGGATCGACAACTCGTCCGGATTGAGGACGAGGAAGAACGACGCGTCGTCGCGCAACACGTTCCCCGCGAACTCGAACAACTCCTTTCGCTCCTGTAACCGAGCGATGATCGGGTCCCCGTCCGCCACTCGACGCGGTTCCCTGTCGCCGATCGCGGCCTTTTCGAACAGGTCGATACTCTGTCGGCGCTTGTGAAGCAGGCGGTCGATCCAGCCTTCGAGGAACTCGGGAAGCGAGAGGAGTCGGAGCGTCCCGCCGGTCGGCGAGGTGTCGAAGACGACGCGGTCGTACTCCTCCGAACTCTGCATCACGTCGATGAACCGGTCGAACAGCGCCGATTCGTGCGCGCCCGGCGTCTGGTGTGCCATCTCGACTTGGCGGTCGATGGCGTTCACCAACCCCGCGCTGACGTGGTCGCCCAGGGAGCGTTTTATCTCCATCAGGTGGTTTTCGACCTCCTCCTCGGGGTCGATCTCCATCGCCCAGAGGTTCTCGATTCCCTCCACCGAACGAGGGTCGTCGCCGAACTGCTGGTCGAACACGTCGGACGTGCTGTGTGCCGGGTCGGTCGAAACGACCAGCGTTTTCAACCCCGATCGGGCGCATTTCAGGCTGTATGCACTCGAAACGGTCGTCTTTCCGACACCGCCCTTGCCGCCGAAGAACACGAACTTGTTCATGCTAGAAGTGGAACTGTTGGCCCTTTCGTTCGACGAGCGATTCACGGTCCCACATCCGCCGTTCCCACGCCTCGAACTCGTCGGTGAGGTACGGGAGCAGTTCGGCGGTGTAGTACGATACCGGACTCGGTACCCCGAACACGTCGGGGAAGCACGCGAGCATGAATTCGTCCTCCAAATCCTCGGCTTCCTTCTCTATCAGTTCGTAGGCGGGATGGGAAATCATCCCGTGATAGAGGCCGCGAAGCCACTCCTCGACGGAGCGACGGAACGTCTCGATTCGGTCCGCGAGAGACATACACACACAGTATTCCCCTCGCTATTTAAGCAGGCCGGTCGGTTCGAACGCCGGTTCGGACGGTTCGAAAGGCGTCCAGCCAGGCTTAACACGGTGGAATACGTGTGCCACGATAACAAATGAATCAGGGGTCCATTCCGGTCACGATTTTGAGTGGCAACCTCGGCGCGGGCAAGACGACGACGCTCAACCACCTCCTGCGTGAGAGCGACGACACGGACATCGCGGTTCTCGTCAACGACATGGGTGAGATCAACATCGACGCCGAACTGCTGGAGGACGGCACCGAACTCGTCGCGGACGAGGGAGTCGCCGAACTCTCGAACGGCTGTATCTGCTGTGAGCTACAGGACGATTTGCGAACCGAAGTCACCCGTCTCGCCCGCGAATGGGAGTTCGACACGCTCGTCGTCGAAGCGTCCGGCATCAGCGAACCCGCCCCCATCGCGCGGTTGTTCACGACGGAATCGCGCGTGGCCGCCCGCTACGACGTGGACGCGACCGTCACCGTCGTCAGCGCCCGACAATTCCGGGACTTCTTCGAACCCGGTGCGCCCGTCGAGCGAACGGAAACGGAGGACGGCGAGGTGCGCCCCCTCTCGGACCTCGTCATCGAGCAGATCGAGTTCTGTGACATCCTCCTTCTGAACAAATGCGACCTCGTGGACGACGACCGACTGGACGAAATCGAAGCCACCCTCCGCGCGCTCCAACCCCGCGCGGAACTGATTCGAACCGAACACGGACGGGTTTCCCCCGACCGAGTGCTCCAGCGCGGCCTGTTCGACCTCGGCGCAGTCAGTGACTCCGCCGGATGGAAGCAGGCCATGGAACACGCGGACGGTCACGACGGCGACCATCACCACGATTCCGAAGGGACACACGACCACAACAACAACCACGACCACGGCCACCGCCATCCGCAGGAGGCCTTCGGGATCACGTCGGTGTCGTATCGCGCCACCCGACCGCTTCATCCCGCTCGCTTGCACGACTTCTTCGCGTCGCTCCCGGACGGCATCGTCCGCGCCAAGGGGACGTTCTGGGTCGCCGGACGGGACGACGTGAAACTGGAATACGGGCAGGCAGGATCGTCCGCCCGTGTGACCGTCGCCGGGGCGTGGATCGCCAGCCTTCCGGAGATCGATCAGGACCTCTACCGGAGCAACCGCTCGGCAAGTTACTGGGACGAGGAGTGGGGCGACCGCCGGACGCAACTCGTCTTCATCGGAACCGACGTGGACGAGGATGGTATTCTCGCCACGCTGGACGACTGCGCGCTGACCGACGACGAGATGGACGCCGACTGGAACGCGTTCGACGACCCGTTCCCGAGCGACGAGGACGGTCTGCTGACCTACGGCGAATGACCAGTTGGCGGCGTTCCACGACTGTCACTGGCTCCCGCGGGTTCGCTCGTATCGTTAGCTTATAGCCACTCGCCACTCACGAATCGAATATGACTATCGAGAAGCGAGGTGACGCCCACCTCATCACGCACGCGATGGCGAAGGACACCCTCTCGAAGATTCGAGACGAGAAGACCGAACAGGTCGGCTTCCGCAAGGGACTCGTGAAACTCGGTCGTATCTGTGGCTACGAAATCATCGACGGCGCGATGGACACCGAGTACGTCTCCATCGACACGCCGTTGACCGAGACCACCGGCGAGCGCGTCAAAGGACTCGACAACGTGGTCATCATCAACGTCCTCCGCGCCGCGACGCCGTTCGTCGAAGGCCTGCTCAAGGCGTTCCCCCGCGCCAAACAGGGCGTCATCAGCGCCGGACGCGACGAGGAAGCGGGCATGAACGAAGACGGTGAGTTCCCCATCACCATCGACTACGTCAAGCTCCCCGAAATCACCGAGGAGGACACCGTCATCGTCGCCGACCCGATGCTCGCCACGGGTAGCACGATGTGTGCCGTCCTCGAAGAAGTGCTCCGCGAGCAGCCCAATCCGGAGAACTTCTTCGTCCTCTCGGCCGTCAGCGCCCCCGACGGATTGCTCCACGTCCACGACCAGTTCCCCGAGGCCGACCTCCTGACCGTCAGCATCGACGACCACCTCAACGACGACGGCTTCATCGTCCCCGGACTGGGCGACGCGGGCGACCGCGCCTTCCGAACGACGTAACCGACACGTTTCGCGGTCCCTCGCACAGTCGGTCGTTACCTGTCCAAAACCCCGGCCGCCGTCTCGAAGCGCTCGCGTTGATTTTCTCGAAACGGTGCGCCGGTCCGCTCAAATTCATCCGGGGCTATGAACCGGGCTTCATCGGCATCCGACCCGGGCACCACCTCGCCGTCCGTCTTCTCGCGCCGAACCACGTAGCCGATGGAGACGACGTACTTCCCGCGATACGGACCAAAAGAACGCGCGTCGAGAAGTGAGAGGTCGTCCGGAGTAACCGAGAGTCCCGTCTCCTCGTGGAGTTCGCGGGCCGCCCCGGCCGCGGGCGGTTCGCCCACTTCGAGATGACCGCCGGGAATCGTCCACTCACCTCGTCCGGGGTCGGCCGCGCGCTTGACGATGAGAGCGCTGTCGTCGTCCACGGCGGCGACGCCCGCACAGGGTACCGGATTGTGCCAGACGACTCGGTCACAGTCCGGACAGAGGTGCCGCTGGCGGCCTTCGATTTTCGCCGTTGTCAGTTCGGTGCCGCAGTACGGGCAGTTGTTCGGCGGTCGGTTGACCATTCGTGAAATCGATTCGACAGAACTCGCAAAAGGGTATCGATAACGTGGATGACGCACGAAAACGACCGCCGCAATCCCGTTACGATTTCAGCCCGCTTCCGGTGAGGGGAACGACCACGTCCGCGTCCTCGTCCAAAATCCCGTGCTCGCGGTAGGCCGTCAGTCCCGCGACGGCCACCGCGCTCGTCGGTTCGATGTAAAAACCGGTTCGGTGAAGCCTGTCGAGGGCGTCCTGGGTCGCACCGGCGTCGAGCGAGATGGCGTCGCCGCCCGTCTCGTGGATGGCGTCGAGGATTTGGTCACGGCGGACGGGTCGGGTGATCTGAATCCCGTCGGCGACGTCGTTCCGCTCGGGTTTGTCCCTCCCGTCGCCGTCGAGTTCGTCTGCGATGGGGGAGACACCGGCGGCCTGCACTCCGAGCAGTCGCGGCATCGAATCCGTCCACCCCGCGTCGTACAGGGCGCGAAAGCCGCGGTACGTTCCCAGAAACAGCGTGCCGTGGCCGAGCGGCGTCACGACCGCATCCGGAACCTCCCAGTCGCGCTGGGCGGCGAGTTCCAGCGCGAACGTCATCGTGCCAGCGAAGAAGGCCGGGTTCCACGCGTGGCTGGCGTACCAACCACTACCGGCTTCGACGGCCTCGATACAGGCATCGGTCACGTCCTGTCTACTTCCCTCGATGCGAACGGGGGTCGCGCCCACACACTCGATGGCTTTGACTTTCGAGGCTTTCGCGTCCGCCGGAACGTAGATCTCTGCGTCGATTCCGGCGCGAGCGGCGTACTGAGCGATTGCCGCACCCGCGTTGCCCGAGGAGTCCTCGATCACGGTCTCGACGCCGAGTTCGGCGGCACGCGACAGGGTCGTCGTCGCGCCTCTGTCCTTGAAACTCCCCGACGGAAACACGCAGTCGAGTTTGAACTGGGCGTTCCAGTCGTCTGCGTCCACGAGCGGCGTGAACCCCTCGCCGAGGCTCGCGACGCGGCGGACGGGGAGGAACTCCTCGAACGCCCAGAGACCGTCCCTCGTGTCGATGTCAGAGAAATCGGGAGCGGGACGGTCCGGGTCGGGAAGCGGTCGTTCGGCGAAGTCGAGTGGATGGCCGCACTCACACCGCCACGGTTCGTCTGCTCCGGCGGCGTATTCGCGTCCACAGGCCGAACATGAGAGGTTGGAGAGCATTGTGATAGTGGGGAAACTCCGGTCGTTGTAAGTGTCGTGGGGAGCGGAGCGTTGTGAGTCTTGTGAACGGGAAGTTGTGAACGGAAAGTGTCGTCAGTCGGAGCAATCAGTAGCGACTGACGTCGATGCCGATCGAACAGACGTATTCGCCAGTGGCGACCTGCGGCAGGCGACGGGAGCGCCAGAAGATACCGGAGCGGTCGGCGGTGATTTCGGCCTTGAGCTTACCGAACACATTGGTGATGGTGAATAGGGTTTCACCCGGTGAGACTTCGTCGCCGAGGTCCTTCTCGAAGTTGACGAGACCGCCGCTCGGTGCGCCGTAGCGGTCGAACCCGGTTGCGCGGGTCTGCGAGTTCAGCTCCACGTCCCCTTCGAGGAAGCCGTAGTATCGGAGGACGTTGAATGTACCATCCACGCCGTACTGGATGCTCTCTTCGTCCCATCCGACACAGCCGCCGAGTTCGGGGTCGATGGTCGGAATACCGTCGTCGGGCGCGGCGCGGGCGAGTTGCCCGTCCGGACCCTTCTGGTCGAGAACGTAGCCGCAGTCGAACACTTTTGCGAGTTCGAGACATTCGTCGTGCAGTCGATGGCGCGGCCCACAGCGAACACGAGCCTCGTTCATCATTCGACTGGTCGAACCCTGATGCAAGTCGAGAATGAGATCGGCACGCGAGGCGGCCTCGAAGGTCGCCGCCGCGATTCGTTCGCTCGACGTCCCCGACTCGTTGCCGGGGTACGTTCGATTCATTTTCGTGTCGTCGATTGGGTTCCGGTGTTCCGCGACCTGAAAACCGTGGTAGTTGACGAGTCCAGTGACGAGAATCGTCCCCGAAATATCCTCGGGAGCGAGTTGCGGGACGACTCGATTCACGACGCCGAGACCGTTGAGTTCGTCGCCATCGCTAACTGCCTGTATGTAGAGCGTCTTTCCATCATGCGCGCCGTTGATGACGGCGACGGGAAGCCCGAACTGGCTCCCGTCACGGGTTTCACCAACCGGGAGGCGGCCCGTGTCGATTTCCCCTGGGGCCGCGCTCGCCGTTCCGAGCGTTGTCATTATCGATACACCGTCGCCGAAAACCCTTAGCAGTTCGGTATTCCGGTTGCCAGTTGGATGAACTGTCGGTCTGTATCGAATTGGGATTGTGAACTTCTTCTCCTTCGACCACCCGTATTTCCCGGATACTACTCCTTCCGAAAATACTTTGAACTGATAGCTTTCACACCAACGATTTTACCTCGGTGTGTCGTGGCCCATCCATGGAACGAAAACGCGTCTCCAGTGGTACCGAGTGGGAGGACCGCGTCGGCTACTCGCGTGCGGTTCGTATCGGTACCGACGTTCGCGTCTCCGGGACCACGGCCACCGCCGAGGATGGGTCCATCGTCGGTGAAGGGGACGCCTATGCCCAGACGAAGCGGGCGCTCGAAAATATCGAAACCGCGCTCACTGAAGCGGGGGCACACCTTGACGACGTGGTTCGAACGCGGATGTACGTGACCGACATCGAAAACTGGGAACCGGTCGGCGAGGCACACGCCGAATTCTTCGCCGACGTGCGTCCAGCCACGAGCATGGTCGAGGTGAGCCGACTCATCGCTCCCGAACTGCTGGTCGAAATAGAAGCCGACGCCATCATCACCGTGTGAAATCGTCCGGAATTACTCACCTTGCGTGCTGCCGGACAACTCTTCGAGTCGTTCCGCACCCAACCGCGTTCCCTTCGCCAGGAGCACGTCCCCGGCGTTGATTTCGGTTTCCGGCCCGGGCGAGATGACCCAATCGTCCGGCGGCCGCCGAACCGCGATGACGCGCATTCCCGTCTCGGTTTCGACCCGCTCGGCTCCCAGTGTCGTGCCGTCGAACGCGCTCCCGTGCGTGACCGTCACGCGGACGATGACCTCGTCGCTCTCCTGTACGGCGTACTCCACGACCGGATGGGTACCCAGACCACGGAGCACGCCCTCGCTGATTTCCACCGCCGCGTCGCTGATGACTTCCGTACTGTTTGCGAGGTGGACGAGACCGCGCAAGGAAACGGGATCGTCCGCGTTCGCCGCCGCCTGCAACGTCCACGCCTCGAACCGCGACTGGAGTGCGTCCACTTCGGCTTCGAGTTCCACGACTTCCTCCGCCACGTCCGTGCTGTCGAACAGGACGCTCCCGTAGGCCAGATCAACCGCTAACTCACTCATGTTCTTCATCAACACGATTGAATCGACGGCGCGTTCGAGGTCCGTATCCCCGCCTTCCGGTGGTTCCGGCGGTTGATACTCCTTCCCGGTCGCTTGCTTGTACACCTCCGCGACGCCGTCTTCCGATCCGCGCAGGAGCAGTCGGTCGTCCACCCGGAGGTCGGTGTCACGATGCGGGTTCAGAATCCAGTCGCCGCCGCGATGAATGGCGATGACGCGAACCCCCGTCTCGGTTTCGAGGTTCAACCCGCCGAGCGTCTGTCCCGCGAGCGGCGACGAACTCGCCACCGAGACGTGTACCAGTGTCTCTATCGCCTCCGGAAGCGTCGCCCGCATCGCCTGCGGGAGACCGATATCCTCCAACACTACCTTCGCGATGTCGCCCGCCGCGTCGGCAATCTTCTCCGCGGCTCCGACGACGCCGAGTACGGGTGCGAGTTCCTCGGCGTCCTCCGGACTTCTGGCGGCCATGAGCAGGCTCATCCGCGCCTGCAACTGAAGCACGTCCATCTTCCCTTCGAGCGCGAGCACCTCCTCGGCGATGTCGTCACTGCCGTGGAGGACCGCGGAGTACGAGAGGTCGATCAGAAGTTCCGCCGTGTCCTTCATCTCCGCCAAAACCTCTTTCACACTCCGTGGTTCGTACTCCACGTCGCCGCTCGCGGGTTCCATAGTCCGACGTTGGTCGCTCTCCCGTAAAAACGTTCGCTGGTTGCAACAGGAACCGTTCGTCGAGTCCCGTGTTCGTCCTCGAACGCCGTTTGGAACTCATGCGATGATCGTCCGTGATGTACTCGTCGTGTTCACTACCCCGTGGTTTCCACTGGAACTCCATCGTCACCGATCGATCGAATCCGGATCGAACACGCAATGCGCTCGTGTCGTGCGAATGCTTATCATTTTTCCCGCCTTCTTTCTCCCATGAGTCAGGAGGAGTCGGAAGACCATCCGGTCACGAAGGTCGTGCGAACCGTCACGCCGCCCTACTACGGTCATTCGGACAGGGAGATGAACACCATCGGCGCGGGTATCTTTCTCGGCCTGCTCGTCCTGCTGATTCCGCTGTTGCCGTTCCTGATCATCGTCTGGGTCATCTCGAAGCTGACCGACGAACTCACGACGCGGGCACCGGTCGGCGACGAGGAGTAGCTACTGGGGCTAAAATCATCAAAAAACGGCCCGCTTCAATCCGGTTCGGATCCCTGAATCAGACGCCGAGAAGGTCGAACGGGTAGCCGTTGTCGTTCTCGTTCGCGTGCTCGTAGACGACGTGTGCGGCGGCAACGTCTTGAATCGCCAGTCCGGTGCTGTCGAAGACGGTGACGCCGTCGTCTCCGGTGCGGCCCTCCAAGTCGCCGATCACGATGTCGCCGATGTCGCCGTGGATGTCGTCGTCCGTGAGGGTTCCCTCGTTGTACGGGACGTTGATCTCGCCCGAGTGGGTGGTCTGGGCGTGGTCGTCGATGACGAGTTTCGCGTTCAACAGCACCTCGTCCGCGATCTCGTGTTTGCCCTCCGCGTCGGCACCCATCGCGTTGATGTGGGTGTGCTCGCCGACGGCGTCGGCCGAGACGATGGGGGATTCGACCGGCGTCACGGTCGAGAGGATGTCACAGGACGCAGCTTCCGAAATCGATCCGGCGCGAACGTCGAACTCGTCGTCGAAGTAGTCGATGAAGTCCGCGACCGCTTCCTCGTCCAGGTCGCTGATGACGACTTCCTCGATGGGGCGAATCTTCGAGATGGCTTCCAACTGGGTGTAGGACTGGACGCCAGCGCCGACCAGACCCATGCTCGTCGCGTCCTCGACGGCGAGGTGGTCCGTCGCGACGGCGGCGGCCGCGCCCGTGCGCTTCATCGTGAGTTCCGTCCCGTCCATGATGGCGAGCGGGTACGCCGTCTCGGGGTCGCTGTAAATCATCGTCCCCATGACGGTCGGCAGGTCGAAGCCGTCCGGGTTGTCGGGGTGGACGTTGACCCACTTGATTCCGGCCGCGTCCCAGCCGTCGGCATCCAAATAGGCGGGCATCGACCGGAAGTCGCCGTTGTACTGCGGCAGGTCGATGTAGGATTTCGCGGGCATCTGCGCATCGCCGAGCGCGTAGGCCGCGAATGCGTCCTCGATGGCCCGAATGAGTTCGGGCATCTGTGTGTTCTCGTCTACGGCATCCTGATTCAGCAGGAGTGTCTCCATATTTGGAGGGATACGTGGTTCCCACTTAGTTCCATCTTTTACCGATTTTTGCTCCCGATCGTCGTCTCCTCTGCTGATTTGAGGAATGTTTCGGGGGAATTCGTGTGAATTCTTGATCTCGAAAGTACTCGAAGGAGATTCACATTCATTAGTTTGATTGCAGTAACATCCGGCAAACACGTCTCGATTCGACGTGGATTCAAAAATCGGTTCGAGTTCAGTAGACGACTCCGCGGTTTACTCGGGGTAAAAATCGGACGGTGGCCGATTTTCCATCTCCTCGATTACGGCTTACCGTCCCGTGACGACGAAACCGGATTTTGCCCCGAATCAGCACGTCTTCTCGGCGAATTTCACGCTGTCTTTCCGTATCGTTATCGTGAGATGATGGCAGTCCGTCGCGTGCCAGATTCGACTTCCCGGGGTTGACGAAAACGACGGTCGTCAACGACTACAGTCTATCCGCTACGCGCCGCTATTCGACGTGAGTCTAAAAAATCGGTTCGAGTTCAATAGACGATTCCTCGGGGGTGAGCGGAGTGAAAGATAGCCTGAACCTATCTTCCGTCTCACGGGCTTCGCCCGTTCGACATTCGAGGTTTCTTCGAAACCTCGCTTACATCGCGCCGCCCATACCACCCATGCCGCCCATGCCACCCATGCCGCCGGGTGCGCCGCCTTCGTCGCCACCCTTGTCGGTGGAGAGGTCGCCGGCGGAGATGATGTCGTCTATTTTGAGGACGAGGTTCGCGGCCTCGGTCGCACTGGAGAGTGCCTGCTCCTTGGCGTGAGCCGGCTCGACGATGCCCGCCTCGAACGTGTCTTCCACGTCGCCGCTGAAGACGTTCAGGCCGGCGCGTTTCTCGCCGTCCTCGTGTTCCGCGCGGAGGTCGACGAGCGTGTCGATGGAGTCCAGTCCAGCGTTCTCGGCGAGAACGCGCGGGACGAGTTCGAGCGAGTCGGCGAACGCTTCGACGGCCAACTGTTCGCGGCCCTCGACGCTGTCGGAGTAGTCGCGGAGTCGGGAGGCGAGTTCGACTTCGATGGCACCGCCACCGGAGACGACTCGTCCGTCACTGACGGTCTGTGCGACGACGTCCAGTGCGTCCGTGATACCTCGTTCGAGTTCGTCCACGACGTGGTCGGTGGAACCGCGGAGGAGGAGCGTGACACCGTGGGAGTTCTCGCCGCCCGTGACGTAGAACAGCTCGTCGCTGTCGTCGCGGGTGACGCTACCTTCTGCAACGTCGTCCGCGGACGCGCTGTCGAGGTCCGAGACGATGTTCGTGTTGAGAACCTCTCGGAGGAACTTGATGTCGCTCTTCTTTGCGCGTCGGACGGCCAGAATGCCCTCCTTCGCGAGGTAGTGCTGTGCGAGGTCGTCGATGCCCTTCTGGCAGAAGACGACGTTCGCGCCCGTGTCATGATCTGATCGACCTTCTCCTTCAGCTGGGCTTCCTCGCGGTCGAGGAAGTTCTTGAGCTGATCGGGGTCGTTGATGGAGATCTCGGTGTCGACGTCGGTTTCCTCGACCTCGACGGCTTCGTTGAGGAGGAGAACTTTCGCGTCCTCGACGGAGCTCGGCATGTTGTCGTGGACGGGGTCCTTGTCGATGACCGCGCCGTCGAGCAGTTCGGATTCACCAGCCGAGCGGCCGGTCTGAGTCTCGATGTTGACGTATTCGAGGTCGACCGTCTCTTCGACGGTGACGGACTGAACCGCGTCGACGATGATCTGGCTCAGGACTTCCTTGTTGAGTTCGGCACCTTTGCCGGTCATGCTGGTTTCCGCGACTTTGCGAAGGAGGTCTTCGTCGTCAGTGTCGACCTCGTCCGCGATGTTGTCGATCTCCTCGCGTGCTTTCTCGCTTGCGAGGTGGAAGCCTTTGATGACTGCCGTCGGGTGGATGTCCTGTTCGAGGAGGTCCTGTGCGTTCTTGAGGAGTTCACCCGTCACCGCGACGGCCGTCGTCGTCCCGTCACCCGCTTCGTCCTCTTGGGTTTCGGCGACTTCGATGATCATCTCGGCCGTCGGGTTGTCGATGTCCATCTCCTTGAGGATGGTGACACCGTCGTTCGTGATGGTCACGTCGCCCATCGAATCGACGAGCATCTTGTCCATCCCTTTCGGACCGAGTGTGGAGCGAACGGCGTCCGCCACCGCTCGCGCCGCAGTGATGTTGTGTTCCTGCGCGTCCTTGTCCTTGACTCGCTGGGAGTCCTCGGACATTACGATCATCGGCTGACCTTGCATGCGCTGACTCATAGTACAATGGCGACTATGATTGTGCTTCTATATAAATCTTTATCCACTGCCTCGTTCGCGGACATCCAGCGATCGAATTCTGAAACAGAAAATCGCCGTAAGGCGGTCGGTACGACGAAAATCACGATACTAGTTAACACGAGTCTCTCGATGAAAATCCGATTCTCAAACTCCTATTTATATACTCCGATGCACAGTTCATACCCCCCTCCCCTTTCTCGTCTCGACGCCCGTCGTTTCTCGGAACGTCTTCCCGACGGTGTCCACTCGATCAGTTTTCTCGTGGCACTTCCCTGTGACCGAGACGATGGTTTCGATGGTAGTACATGTGGACCCCGCCGGAAATCGTCACCAGTACGGCGAGCCCGAGTGCCCACCACAGTACCGGCACGAGACCGAACGGTCCGGCACCGAGCTGTGCCCCTGTCAACAGTGCGAGGCTGACACAGCCCAAAACGAAGTAGTACTCCGACCACGGGAGGTCGTTGTCGGGAACGATTTCGAGATACGTGTTCAAGAGCTCGGCCCGCTCGGTCAACGTGATGTCACCGTGTGCCGGGTCGTAATCGATAAAGCCAGTCTCGTTAAGCTTCGGCAGATGTGCCTGTTGGAGCGTGTTGTACACCCGTTTGCGTTGTTGTGAGGTTACTTCGTCGACGGTGACGTCGTTCTCCCACGCCGCGATTTGCGTCGCAAGCTCCCCGATTTCGGCCGCTTCTTCCCTACGTCGCAAGTAGTGGAGTGCGTATCGTCGCCGTTGATTGCTCAGTATCTGGAAGATGATATCTCTCGACAGTGGCGTCTCCTTCGTCTCGTCTGCTTCTTCGTTCATTGTGTCGTCTATCGACCGGGCGAATGTTCGTTTTTGAGAGGTGACCCTAACTATTTAATTTTTTGCACCGATTTAGCAGAAGTCTTCTGTTGCATATATTCTTCCATCCCGAGTATAATAGGTTCCCAGGCCTTCTCGCTCCCAATTTTTGGAGAGTAGGTTCTTTCGGTGTTCCGGCGAGTGCATCCACTGTGAAACGATTCCACGAGCGAGTTCCTTCGCCGTCCGATATCGCACTACGGTCCCATTGTCGGTTCGAACCCGCCGGTCGAAGTAGGTGTACGCGATGTTCTCCCCCGCACCCCGAATGCAGTAGTACTCTGCCCGCCGATACCGGTCATTTGGGTCGGCACCCGACGGCGACACGTGCGCGAAGTATCTTTTCTTCCCCATATCGGCACTGTGATTTCTCGCGATGTCGCGGAGCGCACCGTCGAATTCGAGCGGGGCGAGTCCGTGTTCCGCTCGCCGTTCGTTGATACCGCGATGGACGTAAAACTCCACCCAGCGGCGAAACTGCGTCCGGTTCGGGTCGGTCAGCCGTTTCGGCTGGTCGTGTGGAACGTCCACCACCTGTACTCCGCGGGCCGTATCGAGCGTCCGTTCGCCGGGGACGTGGTAGCCAGCGACGTATGCCCCGGAGAACAGTACGATGAGGAGGACCAAGCAAAGCGGGACGAGCGAGCGCGTACGCATTCGTTCGCTGTTCGACCCCCGGTGTGATGAATGTCGGGCCCTGCTGTTCCGGTAATCGACATTTTCGAACGGAGCTCTCGATGGTGTGAATGTGAGACTCCTGCTCAAATCCAGTCCGATGCGTTTTCTCGTTCGCCGTTTTGAAGTGCACGCTACGCGGTGCTCGCCAAGCAGTTCACTCGAAAACGCCGGGACTGGGATTTGAACCCAGAATCCCATAAGGGAACACGCTTTCCAGGCGTGCGCTTTGCCATTCGGCCATCCCGGCTTACCTGTTGGTTACCGGGTGCGGTGTTTAAACCCTTCTTTTCTAATCGAGTGCCCCGTGGGCGATGTAGGTGAATATCGGTGCACCGATCGCCACGACGAGCGTCGTCCCGACGATCATCGGAACCGAGTAGCGATAGCCGGTGACCAACTGGTACCCCTGTAGGAGGACGAGAAACGCGAGCGCGCCGACGACGCCCCACAGGAGACTCGCCTTGACGCGAGGATTCACAGCTATCCTTACTCGGTGCTGGCGATGGCCTCGATTTCGACGCCGACGCCCTTCGGCAGGTTCGCCACTTCGACGGCGCTGCGGGCCGGTGGATTGTCCTGGAAGTACTCCTGGTAGGATTCGTTCATCTCGTCGAAGTCCTCGATGTCGTCCATGAAGACGGTCACTTTCAGCACGTCCTGCATGTTCAGCCCTTCCTCTTCGAGGATGCCTTTGACGTTCTCCAGGCTCTGGCGCGTCTGCACCGAGATGTCCTCGTCGGCGAGGAGCTCGCCGTCGGGCGTCATCGGAATCTGACCTGCGGTGAAGAGAATGTCACCGTTCGTCGTTGCCTGACTGTACGCGCCAACCGCCTCGGGAGCGTCCTGCGTGCTGATGATTCGTTTCATGCACGTCACTTCGGGCCGTGGAACTTAAACCTACGTCAATAGGGGGCGAAAAATCAACCACCGATCCGCTCAGACCAGCACTTCCACGTCGAACCCGTTCTCTCGCAGGGAGTCGAGAAGGTTGTCGACGTGCTCCGGGCCGCGTGTTTCGAGGTCCAGTTCGACCTCCGTCGCGTTCATACCGATGTCGCGGGAGGTGCGGTCGTGCTGGATGGCGTAGATGTTCGCCTGTGCATCCGCGATGACGTCGAGGAGTTTTCGCAGCGAACCGGGTCGGTCCTTGAGTACCGTCTTGAGTTTGACGTAGCGCCCGGTTTCAACGAGTCCGCGCACGATGACGGTCGTGAGGAGGTTCATGTCGATGTTACCGCCGCTGAGGACGGGGACGACCACCTCGTCGTCCGCGTAGTCGAACTTGCCTCCGAGGATCGCGGCGAGACTCACCGCACCCGCACCCTCCACGAGCGTCTTGCCGCGTTCGAGCAGGTAGGAGACCGCCACCGCGATTTCCGAATCCGAGACGGTGACGACCTCGTCCACGCGGGCGTCTATCACGTCGAACGTCCGCTGGCCGACGCTTCGGGTGGCGATTCCGTCCGCGATGGTATCAACGCTGTCGAGCGTCTGGACGCTCCCCTTCTGGAGCGAGTCGGCCACGCTCGATGCGCCCTCGGCCTGCACGCCGATGACTCGGGCATCGGGGTTCCGTCCCTTGATGGCGGTTGCGATGCCGCTGATGAGGCCGCCACCACCGATGGGGACCACGACGGTTTCGACCTCGGGAAGGTCGTCCATGATCTCCAGTCCGATGGTCCCCTGCCCCGCCATCACCTTCTCGTCGTCGAAGGCGTGGACGTAGGTTCGGCCCTCCGTCTCCTCGATTTCGTGGGCGCGCTCGGCGGCTTCGTCGTAGTCCTCGCCGTAGAGGATGGCCTCCGCGCCGTAGTTCTCCGTCGCACGCACCTTCGAAATCGGAGCGTGTTTCGGCATGACGATCTTCGCATCGACGCCGCTTCGGGTGGCCGCGAGTGCGACACCCTGCGCGTGATTGCCCGCGCTGGCCGTGACGACACCCGCTTCCTTTTCGGCTTCCGAGAGGGTCATGATGCGGTTGGTCGCGCCGCGAATCTTGAACGACCCCGTCCGCTGGAACGTCTCCAGTTTCAGGTGGACTTCCGCACCCGTCATCCGAGTAAAAGTGTGAGAGTAATCGAGCGGTGTATGTCGGGCCGTCTCGGCCACCCGCTCCCGCGCCGCCAACACGTCTTCAAGCTCTAGCATAGTTGTCGGTAGTTTTTGCGACGCTTTATCGTTTAGGAAGTGTCCCCGCGAATTCGTTGACGTTCGTCACCGCGAGACCGATTTCAAGTGAATACCCAAAGAAACGAAGCGCAACGAGACGGTCGTTGCGTGACCGTGTCCGGGAGCGCCCTCGCAATTCATGTTCATTTCTCATCAAATGTCTGCTGACAGCCCGGTACAGAAACGCCTTTTTGCTTTCCACTCTGCCTACGAAACGATGCAGGTCTCCGAGGCGGTTCCACAGTTCGCGGAGGCGTTCGCCTTCGAGGAGTTCAACCGAATGCAACGCGAGATGCTTCCCGCGCTGCTCGAAAGCGACGAGAACGTCGTTGCCAGCGCGCCTACGGCGAGCGGCAAGACGGCGCTCGCAGAACTCGCCATCTGCAAGGCGCTGCGCGACGACGGCACCGCGCTGTTCATCGCCCCGCTTCGGGCGCTGACCAACGAGAAGGAAAGCGACTGGGAACGCTTCGAGGACCTCGGCTACTCGGTGTACGTCGTCACGGGAGAACGAGAGTTGAACCCGCGGCGCGCCGAACGCGCCGACATCCTCGTGATGACGCCCGAGAAGACCGACTCGGCGACCCGGAAACACGACTCGTCCCGCTACTCCTTTATCACCGACGTGGACTGCTGTGTCATCGACGAGGTGCACCTGCTCGATTCGGAGAAGCGCGGGGCCGTCCTCGAAGTCACCATCTCACGCCTCCGCAGGCTCTGTGACCCTCGTATCGTCGCGCTTTCCGCGACGATGCCGAACGTGAGCGACGTGGCCGATTGGCTCGACGCGCCGCCGGAGACCACTTTCGAGTTCGGGGACGACTACCGCCCCGTCGATTTGCACGCGGACGTGAAGACCTACTCCCACGGGGACAACTCCTTCGCGGACAAGTATCGCAGGCTGTATCGTGCGCTGGACCTCGCGGAGCCACACATCCGCGAGGACGGACAGGCGCTCGTCTTCGTCGCCTCGCGGCAGGACACCGTGCAGGCCGCGAAGAAGGCCCGCGACGAAATCGCCGAGCGGGACATCCCCATCGGTGCGCGCGGCGACTACGATTTCCATACCGAAACGCAGGAACTGCGAAACGATACCCTCAGAAACTCCGTGCTCGACGGCGTGGCGTTTCACCACGCGGGACTGTCGAAGAACGACCGCGACCGGGTCGAGGAGTGGTTCAAACAGGGAAAGATTCAGCTCCTCTTTTCCACCTCCACGCTCGCGTGGGGTGTGAATCTCCCCGCCCGATGTGTCGTCCTGCGCGACACCAAACTCCACGACCCGCTCGAAGGCGAGGTGGACATGAGTCCGCTCGACGTGCTCCAGATGCTCGGACGGGCGGGCCGTCCCGGCTACGACGACGTGGGCTACGGGTGGGTCGTCTGTGACTTCAAGGACGCGGACAAGTACCGAAAACTCCTGCGCGAAGGCAAGGAGATCGAATCCCGTCTCGCGGAGGATTTGGACTCCCATCTCAACGCCGAAATCGCGATGGGCACCATCTCGGATCTGGACGATGTGATGTCGTGGCTTCAAACCACGTTCTACTACGTCCGCGCCCAGACGAAACCCGACGAGTACGATTTCGAAAATCACCGTGAGCGCGTCAGAAACACGCTTCAGCGCCTCGTCTCGCGCGGATTCGTGGAGCAGGGCGACGACCTCTCCATCGAGGGCACGGCGCTCGCCATGCTCGCCTCGAAATTTTACCTCAACCTCGACACGGCCGAACGGTTCCGCCGCCTCGCGGAGGCCGACGACATCGACGTGCCGAAGGTGCTCGAAACGGTCGCTGGCGCGGCCGAGTTCGACAGCGTGAGTGCCCGTCAAGCCGAGCGTGACGCCATCAATTCCGTCCTCGTCGGACAGGATTCCGGCGACCTCGAAGCGGGCGGGCGGAAGGTGCTCGCCATCCTCCGTTCCAGCATGACGGGTTCGACGCCGGGCGACTTGCGGAGCGACGCGTGGGTCATCCAGCAGAACGCGGTTCGACTGCTCGCGGCGCTCCGTGCGTTCCTGAAACGGCTCGACAGGCCGGTCGCCGCGAACCTCGTCACCCGAATCGAGGCCCGCGTCGAAAACGGCGTCGGGGAAAGCGCTGTCGGACTCACCGCGATCGATGGGGTGGGTGCCGGGCGGTCCAGCAAATTGGCGACGGAAGGTCTGGAAACGCCCGCCGACGTGCGCGCCGTTGGCGTCGATGGGTTGGTCGATGCGGGTCTCACCGAGGGCGTCGCCGAACAGGTCGAAGCCAGCGCCCGCAAGCTTCCCGACTTGGAGATCGAATGGGGGTCGTTCCCGAGCCGAATCGCTCGCGGCGAGAACGACATGCGCGAGGTCACCATCAAGAACCGTGGTAACCGCGAGCAAGCAGCTATCGACGTGACTGTCAACGGCGTCGAAATGACGGAAAAATCGACGTATCTCGACGGCGAGACGACGATTCCCGTCGGCGTCTTCGGGGGCACGGCCGACGAGATGGAGTTCACCGTTCGCGTCGCGTTCCCCGACCTCCCTCTCCTGCCGGTTACCGACGTTCGGTCCGTGCAGGTCGAGTGAGCAGTTCTTCGTGCAATTCGGCGGGTGAGGAGACGACCACGTTCGCCATCGTGAGGTCGAGTTCTTTCGCACCGTTCGGATAGCCGACACAGTACGTCCCGGCCCGAACGGCCGATTCGACGCCGTGTTCTGAATCCTCGACCGCGGCACACTCGTTGGCTCGATAGTCGAGCAACCCGGCCGCGTACTCGTAGATTGCCGGTTCGGGCTTGCCGGGAGCGTCGATGTCGTCGGCGCTGACGACTTCCTCGAATTCGAGGTCGAAGCGGTCGGTGACTATTTCTATCCAGTCGTGAGGTGACGAGGACACGAGCGCCACGTCGGTCCCGTCCGCTCGTAGGTCGTCCAACAGGTCGTGAAAGCCGTCCATCAGCGAGACGTGCTCGCCGTAGAGGTCCTCGGCGATTCCGTCGTAGAGGGAGATGAACTCCGATTTCGTCACGTCGGTCCCGTACTCCTCGTCCAGATAGTCGTAGATCTCGCGGAAGTTCATCCCGGTGATCTCGTTGTCGCCGATATCCTCCACGCCCACTTCGGGGAAGATGATCTCCTCTTCGAGTTCCGCCCAGAAATCCTCCGAGTTCACGATGACGCCGTCCATGTCGAACAGCACTGCCTGTCGCTCTGCTCCTTCCATTTCTTCTATCTCTTCCATTTTCTCTTCGTTCATCCTTTTCACTCAAAACCCTTGGCCCGAACGTTCAAATACGAACACGGAACCAACCCGGGCCATGACAGACACGATTCGCGTGTTCGCCGGTGACTGTACGATTACGACGGACGGCGACACCCACGGACAGCGGCGCGGCGAGGTCGTCGCCATCCTCAAACCCGACGATACCCTCCTCGTCCACGACGTGGATGGCTATCAACCGGTCGAATGGCTCACCCGTGCGGAAACCGCCCACGCCTCGCTCGACGGCGATTCGTTCACGCTCGTCGCCGCGACCGACGACCATCGCGTTCGCGTCGATTGTCACGCCTGCCACGGGATTTCCCGCTATCCGGGCTCAGTCGCCGGGATTTCCGTCGGAACCTGCCCACACTGCGACGGCACGCTCACGCGAGCCAAGGGAGCGGTTTCGTGTCTCGGTTGTCACGAGGAGTATCCGATTCCGCGTCGGGCCAGTATCGGAACGGAAACGTGTGACTGCGGCCTACCGTCCATGCACGTCGAACGCGGAGCCGAATTCGAACTCTGTATCGACCGCGACTGCGGCACCGTTTTCGAGGCCGTGCGGCGACGATTCGACCGGGAATGGGACTGTCCCGACTGCGGAGCCGACATGCGAATTCTGAACAAGGGCAGTATCATCGCGGGATGCGACCGCTATCCCGACTGCGAGGTCGGCTTCGGAATTCCGAACGGGATGATCGTGGGTTCGTGTGACTGTGGCCTTCCCGTGTTCCGAACCTCGACAGGTCGTCGGTGTTTGAACACCGATTGCGAGATGTTCGAAGACGGCCGTTTGGAGGGCTGATTTCCCATCGATGACTGCTCTCTCGGCCGTCCGAGTGGTGTATTAACGGGGTGGCAGAACACCGTTCTCCGGACGGTCGGGTGAGTTCGTCCCTGAGTCGTAGTGCATTTGAAGGCCCACATCACAGAAGACGTATGGATGGAAGCCTACGCGACGACGAAGTCCGTGTCGGCGGCGACGCCCGCCAGCGGTACTACGATTCGCGGGGATACGGTCGCCCACTCAGTGGCAACGAGGTAGCGTTTTCACGCGTCGAAGCCGCCCACCTCCTGCTTCGCGGCGACCTCGACTCGGTCGATGGTAACGGATTTCAGAAATTTTTACAGGAATCGACTGGCAACGGATTTGCGGCCCGATTCCTCGTCTACGCAAACCTTCGAGAGCGCGGGTTCTACCTCTCGCCGGATCGAGAGGGATGGGTGTCGAACCCCCACCCGTCGTCGGATTTCGTCGTCTATCCGCGCGGGAGCGGCCCGTGGGACGACGAGGTGTCACACCGGATTCGGGTCGCGAGCGAGCGCGATCCGATTCCCGTCGCGGAGCTAGGCGACGTGGTCCTCGCGATCGTGGACGAGGAGAGCGAAATCACCTACTTCGAGACCGATCGCATCGAGATCGAGGGGACGACGGATCACGACGTACCGACCGACCTTTCCGGGTCGATCGTCGGCGACCGCGTGCTGGTGTGGGACGCTCCCGACGAACTCCACGGCAAGGCGTTTTACGGCCAGCAGATGGGTGGACGCGACGCGACGGGGATTCTACAGTTGTCGCTCGTGGAGGCCGCCCATCTGGTCGCGGAGGGTAATCTCGAAATCGGGGGAACGTACGACGACATAGTCGAGCGAGGTGAGGAGGTCGAAGGCGAGCGGTTCGACCGCCGCTTGCTGGTGTATCGAACCCTTCGGGAACATGGCGTGGTCCCGAAGACGGGATTCAAGTTCGGCGCGGATTTCCGGACCTACGCCGACGTGAAGTCGGTGGACGACCTCGGGCACTCGGAGTATCTGATTCGGGTGTTGAAGGACGACTACGAGTTCGTCCCGCGTGACCTCGCGCTCGACGTTCGACTGGCACACGGGGTACGAAAGCAAATGATTTTTGCGCTCATCACGGAGAACGAACGAATAGACACTTGGCTGTCGGTGACACGACTTACACCATGACACGAGACGATTCATCCGAAACGGGCGGACTCCTGCCCGACGGTGGTACCGCAACGGGGGAGGACGACGTCGTCCTCGACCCGTGGGGGTCGGCGACGGTGTCCGACTACCGCAAACTGTTTGAGGAGTTCGGTATCGAGGAGTTCGACGACGTCCTCCCGGCGGTTCCGGACCCACACTACCTGATGCGCCGGAGCGTCATCTTCGGCGACCGTGGCTACCGCCGCGTGGCCGAGGCGATGCAGAACGACGAACCGTTCGCCGCGCTGTCGGGGTTCATGCCGACCGGTGACCCGCACATCGGACACAAACTGGTGTTCGACGAACTCATCTGGCATCAACAGCAGGGCGGGGACACCTACGGGCTCATCGCGGACCTCGAAGCCCACAGCGCCCGTGGCCTCTCGTGGGAGGAAATCGACGAGCATTCGCGGGATTACCTGCTCTCGCTCATCGCCCTCGGGTTCGACGCCGAGACGGGGACGCTCTACCGCCAGTCCGAGAACCGCGAACTACAGGATTTGGCGTTCGAACTCGGGTCGAAGGCCAACTTCTCGGAGTTCCAGTCCATCTACGGCTTCGACGGCGAAACCAACGTCTCGCACGTCCAGAGCGTCGTCACGCAGATGGCGGACATCCTCTACCCGCAACTCGACGAACCGAAACCGACCGTCATTCCGGTCGGTCCCGACCAGGACCCGCACGTCAGGTTGGCCCGCGACCTGGCGGTTCGGATGCGCTACTTCGGCGTGACGAAAGCTTACGCGAGTTTCGAGGCGGACGAGACGGAACTGTCTCACATCGCGGCGGCGTACGAAGCACGCGAGGAGTACGCCGAGGACCCCGAGATGCCCCGCTGTGAGGACGCGGCCGCGTGGCTCGCCGAGAACGGCGACCCGGACGTTCCGGCCGTCGAGACGACCATCTCGAAGCTCGAAAACGCCGGCATGGAGCCGCTTCGCCCCCGTGTTCGGTTCCTCGACCGCAACGCGACAGAAGCGGCATATGGGGCACTCATCGACGCCATCGAGGGCGAAAAACGGGTGTTCGACGAGCACATCGACGTGTTCGACTACTCGCGGGAGGAGGCCAAAACCCTCGCCCGTGAAATCGAAATCGAGAACGATGGCTACGGCTTCATCATGCCATCGTCGATCTACCACCGATTCATGACCGGTCTGACGGGCGGCAAGATGTCCTCGTCGGTTCCGGCCAGCCACATCAGCCTGCTCGACGACCCCGAGGACGGCTACGACAAGGTGAGATCCGCGACGACGGGCGGCCGCGAAACCGCCGAAAAACAGCGCGAGTTGGGCGGAAAGGCCGACGAATGTCCGGTGTACGAACTGTACGCCTACCTCCTCGCGGGTGACGACGACGAGTTCACGAAGGAGGTCTACGACGAATGTGTCTCCGGCGAGCGCCTCTGTGGCGACTGCAAGGAGCAGGCCGCTCAACTCATGAAGGAGTTCCTGGAAGACCACCAGGAAAAGCGTGAAGAGGCGGAAGAACTGTTGGACGGCTTGGATATCGAGTTGGAATCCTCGCGTCGATAACCGATTCCCGATTTCGACGCTTCAGAAGTGTTTTGCGGGTCCGGTCTCTATCTCAAACGTGATGTCACGGCTCCGTTCGTTCGAAGGATTCGGTGTATCCGGTGTCGTCGTCGGTGTGTTTTTGATCTGGCTCGGGTTTCGAGACCAGATGTGCACTCCCAATAGTAGCGTCGGTAACCCCTGTGGTCCGAGTTTCATCCTCCTCATTCCCGGAGTCATCCTCATTCTCATCGGTCTCGGTCTCTTCTTCCTGGGATACCAACATCAGCAGTCCTCTGCACCGGACGCCGACGGCTAATCGGACCGACCTCCACGCGCTTGCTTCCCGTTCGACGCATCGCGTTCGTATGAATTTCGATGATCGATACCATCATCCGTCAGAGTCGGTATCTCCGTCGTCGCTGTCCGAATCAGTGTCGCCGTCATCGCTGTCCGAATCAGTGTCGCCGTCATCGCTGTCCGAATCAGTGTCGCCGTCATCGCTATCGGAATCGGTATCGCCGTCGTATCCGTCCGAATCCGCGTCCCCGTCATGCCTAATCGTACCCGTGCTTCCCCCGTCGCTTTTCGAAGTCCCGCTCGAATTCGCTCCGGCAATCGTTTGGCCAGCACCGGTCTCGGGAGAGGATGGCGATTTTTCGACGTTGAATCCGATGCTGTAGAGGATAACCGGCGGGAAAACGTACGAGGCAATCGCCAGCAGCACGAACAGTTTGTTGACGAAGATAAGCAACCCGAATGCGGTGAGCGCCGCGGTCGCGGCCGCATGTATCGCCGTGTGGGTGTACTCTCGATAGTACTCCCAGAGGCCGCGGAGCCATCGTACCGTCCCTCCTCGGGTTGCGATAGCGGACATAGCTAATATTCGTTTTCTACAGGTAAGAACCCAGCTACGAACTACGAATGATGACCGGATACTCTCCTCACTTCTCGACGACGACACACGGAGTCGCCGAATCAACGAACTCCTCGTCTTCGGCGTCTATCAGTTCCCAGTAGCTCCGCGTTTTCGCGCCAGTTATGTTCCGAACGACATCCTCGCTAATGATATTCGCGCCGCTCAAGACGAGTTCGAACGATTCCCGTTTGCGTCCCTCGAACTCCCTATCGAACGTTCTCCTGCTCTGTTCGTTCGGATAGTTCAAAATGAGATGACCTCCCGCTCGAACGTGTGAGTACAGGTTCTCGATTGCTCGGCGCGGTTCGTCCACGAAATAGAGCGTGGCGACGCAGTACACCACGTCGAATTTCCGATTCCTATCGAGATTCGGGAGCGAATCGACCGCGAAATGGAGGTTGTTCAACCCTTCTTCCGTCGCTTTCTCGGCGTTGTCCCGGACGACCGTTTCCGAGATGTCGAACCCGTACACGTCGATGTCGGGGTGGCGCTCGGCGAGGAGGAACGGGACGACCGCCGGTCCACAGCCAACCGACGCGAAGTTCTCGGGCGTGCCCTCCCGTTCGAAAGATCGCTCCACGAGGTCTGCCATCCGCTCGCCGCCGATGTAGGCACAGCGGTCGTAGTTCGCCCTGTCGTAGAACCGCTCCCAGTCCATCATCGTCCCCAAATCACGCCATGTGGGGTAAACCCCTCCGGAACCCTTTTGTCGATTTGACGCCACCATTCAGCCATGCCATCCGAATCCCACCATGGCAGTAGTGCAGTCGAACCACGGCCACCGCTGGGATTCGGCTTTTTTATCGCGGTCTGAGCGGTCGGTGGACTCCTCCCGCGGCGGGAGGACGAAACCGGGTGCAGGAGCCCGAGTGGTCCGTCTGTCTTCAGAAGGGCTAAACCGGCGGAACGGGAGATACGACCAACGACTACCAGTGGACATGAAACTACCAGAATCACAGGTCGCGGTGTTGGAAGCCGCGAGCGCGAACGACGAACAGACGATAGCGGAACTCGCCGAGGAGACCGGTCTGAAACCGGAGACGGTGACGGGCGCGGTCTTCGAACTCGAAGACGAGGGACTGCTGTCGATCGACGAACGAACCGAGGAATCCGTCTCGCTGACCGAGGAAGGCGAGGAGTACGCCGAGGACGGACTGCCGGAAATTGCCCTCTACGAGGCAGCCATCGACGCCGGGGCTGACGACGACGCCGTTCAGATGGGCCAACCCATCGGGGGATCCGGACTCGGCGGTCCGCAAGTGAACATCGCCCTCTCGAACTACGCTCGAAAGGGCTACGGGAGCATCGACAGCGGCGAAATCACGGTCGACCCCGACGCGAACCCGGACGAGGACGACGAAGCGAGCGCGCTCGCCGCGCTCGCGGATGGGGAATCCGTGGACGACGCGGACACGCTGGACCAGTTGGAAAGCCGCGGCCTCGTCGAGCGCTCCGAATCGACGGTTCGCTCCGTGACGCTGACCGAGGCGGGCGTCACCGCGATGATGGAAGGTATCGAAGCGGCCGAGACGGTCGGCCAGCTAACACCGGAAATGCTCACGACCGGCGACTGGCGCGACGTGGAGTTCGCCGAGTACAACGTCGCGGCCGACGCCGAGCGAGTCGACGGCGGCAAGGTTCACATCCTGCGCCAGACCGCGAACCGCGTCAAGGACGTGCTCGTCGGCATGGGCTTCGAGGAGATGGACGGCCCGCACGCGGACGCGGACTTCTGGATCAACGACTGTCTGTTCATGCCCCAGGACCACCCGGCGCGCACCCACTGGGACCGGTTCGCGCTGTCGAACCCCACCGAAATCGGGGACTTGCCGGAGGACCTCGTGGAGCGCGTCCACAGCGCGCACCTCGAAGGTGTCGGCGAAAACGGCGAGGGATATCACTCGCCGTGGGACGAGGACTTCGCACGAGCAATCGCGCTTCGCGGGCACACCACCTCGTTGTCGATGCGATACCTCTCGGGCTATGCGCAGGGCGAGTTGGAACCGCCACAGCGCTTCTTCAGCGTCGAAAAGGTGTACCGCAACGACACGCTCGACCCGACTCACCTGCTGGAGTTCTTCCAGATCGAGGGCTGGGTGATGGCCGAGGACCTCTCGGTTCGTGACCTGATGGGTACGTTCGAGGAGTTCTACGCCCAGTTCGGTATCACGGACATCCAGTTCAAACCGCACTACAACCCGTACACTGAGCCGAGTTTCGAACTGTTCGGCAACCACCCGGAGACGGGTGAACTCATCGAAATCGGGAACAGCGGGATGTTCCGTCCCGAGGTGCTCGAACCCCTCGGCGTCGAGTGCGACGTGATGGCGTGGGGTCTCGCCCTGGAACGCCTGCTGATGTTGATGTACGGCTTCGAGGACATCCGCGACGTTCACGGGACGCTGTGTGACCTCGAACTGCTCCGCGACGTGGAGGTGATTCACTGATGCCAACTGTCGATGTCAACCCCGACGAACTGCGACAACTGACCGGTCACGACGAAAAGAGCGACGACGAACTCAAGGAGGACATGTTCGGCCTCGGCCTGGAGTACGAGGGCGACACGGAGGACGGCGACATGCAGTTGGAGTTCGCCCCTGACCGCCTCGACCGTCTTTCCATCGAGGGTGTCGCGCGCTCGCTTCGCTACCAGTACGGCGACGACAGCGGCGTCTACGTCCCGAAGCTGAACGACGCGGACTGGACCATCGAGGTGGACGAGAGCGTCCCCGAGGAACGCCCCTATGTCACCGGTGCGATCGTCCGTGGCGTGAACCTCAGCGAGGACGCACTCGACTCGCTCATCCAACTGCAGGAGAAACTCCACGCGACGATGGGTCGCAAACGTGCGAAAGGTGCCATCGGGATTCACGATTTGACGATGCTCAAGGGGAGTTCGGCCACCGAGGAAGGCGGCAACTCCATTCGCTACGTCGGCGTCGACCCCGACGGCGACCGGTTCGTGCCGCTCGACGCGGACGCCGAGATGACACCCGACGAAGTCCTGCGTGCCCACCCGACCGGCGAGAAGTACGCCGATCTGGTCTCGGAGTACGACCGCTACCCGGCCATCTACGACGATATCGGTCTGTTCTCGTTCCCGCCGGTGATCAACGGCCGCCGGACCGAGGTCGAAGCCGACTCGCGCAACCTGTTCGTCGAACTCACCGGAACCGACCAGTGGACCATCGACAAGATGTGTGCCATCATCTGCTACGCGCTTGACGCCCGCGGCGGCACCATCGAGGAAGTCGAAGTCGAATACGACGACCGAACGCTGGTCCGGCCGAACTTCGACGTGACGACCAAGGAGGTCACCCACGACCGTATCGAGACCCTGCTCGGTATCGAGTTCACCCCGGACGAAGTGCTGGACCTGTTGGCCCACTCCGGCCTCTCCGGCGAAGCCGAGGAGACCGACGACGGGGGCGTCGTCTACGAGGTGGAAATTCCGCCCTATCGCGTGGACGTGCTCCACCCCGTAGACATCGTGGACGACATCGGCCGCGCATACGGCTTCAACGACCTCTCGCCCCGCTACCCTGACGTGGGGACGGTCGGCGGCCGACACGAGCGCTCGCAACTCGAAGACGCAGCGCGCGAGGTTCTCGTCGGTCTCGGCTTCGAGGACCTGCTCAACTTCCACATGATAAGCGAGGAGGAGAACTTCGAGCGCATGCGCGTGGAACCCAGCACCGACGTCGTCGGCGGGGGCACTCCTGCGACCATCAAAAACCCCTACAGCGAGGACTACACCATGCTCCGAACGTGGGCGCTCCCCTCGCTCATGATGGTGCTGGAGAACAACACTCACCGCACGTACCCGCAGGACCTCACGGAAATCGGTCTGGCGGCGGCAGTTGACGACTCGGAGAACACGGGCGTCGCCGAACACCGAACCGTGGCTGGCGTCCTCGCGCGCTACGACGCCTCCTACGAGGACGCCAAGGCGCGTCTGCAAGCCATCGCTCGCAACTTCGACGTGACCCTCGAAACGCCCCCGACGGAGCACCCGTCGTTCATCTCCGGCCGTGCGGCCGCCGTCGTCATCGACGGGGAGACGGTCGGAATCGTCGGCGAAATCCATCCGGAAGTGCTCGTTGAGCACGACCTGGAGGTTCCGGTCACCGGATTCGAGTTCCGACTGGACGCACTAGAGTAACGACTAACTCCTTTTCGTGTGGCGGTTTTTCTATGAACTACGAATTTCGTCCTATCACTGTGGACGATGTGCGCGCCATCGTCTCGTGGCACTACGACCCGCCGTACGATTTCTACGACATGGAGAGTGACCCAGAGGATTTGGCGCTGTTCACTAATCCGACTAACTGGGACGACAAGTACGCGGTGTTCGCTGCAGATGACGAACGCGCCGGTTTCTTCTCGTTCGAATTCTCGGATGGAACGCTCGAAATAGGGCTCGGGATGCATCCCCATCTCACCGGACGAGGCAACGGACGGTCGTTCGTCGAAGCCGGGTTGGTGTTCGCTCGGAAGGAGTACGACCCCGAGGAGTTCTCCCTCGCCGTCGCGACGTTCAACGACCGCGCGATTTCTGTCTATGAGAAGGTTGGATTCGAGCGCGTCGAGGTGTTCGTACAGGAAACCAACGGTGGGGAGTACGAATTTCTCGAAATGCGGCGTGATGCCTGACGAGTGATTCTACGAAAGGTCCGCTCCGATGGCGTCCTCGATACTGTCGTAGCCGTCCCGATCGAGGAGTTCAAGCAGTCCTTCGTTGATATCACGCGCTATTGACGGCCCTTGATAGATGAGACCGGTGTACAACTGGACGACGTGTGCACCTGCACGAATCTTCTCGTACGCGTCCTCGGCGGTGAAGATTCCCCCCACACCGATGATTGGAACGTCCACCCGTTCGGCGGCGAATCGAATCATCTCCGTTGCACGCGTTTGGATCGGCATTCCCGATAGCCCGCCATCTTCGTCTCGGTACTCGCTCCGGAGCGTTTCGGGGCGGTCGGTCGTCGTGTTCGTGGCGATGACGCCGTCCAACCCGAGTTCCGCCACGAGATCGAGTGCGTCCGCGATCGCTGGCTCCGGCAGGTCCGGCGAGAGCTTCACGAGTAACGGACTTGCGCCTGCATCCTGTAGCGTCGTCAAGATCCGTTCGAGATTCTCGCGGTTCTGTAGTTCACGTAGACCGGGCGTGTTCGGACTGGAGACGTTCACGACGAAGTAGTCGGCGTGCGAGGAAACGCGCTCGTAGCTGTACAGATAGTCCTCCTCTGCCGTCTCCAATGGGGTCGTCTTCGACTTCCCGATGTTCGCTCCCACGGGAACGTCCGGGAGCGACTGCATTGCCATGCGTGCACCGATTCTGTCGGCTCCGTGGTTGTTGAACCCCATCCGGTTGATGATACCTTCGTCCTCGCGGAGTCGGAACATTCTCGGTTTCGGGTTGCCCGGTTGGGCCTCCGCAGTTACACCCCCGATTTCCACGTGTCCGAACCCGAGGCTCGCCAATGCGGAGGGAATCTCCGCGTTCTTATCGAACCCGGCAGCGACACCGACCGGGTTGGGAAATCTCTGGCCGAGCGCGTCGACCGTCAGGCGGGGGTCGGTGACTCGGTAGTTCATCCCGAGCAATCGCTCGGCCGGTGTCCCCTGCACCGTTCTCAAGAGCGTGTGAACCGTGCTGTGTGCACGCTCTGCTGGCAACTGGAATAAAAGTGGTTTAACGACCTCGTATCCGTTCATCGTTCTTCGAATGAAAATCACCTGCGGGGTGCCCGCGGCGACCTAAAATTCGTGTTCGACCTCGTCTTTATCCGCCTTCTGGATAATGATCTTGTCTTCCCGAACTCGTACAAAGACTTCGTCACCGATCTCCATGCCAGCGACGGCAAGTTCGTCTTCGTGTAGGTTGACGTGGACGTTGTGATATTCTCCGTCTTCGTCTTTCGCGCCACTCGGGCTGAGCTTCTTTTTCCGTACCATCGCGGTATCTTATGCAGTCCTTCACCGTAGGATGTACTTAAGTGTTTTCTACCGTACTGTTCCGCTCCGTCTCTCTTAGAAATGCCCTATGAGCCGAGACCACTTACCTTGCTCGGCCTGTTTTTCCAGTGTGAAACCACGATACTGCGGAACTCTCCTATTTATGTCTATCGCCGAAAACCGCTCATATCGGCGATATATTTATAGTGGACCCTGTGCTGGGTTGGCATGGAGGAGAAAACCATGGTACGTGACGATGGTAAGCGGAACTTTGCACTGCGCCAATCGGATGGAGACGAATCAAGTGTCTTTTCGGGGAACACCCCTCGACAGGCTGCGCTCAAAGCAGCACGTCGACTTGACCCAGGTAGTTCCGAAGATGCGGCGGACAGAGTCGAGCTCCGACTTCGAGAGAAGGGTACCGACAAAGTCCACATCTACGAGGGTTGGGCATGGCACGAGGAGGCCCCTGACGACAAACCAGACTGGATGCCGACCGAAATAACGGAGGCAAACGTCTCCAAACAGGGCATCGAGCACCTGGACGAGTGAATCGAACGTACTCAATAACCGAGTGTTTTATTCGACTGCTACATAGTATAGTATTCTTCGCATGCGCGTAGCGTAGCAGAAGTTTTTTTTGCTCGCTCAAAAAAATAACAGGATGCGCGAGGCACATCCGGCCGGACTGAACGCACGACGCGTAGGATGACGGTTCGATCTTCCACTCGCGCAATAGTTCTCTCGACCAGTAGCTGTAACCGTTCAACCGTTACGCTAATCCGCAAACCGAACTACCCGAGTTGCGTTCCCTTCGAGCCACATCGGTTGCCCGCTTGCTCGATAACTCGAAATCAATGGCCCTTGGTGAACTATTTCTCCCTTTTGTGGGCTTACTTTGAGATATAATGCTAGTTAATCTGTGCCTATGAGAGTTTCATTCGACGGGCTTAAGTCTAACCCCCGACTTTGAGTAAATGCGAAGGACGCCTCGTGGTCACCCCGCGAGGTGTCAGCCCGAAACCCATCACATCTCACGATGTGCCCGCTGGGTTTCGGGCGAAAGAAAGCCAATCCAATGCCCTTAAGTGTATGGGGGCACTC